>JBBQZO010000032.1:0-66520 GCA_038207625.1 Burkholderiales bacterium | reverse complement strand
TAGCAATGGAACGGATGGAGCACAGGTCGGCGCGCATCGTCATGACGACGGCGCGCTCCTGGGTAGTCAAATGCTTGTAAATTTTCGCCATGGCGGCACCTTACAGGAGAAGGTGTTGCACTTGGTCTTTGAGAACGCCCCTCATCTGTATCGTGCATGTCTGGCCCGCCGCTGACGCGGCGAAACAACCGAATGACTTTGCCTAGACAAGTGAAACCGGACTGATCAGTCGTCTGATCCGCCTTTTGGCTTTCATGCTGTAATTTCCGAAAGACTTGCCATGCGTCTCAACGTACCAGTGAGCAATATCGAATATGTCGTGAGCGACCGCGAAACCATCGTCTCTACCACCGACCTCAAAGGCAACATCAACTACGCCAATCCGTATTTCATCGAAGTGAGCGGTTTCACGCAGGCCGAGCTGATTGGCGCTCCGCAGAACATCTTGCGCCATCCCGATATGCCAATCGAGGCATTCAGCGACCTCTGGCAAACCATCAAGTCGGGCTTGCCATGGACGGGCATGGTCAAGAACCGCTGCAAGAACGGCGACTTTTACTGGGTGCTTGCCAACGTGACGCCGGTGATGGAAAGCGGCAAACCGGTCGGCTATATGTCGGTGCGGACCAAGCCCAGCCGCAGTCAAATCGATGCAGCCAGCGCCCTGTATGCCGAGATGAAAAATGGCAATCCAAATCGGATCACCTTGTGCCAGGGACGCGCCGTACGTGGCGGATGGCGAAGCCGGCTGGCGGCACTGAGCGACATCTCGCTGGCCACGCGCATCGCACTGACGCTGGTGACGCTGATGACGACGACGGCATGCCTGGGACTGTTCGCCTGGCGCGCCGGCAACGGCTGGCTCAGCGCCATGGCCGCCTGTGCGCTGCTGCTGCTTGGATGGTTCTGGACTGCGCTGGCGGGCGGCGTCGTGCGACCCTTGGCGCACACCATCAAGGCCGTGCAAACCATGGCCGGCGGTGACCTGACGGCCACCATTGAGACCTCTCGCACCGACGAGATCGGGCAGCTGCTGCGCGCGACGCGCCAGCTCAATATCAATATGCGCAGCATCATCGGCGACGTGCGCAACGGCGTCGAACTGATGACCGAGGCCACGCGCGAGATCGCCAGCGGCAATATGGAGCTGTCGGGGCGCACCGAGGCGCAGGCGTCGGCGCTCGAAGAGACTGCGTCCAGCATGGAGCAACTGGCCGCGACGGTGCTGCAAAACGCCGGCAATGCCAGCGAGGCCAACACGATGGCCGGCGATGCCGCGAAGATCGCCGGCACCGGCGGTGTGATCGTCGACAAGATGGTGGTGACGATCGAAGAGATCAGCGCGTCATCGAAGAAAATTGTCGAGATCATCTCCATGATCGATGCCATCGCGTTTCAGACCAACATTCTGGCGCTCAATGCCGCGGTGGAGGCGGCCAGGGCCGGTGAGCAAGGACGCGGCTTTGCCGTTGTCGCCAGCGAGGTGCGCACGCTGGCGCAGCGCTCGGCCTCGGCGGCAAAAGAGATCAAACTGCTCATCGACCTGTCGGTCGACAAGGTCAGCGCCGGCACGCTGCTGGCGCGCGACGCCGGCGTCACCATGCGCAACATCATCGGCTCGGTCGACCGGGTCAGCGGGATCATGAGCGCGATCTCGGACGCGTCAGCGGAGCAAAATGCCGGCATCGGCCAAGTCAATCAGGCTGTCATGGAAATGGATGAGGTGACCCAGAAGAATGCCGCGCTGGTCGAGCAAGCGGCAGCGACCTCGGCCGGACTGGCGCAGCAGGCCGATGTCCTGATGCAGACGCTGACGGTATTTAAACTGAGCGCTGGCGCGAACACGGTAGCCAGCGCGCAGCAGCGCGCGACCGGTCAGCGCCGTCCCGTTGCCAGGATTGGCATGCGCGGCGCATTGGGCGTCACTCCTATCGTTTAACGGTGCCACCATGCAAACACGCATCTCGACGATCACACGGCAGACGCGCACACCGGGCAAGGCTGGCTTGCTGCTGTGCGCCAGCGCCTTGTGCGGGGTGCTCGCCTGTCTGTTGTTGACGGGATTGCTGCGCGGCGCAACGCCGAATGGCGCCGGCGCCATCGCCGGCGCCATCGGTGCGCTGCTGCTGGGGTTGCTGGCGCGCTGCGCCCATGCGGCGCTGACCTGGGCGCGCTGCGAATACATCCAGCGTGTGCGACTCGAACGCGTCCTTGAGGCGCATGACGTGGCATGGTGGGGCTGTGATATCGCGCAGCAATCCTGGCATTTTTCGCCGGCCTGGTGGCGACTGCTGGGCTATTATCCCGATGCCCTGCCTGCCGATGCGGCGCTGTGGTCTAGCCTGGCCCACCCGGACGATGCCGCGCCGGTCATGCGCATGCTCGCGCAAACGCGCGTGGCCGCGATGGCCGACGTCGAGTTCGACCTGCGCTTGCGCCACAAGGACGGCCACTATCTACTCTTGAAGACCCGCTGCAGCGTGCGGCCCGGGGCCAACGCTGACGCCGCCTACGCGAGCGGGACGTGCATCGATCTGCGCGAGCGCATTGACCTCGACGCCCAAGTGCAGCAAGCCAGGGCGATCCTTGCGTCGACCCGCGAAGGTGTGATGATTACCGACACCCAGCACCGTATCACCTTGGTCAACCAGGCGTTCAGCGACATCAGTGGCTTTAGCGCTGCCGAGGCGCTGGGACAAGCGTCATCGTTACTCAGTTCGGGGTGCCACGATGCCCGCTTCTATGCCGCGATGTGGGCCAGCATTGCCAGCGAAGGCCGGTGGCGCGGAGAAATCTGGAATCGCCGCAAGAACGGCGAAGTCTATCCGGAGATACTCACCATCAGCGCGGTGCGCGATGGCGCCGGCCGGGTGGCCAACTATGTCGGCGTGTTCGCCGACATTTCCACCGCAAAGGCGTCGGAGAGCGAGTTGGCCTTTGTGGTACACCATGATCCGCTGACGCGCTTGCCAAACCGCATGCTGTTTTCATCCATGCTGGAACACGCCGTGTTCGCTGCGCAGCGCAGCAACACCAAGCTGGCCGTGCTGATCATCGATCTGGACCGGTTCAAGGACTTGAACGACAGCTACGGCCACGTGGTGGGCGACGAATTGCTGCAACAGGTTGCCGCGCGGCTGACCGCGCGCACCCGCGCCGCAGACATCCCCGCCCGTCTGGGCGGCGACGAATTTGCCGTGCTGCTTGAGAACATCAACCGTGCCGAGGACGCCGCCGTGGTGGCCCACGAAATCATCGCGCTGTTTAGCCCACCATGGATGCTGGGCCAGGGTCTCGAGGTACACCTTGGCGCGAGCATCGGCATCAGCGTTTTCCCTGAACACGGCAGCTGTGGCGCTGAATTGATGCAGCACGCGGACGCGGCATTGGCCAAGGCGAAACAGGACGGATGCGGTTGCTGCCACTATTTTTCCGAGCGCCTCACCGTGGCGGCGCGCGAGCGGATCGACCTCGAATCGCGCCTGCATCGCGCCATCGAACAGCACCAGCTGCGCGTGTACTACCAGCCGCAAGTGCATCTGGCCAGCGGCAAGATCATCGGCGCGGAGGCCTTGGTGCGCTGGCAAGACCCCGAGCACGGCCTGATCGCGCCGAGCAGCTTCATCCCTGTCGCCGAGACCAGCGGCCTGATTCATGAAATCGGCGCGTGGGTGATGCGCGAGACCTGCGCGCAGGGCCAGCGCTGGATCGCCGCCGGCCTGCCGCCGCTGACGCTGGCCGTCAATTTGTCGCCGCGCCAGTTCTTGCACGGCAACGTAGAGAAGATGGTCGCCACGATTTTGCGGGAAACGGGGTTCCCGGCCGACAAACTGGAACTGGAATTGACCGAAAGCGCCCTGATGGCCCATGAGCAGGATGTGCTGGACATGCTTGAACGGCTGCGTTTGATGGGTGTACGGCTGGCGATTGACGACTTTGGCACCGGGTACTCGTCGCTGTCGTATTTGAAGCGCTTCCCACTCGATGTACTGAAAATCGATAAGAGCTTCGTCGATTTTCTGCCATTTCGGCGCAACGACATGGCCATTGCCGAGGCGATCATCGGCATCGGCCACACGCTGGGGTTTCAGGTTCTCGCCGAAGGCGTCGAGAATGCCGCGCAACTGGCCTTCCTGAGCGAGCACGGTTGCGACCTGTTCCAAGGCTACTTGCGCAGCCCGCCGCTGCCTGCCGAGGCGTTTGCCGGGCTGCTCGGCGAGGCCGCCTGTGATAATGTGCAGCATGCAATGCAGATGTGACAGCGGTCAGCCCGCCGTTCCCGGGCCAATCCCCGTACATCCCGCATTCCCGCGCAGCTAACACATCACGCACTGGAGCTGACCATGAAGTTGAAGTCGATAATGAGTACCAATCTTGTGACGATCGGACTCGATGACAAACTTGCCTTGGTAAAGGAAATCTTTGAACACAGCAAGTTCCATCACTTGCTCGCCATCGAAGACGGGGAGCTGATTGGCATCGTGTCGGACCGCGACTTGCTCAAGGCGCTCAGTCCCAACATCGGCACCAGCACTGAAAGCCCCAAGGACAGCGCGACGCTGAACAAGCGGGTCCATCAGATCATGTCGCGCCATCCGATCGTGCTCTCCGAGGAGGCCACGATCGACGACGCGATCGACGTGTTCGTCACGCGCGCGATCTCCTGCATTCCCATTGTCAATGACCGCAACAAGGCCGTCGGCATCGTCAGCTGGCGCGACGTGCTGGGCAGCCTGCGCAGCAAGCGCGTCGATGATGTCGACAACTAGGGCCGCATCCAGCGCGCACCCACCGGCCCAGGCCGCTTGCGCGCCAGCGGCCTGGGCCGGCGGCGCGCCGCGTGCTTAGCTGCCGGTGTAGCTGGTCTTGCTGGTGGTGAAGAACTCGACAGCGGCGCTACCCTGCTCGCGCGCGCCGTAGCTCGAGCCTTTGGTACCGCCAAACGGCACGTGGTAGTCAACCCCGGCGGTGGGCAGATTGACCATCACCATGCCGGCGCGCGCATGGCGTTTGAAGTGCGTCGCGTGCTTGAGCGAGGTGGTGCAAATGCCGGCGGTGAGGCCGAACTCGGTGTCGTTGGCCAGTTCCAAAGCGTGCTCGTAATTCTTGGCCGCGATCACCGAGGCGACCGGGCCGAAGATTTCTTCGCGCGTGTGGCGCATGGCCGGATCGCAGTCGACGAACAACGCCGGATTGAGGAAGTAGCCGTCGGTGCCGCGCACCAGGCGCTCGCCGCCAAAGGCCAGGCGGGCCCCTTCGGCCTTGCCCATCTCGATGTAACGCAAGTCTTGCTCGAGTTGCGAGCTGTCGACCACCGGACCGATGTCGGTGTCGCTGTGCAGCGCGTGACCGATCTTGAGCTGGCCGAGCCGTTCGATCATGGCCGCCACGAAGGCCGGGTAGATCTGCTCGTCGACGATCAGGCGCGACGAGGCGGTGCAACGCTGGCCGGTCGAATAGTAGGAGCCCTGGATGGCGGCGTTGACGGCCACCGCCAAGTCGGCGTCGGCCAGCACGATCAGCGGGTTCTTGCCGCCCATTTCCAGCTGCACCTTGGCGCGCCGCGCCGCGCACGAGGCCAGCACGCGCGCGCCCACGCCGGTCGAACCGGTGAAGCTGACCGCGTCCACCCGCACGTCGTTGGCCATCGCCTCGCCCACCACCCGGCCCGGCCCCGTCAGCAGGTTGAACACGCCATTGGGCAAACCGGCGCGCGAAATGATCTCGGCCATCGCCCACGAGCAGCCAGGCACCAGTTCGGCCGGTTTCAGTACCACGCAATTGCCGTAGGCCAGCGCCGGGGCAACTTTCCAGGCCGGGATCGCGATCGGAAAATTCCACGGCGCGATGATGCCGACCACGCCCAGCGGCTCGCGCGTGACGTCGACCTCGATACCGGGACGCACCGAGGCGAGCTTGTCGCCGCGAATACGCAGCGCTTCCTGCGCGAAGAATTTGAAGATCGCCGCGGCGCGCCCCACTTCGCCAATGCCCTCGACCAGCGTCTTGCCTTCTTCGCGCGAGAGCAGCGTGCCCAGTTCGACCTTGCGCGCGTTCATTTCGGTGCCGATCTGATCGAGCGCGTCGGCGCGCTGCTGCACGCCCGAGTGGCGCCAGCTGGTGGACGCGGCGCGCGCGGCGGCCAGTGCGCGCTCGACTTCGGCGCTGCCGGCGCTGGCGTAGTCGTCAACGATGTCGGCGCGGTCCGAGGGATTGCGGGTGGTGGTGACGCTGGAGCCGTCGCACCAGGCGCCGTCGATGTACAGTTGTTTCATGTCGTCATATCCTTAGTGGTCGCCGCGGCCGGGCCGCTGGCGAGCGTTGCAGTTAAAGTCGGAAAAATCGGTTGGCGCAATCCGGGCGCCTGCCAGCCGTACAGCACCTGGCACGCGCTGCCGCAAATGCGCCCCTGGCATGGCCCCATGCCCGCCCGCGTGAGCAGTTTGGCGCTGCGCCAGTCATCATGTTCTGCCAGTTGCGCCGCGCTCACATTCTCGCAGCGGCACACCAGCGTATCGGGCTTGCACAGTGTACGCAATGCGGGCGATGGTGCAAAGCTCGCCGCCAGCAGCGCGGCGAAACGCTGCGCCTGCGCGCGCGCGGCCCGCTCACGCGGCGCGCTGGCACGCCCCACCGCGGCCAGCCCCGCGATGCGGCCTTCGGCGAGCGCCTTGTCGACCCCGCCGATGCCGGTCGATTCGCCGGCCGCATACACGCCCGGGCGGCTGGTCGACTGGCTACCATCGACCTGCACCACGCCATCGTTGAGCGCGCAGCCGAGCAAGGTGGCCAGCTCGGTGTTGGGCACCAGGCCAAAGCCGCAGGCGAGGAAATCGCACGCCACCTCAACGCGGCGCCCGCCCTGTTCGATGGTCACACTGCGCAGGCGCGTGTCGCCCTGCGCGGCCACCACGGTGGCGCCGTGCCGGTAACGTGCACCGGCCAGGCGTGCAAACAAGCCCAGCGACTGCGCCAGTTTGCCCGCGTGACCCAGCGCCAGGCGGGCGAAAAATCCGGCCAGATCGCGCGTGCTGCGCTGTTCGGCGATGCACAGCAGCGTGGCGCCGTGCTGGCGCACCGTCTGCGCCACGGCCAACAGGAGCGGACCGCTGCCGGCCACCACGATGCGTTTGCCGGCGATCGGCATGCCGCCCTTGACCAGCGCCTGCATGCCGCCGGCGCCCGTCACACCGGGCAAGGTCCAGCCGGGAAACGGCAGCAGCAGTTCGCGCGCGCCGCTGCAAATGATCAGCGTGTCCCAGCCGATCTGCTGCGCCTGTCCGTCCACCTCCAGCAGCAACTGCTGCGGGCCGGCGGTGGCCAGCACGCGCGCGCCGCCCACGATGTGCACGTTGCGGCGCGCCTGCAGCGCGCTCCACAGCGCATCGGCGCGCGCGTCGCGCCATTGGCCTGGGCCGCCGCGCCAGATCTGCCCGCCCGGATGCGTATTCTCATCGATCAGCGTGACCGCCTGACCATGGCGCGAGGCCGCCTCGGCCGCCGCCAGACCGGCCGGGCCGGCGCCGATGATCAGCAGCGGCACGCTGCGCGAGCGCGTCGGCGCGCTCATGCGCCGTCCCCGGTGGCAATCAGCATGCCCGCCGCGCACTGCACCTGACAGGCGAGCCGGTGCGGCTGGCCGTCGATGGTGACGCGACATTCCTGGCACACGCCCATGCCGCACAGCGCGAAACGGGCAGCACCGTCCAACGCGCGCCGGGTGCACAGCACATCGGCCTGCACCAGCGCGGCGGCCACGCTCATGTGCGCACCCACCAGCAGCGCCCGGCCATCGATCGACACCATCACATCACCGGTCATACGCACTGCTCCGCAAGGTTTCAAATCGCGCTGGAAAATACGGACTCGGATCGATCTGACTGACCCGCGCCATCATTTGATCGGCCAACAGGCGCGCGCTGGCGAACGCCGTCGTCACGCCCAGCCCTTCGTGCCCGGCCGCCAGCCAGATGCCGGGCCGGCTCGGATGCGCGCCGATCAGCGGCTTGCCGTCCGGCGTGGCCGGGCGCATGCCGGCCCAGGCGCGAATAATACGCATCTCTTTCAGGCACGGCAACAGCGCCGACGTCACGTCGAGCACGGCGCGCAGCGCGACCGGGTCCAGCTCGGTATTGTGCTGACCGTCCTGACGGCACGAGCCGAGCAGCCACTGGCCGCTGGGACGCGGCTGCACGTTGGCGGCCACCGCCAGCGCGTCGGCGCTGACCGCCGCCTGGCCGTAGTTCATGCTCACGATCTGGTGCGCGATCCGGTTCGGGTAGCGATCGGTGATCGCCAGATGGCCCTTGCGCGCAAACACCGGCACTTCGGGCAGCAAGCTGGCGATGGCAGGGCCGTTGGCGACGACGATATGCTGGGCGCTCAGACGCGTGCCGTCTTCCAGCCGCACATAGCCGGCGCCCACGCCCACCACGCGGCGCGCGCGGTGCAGCTCGCCGCCGCGCCGCACCAGTTGCTGGGCCAGGAAATGGGCCACTGCGGGCGGGTAGACGACGCTGTCGCCAAACACCCGCACGCCGCCGGCCAGGCCGGCACGCAGCGCCGGCTCAAGCTGCGCCACCTGCGCGCCGGACAAGGCCTCGGCACGCCAGCCGCGCGCGCTCAAGCGTTGCGCGCGCAGTTCGGCCTCGGCCAGTTGATGCTCGTTTTCGGCCACCCACAAGGTGCCGCAATGACTGGGCTCGCCCACCCCGGGGTGCGCTTGCATGAACTCGCGCCACAGGCCCAGCGAGAGCAGGCACAGGTCCAGCTCCTGCTCGGTTTCATCGAGCGCCACCAGATGCCCCATGCCGGCCGCCGTCACACCGCAGCCGGGTGTGGCCGCGTCCACCAGCGCCACCCGCAAGCCTTCCTGCTGCAACGTATATGCGCAGGCGGCGCCGACGATGCCGGCACCGACCACCAGCACATCGACCGCTGCGCTCATGCGAACACCTTGTGCATCGCCTTAGGCGAACGTTGGCAGGGTCGGACGGCAGGCCAGCGCGGTGCGCACGATCTGCTCGACGTTGCGACGCTGCTCGCCTTCAAGCGGCAGGCGCGGCGCGCGCACACGGTCGTTCGAATCGATCGCCAGCGCTTCGACCAGCTTGATGTTTTGCACCAGGAAGGTCGACACGTCCAGGTCCAGCAGCGGACGGAACCAGCGATAGATGGCCAGCGCCTCTTTCTGGCGTCCCGCTTGCATCAAACGGTAGATCGCCACCGTCTCTTTCGGGAATGCCACCACCAGACCGGCCACCCAGCCAATGGCACCGACCGACAACGCCTCGAAGGCAAGATTGTCGACGCCGGTAAACAGGTCGTAGCGGCTGCCCAGACGGTTGATGATCTCGGTGCTGCGGCGGATGTCGTCGGACGATTCCTTGACGGCCACGAAGCGCGCGTCATCGGCCAGTTCTTCGAGCATGTCGGTGGTCACGTCGACGCGATAGGCCAGCCGGTTCGAGTACAGCATGATCGGCAGGTTGCCCGCTGCGGCGATGGCGCGCAGCGTGGCGATCGTCTCGCGGTGATTGGTGTGATAGATCGTGCTCGGCACGACCATCAGGCCGTCGGCCCCGGCGGCAGCGGCGCGCTCGGCCAGTTCGCAAGCGGAGCGGGTCGATGCTTCGGCGATCGTCAGCAGCGCCGGCTTGCTGCCGGTGATTTGCTTGGTCAGCTTGAGCACGTCGATGCGCTCGTCGTGCGACAGCATCGGACCTTCGCCCAGCGAGCCGGCGGCGATCAGGCCGTCGCAACCGGCGTCCATCAGCAGCGAAAAGCAGCGCGCCATTTCGTTCATGTCGAGCTTATCGGCTGGCGTGAACTTGGTCGTAACAGCGGGAATGACACCTTTCCACATGGAATGTACCTTGCTTTCTCCGGCCTGAGCCGGTCAATGGTGAAACATAATTCAAGAGGGAGGCGCTGACTCGCCGGCTTCGGCAAGGGCAACGCGATGTGGTATAGATTTTAACGTTCCAGCGCCCGCCAGTCTTGATCGTTGTGCGCGCGGCGTGAGACGAAATCGGCACAATCACGCCAGGCCCGCACAAACCTTATAAATACGCCGCTGGCGCCGCGGCCAGCGCCAGCGCCCCCCGCACTCCCACCCCATGCCCGGATCGACGAAGTGGGCATGTTCAGTGTGCGACGAAGCGCGCACTTTATCAAGCGCTGCCTGTGCGCGGTAGGACCGGTATTGCACCGACCGAGACGAAATCAGCACAATCACCGGGGGCGCGCCGCGCCGCCCGGAACTATGCCGATTTCGGCGCATGTAGGGCGGCGGGTGGCAAAGACATGCGTGGAGCAACGCGCTACCATGGCCCGCGCCAACCGGTGCGCGCTGCGTCGACAGCGCCAAGGGCGGCCAGCACCGCGCCATCTGGCGCATTTCCCGGAAAGAGAGTCATTGATGGCCAGTTTGAAGACAGCGTACACGCCGCCTCGCATACACGGCGCCCGATCGGAGCCTGCGTGAACCCGGCAGCAGCGGGCGCCGGCGCGCAGCACATGGTCGAACTGAGCGCGATCGAATCGCTGTTCGACGCGCTCACCGATGTGGCTTTCTTCGTCAAGGACCGCGAAGGGCGCTATCTGAGCATCAACCACACGATGGTGCGCCGCTGCGGTTTGCGCAGCAAGCAGGAGGTGTTGGGCCGAAGCGCCATCGACGTCCATCCTGTGCACCTGGCCCAGACCTATCTGGCGCAGGACCGCCAGGTCATCGAGCAGGGCGCCACGATCAAGAAGCACCTGGAACTGCATCTGTACCCGAACCGCCATCGTGGCTGGTGCCTGACCCACAAGACGCCGCTGCGCGACGAGGCGGGCGACATCATCGGCCTGGTCGGCACCTCGCAAGACCTCGGCCTGCCCGACGCGCTCCATCCCGTGTATCGCAAGATCGCCGAGATTGCCCACCACATCCGCGACAACTACCGTCAGACCATCTGCCTCAATCAGCTGGCTCAGGATGCGGGCCTGTCGCTGGCGCGCGTGGAGCGCCTGTTCCAGCGCGTGTTCCACACCACACCGCGCCAACTGCTGCTGCAGGCGCGCCTGAACGGCGCGCTGGCCATCATCGAGGCGGACGAGCAGCGCAATATCGCCCAGATCGCGTATGCCTGCGGCTACACCGATCACAGCGCGTTCAGCCGCCAGTTCAAGGCGCTCACCGGCATGACGCCGGTGCAGTACCGCAATCACTGGCGCGCCGACGCAGGCACCGAGGCGCGCGCCGCCACAACCACGGCGGCGCAAGGCGCGGCGCTGCTGATGGTGACGCTGCAAGGGCATTAGCGTCAGGCGCCAAGCCACCAAGGGGAGCGTCCACGCTCGGCCTCTGGCAAACTGCGCCCGGCAAAGGCCGTCCTTCGCGCTATCGCGCGCAATTGTCAATCGGCGCATTGACAGGCGCACGACACATGTCGCACAATGGTGACATTCGTCGCGCAAGGAGCGTTGTTCATCATGGCCATCCCGTCAATTTCTGAGCTTACCGTGCTGAAGGCGCTGTGGCGCCAGCAACCGCAGAGCGCGCGCGAAATCCATGAGCAGGTGGCCGGCGAACTTGGCTGGTCGGCCTCGTCGACCCGCAAGACGCTCGAGCGCATGCTCGACAAGGGCTCGCTACGCCAACTGAACCAGCATGGCGTGCACGTGTACGAGGCGGTGCTCGAGAAGGTCGATACGCTGGCGGCGTTTGCGCACGACTTTGGCACGCGGGTGATGGAGATGGACGCGCCCTTGCCGATCAATATGTTCACCGGCAGCAAACTTGTCGACGACGACGAGCTGGCCCAACTCGAACAACTGCTGCTCGACTGGCCGCAAGGCCACGACGCAGCGTGATGGCCATGCTCGACCTGCTGGCGTTGCGCTTGCTGCTGGCCAGCGCCGGCTGCCTGGCCGCCGGGCTGGGCGTGTGGGCGCTGACGACACTGTGCCGGCGCTGCCAGCCCGACGTCGCCATCGGGCGTTCGCTCTGGCTGTTGGCGCAGCTCACGGTGCTGGCCACGTTTCTGGTGATCTTGCTGCCGCACAGTGAGCGCTTGCGTGTCGTGCCGCCAATCTAATTGGACGCTGCCCGCGCGCCGCAGCACGCCGCGCCCGGCCCGAGCGGCGCGCCGGCCGGCGCGACCAGCGCCGCCAACACACCCGACGCCAGTCCGCCCGAACGCTCCTGGCTCAGCGTTGGCGCGCGCTGCTGGCTGCTGGCGTATCTGCTGGGCCTGATCTATGCGCTGTGCCAGTTAGTGCATGCGCGCCGCATGCTGCTTGGCCTGGCCGCGGCGGGAAGTCGGCTCATCACCCTGAGCGAGCACGCCGGCTTTGCGATGCCCCAGACCTGTGCGCGCACGCCGCTCGTCATTGAAGTCGACGCGCCGATTTCGCCCATGCTGTTCGGCCTGTTCACGCCGCGCTTGCTGTTGCCGCGCCACCTGCGCGCCTTCTCCCCCATTGCGCAACAGATGATTGTTGAGCACGAGTTGACCCATCTGCGCCGGCGCGACCTGCAGTGGATGAGCGCCGGCGTGCTGCTTCAGACAGTGCTCTGGTTCAATCCCTTGATGCGCCTGCTGCGCGCCGACCTGGCGTGGGCGCAGGAGCTCGGCTGCGATCGCGACGTGCTGCGCGAGCGTTCGGCGGAGCAGCGCAAAGCCTATGCGGCGGCGCTGATCACGCAATTGCGCGTGCAGCATCGTCCGCTGCGCACGGCACTGGCGTTTGGCGCCGTCAACGCCAGTACGCTGGCCACGCGCATCGCGCTGATCCGCCAGTGCGCAGCGGCGCCAGCGCAGCCGTGGACGCGCCGCGCCGCGCTGTGCGGCCTGGCCGGCATCGTCGCAGGCAGCCTGGCGTTTCAGCCGGCGCTGGCGCTGCGCAGCGCGCCACTGGCGCCGGCGCAGCACGGCGCGCCGGACAATCCACGTGCAGCGCCGCACAACGCGACCGGCTCACTGGCCGAGGGGGCATCGCTGGCACCGTTCGGCTGCACCGAGATGGTCGATGCGGCCAGCGGCCGGCGCCTGGTCCACGAAGGCCAGTGCGACGAGCGCGTCACGCCCGCCTCGACCTTCAATATCGCCGTCAGTCTGATGGGCTACGACAGCGGCATCCTGCGCGACGAGCACACGCCGCGCTTGCCGTTCCGGCCCGGCTATGCCGACTGGAATCGCAGCTGGCGCGCGCCGACCGACCCGGCCAGCTGGATCAAAAACTCGGTGCTGTGGTACGCCCAGCAGGTCGTCGCCCAGCTGGGCGCGGCGCGCTTCCAGCGCTACATCACCGGCTTCGACTACGGCAACGCCGACCTGTCCGGCGACGCCGGCGAAGACAATGGCCTCACGCTGTCCTGGGTCAGCTCGTCGCTGCAGATATCGCCCGTCGAGCAGGTCGCTTTCCTCAGAAAAGTGGTCAACCGCACACTGCCACTGAGCGCGACAGCGTATGACATGACGCTGCGCATCCTGCCCGCCGAGACGCTGGCCAATGGCTGGGAAGTGCACGGCAAGACCGGTACCGCGATGCCCGTGCTCGCCGACGGCACGGACGACAAGAACCACCAATACGGATGGTTCGTCGGCTGGGCCAGCAAGCAGCAACGCACAATTGTGTTTGCCCGTCTGGTGCGCGACCAACGGCGGCAAGCAGACAGCGCCGGACCGCGCCTCAAGCAAGCGTTCCTGAGCGAGTTGCCGGCGCGCCTGGACGCGCTGTAGCAGGGCTAAAACATGCCGCGCAAGCGCCGCCCATGGGCACGCTGTGGCTACTTGATGCGATCGACACGAGCGGCGTTCTTGTAGTGACGCGGCAGAGCTGATCGATCGCGATCGATCGCGCACGCCGGCGCGCCCGGCACGCGGTATCGGCGCATGCAGCGCAAACCATGAACACCAACGTCAACTGAAAGCGAGAGCACCATGCAACGACTGAAGAACCTGATCCTGCCCGCCCTGCTCGGCACCTTGCTCGCGTGCGCGCCAGCGTATGGAACCGACTGGAACATCCCGCAGGAACCGTTTGTCATCTATGGCAACACCTATTACGTCGGCATGCATGGCGTGAGCTCGGTGTTGCTCACGTCCCCGGCCGGTCACATCCTGTTCGATGGCATCAGTCCCGAGTCGCCCGCCAAGATCGCGCAGCATATCCGCCAGCTCGGCTTCAAGGTCGAGGACATCAAGTACATCCTCAATTCGCACGAGCACTACGACCATGCCGGCGGCATCGCCGAATTGCAGCGCCTGTCCGGCGCAACGGTATTGACCAGCACGGCGGCCGAGCCGGTATTGCGCACCGGCGTATCGAACCCGGCCGATCCCCAATATAGCGACCTGCCGCCGACGATGCCGGCCTCGGCCAAGGTGCGCGCGGTGCGCGACGGCGACATCATCAAGCTCGGCCCCTTGTCGGTGACCGCGCACTACACGCCCGGCCATACGCCAGGTGGTGTCAGCTGGACCTGGCAGTCGAGCGAAGGCGGCAGAACCGTCAACGTGGTGTATGCGGACAGCCTGAACGCGCTGAGCGCGGGAGCGTTTCGTTACAGCGGCAACACGCTTTATCCGCAGGCGCGCGCCGACGTCGAACGCTCGATCGCCACGGTTGCCGCGCTGCCTTGCGACATCCTCATTTCCGCGCACCCGGATGCAAGCGACCTGTGGGAGCGCCAGGCCAAGCAGGCAACGCTGGGCAACGCAGCGTTCATCGACAGCAACGCCTGCCGCAGCTACGCCGACGATGCCCGCGCGCGGCTGGCCAAGACGCTGGCGCAGGAAGCGCGCACCGGCAAGTAGCCACGCGCACAATGAACAGCCGATCGGCTTGTAGCTGGCGCCGCGGTCCTGCACATGCTGCCGGCCGCGCACGCGCACGCGGTGTGCACCGTGCGCGCCGCTGCCAGCACCGGCAACATCGCGTTCCAGCGCGGCGACTGGGCGCGCCGCGCCACACCGGCATCGAGCGTCAAGATCGCGCTCAGCCTGATGGGCGACGACATCGGCCTGCCAAGCGATGCGCACTCCCCTGCGCTGCCAGTTGGCCCACACTACCCCGACTGGCGCGCATCCTGGAAGCGGCCCACCGATCCGGCCAACTGGCTGACGCAGTCGCGCGTGTGCTGTTCGCCGCAGCTGAGCACCGCGCCGGCCACGCCGCCGATGCCAGATAAATCACCAGCGCGTGCCGATCGGACGACGTGCATGTAGGCGCGCGCAGCACAAGCGGATACACTGGACTCCTTCCAGTCACTTCGCCCCCGCCATGAGCCACCGCAAGCTGCCCGAACTGATCGCCCTGGAACGCCTGATTGAAGAAGGCGGCACGCAACTTGAGGTCAGCACCGCCTGCAACGTGACGGCCAGCGGCGGCCCGTTTCCCGTCTACGCCCTGGCGCTGGGCAACCCCAGTCTGGACGTGCCGGCAGTCGGATTTTTCGGCGGCATCCACGGGCTCGAACGGATCGGCACCCAGGTGCTGCTGGCGTTTTTGCAAAGCCTGCTGGCGCGCCTGCGCTGGGATCGGGTGCTGCATCAGCAACTCGAATCGGTGCGGCTGGTGTTCATGCCGCTGGTGAACCCGGGCGGCATGCTGGCCGCCACCCGCTGCAATCCGCAAGGGGTCGACCTGATGCGCAACGCGCCCGTCGAAGCGCATGAAAAAGTGCCGTTCATGCTGGGCGGCCAGCGCTACAGCGCGCGCCTGCCGTGGTACCGGGGCGTGCTGGGCGCGCCGATGCAAGCCGAGAGCAGCGCCGTGTGCCGGGTGGTCGAACAGGAACTGCTGGCGCGCCGTTTCAGTCTTGCGCTGGACTGCCATTCCGGCTTCGGCCTGCACGACCGGATCTGGTTCCCGCACGCGCACACGGCCGCGCCGATCGCCCACCTGGCCGAGATCTGCGCACTGGAAGAATTGTTCAGCCAGAGCCACCCGAACCACAATTACGTGTTCGAGCCGCAGAGCCTGCAGTACCGCACGCACGGCGACCTGTGGGACCACCTGTACCTGAACGCGCAAACCGATGACGAGCGGGTGTTCCTGCCGCTCACGCTGGAAATGGGTTCGTGGCTGTGGGTGAAGAAAAATCCGCGCCAGCTGTTCACCCGCCACGGCATCTTCAACCCGACCGCCGCGCACCGGCTGCAGCGCGTGCTGCGCCGTCACACCGTCTGGTTCGACTTCCTCGCGCGCGCCGCCTGCGGACACGAGCACTGGCTGCCGCAGGGAATGGCACGCAGCGCGCAACGCGCGCGCGGCCTGGTGCGCTGGTACGGGCGCGCGCCGCTGTGACGCGCTGGATTTTGCTGCGCGGCCTGATGCGCGAACAGCGCCACTGGGGCGAGTTCGCCGCGCAGTTGCAGCACGCACTGCCGCAGGCCCAGATCGTCTGCCCCGACCTGCCCGGCAACGGCCAGCGCCACCAGGTGCGCAGCGCCACGCGGGTGGCCGAGATGGTCGAATTCTGCCGCGCCGAGCTGCGCGCGCGCCAGCTGGCGCCGCCCTATCACCTGTGCGCGCTGTCGCTGGGCGGCATGGTGGCCGTCGAATGGTGCGCGCGCTATCCCGACGAGATCGCGGGCGCGGTGCTGATCAACACCTCGATGCGGCCGTTCAGCCGCTTTTACCAGCGCCTGCGCTGGCACAATTACGGCGCGCTGCTGGCACAATTGCTACGTGGCGGCGTGGCGCGCCAGGAAGCGCTGATCCTGCGCCTGACCAGCCGCAGCGCGCAGCACAACGCCGATCTGCTGGCGCGCTGGATCGGCTATCAACACGAATTTCCCGTCACGCGTGCCAACGCGCTGCGCCAGTTGCTGGCGGCGGCGCGCTACCGGGCGCCGCCGCAGCGCCCCGACAGCGCGCTGCTGGTGCTGGCCAGCCGCGCCGACCAACTGGTAGACGCGCGCTGCTCGCAGCAGCTGGCCCAGCGCTGGCGCGTGCCCTGCCAGCTGCACCCCAGCGCCGGCCACGACCTGCCACTCGACGACGGCGCCTGGGTCGCGCACACGATCGCGCTCTGGCTGGCGCAGACAAGTTCGGCGCACGCACCGTGCGCGTCGGCCGCCGTCGCGCCGGCTGGCGCAGCGCAAACGGGCGGCGCAGCGCAGTGCTAGGCTGGGGGTCCGACTCATCACATCAGCGAGCTGACATGAACAAACGCATCTTGCTGATTCAGGGCCATCCGGATGCCGGCGCGGCCCACCTGTGCCACGCACTGGCGCAAGCGTACGCCGACGGCGCCACGCAAGCGGGCCACACGCTGCGCCGCATCGACGTGGCCACGCTGGACTTTCCGCTGTTGCGCAGTGAGCACGAATGGGAGCATGGCAGCTTGCCGCCCGCGCTGGAAACGGCCCAGGCGGCGCTGGCGTGGGCCGAGCACATCGTGCTGTTCTTCCCGCTGTGGCTGGGCGACATGCCGGCACTGCTGAAGGGTTTTCTGGAGCAGGTCGCGCGACCCGGCTTTGCGTTCAGTGCCGAAGCGAGCGAGCGCCTGACGCACAAGGCTTTGCGCGGTCGCTCCGCGCGCGTGGTGGTGACGATGGGCATGCCGGCGCTGCTGTATCGCTGGTATTTCCGCGCCCATAGCGTCAAGTCGCTTGAACGCAATGTCCTGGGCTTCGTCGGCATCGCGCCCATCCACACCACGCTGATCGGCATGGTGGGACAGCTCACGCCCGCGTCGGCCATCAAACAGCTGGCTAAGCTGACCGAGCTCGGGGCGCGCGGCGCCTGAGCGCCGCGCGCCCAGCTTACTTGATCAGACGCAGCGTCAGCGGATAGCGGTAGACCGTGCCATTGCTGGCAGCAACGGCGCCCAGGATGCACAGCACCAGATTGGCCAGCGCCACCAGCCACACCAGGAAGATGCCTATCAGCACGAAGATCAGCATGAAGCTGGCGAAGTAGGCGATCATCACCGTGATCTGGAAATTGAGCGCCTCTTTGGCGTTGTCGAGCGTAAACGGATCGTTATCGTCCTTCTTGATCAGGTAGACGATCAGCGGTGCGACGAAGCTGAAGAAAATCCCCGCGATATGCACCAGGATCGCCAGCGTCTTGTCCTCGGTCTTGCCTTGCGATTCAGCCTTGTCGAGCATCGAATTTTCCATAGCCATCCCCTCAGGTCAATTGGTAGAGGACCGGCGCATTGGCCGGCCCGAGATTGTGGCGATCGCCCCGGCCTGATTCGGCCCCGGCCCCGACAACGCCAGTACAGCACCCCGAACAAGGCGCCGCCCGGCGCTTGCGCCAGAACGGACACACTTATCAAGAATACACCAATACTATGGCAATCTTTTTGAAAGAACAAGCTAACCTTGCGCGCGGCGCCACAAAGGTCCGCTACGGATTGACTTTGGGGAAGGGAAAGCAGCCGCAGACGACGCCATCGATATTCCCCTGGAACCAGAATTCCCAGGTCTGCCCGACCCGCAAGCCGAACGTCGTGATGCTGGTGCAGCCGTTGTAGGCGGCCCGGCTGATGTGGTTCGACAAGGTGTCGCCCTTGTCGGCCAGCGCCGCCTTCAGTTGTTCGAGCTGCAGCGCCTGCTTCAGCGAACCTTGCTTGCTGCCCTGCGAACTCATGACGGCGTTGTTGAAGGCGGTGTTCTTGATCGACGGCGGCTTCATCATCGCCACCGTGTCCATCATCATCGCGGTCAGGCGCTCGTGTTCGGTGGTGTTGGCGTGCGCCACGCGCACCGAACCGTCCGGCGCGGCCACTCCGACGCCAAACGAACAGCCGTTCATGGTGGCGGTGAACATGCGGTCGGCGGCGCCCGACAGGGTCACCCGGTTGACCGAATCGCTGTGGTAGGGGCACCAGTAGGCATTGAAATCGGTGCCCGCCGTGAGGCGGTATTTGCCCGGCTCGGCAAGCTCGAACTGCAGGCCATAGACACTGGCGTGCGGATTCGAAAACGTCACCGTCACCAGGTTTTCACGGAAAAATTGAATCAAAAGGTCTGCTTCTGCCCGTCTCATGCCATCACCTCCTGTTGAAGTCCAACGCCAAAGAATAGGAACTTTCCGGTCCAGGCTGCGCGACGCGACGGTGCTGCAGGAAGCGCGCTGCCGAGCAGCGCCACAGCCCATTCGAACGCGCGAAAGCCCAGTATTAAATTATCACTTTAGCACTAAATTCAGACATCATTCAAGCTATTTCCGACCGCCGCGGCGTACGCCCCGGCGGCCCGAAACTCGGGTCCGCACAACCAGTCGAAGGCCAGTTTGACGGCCGGGGTGCGCGGCAGCAGCGTCGACGTGGTCAGCCATAGTGGCGCCAAAGGGATGCCCGGCACCTGCGCCAGCGCAACGACGCGCCCCTGTGCCAGCGCACTGTCGGCCAGCAGGCGCGACACCATCGCGATGCCCAGCCCGTCCTCGGCCGCCTGCAACAGCAAGCGCGTATCGTCCACGGTGATCGCGCGCGCGCTGGCCAGCCCCAGCTCGGCAAAGCCGGGCGCCCAGTCGGGGCGTCGGTCGTCGACGATCAGCGGCGCCTGCGTCAATACCTGCGGATAGGGCTGCTCGTGCAGACGGCGCGCCAGTGCCGGCGCGCACACGGCCAGCGCCTGGTCGTCCAGCAGCGCAAACGAGCTCATCTCAGGACTATGCAGCGCCTGGGTGGAAATGATCAGGTCGACGTCGATGCGGTCGATCTGGTTCAGCTCCGTCTGGGTGATCAGCCACATTTCCAGCTTCGGGTGCAAGGCGCGCAGCAGCGGCAGACGGGGCAACAGCCAGCCGCTGGCAAACGCCGGCGCGCAGGCCAGGATCACCGAATCCTGGTTGCGGTAGGGTTCGATGCGTTCGCGCCCGTCGCGCAGGGTTTTCAAGGTGGCGCGCACGGTGGCGCTGAACAATTCGCCGGCGCAGGTCAGCGTGACGCCCCGCCCGGTACGGCTGAACAGCGCCTGCCCGACCCACGCTTCGAGATTGGCAATCTGGTGGCTGATGGCCGACTGGGTCAGCGACAGCTCGACGGCCGCGCGCGAGAGCGCACCCAGCCGGGCGGTGGCCTCGAACGCCAGCAGGCTTTGCAAGGGTGGCAGTCGATTGCGCATGGTATTAAAAAAACTAATGAGTTGAGAAATATCCTTCATTTTACATGGCGCAGTACAGGCGGCAGAATAGCTTCATCGACGACACCACCTGTCCGAACGTCAAAGATATTCACATGACACCTATTCACCACCATGACGGAGCAGCACCATGAGTTCAGAAATCGAAGGCGATAGCGCGATCCGGCGCACCTCGCTGTACGGCAGCCACCCCGAAAACACCTACGCCGGCGTGCTCAGCTTCATGCGCCGCAACTACAGCCGCGACCTGAACGGCGTGGACGTGGCCATTTCCGGCATACCGCTCGACCTGGCCACCACCTTCCGCCCCGGCGCGCGGCTGGGACCGGCGGCGGTGCGCGCGGCCAGCGTGCAATTGTCAGAGCTGCGCGCTTTTCCGTGGGGCTTCGATCCCTTCGACGAACTGGCCGTGATCGACTACGGCGACTGCTTCCTCGACGCGCACAATCCGCTCACCATTCCCGGCGCGATCGTCGAGCACGCGCGCACCATCCTGGCCAGCGGCGCCAAGATGCTCACCTTCGGCGGCGACCATTTCATCACCTACCCGCTGCTCAAGGCGCATGCCGAAAAGTACGGCAAACCGCTGTCGCTGATCCATTTCGACGCCCATTGCGACACCTGGCCGGACGACAATCCCGCTTCGCTCAACCACGGCACGATGTTCTACAAGGCGGTCAAGGAAGGCCTGATCGACCCGGCCACGTCGGTGCAGATCGGCATTCGCACCTGGAACGACGACTTCATGGGCATCAACGTGATCGACGCGCCGTGGGTGCACGCCAACGGCACCCAGGCCACGCTGGCGCGCATCCTGGCCATCGTCGGCCAGCGCCCGACCTACCTGACGTTCGACATCGACTGCCTGGACCCGGCCTTCGCGCCCGGCACCGGCACGCCGGTTGCCGGCGGTTTATCGTCGGCCCAGGCGCTCGACATCGTGCGCGGCATGGGACCGGTGAACCTGATCGGCGCCGATGTCGTCGAAGTGGCGCCGCCGTTCGACCAGAGCGAGATCACCGCGCTGGCGGCGGCCCACATCGCCGCCGACCTGCTGTGCGTGATGCGCAATCAGAAACTGGCCAAGCAGACGCGAGCCTGAACAGTGGCAAGCTGAGCGAGCTCGAGCGTCTGATCACGCCCGGCTTGCTCAACAGCGACGTGCGGCGCACCATGAACCGCACGTACAGCGCCTTTAAAAGCGGCCTGTGAAGGGGGGGGCTGCCGGCGCGCACCCGGCCAGACGTCTGCGCCGGCACAAGCGGCGCGCGCCATGCCATTTAAACTCCTCAAGAATTGTATGGCACTGCCGATAACAGCAATGAGTATCGGAAAGCGTCGTCGCCAGCACGGTCGGATCTGACTGGTAGCGGTATCGCGTCCTTGCGGGCGACGGCGCAGCGGATACTCACCAACAACCTCGATATCAGGATTCTTGACACTGGAAAAGCTATGGGCCCCGAACACATCACGGGAACTGGAACGGCCGTCGTCGATACGCTGCCCGCGCATGCACCAAGCACGCCGCGCGCGCTGCCCGACGCCGCCCCCGCCCACGTCGCAGCGGTCAAGGCGAGCGCCGCGCCGGAGGCGGCCCCGCCCGATCCGGCAACCCTGAAGAAGTCCGTCGAGGCGCTCAACGCCTTCATCCAGCCACATGTGGCGAACATCGAGTTCAGCCTCGATACCGATTCCGGCAAGACCTTGCTCAAGATTGTCGACAAGGAAACCGATACGGTATTGATGCAGTTCCCGTCCAAAGAAGCGCTGGCCTTGTCGCGCAGCGTGGGAAAACTCAAAGGTTTCCTGATCAAGGACACCGCCTAGGCGCGCGGCGGGCAGCGCCCGCCGCCGCCGGAGCGCCGCGCCGATGCGGCACAAGCCCACGTGCAGCGCGCCCCTGCCGCAGCACCGTGGTTCGCAGCCCAACGTCGTCGCCGGAGTCATTGATGATCGTCACTTCCAATCCCTTAGCGTGGCAAGGCATGTTTGACTGCCCGCTCGGCGGACGGATGGGCGCTGCGCCGTTCGAACTGATCGACTATATCGCGCTGGTCAACACCGTCAGCGGCCACCCGCATAGCCCCGGCCCGGCCGAGGTCGACGATGATTTTCTTGCCGACGTGCGCAACGCCATCGAGGACATGCCGGCCGCCGTGCAGCAGCTGATCGAGCGCGAACTGCTGGGCGTGTTCTTCGCCCAAGGCTTAGGTTCGTCGGCCGTCACCGATGCGCTGGCCGATTGCAACGGCACGGTGCTCGGCTATGTCGTGGTGATCGACGTGGCCGCGTTCGCGCACCGTACCGCCAACCAGTGGGCCACCTGGAAGGAAAACACCCCGTTCGCGCAAGCCCAGGCAGTGAGCGTGGAAACCCTGATCGCCGAGCCGCAGGAGGACTCGCGCAAGAACGCCTTGCAGTTCTTGCTACTGCATGAATTCGGCCATGTCCTCACGCCGGGCACGGCCACCATACCGAACTGGTGGTGCGACCCGCAAACCATCGAGGACACCGAGGCCTATCCGTTTCTCGCGCTGGACTGGGAAATCACGCGCGACAAGAAGATCGTGCCGCGCAAGGAAAACGATTTCCCTCTGCGCAAGGATGTCAGCTACTACACTGACACGCCAATGGACGGCAGCGCGCTGCTCGGCCTGTATGACGCCTTGCAGCACACCAGCTTCGCCACGTTGTACGCGGCCACCAATGTGTATGACGATTTCGCCGAATCGTTTGCCACCTATGTGCATACGGTGCTGCTGAAACGGCGTTACGAAACACGCGTCTGGCGCGACGGCGTGGTGGTGCTCAACCCTGAGCCATTCTGGAGCAGCCGGCGCTGCAGCGCCAAGTACCAATTCATGCAACGCTACCTGGGCAGCGAGAACGCGCTGGCGCCCGCCAGCAAAACGCCCGCCTCACACTGAACCGAGCAGCACGACGATCTGATCGAGCGCACCCTGCGCATCGGCGATCATCTGCTGCGGGCCGCCAGCGCGTGCGGCCCCCGCCAGCATCGGCGCGCTCACGCACAGGCGCAGCGCGCTGACCGGCACGCCGTCGCGCATGCCGCACGCGACCGGCTGGCCCAGCTCAAAGCGGCGCGCCTTGCCATCGCCCCCGCCGCTACGCAATTGCCGATACAGCTGCGCGGTCTGCGGCTGGCGCAAGGGCTGGCCATGCGCGTCCAGCACCAGGAACGGGAAGATGCTGGCCTGCGCGTCCCAACCCGGGCCGCAGCCGAGCGCCGCGCGGCACAGCGGTGCCTGCGCCAGCGCGACGAAGTGCGCGTCACGCTCGCAGCGCGCCGCAAGCGCCTGCCCAAACGCAGCCAAATGCGCCGTGATCGAGGCCGGCGCCAGCGCCGCCAGGGCGTCCAGTTGCGCGCGCGCGGCGGCCCAGCGCAGCAGCAAACCGAAGTTGCTACCCGGCGCCAGAGCGCGCGCCGCCGCCCAAGCGTCGGGCCAGTCGGCCTGCTGCGAATACGCCTGCGCGGCCGGGTCTACTGCCTGCTCGCGATAGCGCGCCGACAGCGCCGGCGGCAGCAGCAAGGCCGCGCAGAAGGTGGGACCGGCGACGAACTTCGAGCCGGTCAGCGCCAGCATGCAATCGTTGGCCAGATAGGCGCGCACGGTCGCATTGGACAGACGCCATTGGCAAGCATCGACCAGCACCTCGACCTGGCCGGGCCAGCGCCGCTTGAGCGATAGCACGGTGGCGATCGACGGCACGATCAGGCCGGTCTTGCTGACGTCGGTGAGCACCAGCAGCACGCGCAAACCGGCGCTGGCGGCGCGTTCGACGTGCGCGATGCAATCGGCGTCGATGCTCTCGGGCGCACGCAGCGCACCCTCGGGCGTGCGCGCGGCCAGCGTGTGCAGCGCGCCGCGCCAGCGGCTCACCGGCGCGCCGATCAGCACCTGCCGGCCGGCCGCGGTGCGGGTATTGAAGTGCAGGCCCTGCACGGCGTGCGCAACGCCGCTGCCCGTTTCAACGGGCGCGATCATCACGGTGCAATCGGGGCGCAGCCACTGCGTCACCAGCAGGTGCAAGTCGGTGCCGGAGGCGGCCAGCAGCGCGTTGACGCCGTCGCCTGGCGTCAGTTCCAGCTGACCGAGCAAGGCCGCGCGCAAAGCCTCTGCCTGGCGCGCGTACACCTCGCCGGCCGGCGCGTCGCGCAGCTGACCGACCAGGCTGGCGCGCAAGGACTCGGCCGCAGCCATGCCGGCCTCGGAGATGGTGGAGGCGGTCGACGAGCCCAGCGCGACCAGCTGCGGGTCCGGGCGCGGCCGGCAGCCATATGGCGAAGCGCCGCTGCGCGCGTCGAGCAGGATGCGCGTGTCGCCGCCGCCCACCAGCAATGCGGCGACACCGGGCAAGACAGTGCGCGCCCCGGCTTCCACGTACTAGCCCTGCGCGCCCTGGCGGGCCCGTTCCAGCAGCGCGCGAAACGCCGCGAACACCTTCTCCATCGCCGGTTTTTTGTACGGGTACATGTCCGGCGCGTCCATCGCATGCACGATCATCGCGTTGTCGACCTCGAAGATCAGCAGCGCGCCGTCGCGCGTTTCGGCGCAGTCGATTCCCAGATACGGCAAGTCCATGCGCGCGTTGATCGCCGCCAGCGCGTCGGCGTGGCGCCGCGCAAACTGCTGGTCAAAGTGCAGCATGCAGTCGGCCTCCTCGGCGCGCTTGTGCGCACTCTCGTTCATGCCCGCGTTCAGGTAATGCACCATCCAGTGCGACGACACGGCGAAGTGGCACACGAACGGCACCCCGTCGATCAGCGCGATGCGGTATTTGCGAAACAGGCCGTCGGCGCTGCGGTAATCGACGAAGCGCGCCAGATAAAACCGCTGGGCATCGACGCGCGTCAGGTAGTCGGTCAGCGCGCTGACATCGGCGATCTGCTCGAGCGACTGGCCGGCATGCGAGCCGACCGGTCGCACGATCACCGGAAACGCGTCGCCGGGCAGCAGCGCGTCGAGCGCAACGGCGCCGCTGGCCAGTTCGGCCAGCGCGGCGCGCGTGCAGCGCACGGTGTTGGGCAACGCCAGCCCGGCGACGTCGGCCAGCGCGGCGCACACGCCGTCGCGCGACAGCACGGCGATGCGCTCGGGGCGGTTGATGACGGGGCGCGGCCAGTCGGCGATGTACTCGGCCACGCGTGCCAGCAGCGGCTGGTTGGCCTCGCACTCGGCCATCGCCACCATCATCACGTCGTGCTCGGGCACCACCTCGGGCCACGGTGCGTCCAGCGTCAGAAACAGCATGTCGAGCGCCACGTCCGAGTCTTCCAGCAGAAATTCGACCGGCGTGTTGGCCATCAAATCGCCCGGGCCCATCAGCACCAGCAGGCGCAGGCCGACCAGCTCCTGCGGCGCCGGAATGCTGTACAGCGGCTCGATGGCGATCGCCTGCGCCTGCACCTGCAAGGCGATCGCCCGGTCGCCTTGCAGCTGCAGCACGGTCGAGCAATCCAGATAGGCGTTGGCGTCGGCCGGATATTGTTCGGCGCGCGCCAGCAGGATCTTTCCCAGCGGGGCCAGATCCTCGTTGAGGAAGGCGCGCCGCATCAGCGGGGCCACCCCGATCAGCGGTGCGAATGGTTGTGCGGCGTAGGCTATTTTGTCGATCATGGTCACTCCAAATCGGGGTCACAGCGGTGCGCACCAAGGCGCAGCACGCCGTCCAACAAGGCGTCGATGTCGCGCGCCTCGGTGCGGTGGTTGATGATCGCGGCGCGAATCGCCAACTGGCCGTCGACGATGGTGGTCGATGGCACGGCGATGCCGGCCTCGTGCAAGTCGGCCACGATCGCGCGGTTGATGTTGTCGGCGTCCGCACAGCGGTAGCGAAAGCACACAATGTTGAGCGCGACCGGCGCCAGCAGCTCGAGCGCCGGTTCGGCGCGCACCCGCTCGGCCAGGTAGCGCGCCAGCGCGCAGCAGCCCGACATGGCCTGCCCGAGCCCGTCGGCGCCGTGCACGCGCAGCGTGAACCAGGTTTTCAGCGCCCGAAAGCCGCGCGACAGGTCGGGACCAAAATCGCACGGCCAGGGCGAGCCGCCGGCCACGCCGCGTGTTTCGCGCTGCAGGTAGGCGGCCGGCGCGGCAAACGCGGCCATGTGCAGGCGCGCGTCGCGCACCAGCAGAAAGCCCGCGTCATACGGCACCTGGCCCCATTTATGAAAGTCGAAGGCGAGCGAATCGGCCCGCTCGATGCCGGCCAGCAGCGGCGCGATATCGGGCGCCATCATGCCCAGCGCGGCGAAGGCGCCGTCCACGTGCAGCCACAGTTGTTCGCGCGCGGCCAGCGCGGCCAGCGCGGCCAGGTCGTCGATCGCCCCCACGTCGACACTGCCGGCGGTGCCCACGATCAGGAACGGCTGCAGGCCGTCGGCGCGGTCGCGCGCGATGGCCGTCTCCAGCGCCGCCAGGTCGATCTGGTGCGCGGCGTTGACGCCGATGCGGCGCAGCGCGGCACTGCCCAGGCCGGACAAGTCCATCGCCTGCGCAATGCAGCCGTGCGCCGCGCAGGACGTGTAGGCCACCAGCTGGCGCGCGCCCGCGCGCAGGCCGTCGTGGCGCACCGCCTCGCCTAAGGTGGCCGTTTTCGCCACCAGCAGGCCCATCAGATTAGCCAGCGACGTGCCGGTGACGAAGATGCCGCTGGCCGTGTCGGGAAAATTGAACAGCTCGCGCATCCAGCGCACCACCTGACGCTCGACCTCGATGGGCATCTGGTCGCGCCCGCCCAGATTGGCGTTCAGCCCCCCCGCCAGCATCTCGGCGAGCATGCCCACCGGCGTGCCGCCGCCCTGCACCCAGCCCATGAAGGCGGGATGCACATTGCCGGCCGCGTAAGGCAGCACGTCGTGCATGAAGATCTGGTGCGCCTGCTCAAGCGGGCCACCCGCGCGCGGCAGCGGGCCCTGGAAGCGCGCCCTCACCTGCTCGGGAATCGGCTGCCACACGGGGCGCGCACGCAGCGTGGCGACATAATCGAGCATGTCGTCGAGCATGCGGTGGCTTTGCGCGCGAAACGCGTCCCAGTCCTGCGGATCCAAGGCGTGGCTGTCTGGCTCGTGCATCGTGCTACCCGGTGACGTTGAAAAATCAATTATGGCACTCCGGCGCGTCGTCGCGCACACCAATTGATGCGCGGCGTGCGCATGCAGCGCGCCGTCCATTATGGCGCTGCGGTTGACGCGTCAAAGCGTCAAACTGGCGCGTATTGCACGTTCAGTTCAGACGCTTTACGGCTGTGGTGCTGGGGGGGAGTTCAGGCGGGGAACACTGGCAGGCCGGCCAGACCGGCCTGCGCGGTGCCGGCACGGACGCCGGCATCATGGCGGCGCGCGGGACTGCTGCCCGGCGCCGCGTCGATCAGCGCAGGTTGCCGGTGTGTCCGAGCGAATAGCGGCCCGGCTGCGGCCACAGTGCCAGGCCATGCGGCTCCTGGCCAACGGCGATCTTCTTCACCGCGCCGGTGCTGGTGTCGATGCGGTACACCTCGTCGTCGTAACGACCGGACAACCACAGCGCCTTGCCGTCCACGCTGACGTTGCCCATGTCGGGACTGCCGCCGCCGGGGATCGGCCATTGCGCGGTGATCTTGTCGGTGGCGAAATCGATCACGGTGACGCTGCCCTTGCCGTCGCGCGGGCCGTGGATGCGGTGCGAGCCGCGGTTGGCCACGTACAGACTCTTGCCGTCGCGGCTAGGATACAGACCGTGCGAGGCCACGCCGGTGGGAATGAAACTGGTTTCCTTGAAGCTTTCCAGGTCGACCACATGCACGCCGTCCGCCTCCATGTCGGCGATGTAGAAGCGCTTGCCGTCGGGTGAGATGCGGATATCCTGCGGCATGCCTTTTTTCGACGAGCAGATCTCGGTGGCGCCCGGCCCCGTCAACGTTGGCACATCCTTGTAGCGGGTGCGCGGCATGGTCAGCTTCAGGTAACCGAGCACCTTGCGGTTGACCAGGTCGATCTTGGCGACGCTGCCGTCAAATTCGCAGGTAAACAGCGCGATGCGTCCGTCCATCGAGAAGTCGGCGTGGTTGATGCCGCCGCATTTGGGCACGTCGATCGCGTACTGCATCGCCATCGTGTGCGGATCGCGAAAGTCGAGGCGGTGCTTGGCCTCGGCGACGACGATGGCCGATTTGCCATCCGGGCTGAAATACAGGTTGTACGGATCGTCAACAGGAATCGCCTTGCCCGGCTTGCCGGTACGCGGATCGATCGGCGTCAGGCTGCCATCATCACGCCGCTCGGCGTTGTTGGCCACCCACAAAGTGCGCAAGTCCCACGACGGCACGATGTGCTGCGGCGCGTGGCCGACCTTGAAACGGTCAACCACCTTCATCGTGTTCGGATCGATCACGGTGACGTCGTTCGAACGCAGATTGGGCACGTAGATGCGCTCCAAATCGCCGCGCACGGCCGCGCTCAGGTGCTCCGGACCGATTTCGCTGTACAGATTGCGTGCATCGATTACCGGCGGCATGCCCGGCACGGTGTTCACGGCCGCCGCGGGCGCTGGTGCGACGGCGGGCGCCGGTGCGCTGCTTTGCACGCCGGCGGCCACGCCGACGGACGCCACCGCCAGGCTCGCCAGCGCGGCGCCCCAGCTCATTTTTGCTACTGAAATCATCTCGACAACCTCTATGTAAAAAAATATTCGTTGTTAGCGCGCGGCGCTGGTGGCGCGCGCAATCGCGGCGACCGATGCGTCCACGATCTGCTGCACGCCCAGTTCGCCCAGTTCGGCGCTGGCGCGGCGCGGATCGCCCGTCACACCGTCGCGCTCGCCCGGCTTGGGCGCGTGCGCCAGCGCGTCGGCGCGCACCATCGTCTTGGCCAGCGCCAGCGTCAGCGACGTGTCGGCCAGCCCCGCATGGATGCCGATCTCGGCGCTCGTATAACCGCGCTTCTTGAGCACGTCGACAAAGCTGACCGCGGCGGCGCGGTAGTACTCGCCCAGCGCATGCACACGGCAACGGGGGTCGCGGCTCCATTCCTTGTTCAGGCGCGCGGCCACCCGCTCTTCGCTCTTCTGGTAACCGCCATGGTCGCCCAGAAACACCACATCATGAAATCCGTGCTGCTTGAAACTGCGCGCGCTCGCCTCGAGCAGCGCTTCGAAGGTGCTGTCGGAAATCGACATCGTGCCGGCAAAGCGCATGTGCGCTGCCGGCGGGCTGATGCTGCCCTCGGGCACATACGCCAGCACCGGCGCGACCAGCGCGTTGCCCAGCTTCTGGGCAATTCTCCCGGCCAATGCATGCGCGCGCGCGTTGTGCTTGCCCAGCGCCACATATGGTCCGCTCTGCTCGGTGCCGCCAATCGGCAGCAAGACGGTGCCGGTGCCGCCAGCGACCCGGTCGCGCAGCTCGGTCCAGGTCAAGTCCTCGAGATAGTCGCTGCCCGCGTGGGCCAGCGCCGGCGCACCCGCGCACAGCAAGGCGCAGGCCAGCGCAGCGGCCCGCGCGAGGCCGATTGTGGCACGTTTTCCCGTTTGGAGCGCGGCGCCCGCGGGGGCATCGCACGTCTGATTTACCTGGTATCGTCGCTGCTGAAAAGATTTGTTTGAAGCCATCTCAGGATTATCGCCTGAATTGACCCAAACGCAAATGCCCGCGTGCAGTGCAAGGCTGGTCATTGCATCGGCTGGAGGGCGTCACAGTCGGCCGACGATGGCTCGGGCGACACCGGCGGCCTTGCGGCCGTCCCTGCTGCAGGGAAAGTGGTGGTGTCACAACGCGGGGGGCGCCGCGCGCTTTTCCAGGCCGGCGCCCGTGCATGCCTGTGTCGATACGCTGGGCGCCGTATCGGCATCCCCGCCACCGAAGGCGGGCTGCGTGCCACTTACGGTTTGGCGTCGTGCTTTGCCAGAAACGCCTCGACGCGGGTCCAGAAATCAACCCTGTCCTTCTGAAAGTCCCATCCGTGTCCCGCCAGCGGGTAGTCGGTCCAGTCGAGCTGTGGATTGCCCGCTTTGACGGCCCGGTACAGCTGGCTGCCTTGCGCCAGCGGCACGCTCTGGTCCTCCCCGCCATAGGCGAGCATCAGCGGTTGGCTGATGCGCGCCGCGTTCTGGAGCGGCGAGGTGGCCTTGAAGCGGGCCGCGTCGGCGCGCGGGTCGCCCAGCAGAACGGGCATGCCGTAGACCTTGAATGGCGCTGACGGGTCGCTCCAGCGCTGCTCGAACATGGCGTCGATATCGGTCATGCCCAGCCAGTCGATGCCGCAGCGGTACAGTGCCGGATCGTTGATCAGTCCCATCAAGGCGGCGTAGCCGCCATAGCCGGCGCCGCCGATGCAAATGCGGCCCGGATCGGCGTAGCCCTGCGCGGCGGCCCAGCGTGCGCCGTCGGCCAGGTCATCCTGCATGGCCAGCCCCCATTGCTTCCAGCCGGCCTCGAAATGGGCCTTGCCGAACCCCGTGCTGCCGCGAAATTCCGGTTCCAGCACGGCGTAGCCGCGCGAGGCCAGAAACTGGGCCTGGGCGTTCCAGCGCAGATGTCCGCCGCGCGTCCATGGCCCGCCATGCACCAGCACCAGCATCGGCGCCTTGTGGCCGGCTACGTCAGCCGGCAAGGTCAGGTAGGCGGGAATCTCCAGTCCGTCGCGCGCCTTGTAGCGCACCATTTGCATGCTCGCCATCTGGGCCGCTTTGATGTCGGGCAACGCCGCGCCCAGCCGGGTAAAGCTGCCGTCGGCGCTGTGGTAGAGCTGCCAGTAACCCGGCTCCTGGTCGGAGTAAGAGTGCACCAGCATGCTCGACACGTCGCCCGAGGCAGCCACGCTGAGCTCGTTGATCGTGGCCGGCAGCGCGCTGTCGATGCGCTGTTGGTACCCCAGCATGGCCGCGTCGAACCAGGTCGTGATCGCCTCGCTGGTTTCGTAACGCACGCCCAGCGCCGTGTTGCGGTCTGCGCCAAGCAACAACTGGCCGTCGAAATCATAGTGCTTGAGACCGATCACCGGCTCCGGCTCCAGGCGCGCGTGCTCGAAGTCGTACTGGTACAGGCCCTTGGTGTTGCGCCCGTTGTAGGCCAGTCCGAACAGTTTGCCGTCGGCCGTCATCAAGCTGGGCCAGAATGCCTCGCCCTTGGTCGCCGAAAATTCCGTCAACTTGCGCCATGTGCCGCTGCTGGGCTCGCGCACATGGATGGCCGTCGTGCCGCCCGCGTGCGTCGTCGCCACGGACGGCTCGCCATTTTCGTCGATGACCCACGCGATGGCATTGTCGGGCCCGATGACGCGGGTCGACTTGCCATTGGTGGTATCGAGCCGGTACAGGGCAAGCCCGTCAAACTGGCCGCGGCGCGCCTCGACATTGGTGACGTAGACCTCGTTCGATTTGCCGCCCGGCAGCGCACGAAGGTAGTGGGTGTCCGGCCCCAATTGCTGGGGCGGCACCAAGGGATTGATTGGCAGCCAGCTGCTCATGACCACCTGCAGCGACTTGCCGCCGGCGATATCGATCGCGTACAAGCCCACGCCCGCACGCTTGCCCAGCGCTCCCGCGCGCGCAGTGCTGGCCGAATACACCAGGCGGCGGTTATTGACCCAATGTACGTCGACAATATCGGTCTCGGGCAAGCCGGCGATCACGCTGGGCTGGCGCGCATCGGTGGGCATCACGGCCAACACCAGATTGTCATTCTGGTCGCGCCGCAGCATGGCCACGGTCTTGCCGTCCGGCGACAATTGTGCGTCGCTGAACTGCTCGGCGCGGAAAAAATCGCTGACGGGAATGGCCGCGCACCAGCCTGATTGCGCGGCCGACGCGCCGATGCCGACGGCGAGCAGCCACACGCGGGGAAGCCGGCCGATGGCGCGATGAATGACGTTAGACATATTCCCCCCGTTGAATATTGATTTAATTTCAATTATACGGGGGCAGCACCGGATGCTGTCAATAGACTATCGTTTCGCCCCTGCCACGCAGGCAGGCGTAGCGAGCCATCACCGGCGCGCGGACGGCGCCGCCACGTCGGCCAGGCTCAGGCGACGACGCCCAGCTGGCCGCGCGTGCGCTCTTCCTCTTCCTCGCGCGCCAGGGCGATCTCGCGGATCACTGCGCCCACATCGGCCGGCGCGTCGGGGGCGGCGACGATGCCCGTCAGGGGCGTGTCGGGCGTGAGCAGGCCGGCCTCGTACAGGTTCCAGATCTCGGCGCCGTACTGGCTGCCGATCAGCTGGGGCGCGAAGGTGCCGAAAAAATTGGCCAGGTTGCTCACGTCGCGCTCGAGCATCGACGCGGCCACGCTGGAACCGGCCGCATCGACCGCCTGCGGCAGGTCGATGATCACCGGGCCGTGCGCGTCGATCAGGATGTTGTATTCGGACAGATCGCCGTGGATCACGCCGGCGCACAGCATCAGCACCACTTCGCGCAGCAGCAGCTTGTGGCAGGCCAGCGCCTGCGCGCAATCGAAAGGCACGTCGTTCAAGCGCGGCGCGGCGTTGCCGTCGGCGCCGGTGACCAGTTCCATCAGCAGCACGCCTTCGAAACAGATGAACGGCTTGGGCACCCGCACGCCGGCCGCGGCCAGCCGGTACAGCGCGTCCACTTCGGCGTTCTGCCACACTTCCTCGGCCATCTTGCGCCCGTAGCGGGTGCCTTTTTCCATCGCGCGCGCCTGCCGGCTGTTCTTCACGCGCCGTCCCTCCTGGTAGGCCACCGCCTGGTGAAAGCTGCGCTGATTGGCTTCCTTGTACACCTTGGCGCAGCGGATCTCGTCGCCGCAGCGCACCACGTACACGGTCGCTTCCTTGCCGCTCATCAGCTGGCGCATCACTTCGTCGATCAAACCTTCCTCGACCAGAGGTTGAATTCTTTGTGGGGTTTTCATAACGAATGCCGAATTAACGATGCCTTTCAAGTGGCGCGCGCACGCGGCGCGCTGGCCGGGCCTTTGCCGGCCCGATAAACAAAAGGCCAACCCGAAGATTGGCCTAAGTCTTTGATACTGTGAGGCTGTGCGGCGCGCGCCGTGCATTTTGCCGCAGCGCACCAATAGCGCCATTGTACACGCCTGGCCAGCGGGCGCCGCACCGGCTCAGCGCTAGCGACGCCAGCCGCGCTGGCTGGCCGCCAATTCGGCGCCGGCGTCGAGCGCCTTGCCGGCGATGCGCTGGTCGATCGCATCGAGCAGCGCCGCCGGCATGGCGCTGCCGGCCTGCCGGTAGTTGCCCGCGCCGGGCACGACGGCGCCGTCGAGCAGCACGGCAATGGCCCAGCGTCCGTCGCGCTGACAAGCCAGACCGGCCGACGTCGTGAGCAGGAAACTGCGGCAGTAGTTGCCGTCGCGGGCCAGAAAACTGACGCCGATCTTGATGCCGCTCGCGTCCGCCGGCGCGCTGGCCAGTTGCTGCGTCAGCGCCACTGCCAGCGCGCCGCCGGCAACCCGGCCCTCGTTCTGGCCGAGCACATTGGCCGCCAGCGTGCGCGCGCCGTCCGGCTCGGGCGCCGCGCCCTGCCAGGCGCCGCGTGCGATCACCAGGCCGACCAGCACGCTGGCCGCCAGCGCGCCCCAGGCCGGCCAGGCGCGGCGCGGCGCCGGCGCGGCCAAGGCGCCGCGCTTGGCTGCCAGCGCGGCACGCGCCGAGTTCAGCTGCACCACCTTGCCCGCCGATGTAGACGGGGCGGAGGCCGGCGTCGCGGCGGCGGCGCGCAAACGTGTCGGCACGGGCTCGTCGAGCACCGGCGCGAATGCGCCGAACACGGCCTGGCGCAAGGCCTGGTGCTGCGCCACCTTGGCCGCCAGCGCCGGATCGGTCTGCATCGCCAGCGCCAGCGCGGCGCGGCTTTCCGGGTCCAGTTCGCCGTCCGCGTAAGCCATCAGCGTTTCATTGGTGTAGTTCATGTGATACTCCTTGCCTGATCGGACAACAACAACTGCAATGCGTCGCGCGCCCGCGCCAGCCGGCTGGTCAGCGTTCCCATCGGGATCTCCAGCAGCTCGGCCGCCTCCTTGTATGCCATGCCGTCCACCAGCACCAGAGCGACAACGATGCGATGGTCGTCGCTGAGCATGGCCAGCGCCTGCGCAATCGCCATGCGCTGCTGGTGCGCTTCGGCAAAGTCGTCGCCCACGTGCGCGCCGGCCGCCTCGGGTGCAAATAGTTGGTCGCGCCGCACGCGGCCGCGGATTTCATCGATCCAGGCGTTCTTCATGATCCGAAAGATCCAGCTGTCAAGCCGGGTGCCAGCCTGCCACTGCGCACTGCGCACCAGCGCGCGTTCGACGGCCAGCTGCACCAGGTCGTCGCCGTCCTCCCGATTGCGGGTGACGGCACGGGCGAAACGGCGCAGGCGCGGCAGCAAGGCGGCAATCTCATCATGGAGCGGGACAACGCTAAAAGTCATAGATAGTGGTTAAACGCTGCGGTGAGGGATTTTAATCCCCGCCGCATACGTTCTCTGTGCAGGAATCCCGATCAACTATATTATCATCGGACAATGAACACGCCGAAACGCCTGCGCCTGGTCGCGCGCGCCATCAATTTGTTGCTGCTGAGCTACGTGACGATGTGCGCTTCCGCAGCCGCGCAGGGACACGGCTCGACGCTGGGCCTGTCCCAGCATGGCGGCGCGCCAATCAGCGCGCCCGTGCTGGTTGTGCCACAACGCGCGCCGCTGATTGTCGACACGCGCGATTCGGGCAAAGTACGCCTGCCCGACGCCGGCGACGCGCTCAAGCCGCGCTCGGGTTCAGCGGTCGAACTGCCCAAGCCGGGCGACGCGACCAAAGGCAAGTCGCTCGACCTGGGCGACGGCGGCAAAGGCAAGTCGCTCGATCTGGGCGACGGCGGCAAAGGCAAGTCGCTCGACCTTGGCGACGGAGAAAAAGTCAAGTCGCTCGAACTGGGCGACGGCGGCAAAGGCAAGTCGCTCGAGCAGGGCGACGGCGCCGGCGCGCTGAGCGACAAGCTACGGGCAAGCGGCGCCGACAACGGCGACAGCGCCAAGGCACGCGCGGCCGATGCGCTCAAGCCCGACGCTGTCGTGCTGGCCGAGATTGCCCGCTTGCGCTTGCAGCATGAAGCGCGCGTGCTGGCCTTGCTGAACCTGCATCGCGACGTACTCGAAGCGGACCCGCACGGCGAACCGGCGGTGCGCCACGAAATCCTGGCCTGGTCGACCGGCCACCTGGGGCGCGACGCCGCGCTTGCGCTGGGCATCAGTGTGGTCAGCGAACACAGCTTCACGGCGCTGCGCCAGAGCTTGCTGGTTCTGCGCACCCCGCCCCAGTCGCGCACCGCCGACGTGCTGGCGCAGCTGCGCGCGCGCGATCCGGCCGGATCTTACGATTTCAATAACATCTACAGCGGCAGCGCGGCCATGCCGGGCGCACCTGCCGCGCGGGGCGCGCGGGGCACGGGCGCGCCAACGACGCCGTCGAAGCGGGCTGCGCCGAGCGCCGGCGCGGCGCGCATCGGCCTGATCGACAGCGGCATCGACCCGCTGCACGGCGTGTTTCGCGGCGTTGCCATCGAGCGCTGGGGCTGCGACGGCGTCAGCCATCCAAGCGCCCACGGCACCGCCGTGGCTGCGCTGATGGTCGGCCAGTCGGCCCAGTTCCACGGCGTGCTGCGCAACGCCACCTTGTATGCGGCCGACGTGTACTGCGGGGGCGCCACCGGCGGCTCGGCCGACAAAATCGCTGCCGCGCTGGCCTGGTTTGCCCAGCAGAACGTCGCCGTCGTCAACCTGAGCCTGGTCGGCCCGCCCAACCAGACGCTCGAACGGGTGGTGGCGGCGATGGTCCAGCGCGGCCACCTACTGGTGGCGGCCGTTGGCAACGACGGCCCGGCCGCCGCCCCGCTGTATCCGGCCAGTTACCCCGGGGTGGTCGGGGTGAGCGCGGTCGACAAGGACGGGCGCTGCCTGCCCGAGGCGGCGCGCGGCAGCCAGGTCAAGTTCGCCGCGCCGGGCAGCAATATGGTCAGCGCGATGCCGGGCGCCCCGCCCTACCAGCCGGTGCGCGGCACCTCGTTCGCCGCGCCCATCGTGGCCGCGCTGCTGGCGCCAAGCCTGCCGCGCGCCGACCGGGCCGGCGCCCGCAACGCGCTGGCCGCGCTGGCCAAACAGGCCCGCCATCCGGACCGCAGCGCGGCCGACGACGAGACCGGCTACGGCGTGGTGGGCAGCGCCTATCGCACCGATCCGGGCGCACTGCGCTAGTGGGGCACGCGGCCCCATGCGCTATGTCGTAAAATAAATTTTGGGGGCACGGATTAAACCGTCCGGGCCCGGCGTTATCCCCTGTGCAGCTGCGGAGCGTTCCGCACCAATTCAAGGAGAACATCGATGCAAACCCAACATGTCCGACTCAGTTCGATAGGCACCCGCTCATTGCTGGTCGTCGCGTGCGCAGCCGCAGTACTGGCAGCGTGCGGCGGTGGCGGCAGCAGCGCCAGTTCGCCCTCCCCGACGCCCACGCCCACCCCGACCCAAACGAGCAGCGCCGCCACGTCCGGCACCGTCACCGGCTTTGGCAGCCTGATCGTGGACGGCGTGCGCATCGATAACCACGCCGTCGGCGCGATGCGCGAACTGGAGGATGGCACGCTGGTGAGCGCCGAACTGCGCCTGGGCAAGCACGTCGAAGTCCTGCACGACGACAATCTGGTGGCCAGCCAGGTGCGCGTGCGTGCCGAAGTCGAAGGCACCGTCCAGGCGGTCGATGTCACCGCCAAGACCTTGAAAGTGCTCGACCAGACCATCGCCATCAACACCGATGCGACGCTGGGTCCGGTGACCGTATTTGACAATCCCTATACCGCGCTGGCCGACGTGAAGCTGGCCGACAACGTCGAAATCCACGCGCTGCTCAAGCTCGACGCCGCCGGCAAGGCCTCGCTGCAGGCCACCCGCATCGAGAAGAAAGTGGCCGACGCGTTTGACCGCGTGCATGGCATCGTCGCCGAACTGTCCACCAGCGCGCATACCTTCAAGCTCGGCGCGCTGCTGGTCGACTATACCGATGCCAAGCTGCTGCCTCAGGGCATCGTGCTGGCCAACGGCGCCGAAGTCCACGTGTCGATCAGCGCCGGCGCTGCCACGCCGGGCACGGCAGCGAAAGCGAAAGTGATCAAGGTGAGCGACCGCAAGCATGACAGCGACGGCAAGGAAGCCGAACTGGGCGGCGCGATCGGCGTGCTCGACGCCACCGCCAAGAGCTTCAGCGTCGATGGCGTCAAAGTCGATGCCTCGGCCGCCACCTTCAAGCAGGCCGGCAAGAGCTTCGCCGACCTGAAACTGGGCACCTATGTGGTCGTCAAAGGCAGTTATGCCAGCGACCAGTCGCTCAAGGCCAGCAGCGTCGTGATCCGCGCCGTTGACGATGAAAAGGGCAATGAAATCGAACTGCACGGCAGCATTCTGGACTTCACCTCGCTGGCCAATTTCACCGTGCGCGGCGTCACCGTGGACGCCAGCAGCGCCAAGATCGATGTCGCCTCGTGTGCCGGCGTCACGGTGCTGGTGAACAATCTGCAAGTCGAAGTGACGGGCAGCCTGACGGCAACGGGCATCGTCAAGGCGAGCACGCTCAAGTGCGAAAAGGCGCAAGACGGCGTCACCGTGCTGGGCCGCCATGGCGTGGCCAGCAAGATCGATCTGGTCGCCAAGACCTTGACCTTGACCACCGAGAAGGAAACGCTGACGGTGCAATGGAGCGCCGCCACCACCTTCGTCAAGGTCGATGCCAGCGCCGTGGACGGCAAGTCGCTGTCGATCGAAGGCACACTGTCGGCCGGCGTGTTTCATGCCGAGAAAATCGTGCTGACGCAAAAGTAAGCCCGCCGGCGCAGGCAACTTGTCTGCGCCGCGCCTGACGCACTACTGGTCAGGCCAGATCCCGCGGCGCGCATGCCGCGGGATTTTTTTTGCCCGCAAGGGAACAAAGCGCGCGCACAGATCGGTCTCCTTGTAAGACGGACAATTCGCACCGTTCTAAGGAGTATCAAATGAAAATCGATCCCACTACCCAACACCGCCTTCCTTTCAGCGCACTGGTGGCCGCGTTGTTTGGTTCAGACGGCGCGCAACTGACGATCAAGGCAGCCTTGGCGATATCAAGTCGAATTGGGTTGTAGTCAGTCAAGCTCCCCCAGATTTCCTGATACACGCCGTCGACTGTCTTCGAGCATGGTCTGTGTCAATTCCCGATAAGTGGTCGCGCTGCGCCGGCGGCGCTCGTAGTAGGCCGCGATTTCGGCTGGGCGATAGCGACGGCGCTCGCGCAGCGCCGTGAGCAGGACTCTGCTGGGCGCTGGTGGATCGATGGCCGTTACGGCGTGCGCCCCCCGGAATTCGGACAATTCTGGGCACTTGTCGCGCTTGCGTCGATGCCCGATGCTCACGGCATGCGTGCGTGCCACCGCTTGTTCGATCCAGTCGTACGGCAGGTGTTGCCCCAGTTGCCTACGGCCGGGTGACGCTAGACCATCAGCAAGAAAATCAAGGGCGGCACCGAACATGGCGACGCAGGTTAACAGCGATCTGCGACGTTGACGCCCACAAAATAGAAATGCCGTTCAGTGTCAACTGAACGGCATTACCGCACGCGGCGGGCAAATGCGGGGCCGGGCAATATCAGGACACGCGACCCTTGTTGCGGCGCGACACGAAGCTCAGCAGACCAAGGCCGGCGAGCAGCATGGCATAGGTGCCAGGTTCCGGCACCGCAGCGACCTGCGCCGTGACGGACCAATGCGTTGCTGCCCAGGAGACATTATCGGCGCCGTGATCAAAGGTGTTATCGATCGAGTTGGACTGGGTGAACCAGATAGTCGACACCAGTTGGTTGGTCGGCGTATTGGTGATCGGATCGGCCTGGTCGGAGAAGATGAAGTTATTTTGCAGCCCATCGATGGACACGACGGCGGCGCCAGTCGTTGCCCAGCAGCAGGTGATCGACACGCCGTCGAGGTTGCCACTGTTGACGAACGCCACGCCATCGATGCTGGCGCTGATATGACTGAGGTTCGTGATCAGATTGCCGTTCGCGTCGCCGTCGAACGAGCCCGTCACCTTCGCACCATCATTGAATGTGTATGCAAAATCGTAGGTTTGCGATGCCTGGGCGGTGACGCCGGCAAACAGAAAGGCAAGCAGCGATACAACGCGGAAAAATTGCTTCATTGTAGTCCTTTGGTAAATTTATTGAATGGGCCATGCTTGGAGAGCGTGTCGCGAGCACCAGGGCGCGGAGAGGCATACATCCCCACCCGGGCGCTTTCAATGCGCCGGATTGTTCGATCTATCGCCGATTGTCGCATCAGCTGCCATATACAGCAGTATTGACGTTTCGACCAACTAATCGACGGCGAATTATATTACATTTCATTAAGTTATGTGTACATAATTAAACTTATTTATTGCACGCACAAGCCGTAAAACCACGGAATATCCAATGCAAATCGATCTCACTACCCAGCACTGCCTTCGTTTAAGCGCACTTGTGGCCGCGCCGTTTGGCGCACTGACGGTGTGCAAGATTGCGCCTGCGCCTGCCCATGCCCAGTTGCTCGGTCACGCCAGCCACGGCGCGTCGCTGGGTGGCGCCGGCGTCGCGCGACGCCTGAGCGCCATTGCTGCGCCAGCGACAATGCCACGCTAGTTGCTGCATTGACGACAACTCCGCCCGAACTACCATATCAGCGACCATGCAGCGCACACCGCTACACTGGCGACAAGCCGAAACACACGGCTCGTCCACACTGCGTTTGCCCATGCAAAAAGCCCCGCGCGTAGGCATCGCCCGGGGCTTTTAGGTGTGCCGCGAGTGCGGCGCATGTTACGGCACCATGCTGAGATTGACCACCAACTGATTGATCAGCGACACATCGAGCGTCCCTATCGACATACCGGTGTAGCCGGCCGCCGTCACATCAACGCGGTACTTGCCCACGCTTGGAACGGTGCTCGTGGCGCTGGCAAACACCAGCGGCAGCGTCGCGCCGTACAAGGTGTAATGGGGCGCTGCCAGCGGCAAGTTACCCAGGCGGTAGGCGCCACTGACCAGATCGGCGCCCTGAAACTTGACGATAGCGGTCGGACCGCTCGCGAAGCTGTGCTTGGCGGCGACATACGCCACCTCGGTCGCACTGACCGCGGCCAGCGTAACGGTGCCGCAGACGGTCGCGCTGGCGCTAGCGCTAGTGGCCATCGTCAGCGGCGCGACCGACGTGCTCAATACCGTCGTCGCGGTAATCGATGTGACCGGCAGCGCTGCCAGCACCAACGTGTCACGCTGGTCGGCGGTGATAACGACGTCGTAATTACCCGGCACCAGACAGTGCCATAAAGAATTCGCCGGTGCTGGCGTTCGGCGCGCCGGCGCTGACCGTGACGCCGTTCTGCTGCGCCGACACCATCACATGGCTGCCCGGCAGCGCCGGGCTGACGAAGCCGGAAATGCGGTTCACCGTCGTCGGCAGCACCTTGAGCACTGGCTTCAGCGCGTATTTGCCGTTGCCATTCGTGACCACCGCTTTGCTGGCATCGAAGTCGAGCACCAGATCGACGCGCTGACCGCTGGCGACGTCAAATTCGTTGACCAGCTTGATGCCGCTTTGCACCGCGCAGCGCACGCGCTTTGATGGACACGCACCTTGCTGACAGTGATGTTGACGGCATCAAAGCCACAGGCCGGCGCATCGGTCATCGACGCGCCGTCCGAGCCGCCGCCGCAAGCGACCGGCGCGGGGCAGCCCTCAGTAGACAGTAAACGGCACCGGCGCGGCCAGTTGCTGGAAGCCGTCGTTGTACAGATACACCGCCACATAGTTGCCGGCGCCAAGCATCGCGGTGCTCAGGTTCACGCTGCCGGCGGCGCCGCTGGTGTATTGCCAGGTCTTGGCGCTGGCGCTGCCGGGCGCCGTGCCGACCGGGTAGATGCCGACCCAGTTCTTGCTGCTGAAGTTGGCGTAAGGCGTCACAAAGCTGAAGCTGGCAGTGCTGCCCTGGGCCAGCCGCGCGTTCGTCGTGCTCAGGCTGGCGACAATGCTCGGGCTGGCCGTGAACACATCGTTGAATGGCTGCGCGTAGCTGTCGTTGGCGGTCAGGCCGCCTATCCCCAGCGCGCTCTCGATGGTGCGCGCGCTGCTGTAGTGGTTGTAGTTCAGCGCGCTCTGGTAGCCGGCCTTGACCAAGCCGGGCGAACCGAGCACGACGGTGGCGACCTGGTTGTAGGTGCCGCTGACCCAGGAACCGGTCATCGACTCGTCCCAGCTGAGGATCAACAGAGAGCGTTGTTGCTTCCACGCGGGCGAATTGAACAGCGCCGGCAAGGTCTGCTGCAGCCACTGGTCTTGCGCCAGCATGCTGGTGTTCATGTTCATGCCATTGTTGTAATACGCGTCCTCGCCGTTGTTGTAATTGTTGGCGGCGATCCACGCAAAAGCGGGCGTTGTTGCCGGCGTGCTCAGATCGATGCCCAGCTGGCTCAGGTCGACCAGGTGGGCCTGGCAGCGCGCCAGATTGCCGGAGATGTTGGTGTAGTTGGCGAACGGCGCGTCGTCGGCATGGAAATGCGTATCGGCGCTATTGGTCATATTGCACGGCGTGCCCATGCCCTGCTCGTAGCTCTTCCAGCTCTTGCCGGCCGCCTCCAACAGGTCGCCGATGTGGCGATTCGGATTGTTGATGTTCGGGTAGTATGTAGCGCCCTTGGTGTAGGTGTCGCCGCCCACCACGGCCATATAGTTTTCATCGCTGGGATGGTAGACGGCGTTGTAATTGCTCAGCAGCGCGCCCTGCTTGATCAGGCTGTTGATATAGGGCGCATAGCTGGTGTTGCCCACCACGGTGCTGTAGTCGGTGTTTTCCATGAAGACGAAAAACACATGGTCGAAGGCCGGCACATTCGATGCCGGCACTTGCAAGGTGGGCGCGGCCAGCGGCGTCGACAGCGTCAGCGACAGGTTGTCCGCGTAGCCGACGTTGACCGTGCCGTTGGTCTTGTTAAATTGCAGCAGCACCGAGATCAGCCGGGTGCCGCTGGGCACGGCGCCGCTGCTGGACTGGCTGATCAGCTTGGTGAGCAGGCCGCGTCCACTCGGGCTCACCGGGCCGATCTGGCCGCCGCCCAGTTGCCGGCCTTGCGCATCGAGAAAGCTGATGACAACGCTGGCCTGGCCGGCGTACACGGTGTAGCCGCCCAGCCATCCACTCAAGTTGTAGCTGACGCCGCCAGCGTCGATCGTGCTGGCCGCCGATGCCACATTGATCGTCTGCGACGCCGACGAGTCGCCATACGGGCCGTTGGCCAGAAAGGCCGCGCCCTGCTCGCTCGCACTGGGCGTGCCGATGCTGGCCACGCTATAACAGACCACGCTGGGATTGCCTTGCGTAATGGTCCAGCCCGGCACGGTGGTGGCGTTGGTCCATTCGCTGGCGCATTTGCCCGTTTCGGCGCTGCCGTTGACGATCAGATTGGCGCTGGCGGCGGCCGCAACCGGAATCGCGCCGACGCACGCGCACAGGGCGCCGGCAAGCAGCAGCGCGCGTTGGATGGTAGGTAGTCTCATCGAAGTTCAAGTCCTCGTCATTGTCGTGTGGTTGGTAAACAGGGCTGCCAGGCGCCGGCCCGTTCGAGCGTCGATTATCGTTGCTCTTTGTGACACTCCGATGACGCCCGGCGCGCGCGGCGAGGCATCATTGCGCGCGCCGCCGTGCCCGATGTATCCGGCGCCGTCAGCCACCCAAAAACGGCGCATGGCGTCGCGTGGGATTGACAAATATACACGTGAAATCGGCGCAAAAAACCAACTGGCAGGCGCCACCAAACCGCGCGCGGCGCCTCGATGACGCGATGCGCACGGTGCCAAACCGCTCGCGCGGCGGTCGGCCCGGTCGGCTGCGGGGCATGACCGAAGCGCCCGGTCGATCTGCGGACCGGCGCAAGGCTGCGCAAATTAAATAGAGGGAAATGCCTAATATTGTCGCGCGCTGCGGGCCACACAGCCGAGGCGGCCGCGAACAGACCCGGGCCGGCGCCCAGATGGCGGTTGCGTGACGTGCGCGCGTGCGTCTAAATTGCTTGGCGAGACAACACTCTTTAGTACAATAGTGCAAGAATCTGGACTGCCATGCGGAGTTTGCACGCCAGTCTCCGCCCAACGTGCAAGCGCGCCGGGCGCCCCACCAATCCAGCGCCCGTGTACAGCGCTCGTGCGCGTCGACCGCGCAAAAAAGAAAGTAATGATGACTGCAACACAGTTCTGCTTCGACAAGCACGCGTCATGACGGACGACTTGCCCGCCTGCCTCATTCCGGCCAACGAAACACAGCGTTTGCGCGCGCTGCGCTCGTACGACATCATCGATACGCCGGCCGAAGTGAACTTCGACATCCTCACGCGCGTGGCGATGCACGCCATCAACACGCCGGCGGCGGTGATCGGCCTGATGGACGCGGACCGGCTCTGGTTCAAATCGCAGATCGGCCTGGGCGTGCCGCAACTGGACCGTCAGATCGCGTTTTGCGCGCACGCCGTGATGCGGCCCGACGAACTGCTGGTGGCGCCGGACCTGCGCCACGACGCGCGTTTTCGCGACAATCCGCTGGTCTTGCAGGCGCCGTTTCTGCGCTTTTACGCCGGCGCGCCGCTGGTCGACCGGCACGGCTACGCGCTGGGCACGATCGCCGTGGTCGACACCCAGCCGCGCGAATTCACCGACAGCCAGCGCGTGCTGCTGCACGACCTGTCGGCGCTGGTCATCGGCGCGCTGGAAAATCGCCAGCAGACCGCCCTGCTCGGCCAGTTGGCCATGACCGATCACCTGACGGGGCTGGCCAATCGGGCGCAATTCGAACGCGCGCTGAAATCCGAGCTCGCGCTGGCCGACCGCAGCGGCGACGCGGCGATCCTGTTTTACATGGACCTGGACGGCTTCAATAAGATCAACGACAGCTACGGCCACGCCGCCGGCGATGAAGTGCTGGCATGCGTGGCCCAGCGTATGGCCGGACAGGTGCGCGCCGGTGATCTGCTGGCGCGCTTTGGCGGCGACGAGTTCGGCTTGCTGCTGCGTCAAGGCGACATGGCCAGCGCCGAGTTGCTGGCCGCGCGTATCGCCGACGAGGTGCGCACGCCCATTACGCTTAGCAACGGCCACCGGGTCAGCGTCAGCATTTCGATCGGCATCGCGCGCAGTAGCGCATGCGTGAACTCAATGGCGCTGCTGCTAGCTAACGCAGATCAGGCGCTATATGGTGCAAAACGCAGCAAGTAAGGACCCGAATGCCCGTTGGAGCGGGTGTCCGATCAAAGCGAGGCCCAATCCGACCGCTGACAGGCTGCCCATAGCTCAGTTTAATTCAGCCGGCTGATTCAATTCGACACCGGCGGCATCAATTCGTCTAGATTGACGGAAGCGGAGTTTCGCGCACCGATCGACGGCGTAACCACGTCCGTAGCCGACTTGCCAATCCCCCGATGCCGGCGATGCCAAACAGTCCGAGTACGCCATTGAACCAGGTCAGTTGAGTGGAAATGACCGCCAGGATACCTGGAAGTTGTTGCATGGCTGGTAGCGCAGCGACCACGACGGATTCATGGATGGTCGGCAGAGACTCCTTGTCAATGCCCTGGTCAATGCGAACATCGATGTGAAGGAACATCCCCTCGGCGCGCGAGGCGCGCTTCGGGACAACACGCCAATTCCACGTCGCGCGGCCGTCGCCAATCAAGGACTTTGGCACCGGGCCCTTAGGTTCAATCGAGAAATCATCCGCGCTGCCACTCAACTCAGCGACCATATGGTCGCCTACCCAACCCGTTCTCCCCTCGATCGCTCCCGCCACAACGGCGGGGGCGCCAGCCGCGCTCGCGCCCGCGACCCGAAGTCGGATCCGGCTCCGATCCAGATTTAATTGCTTTGCCATTGCCAATTGCAATGCATCAAGAGACAGTTGACGATCGATCCAAAGGTCGACCGAGGCGAGCTTTCCGACTGTCATTTTATTCGGGACAAAATACGCGAGGTTTCCCTTGCTGATGGCGACGGACGCATTGCGCGGTGTGGTCGGATTTGACAGCGCCGGGCCTTTCAGCGTTGTCAGCTCTGACGGGATTTCATGAAGGTTAAGAGCCTGAAAGGCATTTCCCGTCGACGGCTGCTTTTCAATTTCCTCTGCGGCAACCGTCGAGCGCGACTTTGGCGGTTCTTCGGAGGGCATCGTTCCAGCATCGGCGGCGACAGAAACGAAATCCATGGGCTCAATTGGCGTCGTGGAGCATCCCGCGAGAAGGAGTAGTAAGCATGAAAACACCAGCCGTGCGCACATTGCTAATCTCCTTGGCATTCGAATGCCGAGCTTCGCTTGATTATATATACACAAGACATGATAGACAATTATTACTATTTCGCACACGACCGAACGCTCAAGCTTGTCGTCGGCTCTGGCGATGTGTAGCGCTCTGAAACGGCGACAATGAATCGATCGCGTTGTGTGTTCAGGTAGGTAGATTTTTGAGGTGCCCGGTCAGCCAACGCAGCTGACCGAGGCCCTTGAGTTTAGCGGTATGGCGCAGGCGCCGCCGCGCCGCGCCGCGCCAGCGCAACTAGGCCACGGTAAAGCACGCCTTCGTTGGCCCGCAAAATCCTGTAAAGCCCGCCGACGATCAACGATTACCAAGGCAGCTGCAAGGCACCGAAGGCCAGAAAAGCCAAAGGCCAATCTCGCGATTGGCCTTTGGCTTTGATTCTCTTGGTCGGGACGGCAAGATTCGAACTTGCGACCCCGTGCACCCCATGCACGTACGCTACCAGGCTGCGCTACGCCCCGACGAGGTTCGGATTATATCAGAAGGCTTTGGCTTTTTGCCATGCTTGCGGCCCTTTCTGCGTCACATTTCGTGAAAACTTGTGGTGGCACACAGGCGCACTGGCCGGGGCGCACGGGGCGCGTCCCGGCACATCGGCGCGCTACTTCCAGTCGCCGCGCAGCGCCAGTACCTGTTCGCGCAAAAACGCGGGGTTGGCGTCGGCCGGCGCCACCGGCAGGCCGACCGCCAGCGCCAGCTTCGAGCGCAGACCGCGCTTGAACGAACGCTCGAGCACATTGCCCGGATCGCGCGTGAGCACGCTGCCCCACAGCCCGCGCAGCGCCATCGGAATCACCGGCACCTTGGAGCGCTCCACCACTTTCGCGATGCCGCCTTTGAACTCGTTCATCTCGCCCGTCGTCGTCAGGCGTCCTTCCGGGAAGATGCACACCAGGTCGCCCTCGTGCAACGCCTGGGCGATGTCGACATAGGCTTTCTCCATCAGCCACGGGTCTTCCTTGGCCGGCGCGATCGGGATTGCGCGCGCGCTGCGAAACAGCCAGCCCAGCACCGGCAGCTTGAAGATGCGGTGGTCCATCACGAAGCGGATCGGACGCGGGCTGGCTGCGCCGATCACCAGCGCGTCGACATAGCTGACGTGATTGCACACCAGGATGGCCGCGCCCTCTTCGGGAATGCGGTCGGTGTCGATCGCTTTCACGTTGTGGATCGTGTGGATCAGTATCCAGGCGAGAAAGCGCACCAGAAACTCGGGCACCAGCGAAAAAATGTACAGCGCCACGAGCGCGTTGAGCACCGCCGTGACCAGGAAAATTTGCGGGATCGTGAAGCCTTGTCCCAGCAACAGAATGGCCGCGCCGGCCGCCACCACCATGAACAGCGCGTTCATGATGTTCATGCCGGCGATGGTGCGCGAGACGTGCTGCGGATCGCAACGGGTCTGGATCAGCGCGAACAGGGGCACGATGAACAAGCCGCCAAACACGCCGATCATGGCGATGTCAAACAGGATGCGCAGCATGCCGCTCTGGTGCACGATGGCCTGCATGTCGACCAGCGCCGTGTTGCTGTATCCCAGACTGGCAAGATACAAGTCGATGCCGAACAGCGACAGGCCGATCGAGCCAAACGGCACCAGCCCGATTTCGACCTTGTGGCCGGACAGGCGCTCGCACAGCAGCGAACCGGTGCCGATACCGATCGAGAACACCGTCAGCAGCAGCACAAACACGCTGTGATCGCCATGCAGATAGTCCTTGGCGTACACGGGGAACTGCGACAGCAGCATCGCGCCGTAAAACCAGAACCACGAATTGCCCAGCATCGACAGGAACACGGTGCGGTTCTGGCGCGAAAAGGCCAGGTTGCGCAGCGATTCGCTGAGCGGATTCCAGTTGATTTTCAGCTCGGGCGCGGGGGCCGGCGAGACGGGAATCCGGTAGCTGGTCAGCAGCCCCAGCACGGCCACCGCCAGCGTCGCGCCGGCCACCAGTTCGATGCCCCACGGCTTGTGCACCACCAGCACCGCGCCCAGGATTTCGCCCAGCAAGATGCCGACAAAGGTACCCATCTCGATCACGCCGTTGCCGCCGACGAGCTCGTCCGGTTTCAGGTTCTGCGGCAGGTAGGCGTATTTGACGGGCCCGAACAGCGTCGAGTGGATGCCCATGCCGACCACCGCGGTGATCAGCAGCGGCAGCGTGTGCGTCATCCAGCCGGCGCCGGCGATCAGCATGATGACGATTTCAAGCATCTTCACCGTGCGCGCCAGGCCGGCTTTTTCAAACTTGTCGGCCAACTGCCCGGCGGTGGCCGAAAACAGCACGTAGGGCAGGATGAACAGGCCGGGAATCAGGCTGTTCATAAAGGCCGCCGTGTGCGTGGTCCACGACAGCGCGTCGTAGGTGAGGATCACGATCAGCGCGGTCTTGAACAGATTGTCGTTGAACGCGCCCAGAAACTGGGTCCAGAAGAACGGCGCAAAGCGGCGCTGCTTCAACAGGGAAAACTGACTCGATTGGCTCATGGACTGGGACTCGCAAAAAGGTGAAGGCTGAACGGACGGACAGTGCGGAAAACTCGGTTATTGGCTTGGTATTGGAATCGGCCGCATCAGCGACTTGAAGGCGCGCGGCATCCACGGGCGCGCCGCCACCATCACGCTTAGCGCGTGCTTCTGGTGGAACGGCAGCTTGCTCTCATGCTGGTGTTGCTGGGCGAATTCGCTGGCCACCTGGCGCAGCCGCTCGAGCAGCGCCGCGCACGACTGCTGCGACAGCATCACGTTCACCAGCCGCATCACCTCGTGCTCGCCGTCGAAGCGCGCGTCCAGATAATCGCTGTAGGCCTCGTCGCGAAAGTAGGTCTGGATCGGCCCGTTGGCGATCCAGCCGAAACTGCGCGAGATCAGCAGCTTGACGCGGTTATTGGGCAGCAGTTCCAGAAAGCCGATCCGGTCCAGCCGCAGCAAATGTTTGACGACCTCCGCTTCGTTGAGCTGGTAGATGCGCACGATCTCCTCGACGCTGATGTGGTTCATCGCCGACACGGCCACCACCAGCAGCTTCGGGTCGCCGATGATCTCGCGCTCCTGCGGCAACGTCAGATGGGCGATCAGGTCCGGAACGTTGTGCGCCGCAAAACTTAACTCGTCGAACGCGATGCCGCTGGCCGTCAGGATCTGGTCGAGCCGTTGCAAGGTAAAATTTTTCTGAGAGAACATCCGCTTCACGCTGGCCTCCGACATGTTGATGCGCCCCGCCAAATCGAGGTAGGTGATCGCACGCGCCTTGAGCAAGCGCTTCAAACCGTCAACCAGTGTAGTTGCATGCTGCATAAAATTACTCTCCTAACATCAAGTAGTGGATAATAATACTTTTTCGCCCTTCCGGCGCTACAGTTTTGTTGTCGCTTGAACTGGCGGTCCGTTCGGACAATCATGCACTGCCAATTTGGCCTGCATTCAAAGGAAACACCATGCGTCATCCCGTCCGCACTCTCTTGTTCCTGACCATGTTCGGCGCCGCCCAGGTGCAGGCGCAGCCGCCCCAGTCGGGCAACTCCGAATTATCGAAGGCGTCCGAGCTGGTCGGCGACGGGTCGGCCATCGTGCTGGTCGGCTCGCTGTCGGTGCTGGCCGCCTCCGGCACCATCGTCGTCAAGAGCATCGAATCGGTCGGCGAGGCGAGCGTGGTGGTGCTCCGTTGCGCGGCGACCGGCGTCTCTGCCACGGTGCGCTTATCCGGGCGCGCCGCCAAGCAGTTGGCCGTGGCGGTCGGCACCACGGTGGGCGTGCTGGCCATGTCGACCGGCCACGCACTGGTGCTGTCGGGCCAGGTGATCGCGTTCGTGCCCAACGAGATCGGCAGCGCACTGCTGCATCAGTCACCCGTACGCGCGCCGCAGGAGTGAGCATGAAACGGCTGTTCATACTGGCGCTGCTGTGCGCCCCGCTGCTGGCCCAGGCCGGCAGCGCCTGCGAAGAGAAGAAGACCGACACCGCCAGCTTCGTCAAGGCGATGGCGCTGGCCCAGCAAAGCCGCGCCGCACTGGACGCGTCCGGCGCCCAGGTCGCATTGATCGCGCGGGTCGGCCAGGACCTGTCCAAATACGGTCTGCGCTATTCGCACATGGCCTATGTGTGGCGCGACCATCCGCAGGGACGCTGGCTGGTGGTGCATGAGTTGAACGACTGCGGCACCGCCAACTCCAGCCTGTACAACCAGGGGCTGGGCAACTTCTTCCTCGACAGTCTGTTCGCCTACGAAACCAAGATCACGCTGCCTGGCGCGGCGACCCAGGCCAAACTGGCCGCGATGCTGGCCTCGCGCACGCCGCTGCGCTTGCACAGCGCGCACTACAACATGCTGGCCTTCCCGTTTGCCAGCACCTACCAGAACTCCAACCAATGGCTGCTGGAAACCTACGCGGCGGCCGTCAGCGAGCTGCCGATCGACTCGCGCGACGACGCCCAGGCCTGGCTCAAGCTGGCCGGCTACCATCCGATCACGCTGCATATCCCGACCGCCACCCGGCTGGGCGCGCGCATGTTCCGCGCCAACGTCGCTTTCGACGACCAGCCGTTCGACCGGCGCATGGCCGGCCAGATCGACACCGTCACGGTCGACTCGGTGCTGCGCTTCGTGCAAACGCGCGACCCCACCGCCAGTTCGATGGTGCTGACGGCGCCATAAAGCGCCACCCCGGCGCCGCGTACGCGGGCGTGCCACCTTGGCTTGCCGGTACAATGATTTCTTGCCAGTTACCCTGTTCAAGAAAGTCGCCTTTGATCGCCTCGCACCGCCGCTTTGTATCCCCTCATCTTCTTGCGTGCTGGTGCGCCTGCGCCCTGCTGTTGGCGCCGGTGTGCCGTGCCGAGGCCGTGCCGGCTGCGCCGGCGCCGATTCGCTTCCTGCTCACTTTCGACGACGGACCGAGCGCTGCGACCAGTGCCAATCCAACCGCGCAGGTGCTTGACGTGCTGGCCAAGAACGCCGTCCAGCCCGACATCAAGGCGCTGTTCTTTTTGCAAACGCGCGCGCGCGACGGGGGCGCCAGCGCGATCGGCCAGCAGCTGATGCAGCGCGAATTCGACAGCGGCCACCTGCTCGGTTTTCACACCGCCACGCCGGGCCACGCCAACCACCGCTTTCTGAGCCCGGACGAATTCGAGCTGTCGCTGCAACACGGCGTGGCCGACCTGCGCGCCGTCACGGGCGTGGCGCCCACGCTGCTACGCCCGCCGTTCTGGAACTACGACACGCGCACGCTGGCCGCCTATCACCAGCACGGCATGCAGATGCTGCTGACCGATTTGAGCGCCAACGACGGCAAAATCTACGGCGTCAATTTCAGCTGGCACAAACACAGCAACATGCTCAAGATGCTGACGGCGCTGCGCCCGCGCTGGCGCGACGGCACTCTGCCGGTGGTCGATGGCAGCACGCCCGTGGTGGTCACTTTTCATGACATCAACAGCTATACCGCGCGCCATCTGGAAGAGTATCTGCAGATCCTCGTCGACGTCGCGCGTGAACTGGACATGCCGACCGCCGCGCAGCCGTTCTACGCCGACAAAGCCGAGATCGAACGCGCCGCACTGGCCAGCGCGGTGCGCGATGGCGAGGTCCGCCAGTTGCCCGGTTTCTGGAATTGGTTGTGGCGCTGAGGATGCCGCGCAAAGCCGGCCAGCGCAGATTTGCGATGGACGGCGCCTTGCAATGGTGAGCACCGTCACTTGCCGGGCGTCTGGAATTGCTCATAACCCTGAGGGGGCGGCGTTAGTCCGGCCAGCGCAGGGTGTCGATGGTCGGCAACGTAGCAAGTGGCCGCGCGCTGCACAGTACAATCGATAGCGCCGGATGCGCCAGCGTCACGCACACGCCATTTTGCACGCCGCTGTGCGAGGCCAGCTTAAAGCGCGCCTCGGCCTCGCTCCACATCTGGTAAAACGCCGCCATGCGCTGCGGTTCCGTCTGCGCGGCCAGCCAGACTTGCTGCTCATGATTGAATGCTTGCGCGCTCAGCGCCAGAATGTCCCGGCGCGGATCGCGCATCTCGATATCGAAACCCAGCGCGGTGTGCGCGCTGACCGCGCAGCCCACCCACACGCCGCTGTGCGCAAGGCTGAATCCCGCCTGCGCCTGCGGCCACACCAGCTGCGGCGCATTGGCGGGCCGCTCGCGCAGCGCGATGCGCTCGGGCGGCACGCCTAGCTCGCTGCCCAGCGCCAGCCGCAACAGGATACGCCCGATCAGAAACTGGCGCCGCCGCAGCGGGCGCACGAAACTCTGGTAGCGCGCCTGCTCGTCCGAACCCAGCCAGCACAAACGGCGCGCCAGCGCGGCATCGCAGAGCGTGTCGCCGTCCACCAGCCACACGTTGGCCAGCGCAGCGTTGGTTGCCAACATGTCGGTCGCCTCGTCCACGGCGCGCCGGCTCAGCGGTGCCGCTTGAAAATCAAGGATGTGTTGACGCCGCCGAAAGCGAAGTTATTCGACATCACGTACTCGCATTCGATCCTGCGCCCTTCCCTGACAATGTAGTCCAGCTGCGCGCATTGAGGATCGATCTGATGGAGGTTGATGGTCGGTGCGAACCAGCCTTCGCGCATCATCTCAATGCTGACCCAGGCCTCCAGCGCGCCACAGGCGCCCAGCGTGTGACCCATATAGCTTTTCAAGGAACTGATCGGCGTGTGCACGCCAAACAGCTGGTTGGTTGCGTGCGACTCGGCGATGTCGCCCTGCGCGGTGCCGGTGCCGTGCGCGTTGATGTAGCCGATATCCTGCGGCTGCAGGCCGGCATCGGTCAGCGCCAATTGCATCGCGATTTTCATCGTCGCCGGATTGGGCTGGGTCACATGACAGCCGTCGCTGTTGGTGCCAAAGCCGACCAGTTCGGCGTGGATGGTGGCGCCGCGCGCCTGCGCATGCTCGAATTCTTCCAGGATCAGGCAGCCGGCACCTTCGCCGATCACCAGCCCGTCGCGCGTGGCGTCGAACGGACGCGGCGTACTTTCTGGTGCGTCGTTGCGCACGCTGGTGGCAAACAGCGTGTCAAACACGGCCGCCTCGGTGGCGCACAATTCCTCGGCGCCGCCGGCGATCATCGCGCGCTGCATGCCGCCACGAATCGTCTCGTAAGCGTAGCCGATGCCCTGACTGCCCGACGTGCAGGCGCTCGACGTGGTCAGCACGCGCCCCGTCACACCGAGGAACACGCCGATGTTGACGGGCGCCGTGTGCGCCATCATCTTGATGTAGGTGGTGGCGTTGATGCCCTTGGTGCTGCGCTCAATCATCATGCGTCCGAAGTCCGCCACCGCGCTCGGGGTGCCGGCCGACGAGCCGAATGCGATCCCCATCTGGCCGCCGGTGACCAGCGCATCGCCTTGCAAACCGGCGTCCTGCAAGGCCAGTTCGCTGGCGCGGGTGGCCATCAGCGCAATGCGTCCCATGCTGCGGGTGCTCTTGCGGTTGTATTTATCGGTCAGCGCAAACGGCGCGGCCGGCGCGCCCAACTGGGTGTTCAAGCCGTCGTAATCGGCCCACTCGGCCATGCGCACAATGGCATTGCGGTATTCGCCCAGACGCGCGCGGATAGTGGGCCAGTCGTTGCCGATCGGGCTGATGCCGGCCATGCCGGTGACGGCGACGCGCCGCCTCATGCCAGTCCTCCGTTGACGGAAATGACCTGGCGCGTGATGTAGGCCGCGTCGGCGCCCATCAAAAAGCTGACCAGCGCGGCCACCTCGTCGGGCTGGCCCACGCGGCGCGCCGGAATCTGCTTGATTGCCTCATCCAACGGCACCGCGCTGATCATGTCGGTTGCGATCAGTCCCGGCGCGACGCAGTTGACGGTAATCGCGCGGCTGGCCAGCTCCAGCGCCAGCGCCTTGGTCGCGCCGATGATGCCGGCCTTGGCGGCGCTGTAATTGACCTGGCCCCGATTGCCGATCAGGCCCGACACCGAGGCCAGCGTGACGATGCGCCCCGGTTTGCGACGCCTTACCAGCGGCATGATCAGCGGATTGAGGACATTGAAAAATCCGTCCAGATTGGTCTGCAACACGATGTCCCATTCGTCGCCCGACATGGCCGGAAACGCGTTGTCGCGCGCTACGCCGGCGTTGCACACTACGCCGTAATAGCAGCCGTGCTGCTCAACGTCGGCCAGCAACGCGGCCGACGTGGCGTCGCGCTCGGCGATATCAAACTGCAGCACGCGCGCCGTGCGTCCCAGCGCTTCGACCGCCTGGGCCACCGCGTCGGCCTCGGCACGCGCACTACGGCAATGCAGCACCAGGTCGTAGCCGTCGCGCGCCAGCCGCAGCGCGATCGCTTTGCCGATACCGCGCGACGATCCGGTCACCAACACAGTCTTATTCATCGATCGCTCTCATCATCCATTGGTGTGCAAAAATTCGTTCACGTCGGCCGGCACAAACACGTTGATCGCCGCGCTGGCCAGCGTCGTGGCGCCGCCATCGCCTTGCAGATCGATGCGGCAGTCGAACGCAACAAACCCGTTCTCGCCTTGCAGCGTGCGTCGCACCTGCACGTGCAGCACGCTGCCCAGCGCAAAGTGCGGGCGATGCGCCTGGTAGCGGCGCGAGCCCAGCAAAAAGCCCACCCGCGGCGCGGCGCCGCACAAGTGCGCCGCGTAACCTGCGTGCGCAGCGACCGCCTGCGCCATGTATTCGACGCCGATCCAGGCCGGCACACCGTGGCCGTCGAAAAACTGCGAGTCGGCCCGGATCGCCAATTCGGCGCACAGGCTGTCGGCGTCGGCCGCGACGACGCTGTCGAGCAGCACCATGTCCCCCGTTTGCGGCAGCAGCGCGCGGATGTCCGGCAACGTCATGCGGCGCGTCCGAACACCAGGGTTGCGTTGGAGCCGCCGAACGCGAACGAATTACTCAACACGTAGCGCAGCGGGCGCCCCAGCTTGGCGCCCGCTGCGACCACGTTCAGCGCCGGCAGCGCCGGGTCGGGCACGCCGTCCCACAGATGCGGCGGCAGGCGCCCTTCGGGATTGTCGTCCTGCAGCGCCAGCCAGCACAGCGCCGCCTCGATGGCCGCCGCCGCGCCCAGCGCGTGGCCGGTGAACGGCTTGGTCGAGCTGACCGCCACCGTCGTACCGAACAGGTCGGCGATCACGCGCGTTTCCATCGCGTCGTTTTGGACGGTCGCCGTGCCGTGCAAATTGATGTAGTCGATCTGGTCGGCCGTGATGCCGGCGCGCCGCAAGGCCTGCGCGATGGCCAGCCGCGCGCCCGCGCCGCTCGGTTCCGGCGCCGACATGTGGTGGCCGTCGGACGATTCACCCCAGCCGCACAGCGCCACTGCCGCAGGTTCGCGCGTCATCAGGAACAGCGCCGCCCCTTCGCCGATATTGATGCCATTGCGGTTTGCGCTGAGCGGATTGCACTGCACGGCGCTGACCGAGTCGAGCGCTGAAAAACCGGCCACCGTGAACGCGCACAGCGAATCGACGCCGCCGGTGAGCACCGCGTCGCATAAGCCCATGCGGATCAGACGCGCCGCGCTGGCCATCGCCTTGGCGGCCGACGAACAGGCGCTCGAATGCACGTAGGCCGGCCCGTCGATGCCAAGTTCCGCAGCCAGCATGCTGGCCGGCGAACCCATCTCCTGCTGCGCGTAGTGAAACTCGTCCGGCAGCACGCCGTCGGCCAGGAAATGGCGCAGCGCGCTTTCGGTGCCGGCGATGCCCGACGTGCTGGTGCCGACAATGACGCCCACCCGCTCGGCGCCATAGCGCGCAATCGCCGCGTCGACATCCGGACGAATCTGTGCCAGCGCGGCCAGCGCCAGCGCGTTGTTGCGGCTGCGCTGCTGCACCGGCCAGGCGTCCATCGAGGGCAGCGCAGCATGTACGCAACCGAGCGGCAGCAGGCGCCCGCTGGACCATTCTTCGGTCAGCGCGACGCCGCTCTTGGCCGTGCCGAACAGGCGCGCGGCGATGTCTTGGTGGCTCTCGCCAATGGCGCACACGATGCCGCATGCATTGAGATATTCCATGTCAGATCCCGGGGGCCGATTCGATCGTCAGCCGATAATGGTAGCGCAGGTTTTGCAGTGTCACCGTGCCGCTCCAGCGCGGCATGGCGCTGTAATTAATCAGCACAAGCGGCGTGCCGTCCATGCTCAAAGTGCGTTGCAGGCCATTGTCGTCGATGCGCCAGCCAGCTGGCAAGGCGCGCGCGATCGACTCGGCCGGCCACAGTGTCAGCTGCAGGTCTTCCAGCACATCCTCGGCGCGCACCTGGCGCGGCAGCATCAGGTGGCGCCACGATGTCAACTTCTTGCCGTCGTAGGACACGGTCAGCACGCGCTGTCCGAAGGCCAGCCCGACCAACTCCAGATGGTCGGCATCGACTTCCAACGCTGCGTCGAGTTCGTCGATGCGGCCGTCGCGTTCGACCTTCAGGTGCTGGGCTAGCGCAATCGACTGGCCCAGCGCCGCCGGTGCCAGCGTCAAACCCAGGCGCGCCGGTGGCGCGGTCGCGCAGCCGGCCAGCGCCAGCGCCACCGACAGCGTCAGCAGCGTCGAACGACACGTCATTGCGGCGTGCACAAGGCCTCCAGCGCGGCCAGCCGGCGCGCCGTCTCGGCGACAAACGGATTGCTCTGATCCCAGGCATAGCCGGCCAGGATGGAGGCGATCATGCGCCGGATCTCCGGCTGCTGGCCTTCGTGGAAGATGATCTTCTGAAAGCCGCCCTTGTACCACGATTCGACAAACGCGCGGAAGGTGTCGACCCCTTTGCGCAGCGGCGCGCCGTACTCGGCTTGCCAGTCGACCGTCTGGCCGGCGAACTGGCGCTCCAGCAGCGCGGCGGCCATGCTGGCCGACTTGAAGGCGATCGTCACGCCGCTGGAAAACACCGGGTCGAGGAACTCGCCGGCATTGCCCAACAGCGCGTAACCCTTGCCCCACAGAGCCGCCACGTTGGCCGAATAGCCGGTGATGTGGCGCGCCGGGGTGTCCCACTTGGCGTTGGCCAGCAGCGCCTGCAAGGACGGGTCCTGCGCGATGATCATTTGCAGGCGTTCGGTGTCGCTGCCCTTGAACTCGTCCAGGAAGGCCGTTTCGGCCACCACGCCCACCGAACAGCGTCCGCCCGCAAACGGAATGGTCCAGAACCACACGTCGGGGCGCTGCGGATGCACGGTGACGCGGATTTTTTCGCGGTCAAAACCGTGTCCGATGCCGTCCTCGACGTGGGTGAAGATGGCGCCGCGCACGGGAAAGTTCGATGGCGTTTCCAGCTTCAGCAAGCGTGGCAAGATGCGCCCGAAGCCGCTCGCATCAAGAATAAAGTCCGCTTGCACCTGATACAGCTCGCCGTCCGGGTCCTTGACCGTCACCACCGGGCGCGCCGGTTCCAGGTCGACGGCGGTGACTTCGTGGCGGAAGCGGATCTGCGCGCCGAAGCGCTCGGCTTCCTTGGCCAGCACATGGTCGAAGTGGGCGCGCTGCACCTGGTAGGTGGTGCCCCAGCCGTCGCTGTGCTTGTCGCGAAAGTCGAAATCGGTGTAGCGGCCGTTGTGCATGAAGGCGGCGCCGTTCTTGAACTGAAAGCCCGCCTCCACTACGGCGCGCAGCATACCGGCCTGCTCCAGGTATTCCATACTTTGCGGTAGCAGGCTCTCGCCGATCGAAAAGCGCGGAAATTGCTCGCGTTCGATGACCAGTACCTGCCTGCCCTGCTGGCGCAACAGCGCCGCCGCGACCGAGCCGGCCGGGCCGGCGCCGACGATCAGAATCTCGACCGACTCACTCTTTTGAACTTGGGTCATATGCGCTTTCTCTGGCAAAACAGGGGACGACGAGCCACACCAGCGCCGTCCCGACCAGCATGGTCAGGCCGAACGCTTGCAATGCGGGGGTTTTACTCAAGCCGAGCAGGCCAAACGACAGTATCGTGCTGACGGCCGACAGGCCTACCGTCAGCCAGGAGGTGGCGTCGCGCCGGTCCGGCTGTTCCTGCATGAAGATGCCGTAGTCGACACCCACGCCCAAGAGCAGCATCAGCGCCAGCACATGGAACAGCTGCAGGCTCTGGCCGGCGTAGCCAAACAGCGCCAGCGTGGCGATGCTGGCCAGCGCGGTGGGCGCGAGCACGCGCCAGGTGTGGCGTCGGTAGCGCGGCCACAACAGCGCAAACACCACCACGTAGGAGGCCAGCACCACCCACGCCATGTACTGGCGGTAGCGTCCCAGCACCGACGAGATCTCGGCCACCTTGTCGACCCATTGCACGCCGGGCAAATTGGCGCCGGTGCGCTGCGCGAGGTCGGCGCCCGCCCGGTCCATGCCGCGCAGCGCGACGATGCTGGCAAATTCCTTGCCGATCTTCCCCAGCCACAAATGGCGCCACGGCTCGCTGGCCGGCATTTTTAGAAACGCATCGACCGTCAGCGGCGTGGCGGCCTCGCGCAGGTGCGCGCCGGTGGCCGCGACCCAGTCGCTGTCTTCGCCGATGCCGGTGGCCAGTTGCGCCAGCGGGCCGTCCGGCTGCAGCAGTGTTTGCTCGACCAATGCGCGTCGTTCGGTCTGACTGCGGGCCGACGGCACCCAGTTCGACAGCGCCTGATATCCGCTGATCTGGTGCTGCGCGATCAAAGGATCGAGACGCAGCTTGAGCGCTTCCTCGCGCTGCAGCAGGGTCTCTGCGCTGTCCGCGCGCAGCAGGAAAAACTGCACCGGTGTGGGCGCGTCGAGCAGCTTGCTCAGTTTGATCTGGTCGTCGATCAGGTGTTTGGGTGAATTTTGCAGCAGACGGATGTCGTCGTTGGCGCCCAGGCGCGCGCAGCCCACTGCGGCCAGCACGCCAAACAGCGCCAGCACCACCAGCGTGCTGGCGTTCATGCGCAGGCGCGGCCAGCGCAGCAGCGCGGCCGCGTTGGCGCGCACCAGCACGCCGCCGCGCAAGGCGCCGGGACCGATCAGCAAGGGGAACCAACACAGCACCGTCAGCCAGGCAAACACCAGGCCCAGTGCGGAAAACAGCGCCATCTGGCGCAGGCCGGGAAATGGCGTCAGCGCCAGCCCCATGTAGCCGATCACGGTCGTCAGCAGCGTCAAGGCCAGACCGGGGAAGATGCGCCGCAACAGCGTGGCTGACGCGAGCTTCGGATCGGCCAGCAGGCGGTTGCTCAGGAAGTACAGGCCGTAGTCCTGGGCCACGCCGATCAGGCTCGCGCCAAACACCAGCGTGAGCAGCAAGATCCGGTCGAACAGCAGCGCGCACACCGACAGCGCACCCAGGCAGCCGATCCCGATCGACAGCAGCACCATGCCGATCGGCTTGGGCGAGCCGAAGGTCAGCCACATCAGCACGATGATGCCCAGCAGCGAGCCAACGCCGATGGTCGACACTTCGCCGCTGGCCTGCTGGCCGGCGGCGGCGGCGTGCAAAATCACGCCGGCGCTGATCACGTCCACCTGCGGCACCGCCGCGCGCGCTTGCGCCTCGGCCTGGGCCAGCAACGGCAGCAGCGCCTGCTGCGTGCCCAGCGCAAACGCCGGCTGCTTCAGGCTCAGCGCCAGCAACACATACTGTTTGTCGGCGCTGGCGACGAACAGGCGGCCATCGCGCGGACGCACCGGCGTCTCCTGCGCGCGCTGCTGCACCCAGCCGCTGAACAGGCCGAAGGGATCGTCGCGCCAGGCGCCCAGTTTCGGGCCGCCGAACGGGCTATACAGTTTGGCAAGCGCCGCGTCGCGCCAGAACGGCGTGCTTTCGCTACGCAGTTGCGCCTCCTGCGCGGCAGTCATCAGCAGCGCGCTGTGCGGCGCGAAGCTGGCCAGCCAGTCGTTCTGGGTGCGCTCGCTCATGCTGCTTTCGGCCACCAGGTCGGCGCGTTTGGACAGCACGGCGCTGTAGGCGTCGGCGGCGCGCCGCGCGTCATCCCACTCGGCCGCGCCAACCAGCACCACCACGCGCTGCTGCGCCGCGTCGACCATCTGCACGAACGAACGTTGCAGCACCGGGTCGCGCTCCTGCACCGGTAGCAAAGCCAGGATGTCGGTGTCGGGCACGATGTGTTTGCCGATCCACAGGTAGGCGTTATGCGCCAGCAGCAGACACACCACCAGCGCCCATACCCAGGCCAAGCCGCGTCGGGTCGTCAAAACAGCGCCGCCTCATCGGGCCGCATGGCCGCCTCGCCCGTTTCGATCTTGGAGAACACGATGCCGGTACGATCGCCGCTCGCCTCATTGATGGTGATGTTCTTGACGTGCGTGCCGCCGTCCAGCGCGATCGTGCCTATCGCCTTGGCCAGCCCCGCTTCGCGCGCCGTCAGACCGACGTGCCAGTTGGCGCCGTCCACGTTGGCGTCAACCTTGAACAACGTTTCGAGCTGCGCCAGGTCGCCCGCCAGCAGCGAAAACAGCACGCGGTTGATCATTCGCACGGTCGGTTCCTGCTGCGCGTCGAGCCGCATCGCCACCCGCTCGCCCTGATAGTGGACGATCTCGTCGCGCGTCAGGCGCAAGGTGTTGGGGAACGGCTGCAGCGTGCGCCACAACACGCCCTTGCCGGCCACCACGCAGAAGCGTCCGTTCGAGGCGAGCGGCTTTTTCATGCCGGCCAGTTGCTTGGTCTGGTCGAAGCGACCGCACAGAATGGCGGGGCGGGCCAGCATGGCTTCGATGCTGGCCACCGGTGCGGTGGCTGCCATGGCCTGCGCGCCCACCAGCAGGGTCAGGAAAAATACGATGCACTTCATGTCGGTTGCACTCCTAATTTTTCGAACAATACGGGCGGCGACACAAAGCACATCTCGCCGCTGTCGATCTGCACCGCCACCTGGGTGGTGCTGGCGCGCGTCAGGCGCGCGCCGCTGTCGGCGTCGCTGATCAGATAGTTGATCTTCAGGCGCTGCTCCCACTCGACGATGTCGGCGCGCAGCAGCAAGCGCTGGCCAAACGTGGCGGGACCCACGTAGCGCAGCTGCAGGTCAATCACCGGCCATGAATAGCCGGACGCTTGCATCTGCACATAGTTGTAGCCGATCTTGTCGAACAGCGCGCAGCGCACCACTTCCAGATACTTGACGTAGTTGCCGTGCCAGACGATCTGCATCGGGTCCACGTCGAAAAACTGTACCTGCAGTTCGGCCTCGGCCCACCAGCGGCTCGCTTCGAGCTTTCTACGCATATAGCTCCCATGCCTGGCTGCGGATGCGCTCGAGCAGCAGGCGCAGGTCCGGCTCAAGCCGGCGGTCTTCGACGATCGTGCCGACGTCCTCGCCCAGCGCGGCCATCATCGCGCTCAGCGCGGGCGACAGAGAGGCGTCCGGATTGACGCGCAAGCGCAGCCACACGCCCTGGCGCACCGTGATCAACAGCGCCGCCACCACCTGCTCGGTCAACTCGAGTACGCGCAGGCAGTCGCGCGCGGCGATCGTGCCCATGCTGACCTTGTCCTGATTATGGCACTCGGTCGAGCGCGAAAACACCGACGCCGGCATGGTCAGCTTGAGCGCTTCGGCGGTCCAGGCCGAGGCCGAAATCTGCAGCGCCTTCAGGCCGTGGTTGATGCTGGCGCGCGGCCCTTCGGCACCCGACAAATTGGCCGGCAGGCCGTGGTTGTAGCGCGCGTCGACCAGCAGCGCCATCTGGCGGTCAAGCAGGTCGGCCAGATTGGCGACGGCATTTTTCATGCCGTCCATCGCAAACGCGATATGGCCGCCGTAGAAATGCCCGCCGTGCAGCACGCGCTCGCCCTCGGCGTCGATGATCGGGTTGTCGTTGGCGCTGTTGAGTTCATTTTCGATCGACTGGCGGAAGAACGGCAGCGCGTCGGCCAGCACGCCGATCACGTGCGGCGCGCAGCGGATCGAGTAGCGGTCCTGCAGGCGCTTGCCGTTGCGTTCGAGCTCGCCGCTTGGCAGGTCGTGGCGCAGCCAGGCCGCCACCTGCTGCATCTCCGGGTGCGGCTTGACCGAAAACAGCGTCTCGTTGAAGTGGTGCGCGTTGCCATCTAATGCGAACGAGGCCAGCGCGGTGATGCGCGTACTCAAACGGGTCAGGTAGGCGGCGCGGTCGTAGGCCAGGCAGGCCAGCGCCGTCATCACGGCGGTGCCGTTCATGATCGCCAGCCCTTCCTTCGGGCGCAGCTTCAGCGGCGTGATGCCGGCCGCGCGCAGCGCCTCGCCCGCGTCCATCTGCACGCCGTCGCGCCACACTTCGCGCTCGCCGCACAGCACCGCCGCCAGATACGACAGCGGCGTCAAGTCGCCGCTGGCGCCGACCGAGCCTTCGGACGGAATCAAGGGCAGCAGGCCGGCGTCGAGCAGGCGCGCGATCTGTTCCAGCAGGCCGACCGACACGCCGGAAAAGCCTTTGCACAGCGACGCCAGCCGGGCCGCCATCACGGCGCGCGTCTGCGCCGGCGTGAAATATTCTCCCAGGCCGCAGCCGTGATAGGTGTACAGGTGGTGCGGCAGCTCGGCGATCAGCTCGGGCGGCACCGTCACCGTGCACGAGTCGCCGTAGCCGGTGGTCACGCCATAGATGGTGCCATCCTCGCGCAGCAGGCGGTCGAGGAAGTCGGCACCGCGCGCGATCGCGGCGCGAAACGCCGGATCGTCGGACAGCTGGGCGCGCGCGGCGCCGTGGGCGATGTCGACAATGTCGTCCAGGCGCAAACGGCTCTGGTCGAAGCGCACGGCGCGTTGGGGCAGTTTCAGGTCAGCGGGGTGCATCGGTCAGGTCCAGTTCGGGTAAATGCCAAAAATCGTAAAAGTTAAACCATTGCAGCGGCGCGCGCAGGCAGTGCGTCTGCAGGCGCGCCGCGTAGTCGGCCACCAGCAGCGCCAGCGCCGCGTCGCGGCCCTTGCGCGGCAGGCGCACCGACTCGCGCATCAGTTCGAAATGGACTTCGGCGCGGCCGCGCCGGCGCATCGAAAACATCAAGTAGACAGGACACTGCAACACGCTGGCCAGGATGTAGGGGCCAACGGGAAAGGCGGCCGGCGCGCCCAGAAAATCGGCCGTCGCCACGCGTGGCTTGGACGATACCGGCACCCGGTCGCCGGCGATTACGATGAACTCGCCCTGCGCCACTTTCTCAGCCAGCAGCATCGCCGTGGCCGGATTCATCTCCGTCACCTGCATCAGGTTCAGCTGACTCTCCGGCGCCAGCGACGCCATCATCTGGTTGAAGGCGCGCGCATGGCGGGTATGCACCAGCACCGTCAGGCGCGCGCCGCCGTGCCTGCGCGCCAGCACCCGGCACAGTTCCAGGTTGCCCAAGTGCGAACAGATCAGCAGCGCGCCGCGCTTTTGCTCGATGCATTCGCGCAGTTGCTCGGCGCCGTGGTAGCTGACCGTGTCGGTATTGAACAGGCCGCCCCACAGCAGCAACTTGTCGAGAATGGTTTCGGCGAACGCGGCGAAGTGGCGCAGCACGCCCAGCATGCCGGTGGACAGCTTGGTGTAGCGGCGCACGCGGCGCAGATAGGCGCGCGAGGCGCGCCGCGGCGTCGCCTGGCTGAGCACGTACCACAGCAGCACCGGATACAGCACCACCCGGAACGGCCAGCGTCCGAACAAGCGGCAGATCCAGAACAGCAGGCCGATGCCGGCCACGAAGCCCAGTTCGTTGATCGAGGCCCAGTGCCGCCCCGTCGGCTTCACCGCGCGCTCCGGCGTCGCAGCACACGGCGCGGCAGCAGGCGCGGCAAGCGCACCAGCATGCCCAGTAGCAGCGTCAGGTGCATGCCCGTCATCAGCATGTTGTCGCGCACCATGCGAAAGTGCGACACCCCGTCGGTCGGATACGTGACCCGGGTCGGCAAGTTGACCACCTCCACACCGTCCCAGAACAGGCGCACCAGGATGTCGGTATCGAAGTTCATGTGGCGCCCGATGCGCTGGTGCGCCATCAGCGCCGTCACGGCCGCCACCGGATACACGCGCAAGCCGCACATCGAATCGCGGATCTGGAACGACAGCGTATTGAGCCACACCAGCGCGTGCGTCAGGTAGCGTCCGTACAGGCGCACGCGCGGCACCGAGCTGTCGTACACCGGGTAGCCGGCGATCACCGCGCCCGGATGGCGCGCCGCCTGGGCCAGGAACACCGGGATGTCGTCGCTGCGATGCTGGCCGTCCGCGTCGATCTGCAGCGCATGGCTGTAGCCGGCCCCGGCGGCATATGCAAAGCCCGTCTGCACGGCCGCGCCCTTGCCCTGATTGTGCGCGTGGCGCAGCAGCGTGACCTGGCTGGGCGAGGCCGCCGCCAGCGCGTCGAGTACGCCCGCGCAGCCGGACGAGCTGCCGTCGTCAACCAGCACGCACGGCACACCGTGCGCCAGCACGGCCGCCACCACCGCGCCGATCGCGTGCTCGTGGTCGTATACCGGGATCAGGACACAAGGTTCAAACATGATGGGGGGCGCGCTTCATTGCTGGCATGGTGGGGTCCGGTTGGCGTGAGCCGTCAGTATGCGGTCTGGTCATCAAATACCACGCGACCGCTGGCGTGCGGCCCGTGCTCGGACAGGTAAGAAAAATGCAGGCTGCCCTTGGCGGCGTCAAATACCAGCTCCAGCGTCAGCGCGCTGCCAGGCAGCACGACGCGCTGGAACTTGAGCGCATGGACCGCGCGAAAGTGCGCCGGCAGATCGAAATAGCGCCGTCCGTTGCTGATCGCCCAGTCCAGCTGCACGACACCGGGCAGCACCGGCGCGCCGGCAAAATGGCCATCGAAGTAGATCAACTCGGGCGGCACCAGCAACTCCAGCAGCACGCGCGCGCAAGCGCGCTCGAGCACACGCTGCTGGGCCACGCGCGGGCGCTCGTCGAGCGCGCCCTGTAGCAGGGCGTGCGTGGTCTTGCCCTGCGCGTCCTGCGGCAGCGCCGCCAGATAACGCCAGCGGCGCGGCAAGGCGACCGGCTCGACGGCCTCGCGCAGCAGCGCGCGCAGGCGCGCGTTGACCGCCGGCTTGCCGGCCGACGCGAGCAGCGCGGCGCCCTGCCCGGACAGCACGACAAAGGCGGCCAGGCGCTGACGCTCGCCGGGCAGCGCCGCGCACACCAGCAAGCGCGCCGTCGTCACCAGGGGCGAGGCAGCCAACAGCGCCTCGATCGCATCGAGCGAAATGCGTTTCTCCTCGATCTTGACGATTCGGTCGGCCCGTCCAGCCAGCAGAAAGCGTCCGTCGGCGCATGCTTGGACCCGGTCGGCCAGGCGCAGCCAGGCGTCGTCGGGCAGGTGCGCCGAGCGCACTTCGAGCAGCGCGCCGTCGGCCACGCGCCAGTGCACGCCCGGCAGCGCCAGCCACGCTTCGTCGGCCTGCGCCCCGCGCTGGCGCCACGCCACGCCGCCCGTCTCCGAGCTGCCGTACACTTCAATCGGAGTGCGCCCGAGCAGCTCGCCCACGCCGTGCGCCACGTCGAGCGGCAGCGGGCCGCCGGACGAAAACACCGCGCGTAGCTGCGCTTTGGCGCCGGCCCAGGCCAGCTGCTCGGGCAGACGCTTCAGGTGCGCCGGGCTGGCCACCAGCAGGCACGGCCCCAGCGCCAGCTGCTGCGCCAGCGCCTCGGGAAAACTCTGGCTGTGCGTGTGAATCGGTCGTGCGGCCGCGAGCGGCCAGAGCACCTTGAACAGCAGGCCATAAATGTGCTGGTGCGACACCGTCGCCACGATGGCCGCCTCGCCCAGAGCAGCGCCGAACAGCGCTTCCAGCGTAGCCACTTCGCCCAGCAGTTGCGACAGTTTCTTGGCAATCGCCTGGGGCGCGCCGGTGCTGCCGGAGGTGTGCACGACCAGCGCGGCAAATTCGCCCGACAAGGGCGCTTGCGGCGCAGCCGGCGCATCGCTCAGCGCCACACTTGGGGCCGCAGTAAGCGGCGCGCATGACGCATCGAACTCGCCCAGAAAACCATCGACCGAGCCGGCCAGCGCCGCGCAGGTGGCCGGCAGGTTATCGGCGGCCAGCCAGATGGTCTTGCCGGCCTGCCAGGCGCCCAGCAGCGCGGCGCCAAATTCGACGCTGTCCGCAAGGTACAGCGCAAACTGCCGGCCTTGGTTGGCCGCCAACAGAGCGCGCCAGGCCACTACGCGCGCAAGGAATTGGGCGTTGCTGACCGGCTCGCCATGGCGCCAGCCGCACACTTGCGCGGGCGGGCGCGCCGCGATGCGCTGCCACAGGTCAAACATGGTGGAGGCGCTTGAAGCGGCGCCGGAACAGGTATTCGATGCCGAACAGCGTGCCCATCAGCAGGTAGGCGATCACGCCCGTGTACAGCGACCAGAGCGCGTCCGAGGCCCACAGCGCGGTGGCCAGCGCCAGAACGCCGTTGACGACGAAAAAGCCGCACCACACTTGCGTGACACGGCGCGTGTAGCCGATCGCGGCCACCGGCAAATCCGGCTCGCGCAGGCGCGCCAGCCGTTCGATGATCGACGGCGGCACGGCCAGGCTGTAGGCAAACCCGGCCAGCAGCGCGCCGTTGATCAGCACCGGATACAGTTTCAAGGGCAGCAGCAGATTGCTCCACACGGCCACGCCCACCAGCAGCAAGGCGCCCGCCACCGACCAGCGCGCCACGGCGCTGATGCGCAGGCTGGGCAGGCGCGTGGCAGCCGCCAGCAGCAGCAAACCGGCCAGCCAGCGCGGCTCGATCCGGCCGCGACCAAACCAGATCGCCAGCGGATACAGCAGCGTGATCATCACCGTCAACAGCGTTGGCACGATGCGCCACAGGCGAACTATGGCGCCTGCTCCAGCGGCAGCGCGCGCAGCGCCTCCATCACGTCGGCGATCGTGCGGATGGTCTTGAATACCTCGGGCGGCAGGCGCTTGCCGGTCAGCTGCTTGAGCTTGACGGCCAGGTCGACCGCATCGATGCTGTCGATGTCGAGGTCGGCGTACAGCTCGGACTGGGGCGTCATGATCGCCTTGTCGAGCTCAAACATGTCGGCCAGCAGATCGGCCACCAGCTTGTAGAGCTGGTCCTTGTTCATTGCACTGACCTGTAGCATGAGCGACTCCTCTATTTGGTGCGGCTAGTTTCAATCAGCGCCGCCAGCGCCACGACGCTGGCGAAATGGCGGCGCG
>JBBQZO010000031.1:0-77726 GCA_038207625.1 Burkholderiales bacterium | reverse complement strand
GAGGGACTCGAACCCCCACACCTTTACGGCACATGGACCTGAACCATGCGCGTCTACCAATTCCGCCACGTGGGCACTGATACTGCGACTACTTATTGCAACTCTTGCACTGTTAACTAACAACGCCGCACGAACTTCAGCGGCGCTTGCGGAAAAACAATCCGGTAGAGTGGTGCCCACGGAGGGACTCGAACCCCCACACCTTTACGGCACATGGACCTGAACCATGCGCGTCTACCAATTCCGCCACGTGGGCATTTTGTTGCATTTACTACTGATGTGCGACGTTGCCGCCGACTTCTGCTATCATACTAGCTTATTGAGTTTTGCGCCAGATTAACTTTCGTCTCTCACACCGCGCAGCTCACCTTGCTAACACTCTGCTTTTTCGTGCCCAACCCGTCGTTTCGACTTGTCCTTGCCGCGAAAGACCGAGATTATAGCGGATGGTTTTGAAATGTCAAAGGCCACCCCACAGATTATTTTAAGCACGGCGCGTTAGGCGAATCGGACGGTCGTCCGTTACACTACGCGTATGACCCGTGTCAATCCGCAACGAGTCAGTTATCCGGCCTGGCAGGCCGTGGTCGCTACTACAAACAACCATAGAAAACCATTTGAACCAATCTACCCACACCATCCCCAGCCGCGAGGACATTCTCGGCATCTTCCGCAGCGCGAGCGCGCCGCTAGACCCGCAGGCGCTGGCGCATGCGCTGCAAGTGCCGATAGAATCGAGGGACGTGCTGGCCCGGCGTCTGAACGCGATGGAGCGCGACGGTCAGCTCATCTCTGATCACGCCGGCAACTACGCACTGGCTGACCACTCCGGCTTTGTCGCCGGACGCGTCACGGCCCACCGCGACGGCTTCGGCTTCGTGGTGCCTGATGACGCCAGCGAAGACTTGTTCCTGTCCGAGAAAGAAATGCAGAAGGTTCTGCATGGCGATCGCGTGATGGCCAAAGTCACCGGCATGGACCGGCGCGGCCGGCGCGAAGGCAGCATCGTTGAAGTGCTTAGCCGCGCCAACAGCCACGTCATTGGACGCCTGCTTAATGAAAACGGCGCCTGGATCGTCGCGCCCGAAGACAAGCGCATCGGCCAGGACATCCTGGTGTCCGGTTCGCCTGGCAAGGCCAAGGCCGGCCAGATCGTCAGCGTCGAACTGATCGAACAGCCGTCGCGCTTCAAGCAGCCCGTCGGCAAGGTCGTCGAAGTGCTCGGCGAACTCGACGACCCTGGCATGGAAATCGAAATCGCCGTGCGTAAATTTGGCGTGCCGCATATCTTCTCGGCCGCGGCCCTGAAGTCGGCCGCCAAGCTGCCCGGCGAAGTGCGCGACGCCGATCTGGCCGAGCGCGTCGACCTGCGTGACGTGCCTTTGGTGACCATCGACGGCGAAGACGCGCGCGACTTCGACGATGCGGTGTATTGCGAACCGGTCAAGGTGGGACGCGCCAACTGCTTCCGCCTGATCGTGGCAATAGCCGACGTGAGTCACTACGTCAAGCCCAACGATGCGTTGGACGTCGATGCGCTCGAGCGCAGCACCTCGGTGTATTTCCCGCGCCGTGTGATCCCCATGCTGCCGGAGAAATTGTCGAACGGCCTGTGCTCGCTGAACCCGGCCGTTGACCGCCTGACGCTGGTGTGCGACGCCGTCATCAGCGACAAGGGCGAGATCAAGGCTTACCAGTTCTATCCGGCCGTGATCCACTCGGCCGCGCGCCTGACCTATAACGAAGTGGCCGATATCCTCGGCAACACCAACGGTCCCGAGGCATCGCGCCGCCAGGCCATCGTGCCGCACCTGATCAATCTGTACGACGTCTACCACGCGCTGCAAAAAGCCCGTCTGGAACGCGGCGCGATCGATTTCGAGACGACCGAAACGTATATCGTCTGCAATGCACTGGGCAAGATCGAAAAGATCATCCCGCGCACCCGCAACGACGCCCACAAGGTCATCGAGGAATGCATGTTGGCCGCCAACGTGTGCGCGGCCGATCTGCTGATCCGCCACAAGCATCCGGGCACCTACCGTATCCACGCCGGCCCGACCAAGGAAAAGCTGGTTCAGGTGCGCAATTTCTTGAAGCAAGTTGGCCTCGGTCTGGGCGGCGGCGACACGCCGGCTGCTTCCGACTACGCCGAGCTGATGCAAAAAGTCAAACTGCGTCCCGATGCGGCGCTGCTGCAAACGATGTTGCTGCGCTCGATGCAGCAAGCCGTCTACAGCCCCGACAATATCGGCCACTTCGGTCTGGCCTATGAGGCGTATGCCCACTTCACCAGCCCGATCCGGCGCTATCCCGACTTGCTGACGCACCGCGCCATCAAGGCGATCCTGGCCGGCAAACGCTACGAGCCGAAGGGCATCGAGCTGGCCGGGCTCAATTCGAACGTGTCGAACGCCACGCGCAAGCAGATGGCCAAGGACAAGGTCGAAGGCAAGCAAAAAGACAAGGCCGATCTGACCATCTGGGATGCGCTGGGCGTGCACTGCTCGGCCAATGAGCGGCGCGCCGACGAAGCGTCGCGCGACGTCGAAGCCTGGCTCAAGTGCTACTTCATCAAGGACAAGCTGGGCGAGGAATTCACCGGCACCATTTCCGGCGTGACCACCTTCGGCATTTTCGTCACGCTCGACGCGCTGTTCGTCGAGGGCCTGGTGCATATCACCGAACTGGGCACCGACTATTTCCAGTACGACGACGCGCGCCACGAGCTGCGCGGCGAGCGCACCGGCAAGCGCTACCAGCTGACCGATCGCGTCACGGTGCAAGTGGCGCGGGTAGACCTGGAAGCGCGCAAGATCGACCTGTCGCTGGTGGGCGTGGAAACCAACGCCAGCCTGGCGGCCAAGGGCGGCGGCGGTAAAGGCGGCAAGGGTGGCAAGGGTGGCAAGGGCGGCAAGGACAACGGCGCTGCGGCGGTCGCTGTCGAGGCGCCCGGCAAGGCGCGCAAGGGTACGCCGCAAGCGACCTCGCGCTACGAACTCGACACCAGCGCGGCGCCCAAAGCGGGCAGTCCAAAACGCAGCAAAGCGGGCGGCGGCGCCAACAGCGCGCCATCCCGTTCAGCAAAACCAGTTTCAAAAACAAGCAAGAAGAAGCGATAAGATATGAAGAATAAAATGATTTTCGGCTTTCACGCCGTTACGGCGCGTTTGCGCCACGAAGCATCGTCGGTGGAAGAAATCTTTGTCGATGCGACCCGTAACGACCGGCGCATGCACGATCTGGTGGCCGCCGCGAAAAGCATGAACGTGCGCGTGATGCCGGTCGATTCGGCCCGCCTCGACAAGATCGTCGGCACGCGCCGCCATCAGGGCGTGATCGCGTTTGCCAGCCAGTTGTCGCTGGCGCGCGGGCTCGACGAGCTGCTCGACGGCATCGACGGTCCACCCTTGTTGCTGGTGTTGGACGGCATCACCGATCCGCACAATCTGGGCGCTTGCCTGCGCGTGGCCGACGGTGTCGGTGCACATGCAGTGATCGTGCCGAAAGACCGCGCGGTGGGCCTGAATGCCACCGCCGCCAAGGTTGCCTCGGGCGCCGCCGAAACTGTGCCTTACATCACGGTGACCAATCTGGCGCGCACGCTGCGTGAACTGAAGGAACGCGGCATCCTGTTGATCGGCACCACCGACGACGCCGACAAGGGCCTGTACGAAGCCGACTTCACCGGGCCGGCCGCGCTGGTGATGGGTTCGGAAGGCGAGGGCATGCGCCGTTTGACGCGCGAAACTTGCGACGTACTGGTGGGTATTCCGATGTTCGGTTCGGTCGAAAGTCTGAACGTGTCGGTCGCCTCGGGCGTGTGTTTGTACGAAGCGCGCCGCCAGCGGCTCGCCAAAGAAGGCTGATATGCGCCTTTGCAGGTGGGCCGCGCCCACCTGCTGTTATATCTGACAGTGCTCGCTGTCAGCACGCCTGGCCCGAATCGGCTAACATGGCTATTCATCCAACAGTGTTTATCTCCCTCTATGTTTTTCCACCTGCGCGACGATATCAAAAGCATCATAGAACGCGACCCTGCGGCGCGCAATTTCTGGGAGGTGCTCACTTGTTATCCCGGCTTGCAGGCGGTCGTCATGCATCGCTGGGCGCACTGGTGCTGGACGCACGGGATGAAATGGTTCGGCCGTTTCATTTCCTACCTCGCGCGCATCATCACCGGCATTGAAATCCATCCGGGCGCCTGCATCGGGCGGCGCGTGTTCATCGACCACGGCTTTGGCGTGGTGATCGGCGAAACGGCCGAGGTGGGCGACGACTGCACCATCTATCAGGGCGTGACGCTGGGCGGCACGTCGCTCAACACGGGCGCCAAGCGCCATCCGACACTCGAGCGCGGCGTCATCGTCGGCGCCGGTGCCAAGGTGCTGGGCAGTTTCACCGTCAGCGAGTACGCCAAGGTGGGCTCGAACGCGGTGCTGCTCAAGGCGGTGCCGGCCGGCGCCACGGCGGTCGGCAATCCGGCCCACATCGTGCAAAAGGAGGCGCTGCGCGAAGGCAGCACGGCACGTCTGTTTTCCGCCTACGGGGTCACGCCCAATGGTGACGATCCACTGTCAAAAGCCTTGCATGGTTTGATCAATCACGCGCTGAACCAGGAACGCCAGCTCGACAGCGTGATCGCGTCGATGAAAGCGGCCGGGCTGTGTGTCCAGGGCGTCACCGAATGTGATAAATTGGATTCGGTACATTTGAACAAGTTGGTCGACTAAGGATACGCATGACTACCGATACACCCGACGGCGCCGCCGTGCTGGACCCGTTTGAAATCCGCGTGCTGGCCGTGCTGGCTGAAAAAGAAGCGCTCACGCCGGACAATTATCCGATGTCCTTGAATGCGATCACCAACGGCTGCAACCAGTTGTCCAGCCGCGACCCGGTGATGCAGCTGTCCGACGAGACGGTGCAGGATGTGCTGCAGCGCCTGATGCAGCGAAAATTCGTCAACGGCATCACCCAGGCCGGCGCGCGCGTGACCAAGTACGAGCACCGGCTGCGCGTCAAATGGTCGCTCGAGCAGGACAAGCTGACCATTCTGGCGATTCTGATGCTGCGCGGCCTGCAGACGGCGGGCGAAATCCGCACCCGCAGCGGACGCATGCACGAGTTCGCGTCGGTCGGCGCCGTCGAGGCGGGTCTGCAGTTCCTGATCGATAAATATCCGCCGCTGGTGGCCAAGCTGGCGCTCGCGCCCGGCACCAAGGAGCCGCGCTACGGCCAGCTGCTGGGGGGCGAAGAGGCGCTGGCGCGCGAGGAGACGGCGTCCGGTTTTGCCGGCGCCATCAGCGCGCCCCAGCAGGGCAGCCGGGTGGCCCAGCTGGAGCAGGAGGTGGTGGCGCTGCGGCGCGAACTCGATGCGCTGAGCCAGCAGTTTGAGGTGTTCAAGAAGCAGTTCGAATAAAAAAACGCCCCGAGCTTCGGGGCGTTTTTACAGGGTGCGGCAAATTAGCTCTCGTCGCGCCAGCGGCGCATGCGCACCGCCACCAACAACATCGCCACACCGGCCACCACGCCACCCCACAGGTCGGCGCTGCCCAGGCTCAGCCACGATTGGGTGAACACGCCGCCCAGGTCGACCATGTGTCCGGTCGGGTTGATGATCGTCTGCTTGTCGACGTGCTCGAAGGTCAGCCACAGGCCAGGCAGCACGCCACCCAGGCCATGCCCGACGATGTGCTGGCCGAACCACTGAATGTCCCAGCCGAAGCCGAACAGACGATCAGCCCACTGGAGCAGGCCCAGTGCCAGCAAGGGGGCACCGATCGCCCACAGGAACACCTTGGAGCGGGCCCAGCTCGACACCATCATGAACCAGCCGATGCTCGGCAAGGCCCACAGCAGATAGACGGGCAGCAGGCCGATGATGCGCAGCGGCGCCAGGTACAAGGCGCTGTTGGACAGCAGCGCGCCGGCCAGGTTGATCCCCTCGACCGCGAAGCCGGCGCAGGCGATCAGCAACAGCGCCGTCGAGGCGGTGATCGCGACCGCGCTGGTGATCGCCGGAGCGACACACAAGGCCAGCGCAGCCTTGGACAGCACCGTCATCTGATCCGACACAGGCAAGGACTTCCAGAACAGGATGCTGCGGTCGCGCCGCTCGTCGTACAGCGCGGCCAGGCAGTAGAACACCACGATCACGGCCATCATCAGAAACAGCGGCAGCGACACCAGCATGTAACCGTTGGCCATCACGTTGGCCAGTTCGGCCTTCGTTTCCGCTGTCATCATGCCGGCCGCGCTGCTAAAGCTCATCGCGTGGCCGTTGATGGTGAGGCTGTCGCCGTGCAGGTGATTGCTAAACAGCGCGTACAGCGCCGAGCCGCCCATCGACAGCACCAGGATCAGGCTGACCCAGACCGGGGCCCAGAAGATTGCGCCCTTGTTTTCCCAGAATTCGCGCCGGATTAACCACTTCATCGTTTTCATGCGTAGCTTCCTTTCATGGTCGCCACGAACAGATCGGCGACGCTAGGGTTGCGGGTTTCGCCCAGGGCGCTCAATTGGCTGCGCGGCACGCCGTCAAACAGCATCACCGATTTGCCGAACACGGTGCGCTGGTCCAGCGGCTGCAGCGCGTTGGCGGCGTTCAGTTTGTCGCTAGCCACCATCACTTCGGTGTAGCGCTCGCCCACTTCGTCCATCGTGGCCGACAGGATGATCTTGCCGTCGCGGATGAACATCAGGTCGGTCAGGATGTGCTCGACTTCTTCCACCTGGTGGGTGGTGATGACGATGGTCTTGTTTTCGTCAAAATAGTCTTCCAGCAGGTTCTGGTAGAACTGCTTGCGGTACAGGATGTCGAGGCCCAGTGTCGGCTCGTCGAGCACCAGCAGCTTGGCGTCGATCGCCATCACCAGGGCCAGATGCAGCTGCACGATCATGCCCTTGGACATGGTGCCAACCTTCATCTCGGGTGTGAGTTTGGTGTGCGCCAGATAGCGCTCGGCCTTGCTGCGCTCAAAGCGCGGGTGCACGCCGGCCACGAAGTCGACCGCGTCCTTGACGCGCAACCAGCGCGGCAGGATCGCCACGTCGGCGATGAAGCACACGTCCTGCATCAGCGCGTCACGCTGGGTGCGCGGATCCAGTCCCAGCACCGTCAACTGGCCCTCAAAGGGGATCAGGCCCAGTGCCGCCTTGAGCGTGGTGGTCTTGCCGGAGCCGTTGGGGCCGATCAGACCGACGATGCGTCCGGCCGGAATGTCGAAACTGATATTGTCGATCGCAAGTTGCTTGCCGTAACGCTTGGTCAGGCCTTGGGCGGAAATGACGGCGCTCATGCGGCACCGCCAGGCTGCGCTTTGCGCAGCAGTTGTTCCAGGTCCAGGCCGAGCCGGCGGATGCGCTCGAGCATGGCTGGCCATTCGTCACGGATGAAACGTTCGCGTTCGCTGGCAAGCAATTTTTCGCTCGCGCCTTCGGTCACATACATACCTATTCCCCTTCGTTTTTCTACAAGATTCTCGTCCACCAGTTCCTGGTAGGCACGCGAGACGGTGATCGGGTTGAGCTGGTACTCGGCGGCGATCTGGCGCACCGAGGGCAGGGCGTCGCCCGCTTTGAGCACGCCGTCGAGCATCATGCCGACCACGCGCTCCTTGAGTTGGCGGTAAATGGGGGTGCTGTCGTTCCAACCGATCGTCATGGTTGATGCTCCTTGGTGGCGGCGACGCAAGCAGGGATCGGCAGATCCGATCTGCGCGTTGCCGGTAATGCAGCTTGCTGGTTCATTGAAACCTCCATGCTGGTGATATTGATTGGTGGTGATGTAGTGAACTATAACACTGAAAAGTGGCTTGTCAACCGGTATCTGCGAATGGCCTATTTTGTGGAGGGGAAAGCCCAACCCGACGTGCGCATATGGGGAAATTGTCCAAGCGCTAAAAGTATTTATATGAAAACCTTTGTAAAAAGATATCAACTGCTATGGATGCCGATGAGAAGCCGGCGCAGTGCCGGGCATTCGAATCTGGTCGTCGCGCATCCCCCCATGTAGATGAATTCGTTCTATTTGATGTGGATGATGTTGATCCCGAAGAAACACGTGCCCGGTGGCGGACTTTGACGGCTACCGTTCGCTTTGATGACAAGGATGATTGATCGATGAGCTTTTGCAAGCCGCATGGCCCCACTGCCAGCACTGTGGCGGCACTGCTGCTGAGTATGTATCTGAGCGGCTGTGGCGGGTCGACTGGCTAGCACGAAGCGGGTGGCGTGATGCCTGCACCTGCACCTGCACCTGCACACCTGCACCTTCACCGGGACCGGCACCGGCTTGATGGCAGCGAGCGACTCGCCAGCGATCCATTCGGAAACCTGTACATGAAGGCGGCAGGGCGGCTGCGTATGATCAGCCCGGCCGGGGGCGTGTCGACGCCGGCGCTGGCCTGGGGCTACCCCGCGCTGGATGGTGTCGTGGTGTCGAAGAGGATACTTTACGGCACGGCCAGCAATGCGATACTGCAGGTGGCGCTACCTTGACGTGAGCGCGTGCCGGTGCCCTCAGGCCAGCGCGACGCCGTCCAGATCGTAGCGCACGATGGCGCCGTCGGCTTCGACGGCGATCCAGCCGCCGCGCACCGGCTCATGATCGCATTCCCAGTCCGGCAGCACATAGCGGCGCTTGCCGTTGGCATCGTGCAGGGCGGGGCGGTGGGTGTGGCCGTGGATCATCACATCGGTCCCGGTGGCGGCAAACAGCGCGGCGATCGCCTGCGGCGTCACGTCCATGATCTGGTAGGATTTCGTGCCGTGCGCTTCGCGGCTGCCTTCGCGCAGGCCGGCAATGATGCTCTTGCGCTGCGCCAGCGGCATGGCCAGGAACTGCGCCTGCCAGGCCGGTTCGCGCACCTGGGCGCGAAACGCCATGTATTTGACGTCGTCGGTGCATTCGGCGTCGCCGTGCGTGAGCACGATGCGCGCGCCGCTGAATTCGGCGCTGTAGGGTTCGTTCAGTAGCGTCAGGCCGGCGGCCTGCGCGAAATCGGCGCCGACCAGGAAGTCGCGGTTGCCCGCGATCCAATACACGGCCACGCCGGCGTCGGACACGCGTTTCAGCGCGCCGACGATCAACTGGTGAAACGGCGCGGCGAGGTCGTCGTCGCCGGCCCAGTATTCAAACAGGTCGCCCAGCAGATACAGCGAGCGGGCCGCCATCGCCCGCTCTTCCAGGAAGGCGCAAAACGCCGCGCTGGTGAGCGGGTGGGACGGTTGCAGGTGCAGGTCGGAAATGAACAGCGCCTGCGCGCGCGCCGGCATCGTCATCGGACGGCGCCGTGTGGCGCCTCGTTTGGATGCCATGCGCGCATAGACAATTACGCCTCGACGATTGATTCGATGATCACTGGCTCGACAGGCACATCGGCGAACATGCCGCTGCGCCCGGTCTTGACGGCACGGATCTTGTCGACGACATCGGTGCCGTCGGTGACTTTGCCGAACACGGCATAGCCCCAGCCGTCCTGGCCTGGATAATCGAGGAAGCTGTTGTTCTTGATGTTGATGAAGAACTGCGCCGACGCCGAATGAGGATCCGAGGTGCGCGCCATTGCCAGCGTGTAGGTATCGTTTTTCAAACCGTTTTTCGCTTCGTTTTCGACCGTCTGATCGGCTGGCTTTTGTTTCATGCCTGGCTCGAAACCGCCGCCCTGGATCATGAAGCCGTCGATGACGCGGTGGAAAATGGTGTTGTTGTAGTGGCCAGCGTTCATGTAAGCGAGGAAGTTGGCAACCGACTTAGGCGCTTTTTCTGCTTCCAGTTCAACGGTGATCTTGCCCAGATTGGTGGTGATGATGACGGCCATGATAGTCCTCGTAGTGATTGAAATGTGATTGGGAGAAATGCGTTCTCCGTGCCGGCCACCGGCGGGCGGCGGCCGTGGAATGGCGCTATTTTACAGTCTCGGGCGCCACGGGCGTCTTGAGCACGGTGGCCGACTCGATCAGCACGGTCTTTTTCGGCACGTCGCGTTCGCCCGTTTCGACGCCCTTGATCTTGTCAACCACGTCCATGCCCTTGATGACGTGGCCGAACACGGCATAACCGAAGCCGTCGCGGCCCGGATAGTCGAGCGCGCTGTTGTCGTTGACGTTGATAAAGAACTGAGCGGTGGCCGACTCCGGATCGGCCGTGCGCGCCATCGCGATGCTGTACTTCAGGTTCTGCAGACCGTTCTTGGCTTCGTTGGTGACCGGTTTGCCGGTCGTTTTCTGGACCATGTTGTTGTGGAAGCCTCCGCCCTGGATCATGAAGCCTTCGATCACGCGATGGAAATTGGTGCCCTTGTAGTGGCCGCTCTTGACGTAGTGCAGGAAGTTTTCGACCGACTTGGGTGCCTTCTCGCCGTCCAGTTCCAGCACGATCTCGCCCATCGAGGTCTTCAGCGACACTTGTTGCGTGTTGCCCGCGAGCACGGCGCCGCCCAGTGTCAGGCCGCAGAACAGGGTCAGGAATTTGGCCAGCAGCGGCATGCGGAAAAAGCGTGATTCTTGCATATTGTTATCCTTGTCTGAATGATGTGGGGTGGGCCGGATTGGCACCGGTGCCCCTGTCGGGCACACGCGTGCTTGGCTAGTGTCAAGACATACGCGCAAATAAAAACCTAGACCATATGCGGCCAGTGGGGATTTTATCAATGCTATACTTTGCGCAGACGTCCCATTCTAACAAAGAAAAACAACAATACAGAGGGGCAGACGATCTCGTCGCAATCACCCGCAAGACCCGGCGCGCGCCCCACGGCGCATCGCGCCCGGTTGACGTATTGCCGCGATCGTTGTGCTCTCTGTCACCAAGCAAGAGTCCGATGAGCAATTTAAAGATTTACAATACGCTGGCACGCGAAAAACAGACCTTCGTTCCGATCGAACCGGGCAAAGCCGGAATGTACGTGTGCGGCATGACAATCTACGATTACTGCCACATCGGCCACGCGCGCATGATGATGGCGTTCGACGTCATCTACCGGTGGTTGAAAGCGTCCGGTTACCAGGTGCGCTATGTGCGCAACATCACCGATATCGACGACAAGATCATCAAGCGCGCGGTTGAGAACGGCGAAACGATTTCGCAGCTGACCACGCGTTTTTCGAGCTATATGGACGAGGATACGGGCGCTTTGGGTATTTTGCGCCCTGATTTTGCGCCCCTGGCGACCGCTTACGTGCCGCAGATGCTGGCGATCATTGAAACGCTGGAACGCAAGGGCCTGGCGTATCAGGGCGAGGATGGCGACGTCAATTTTGCCGTGCGCGCTTTCCCAAACTACGGCCGCCTGTCCGGCAAGTCGCCCGACGACCTGCGCGCCGGTGAGCGCGTCGACGTCAATCTGGGCAAGCGCGATCCGCTCGACTTCGTGCTGTGGAAGTCGTCCAAGGAATCCGAGCCCGACGAAGTCAAATGGAACTCGAAATGGGGTAGCGGGCGTCCCGGCTGGCACATCGAGTGCTCGGCAATGTCGTGCGCCTTGCTGGGCGAACAGTTCGACATCCATGGCGGCGGTGCCGACCTGCAGTTTCCGCACCACGAGAACGAGATCGCCCAGTCCGAAGGTGCGTTCGGCCACACCAGCGTCAACTACTGGGTGCATAACGGCTTCGTGCGTCTGGACAACGAGAAGATGTCCAAATCGCTGGGCAATTTCTTCACGATCCGCGACGTGCTCAAGAAATACGATGCCGAAGTGATCCGCTTTTTCATCCTGCGCGCCCACTATCGCAGCCCGCTGAACTATTCGGACGCCCATCTGGACGACGCCAAGCTTGCATTGACGCGCCTGTACACGGCGCTGGCCGACATCGAGCTGGGCGCCGACGCGCTGGCAATCGACTGGAGCGAGGCGCATGCCCAGCGTTTTGCCGCCGCGATGGACGACGACTTCAATACGCCAGTGGCGTTGGCCGTGCTGTTCGATCTGGTGTCCGAGGTCAACAAGACCAAGGACGTGGCGCTGGCCCGCCAATTGAAGGCGCTGGCGGGTGTGATCGGCCTGCTTGAGCGTGCGCCGCAAGCCTTCCTGCAAGGTGGCGGCGCTGACACGGATGGCGATGCAAGCATCGAACAGGCGATCGCGCAGCGCAGCGCAGCCAAGAAAGCGCGCAATTTCGCTGAATCGGACGCGATCCGTGCACAGTTGCTGGCGCGCGGCGTGATCCTCGAAGACAAACCAGACGGCACTACCAACTGGCGCCGGGCATGATGGCCCTGTCGAAGGAAACCGTGGGAACCAAACTGATTCTTGAAGTGCCGTCCTACTGGGAACAGGCCAAGGTCGAGCTGATGAAGCGCGACCGCATCATGAAAAAATTGATTCCCCAGTTCGGCGACTTGCATCTGGTCGGCCACGATGACCCGTTCACCACGTTGGCGCGCTCGGTGGTGGGGCAGCAGGTATCGACCAAATCGGCCGAGTTGGCCTGGCAAAAGCTGCTGCTGGTGTGCCCGAAATGCACGCCTGCCCAGGTGCTCAAGGCAGGCATCGAGCAACTGGCCGCCTGCGGTCTGTCGAAACGCAAAACCGAATACATCATCGATCTGGCCGAACATTTCAAGGCCAAACGGGTGCATGCGAACCAGTGGGCGGAGATGGACGACGAAGCCGTCATCGCCGAGCTGGTGCAAATTCGCGGCATCGGACGCTGGACAGCGGAGATGTTTTTGATATTTAATCTGCTCCGTCCGAATGTGTTGCCGCTGGACGACCCGGGTCTGATCCAGGGCATCAGCGTCAATTATTTTTCGGGCGAACCGGTCTCGCGCAGCGATGCGCGCGAGGTGTCGGCCAACTGGGAGCCGTGGCGTACCGTGGCGACCTGGTATTTGTGGCGTAGCCTGGACCCGGTTCCGGTAGAATAGCGCTTGCATCAGGTTGCGAAGAGAGCATCAACGCGACCGCAAATAACACGGAGGTATAATGACTAAAACAACTTTCCTCAATTTTGAGCAACCGATTGCGGAGCTCGACTCCAAAATTGAAGAGCTGCGTTTCGTCCAGGACGATTCGGCCGTCGACATCTCCGAAGAGATCGACCGCCTGGCCAAGAAGAGCCAGCAACTGACCAAAGACATCTACGCCAAGCTCACGCCATGGCAGGTGTCGCAAATTTCCCGCCACCCGCAGCGCCCCTACACGATGGACTACGTGAATGAAATCTTCACGGACTTCCATGAGTTGCATGGCGACCGCAGCTTCGCCGACGACTTGGCCATCGTGGGCGGCCTGGCGCGCTTTAACGGCCAGGCATGCATGGTGATCGGCCACCAAAAAGGACGCGACACCAAGGAGCGCGCGCTGCGCAACTTCGGCATGCCGAAACCGGAAGGCTATCGCAAGGCGATGCGCCTGATGAAGCTGGCCGAGAAATTCGGCCTGCCGATCTTTACCTTTGTCGACACCACCGGCGCCTGGCCGGGTATCGACGCCGAAGAGCGCGGCCAGTCCGAAGCGATCGGCCACAATCTGTACGTGATGGCCGAACTGAAGGTGCCGCTGATCGCCACCATCATCGGCGAGGGCGGTTCCGGCGGCGCGCTGGCGCTGGCCGTGGGCGACGCGGTGCTGATGCTGCAATACTCGACCTATTCGGTGATTTCGCCGGAAGGGTGCGCCTCGATCCTGTGGAAAACGTCAGAGCGCGCCTCCGACGCGGCCGAAGCGTTGGGCTTGACCGCGCACCGCCTGAAGGCGATGGGCCTGATCGACAAGATCATCAACGAACCGCTGGGCGGCGCGCACCGCGATCCGAAACAGATGGCCGTGTTGCTCAAGCGCGCGCTGGCCGATACGCTGCGCCAGTTCCAGGGCATGAAGACCAAGGACCTGATCGAGCAGCGCCATCAGAAGCTGATGAGCTACGGCAAGTTCAAAGAAACCACGCCGACCGAAGAGTGAGCAAGCGGCAAAGCGGGAGCCTTGCGGCGACCCTGGACGCGGCGCTGGACGCCGTGCGGGCCGGCGCGCCGGATGCGCCGATCGCCGTCGCCTACAGCGGCGGCATCGATTCAACCGTGCTGCTGCACCTGGCGCACGGGTATGCCACCAAGCACAAGGTGGCGCTGCAGGCTTTTCACATCCATCATGGTTTGAGTGCGCACGCCGATGCGTGGCGCAGCCATTGTGCGAGCACCTGCGCGGCGCTGGGCGTGCCTTTCGAAGCGCGCAGCGTGCTGGTCAACGGCAACAAGTCCGGCGTCGAGCTGGCGGCCCGCAAGAGCCGTTACGCGGCCTTGGGCGCGCTGTGCGACGAGCACGGCATACGCCTGATGCTGACCGGCCATCATCTCGACGACCAGGCCGAAACGGTGCTGCTGCAGTTGTTGCGCGGCTCGGGCGCTGCCGGCCTGTCCGGCATGGACGTGGCCAACGCCGCCCCCGATTTGCTCGGCAATCCCGATCTGGTGATGGCGCGCCCGCTGTTGTCGGTGCTGCGCGCCGACCTGCAGGTCTATCTCGATGCGCATGGCCTGACGCACATCGACGACGAGTCGAACACCGATCCGCGCTTCACCCGCAACGCCTTGCGCCTGACGGTGATGCCGGCGCTGGCGCAGCGCTTTCCCGGCTATCAGGAGCGCTTCGCACGCAGCGCGCTGCATGCCCAGTCGGCCCAGCGCTTGCTGAGCGAACTGGCGGTGCAGGATCTATCTGCCTGCCTGGACGGCGACTGTATTGACGTCGAGAAGCTGCGTCAGATGAGCCTGGATCGCAGCTACAACATGCTGCGCCACTGGTTTGGCACGCGCGGCCTGGCGATGCCGTCGACCGCCTGGCTGCACGAAATGGTGACCCAGCTGGTCGAAGCGCGCCACGACGCCCAGCTGTGCGTGACCCACCCAGACTGCCATATCCGGCGCTACCGCGACCGGCTGCACATCACGCCCAAGCTGGCCGAACTGGCCGGCGCGCGCGACAAGGATGACCTGGTGGTCACGCCAGGACTGACGTTTCGCTGGCAGGGCGAGGCGAGCATTGCTTTCCCGGCCTATGGCGGGGTGTTGTATTTCGATCCCGTCGCAGCAGCCGTCGATGGGCAGGGCTGGCCCGAGTTGGGCATCGACACCGACTGGCTGCGCGCGCAGAGCTTGACGATCGAGTTCCGCAAGGGCGGCGAGCGGCTCAAACTGGCTGCCAATCGTCCCACCCGCAGTCTGAAATCGCACTACCAGGGCTGCGATGTGCCAGCCTGGGAGCGCGCGCGTCTTCCCGTGGTCAGCGCCGGCACGCAGCTGCTGTTTGCCGCCGGCATCGGCATGGATTGCCACCATCTGAGCGGCCCGCCCGCCGCGCGCATCCGTTTTCGCTGGCAATCCTAAGCCCGGCGCGCGCCGAATCGACCCCCTCGATTCGGCATTACCTTATATGAATTCCGTATGACAATGGCCGCGTTTAGCCTTGTTATTTTGCATTGCAACATGTAGAGTTAAGCCCTCTTTTTATTCTTTCTTGAGCGGAAATTTCACTCTTATGGCTTTAATCGTCCACAAATATGGCGGTACGTCGATGGGCTCGACTGACCGCATCAAGAACGTCGCCGCGCGCGTCGCCAAATGGCATGACGCCGGTTATCAGATCGTGGTGGTGCCGTCGGCCATGTCCGGCGAAACGAACCGCCTGATCGGCCTGGCCAAGCAAATCATGGAGCAACCCGATCCGCGCGAACTGGACATGATCGCCTCGACCGGCGAACAAGTGTCGGTGGGCCTGTTGGCGATGGCGTTGCTGGCGATCGGCAAGCAAGCGGTGTCCTATGCGGGCTGGCAGGTGGCCATCAAGACCGACTCGGCCTTCACCAAGGCGCGCATCCAGTCGATCGACGACGCGCGCGTGCGCGCCGATCTGGACGCGGGCAAGATCGTCATCATCGCCGGCTTCCAGGGCGTCGACGACGAGGGCAATATCTCGACGCTGGGACGCGGTGGTTCGGACACGTCGGCGGTGGCGATCGCGGCGGCCATGAAGGCCGACGAATGCCTGATCTACACCGACGTCGACGGCGTCTACACGACCGACCCGCGCGTGGTGTCAGAGGCGCGCCGCCTGAAGACCATTACATTTGAAGAAATGCTGGAACTGGCATCGCTGGGCTCGAAAGTGCTGCAAAGCCGCTCGGTCGAATTCGCCGGCAACTACCGGGTCCCGACCCGCGTGCTGTCGTCGCTGACCGACCCGTTGATGCCGCTGGCCGAAGAGGCCTGCTCTGGAACCCTGATTTCGTTTGAGGAAGATACTAATATGGAACAAGCCGTCATCTCCGGGATCGCGTTCACGCGCGACGAGGCCAAAATCACCGTGCTGGGCGTGCCCGACAAGCCAGGCGTGGCCTATCACATCCTCGGCCCGATCGCCGACGCGAATGTCGAAGTCGACATGATCATCCAGAATCAGTCGGTGGCCGGCAAGACCGACTTCACCTTCACCGTCTCGCGCGGCGAGTACGCGAAGGCGATGGCGGTCCTGAACGACACCGTCAAGAACGACATCGGCGCCGAGACCATCATTGGCGACGCCAAGGTGTCGAAGATCTCGGTGGTCGGCGTGGGCATGCGCAGCCATGTGGGCGTCGCTTCGCAGATGTTCCGCACGCTGTCGGAAGAGGGCATCAACATCCTGATGATCTCCACCTCGGAAATCAAGATCTCGGTGCTGATCGACGAAAAGTACATGGAATTGGCGGTGCGCGCGCTGCACAAAGCCTTCGATCTGGAAAAAGCATAAATTTTTTAAAAAAGTTTGGTCGTTCCATTGACCAAACGAGCCGCGTTAGTTATGATTGCGGCCTTCTGTAGCAGCAAAACATCGCAAGCAGACAGGTTGATTTAGTTCAGCTAGGAGACGTGGCCGAGTGGCCGAAGGCACATCCCTGCTAAGGATGCATACGGCTTATACCTGTATCGTGAGTTCGAATCTCACCGTCTCCGCCAGTAATATCTAAAACCCGCTTCGGCGGGTTTTTTCATATCGACTGCCCACATTTGTATCGGCGCGAAATACGGTTCTATTGCGTTGTTGATCAAACGACGGAATTTTCCTGGAACGGCACTGTGCCGCTCAAACCGGACGGGTCATTTCTGCCAGTGCAGAAAGTTGTCGGCGAACGACCATGCATCGGCGCCGTCGATCGCGAATTGGCCCTTGCTGATCATGTGCATCAGCTCGATGCCGGCGAGCACGCAGCGGGCAGACCGGAACGCGTTGAAGTTGAGCGTCGGCCTGCTCATCTACTGGATGGCGCGATGGTCCTGCAGGGCGATGTTGTTGAGGTATTTGACCTGGCGCATCAGGATCGGCACGGCGCGGCCGGCATTGATCGGGTCGATGGCGGCCTTGTTGGCGCCGCTCTGGCCCATCGCGAAGCTGTTCGCTCCCATGGCCTTGTCGAAGAAGCGCTTCGCCGCGGCCATGTCCCGCTTCGCCGTCAGCAGCAAGTTCACGGTCTTGCCCTGCTTGTCGACAGCGCGGCAGAGGTATGTTCAGACCGCCTTGACCTTGATGTCCGTTTCATCCATACGCCAGCTGCCCCCGACCGGGCGCTTGTGATTCCGGGTCGTCTTCTCGATGAGCGGCAGGGAACGAGTCGCCCACCGGTGGATCGACGAATGGTCGACCGACACGCCGCGCTGTGCCATCATCTCTTCGCGGTGCCGGTAGTCCAGCGGGCAGGCCGCATACCAGCCGATGCAGACCAGGATCACGTCGATCGGAAAGCGCATCCTTGTGACGCTGAGCATATCGATTCGCCCTGGATTCGGGCGCCGCAGCTTAGCTGGTCGGCCCGCCGACGTTCGCCAATGCGACATCGAACCAACGCCCAGACCATCGCTATTTTTTCATCGTCCGTGCTGGCTTGGTCGCCTTTGCAGGCAGCGCTTTCTTCCGCTTGACGGGCAGATTCTTTTCGCCCGGATCCAGAATAAGTAGCGTATCGACGTAAGAGACCATGCGGCTCAGGTAATCCGGCGAGAGTTCTTGCATCATTGCCAGCGAGCGCAGCACCAGCATGTGGGAATTGATCGGCCCGGCATTGATCGGGGCCTGTTTCATGGCCAGTGCCAGCTGTTTGTCGACGCTCATCCTGGCCCAGGTAGCGCGTGATTCGCGCACGGTCTTCAGCTCGAGGGTGGGGGCGCCGGTTGCGCTTGCACGCGATGTAAAATGATGTGCCGGCGGAGATCCCGGTGCATCGGCCAAGGCAGGTTCAAGTTGCGACACCAGCTCCGCCAAAGATGCGCATTGCGCGCGCGCTTGCAGCGTCGCTTGCAGGTGCCGCAAACCCTTGAAATCGCCGCCTGCAAACAGTCGCTGCAGCTCGGCCGCCGCTTGCGGATGCTGCGTACCAGTAGTCGCGAGAAGCTCGGCCGCAGCACAGCGCGCCTGAGCGAATCGCTCGGCAAATGCGGCAAGTGCCTGCTCGAGCTTTGCCCCCAGCATGCGCCGCACGCTCCCCTCATGCGCCGCCGCGCGCCGCGCCAGCGTGTCGAGATAGTGCCATCCTGCGGCATCAAAGCGTTCGCAGCCCTGATCCCTGATGCGTGCAAGAAGTCCATCAACGTCCGATAGCGGCACCGTCTGCCTGGAGTCGAAGGTCGGGATGGCAGCGCTAGCGGGGGTTTCAGGCGGCACGCCGCCTGCCTGCGCACGGGACTGCCCTTGCAAGGGCAGTCTCCCAGCAGCGTTAGCGTCACCCATTCGAAGGCGCTTTAGCCGGAGCAGACTTGGGTACCGGCGCCATCTCCACGCGCCGGTTCAGCGCGCGCGCGGCGTCATCGGTGTTCGGTTTCACCGGCTGCTCTGAACCGAAGGCGGCGGCAAACACCATCGTCGATGGCATCCCTTGCTCGACCAGCGTGCGTGTCACCGTCAATGCGCGCTGCGCCGACAGTTCCCAGTTATCCGCAAACGGCCCATTGCGGATCGCCTTGTCGTCGGTGAAGCCGCTGATCATCAGCATCTCGTCGCGCGCGGAAAGGTAGGCGCGCAGCGGCACCACCAAGCTGTTTAGCAACTGGCGGCCATCGGGCTGCAATTGGTCGGAATTTTGCGCGAACAGGACCTGACCACTGATGCCAATGCGGCCATTGTTGAGGGTGATGCGCCCGCTCGCCAGCGGTATCGCCAGGGCTTTCTCCAGCGTTTGGCGGCGCTGTTCCTCGGCATGGCGTTTCTTCACCTCTTCCTGCAGGTTGGCGCTTAACTCCATCTGCACGCCAACCACTGCCACCAGTAGCAGAACGAATGCGCCCAGCAGGCCGGACATCAGGTCGCCAAAAACGGCCCAGACCGGCGAGCTATGTTCAGATGCGTCCAGGTCTTCCATTATTTTCCTTCGTCCGCCAGCATGGCCGGCAGCTGACGCAGCTCGTCGATGATCACCTTCTGCGAACTCATCGAGAGGTCGATGATTTCACGCGCCTGTGCCACGTAGTAGGCCAGTTGCCCGTCACTGCGCGTCATGGATTTGTCCAGGGCGACCTCGATGCGGTCGAGATTGGCAGCGAGTTTTTCATTGGCTGCATTGAAGCAGTGTACCGCCACGCCGAAAGCGTCTGCCAGGCTGGCCACATCCACAGCGCTGGTGGTGACGTTTGCGGCAATCTCGGAAAGCTTGCGTGATTCGCTGGCGATGTCCGCGGAGAACGCGATGCTCGCTGCGTCGAGCTTGACGGACGACGAAGCCACCAGCGAATCGATCACCGCGCGCTGTTCGTGAGACGCATGGTTAATGACGTCGAGCAGCGCGTTCAGGGTTTCCATGATGCGGCCGCGTTCTTCCAGCAGCGCATTGTCGCGCGCCACGCTATGGGAAATCTCCTGGCGCATCTGGCCTATCACTTCGGCCGCTGCGCGCGGCGCCTGGGCGGCGGTCTCGATCAGGCGCGTGATCGGCGCCTCCAAGGCGGTGCCCAGCGTTGTCAGATGCGTGGTGACGGCGCCCTGTAGTTCACCCAACTGCGCCACCGCCGCGGCGCCACGTGCGGCCTCCTGATTGCGCAGCGCGCCCAGTTCGCCCTGCAGCATGCTGGCCAGCTGCTCCATGCGCTCGCGATGCTGGTCCAGCCACTGCGCTTCAGCGGCGATGCGTGAGCGCATCAACTCTTCGGCCGTCGTGATCAGGCGTGTCGTTTCAGCCAGCGACGCGCCCGCGCCGGCCTGGGCTTGATCGGCAAGCTCCCGCACGGCGTGCGTGACCGTGCTGCAGATCTCCCGCTGCTGGGTGAGTACCTGCGCGCCGCTGTCGCGCAATTCGCGCGTGAGTGTTACCGCGATCGCTTCCAGCGACCGCGTCCAGGCCTGCTGGCGCTGCGCATCGTGCGCGGCCTGCCCGGCCTGCAGCTTGGCGTGCGCGTCGCCTACTTCTGTGACCAGTGCGCCTGCGCGCTGGTCGAACGAGGTGCTGAACGCTTCCAGGGAGCGCCCCATATCGTTGGCGAGGCTGCGATTGGCTTGTTTCTGGCTGTCGAGCGCGGCGCTCCATGTCTGTGCGACGCTGGCGCTGGTGACGCTGAATCGATCGGCCATGCCGTCGAGCTGGTGCTGCACGGTGGCGGCGGTGCGTTCATGCATGGCCGTCGTCGTCTGCGCAATGCCATGCATCGTTGCTTCAAATATTGGTTTGAGGCTCTCGCCGGCCGCCTGCGCGCTATCGGCCAAGCTTTCACGCAGCGATTTGTCGACCGAACGCGCCAGCGCCGTGTACGTCTCGCTTGCACTGCTGTGTAACTGTTCCTGATTGGCGAGCAAACGTTGATTCAACTGCCCGCTCATCGCTTCGATCTGCAGCATCATTGCTTGCAGCTGGTCGACCACCTGCGGCAGGGCCTCGGACTGCAGCTGCAGCGCGCGGAAGGTTTGCTCGCGCTGACGGACGTGCGAGAAGCCGCTCAGCACGGTAGCGGCCCTGGCATCGAGGAGCTGGCCAGCTTGCATCCGCTCGCGACGGCACAGGGCCGACATCAGGCCCAGCACCGCCGAGGCCGCGACACCGGCGACCGAGGTGCCGAAAGCCAGTCCGAGGCCCTTCACCGGCACTGCCAGTGCCGAGCGCATGGTCTCGAGGTCGGCACTTTTTTCCAGCGTGAACACTGCTCCCTTGAGGGTCACGACCATTCCGAGGAAGGTGCCGAGCATTCCCAGCATGACCAGCAAGCCGACCAGGTAGGGCGTGAGGGAAGGGCCGGGCAGGCCGGCACGCTCGCCCTCGATACGCAGGCGTACGGGATGCTGCAGCGAACCGTCCAAGCCAGACAAGAATTGATCCAGGTCCGGGAGGTTTTCCGGGATCGCGCCGAGCGCCATGGTGAGGCTGGTGCTCGCTTGGCGGAAGCGGTGCAACTCGACGGCGCCGGCAAGATACACGACGAAGATCAGCGCCGTCATCGCCAGCGCCAGGGCGCTGGTATCGATGAAGCCGAAGCCGACCCAGATGACCGCGAACGCGCCTGTGACGAAGGCAAGGTTAAACAAATTTTTATTCATCGTGCTCTTTTTGATTGAATGCTTCAAGGAGTCCTGCGCTGGGCTGCAAGCGCAGTTCAGCGCCGGCCACCAGCAGCGTTTGCAGGGTTTGGCAGAAGCGCGCCAGCCAGCCGCCGGGATGCATCCAGGCCTCCGGGGTATCGGGCTGGCCGCTCGCGGCGAGCTGTTGCTGATGCGCGGCGTACTGGGCATCGAAGTGCTTTTGCAGCAGCAGCGGCACCCTGGCCAACAGCCGAGCCTCGCGCTCGCGCAAGAATTTTTCCATCACCACGTCGAGCTGCGCCAGCTTCCTCAAGCGGGGCGAGGCCTTGGCCAGCGCGTCGCGCAAGTTCACGCGCAGCGGCTCGACGCTCAGTTCCATGTCGCGCTGGTGGGCATCATAGAATTGCCGGTAAGGTGCATACAATACCGGCAGCTCCACCAGCGGTAACTTGATATGGGTCTTGCCGCCCGTGAGCGCGCAGCTTTTCGTGATCGAATTGACCATGAATGCGCGGATCCGCTCGAATTCAGCAGTCAGGCGCACGCTCGCAGCTTCGCGCAGCACCGGGCTTTGCGCCGATACCTTGTCCATGCCGCTTTCAAGCACGGACGATAAGGCGATCGCGTTGGTAAAGTGCATCCATTGTCCCAGCTTGTCCGCAAAGTCGCTCGGCGGCTCGGCGCCTTCCAACAGGTCGAGTTCGGCAAGGCAGCGGATCAGTTGGGAACTATGGAAATTTGTACGTGAAAGGTCGCGCGTCATGGCGCATAGAGTCAGAAGGGGGGATGGCGGCAGGAATCGGGGTGCGGACACCGATACGCGGACTTATGCCTGATTTCCTGGGAAATCGGGCTCCCGGATTATAGCGACTTTGAAGGGAGAACTCAAATCAGCGGGGCATGGCGGACGGCGGAGCCAGGCTGACTGCGCCGCGCGCGACAGGTGGGACCCGTTTTCGAAGGCGAAAGTGAGGGCGTCCATTCCATGATCGAAAACCCGCTTTGGCGATTTTTTTTCCGAGTCCAAAATTTTTCCGGTTCGAAAAAACGATTTCCGTGCCGCCGTCGATCGGCGTGCGAGATCCCTGCTTACCCGATCACCGGATCCGTGCGTTGCGCGAAGCGAGGCATAGCCACGGCCGGAGTAACAACGCGACATCCGCGTCCGGCAAGCTTGGCAGAACGTCGCTCGGCTTGACCGGCAAGGTCGTAAATATTGTGTATTGACAATTATTATAGTTGTTTCAATTTGAATTTTGGTCTATTGTGCGTGATTGCAATCCGACTGGAAACGTGAGGTATGTGCCGTCCAGCGAACCGCAAGCGCAGCGCCATCGACGAATTTTGCCTCCCAAAGGAACCGCAAGCATGACGACTCTCACCCACCTGCACGATACGTCATCGGCGCAGCCTATCCCGCCAGCCCGACGCTGGATTCAATTGATACTGGGCATCATCTGCATGGCGATGATCGCCAACCTGCAATATGGCTGGACCCTGTTCGTGCTGCCGCTGGATCAGAAATACCATTGGGGCAAAGCGGCCATTCAAGTCGCCTTCACCATTTTTGTCGTCACCGAAACCTGGCTGGTGCCCGTCGAAGGCTACCTGGTCGACCGCTTCGGCCCGAAAGCGGTGGTCATGATCGGCGGCCTGCTCGTTGGCCTGGGCTGGGTGATCAATTCGGTCGCCAGCTCGTTGCCGATGTTGTATGTGGGCGCCGCCATTGGCGGAATCGGTGCTGGTGCCGTGTATGGCACCTGTGTCGGCAACGCGCTGAAATGGTTCCCTGACCGTCGCGGCCTTGCCGCTGGCTTGACCGCCGCAGGTTTCGGCATGGGCTCGGCGCTGACCATCATCCCCATCTCGGCCGTGATCAAGAGCAGCGGCTATGAATCGGCGTTCCTGTATTTCGGCATCGCCCAGGGCTCGATGGTGTTCCTGTTGTCGTTCTTCCTGATGGCGCCCAAAGCTGGCTCGCTGCACGTCGTCGGCAAGCTGATCCAATCGAAACGTCACTTTACATGGGTGCAGATGATCAAGACGCCCGTGTTCTGGGTCATGTATTTGATGTTTGTGCTGATGGCCGTCGGTGGCCTGGTCGCCACGGCGCAGCTGGCGCCGATCGCCAAAGATTTCAAGATCGCCGATATGCCCGTCTCGATACTGGGCCTGGGCTTGCCCGCGCTGACCTTCGCCTTGTCGCTCGATCGCATCGTCAATGGCCTGACCCGACCGTTCTTTGGCTGGGTGTCCGACCATATCGGGCGCGAAAACACCATGTTCATCGCGTTCGGCCTTGAAGCGGTTGGCATCATCCTGCTCAGCAAGTTCGGCCAGGATCCGTTCTGGTTCGTCATCCTGACCGGTCTGGTATTTTTTGGCTGGGGCGAAATCTACAGCTTGTTTCCATCGACCTGCGGCGACACCTTCGGCAGCAAGTACGCCACCACCAACGCCGGTTTGCTGTACACGGCCAAGGGAACGGCGGCCTTGCTGGTACCGTTTAGCAGCATGATCACGAGCGCGACCGGCAGTTGGCATACCGTGTTCTATGTGGCAGCGGCAATGAACGCGCTCGCCGCCGTTCTGGCGCTGGCCGTCTTGAAACCGCTGCGCGCGCGCATGCACCGGCAACATGGTGATACACACACTGTAGCGCCAACGCATGACGCGCAGGCTGTCGCGGCCTGAACGCCATGACATTGCTGGACTCATCGACGGCGCAACACGCCGCCGCTGGTCGTGCGCCGCGTTCAGACTATCTTGCCAATACGGGTATGCCGGGACGGTTTAGTCGAGTCATTGCGCGCGCGCCGTAATCGTTCAGGAACGAGACTGCGGAGTCGTCAACGACAGGCCCGACCGCGCGCGCCGCCGAATCGGCAACAGTGCGATAATAGAGACGTTGGCACGGATTGCGCCGCTATTGCTGCTTCGCAACATCCAGGCCACGTTCCGCGCCGCGCTGCTGTTGCCGGCGTCACTGGAGAGTGATCATGACGACTATCAGCGGCGCGCTGCCGACCAGCCCCTACAACACGCAACCTTCTGCCGGTGCCGGCACTGCCGCCAGTGACACGGGTACGCGGGTGCGACTGTGGCAAACCGCTGTCACGCTGTCGGGGGACGCGGCAGTGATTGCCACGCTCGGTGCCAGCGGGGCGGCCGGCGGCACCTACGACGCTGCGGGCTTACTCAATGCCTTCGTGCAAGCGCAAACCGATCCGGCTGCAAGCGGCACGCCGCCATCGGCCGATCAAGCGATCGTCAACGGTCTCACGGCAACGCCCGGCGCCACGCCCCTGTACAGCGTTCAGGGCGGTTTGCAGCCGACACTCACGAACGTCAACGCCAACATCGCCACCATCCTCAAAACCGACGCGGGATTTGCCGCAACCGCCATCTCCGACGCTACCGACCAAGGTATCGTCGCGACAATCTCGACCTTCGCCTGAGTCGGGCCGCGCCTGTAGCGCTGGCGCGGCCGATCGGCGTCAGTGCGGCGCGCGTGCCGCACAGGTGTCGTATTGAACAGCGTGCTCGCCAATGACGCGCAGTGCACGTGGGATCAATGTGTTGGGTTCGCGAAGATATCGACGGTCGCGCCGCCGTCGCCGCGCAGCTCGATGTGATCGAATTTGCCGGGCAGGATAACGGCGCTGCCGGTCACCTCAAAATTGAACGCCATTCTGCGTCCGCTGGCATCGAGTGAGCTTATCTTCAGTTCGGGCGCTGGCTTCTTAAGCTCGATGCGGACATCTTCGCCCTCGGACTTCACGCTGACGGGATAGAGTTCGCTAGCGCGATCGCCTTTGATGGTAAATGTGATGTTGGACGGCGGGTTGAAGTTCACGACCTTGTCGCATGCCGTTAGGAACAGCGTCGTGAGGATCGCAAGCATGATCCGTCCCCTGAGAATTTTCAAGATCGTATTCCTCTGTGTTTGGCACGGCATTGCCGCGCGCGGCGAGGTGGCGCGGTCGGCGATGTGTGCACGATTGCCTCGCGCGTTTCGGTCGGCAAACCCATTATCGCGGAATTTATCGCACCGGGGTGAACGATCAGCTTCCGTCGGCTTGTTGGTCCGACGACGGCAGCTTCCAGGCAATGAACTTTGCTGCGCAATCTGGACGGACCTGTCGCGCCATCATGCAAAATTTGTCGGCGCGCGGCAACGCATCGCTGTCATCGATCGCGAACTGGTCCTTGTGCACCATATGCATGCGTTTGGCGTCGGTGATTACATCGCTGCCATTGTCTCTACGCACTAGCACGCAATCTGTCGAGTAAACGAAGTTACATTTGGTAAATTTTGATTACTTACTGTAAAGACCGTTCGTTTCATCAATACTCGAAATCTGAATATACCAATCAACCGGAGAGAAAGATGAACAAACTGTTAAACAAGGTGTTGGTTGGTATCGTCGCTGCATTGATCAGCGCAACGGGATTCGCGGCGGAGAAGGCAACGGCCGACGAAGCCGTTGCACTGGTGAAGAAAGGCGTCGCCTTCGTCCAGGAGCAAGGTCAAGAGAAAGCGCTTGCCGCCTTCAATGATCCGCATGGTCAGTTCGTCAAGGGGGAATTGTATTTCTTCGTCTACAGCACAAATGGCGACGGCATCGTGCTGGCGCACGGACAGAATCAAAAAATGATCGGCATGCATCTGATCGACATGAAGGACAATGACGGCTTCCCGGTGATACGCGAAGCGACAAAGGTGGCCAATTCACCAGAAGGCAAGGGGTGGATCAGCTATCACTGGCCCAATTCCGTGACCAAGGCGGTCGAGGCGAAGCGTTCCTACATTGAGCGGGTCGGCGATATCTGGATTGGTTGCGGAATCTATAAATAGATCAGCGGAAACGCTCGTCGGCGACGAAGCGCCTTTGCCCAGCGCGCCGCAAGGACGCTGCGTCGCGATTGTACTGACGACTTAGCAGCGATGCGACACGGTCACGCAGTGAGCAATGGCGATGTATCGCGGTATCAGTGATTTTATTTGACGCTCGGCCACGCCCGCATCGAGGCCTCGCAAAAAAAGTGGCCGCTCCTCAGCTCCTCAATGCCCCGTTCACGCAGGCTGGTACATCTCGGTGCGATACCGCGCTACCGACGCCAGCGTGGCTTTGCGCAGTAGCACCTTGGGGGCGACGCGCTTGCGTCGATTGGACCTGCCGGCATATCTGCCGCCGGGCAACCGGCACCGTCAGGCGGGCACCAGCGCGCGCTCGGGTGCGCGCAAGGGCAACACGACGGTGGCGACGGTGCCGTTTCCTGGGGTGCTGGTCAGCGAAATCGAACCGCCGAGCACGCTCGTGACGAGGTTGTAGACGATATTCATCCCCAAGCCAGAACCGCCCTGGCCCAGTTTGGTCGTGAAGAAGGGATCGAAGACGCGCCCCAGATTTTCGGGGGAAATGCCACAGCCGTCGTCGCTGAAGCGCACTTCGACCTGATCGGTTCCGATGGCGCGCGTCGCGATGCACATGTGCCCGCCAGTTCGCCCCTCCAAGCCGTGGTTGATGGCATTGCTGACGAAATTGGTGAGCACCTGGGTCAGTGCGCCCGGATAGCTGTCCATCTGCACGCCGGGCGCCAGTGTCAATGCCAGTGTGTGCTTGTTCTTGAACATCGGTTCGAGCGTCATGACGATTTCTTCCACCACCTCTTGCAGGTCGAAATGTCGCCGTTGGTCGCTAGACTGATCGACCGCGACCTGCTTGAAACTGGTCACGAGCGCGGCGGCACGCAGCAGATTGCGCATCAGGATGACGGTGCCCGTTATCAACGCATCCGAGGTTTTTTCCAGTACGGAGCGGCGCGGATGCGCGCTGTGCAATTCCCGCCGCATCGCCTCGGCGTAATCGGCGAGCGTGCTGGCGACCGTGACGCTATTGCCAATTGGCGTATTCAATTCATGGGCGACACCGGCCACCAGGGTGCCCAAGGCCGCCATTTTTTCCGAACGTACCAGTTCGGTCTGCATACTTTTGACCGTCGTCAGCGCCTCCTCCAGATTGGCCGTGCGTTCGCGTATGCGCTGCTCGAGCTGCGCATTGAGCAGCAGAATTTCGTGTTCGCTTTGACGTTGACGTGTCACGTCATTCGGAGAAAAGATGGCTACCCGCGCACCATTCGAATCGATCATTCTGGTCGATAGCAGGCAGATCAGGACGTCACCATTCTTGTGGCGCAAGCGTGCTTCGTAACGATCGACAGCGTGCTCGCGATTGAGCATGTCGAGATACGGGCCGCGATCCTCGGGCCTGTACCACAGCCCCAGTTCGAGCGCCGTTCTACCGATGAAGTCCGCGCGCGCGTGACCAAACTGCGTGAGGATGGCATCGTTGGCTTCAATTAACTGGTCATTGTCGAGTCGGATCAAGGCCAGCGGTATCGGTGCGAACTGAAACAGGCTGCCGAATTTCGATTCACTCTCACGCAGGCGGTTTTCGGACATCTGCAGCTTGCCCATGTGTTGCAGCAGGTAGAACGTCAACAGCAGGTGCAGGGCGATGAAGATGCCGGAAAAGGAAATGCGGTCGCGCGTACGCACGCTCCAGTTGCCAAGGATGCTGTCGAAGTCGCGTCCGAAGACGATGGAAACGGGGAAGCCTTTCACCTTGCGATAGGCGAACAGGCGCAGACGTCCATCTTCGAGCATGGCGCGCTCGTTGAAGGTTCCTTCGTCCGGACCGGCGCGCAATTGCTTCAGAATGGGCGAGGCCGATATGTCGCGGTTGACCACGCTCGGATCAAACGGTGAACGCACGATCACGAAGCCGGAATTCTCAAACAGCTGGACAACCGCCTCGTTGGAGGTGGCCACACGCTGGTAGACCGAATTGAAGTAGGCCAGACTGACCTCGGTGCTGATCAGGCCGACGTGCCGGCCGCTATAGTCGTAGAGATTGCGCGCCAGCGGCAACACCAGTTCACCGTCTATGAGACGCCCGAACGGATGGCCAACGACCACGCCCTTGTTGTCGGGGTGACCGAGTAGCAAGGGGATGAATGCGCGTTGCTCGGCCGGGAAAACGTAGGCGGGAAAGTCGATCATGCTTGCCCAGCGCTGCCCATCGAGGTTGACGTACTGCAGCGCACCGGCCGCGCGGTTGTTTTTCAGACTGTCTTCGATAATCGTGCGAATCTGGCTTTCGTTTAGCGGCGCATGCTGGATGATCGATGCAACCCCGATAGCGACGACATCGAGCCGCTGCGCCGCTCCTTGAAGTTGTTGGCTGGCATGCTCCTCCAGCAGGCGCACCGCCACCAGACCGTGTGCCTGTTCCGAGGCAAGCGTCAGCGCGTGGTCTTGCTGCACGGCCCACCACGTTTGGCCGATAATCGCGACGGTCGTCAATGCGACGAAGATCGTCAAGACGGATCGCGTGTTACCAAATCGGCCGAGGTTGCCCCAAGGGAACATGTTGTATCCTTTACTCCATCTGACGGCGCAGTCCGTACGACCGATACGGCGCTATCGTGGCGTGCGCGTTACCGGATCGTCATTGCCGCGCGATTGCACGCCCGAGCGTGCAGCGCGTTGCTGGTTCAATATTGTTAGTTTCAATGCAAAGAATATGTCAGCCCATGCCGGCGGCTCATCTGTGGCGGCGCGATTCGTTTCCCATTCTATGTTCCCCCGCTGCCAGAATGCTTCCTGTAATAAACATTGAATACACCGTCCGGATCGAACATGTCAATGAGATTTCTGTCGACGGCGCAGCAATCGGCCACATTTGCCAGCCAACTGCGGTTCGCATCGACGCGTGCGCGACGATCGCAACCGTGAGAGGCGAACGCCAGCTTTCTGTCGCAATATCGATGCGCCGGCGAGCCCATCAGCCTGACCGCGCCGCAGCGATTAGCGGCGCAACCATAACTCCTCGAAGGCGGCGAAGCCGAACGGCGTGATGTGCACGCCGGCCACATGGGGGGCGACCTCCAGTACCTGCACCTCGTGGGTGAGCACGATCATCAGCGCGTGCCGGACCAGCTTGCGGGCGATGTCTTCGAAGATGTCCATGCGGCGCCCTGCGTGGGCCTCGGTTTGGGCGCAGTACAGCGCCCCATCGAGCCAGGCCAGATGGCGTGGCGGCATCCAGCGGCGCAACATGATGTCCGCCGAAAACCAGTCGAAACAGCCAAAGTGCGGGTCGTGATACATCGCCTCACGCGTGAGCACCAGATCGGCATGCTCAAAATGCGCGTGCTTCTTCCACTCGGACGTGGGCAACTCGACATGCGTCAGTTGCACGCCGCCGGCACGCAAGCGCGCGCAGACCGCCTGCGCAAGCGCCGTCATTTCCGGGGTTTTTGAGCTGACGAGGCGCAGCATGGTGCCGGCAGGGAAGGGGCTGGCGGCACAGCCATCGGTGCTGCGGTGCTTCCATCGATCGAGCAGGCCGCCGGCGGCCCGGTGGGCTGGGTCGTCGGGCGCGAGCCAGCGAGCTGGCGCCATCCAGTCGGCCAACGCGAGGCGTTGTGCCTGGCTGCGAAACGGTGCCGAGCGCGGGTTGCACACCAGGTAGGTGCAGCCGGCCAGTGTGGCACTGAGCCGGGTGTTGGCCGCGCCAGCGGCGCTGTTGTAGCCAAACTGCAGGTCGAGCCCGGGATTGTCGGCGGTATTTTCCAGTGCCCAGAGATCAATTTCATCAAGTAAAGGGCGCTCGCGATAGTAGTGTTTAAACGCCCGAAACGTCAGCTGAAAGGCATTGTTGCGCACCACCTTGAAGGCGCCGCTGCCGATGGGCATGCGACTGAAGTCGGCGCCGCGGCGCGTTGGCACAATCGACGAACTTGCCGCCGTGAGACAGTGCGGCCACAGATGGTGCGGGGCGTCCAGATGAAAGCTCACGCGCAGGTCGGCGCCGACCTCGATGCCGGTGATGTGTTGATACAGACGCCGATAGGTTTTGCTGTGCTCGCGCAAGCGCAGGAAACTCACCTGCACGTCCTCTGCGCGCAGTGGCGTGCCGTCATGAAACGTCAGGCCGGGGCGCAACCAGCAGTGCCACACCGATGCATCGTGCTGCGCTTCCCAGTGGTGGGCCAGCGCCGGGATCACGGTTTGTGTGGCCGGGTCAAATTCGGTAAGCCGACTAAACACTTGCCGCACCAGGTACGCTTCCAAGCGCGACGTGATGTCCAGCGGATCAAGACTCTCCACCATCCGATACAGCGGCATGCGCAAGCTGCGGCAGGTGGCGTCGCCGATGCCCAGGTAGTCGGGAAGGCGCGCACTAAAGGCACTGCGCTGGGCTTCGTTGAGGTGGGAAAACGCCTGCTCCAGATCGCCCTGGCGCAGCAAGTCCGACATCTGGTCCAGCGCCAGCGCGTCCGGCGTGATCAGCCAGTCCAGTTGGGAATAGTGGCCGCGCCCGCGCCCGGCCGACCAGCGCAACCAGCCGCGCGCCTGCATCTTGGCCAGCAGGTTGCGCATGTTGCGTTCGCTACAGTGCATACCCAGGGCGAGCGCGGGCAGACCTGGTTGGGTACCCAGACTGTTGACCAGTGTATGCAGACGACGGTATTGCGCCAGGAGTTTCATGGAAAAGAGGAAATTTTTTTGAAATTATAATCCATTATATTTTTCACCTTTCTTGCGCACACTGGAACCCTGTTTCCACTTCCACAAGGTGCTGTGCCATGTCTTCCTATTCCCCTGCGGTGAAGCGTCTGCTGTTGAGCACGGCCATCTTTGGTATGGGGCGCTCGGTCGGACTGCCGTACCTGGCGATTTATCTGACGGAGCACTACGGGGTGTCAGCCCAGACATTGGGTTGGCTGCTGGGCGGCAGCGTGTTTCTGGCCACCCTGTTTGGCTTGTACGCCGGTTACCTGGCCGACCGTGTCGACAAGCGCGTCATGCTGATCGCGGCGTGTTGCCTGCTGGCGCTGGCCTGCATCGGCGTGACGATGACCAGGCAGGTGGCACTGGCGTTTGTTGCGCTCACCTGCATCGAGACGGTCGTATCGTTGCAAAGGATTACGTTCAAGGCCTTGCTGGCCGACTGGTTGCCGCCCGTCCAGCGCGCCAAGGCGTTTTCGCTGACCTACACGCTCAACAATGTGGCGTTTTCCGTCGGTCCGTTGCTGGGGGCATGGGCTTTCGGCTTGGGACACGCGGCACCGCTATGGATTTCGGCGGCGTTTACGCTGGCCACGACGCCGGTGCTGAGCCATCATGTGGTCAAGCAAGCGGCGCCCGATGCGCCCTTGGCGCTGCGTGACGGGGACGCAAAAAACAGTTTCATGAACACGCTTCATGAACTGCGGCGTGATCGGCAACTGGTGCTGTTGACCGTGGGCGGCATGATGACCTCGTTTGTGTTTGGCCGCTTTGTCACCGGCTACCTGTCCTTGTTTTTGATTCAGACGAAGGGCCCGACGGCCGCCGCGCAGCTCATGCCCGCGCTGTTGTTAAGTAATGCGCTCGCGGTCATCCTGTTGCAGTATCCGATCGGGCGCAGGATCGGCGGATCACATCTGTTTCGCTGGATGGTGGTCGGCGTGACGGCGTATGTACTGGGTTTATGGGGCTTCATGCATGCCGGCAGCGTGCTCGACTGGGTGCTGGCCACGCTGGCCTTTACCGTTGGCGAAGTGATCAGCGTGCCAGCCGACTACCTGTTTATCGACCGCATCGCGCCGGCGGGCAAGCGCGGCAGTTATTACGGCGCGCAGAGCCTGGCGGCATTTGGCGCTTCGCTCAGCCCGATCGTGTGCGGGGCGCTGCTGGTCAACTATCGGCCCGTCGTGATGTTTTCAGTGTTGATCGGCCTTGCCGTATCGAGTCTGTGGTTTTACTACCTGGGCTCGCGCAGCGAACCGGGACGTGCATATGCCGCCGTCTAGGTTTGCCGCAGGCTCGGCGTGGCGGTTGCCGGATAGCACGTGGCGAATCCATCATTTATTTTTGAATAGTGTCAACCACCATTGCCGGGCGTCGTTAATTGCTCAGAAATACCAAGAACAATTTTTTTCCATGAACGCCACAAAGGAATTGAAAATGAATAAACTGATCGCCGCTCTCGTCGCCAGCCTGTTCGCCGTATCCGCATTTGCCGCCGGCGCGTCCGCGTCCGCGCAAGCGTCTGCGCCAGCCGCAGCCGCATCCTCATCCGCAGCCGCGTCAGGTGCGATGGCTTCCGGTGAAGCGTCGGCCAAGCCGGCCAAAAAAGCCAAAAAAGCCAAGAAAGCGTCGGCCTCCGCTGCCGCAATGGCATCAGGCGAAGCCTCGATGGCGAAGTAATATCCGCAGCGCAGCACCATGCCGGCGTTGGCACAAGGTTGCGACCTTGTTCCGCGCCGGTTTTTTTTGCCCGTGTCCGCGTCAGACGGGCGTCGCCCGCCTGAGCGTTCAATCCGATATCACGACGCCGCCAATGCTAGTTGGGCGCAATGCGGTCGATGCCGCGCGCGCGAATGAGCGAGTGACTGCGCAGCCGATCGCGCACCGTCGGCAAGTTGCGCGCTGTCGGCAACTTGGATTGATTGGCGGAATACGGCTTATGCCGATACACGATCTCGTTGCTTGAGCATCTCAATGGCCGACACCAATTGATTGTTCAATTCCTGGTTCTTGAACGTGCCAAGCTCAGCATCGAAATTATCATGAAAACTCGGGATCGAGAGACTGGCTTTGACGTGTCCGGCAAAAAATGGCGCGGACGCGGTCGCTGCGGCCAGGACGCTTGCGCCGCCGCGTGCGCCGGGCGAGGTGGAGAGTAAGACCAGCGGCTTGTTGTGAAATACCTTTGGCGCGATGCGCGAGCACCAATCAAACAGATTCTTGTAGGCGGCGCTATACGAGCCATTATGTTCGGCGAAGGAAATAATGATGGCGTCGCTGGAGGCTATTTTCAGCAGAAATGCTTTCGCCAAGGGGTGTTGACCGAGTTCTTCTTCCTTGTCGACGCTAAATAGGGGCATTTCATAGTCGTTTAGATCCAAGACTTCAACGTCGGCACCTTCGACCAAACTAGCCGCATAGGTCACCAATTGCTTGTTGATCGATTTCTTGCTGTTACTTGCTGCAAATGCCAATAATTTCATAGTTATTCCTAAAACATGAGACGCTGCGCGCAATGCATCCGCAGGCGGGAGGCGCCTTGCAAAAAATGATTGCCGGACCACGCCGCTACACGGGAAACGTGGTGGCATTGAATACGATTTACAGAATCCCTCACGCATCGTGCGAGAAATTGATCAATCACGAATATTGATGTTATCTCAATGCGAATAAATTCGCCAAGGCAATTTTCTTGTCTCGGCGGCGAGGGCCGGGATGATCGATTGCGGTAAACCGACGTGGGCGCAGCGCCGTCGCGAAGGCGCGGCGCGCTCGTCTTGCGCCGCTCCCCCGGTGCGCCACGTGCTCGATCATCACTCGCAGCGCTGGCTGGGACCGTGCGCCGATGCGTCCCGATGCCGTGGCGCAGTTTGCCCATCAGTCGCGCTTCGATGCTCGGCGCGATCACGCCGGTCTTCGTGTTGGCAGCGCTTGCAATGGCGTACTTGAAAGCGATGACGTGGCCGGCGCCGCTGGCCACCGGCGCCCGGATGGCCGCGACGGCGTCAATTCAAGCGCGCGCGGCCACCTTCAGGAACAGGTCGCGGTCGGGCGCGAAGTGGGCGTACAGGGGCAGCAGCGCGCCGCCGATGGCGCGCGCGTCCGCGCCGATGGCGCCGGCCAGCACGATGGGGCGCAGCACGCCTTCCCAACTGTAGTAATCCAGCGCAGTCTCGATCGCCGCGCGCAGCAGGTCGAGCAGCACGCGGTCGAACGCGCCGTCGATGATCACCCCTTCCAGGTCGAGCAGGCAGGCGGCGTTGTTGATCGCCAGCGCGATCGCGCGCGCGGCGTCGTCCAGCCAGGCGGTGGTGTGTGTCAACCACGGCGCCTGCAGCGCGCGCGCGTCGTACGAGGCGCTCGCGTCCAGGCCGGCGGCGCCGTACAGTTGCTCGAGACTAAACAGCGACGCCTCGGCCAGGATCTGGGCCGGCGCGGGCGCGCGCGCGCCTTTGGCCAGCCCAAGCGGCAGCGAGCCGATCGCGCCGGCGTTGCCCTGGAAGCCGCCGTGCAGGTGGCTGTTGATGACCAGGCCACCGCCGATGAAGGTGCCCACGAACACATACAGAAAGCTGCTGATGCTGCGTCCCCGTCCGGCCACCAGTTCGGCCACGCAGGCGGCGGCCGTGTCCTTGGCAAATTCGACCGGCAGCGCCGTCATCGCCTGCACGCGCGCCTGAATATCGATGTGGTCCCATTTGGCCGCCTGCTCGGGCGCACCGCCGAGCACGGTTTGCCATCCGCCCAGACCGAGCGGGGCGGCCACGCCGATGCCGCACAGGCGCGCCAGATGCGCTTGGCTCAGTCGTGCGCACACCGTCTTGAGCAGGCGCGCGATGTCGTCAAACAGTGTGTCGGGATCGGGAAAGGGGTAATTCTGGTGCGCGCGTGCACGCACGCTGCCCACGAAGTCGAGCAGCAGAATGTCGAGACTGCGCCGGCCGATCTTGACGCCGATGAAGAACGCGCCGTCCGGGTTGAGTACGATCGGCACCGATGGCTGGCCGACCTTGCCCCGTTGCGGCGCCAGTTTGAGCACCAGTTGCTCTTCCAACAGCCGGTTGATGATCAGCGACACCGTTTGCGTGCTTAGCCGGGTCAGGCGGGCCAGGTCGGCTTTGGGCATGTTGCCGTGCAAACGGATCGCCTGCAGCACGACGCGCTCGTTGAACTGGCTCATGCCGAACTGGTTCGAGCCGCGCGGGCGCAGCCATGCGTGGTCGACGACGGGCGAGGGCGGCGCTGTGCCAGCTGCCACGTCGATATGCTTGTCAGAGCCGCGCGACACGCTGCCCCCAGGCCGGGTCGGGGCGCGCGCGCCGGGCCGGGTGTTCAGTCGGCCAGCGCATGGGCGATGACTCCCTTCTTGAACACGAAGTTGGCGAACGGCTGCATCTCGCCCGTTTGCACAATCGCGTAGGCGCCCTTGACGCGCTGGTAAAAAGCGAAGCGCTCCACCGGCTCGCACTGGTCCGCGCTGGCCCAACCCATCGTGGCAAACTCGGCGAGCAGCGCGCGCTGCAGCGCCGACAGATAGCCCGCGGGACGGTCCGACACGGCCATGAACGCAACCGGCTGCGCCACGGCCGCGTCCAGCGGAAACACCGACAGCACGGCGCGGCAGCTTGCGCCCAGGCCGACGCCGGGCAGGCGGATCAAAGGCTTGCCGGCGCCCAGCGTGGTGGCCGTGAAATTGGCGTCCACCAGCGCGATTTCGTCGCCGTGGCCCATCTCGGCGAGCACCTTGAGCAACGCGGGCGTGAGCAGCGGATCGATGCCCTTAAGCATGGGCCTGCTCCGGCAAGTCTTGCGGGTTTTTCGCGCCCGTCATCACCGCGACGGTGTCGGACATGCTGATGTGCTTCGGATCGACGACGGCGACCCGCTTGCCCAGGCGCTGGATGTGGATGCGGTCGGCGATTTCGAACACGTGCGGCATGTTGTGGCTGATCAGGATCACCGGCAAGCCACGTTCGCGCACACGCCGTATCAGTTCGAGCACCATATTGCCTTCCTTCACGCCCAGCGCGGCGGTCGGCTCATCAAGGATCACCACGTGCTTGGCAAAGGCGGTGCTGCGCGCCACGGCGACGCCCTGGCGCTGGCCGCCCGACAGCGTGCCGACCGGCTGGGTCATCGAGCGGATGCCGATTTTCAGGTCCTGCATGTGGGCGGCCGCCTCGGCCAGCATGCGTTTCTTGTCGATCAGTTGCAGCCATTTGCCCAGAAAGCCCGCACGCAGGATTTCGCGCCCGAGGAACATGTTCTCGGCGATCGTCATCGCCGGCGCAACCGCCAGGTCCTGATAGACGGTCTCGATGCCGTGCTTGCGCGCGTCGATCGGCGAGCGGAAATGCACCGGCATCCCGTCGAGCAGCATGCTGCCTTCGTCGGGAATGACGGCGCCCGACAGCGCCTTGATCAGCGAGGATTTGCCGGCGCCGTTGTCGCCGATCACGGCCAGGATTTCGCCGGCGCGCAAGTCAAAGTCGGTGCCGTCGAGGGCGGTCACGCCGCCGTAGCGCTTGACCAGCCCGCGGGCCTGAAAAACTACCGGTGTGGAAGTGGCGTGCATGGCTCAGCCTTTCTTGTGTGTCAGTTGATCGGTGGCGACGGCAAGAATGACCAGGATGCCCGTCACCAGTATCTGCACCACCGAGGGCACGCCCATCAGCGTCAGACCGTTGCGAAACACGCCCACGATCAGCACGCCGACCAGTGTGCCGAGCACGCTGCCGCGCCCGCCGAACAGGCTGGTGCCGCCCAGCACGACGGCGGTGATGCTGTCGAGGTTGTCGGTCTGTCCCGCTTGCGGATCGCCCACGCCCATGCGCGCCACCGACAGCAGGGCGGCGATGCCGTAGAACATGCCGGCGGCCATGTACACGCCCACCAGCACGCGGTTGGTGGCGATGCCGGTCAGGCGCGCCGCTTCCGGGTTGTTGCCCACGGCGTAGATGTGGCGCCCCGGCGCCGTGTCGCGCAGGAACAGCCACGTCAGCCCGTACAGGGCCAGCATCAGCACGGTGCCGAAGGTGATGCTGGTCTGGCCGAGCTGGAAGGTGTTACCGAGCATCGTCATCGCCTCGGGGATGCCCGTCACCGTTTGCGCCTGCGAATAGATTTGCGTGATGGCAAACGCGATATTCATCGTCCCCAGCGTGACGATGAACGGGGGCAGCTTGATCATGGTGACCAGCGCGCCGTTGATAGAGCCGATCAGCACGCAGGCGAGCATGCCGCACAGCACGGCAAGCGCCGGATGCATGCCAAAGTCGACGGCAAACTTGGTGATGATGACCGAGCCGAGCGCCATCGCCATGCCGCAGGACAGGTCGATGCCGGCGGTGAGGATGATCAGCGTCTGGCCGATGGCGATCACGCCCACCACCATCACTTGTTGCAGAATCAGCGAAAAATTCTGTCCGCTGAGAAAACGGTCGGACTGGCTGGTGAAAAACACGCCCGCCAGCAGCAGGGCGATGACCGGGCCCAGCTTGGATAGGGACGGCAAATACGGTTTGAGACGATGGTTCATGACGATTCATCCTTGTCTGGTGTAGCAACGAAGGGGGCCGGCGAACGCCACGCCCCCGCGCAGTTTATTTTCCCCAGCAAGCGCCCAGGCCGAACACGGTGTCCTGGCTGTCGACCCCGGCCACCTTCTTGTCGGTGATCAGTGTCACGCCCGTGTCGACATAGCCATGCGCCTTCTTGCCGCTCTTGGCGTACTCAACGCCGGCATCCATCGCCATTTCGGCCATCTTCAGCGGATACTGTTGCGCGGTGGCCGCGATGACGCCCGCCTTGACGTCGCGCACGCCGGCGCAGCCGCCGTCGACCGACACGATCGTCACATTCTTTTCTTTGCCGGCGGCTTTGAGCGCCTTGTAGGCACCGGCTGCGGCCGGCTCATTGATCGTGTAGACGAGGTTGATGTCCGGGTTTTTCTGCAGGCAGTTTTCCATCGCCGTCTGGCCCTTGGCCTGGTCGCCGTAGCTGTCGGCCATGCAGACGACATCGGCCGTCTTTGCCAAGTCCTTGCTCGTGGCGGTGAGACCTGACGCGCCGAAACCGGCCAGAAAACCGTTGTGGCGGGTCAGGCCGACCGGGTGGCCGGGGAACAGGTCGAGCATCGCGATCTTGGCGGGTTTGCCGGCGAACATGGCCTTGGCGTACTGACCGATCAGCACGCCGGCCTTGAAGTTGTCGGTGGCAAACAGCGCATCGGTGGCGTCCTGCGGATCGGTCGGGCTGTCGAGCGCGATGACCATCACGCCCTTGTCGCGCGCCTTTTTGATCGCGGGAACGATCGCTTTCGAATCGCTGGGCGTGATCAGAATCGTCTTCGCGCCGGCCGACACCATGTTCTCGATCGCCGTGACCTGGCCGGCATTGTCGCCGTCGGATTTGCCGGCCGCCGTCAGCAGCTTGGCGCCCTTTGCCTTGGCGGCGCGCTGGGCGCCTTCCTTCATCTTCACGAAGAATGGATTGGTGTCGGTTTTTGTGATCAGGCCGACCACCGTCTCGTCGGCAGCGCCGGCGATGGCGGCGGTCGATGTCATCAGGGTCAGTGCGATGGCGTGTTTCAAGTTCATGGATGTCTCCTCAAGGGGATGGTGGGGTCGTTGCCGCATGCGTGGGGCGGGAGCGAACCGGTGGCCGGTTTCTTTTCACTCGCCTCTTTACCGCTGCGCCGATTAGGAATATATTCTCCTTAGATTAATAAATCAAGCGGTTTTATTTAATACCTGCGGCAAACGTCTGATCAACAGCCGCTGGCCACGGGCTGGGCGCCGCGCTTCCCATCTGGAACGATAAAAGAGAACCACATGAACGAGAACGACATGAGCGACACTGGCATGATTGCAACAATTGGCGAAGCGCTGGTCGACCTGATCGAGCAGCCGGACGGACGTTTCCTGCCGTGCCTGGGCGGCTCGGTGTGCAATTTCACCTTGGGGCTGGCGCGCCAGGGCGCGCCGACCGTGTATCTGAACCCGCTATCGACGGACCATTTTGGCGCGGGTTTTTTCGCGCTGTTGAGCGGCAGTGGCGTGCGCCTGGCACACAGCGTACGCAGCGCCTGTCCCACGTCGATTGCGCTGGTCAGCCTCGACGAGCACGGCTCGCCCAGCTATGCCTTTCACCGCCAGGGCGTGGCCGATCGCGACGTCAATGCAACGACGCTGATTGCGCTACTGCCCGAGAAGCTGACACTGCTGCACACGGGCGGCCTGGCCTTGGTGCCCGAGGACTTGGCACAGACGCTGGCGGCGATCGGCGCGGCCACCGCGCGCGGCGCGCTGGTGTCGATCGACGTCAACGTGCGTCCGGCCGTGGTCAGCGACGTGGCGCTTTATCTGGCCGGTGTGCGGCGGGCAATGCGGCAGGCGCATATCGTCAAGGTCAGCAGCGAGGATCTGGACGCGCTGGGAATGGACGCGCACGATTTGTCGGCGCTGCGCCAGCACCTGTTTTCAGACAGCCTGCTGGAGTTATTGGTGGTCACACGGGGCGCGGCCGGGGCGGCGCTGCTTACGCGTTCGTGTCAGCTCGAACTGGCGGCGCCGAGCGGCATCGTGGTCGTCGACACGGTCGGGGCGGGCGACTGTTTTCATGCCGCGCTGATCGCCTACTTGCGCCGGGCCGGGCAGCTGGAAGCGCCCGCCGCCTTGGCCGCCATGGGCCTCGAAGCCATGCGCGGCGCCTTGCAACACGCGCTGGCCGGCGCCAGCGTCAACGTGCAGCGGGCCGGCTGCGATCCCGCCAGTTGGGCGCAGACCGTGCAGTTCCAGGCCGAACAGGGCGCTCGCCCCCTTGCTAGACGCCCAGGCTGACTGTGCGCTGTTGGGCGTGGCTGGCAACCGCCGCCTCGATCACGGCGATGACCTTCAGTGCATCGGCTGCATCGACTGGCACCGTGCCGCCGCCGCGCAGCGCAGCATGGATGGCGTGATAGTAGGCGCCGTAATTGCCCGCCACGGTCTCGATCCTGAGCGTGCAGGCGGCACCATCTTGCATGCGCGTCAGGTGCGCATGCTGGTCGGGCGCTTCGATTCCCCACAAGGGACCGCTCGGGCGCACGCCCTGTTTCAAGGCATCTTCCTGCGGATCCATGCCGTACTTGATCAGGCTGCCCAAGCTGCCATGCAGCTGGAAATGGGGACCCGGTGCACCCACCAACATGCTTGAATGAAGGATCACGCGACGTTCCGGATAGCCCAACACGAGGTGAAAATAGTCGTTCGCCTCGGCGCCGCTGCGTTGTTTTTGCAGGTCGGCGCTGACGCTGAGCGGCATCCCGAACAGCAGCAAGGCCTGGTCGATCAGGTGCGAGCCGAGGTCGTAGAGCGAACCTGAACCGGGCAAATTCTGTTCGCGCCAGCGCGCCCGCACGTCCGGACGGTAGCGGTCGAAATGCACTTCGTAGGTGTGAATCGGGCCGAGCACGCCGCTGTCGATGCAGCGCTTGACGGTGAGGAAATCGTTATCCCAGCGGCGGTTATGAAATACGCTCAGCAGCAGCTGCTTGTCGTTTGCCAGTTGCACCAAGTCCTGCGCCTCGGCCAGCGTCACGGTGAACGGTTTTTCGACCACCACATGCTTGTTGGCCAGCAGCGCCTGGCGCGCCAGCGGGTAATGCGTGGTGTTTGGTGTGGCAAGCACCACCAGCTCAACCTCGGGCGAATTGATCGCGTCGTCCGGATGGGCGACCACGCGGGCAAGGGGAAAGTCGCGCAGCGCCTTGTCGGGCGAGGAGGTGGCGATGGTCGACAGCGTCATGCCGGCGACGTCCTTGATCAGCGGCGCGTGAAAGGTGGCGCCGGCGTAGCCGTAGCCGATCAGGGCGACGTTCAGGGGATGCTTCATGGTGTCCTTCGGGGAGCTGGCGGCGCCTTGTCGACGTACCGGTGGTTTAATAAAACCTATTGATTTTGGAACGAGCAGTTAGTATACGGTGCGCGCGCCGATTTCGCTTGCCACCACGCTGGCGTTCGGCGCGCGCAGCATACTGCACGACCGACCGCGCCCATTTTCAAGAAAGCCACCGCATGCCGCAACAGCCGCCAGAGCAGGATGAATCCGAGCAAGTCCACGCCGACCATCTGCGTCCGCGCGGCTCGAACCAGACCGGCATGCGCCAGTTCAACGAACGTGTCGTGCTGCAGGCGATCCGCATGCATGGCGGCATGCCCAAGGCCGATCTGGCGCGCCTGACGACGCTGTCCACCCAGACGGTGGCGCTGATCATCGCGCGCCTCGAAAAGGACGATCTGGTGATCAAGCTTGCCGCCTTGCGTGGCAAGATCGGCCAGCCGTCCGTGCCGATCGCGCTCAATCCCGACGGCGCGTTTTCGATCGGCGTCAAGATCGGCCGGCGCAGTCTCGACATCTTGCTGCTCGACTTCGTCGGCGCGGTGCGCATGCGTTCGTCGCTGGTCTACCGATTTCCTGACCCTGACGCGGTGTTTCAGGCGATCGCGTTGGGCGTGCGCCAGATGCACGCATCGCTGGCGCCGCCGCTGCGCGCGCGCCTTGCCGGCATCGGCGTGGCCGCGCCCCTGTCGCTGGGCAGTTGGCAGCACCTGCAGGGGATCGCGCCCGACGCCGCATGGCGCTGGAATAAACTCGATATCGCCACCCAGATCGCCGCCGATACGGCTCTGCCAGTGCAGTTTGCCAAGGATACGGCGGCCGCCTGCGTGGCCGAGCTGGTGCTCGGACGGGGGCGCAGCGTAAAGAGTTTTCTGTACGTGTTTGTCGACACTTTCATCGGCGGGGGACTGGTCATCAACAGTCAGCTGCATGCCGGCCTGCACGGCAACGCCGGCGCGATCGGCTCGCTGCCGCTGGGCATGGCGCAGCGCGGCCAGCGGGTACCGGGCGCGCAAATGCTCAATACGGCCTCGCTGCTCACTCTGGAGAAGATGTTCGAGCAGCACGACCTTGACCCGGCCGCCGCCTACGACGAGCGCGCCTTGCAAAGCCCTTGGCTGGCGTTGAGCGAGATCTGGCTCGAGCAGGCCGGCATCGCCATCGCGATGGCGGTCAATAATGCCAGCTGCCTGCTCGACCTGGAAGGCGTCATCATCGACGGCTCGTTCAGCCGAGCCATGCTCGATCGCCTGATGCACAGCGTGCAAGGGGCGCTCGACCTGTACAACTGGGAGGGCGTCGAGCGGCCGCTGACGATGACGGGCATGGTTGGCCCGGACGCGCGTGCGCTGGGCGGCGCGCTGTTGCCCCTGCATGCCAACTTCGCCCCGGACCGCGACCTGTTTCTGAAACTCGACGCATAAACCTTGCCGCCGGGGCGGCAAGCTTGCCACGCTTAGCGGCGCAACCAAGTGCGCCGCCGGCCAAGGCTTACCACCAGGTTTCAATCTGGAAGCCGGCCGAGGTGCCGCTGTTGGCGTTGCCGTACACGGGGCCGGAATTATTGTTCGCGTTCACGGCGGCCTTGGCGGCATCGTTCCAGCGGCCGTAGGTGACGAAGGCGCGCAATTCTGGACGTGACCAGAAATCTTTGGCCAGCGCGATGGTCGGCGCAAACGTTACCGTCGTCAGGCGCTGGGCCGCGCCGCCGGTCGGCGACGTCCCGCGACTGGTGCCCAGTTCCATTTGCAGCTTGACGTGCTTCGAGACGGCATACACGGGGCGCGCACCGAGCGTGGTCCAGGTCGATGAGCCGCCAGCGTCCGACTTGTCCTTTTGTACGACGGCTGCGAACGCCATGCTGAACGCTTCGCTCGGCTGAATCACGAGATCGTTGAACATGCGCGTGCGCGTCACATCCGAGCCGAGCGTGGTGCTGCCCGAGGCGCCGATGCGGTCGTTGCCGATGCCGATACCGGTGCCGGGGCCAACGCCATACTGAATGCCAAAGGTGTTATTGCCGCCCAAGACCTTGTCCTGTTTGTGCAGCAGCGAGATCTGCCAGCCGCCGTGTTTGCCCGCGCCTTGCGCGTTGATCAGCGAGAGCGCGACGTCGATGACGCCGTCCGGGTTGACCGGTACGCCTTCATACAGCACGTTCTGGCGGATCGCGGCCGAGGTGACATGCACGCCGCTGATCGGATCGACGGCGGTCGCGTCGTTGTCCTTGAAAATGGCGTAACTGAGCTTGCCGGGACCTGCCTGGGCGGCGTCGATCCCCGCGCCGGTGCCGTTCATGTTGATGTACTGCAGATCGAGAATGTGGATGTCCGGACGCTCGTAGTAGCGCTTGCCGATCCAGGCGATGCCACCGTTCAGAAACGGCAGGTTCTTCGCTTCGACATAGGCTTTTACCAGGCCCAGCTTGGCGTCGCCAAAATCGGAGCCGGGGCTGTATTCGTTGGCCCACAGTGTGCCGACGAAGCTGACGCCGTCGTCGCTCTTGGCCAATTCCTTGGTGTAGCCGCCTTCGAAGTAGGAGTCGCATTCGTTGCCCAGGCGGTATTTCATCGCGATGCCGCCCAGGCCGTAGCAGCTTTGCGGACCGTGCGTGGAGCTGACGCCGGCACTGACGCGGAAGTAGCCGTGAAAGCCTTCCGGATCGTGGCCGGCATCGGCGCTGGCGGCGCCGCAAGCGAAGCTCAAGGCCAGCGCGGCGGGCAGCGTTTTGATGATTGCGTGTTTCATTGTGTCCCCATATTTTTTATAGATAGATCGGCGTGCCGGGCGCTTTGCGCCGCCGTTGGACGGGTGCAGTCCGAACTGCTGGCGCAGCTGCGCGCCGCCATGACGTTGCCAGAAGCAGTCGTTTGCAGCACGCGCACAGCCGTCTTTTCGAGCCGTTGCGCGCGCTTGCTTCTGAGCTCAATATACGGCTGGATCGTTATTAAATCAAGTGGTTTTATTTAATTGGGTGGCGATTTGGCGACGCTGGCGGACGGGGCGCCGCATCGGCCCGCTTCCGGAGTGCTATTTTTTTGGACAGGGACCGCTAGGCGCGCCATTGGCAGTGGCGCCGATTGCACAGCACAGCGCGCAGCGTGCGCTGTGCCGGTCGCCGGAAGCGCCAGGGTATTTGGCGTATTGGCCGTGTTCGCCGTGAAGCATGCTACGTGCCGCACGCGCGCAAGCGTCCAGTTCGCCCCTAACCATACCCGCTTCGCCACACGGCGCTGGTGTGATGACGCCAGACGCAATACGCTGGGTAGCATCAACAACCAGAACCTAGGTCACATGTCCTCCACCCGCGTTTTGAATCATCAAATCCAGCCAGAAACACGCCTGCCGTGGGTTGATAATGTGCGTACCGCCGTCATTTTTTTAGTGGTGAACCTGCACTGCTGCGTCACCTACAGCTACGTCGGTGGCTGGTACATGAACGACGGTCCCGAGTTGAGCCTCACCGAAAAACTGCCGTTCATTGTTTGGGTGTTCCACTTGCAGGCCTTCTTCATGGGCCTGCTGTTCTTCCTGGCCGGTTGGTTTGCGCATGGCGCCATTCGGCGTCGCGGGCCGGGTTCGTTCCTGCTCGAACGTTTGGTTCGCCTGGGCCTGCCGGCCTTGTTGTACATGGTGTTCATCCACCCGTTGATCGTGTTTGGCTTGCTGGCCGACTCGTCGTCGGCAGGCCTGAGTTCAGGCTTGAATAACTACCTGCATTACCTGATGTCGAGTCGCGTGCTCGGTGGCAGCGGCCCGATGTGGTTTGCGCTTGCCTTACTGTTGTTTTGTGTGGCGCTCGCTGCTTGGCGCAGCGTTTTCCCTTCGGCCATGCTTGACGTCAGCCGTGCGGCGCCCGGCACGCGACGCTTGCTGGCCTTTGCCGCCGTATTGTCCCTGTCCACGGCCGTGACGCGGACCGTGTTTCCGATCGAGACCAGTTTCTATAATTTTCAGCTCTGTTATTTTCCGCAATACATCGCTGCATTCGCGGTCGGACTGGCCGCCGCGCGGGGCGGCTGGGTGCCGGCCCTGGTCGCCTCGCGGCGCGCCCGGATCGCCGGCTGGCTAGGACTGATCGGTGGTCCGCTGGCGTTTCTGTTACTGGTGTCTCTGGGCGGGACGCCGCCAGAGCATGGCGTCAAACTCTATTTCGGCGGCTGGAATTGGCAAGCGTTCGGCGCTGCCGTCTGGGAGCAGTTTGCCGGCCTGGGCTTGGCGCTGGGGATGATGGCGTGGTGTCAAAGCAGCGTCAATCGGGACGGCGCCGTGGCGCGCTGGCTGGCGGCGCGCTCGTTTGGCGTGTATCTGCTGCACGCACCGATACTGGTCGCGCTGACGCTGCTGTTTCGCCCAATCCCGATCGGCCCGTTTTGGCATGTGGTGCTGCTGACCGTGACTGGCCTGACAATCAGCTACGCGGTGGCGGACCTGGCGAAGCGGGTGCCCGGCTTGCGCCGGATTTTATAGGGCGGGTTGGCGCGTTGCGGCTGCACCTGCGCTGGCGCGACGCCGGCATGCTGACTTGGGCGCGCGACGCCGGCGCGACGCCAGCTTGCCGAGCGGCTCGCTCGGCGTCGGTCGCAGGGCCGTCGAGGTGCTCGGCGGGGGCAGGCTCAGGGCGCGCGCTTGTTCGGCGTGCCGGCCAACCAGTACGGCGCGCGTCCGTAGTGTGTGTGCAGGCCAGCCTCAGTTGGTCGGTCCAGCACAAGCGACGGGTCGTAGGCCGGCGCAAGCTTCACCGACTCGCGGCTCAGGTCCACCGTGACGCTGCGATCGGACCAGTCGACGCCGCTGATCCATTGCGGGGCGATCAGCACCTGGTGACCGAGCCACCAGTTGCTGGTGTTGATCACGAGATAGCGTACGGCCCAGGTCTGTTCATCGACCAGGAATCCGTCGACGTGTCCCACCTCGCCATCGCTGGCGTGCAGATGGTAGCCGACGATGGTGTCGCAGCTGCGCAGATGGGGATCGTCGTCGCGATGGCGCGCGCGCTCGGCGTCGGCACTCGCTTCAATGACCCGTTCGCGTTCAAGGGACTCGCCCGGAAGGGGGACGTATCCAGGGTACATCGCCATCGGCACCATGCCGTCACCCCACATCCCCGCGCCGCCCCAGTAGTTGAGAAAGCCGTAGTAGCCCAGGTATTCCACTTCGTGCTGGCGCGACACCGGCTGGTCGGTGTCGATGTCGGGGCTGTGCTTGACCTGCTCGCGCGTGAGCGCGGCCGGAAGCCTGTGCGCCGACCAATCGGCCGCTTGGATGGAAATGGGGGAGATCAGCACTTTGCGCCCCGGCAACCAGGCGCCGGTATCGACGACGAGGTAGCGGATCGCCCACGCGTCGTCATCGAAGTAGAGGTCCTTGACGTGACCGATATCGCCGTCGCTCGCACCGATGGCGCATTTCTGAAAATCTTTCAGCGTTCGTAGCATGGTGTGTGTCCTTTGTGTGAACCGACCGTCGTCGTCGGCCCGCGTTGATCGCATGGCGCCGGGCGCGCGACGCCAGCCGGCAGCGCGTGCTACCCGGCGTGCGTTCATTTTGTGAGCGAGCTGCTGCGCGGTCTGTGCGTCGCCGAACACAGAGGACGGCACCGCCGAACGGCGTTCGCAAGCGCGTGGCGTCGCGTCGCGATGAATTGCAGTGAATGCCACGCGACAGACGCCAAGTGTGTGCGACGCTTGGGGCGATCACGGCGATCGGGGAGCGCAGCGTCGATGCGCTGCGTTTCAATATGCGATGGTTGGTGGCCGGCGGTTCGATTGAAGCACCTGCGGAAACGGGGTTTTCAGCGCCGTGCTGTAAGCTCGTCAGCGCACCCTTTCCGCACCTTAACTACATTTTTGGAGCTTTTATGCCCTGCATCGATCATGAATTCAAGAACTGTCCCGCCTACATGGAATTGGGCGACGGAGAGCACTGCAAAACGCCCGGCTGCCAGCGCAAAAAGGACATTGCAGTGCCTACCAGTGAGCTATCGCTGGCGCCAGGTGACGATTTGGAGGAGATTGCCATTGCCGGAAAAACGGGTGGCAGACAGGGTACGATCTAGTCTGCTTTTCGCCCGGCGCGGCGTGCGATATCTGGCACGTCTTGATGACGGGGCAGAGCGGCGCTGGTGCGCGTACTCGCCGCGCACGGCAAGGTATCGCTAAACGCTAAACGCTAAACGCTAAACGCTAAACGCTAAACGCTAAACGCTAAACGCTAAACGCTAAACGCTAAACGCTAAACGCTAAACGCTAAACGCTAAAGCTAAACGCTAAACGCTAAACGCTAAACGCTAAACGCTAAACGCTAAACGCTAAACGCTAAACGCTAAACGCTAAACGCTAAACGCTAAACGCTGAGATTGCTGCATCAGAGGACGCTGCGCTGCTACACCGTGGCCTGTCCGCGTCGTCGCCGGCGTCGCCGCCTACTTGACCCGCTGCTTTTCGAGCTTGCGCGCCAGCGTGCGGCGGTGCATGCCTAGCCGGCGCGCCGCCTCGGAAATATTGAACTCGGTCTCGGCCAGCACCGCGTGGATGCGCTCCCATTCCAGCGTCTTGATCGAGGTGGGACGCTCGGTCAGCGCCAGTTCAGTGCTGCCCACCGAGTGTCCGAAGGCGGCCTCAATGTCGTCGGTGTTCGATGGCTTGGCCAGGTACTGGCAGGCGCCCAGCTTGATCGCTTCGACCGCCGTGCCGATGCTGGCAAAACCGGTCAGCACCACGATCAACATGGCCGCATCGTGCGCGTGCAGCATCTGCACGCAGGCCAGTCCGGACAGGTTGCCCGTCAGTTTCAGGTCGACCACCGCGTAACCGGGCGTGTGCGTCAGCAGCAACGCCTTGGCTTCCTCGAAATTGGCCGCGTGCAGTACGCGGTACTGACGCCGTTCGAACGAGCGGCACAGCGTGCGCGCGAAGTCGGCGTCGTCCTCGATGACCAACAGCAGACGTTCAGCGCTCATGCTGTTCTCCCCGTTCAAACGCGATCGCCGACAGCGGCAATGTGATCTGCACCGACGCGCCCCCGTCGGGGAGATTGCGGGCCTGCACGGCGCCGCCCAGGGTGCGCGCGACATTCACGACCAGGAACAGTCCCAGCCCGCCACCGGGCCGCCCTTTGGTCGACTGGTAAGGCTTGCCGAACTGGTCCAGCATGCCGGGCGCGAACCCTGGGCCCGTATCGGTGACCACCAGCGTCAGCTGGTCGCCGCCGCGGCTGGCGCGCAGCCGCACGCAGCGGGGCGACGCCTCAAGCGCATTGTCGAGCACATTCCAGATCATCTGCTTGATGGTGGAGTCCGACACCACCGCCATGTCCTGCTCGATCTGGTTGTCGAAGCTAAATTCGATGATGGGGCGGCTGACACGCCATTCCTCGACTAGCTGGTCGAGGAAGAGCTTGATGCTGGTCTTGACCGACGATTCGCCGCGCGCTTCGCCGGCCGACAGCAAGATGCCACTGACGATGGTTTTGCAGCGCTGCAGTTGCGCCTGCATTTCGCCGATTTCGCCCAGCAGCTCAGGGGTGTTGGCAAATTCGGGCATGCGGCGCCAGTCGCCCAGGATCACCGCCAGCGTCGCCAGCGGCGTGCCCAGTTCGTGCGCCGCGCCGGACGCCAATAGACCCATGCGCACGATATGTTCTTCCTCGGCGGCGCGCTGGCGCAGAGCGGCCAGCTGGGCGTCGCCGGCGCGCAGGTTGCCGTTGATGCGTGTGATGAACACCACCAGCAGCGCCGCGTTGACGGCGAAGCTGATCAGGATGCCCTGGATGTACAGGCTCGCGATCCCGCGCGCGTGGTCCAGCGGCAGCGCCAGCGGCTTGGACCACATCGCCAGCACGAGCAGACACAGGCCGACGATGCTGACGATGAACCAGGTGGAGCGGGCCGTCAGCAACACGGCGCTGAGGATGATTTGCAGCAGGTACAGGAACACGAAGGGATTGCTGATGCCTCCGCTCAGATACAGCTGCGCGCTCAGGCAGGACACGTCCATCAGCAGCGCCAGAAAGATCTGGCGGTTGTCGACGTTGGTCTGTTCGTGCCAGCGCAGGTGGCTGAAGATATTGAACGCGATCAGCAGCAGCAGCACGCGCAGCATCGGCGGCAGCGGCAGCGGCACGCCGAAGCCCAGGCTGACGGTGGCGATCGTGGTGATCTGGCCGACCACGGCGATCCAGCGCAGCTGGATCAGCTGCTGCATGTTGCGATAACCGGCGCCGTGTTCCAGCGGGGCCGTTCCGAGCTGCGCCAGGTTCAAGGCGCGTCCGTCGATGTTGCGTGCATGGTTAAATCTTTCAACAGTGTTGCCAGGGCGCTCAGTCGGCGCGGCGTTCGCGCAGCACGAGATAGCACGCGCCGCCGGCCATCAGTGCCAACGCATACCAGGTCAGCGCGTACGCCAGATGGTTGTTGTTGAAGGATATCACCGTCAGGCCGCCAACCGGCACCGTCGGCGCGCGCGCGGGCTGCTGATGCGCCGCGTCCCCGGCGGCGCCATCCTGATCGATGAAGTAGGGGGCCAGGCGCGTCAGGGCGCGCGCGGCGCCGATCGCGGCCACGTCGCGCGAATACCAGCGGTTCGCTGCGGCGTCGTTGTGGCGCAGGAAGGCGCCGGCCGGCTCGCTGATGCGCAGCAGCCCGCTCAGGCTGGTGCGTCCGCCCGGTGCCACGTCGGTCGCGCCGGCGGGCAGGAAGCCCCGATTGACCAGCACGACGCTGCCGTCGTCGCGTCGCAAGGGGGTGAGCAGCCAGAAACCGGCGCCCAATTCGGTGGACGCCTGCACGCGCGTGGCGAGATGGTCGAGAAACTGCCCGTCCACGTGCACATGGCGGTATTCGTCCTGTTGTTTGTTCAGGCCAGCCCAGGAATCCGGGCCGGGAGCGGCGCCGGGCGCCGCATGCACGCGCTGTTCGACGCGTTCGATCAGTGCCGTTTTCCACTGCAGGCGCTGCACTTGCCAGCTACCCAGCGCGATCAGGGCGGCGCACAGCAAGGCGGCGGCGCCGGCCACGATCAGGCGCGCACGGCGCGAACGCACAGCGCCGGCGGGCCCATCGCTCATGAGGCGGCGTGCGTGCTCATTTCGTTCATCATGCCCGGCATCATATTGTGATTGAGGTGGTACATGACCCAGATCGAGCCGCTCAACATGATCACCACCAGCATCATCGTAAACAGCAGGGCCAGCATCGACCAGCCGCCTTCGGACTTGGTGTTCATGTGCAGGAAGTAGATCATGTGGACGACGATCTGCACCGTCGCCAGACCCAGCAGCACGAAGCCGGTGGTGCTGGAATCGGCGAATACCTTGCCCATCACCAGCCAGAACGGAATCGCCGTCAGCAGCACCGCCAGCACGAAGCCGGTGGCGTAGCCGCGCAGCGTCGAGTGGGGCGCGTGCGCGTCGTGCGCGCCATGGGCGTCGTGTGCGTCGTGTGTATGCGCGCTCATGGCAGCACTCCCATCAGGTAGACAAAGGTGAAGACGCCGATCCAGACGACGTCGAGAAAGTGCCAGAACATCGACAGGCACATCAGACGACGGCCGTTTTCCGGCGTCAGGCCATGCTTTTTCAGCTGGACCATCAGCGTCACCAGCCAGATGATACCAAAGCTCACGTGCAGGCCGTGGGTGCCGACCAGCGCGAAGAACGCGGTCAGGAAACCGCTGCGCTGGGGACCGGCGCCTTCGCTGATCAGGTGGACGAACTCGAACAGCTCGAGGCCGATGAAGCCGGCGCCCAGCAAGCCGGTCACGCCCAGCCAGATCAAGGTGGCGCGCAGGCGTTTGTTTTGCATTTCCAGCATCGCAAAGCCGTAGGTGATCGACGACAGCAGCAGTAGCGATGTGTTCACCGCCACCAGCGGCAGGTCGAACAGTTCGGCGCCGGACGGTCCGCCCGCATAGCTGCGTCCCAGCACGGCGTAGGCCGCGAACAGGCAGGCGAAGACCAGGCAGTCGCTCATCAGGTAAAGCCAGAATCCGAGCAGCGTGCCGTTTTCCGGGTGGTGTTCACGCACGTAAAAACGTGCGCTGTTGTCAGCCGGCGCGTGGCCGGTGGCGAGTGGGGCGGTCATCTCAGGCATGGGCGTCCAGCAAACGGGTGCGTGCGTCTTCCGTGCGGATGACTTCGTCCGCAGGGATGTAATAGTCGCGTTGATAATTAAAGGTGTGGGCGATCACGGCGGCCAGCATGGCCACCATGCCGATACCGGCGACGAGCCACATGTGCCAGATCAGCGCAAAGCCGACCACGGCGCTCAGGGCGGCGATGATGAAACCGGCGCCGGTGTTCTTGGGCATGTGGATCGCATCGAAACCTGTGCGCGGACGCTGGTACTGATTGGCCTTCATGTGCGACCAGCTGTCGTTCTCGTACACCTGCGGGGTGAACGCGAAGTTGTAGTCGGGCGGCGGCGACGACGTCGACCATTCAAGCGTGCGGCCACCCCACGGGTCACCGGTGACGTCGCGCAGCGCATCGCGGCGCAGGTAGCTGACGGCGAACTGCACCAGCATCGACACGATGCCCAGCAAGATCAGCAGCGCGCCGATGGCGGCGATAACGAACCAGATCTGCAGCGACGGGTCGTCGAAGTGATTCAGGCGGCGCGTCACGCCCATCAGGCCGAGCACGTACAGCGGCATGAAGGCCAGGTAGAAACCGATGACCCAGAACCAGAACGAGCACTTGCCCCAGAACGGATCGAGCTTGAAGCCGAACGCTTTCGGGAACCAGTAGTTGATGCCGGCGAACAGGCCGAACAGCACGCCGCCAATGATCACGTTGTGGAAGTGGGCGATCAGGAACAGGCTGTTATGCAGCACGAAGTCGGCCGACGGCACCGCCAGCAGCACACCGGTCATGCCGCCGATGACGAAGGTGATCATGAAGGCGATCGTCCACATCATTGGCAGCTCGAAGCGGATGCGTCCGCGGTACATCGTAAACAGCCAGTTGAAGATCTTCGCGCCGGTCGGGATCGAGATGATCATCGTCGTGATGCCGAAGAAGGAGTTGACGCTGGCGCCCGAACCCATCGTGAAGAAGTGGTGCAGCCATACCAGATAGGACAAGATGGTGATGACGACGGTGGCGTACACCATCGAGGTGTAGCCGAACAGGCGCTTGTCGCAGAAGGTCGCGACCACTTCGGAGAAGATGCCGAAGGCCGGCAGGATCAGGATGTACACCTCGGGGTGGCCCCAGATCCAGATCAGGTTCACGTACATCATGGCGTTGCCGCCCAGGTCGCTGGTGAAGAAGTGGGTGCCGACCATGCGGTCGAGCGAGAGCATGCCCAGCACGGCCGTCAGGACAGGGAAGGCGGCCACGATCAGCACGTTGGTGCACAGCGCGGTCCAGGTGAAGATCGGCATCTTCATCAGGCCCATGCCCGGCGCGCGCATCTTGACGATGGTGGCGATCAGGTTCACGCCCGACAGCAGCGTGCCCACGCCGGCGATTTGCAGCGACCAGATGTAGTAGTCGACGCCTGAATCGGGGCTGGCCATGATGCCCGACAGCGGTGGGTAAGCGAGCCAGCCGGTGCGTGCGAATTCGCCCACGAACAGCGACAGCATGGTCAGGCCGCCGCCGAATGCGGTCATCCAGAAGCTGAAGTTGTTCAGGAACGGGAAGGCCACGTCGCGCGCGCCGATCTGCAGCGGCACCACGTAGTTCATCAGGCCGGTCACCAAAGGCATGGCGACAAAGAAGATCATGATCACGCCATGCGCAGTGAAGATCTGGTCGTAGTGGTGCGGCGGCAGGAAGCCGGCCGAATCGCCGAACGCCATCGCCTGCTGGGCGCGCATCATCAAGGCATCGGCGAAGCCGCGCAGCAGCATCACCAGGCCGAAGATGATGTACATGATGCCGATTTTCTTGTGGTCGATGCTAGTGATCCAGTCGCGCCACAAGGTGCCCCACAACTGATAGCGGGTGATCAGCGCGAGCATGCCCAGGCCGCCCAGGGCGACCATGATGAAGGTGGCGAGCAGAATCGGCTCGTGGTAGGGGATGGCTTCCCAGCTGAGCCGCCCGAACAGCAGGGTGGTCAGGTCATTATTGTTTTGCATCGTTCGTCTTCGCTGAAATGGATGGCGTGGCGCAGATGGCGCCGGCTTGGGCCAGCTTGGCTGGCATCGCATTGGTTTTTGCTGAGTTTTGCATCGCGTCGTGGGCCATCATCGCGCTCATGCAGACGCTGCCCGGCGCGACACAACGCTCGACGACGGCGTTGAACAAGCCAGCGTCGACGGCCGCGTAACGGTGCACCGCGTCGCGGATGCTGGGTTTTTCAAGCTGCAAATAGCCGGCCCGGTCGAGCGTGCCGCCGGCCGTCTTGACCGACTTGACCCAGGCGTCGAAACCGGCCGCATCGCGGGCGACAAACTTGAATTTCATGTCGGAGAAACCGGCGCCGCTGTAGTTGGCCGAGAAACCGTCAAACTCGCCAGGCTGGTTGATCACCGCGTTGAGTGTCGTCTGCATGCCCGGCATCGCGTAGATCTGACCGGCCAGCGCGGGAATGTAGAACGAGTTCATCACCGTCGACGCGCTGATCTTGAAGCGCACCGGCACATCGACCGGGGCGACCAGTTCGTTGACGGTGGCGATGCCCAGTTCCGGATAGATGAACAGCCATTTCCAGTCGAGCGCGACCACTTCCACCAGCAAGGGCTTGGTGCCGGCCGGAATAGGCCGGTTGGCATCCAGACGCTGCAGCGGGCGGTACGGGTCGAGCACGTGGGTGCTGATCCACGTCACCAGGCCCAGCGCGATGATGATCAGCAGGGGCGCGCCCCAGATCACCAGTTCGAGCCGGGTCGAATGGTCCCAGTCGGGCGTATACGTGGCGGCCGTATTGTTTTTCCGATAACGCCAGGCGAACAGAATCGTCAGTGCGATGACCGGCACGATAATGAGCAACATCAGTAGTGTCGAAACGACAATCAGATGCGCTTGCTGGACGGCGATATCGCCGGACGGTTTCATGACGACGCTGTTGCACGCGGTCAGGCAGAAGAGTGGCAATAAGTACAGCCCGCGACGGGCAAATAGGGGCATCATGCGATAAGGTTCGGTCAAAAGTCGGTCGAGTCTCGCACTTTACATAGTTCACGTCACGCGCGCGATTGGACAAATTGTCCTACCCTGGTGCATGATTAGGTCAAGGCTGTTGTCAGGGCCGCTAAATAATATATACACGCAGGAGACCATCGCCATGTCCAGTACCGTTACCCAGGCCAGTTACTCAGCCGATAGCCCAGGGATCAGCGCCGATGCGCGCAGGATCAACGCCGATCACGATCCGATTTCGCCGGGCGAGATCGCCGTCGGCGTCGTCATCGGACGCGCCTCCGAGTATTTCGACTTTTTTGTCTACGCGATCGCCTCGGTGTTGGTGTTTCCGTCGGTATTTTTCCCGTTCGCGGACCGGCTCACCGGCACGCTGTACGCGTTCGGCATTTTTTCTTTTGCCTTTATTGCAAGGCCGCTGGGCACCGCGATCTCGATGGCGATCCAGCGCCGTTACGGACGCGAGGTCAAGCTGACGGCGGCGCTGTTCTTGCTGGGCGTATCGACCGCCGGCATGGCCTTCCTGCCCACCTACGGGCAACTGGGCAGCAAGGCGATCGTGTTGTTGGCGCTGCTGCGCGTGGGCCAGGGGCTGGCGCTGGGCGGCTCGTGGGACGGTTTGCCGTCACTGCTGGCGTTAAATGCGCCGGCCAATCGGCGCGGCTGGTATGCGATGCTGGGCCAATTGGGCGCGCCGGTCGGCTTCGTGATCGCCGCCGGGGTGTTCTGGTACCTGTTGTCGAACGTGGTCAGCGCCGATTTCCTCGATTGGGGCTGGCGCTATCCGTTCTATGTGGCCTTCGCCATCAACGTGGTGGCGCTGTTCGCCCGCCTGCGCCTCATTTCAACCAATGAATACGCGCGCCTGCTCGAAGAGCAGGAGTTGCAGCCGACCCCGTTCGGTGAAATGAGCCGCTCGCAGGGACGCAATGTGCTGATCGGCGCGCTGGCGGCACTGGCCAGTTACGCCTTGTTCCATCTGGTGACGGTGTTTCCGCTGTCGTGGATCAGCCTGTATTCGCCGCGCTCGGTGACGGGCTTCTTGATGATCCAGATGATCGGCGTGGCCTTGATGGCAGCCGGTGTGGTCGCCTCCGGCCTGATCGCCGACCGGGTGGGCCGGCGCACCACGCTGGGCACGCTGGCCGGCCTGATCGCCGTGTTCAGCTTTTTCGTGCCGTCGCTGATGAATGGCGGCGAATCGGGCCAGAACACCTTCATCCTGCTCGGCTTCACCTTGCTGGGCTTGTCGTACGGCCAGGCCTCCGGCGCGGTGACCGCCAACTTCCCGGCGCGCTACCGTTACACGGGCGCGGCCATCACGTCCGACCTGTCCTGGCTGGTCGGCGCCGGCTTCGCACCGCTGGTCGCGCTGATCCTGGCGGCCAAGTTCGGCCTGGTGTATGTCGGCTTGTACCTGCTGTCGGGCGCGGTCTGTTCGCTGGCCGCTCTGAGCCTGAATCGGGCGCTCGATATCCGCGATTAGTCGTACGCGGTACGGCGCTTTGCCGCGCCGCGTAGCTTCGCTGTCACTGCGCCTGCGTGTCTTTACGCAGGCGCTTTCATTTGCGCGGTTCAGTACCGATTGTGTGCGGCCAGTGCAAGCTTCAGCGTGGCAGTGGCGCCGGCAGCGCGGGCGTTGCAGCTTTGGTGCCCGGAGTTTGCGGGGTCGACGCGTCCGTGGTCGCGCCCGACAGGATGGCGCCATCTTTCGGCGCGGTGACCAGCTTGGCCGGATAGGTGAAATGCCATTCGGCGTAGCTTGGCTTGTTGCGCAGGCCGATGTCGTCGTCGTCAAAATTGTCCTGCTTGATCGGCGTTTGCGTCGAGCGCGACTGCACGCCGACGATGCGGCCCTGTTCCAGGATGGTGTCCCATTCGGCGCGTCCGGTGATCGGGTCGCGGTACAGGCGGCGCAGGTGCCGCTTGGCGTTGGGAAAGCGCGGGTCCTTGAGCAGCTCGTCCAGCGTCAGTGGATAGCTGGCGCCGCCGGGGCCGCTGTTGTAGTAGCGCTCCAGCGCGGCGCGAAACTCGTGGCCGATGAAGATCAGCTCGCGCTCCTTGTCGCGCCGCACGGCGGTCGAGTACACGTCGCCGGCAATGGCCAGGCCGACTCCCATGAACGCCACCAGCAACAGCGTCCAGATATAGGCGAAGCCATGCTGGCGCGGCTTGTTACAGCTGTTCATACGGCACGCCGTCGCGCGTTTTGCCCTTGGCGCCGCTGTGCACGTCGGCCACCCCTGGCTTGTCCGGGTCGGGCGAGCTGCTCACCTGCCAGCTGGCGTCCGATTCGGTGATCGGGTCGACCGGCACGCGGCGGAAGTATTTTTGGGTCACCAGGTCGGTCAGCGCGCCCGGATACTGGCCTTTGTCGGCGTAGTATTTGTCGATGCCGCTGCGCAGCACCTGCAGGTTCTCTTTCAGCACCACGTCCTTGGAGCGGGCCAGCGAGCCGAAATAGCGCGGCACTGCGATCGTCATCAGCAGCGCGATGATGGCCAACACGACCAGCAATTCGATCAGCGTGAAACCGGATGGTTTTTTATCGCGCATGGCCGTCACCATTGCCCGAGCGGCACGCCGTTCAGGCCCACCAGACGCGAGCGCGAGCTGACGTCGAACACGTCCTCGCCTTCGCTGGGGTTGTCGGGCGGCGAGCTGTAGGCGCGCTTGGCCCAGCTGTCGGCCGGCGGTCCATCCGTGTTGGGCGCGAACGGATCGCGCGGAATGCGGCGCAGGAAGTAGATGTTCTGCTTGCTGGCGCTGCGCTGGTCGGGCACGCCATCGACCAATTCCTCCAGGCGTTTCGGGTAGCCCGACTCGCCCAGCGCGATCTTGATGCGGCCCGCGTCGGCGGCGCGCTTGTAGGCGTTGAGCGCCTCGCGCATTTCGATCAGCGCGCCGCGCAAGGAGCGCTCCTTCTCGCGCTGCACCGCCACCTGCGCCATCGGCACGGCCACCAACGCCAGCGTCGCCATGATCGCCAGCGTGATCATCAGCTCGATGAAGGTGAAGCCGCGCGCGGGCTGGCTGCGCCGTGTCACTTGAGAACCTTGCGCGGCGCTTCGGCACCGGGTCCCTTGTCGCCCACCCCTTTGTCGCCCGGCTCCTTGTCATTCGGCGCCGGCGCGCCGGGCGCGGGGAAGGGCGCCTTGTCGGCCGGGGCCGGGGCGGGCGCTGGTGCGCTTTCGTCGGCGCCCGTCATCGGCGAGGCCACCCGCGGCGGCGGCGCGCTCGGCGCGCCCGCATCGGTGCCGCCTTGCGTCGGCGTGGCGGCCCCGCTGGACGGCGCATGCCCGCCGATACCCGACTCGGTGCCGGAGTTGAATTCGGCGGCGCCCATGTCGGGCCGGTGCACGCTGCGCAGCACGTGCGGGGTGATCGACAGCACGATCTCGCTGCGCAAGGTGTCGTCGGACTGGCTGCCGAACAGGCGGTTCAGTACCGGCAGCTCGCCCACGCCGGGCACCTTGTTGGCGCTGCGTCTGTCCTCGTCGTTGATCAGGCCGGCCAGCACCTGGGTTTCGCCGTCCTTCAGGCGCAATACGGTGGAGGCGCTGCGCGTGCCGATCTGGTAGGCGGTGGTGCCGGACTTGCTGACGACCTCCTTGACGACCGTGCTCACTTCCAGATTGATCTTGATGGCCACGTCGTCGTCGAGGTAGATGTTGGGCTCGACGTCGAGTTTCAGGCCGACATCGACGTAGTTGACGCTGTCCGAGCTGACGCCGTTATTGGTGGTGACGGTGATCACCGGCACCCGGTCGCCGATCAGGATCTTGGCCTTGTCGCGGTTGCGCACGCGGATGCGCGGGTTGGCCAGGATGTTGCTGTCCGAATCGGTCTTGTTGGCGTTGATGGTCACGCCGCCCAGCCCGAGATTGATGTTGTCGCGGTTGATGTTGTGCAGGTCGCCCAGCGTCAGCTGGGTCAGCGCGCCGGCCGCCGCACCGGACGCGCCGGCCAGCGACAGCGTGGCCTGGCTGGGCCAGCGCACGCCCAGTTCGAGCAGGCGCGAGCGCTTCACTTCGAGCACTTCGACTTCCAGCATCACTTCCGGATCGGCCAGATCCTGCACGGCGATGATGCGCTCGGCCATGCGCATCATCTCGGGCGTGTCGCGCATCATGATGATGCCCAGGCGCTCGTCGGTGACGATGTCCTTCGCTTTCAACAGCGTCTTGATCGAATACGCCACCGTTTTCACGTCGGCGTTGGCCAGGAAAAAGCTGCGCACCACCAGTTGCTGGTAGTCCTTGACCTTCTGCGCCGTGTTCGGATAGATCGTGATCGAGCGTTCGCTGGTGACGCTTTGTTCGAGCTGATTGGCGCTCAATACCAGCGCGATGGCTTCCTCGATGCTGGTGTCGTGCACCGAAATGGTGGTGCGCAGATTCGGGTCGACGTCTTTGTCGAACACGAAATTGAGGCCGGCCACCTTGCCGATGAAATCGAACACGGCGCGCACCGGTGCATCGCGAAACGCCAGCGTGACCGGTTTGCGGAAGGCGGCCGCCAGCTTGCCGTTGCCGCTATGGCTGCGCGCCTGCTCGTCGCCGATGCGCGTTTTCAGGTTCAGCGCCTCGCGCTGCCTGGGGTTTTCCTGCAGCACCACGCGCAGTTGATCGAGCGCGGCGTTGATGTTGGCCTCGCCGCCGCGCCGATAGCCCGCTTCGGCGTCGGCCACCAGCAGTTTGTGGCGGCGCTCCTGTGCCAGCGTCAGCATGCTTTGCTGGGCGATCAGGTTGGCCGGGTCGATCGCCAAAGCCTGCGCGGTGTATTTTTCCGATTCGTCGAGCTTGCCCTGAGCCCGCAACTGCTCGGCGCGCGTGTTCAAACCATTGACGATGCTCATTTTGCGTCCCAGCAGGCCGATCCGGTATTCGGCGTTGCCGGGACTTTGCTGCACCGCCTGTTCAAGCTTGGCCAGACCTTGTTCCAACTTGCCCTGATCGAGCAGGGCGATACCTTCCTTGTAGGTTTGCGGCCCGGCGCAAGCGCCCAGGCCTGCGCACAGTGCCAGCAGGCCCAGACGTGTCGTCAGTGTATGGTTCAATTTGTATCCTCTACGACTAAGGCTTGTTTCTTGTTGAGCGGGAGATAGACGAAGTTCAGCGTGTCGCCCTGCACACTGTCGAGACGGTAATTGGGATCGATTTGTTCGCCCACGTGCGCGACGATGTTGCGCTCGTCCAGTTGCAGGAAGTACGAGACGGCGCCGGCGTCGTTATAACTGCCCAGGTAGTGGATCGGCAGCGGCGGTGCGCCACCGGCACGTGGCGTGCTGGCGCTCGCCTGAACCGGCGCCGCCTGCGCTTGCACCGGCAAGATCTTCTTGCGCCCCGGCTGACCTTCGCCGAGTGTGCCGAACGCATTACCGAGCTCCTCGTCGGGCAGGCGCGGGTGGATCGCCAACGCGCCGTTCGGCACTGGCACGCCGCTGCCTACGGCCGGCGCGGCTGGCGTGCGTTCGGCGCGCGCCGGCGCGTCGGCCTTGGACGGCGCCACGACGGCACCGTCGTCGCTCGGCGCAAAATACACGGCCACCAGCGTGCCGATCAATGCCAGTCCCAGCAGAAGGCGCTTCATCGGCCGCTCCCTTGGGCGGGCGCTTTGCGCACCAACAGCACCAGCTGGATGCGCGCCTCGACTTCGTTCGAATCGGCCTTGGCGCGCTTGAACGCCAGCGATTCGAGCGTCAGCGCGGGCAGGGCGTGAAGCGCGGCCACCAGAAACGCTTGCAGCTTGGCCGCGTCGGCCTTGATCGGCAAACTGATCTGGTAGCGCATGAACTCGGCGTGCTCTTCCTGCTGGGCCTTGTAGTCGGCGCTGTCGAGCGTGACGCCACTTTTCTCGGCCAATGTCACCAGTAGTTTGAGCTGGTCGGGAATGGCGTCATGGGCAGGCAAAAAAGCGTAGAACGCGCGCAACTGGCGCGCCGCGTCGGGCAGCTCGGCCGGCGCGCGCGCTGCCACGCCCGCAGCGCGCTGGGCCGCGGCGATTTGCTGGTGCAGTGTCAGCTGGCGCGCGTCCAGCACGCCGATCTGCCAGGCGGCCAGCGCGGCCAGCGCCAGGCCGAGCAGGCCCGGTGCGGCACCCGCGCCGATGCGCCGTCCCAGCCGGCGCGCTTCCCAGCCCAGCCGCGCGGCCAGGCCGGCGCCGCGCGCGCGGCTGCCCAGCGGCGGATTCATTGCTGCCATCGGGCCTCCAGCTGAAAACGGTAGGGCGACTCGGTCGCGCCGGCAATCATCTCGTGCTTGACCAGGTAGACCGACTTGAACAAGGTCTGCTCATTGAGAAACGCGACATACGTGAAAATGTCCTGCGCGCTGTCGGCCTGTCCGGCCAACTTGAGCGTGCCGCCACCTTGTTCCGTCTCGCCCTTCTGGCTCAGGTCCAGCGCCAGCAGGGCCACGCGCAGGTCGCGCGGCGCCTGCAGCGCGCGTATCAGGCGCGTCACCGGCACATTCAGCTGGCGCACGGCGGCCGCCGCGCTGATCATCTGCTGCTCGGTGTCGCGTTGCTGGGTGGAAGACAGCGACACCTTTTGCGGCGCGCGTGGCGTGGCCTGGGCAAGGCGCGTTTCCAGCGCCGCCACGGCGCGCAGCTGCACGCTCCAGGCCAGCCCGGTGCCGATGAGCGCAGCCAGGCCCAGGCCCGCCAATGCCAGGCGCCAGCCGGACATGCTGGCGCGCGCGTCGATGAAATTCAATCTGGTCAAGCTCATCTCAGCGTCCCGTCATGCAGGCAGTGGCATACGCCGGGGCCAGACCGTGGTTGGGAAGCGGTGTCGCTTGAAAGCGTGCCGGCAGCTCTGCGCCGGCGCTCTTGCCCAGCAGGTTGGCCACCGCCACGCTGGCGATGCCGGCCAGTTCCGGCGCGCGCAGGCTCCAGCGCTGCCATGCCGGTGCCAGCTCCTCCGCCCAGGCAGTCGAGCACGGTTGCGTTTGCAGTGCCACGATACGGCCCTTGGTGAGCGCCGCGAACAGCATGCGGCCCGGTTCGATGACGGCGATCGCCGCCGGCTTCGCGCCAGCGAGCGCGCGCGCGGCGATCGGCAGCAGCGCCTCGACGCTGACGCAGGTGTGGCCGTTGGCCGCCGCGCAGTCCTGCAGCGCCGTCAGCAGCGCGCGTTCGATGGCGCAGGCCAGCCGCGGCTGACCATACGGGGCGTCGTCGGTGGTGATGACCCACGAGCGCGCCAGTTCGCCGAAGATCGCGCCGAACTGCGCTTGCGTGAAGTGCTGCGCGCCGACCGGGTCGAGCAAGGCGTCGCTCCACGGCAGCATCGTCATCTGGCACCAGCGGCTGGCCAGGCTGACGGCGATCGGCACGCCGCGCAGACCTTGGGCATCTTGCTGCAGCCAGGCTTGCAAGGCGTCCAGCGCGCTTTGCCAATGGCCGTGCGTTGGCGTCAACGCGATGCACACTTCGCTGCCGGCGACGATGCGTCCGCCGCTGCGCAGCACCGCCGTCAGTTGTTCCGGCGCCAGCGCCACGCACAGCACACGCCGGTTGTAGCGGTCAATAAGTGACACGATTGAGCTCCAAAAGGGTAGTCTCGCCAAGGCGCACCAGGTCCAGCGCAGCCTCGCGCACCAGCCGCAGGCCGGCGCGTTGCGCCTCTTCCTTCATGCGGCTGACGGGCGCGCGGCTGGTGATCATTTCGCGCATCACGTCGTTCAGGATCAGCACTTCGGCGACCGCTTTGCGGCCCTTGTAGCCGGTGCCGCGGCAATGCCCGCAGCCGCTGCCGGCCTTGAAATGCCAGCCCTGCACCTGTTGCGCGCTCAAGCCGCTGTCTTGCATGTCCTGTGCATCGGGCACGACCGCGACGGCGCAATGCTCGCAGTTCAGGCGCAGCAAACGCTGCGCGACGATGCCGTTCAACGCCGCCGCGAAACTGTAGGCGTCCACGCCCATGTGCAGAAAGCGGCCCACCACGTCGAACACATTATTGGCGTGCAGCGTGGTAAACACCAGATGGCCGGTCAGCGATGCCTGCACGGCGATCTGGGCTGTCTCGTCGTCGCGGATCTCGCCGATCATGATCTTGTCCGGGTCGTGGCGCAGGATCGAGCGCAGTCCGCGCGCGAACGTCAGCCCTTTCTTTTCATTGACCGGGATCTGCAGCACGCGCGGCAGGCGGTATTCGACCGGGTCTTCGATGGTGACGATCTTGTCGCGCCCCGTGTTGATCTCGGTGATGGCCGCGTACAGCGTGGTGGTCTTGCCCGAGCCGGTCGGCCCGGTCACCAGCAGCATGCCATGCGGCTTGGCCGCCAGCCGGCGGATCAAGACGATCGCATCGTCGTTCAGGCCCAGGCTTTCCAGTCGCAGTGACTGGGCCTGCTCGGTCAGCGCGCGCCGGTCGAGCAGGCGCAACACGGCGTCCTCGCCGAAAATATTGGGCATGATCGAGACGCGAAAGTCGATCTCGTTGCCTTTTACGCGCACCTTGAAGCGTCCGTCCTGTGGGATGCGCCGCTCCGCGATATCGAGGTCGGCCATGACCTTGATGCGCGAGATGATCTGTTCGGCCATCGCCAGTCCCTGCACCTGGCCGGCCTGCACCAGCACGCCGTCGACCCGGTACTTGATGATCAGGCGGTCGGTGTCGCACTCAAGGTGGATGTCGCTGGCCTGGAACTTGAGCGCGTCGTAGATGGTGGAGTTGACCAGCTTGACGACCGGGCTGGCGTCGGCGCTGATCTTGACGAGCGAAATGTCGAGGATGCTCTGGTCCAGGCTTTGCACTTGCTCGTCCTCGCCGGCCATCTCGCCCATCGCCTGCTGCGCGCTTTCCTGGCGCGTCAGGTAGGCGGCCAGGTCGTCGGCGTGCGCCAGCGCGACGCTGAACTGCCCACCGAGCAGGCTGTCGGCCCACTGCAGCAAATCGCTGTCGAACGGGTCGCCGATGACCAGCACGGGCATCGCGCCGTCCACCGCCATCAGCACGCATTCGCGCTGCACGCAGTCGGTAAACGCCATCCGCTCGAAGGCCGCACTGCCCGCCTGCAGCGCGGCCATGTTCCATACCGGGTAGTAAAACAGCGCCGCCAGTTCGGCCGTGAACTGCTCGGACGACACCGCGTGCTGCTCTTCGAGCACGCGCAGCAAAGGGCGCCCCTGGCCCAGCGCGGACAAGCGCGCCTGCTCGATCAGCGCCGGCGTGAGCTGGGCGCGTGTCCAGGATGCGTCTGGACAGTTCATGACAGGCTCCCGGCAAGTTCAAAAATCGGCATATACATCAGCACCACGACGCCGCCGATGACGACCCCGATCAGCATCATCAACAGCGGCTCGAGCAGGCGCGAGGCCCAGTCGACCCAGCGCGCGAATTCGTCGTCGTGAAAGCGCGCCGAGCGTTCGAGCATGTCGCCCAGCCGGCCGGTGCGCTCGCCCACCCGCAGCAGCGACTGCGCCACCGGCGTGGACAGACCGTTCTGTTCCAGCGCGGTGGAAAACGGCTGGCCTTCCTCGACCGCGCGGCGCGCGCCGGCCAGTTGCTGCTGCTGGGACGGCAGCAGCATGCCGCCCACCATCGGCAGCGCCTTTGACAGCGCGATGCCGGCCTCGAGCAGCAGGCTCAGCGCGCGGTAAAAACGCGCCAGCCGGAATTCGGCCGCCTTGCCCGACAACACCGGCAGGCGCAGCACGGCCAGCACCAGGCGCGCGCGCAGCGGCGCGTGCGCGAACGTGAATACCAGCGTGCCCACCGCGCCGGCCAGCGCGCCCAGGCACAGCCACGGATGAGCGGCGATTTTCTGGCCCCCGGCCAGCAGCATCTGCGACAGCCACGGGATCTCGCGCCCGGAGCTTTCGTAGACGACGCTAAATTTGGGTACCACATAGCCGAGCAGGAACAGCGTCACCAAGGTACCCACGGCCAGCAGCATCAGCGGATAGATCGCCGCCGACACCAGTTGCTTGCGGATCGTGTCGAACTGCATCTGGTAGGCGACGTAGCGCGACAGTGCCTGGGGCAGATTGCCCGAGCGCTCGGCCGCATGCACGGTGGCGACATACAGTTCGGGGAAAATGACGGGGAACTGGGCCAGCGTGTCGGACAAGCTCTTACCCTGCTGCAGTGTGTCGAGGATGGCCCCGATGGTCGCTTTCGATTCGGCGCGCACTTCCTTGTTGTGCAAGGTGGCGATCGCCTCGGTCAGGTTCAGTCCTGCTTCGAGCAGGGCCAGCAACTCGGCGCTGAACTGCAGCAGCGCAAACTGCTGCTTGCCCTTGGGCGGCGCGGCGGCGGCCGGGCGCTCGATGGCCAGCACGCGCCAGCCATGTTTGACGGCGCTGCGGATGGCCTCGGCCTCACTGGCGGCGTCGATCGACAGGGCCTGACGGCTGCCGCTGCTGGCTTGAACTTGGAGTTGAAACTGCATGCGCGAACGGCGGCGTCAGTGCGGGATCAAAGCCGTGGACGCTGTCGCGCCAGGCTGGGTGGAAGCGTGCCAGGTGGCCGCTTGAGGGAATCTGGAATTGGGCATCAAGGCGTTTCAATCAGAAAGGTAAAACGAGGCGGCGTACAGCAGGTGCACTACCTTAGCCTTGCACAAAAATAAATGCAAGTGCCGTTCACGCCCAGCATTAACAAACGGCGCCGGCTCGTGCCGGCGCCATTGTTGACAGTGCGCGCCGGCCGTTGGGCCGACGCGCACCAGCAGGCTTTATTGCGTGATCAGGCTGACTTTGTCAACGACGAAGGACGTTTGCAGCGACGAGTCTTCGGTCATGGCAAACGACAGCGTCACGGTCTGGCCTTTGTACGGCAGCAGGCTGAACGTGCGAGTCTGATAGCCAGTCGCCTTGTTCAGGTTCGAGTAGGTCGCCAACGTGCCCAGTACCGTGCCGGCCGAGTTCTTCACCGTCACGACGAGCTTGTCGTACGCGGAGGTGGTGCTCGTTTCGGCCGTGTCGATATGCAAAGCGAAGCTCAGCGCAGCGGACGTGGCGGTCGATGGGATCACCAGCGCCTGGGTCAGCGTTTCGGTGGCCGTCGTGCCATTGCCGCCCAACCAGGCGTACTTGCTGCCTTCGAAGGCGGTTTCGCCGGTGAAGGTGCCGATCACGCCGGTGGTGCCGGCCCAGCCGGTGACGCCGGACTCGAAGCCGCCGTTGGTAACGCGCTCGACGGTGCCGCCGCCGCCGCTCGACACGGTCAACGTGGCGTTGCTGCTGGTGACGGTGACCGCTGGCGAGGAGGCATCGGTGACGCTGGCGCTAAACACGGCGCCGGTGTCGGCCGCTTGTGCCGTGAAGCTGTAGTTGGCCGACGTGGCGCCGCTGATCACAGCACCATTGCGCATCCACTTGTAGCTGTACGGCGCGGTGCCGCCGGCTGCGCCGACTGCGAACGACGCGGCCGAACCGGCTGCCACCGTCACGTTCGACGGCTGGGTGGTGATCGCCACCGAGCCGGAGACCACTTCGGCGATGTCGGACCCGACATTGATCGCCGCGTAAGCACGCACGACCGCGGTCGCTTCCTTGCTGCCGACGCCATACAGTTCCTGCGCGGCCAGCAATACCTTGGCGCGTGCGTCGGCGTAGTTGGTCGACGCGGTAAACTTGGTGGTGGCAGCTTTGAACCAGATGCGGTAAGCCTTGTCGGTGCCGATCCCCGTCATCGCCAGCGGTGCCTTGGTCAGGTAGGAGCTGTACTTGTCGCTGCTGGTGGTGGCGACCGAACCTTGCGACAGGAAATAGAACATGCGGTTGTTCGGGCCGCTGCTGTAATGGACGTCCAGATTGCCGACCGTGCTGCTCCAGGCGTTCGGGCTGCTGCCGTCCAGGCTAGGCTTGTACATCCAGCGCAGCGGTTGGCCGTTCTTGCTGATTTCCTTGCCCATCATCCAGTCGTTGCCGGTGTTCGGGATGGTGGTGCCGGTGCCGCCGGCGCGTGCATACGCTTCCACCGCGTCGCCGCCGATGTCCGAGTTCGACTCGTTCAGGCCGCCCGACTCGCCCGAGTAGGTCAGGTTGGAGGTGGCGGCGGTGACGCCGTGCGACATTTCATGGCCGATCACGTCGATCGAACCGAGGCTGTTGAACGAGGAGCCGTCGCCGATGTACATGCACTTGCAGGTGTCGTCGTAGTAGGCGTTGTCGTAGGCGGTGTTGACGTGCGCGGCGATGTAGGTGGCGGTGTTGTTGCCATCGAGCGACTGCCAGCCCAGCACGTTTTTCAACATGTCATAGGTGTTCATCAGGCCCCACATCGCGTTCACTGCGGCGGTCTGGCCATTGGCGTTGGTGGTCGAGCCGCCGGAGATGTATTGCTGGCCGTCGCCCCAGGTGTTGCTGGTGCTGCTGTAGATGCTGCCGGCGGTGGTGCCGTGATTGGCGTTGGTGATGGCCATGCCGCCGTAGGTGCCGCCGGTGCCGCGGGTGGCGTCTTTCATCGAGTAGGTGCTGCCCGACAGGGTGGTGTTGATCGGCACGACGCCGTTGTACTGGCTGTTGCCGGTGCCAACGACGGTCTTCAGTGCTTTCCACTGTTTCAGGATGCGTCCGTCCTTGGCGCTGACGATGCTGTCATGGAACACGGGCTTGTTGCCACTGACCATGCGCGTTTGCACCAGGTAGGCCAACTCGTAGCCTGCCACTTCGTCGACCAGGTCGAGCGCGTTCAGCTCGGACTCGGCCTTGTTGACGGCCGAGGCGATGCGCACGCTCTTCATCACCGGATAGATGATCAGTTCGGACGTTGGCTGTTCGGCATGCACGGCATTCGGCGCGACCGACTTGACGACGGCGTCGATGGCGGCCTTGCCCGACAGGGTAGGGGTGACATTGAAGTTGCCGCTGGTGGCGCGCAGGGCGGTATTGCCGCTGCCATTGCCCAGACCGGTACGGCGCTCCGAGACCGACTCGCTGACCACTGTGCCAGCGGTGTCGGTGACCACCACGGATTCGGAATGAAACACCCGCACGCCCTTGTAGGTGTGGTTGGCGCGGCTGATTTGGGTGCCAGCCACGCCCGGGTGGCGGCTGGCGATGACGAAGCTATGGTCAGCGTCCAGACCGCGCTCGCCGCGCGTGGCGGCCAGTTTGCTGATCAGGGAGGCACTGTCTTGCGGTGACATCAGGTTGACGGGCGCGGCCATCATCGGCGTGCTGGCGTTGGCTTGGGTGGCGATCATCAACGGTAATGCGGCAATCGAAGCAGCGATCAATGTTTTGCGAAAATTCATCTGTGGTTCTCCGTGGCTAAATCATTTGTGTGACTTTTTGTCGTTTTTGGCCAGCATGCTGGTCTCTCCCCGAGTGTGCTAGCGCGTGGCCAGAGATCGTCCGCCATGCCTTGAGTGAAACATTAACTCGAGTGCACTGAGACTAATCCGCTCGGGTTGGCGATGTCAATAAATAGCGTAAATTGGGCATTGAGTGGAAAAATGTTCATTTCTGAACACCGCTTAATCGCCGCAGATTGGTGCATCTGCGCACCATTTCGTGGCATATTTTTCCTTTTCGCCACACTCTGTGCCGCGCGGACAGAAGATTTGTTTTCAATAGAGCGCGCCGTTTAGGCTGATTGCTCTAAAGTGAGTGAAATTGAGACAGTTTGTTAGAATTAAGTCAGTATTTCGATTGCTTTTGTCGGCTAGTGACGACTACACTGATTTCAGCTTATCAAGATCACTTCTTCGATAAGGAAAATGAAAGCGCACGGGAGCTCGCTCCCGATAGACGCCGCACGACAATAGAGACGGGACTCTCATGAACACATCATCGCAACAAGCTTTTGCCCAGCCACCGACTGATCGACCCGTGCTGGCCTTGCATCCCACACGGGAACGCTGCCCCAATGCGGGGCAGGGACCGGCCGGTTAGGCCCAGCGCCAGCCACTACGGGTGTTATTCGAGCGCGGCGTTGCCGCGTTCCGCAATAGCTTGTCGATCATACCTTCATGAAATTGGTGCAGCCGGGCGCCGGGTAATACGTGCGTCCGTCTGTTCCAACACAAAGAAATGCTGACAATTGCCACCAAAGTCGAACAACTCGTCAATGAATCGCCCTTCCTGACCGAAGCCATGTCGGCCGGGCTGATCAATCTGTCCGAACTGGCGCGCCAGATGCGCCCCCAGCTTGAGGCTGCCCTGTGGAAACCGGTCGGCCAGGGTGCCGTCGTGATGGCGCTGCGCCGTCTGGCCGAACGGCTGCCGCAGGAGAACGCGGTGGTGCGCGCGGCCGCCAGTGCACCGGCGTCGCGCATGGGCGAACTGACCACGCGCACCGAACTGGCGATCTTCACCTTCCTGTTTTCCGACGCGACCGGCGAGTGTCAGCGCGAGCTGCTCACGCTGGCCGAGTCGTATCCGGGTTTGTTCATTTCGATCACGCGGGGCGCGCGCGAGATGCTCGTTGTGTGTAATCTTGCGCTGACCGGGGTGGTGGAGCAGGCGTTTCGCGGCGAGCGCCTGCTGGCGCGGGTGGATCAGCTGACGGCGCTGACGGTGCGCCTCAATCCCGAGACGCGCAGTACGCCCGGCATTTACCATGCGATCTTGAAGCGGCTGGCGTCGAACCGCATCAACCTGATCAACATCACCTGCACCTACACCGAGCTGACCATCCTGATCGAGCCGGGCCAGGCCGGGCGTGCTTTCTCGGTGTTGTCGCAAAGCGTATAGCGGACCGGCTGGCCGGCGCCTGCAGTGCGGCGCTAGGCCATCCAGAAGAACAGTGCCGTCATGCGCCGCTCGGCCTGCTCGAAGCCGAAATAGGCGCTGGCCGAATGGACCAGGTTGGCGCGGTACAGCAAAATCCGGTTGAAGCGATTGTCGATCCGCGTCTCTTCCTGCCAGGCGTCAAGCGGCAGGCCGGTCACGCCCAGCGCCTGGCGCAAATTGGCGTGCGGCGGGCTGCAGATATTGCCGCCTAACGCGCCGTTCGGATAGCGCAGCCGATAAAACGAGGTGCCGCAGTCCAGGTCCGGCTGCTCGCTCAGGTAGATCACGGCGGCGTAGCGGCACAGCGCGCGCGAATCGGTATGCGGACGCGCTCCTGATTCGGCCATGCCCACCAACTGAATATAGTTGTGATTGAGTTTGCTGCCCTCGGGCGTGGCTTCCTGCCACAGACGCTTGGCGCCGGTGACCTGCTTGACCCACGCTTCGACATAGGCCAGTTCGTCGGGCAGCAAAGCCTGTTCGCTGCGCATGCCCGGCCATGGTTCGGGCCGGTGCGGGGCACCGAGTTCCCAGTCGCTGCGCGCAAAGCTGCGCCGCGACACCTGTTGCGCATTCGGTAAAAAATCATCCTTGACCCAGTAGTCGCGCCCCTCGATTGGCTTGCGATAGCTCAGCGAGGGCAGTTTGGCGGGGGCGGGGGCGAGCGAGCGATGCATGGCGGTGTCATCCTGGGGCGGCACTGAAGACGGCGCGCTGCGCCGGACCTGGCTGGCCCGGACTGGCCGGATCAGGTGCAGCAGGATAGCATCGCCTTGCGGCGCTGACAATTGGCTGGCGTGCGCGCGGCGCGCTCCGCTGACGCCGCAGGCAGGCGCGGCCTTGCGCTGGCCAGTTGCGGCGCCACGCGTGGCAGCCGTCGCGTGCGACAGCCGCCGCGCCCCGTTTCGCGCTGGGACCGGGCGCAAGTGCCCAGTGCGGCCGCGCGCCAGTGGGCGCCGTGGGCCGGGCGTGCCATGTCAGGGGATATCGTAGCGCTGCTGCAGTGCCTTCAGTTCGCCCGAGACGGTCATCGTGTGCACGCCGTCGGCCAATGCGCGTATCCAGTGTTCGGCGCGCATGTCCTGAGTCGAGAAGCCGATCGTCAGGGGGAGCGCGTGTTCCAGGCAGCCGGCCTGGCGGATCCGGTTAACCACGCCGATCCGCGTGCTCAAGTGCACCATCACGGCCTCATGTTCGAGCACCACACGGTAACGACCGCCCAGCAGTTTTTGCACATTGGTGGTGCCGGCCGAGGCGCCGTAGGCCAGGGCGATCAGAAACGGCTTGGAACGGTTGGCGGCAATGTAGGCGTCCATCGGACCGTCGTCGTAGCCGTAGTCGTCGATCACGCCAACGGCCAGCGTTTTGAGCGCGCTCGGCGAGGTGTAGGTCCAGCTGTCGTCGGCCCGCGTGTAGAAGCAGGCGCGCGAATGCGCCAGTGGTGCACTCAGGTGCAGACGCCTGTCGATCGGCGGTGCGTACACCCCTTCGATGTCGCCGCGCGCCGTTTGCAATATGGCGCGGTTGAGCGGCATCAGTACCGGCTCGACCCGATTGCCTTCCAACGCCATCGCGCGTTCGGTCAGCTCGACCAGATAGCCGCTGACCAGTTTCCCATCGACCGCGCAGACGAAGGGGCACCAATCGTCCGACGCGAGGCGGATCAAGCCGTCTGCGCGGGCGAGGCCGGCTTGCATCAGGCAGCCGGCGAGCAACACACTGCGCACGCATGCGCGCTGATGGACGTTCATCTACACCTCCGCTCGAAGTCTGTACGGGTAATCGAGAAGCCCAACTGCGGTTCATCATGCGCACGCCTGCCGCGCGTTCGCCATCGCCGAATTCTAGCGCCAAATTGCGCAATTGTCGCCGCTGGCCGATGCGCTTACCATCAGTACTGTCGCGATTATCACTGCCGGTGTCATCCTGACGTGCGCTGCCGGCGCGCAGGCGTTCGCCCACCACGGTCAACTTGCCAGTTTGCAAAGCGGCGCGCGTAACAACGTCTTGCGTAATGCGACGAAGCATAATATTCTTTCAGAGCAAACTTGCGCGCTCAGTGACTCCGGTGCCGAGCCGTGCATCGACAGGGTGGCTTGGAACGGGAACAGGAACATGGGGCAGACAGGACAGTTGAACATACTCATCGTCGATGACAATGAGCTGACCCGCGCCTTGCTCAATGTCATTTTGTGCAGCGCCAACTATCAGATCGTCGGCGAGCTCGACAGTGCAGAACAGGCCATCGCGCTGGTTCCGCAATTGCGGCCGAACTTGATCTTGCTCGATAACGTCATGCCCGGCATGATGGGCATCGACGCGATTGCGCCGCTCAAGGCGCTGCTTCCGGATGTCGTCATCATCATGGTGACGGGCAACGACGACGCCGCCAGCGTGGGCGCGGCCATCAGTGCCGGCGCCCACGGTTTCATTGTGAAACCCTTGAACGCGGCATCCGTGCTCAGTACGGTGCGCAAGATAGGCGCCAAGTTCGATTTGCACGGCTAAGCGGTGCGCCTGCGCGGCCTGCGCTGGGCGGCGTGATCCGCGCGCGGCTCACTGGACAACAGGAAAGGGCGGGTTCGGTGATGACGGGCATGGTGCAATCTGGCGTGGTGCAAGGCGCGCACGCGGTGCGCCCGCAGACGGGCAGGCCATGGCGCCGATAAAAGACGGTGCATTGGACCGGCTTGCCACGCGCGAGACGTTTCTTAATCCGGGCGACATCGCGTGCGGCTTCCATCAGGAAGTGTTCGGCACGCTGCTCGGCTCGTGTGTGGCGATCACGCTGTGGCACCCGCGCCGGCGCTTTGGCTGCATCTGCCATTTCGTGCTGGCGGCCGTACCGCCCAGTGGCGGGGCGGACGGGCGCTACGGCACCAGCGCGTTCGCACTGATGCAACGCGACCTGGTGCGTCATGGGGTGCAGCGGCGCGAATGCATCGCCAAGATCTTCGGCGGCGGGCGCATGTTCAACACCGGCTCGATGGTGCAGGATGTGGGGGCGCGCAATATCGACATGGCGCGTCGCCTGCTGGCCGACGCCGGCATGGTCGCCGCTGCCGAGAACGTCGGCGGCAACGGCTACCGGCGGCTGTTTTTCGATGTCGCCAGCGGCGACGTCTGGCTCAAGTTTGACGGGGTCGGCACCGACCAGGACGACGTGCTGCTGTGAGCGCGCGCATCAAGGTGCTGATCGTGGACGACTCGGCCGTACTGCGCCAGATGCTCACGGCGATCCTGGCGCGCGACCCGCAACTGGTGGTGCTGGGCGCGGTGGCCAACCCGATCCTGGCACAGGAGCGCATGGCGATCGAGTGGCCCGACGTGATCGTGCTCGACGTCGAACTGGCGCGTATGGACGGCATCACCTTCCTCAAGCAACTGATGCGCGAGCGCCCGACCCGGGTGCTGATCTGTTCGGCGTTGACCTCAATGGGGGCGGGGGTCACGATGCAGGCACTGGCAGCCGGCGCGGTCGGCTATGTCACCAAGCCCAAGCTGGGCCTGCGCGACTTCCTGGCCGCCTCGGCCGATGAACTGATCGACAGCGTCAAGCAGGCGGCGCTGGCCACGCCGCGCTGGCTGGGCCGTTCTGGCATGGCGCCGATGGGCGCGCCCGAGCGCGCACTGGCCGCGGCGGCGGCGGCCGGCGCACCGCCGCGGGTGTCCGATCAGGTGGTGGCGATCGGCACCTCGACCGGCGGCACCCAGGCGCTCGAAGTGCTGCTGACGGCGCTGCCGCGCGCCTCGCCCGGCATCGTCATCGTCCAGCACATGCCGGAAAAATTCACCGCCTTGTTCGCTGAGCGGCTCAACGCGCTGTGCGCCATCGAGGTGCGCGAGGCGCGTCAGGGTGAGCGGGTCGGCGAGGGCCGCGCGCTGATCGCGCCCGGCGGCAAGCACATGCGCCTGGTGCGCGCGGGCGCCATGTACCAGGTGGAGATCATCGGCGGCGCGCCCGTCAATGGACACAAACCCACGGTCGACGTGCTGTTCAAGTCGGTCGCCAGGGTGGCCGGCGCCAAGGCGCTGGGCGTGATCATGACCGGCATGGGCGACGATGGCGCGCGCGGCTTGCGCGACATGCACGACGCGGGCGCGCGCACGCTGGCGCAGGACGAAGCGAGCTGTGTCGTCTACAGCATGCCGCACGAGGCGCTCAAGCTGGGTGCGGTCGACGTCAGCGTGGCGCTGGAACTGATCAGCGGCGAGGTGCTGCGCTTTTACGCCAGCCGCTAGGCGGCGCGCCATATATCGACGCCACGCTGCCATCGCGTCAGTGCCGATCCGGTGCGAGCGGTTATCATCGAGACACGCGGCCATCCCGGCGGCGCATCGTCACCAGCGCGCCATGCCTATGCCCATACAAGACTGTCCATCCACGTTAGCGACGCTGGTGCATCATTTGGCCGATGCGCTGGCGCGCCAGGGCGTTCCAACGGAACAATTCGAGACGCATATCTCGCTGGTACTGGTGGCGGGGGACGTCGCCTACAAGTTCAAGAAGCCGGTACGCTTCGACGTGCTGGACTTTTCCACGCTGGCGGCGCGCCATAAATATTGCCAGGAAGAGCTGCGCCTGAACCGGCGCCTGGCCCCGCAGCTGTACCTCGATGTGGTGGCCGTGAGTGGCAGCGCGCAGGCGCCGTGCCTGGCCGGCGCCGGCACGCCGATCGAGTATGCGGTTAAGATGCGCGCTTTCCCCCAGACGGCGCTGTGGCGTCATCGGATTGATGCGCACGCGCTGACGGCGGCGGAGGTCGATGCGCTGGCCGCCAAGCTGGCGCGCTTTCACGTCGACAGCGCGCGCGCACCGCAGCACGAAGCGTGGGGCAGCGCCGCGGCGATCTGGGCTGTGGCGCGCGCCGATCTGGCGCTGATTGGCGAACTGGCCGGCGGCGCGCTGCGCCACAGCCGTCTTGCCCGCCTACAGGCGTGGGAGGCGCGTCAGCAGATCGGCCTGGGCGCCACGCTGGCCGGCCGCAAAGCCGACGGTTTCATCCGCGAGTGCCATGGCGACCTTCACAGCGGCAATATCCTGACACTGGACGGCGCGGTGCAGATGTTCGATTGCATCGAATTTAATCCGGCGCTGCGCTGGATCGATGGGATCAGCGACCTGGCCTTCATCGACATGGACTTGCGCTACCTGGGCCGGCCCGATCTCGCCGCGCGCCTGCGCAATGGCTATCTGGAACACAGCGGTGATTATGCCGGGCTGGCCGTGCTGGGCCTGTATCGCACGCTGCGCGCGCTGGTGCGCGCAAAGGTGGCCCTGCTGGCCGCACAGCAAGCGGACATGGCCGATGCAGCGCGGCGCGCGGCGCGCCGCTATCTCGCTTTTGCGCTGTGCAGCATCGGTGCGCACCACGGCGCCGTGCTGATCATGCACGGTTACGCCGGCAGCGGCAAGTCGACCGTCGCCGCGCAGTTGGTCGAACTGCTCGACGCGGTGTGCATTCGCTCCGACGTCGAGCGCAAGCGCCTGCATGGCGTGCCCGCGAGCGAGCGCGCCGCAGCGCCGCCCGACCAGGGCCTGTATGCGCAGCCAGCCAGCGCGGCCACTTATGCGCGCTTGCTGACGCTGGCGCGCACGATACTGGCGGCCGGCCTGCCCGTGATCGTCGATGCGGCCTTCCTGACGCGCGCCCAACGCGCGCCGTTCAGCCTACTGGCAGACGAGCTGGGGGTAGCGTTTTGCGTGCTCGACGTGCGCGCCAGCGCCGCCACGATGCAGGCGCGCATCGCGCAGCGCACGCGCAGCGGGCACGACCCGTCCGACGCCGACGCGCAGATTCTCTCCCATCAATTGACCCACCACGAGGCGCTGAGCGACGCCGAACTGCGCTGCGCCACCGTGCTCGACAGCGATGCCGGTATCGACCTGCCGGCGCTGGCGGCGGTGCTGCGCCGGACGATGCGCGCGGCCCGGCCCGATTGAGCCGTCTCAATTTCGTCGCCCGTCCCATTCATATACTCGATTCAAGGCAGCACTTCGGATGCGTCTGCCACGGCGGCCGGCGGCGCAGCGTGTTCGCGCGGACGGTTGTCGCATCGTGCATCTATTTTCTGACAGGACTGGAGTTCATCATGGCCAATAATCTGACCCGTTTTGATCCATTCGGGGACATCAGCACCCGCTTCGATCCGTTTCGCAATATCGAGGACATGCTGCGCGACTTCCGCATGCTGCCCGGCAGCTTGCGCAGCGTCGACACGCCGCCCGACATCCGCATGGACGTGACGGAGAATGATCAAAGCTATACGGTCAAGGCTGAAATTCCCGGCGTCAAGAAAGACGACATCAAGGTGGCCATCGACGGCAACCAGGTGTCGATCAGCGTCGAGAGCAAGAAAGAGAGCAGCCAGCAGGGCGACAACATGGTGCGCACCGAGCGCTACTTTGGCCAGCAATACCGCAGTTTCGTGCTGGCCCAGGAAGTCGACGAGGACAAGGCCACGGCCGCATACCACGACGGCATCCTCGAGTTGACGCTGCCAAAACGTCCCGGCACCGGCGGCAAGGCGCTGACGATACAGTAGGGTGTCGCGCGCCGCGCATGGCGCAGCGCAAGCCTAGGGCGTATCGGGCCGCGCCGCGCTGGCTGCGCGCACGACGCGGTTGCGTCCGGCCGACTTGGCTGCGTACAAGGCCGTGTCGGCGCGCGCAAAGAAACACTCCTCCGACTCATGCGCACGGTATTGCGCCACGCCCAGGCTGACGGTGATGGCGCCGATCCTGGCCGGGAGTGCGAAGTCGTGCTGGGCCACCGCCGCACGCAGTGTCTCGGCCACTTTCAGCGCCTGCTCCAGATTGCATTCGCCCAGCAGCACCAGAAACTCCTCGCCGCCCCAGCGCGTGACGACATCGCTGTCGCGCACCGCGCCGCGCGCCAGCGCCGCGACCTGTTTCAGCACCTGGTCGCCGGCCAGGTGGCCGCAGCCGTCGTTGACGCGCTTGAACAGGTCGATGTCGAACAGGATCGCCGCGAGCGGACGGGCGTGCCGCGCGTATCCGACGATGGTCTGGCGAAACACCAGTTCGAGCGCGTTGCGGTTGAGCAGTCCCGTCAGGCGATCGGTGCCGGCCAGCGTCTCGATGCGGCGCTGGTAGCGCTTGAGCGCCAGCCACATGATCGCCAGCGCCAACAAGGTGACGGCAGCGCTGATGGCCAGGTTGAACGCGAACGCGCGTCGTAGCGTGAGCATCTCGGCGCTGGCATCTTGCTCCACCACCAGATACCAGCCCAATTCGGGAATGAAGCGCGAGTTGACCAGCATCACGGCGTCGCCGCGCCGATAGCGCGATGCGGCCGGCGTGCTGCTACCGTTCATGATGTCGCCGGCCAGCGCGCCCAGCCCGGGCAGGGTGCGCAGATCGCCCTGCACATGGGTGGTACGCTTGCCGGCCAACACCACCTTGCCGCCCTTGTCGACGAAATAGATGTTGCGCTCGAAGCGCGCGCGGTAATTGTCGATCAGCTGCGCCATCGTGTCGAGCGTCAGACCGACCCCGGTGACGCCGATGAAGTTGCCGTCATAGTCGAACACGCGGTGGTTGATGAAGATGGTCAGCTTGTCGCGGTTGGCCAGGTCAAAGTCGACATTCGTTTCATACGGCGCGGCCATGGCGCGGACCCGGAAGAACCAGGCGTCGCGCGGTTCGTCCTCGCGCACCATCTTCAGGATGCCGCCCGGGTGGTAGTAATTCTGGCTGCGCGCCGATACCAGGAAGCTGGTGATGGTGCCGTATTTGTGTTGAACTTCGGTGAGGAAACGCACGATCTGGGCAGGCTCTTTTTCCCCTTGCAAGATCCAGTCGCGCATGAAGGTGTCATTGGCCATCAGCGAGGAAATGAACACCGGCTGCAGCATGTCCTTCTGAATCTGCGAGTAAATATTGTCGCCCGTCAGCGGCAACGCTTGCGCGGCCAGGCCGTGTTCGATCGCCTCGCGCGAGGACGCGTAGCCGGCCACCGTGGTGACGGTGAAGCCGGACACGAGTATCAACGCGAGCAAGGCGAGCAGGCGGACGTGGGGAGCGATACGGCGCATGAGTTAGTTGGCGATTGGCAACGTGTCAGTATGAGCGCTTGCGCGCCGCGCCGCAATGGTTCTGGCTGAGCGCCGATGCGCGCGCCGCTATTTCAGTGCCAGCCGTATGTTTTTGACGAATTCCGGATCGGGCGTCGCACTTAACTGGGTGCTACTGGCGAGCACCTTACCGTTGGCGTCGAGCAGGCAGATGCGGGTGGTGTGGCTGATTTCGCCACCGGCCACGGCGCGGTACTTGATGTTCAGCGCGGCGGCCATGGCGCGCGTGTTGGTTTCGTCCTTGCTGACGGCGACCCGAAACCGTTTGGCGTCCAGATTGTGCGACTGGACCAGCCGGGCCAGCGATGCAGGCGTGTCGTGGACGGGATCGAGACTGACCATCAGCACGCTCAGCGCGCCCGCCGGCGCGTTCACGGCGTTCATCGTCTGGGTCAGATTTTCCAGCACAATGGGACAGGCGGTATTGCAATCGCCATAAAACATGGTAACCAGCAGCGGATGGCCGGCCAGATCGCGCAGTGCGAAGGCGCGCCCCAGCGTGTCCGTCAGCGGCACGTTGAGCCAGTACAGCGAATCGGGCGGTAGCGCGCTGCGCCCGACAACGGGTGGCGCGGCGTGTTGTGCCGCCGCCGGCGTGCCCGACAGCAGTGCCGCGCACAGCAGCGCCGCGCCGGGCAGCAAGGTCCATCGTTGTGTGTGTTTCATGGTCGAACTCCTGCTTGCGGTTGGGCGGCATCGCGCACACAGCGAAATCCCAGATAGGCGCCGCCCTGATTGCCTTCCATGGCGGCCAGCATGGCCAGTCGGATCAGCACGGCATAGTTTTCACGGTCGCCCAGCGAGAGGGCTGCACCGCCACAAAATTCAAGTTGTTTCTGCTCGCCTTGCACGCGGCTGTCGGCGTTGACAAATAAGCCGTTGAAGTCTTCGACCCATTCCCACACCAGGCCGTGCAG
>JBBQZO010000030.1:0-82546 GCA_038207625.1 Burkholderiales bacterium | reverse complement strand
GACGGCGACCTGCAGGGCGGCGCGGGCGTCGGCGGACAGGGCGATGGTGTCGCCCGCTTCCAGCGGCACGCTGTCGACGGTGATGGCGCGAAATTGCCGGGCGGCGGCGGCGATCGCATAGGTCACCTTGCCGCCACGGCTGGCGACGGCCGCATCGACCACGCGCCGCGTCAAAGCCGCGCTGAAGGTGCGCAAAGCGTTCTTGTGCGCCTGCAGAATCGGCCCGCCGTCGAAAATGTCGACGTAATCGTCGGCCTCGAAGCCCTCTTCGGTCAGCAAGTTGAATGCCAACTCGCCGTCCGGGTGGATCTGGCCCATCACCGCCTGGGCGTCGCCCGGCAGCAGCGGCACGTACACAGGATAGTGCGGCATCAGCTCGACGATCAGCGTGCGGTTGCGCGCGCCGCCGATGACGCGCTCGGCGTCCAGGAAATCCATCTTGAAAAACTTGCGGCCCAGCGCGTCCCAGAACGGCGACTGGCCTTCGGCGTTGGTGATGCCGGCCAGCGGCACAAAAAAACGGTCGCCGAAGCGGTGCGGTGCGAGCGCGGCGAACAGCAGGCGCGCGCGCGACAGCAGCGCCGCTTCCAGCCCGGCGCCTTCGCGGTCGCGCACGTAAAAACCGGACAACTGCGAGTACGCGGTCAGCTCGGAACACAGCGTCAAGGCATGCACGCTGTGGCTGATGTTGAGGTCGCGCGAGACTTGCTGGATGACGTCGTTACGGAACGAAAAATAGGTGCCGTTCGAGCCGGCCGAGGCGAAGATGGCGGCGGTGCCGACGATCTCGCGGGTGGCTAGCGCTTCAAGCACGAACAGGTAGGATTCTTCGCTGGGGATATCGACATGGGCGGCGAACGAGGCAATCGAACGCTCGACCGACGCGGCGATTTTCTCGCGCGTCTTGGGCAGGGTATGCACACCTGGCATCGTCACCGCCGCCAGTGCTTCGAGGGCGGCAATATCCGACAGTTCGACCGGACGAACAACGTACATGTGAACTCCCTAAAATGCTTCAAATACAAGGCCCGCCGCGGCGCGACGGGCCTTCGGTGCTGCGATGCGAATTACGCGGCCAGCAGACCGTCGAGCGTGGCGCGGATGATGCCCACGGCCGTGTCGATCTGCGCGTCGGTGACGATCAGCGCGGGCGCCAGACGGACCACGTCCGGACCGGCGATCAGCATCATCAGGCCGTGCGCTTCGGCCGCTTTGGTGATGTCCTTGGCGCGCCCGCGGAACGACTCGGCCAGCGGCATGCCCAGCAACAGGCCGGCGCCGCGCACACCGGCGAACACTTGCGGATAGTCCGCCACCAGCGTGTTCAGTTTGCCGACCAGGTAGGCCGACGCTTCGTTGACGCGCGCCAGAAATTGCGGCGTGTTGATCGTGGCGATCACGTTCAAAGCAACGGTGGCCGCCAGCGGGTTGCCGCCGTAGGTGGTGCCGTGCGAGCCAACGCCGAAGTGGGCGGCGATCTCGTTGGTGGTCAGCATCGCGCCGATCGGGTAACCATTGCCGAGCGCCTTGGCGCTGGTCAGAATGTCCGGCGTCACGCCGGCGTTCATGTAGGCGTACAGCGCGCCGGTACGGCCCACGCCGGACTGGACTTCGTCAAAAATGAGCAGCGCGCCGACCTTGTCGCAGAACTCGCGCAGCGCAGCGAGGTATTCCGGATTGCCGGGCACCACGCCGCCTTCGCCCTGAATAGGCTCGACGATCACCGCGCACACATCGTCACCGATGGCGGCGCGCGCCGCTTCGATGTCGTTGTAGGCGATGTGGGAAATTTCCTGCGGCAGCGGCTCGAAGCCTTCGGTGTATTTCGGCTGCCCGCCGACCGACACCGTGAACAGCGTGCGCCCGTGGAACGAGGATAGGCAGGAGATGATGCGCGACTTGTGCGCACCGAACTTGGTGTGCGCGTATTTGCGCGCCAGTTTCAGCGCCGCTTCGTTCGCTTCGGCGCCGCTGTTGCAGAAGAACGCGCGGTCGGCGAAGGTCGCCTCGGTCAGTGCCAGCGCCAGGCGCAGCACAGGTTCGTTGGTGTAGCCGTTACCGAGGTGCCACAGGGTGTTGATCTGGGCGGTCAGCGCTTCGACCAGCGCAGGATTGCAGTGACCCAGGCTGGTGACGGCGATGCCGGAGGTGAAATCGAGGTATTGCTTGCCGCTCTGGTCCCACAGGTCCAGGCCCTGCGCGCGCACCGGCACCCAGGCGGCCGGCGCATAGGTCGGCACCAGCACGTCGTCGAAGGTTTGTCTGGTCACCGGCCGCACTGCGACACCCGAATCAACTTTTGCGTTCATGGCATTCCTCATCCAATGTTAGGGACGTCCGCGGCTCCAACGGCTACGGCGTGTCGGATCATTATAGGAACGTCACGACGAAAACTCTTTCCTATCTGCGACAGGCATTTTCATTTTTACCCGCCTGCCGCGCATTACTTCATGGAAATATGACTGTTGTGTTACAGGAACAGGCTGGACAAAGCAATTGACCGCCTTGTCTAGACAAGTTAATCTTTCTTCAAGCCTGACGCGTGGACGGCTGGGCGCTGTCGCGCCCCCATCTTGCGTCGGTCGGCCGACATCGCAACATCGCAAGTCTCGCATCACGTGTCGATGCCGCTCGCTTGTCGGCGCCCTCCATCCCCTGCCCGGGGACGGAGTCCCGGACTGACCCTTGTCCGGACGGCGCCGGACGCAGCGCACATCTGGCGGCTCACTACCGCCAGCGCGCACCGCCAGATCGGCCCACCGGCCGCCACTGGCGGCGTCAGTCAAGCGGGCGCATCGTGCATTTTTCAAATCCATCGCGGTAAACGCATCAAGGGGAAGTGGCATGAATGTAAAACGCACAACATTGAACACATCGATACAAGCGATGTTCGGCGCCCACGCCAGCCTGCGCATGGCTTGCCTGCTGGCCGCCACGTCGGCACTGGCCGGCAGCGCGCTGGCGCAAACAACACCGGACGCGGACGCGCCGGTTAGCGCCGAGCAGGCCGCCAAGGCGAAAAAAGCGGCGCGCCAGTCGGGCCAGATCGAAACCGTCGTCGTCACCGCGCAAAAACGCAAGGAAGACGCCAGCAAGGTTCCCGTCAGTATCTCGGTGATGAACGGCGACGCGCTCGCCAACCAGCACATCACGGGCCTGGAAGACATCACCCGCTCGGTGCCGAACGTGTCGTTCTCGGGCGGCTTGCAGGGCAATGGCCCGGGCCTGTCGAACATTGAAATGCGCGGCATCGCCTCGTCGGCCGGTTCCGGCACGGTGGGCGTGTACATGGACGACGTGTCGATGACGACGCGTAATCTGTACAGCCTGGGCAGCCCGGAACCGAAGTTCTTCGACGTCGACCGCATCGAAGTGCTGCGCGGCCCGCAGGGCACGCTGTACGGCGCCAGCTCGATGGGCGGCACGCTGAAAGTCTTGCTCAACCAGCCAGACCTGAAACGCTACGACAACAGTGTCAGCGCCGACGTCTCCTCGACCAGCCACGGCGGCATCAACAACACCATCAATGGCGTGCTCAATGTACCCTTGATCCCGAATGAACTGGCGCTGCGCATCGGTCTGCAAAGCAGCCACATCTCCGGCTACATCAATCAGGTCGACCCGGTCACGCTGGCCACCGTCAACAGCAAGACCAATACCGAAGACGACGCCGTGATGCGCATGGCGATGAAGTGGCAGGTCACGAAAGAGCTGTCGATCTCGCCGTCGCTGTTCTACCAGAAGATCAAGACGGGCGACCTGCCGACCGAGTATCCAACGTCGCAAGTGACGGGCGCGCCGTTGCTGCCGTTCCAGGTCAGCAAACCATTCCTCGAGCCGGGCACAGACAAGCTGTTCACGCCTAGCCTGTCGATCAGTTATGACCTGGGCGGTGCCGACCTCATTTCGATCACCAGCTACTACCAGCGCAGCTTCGACCGCGTGCAAGATGGCACCCAGGCCAACAGCTCCTACATCGGCGGCAGCTTCGTCGCACCGGGTCCGCTGGCCGACGCGCTGATCGTGCTGCCCGGTTACGTCTACCTGACCAACCAGGTGCGCCAGTTCTCGCAAGAGTTCCGGGTCACCTCCAAGTCCTACGATCCGAAGAGCGGCAACCCGCTGACATGGCTGGCCGGCGCGTATTTTTCGAACCTGCACACGACCGTCAACGACAACGAGCCTATCCCCGGCATCAATGCGCTGTTTAGCAAATACGGCGTCAGCGCCGATGATCCGAACGTGGTCGCGGGCAGCTTCCCCGGTGCTTTCAGCGGCGACAGCGCCTACTTCAGCGCGCGCCACTACCGCACCACCCAGAAGGCCTTGTTCGGCGAAGCCAGCTATCACGTCACGCCCGACCTGACGGCCACCGTCGGCCTGCGCGGCCTGTCGGCCACCGATTCGCTGGCGCGCGAAGGCTCGAACTTCTTCACCTCGACGCCGGGCATGACGATCCAGCTGCCGACCGAGCAGACGACGACCGCCTACACGCCGAAGTTTGCGCTGTCCTGGAACGTCGATCCGACCGACCAGGTGTACGCCAACGTGGCCAAGGGCTTCCGCCTTGGTGGTCAGAACCGCGACATTCCGCTGTCGGTGTGTGGCGCCGAGCTGAAAAGCCTGGGCCTGAACGCCGCGCCGGCCAGTTTTGGCGCCGATTCGCTGTGGAGCTACGAGGTCGGCAACAAGTCGCGCTTCCTGGACAACCGCCTGTCGATCAACGCGGCCGCCTACTACATCGACTGGAACAATATCCAGATCGACCGCTCGCTTGACTGCACCTTCGACTACGAGACCAACGGCGGCAAGGCGCGCAGCGTCGGCGTGGAGATCGAAGTCAAAGCCAAGCCGATGCGCGACCTGACGATCGACTTCGGCGCCGGTTACACCGACGCCTATCTGGTCGATGCCAGCTCCGACCTCGGTTCGCCGGCGGGCGCGGCCATTCCGGGCGTGCCGAAGTACAGCGCGACGCTGGGCGGCGAATACCGCTTCACGATCAACGAGAAAACGGACGGTTTCGCGCGCATGTCGGCGCACTGGACCGGTTCGAGCCACGGCCCGACCTTCAATCCAGCCAAGGCCGATTACCTGCGTCCGGCCTACACCACGCTCGACGCCAGCGTTGGTGCGAACTTCGGCGAATGGTCGTTCTCGCTGTATGCGAAGAACCTGACCAACAACGACAAGGTGATCCAGCGGCCAAACGTGCAGTTCTTCGACGAAGCGTACCGCCTCGCCCCACGCACGATCGGCATGACGGTGTCGGGCAAACTGTAAGCGCAGCATGAAGCCGGCGCCCTCACGGCGCCGACATCGCTAGAAAATAAATAGGGTCAGAGTTGAATTGTTTTGCAATATTGCAGAATAATTCGACTCTGACCCTATTTCATTTGCAAGCCCGAAGTTTCAAAACAATTGGGGTCAGAGTCGAATTAATTAGCAATTAGTTGCGTATTAATTCGACTCTGACCCTAATTATTTTGCAATTAGTTGCGAATTAATTCTACTCTGACCTTAATTAATTGGGGGCAGCAGCTTGCGCTGGCGCTCTTCGCGCGGGGTGTTGCCAAATAGCGCGCCGAACGCCGTCGAGAAGTGCGAGCCCGAAGAGAAGCCGCACATCAGGCCCACCTGCACGATCGAGTAGTGAGTGTCGAGCAGTAGTTGGCGCGCGCGCTGCAGGCGCAGTTCCAGGTAGTAGCGCGATGGCAGGCTGCCCAGGTATTGCTTGAACAGCCGCTCCAACTGGCGGCGCGACACGCCCACCAGATTGGCGATGTCGTCGGTCGAAAGCGGCTCTTCGATGTTCGCTTCCATCAGCGTCACCGCTTCGGACAGTTTCGGCTGCAAGGCGCCAAAGCGCGCCTGCAAGGCCACCCGCTGGCGCTCTTCCTTGCCGCGCACCCGGTCGATGCACAGCGTTTCCTTGATCTGCGACTGGACGCCCACGCCGTAGATCGCGTCCACCAGCGTCAGCGCAAAATCGATGCTGGCCGCGCCGCCGCAGCAGGTGAGCCGGTTGGTGTCGATTTCGTACAGATGCGGCGTCAGGATCGCCCGTTCGGCCAGCGCTTCGACGTCGGCGTACAGCGCCCACGGCAGCGCGGTGCGCACCCCGTCCAGCGCGCCTGCTTCGGCCAGCCACAGCACGCCGGCCCCCACGCCGCCCCAGAACGGCGCGGCGCGGCAGCGCTCGATGACGCTGCGCATACCGGCCGGGCGCAGCGCCGCGCCGCTTTCGTCGGCCACCAGCAGGATCAGGTGCCAGTGGCGCGGCGCGTCGCTGGCGAATTTGTCGGGGCTGCGCACGTCCACGTGCAGCTTGTCGGGGCCCAGGATCTTGGCGGCCAGGCGCAGCGGCTGGGACAGGCCGGCCCAGGTCAGCGTGTCCGGTTCGCCCGCGTTGATCAGCAGCACGCGCAGCGGCGCCTCCTGGCTCAGGCGTTGCAAGTTAGCGAGTGGCATCGGCGAAAAGTCGGGGCATCGGGATGGTCGGTCTCAACATCGGAAGTCCTGGTCGGGTGGCGCCTGATGTCGCCCACGTCGGCGCGCCGGCCAGGCCGCTCGGGCGCGGGCGCCGCCGTCATCAGTCGGGCGCCAGCGCGGGCGGACGCGGCGTGGCGTTCCATTGGCTCACTATCATACCGGAGATCAACAGCAGCGCGCCCAGCCAGCCGCGCCAGGCCATCGTCTCGCCCAGCCAGAAGTAGGCGAAAAACGCCGCGCAGGCCGGCTCGAACGCGTAGATCACGGCCGCCTCGTTGGCCGTGCTGTGGCTCTGGCCCCAGGTTTGCAGCGAGATGATGGCCGCCGTCGCCACCACGCCCAGATAGATGATGTTGGCCGCGTGCAAACGCACCCCGTCCACCATATAGCTCCAGTAAGTCAGTTCACCGTAGCCGAAATCGATCGATCCGCGCGGCGCTTCGCGCCACAGCAGCCAGCCGAAGGCGCACACGGCCACGGTGATGATCTGCATCGCCGTCAGCGTCATCAGGCGCGTCGCTTGCTTGGTGCGGCTCTCCATCATGCGCACGTAGACGGCGAACGAGAACGCGCCGCCCAGCGCCAGCGTGTCGCCGCGGCCCCAGGCGCCGCCGTCCCAGCACAGCGCCACCAGGCCCAGCACGGCCAGCAGCAAGGCGATGACGATGCGTCGCTCAGGCTTGCGCCCGCCAGCCAGCCCCAGCAGCGGCACGATCAGCACGTTCAGGCCGCAGATGAAGGCGTTGCGGTTCGAGCTGGTCAGCGCCAGTCCTTCGACCTGCAGCATGAAGCACACAAACAGCAGCACGCCCAGGATCGCGCCGGAGAGGCAGTCGGCGCCGGTTGCGCGGCGCAGGAACGGCGCCAGCAGCGCGCCGGCCAGCGCAAAGCGCAAAAACACGATCCACACCGGCGAAAAATCGGCGGTCAGGTCCTTCATGGCGGGAAAGGTGGTACCCCAGACGAGGGTGACGATGAGCAGGGCCAGAACGCCGCGCAGGTGATGGGGCATGAAAAGTCTCGACAAAATGGATGAACGCGCTGCGTATTGCGTTATGGTAACCGGGACGCGCCGTTTCTGTGCAGGCAGCCACGGCGGCCGGGATTGTGACGGCCGGGCTATAATCATGTTCTATGGGTGAACGATACTTAAAAAGTGTCCGCTTGCTGGCGGAATGCATGCAAGGCTTTGCGCGTTTTTCGGCCGAGTCGGTGCGCGAATACGGCCTCACGCATGCCCAGTTCGACATCGTCGCCACGCTGGGTAACACGGCCGGCATGTCCTACAAGGAATTGGGCGAAAAGACCCTGATTACCAAGGGTACGCTGACGGGCGTGATCGACCGGCTGGAACAAAAAGGCCTGGTCGCGCGGGTGCGCAGTTGCACCGACAAGCGCTCTTATTTCGTGCGCCTGACGCCCTGCGGCGAGGCCTTGTTCGCGGAGGTGTTTCCGAAAGTGGTGGCGCAAGGCAAACTGTTGTTTGCCGGCTACACCGAAGCCGATTTCGCCGCCATCGAGACGCCACTGGCGCAACTCAAGCAAACGATCTCCAGCGCCAGTGGTGCGCTGGTGTCACCCTCCACACCAGAACTGAAGGAACCATATTGAAAACGACCCTGCTTGAAGGCATGAAACCGTCGAAATTTGACAAAGACATCATTGGCAACCTGCTGCTCAACGTCAGCACGCCCGACATCGTGCGTCAGGAAAAAATGCTGATCGGCATCCGCAACGAAGCCGGCGAAATCTACCGCCTGATCGGCGCGACCAAGATCAACAGCTTCATGAACGCCGTCGAGGAATTGTTCGACCTGGGCCTGGTCGATGAACTGCAAGACACCGACGGCACCCAGGACGGCTGCGACGCCATCTTCAGCGAGCCTTGATCGTGTATTTCCCGGCAGCGCCGGCCCGATGACGGCCCAGTTGACGCTGTATCTGGCCGGCGCGTTCAGCGCCGTCGCCAGTGCGCTGCACCTGGCCATCATTGCCGGCGGCGCGCGCTGGTACCGTTTTTTTGGCGCCGGCGAGCGCATGGCGCGCATGGCCGAACGGGGCCAGATCCGCGCTGCGCTGATCACGCTGGCCATCGCGCTGGTGCTGGCCGGCTGGTCGGCGTATGCGCTGTCGGGCGCCGGCCTGCTGCCCGCGCTGCCGCTGCTGCGCCCGGTGCTGTACGCCATCGGCGCCATTTACTTGCTGCGCGGCTGCGTGGTGTTTGCCATGCTGCTGTTTGCGCGCGCGCGCCTCACCCCGTTCTGGGTGTGCAGTTCGCTGATCTGCCTGGCCGGCGCGGCGCTGTATCTGGGCGGCGTGCAGGCACTCGAATAAGTGCTGTAAAGAATCTTTTTTGTGTCGCGCCACGCGAAATTTTGAGAGTATAATTTTTCGTATGGATAGACTCAACGCCCTCAAGAGTATCGCAGCGCAAGCCGGTCGCGGCGAGCTCACTTTCCCCACCAATGTGGACGCTTCGCTCAAGCTGCAACAAGCCTTGAACGATCCCGACTGCCATGCCGATGCGGCCGGCAAGCTGGTGGCCAGCGAGCCGCTGCTGGCGGCGCGCGCCGTCGCCATCGCCAACTCGGTGGCCTACAACCGCTCCGGCATGGAAGTGACGAATGTGCGCGCGGCCGTGCAAAGGGTCGGTTTTCGCACCCTGAACGCGCTGGTGGCCGCGGTGATCGCGCGTCAGCTCGACAGCAAAATCGTCGACCCGGTGCTGCGCGCCAAGGCCAAGCAACTGTGGCAGCACACCGCCCACGTGGCCGCGCTGGCCCAGGTGATCGCGCGCCGCGTGACCCACGTCGATCCCGAGACGGCCATGTTCGCCGGTATCGTCCATGAGGTTGGCGGCTTTTACATGCTCTCGCGCGCCGAGGAATTCCCCGGCCTGCTCGACGGCGAGCCGGAAGACTGGATCGAATTTGGCGAACAGGCAGTCGGACGCGCCGTACTCAACAAACTCGGCGTGCCGGCCCCCGTGATGGAAGCGATCGAAGCGATGTGGAACGGCATGCGCGCGCTGCCGCCGGAAACCCTGGGCGACACGCTGCTGCTGGCCAACGACCTGGCGCCGGTGCGCTCGCCGCTGCATCAGCCGAGCGGCGCGACCACCATCCAATCGGCCTCGACGATCGACTTCACCATCGGCGACGGTTCGCTGCACAGCATCCTGGCCGAATCGGCCGACGAAGTGCGCTCGCTGACCGCTTCGCTGCTGTAATCGCATGGCGCGCGCCTGCGCGCGCCCCTCCCCCGCGCACGGCAATTGACTTGCGCGGGCGGACGCGCTAATCTACCTACCTATTAGTCGGTAGGATACTCAACACATGCAACTGCACACAGATTTTTCCCTGCGCGTCGTCGTCGACACCAATGCCCTGCCCTGGGTCGGCTCGCCCGAGGCGCTGGTCGAGCGCCAGCTGATCGAACGCGACGGCGACGAAGTGGCGCGCGCCACCTCGATCGTGCGCTACCGTGCCGGCGCCCGCTTTCCCGCCCACGAGCACGCGCTGGGCGAGGAGATTTTTGTACTCGACGGCGTGCTCGAGGACGAACATGGGTGCTACGGCCCCGGCACCTACCTGAAAAATCCGCCCGGCTCGCGCCACAGCCCCGGCTCGGTCGATGGCTGCACCTTGTTCGTCAAACTGCGTCAGCTCGACCCGCAGGACCGTCAGCGCGTCGTCATCGACACCGCCAGCGCGCGCTGGTTTCCCGGCATGGTGCCCGGGCTGACCGTGTTGCCGCTGTCCGAATCGGGGCGCGGCAACACGGCGCTGGTGCGCTGGGCGCCCGGCACCTACTTCACGCCGCACCGCCACCACGGCGGCGAGGAGATCCTGGTACTGGCCGGCACCTTCCAGGACGAACATGGACGGTACCCGCGCGGCAGCTGGATCCGCAGCCCGCACGGCAGCGTGCACCAGCCGTTCAGCCGCGAAGGCTGCACCATCCTGGTCAAGACCGGCCACTTGCCAACTGGTGCCGCGCACGAGCCGCGCGCATGAGACAGTTCAGCGACATCACGCCGGCCGCCAGCCGGGTGGTCGATGCGGCCGAGGCGCTGATCGCCCTGCACGGCTACAACGGCTTTTCCTATGACGACATCGCGCGCGCGATCGGCATCAAGAAGCCCAGCATCCACCACCATTTCGCCACCAAGTCCGAGCTGGTGCGCATTGTCGTGCAGCGCTACGCGCACCGCTTCGGCGCCGCGCTGGCAGCGCTGGACGCGGCCCACGCCGATGCGCCGGCCCGGCTGTCGGCCTACGCGGCGCTGTTTGCCCACACCTACCGGCGCGATCGGCGCCTGTGCGTGTGCGGCATCCTGGGCGCCGAGGCCGAATCGCTGGCGCCCGACGTGTGCCTGGAGGTCGGCGCGTTCTTCCAGATGAATCTGGACTGGCTGGCGCGCAGCATCGCGCAAGGCCAGCGCGACGCGACGCTGACGGCGCGCCTGACGCCGGCCGAACACGCCACGACCTTGCTGGCCGTGCTGCAAGGGGCGATGCTGCTCGGACGGGGGCTGGGCAACGACGTCAGCCCGGCCGTGGCGGCGGACAACTATATCGACGGATTGCGCGCACCATGAGGCCTTGCTTGAAAACTTGATGCCCATCAAGTCGCACTTTGCGCCTGCTCAAGTACTATGGGTTCACCGGTTTTTATTTCCGCTCACAGAACACCCCATGTCGCTGTACAGCAGAAATGATGATGAAGGACTTGGCTCGTTGCTGCTGACTACGGTTGGCGACAACGGGCATTTTTTTTGAGCATGCCCGCCGGCGGGGACCCGGCACGCGCGAGTCGCGTGGGCCCCGCCGGCGCCGATTTCGAGGACACCCGTATGCACAATCTGGACAGCGCCGCCATCTTGCTGGCAAGCCCGCAAGACATTTCCACCGAAGTACTGATCGAGAAATACGCCAAGGGCGACGAAACCAGCGCCGAGCAGGTGCAAGCGCGCGTGGCCAAGGCGCTGGCCCAGCTCGAGCCGGCCAAGCAGCGCAAGGCGCGCTTTGATTCCTTCCTGTGGGCCATGCAGCACGGCTTCATCCCGGCCGGGCGGGTCGCCAGCGCGGCCGGCACGGGCCTGCAAACGACCTTGATCAACTGCTTCGTGCAGCCGGTGGGCGACTCGATCACCGACAGCGTGGACGGCAAGCCGGGCATCTACACGGCGCTGGCGCAGGCCGCCGAGACGATGCGCCGCGGCGGCGGCGTGGGCTACAATTTTTCCGCGATCCGCCCGAAAGGGGCGCGCGTCAAAGGCACCGGCAGCAGCGCCTCCGGCCCGATCTCGTACATGAAAGTGTTCGACCGCTCGTGCGAGACGGTCGAATCGGCCGGCGCGCGGCGCGGTGCGCAGATGGCCGTGCTCAACGTCAGCCATCCCGACATCCTCGACTTCATCACCGTCAAGCAGGAGCGCGGCCAGCTCAACAACTTCAACATCTCGGTCGGTGTCTGCGACGCCTTCATGCGCGCCGTCGAGGCGGGCGAGCCGTTCGAACTGGTGCACAAGGCCGAGCCGAACGCCGAACTGAAAGCGGCCGGCGCCTACCTGCGCGCGGATGGCAACTGGGTCTACCGCAGCGTCGCCGCCGGCGACGTGTGGGACATGATCATGAAGAGCACCTACGCAGCAGCCGAGCCGGGCGTGCTGTACCTGGACCGCATCAACCTGGAAAACAACCTGGCCTACTGCGAGCAGATCGAGGCGACCAACCCGTGCGTGACGGCCGACACCTGGATCACCACCAGCGCCGGCCCGCGCCAGGTGCAGCACTTGATCGGTCAGCCTTTTATCGCCATCGTCAACGGTCAGGAATATGCATCCGGCCCACAAGGGTTTTTCAGCACCGGCGTCAAGCCGCTACTGACGTTGCGCACCCGCGAAGGCGGCGAGCTGAGACTGACGCCCGACCATCTGGTGCGCCGCATCGCGTCGAGCACGCGCTACCGGCAGGAATTTGAATGGGTCGCCGCCGGCGAACTGGCGGTGGGCGACCAGATCGCCTTGCACAACCATCGCGCTTTGCAGGGCTGGGACGGGCAATACTCGGAAGCCCAGGGATACTTGCTCGGCCTGCTGCTTGGCGACGGCACGCTCAAGGCCGAAGCGGCCGTACTGAGCGTGTGGCCCAAGGCGAAGGCGGCCAGCGCCAACGGTGCGCCGCAGGGGCTCGACAACGGCATCATCAACGCCGCCGAGCTGGCCATGCGGGAACTGAAAACGCGCGCCGACCATAGGGGATTCTTTGCCATCGAAGGTCGCCAGGAATACCGCATGAAAAGCAGCAGCCTGCGCGATCTGGCCCACGAATTGGGCATGCGTCCGGGCGCCAAGACGATGAGCGACGCGTTCGAGGCCACCTCGTCGGCATTCCACGTCGGCTTCCTGCGCGGCATGTTCGACGCGGACGGCTCCGTGCAGGGCAGCCAACACAAAGGCGTCAGCGTGCGCCTGACCCAGGTCAACAAATCCACCTTGCAGCGCATCCAGCGCATGCTGCTGCGCCTGGGCATCGCATCGACCATCTATAACGGAGGGCATGGCCCGCAACCCGTGTTCAAGCTGATGCCAGATGGCAAAGGCGGCAGCGCGCCCTACCTGAGCCAGGCGCTCTACGAGTTGTGCATCGCGGGCGATAATCTGCCGCTGTTTGCGCAGCGCATCGGTTTTGCCGACACCGACAAGAATGGCGCGCTGCAGGCCGCGCTGGCGGGCTACCAGCGCGCGCTGAACCGCGAGCGCTTTACCGCGCAGGTGCAAAGCATCGACGGCGCGCCCGCCGACGCGGTGTTCGACGTGCAAATCCCGGGCATCAACGCGTTCGACGCCAACGGCCTGGTCGTGCACAATTGTGGTGAACAGCCGCTGCCGGACTACGGCTGCTGCTGCCTGGGCAGCCTGAATCTGACCGCCTACGTCAGCGCGCCGTTTTCCGGCGCCGCCGCTTTCGACTTTGCGCTGATGGAGCAGGTCACCAAGGTGGCCGTGCGCATGCTCGACAACGTGCTGACCGAAACCAACTGGCCGCTGCCCGAGCAGGCGCGCGAAGCCGCAGCGAAGCGCCGCCTTGGACTGGGTTTCACGGGCCTGGGCGACGCCTTGATCATGCTGGGCGTGCGCTACGATTCCGAACCGGGACGCGAGCTGGCCGTGCGGATCGCCTGCGCGATGCGCGACGCCGCCTACAGCGGCTCGGTCGAACTGGCGCGCGAACGGGGCGCTTTTCCGCTGCTCGACGCCGAACGCTACCTGGCCGGCGGCTTCGCCGCGCGCCTGCCCGAGGCACTCAAAGAGCAGATCCGCGCGCACGGCATCCGCAATTCGCACCTGACCTCGATCGCCCCCACCGGCACCATTTCGCTGGCCTTCGCTGACAACGCGTCGAACGGTATCGAGCCGGCCTTTTCGTGGTTCTACAACCGCATGAAGCGCATGCCCGACGGCAGCAAGAAATCCTACACGGTGGAAGACCACGCCTATCGCCTGTACCGCGCGCTGGGGCACGACACCAACAAGCTGCCCGAATGCTTCGTGTCGGCGCTGGAGATTTCCGCGCTCGACCATATGCTGATGGTGGCCGCCGTCGCGCCCTACGTGGACGCGGCCATTTCGAAGACCGTCAACGTGCCGGAAGATTATCCGTACAAGGACTTCAAGCACCTGTACATGGAGGCGTGGCAGCAGGGTCTGAAGGGCATCACCACCTACCGTCCCAACAGCGTGCTGGGCGCCGTGCTGTCGGTGCCGACGACGCCCCCGGATGCGCCCGGCAAACCACAAACGATGACGCTGTCCGAGCAGGACAAGCGCCTGGTGCTGACCGAGGTGACGATGTCGCCGCCGCTGGCGTCCTTGCGCTGGCCGTCGCGCCCCGGTCTGCCGGCCGGCGCCTCGGCCTGGGTCAGCGAAACCATCAGCACGCCGCAGGGCGACTTCGCGGTGGTGGTGTCCGACCAGGGCGGCGTGCCGTTCGAAGTGTGGGTGCTGGGCGGCCAGCCGCCGCGCGGACTGGACGCGATCGCCAAGACGCTGTCGACCGACATGCGCGCCAACGACCGCGGCTGGCTGGCCAAGAAATTCTCGATGCTGGCGCACGCCTCGGGCGACGCGTTCGCGATGCCGATGCCGCCGAACGGCGAACTGGTGCAGGTGCCCAGCGCGACGGCGGCGCTGGCCAAGCTGGTCGAATGGCGCTACCGCCAACTGGGCGCGCTCGAAATCAAGCCCGACGAACCGAGCCCGGTGCTCAACGCGCTGTTCGCCGCGCACGAACCGAAGACCGGCACCGACGGCACGCTGGCCTGGGTGACCGACGTGCGCAACCCGTCCACCGACGACGAGTTCGTGCTGATGCTCAAAGAGCTGCAAATGCCCGACGGCAGCCGCCGTCCGTACAGCATGTGGCTGACCGGCGGCCACCCGCGCGCGCTCGACGGCCTGTGCAAATTGCTCAGCCTGGACATGCGCGTGATCGACCCGGCCTGGATCGGCATGAAGCTGCGCAAGCTGCTCAACTACGCAGAACCGCGCGGCGACTTTCTGGCGCGCGTGCCGGGCAGTGAAAAGCAGGCCAGCTATCCGTCCACCGTCGCGTATATCGCACAGCTGGTGATCCACCGCTATTCGATGCTGAGCATCCTCACCAGCGAAGGCTTGCCGATCAACGCGATGGGGGTCGTGATGGCCGAGCCGACGCATCCGGCGCACGGCGGCGCCACGCTGGCCGGCAAACTGTGCCGCGAGTGCGGCAACAGCACCGTCATCAAAAAGGACGGCTGCGACTTCTGCACCGCCTGCGGCGCGATCGGCAGTTGCGGCTAGCGTGGACGCCCGCCCCACTCTTCAGACGGCGTCGCAATGAACTAGTGCGACAGCGTCTGACGCGAGCCATCGCGCCGAGCAACGCCGATGCCGACCACTCAGCCGCGTCAGCGTCAGCGTCAGCGTCAGCGTCAGCGTCAGCGTCAGCGTCAGCGAGAATAGCGAATATGGCCTGCGGCGACGGCGCCGTGAGCTCATCGTCGGCGCCGAAATGGACCCGCCAGCGTCTATACGCTACATGGCGGCACGCCATTGGTGACCGGCCCGCATATCCGGCTCATCCCTGCTCATCCCGGTCGATCCCATCGCTGGTACTTAGCGCGGCGGCGCCGACGGGCGCCGGCCACCGTCGCTGGCGACGAACTGCGCCACCGCGTCGACAGTCGGGGCAAGAACCTGCAGCGGCGCGGCCAGCGAGGCGACCAGCGTGAAGTGATTGACCTTGTCGAAATACGTTTCCGTCACCGGCACGCCATACGCGCGCAACGCGCTGGCCATGCCGCCGGTGTTGCGCGTCGGGTTGACCAGTGCGTCGCTGCGCGCGGCGATCAGCAGCGCCGGCGGTGATTGGGCCGACGCGTGCATCAGCGGTTGCGACTCGCGTGGCGTGTCCGGAAAATGAAACACCGGCCGGGTCGTTTTGTTTTTGACCGGCAGAAAATCGTACGGCCCGGCCAGGCCGATCCAGCCACGCAGCGCAGCGGGCGCCAAGCCCTGGCGTTCCAGCCAGCGCCGGTCCAGCGCCAGCATCGCCGCGTTGTAGGCGCCCGCGCTGTGGCCCATCACGAACAGCCGGCCGGGGTCGCCGCGGTAGCGGGCCGCTTCGCGCGCGCTCCATGCGACGGCCGCCGCCGCATCGTCGAGAAAGTCGGGATAGCTGACCTCGGGATACAGGCGATAGTCGGGAATGACGACCACCATGCCGCGCGCCGCCAGCGCCCGCCCGACGAAGGCATAGTCTTCGCGCGCGCCGCTGACCCAGTTACCGCCGAAGAAAAACACCACGACCGGGAAAGGGCCGGCGCCCTCGGGCGTGTAGACATCGAGCCGGCGACGCGGCCCCGGCCCGTATGGCACGGCGCTGCTGACGCGCGTCGCGCCGCCGGGCGAGAGTGCATTGAGAACGGCTAGCGGCGCGCCAACCGTCAGGGCGCCGAGCAGGCCGACGGTGCCGGCCACGCATAACAGGGACAAATACAGTGTGCGCATCGGTCTGCCAATCGCTGATCAGTATGGCCGACGGCGGCCAACGACGCGGCCCCCGACTTGCCGCGCTGGCCGGTGTCGCCGTGCTGACCCGCTGGCCGGGCTGCCAGCGCCAGCATCGGCGGCGCGCAAACCCGTCATGCCGCGCGGCCGCCCAGTTGATAGCGCTGCGCCTGCGCGCGATAGCCTTGATAGCGCAACAGCAGGCTGGCCTGGTCGCAGTCTACGTCGCTATGCAACAGGGCGTCGCAGGCACGCAGCGCATCGAGATGGTGCTCCAGTGTCGCGAGCAGCCAGTCGCAGCGCGCCAGCGTGCCGGGCGTGCAGGTCTGGCCGCGCAGGTCGTCGTCCAGATCCATCACATGCGAACGCCAGCCTTCCTTCAGGTATAGCGTCGCCAGATCGCCGTGCAATGCCACGCGCCACGCGTGCATGATGCCGTCCAGCCAGGCCAGCACGGTGGGCGTGGCACCGCGCTCGTTCAAGTTCGCGCGCAGGCGTTCGTAGCACTCTAGCGCCACCTGCTTCTCCAGCCGGAACGCGGCCAGTGCGGCGTCCTGTCCAAGCTCGCGCTCGCGCCCGAGCAGCCAGCCGAAAAAGCTGCGCGTCTCGAAGCGTTCGGCCAGGTGAAACAGCGCCGTGTCGGCGCCCCGCCCGGCCGAGTTGAACTGGCACAGCGGATCGAAGCGGTACATATAGCCGTAGTCGTACTGCCACAACGTCGCGCCATCATCGAGCAGGTTGCCCGGGCTGTAGTCCCACTCGAACAAGCCATGTTCGAGCAGCTCGCGGCCGCTGTCGAACAGCTGACGCAAACGCCGTTCGTCCCAGTCCACCACGCTCTGGCCGGAGATCCATGGCATGACGATCAGCCCGTGCGCCAGCGAGCCGTAGATGGTCGGCACGAAGCGTTCGAACTGGCCATGCCGGCGCGCCAACTGGTCGATGTCTGCGCGCCGTTGCAGCTCGTTGAGAAACGATGTTTGGCCGTCGGCGTTTTGCACCAGGCACTGCGCGCGTGCACGCTTGAGCGCATAGTCGCGCCCGTCCACGCGCAACTGGTAGATGGTCGCCGTCAGACCGGAATCGATGCGCCGCACCAGATGCGCCGAATCGCTCGTCAGCGCGGCCAGCTGGCCCGGCGTGAGTGGACAGTGATGCGCCTGTCCAAGCGTCAGCGCGGCGCCGCTGTCGAGAAAAGCGCGCTGGGCGCGATGGCGTTGGGCGTCGAGAGTGGGCATGGGTCGTCTTGGCGTGGCTTGGCGGTTGAGCGGCGGCCCGACGCCGCCCGCATGATGATCGATGTTACTGGTCGAGCAGCTTGAGTACCTTGTCGGTGATGTCGATACGCGGGCTGGACCACACCGCGTTCTGCAGCACGATGTCGATTTTTTCCTGCTCCTCGATCTGGCCGATGATCTTGAAGGCTTTCTGCGCGATGCCGGCGCGTTCCTCGTTCTGGCGCTGGTTCAAATCCTCGCGAAACTCGCGCTGCCGGCGCTGCATGTCGGTATCCATGTCGATCAGTTCGTGCGCGCGCTTGTTACGCTCAAGTTCGCTCAGGCTGCCCGCCTCGGCGGCAAACTTTGCCGACAGCGCGCGCATGCGCAGCGTGCGCTCCTGGATGGCTTTTTCACGCTGCCCGAATTCGGCCACCAGCTTGGCATCGGCCGCCTTGGCCAGCTTCGACTCGGTCAGCAAACGTTCGGTGCTGACGGTGGCCACCTTCGATGCCTGCAGCGGCGCCTGCGCCTGCGCCAGGGCGCACGCGCACAGGGATAGCAGGGCAATCGATCTTGAATACGCGCCAGATGCAATCTTCAACATAGTCCTCCGTGGCTGGAGCGCGCAGCAGCCGCACTGGCGGCGCGCGCCCAAGGTGACAGCATAACCCAACTCGCCACGCAGCTAGCGGGCGCACGCGAGTATTTACCGCACCGTCGCATCGATGGCGCGCCCGCATTGCTGATGCGACAAGCAGTCCGGCTGCGTCGCGACGTCGATGACCGCGCGCACGATGGCGCGCCCGGCGGACGGCGGGCGCGCAGCCCAGGCGAACTGCCCTTCATTTGCGTTGACGCGCTGTGGCGCCACCACTGCGCGCGGACGCACGATGCGCGGCGTTGGCAGCGGTCAGCGGTCAGCGGTCAGCAGCCCATGCACGCGGATTTTGGCGACAAATGAAATTTTCATTGAAATTTTCATGAAAATACTGATAAACTATTTCATGAAATATCAAAAGTAAATTTTCACGCAAGGATGCCATGTTTCACCGCGCCACCGAACACATCGACAGTTACTACGCCAGCACCTGCGCGGCGCCGCCCCGCCCCGCGCAAACGGGCGAGATCGATACTGACGTGCTGATCATCGGCGCCGGCTTTTCCGGCCTGCACACGGCGCTGCGACTGGCACTGGCCGGCAAGCGCGTCACCCTGATCGAAGCGAGCCGGGTCGGCTGGGCCGCATCGGGGCGCAACGGCGGCATGGCGATCCTGGGCTGGTCGTGCGACATGGACCCGCTCGAACAGGCGTTGGGACGCGACGACGCACGTCAGTTGTGGGACCTGATGCGCTGGGCCGCGGCCGAAGTCAAGGCGCTGCCCGCGCGCCACGGTTTCGACTGCGACTACCGGCCCGGCCACTTGTGGACGTCGGTGCTGCCGCGCCGCGTCGCGCTGCTGCGCGAATGGCAGCGCCACGCGGCCGAGAAATGGGGCTACGAGCGTCTGCAATTGGTCGAAAAAAATGCCCTGCCCGACTGGGTGGCCAGTGAGCGTTACCAGGCCGGCCTGCTCGATCCGGAAGGCGCCCACCTCAATCCGCTCAAGCTCGCGCTGGGCCTGGCGCAGGCGATCGAACTGGCGGGCGGCCAGATCGTCGAGCAAACGCGCGCGCTGTCGTATCATGAGGTGGGCGAGCGCATCCACGTCACCACCGAACACGGCCAGATCCGCTGCGACGCGCTGGTACTCGCCTGCAACGCGTATATCGACCGGCTCGACCCGGCATTGAGTCGCCGCCTGCTGCCGGTGGGCACCTTCGTCGTCACCACCGAGCCGCTGGAGGCGGCCCGCGCCAGGGCTTTGCTGCCGGGCGACACCTGCGTCACCGACAACCAGTTCGTGCTCGACTACTTTCGCATCACGCCCGACCATCGGCTGCTGTTTGGCGGCGGCTGCACCTATCTGGGCGGCATCCCGCACGACATCGCCGGCGCGATCCGCCCGCGCCTGGAACGCGTGTTCCCGGCGCTCAAAGGCGTCAGGATCGAGCATGGCTGGGGCGGCCACATCGACATCAGCATGAGCCGCGCGCCCGATGTGGGCCGGCGCGGCAATGTGTACTGGATGCAGGGCTATTCCGGCCATGGCGTGCTGCCCACCTGCGCCGCCGCGCGTGCGGTCGCCGACGCGCTGCTTGGCGAGCCCGATAAGCTGACGCTGTTCATGCGCCTGCGCCAGCGCGCCTTTCCCGGCGGCGCGCTGCTGGCGCCATCGCTGGAGGCGGCCGGCAAGGCCTGGTACCGCCTGCGCGACGCGCTCTAGCGCGCACCGCATCTGCCGCATTCCGCGCGGCGCGCCCGAATCACGCAACGCACATAGCTCCGATGAACCTCTGCCAGACCAACGAAACCAATTCAACGAGGACCACGATGAACCAAGCAACTCCCGCCGGCGCCACTCTGGGCGGCCTGATCCGCGACCTGCGCAAGCGCAAAGGCTTCACGCTGCAGGAGCTGGCCGGGCGCATCGGCCGCTCGGTCGGCTTCATGTCGCAGATCGAGCGCGGCCTGTCGCAGCCGACCGTGGAAGACATGAACGTGATCGAAAAAACGCTGGGCGTGCCGACCACCTACTTCTTCCCCAAGGCCGAAGCGTCCGCCTGCGCCTGGGTCACCCGTCCGGCCGAACGGCGCACGCTCAACTATGCGCGCGGGGTGGTCGACCACCTCGTTTCGCCCGACCTGTCGAACCGCTTCTGCATGCTCGAAACGGTGATGGAGCCGGGCGCCGAATCGGGCGACCGCCACATCATGGACAGCAACGAACAAGCCGGCTACGTGCTTGAAGGCGAACTGACGCTGCTGGTCGATGGCGAGCAGCGCACGCTGGTGCAGGGCGACGCCTTCCATTTCCGTAGCGGCTCGCCCTGCCGCTACAGCAACCTCGGCGCCGTGCAAACGAAGGTGCTGTGGATCTTTAGCTGAGCACGCGCGCAGTGACATGAATCGCCATCGCCGCAATACGAATACCCGCAGCGCCAGCGGAACCGGGGGCAGCGTTTTTTTGTGCGGGGGCATCGCACAAATTACTCTGACCCCGCTTTCGCGCGCCGGAGTCACCGGCGCATCAACAGTTCGCCCCCGCCCTGAACGAAGGAGAAACCCATGAACACCCGCCCGCCAACCGACGACAGCTTGCTGCAAGAAGTGCGCGCCTTCCGCCTGCGCCATCCGGACATCGAACACGTCGACCTGATCGAAATGGGCCTGTCCGGCCGTTTCCACGGCAAGCGTTTTCCGATCGCCCACATCGAAAAAATCGCGGCCGGCACGATGCTGAAATACCCGCAAAACATGCTGCTGCTGGGCACCCAGGGGCGCGTGTACCGAATCGACGAATACGCGTTTGAAGACGGCGACCCGGACACGCCGCGCCGCCTGATTCCGGGCAGCCTGGTGCGCGTGGGCTGGCAGCGCGAACCCCTCGCGCAGATGATGATGACCTCCACCGGCAGCGCCGCGCCGGTCTGCTTCGAACCGCGCGACGTGCTCGCGCGCGTGCTCGAGCGCCTGCGCGCCAAAGGCATCCACCCCACCGTCGCCTTTGAACTGGAGTTCTACCTGATCGACCCGCTGCGCGTGAATGGTCTGCCGCAAGCGCCGCGTGACCGCACCACCGGTGCGCAGGACGAAACCGCGTTCGACATCGACAGCCTGTACCACTTCGCCGACGTGTTGGACGACATCGTGCGCTGCGCCCGACTGCAGGACATCAAGACCACCACCATGCTGTCCGAAAATGGCCCGTCCCAATTCGAGATCAACTTCGAGCATTCCAGCGACGTGCTGCGCGCGGCCGACCACTCGGCCATGTTCGCGCGCGTGGTGCGCGGCGTGGCGCGCCAGCACGGCTGCGAGGCGAGCTTCATGGCCAAGCCCTACCTGAACCATCCCGGCAGCGGCCTGCACCTGCACGTGAGCCTGTACGGCGAGCATGGCGAGAACCTGCTAGGTGCGGGCGACGGCGCCGCGCTGCGCCACGCCGTCGCCGGCTGCCTGGACTGGATCCCGCACACGATGCCGATCCACGCGGCCACCCACAACGCGTTCCGGCGCTACACCAGCGGCGCCGTCAACGCCGCCAGTCGCGCCAGCTGGGGCGTGGAGAACCGCGACGCCTGCCTGCGCATTCCCGCCTCCGAGCCACACGACCTGCGCATCGAACACCGCCTGTCCGGCGCCGACGCCAATCCGTATCTGGCGCTGGCCTGCGTGCTGGCGGCCATCGAATACGGCCTCGAACAAGCGCGCGAGCCGATCGCATCGTTGAACGACGAGCGCGGCAGCGGCGTCGACTTCCCCACCGATATGCTCGACGCCGTGCGCCAGATGGCCGGCGCCGACTTCGTCGCGCACGGCCTGGGCGCCGAGTTCGTCAACGTCTACTGCCAGAACCGGCGCGAGGATCAACGCGCCTTCATGAACGAGATCAGCGCGCGCGAATGTGCCTGGTTTTTGTAAACGAGGCTCGCAGCATCGTCAGCAACGCCGTGCTGCCGGCGCGCGCGCTCGACGCCGCGCGGCGACACGATCGACGTCGCCCATCTGATCGCGATCGAATCGGCACGCCACGCAGTTCGCCAACTGTGCGCGGCGATTAGCAGCGCTGTTGAAAAATCATTCGGTGGTGGGAAGTTCTTCAAAATCTGGACAAAAAAAATTGCCTGAAATTTTAGCAAAAAGTATGATTTTGCTTAAATTACAGGCAATCCACCGTCACTATTAGGGTGGTTTTAGGTTCTTTTTGAGGCAAAATTTCCTCTTCCAATAGCCTGGTAAGAATTGCGTTGCGGAGCAACGGAGTAATTACTCCAAGGAGAATCTTATGCCACGTTCCAACAAAGATCTATTGTCATCCATTGAGAATGGATTTGCCTTCGCATGCATTCTATTGCTTGGCCTGATATTTTTTCTATGTTGGTACAACGGACTGGGAAATTTTATTTCATTTGCGACTGATAATCCGATAAGAATCTTACTGGCCATAATTCCCGCCTCAATTATTGTTGGAGTGGCAAGATACAATCAACTATTGAAAAAATAGCTTAAAAAGTGGCCAATGAAATTACTTCGAGACAAAAAATCCAGGCCAGGTTTGATTCATTCTCAAGGCAACAAACCGCGTCGTTTGTCCTTGAAAAATGCCCACGCTTCCTCGGCCACTTCGAAGTCGGCGTTTTGCGCGCCAACCAGCCGGCTCAGCAAGCGAGGATAACGTTTCACTGCGCTCGGTTCCGCGTGGCCGCCCTTGTCAATCCTGACGTGCGCCACCTGCAGTTTGCACGGGTCTGCGCCCCACACAAAACGCGTCGCGCGCGTTGGGTCGCTGGCGTTGCGCGGGGCGATATCGCTGACCGCCGGCGCATCGAAAATCCGGGCCAGCGTGCGCCACACAGCGACCGATTGATCCACGCTGGTCCACTTGCCAAGCAGGGGATAGTAGAAGCCCCGGCCACCGAAATACGGCACCAATGGATCTGCGGTGCCGGCGATGATCAGGGTCGACAGCGCCAGCGTCGGCGCCGCGCATTTGCTCTTGACCGGCATGGCCGCGAGCACCGCGCAAAAGGCCGCCAGTTTCGGGGCGATGTCGCTCGCCAGCCGATACGCCATGACGCCGCCTTTGGAGGCGCCAATCACATACACGCGCGCCGGATCGACGTCGTTGTCGGCGATGGATTGATCAATGATGGCGCTGATGAAACCGGTGTCGTCGACATCGGGATTGATGAACGAGTGCGCGAAGCTGTCGTCCCAACTCTTCTTGCGGCCGTTGGGCGCGACGATCACCAGTTGTTCGCGCGCGCCGATGTCCAGCCAGACAGACAACGGTGACGGCGGAAACGCCAAACCGAGTACTTGCGCGGCGTTGGCACCGGCGCCGTGCAACACGATGACGAGAGGACGTTTGCCTGCCGACGTTTGCTCGGGCGCTGCCAACAGATAACTGCGCGCGCCTTCGGGGCGCACCAGTTCAAGGGAGCGGATTTTCGTGTCGATGCTGGCCTCGCCCCTGGTCGGTGCGCGGCCAGATCTGGCGCGCCATTTGTGGAAAGTGGCGGCTCGCGTGCCGAACGGCGCGGCGCAGCCAATGCATGATCAAAGGCCGCTGGGCGCGCCGCGGCAACGACGGCACGGTATCGCAGCCCAGCCCCAGGTCCGCGGCCGCAGAGACGGCATTGCATGGCCGCCCGGACCACGCGCGCTGGCCGCCGTGGGTGCCCTCAGACCAGACGCTGACCGCGCAGCACGGCGATTTCGTCCGACTGCATGCCCAGCATGTCCTGCAGCACCTGATCGGTGTGCTGGCCCAGCGTCGGCGGCGCCGTCATCGGTGCGAGCGCGTCGCCGGAAAAGCGCACCGGATGGCGCACTTGCGGCACACTGCCAGCCGTCGGATGCGCCACGTCGACGCGCATCGCGCGCGCCTGCACCTGCGGGTCGGCGAACACCTGCGCCAGATTGTTAATCGGCCCGCAAGGCACGCCGCGCGCTTCCAGCGCTTCGGCCAATTCGTGCGCCGGCCACAGGCGGATCGCTTCGGCGATCAGCACCACCAGAATGTCGCGATGCTTGACGCGCGCCGGATTGGTGGCGAAGCGCTCATCCTGATACCACTCCGGCTTGCCCAGCACGCGGCACAGGCTGGCGAACTGGCCGTCGTTACCCACCGCGATGACGATGCGCCCGTCACCCGTTTCAAACGCCTGATACGGCACGATGTTCGGATGCGCATTGCCCCAGCGCTTGGGCAGGGCGCCCGTCACCAGATGGTTCATGCCCACGTTGGCCAGCATCGCTACTTGCACGTCGAGCAGCGCCACGTCGATGTAGCGCCCTTCGCCGGTGCTGGCGCGGTTGGCCAGCGCCGCCAGAATGGCCGAACTGGCGTACATGCCGGTCATCACGTCGACCACCGCCACGCCGACCTTTTGCGGGCCGCCGCCGGGCAGGTCGTCGCGCTCGCCGGTGATGCTCATCAAGCCGCCGATACCCTGGATCGCGAAGTCGTATCCGGGCCGCGCCGCATACGGCCCGGTCTGGCCGAAGCCGGTGATCGAGCAGTAAATCAGGCGCGGATTGATGGCTTTGAGCGACTCATAATCGAGTCCGTATTTTTCCAGGCTGCCGACCTTGTAGTTCTCGATCAGCACGTCCGCCTGCGCCACCAGCTGGCGCAGCAAGGCCGCGCCCTCCGGCTTGGCGAAATCGAGCGTGACCGACTGCTTGCCGCGATTGGCCGACAGGTAGTAGGCCGCCTCGCCGCTGGAGTTGCCGTTTGCATCCATCGCAAACGGCGGCCCCCAGTGGCGCGTGTCGTCGCCCACGCCGGGCTTTTCGATCTTGATGACGGTTGCGCCGTAATCGGCCAGCAGTTGGGTACACCACGGGCCGGCCAGCACGCGCGTCAGGTCCAGCACCTTGATGTCGGGAAGCAGACTCACAAAATCATCCTTTCGCTGTGCTGGATATCAGGAAAACGCCTGGATGCCGGTGATCGCGCGGCCGAGGATCAGCGCGTGAATGTCGTGCGTGCCTTCGTAGGTGTTGACCACTTCCAGATTGACCATGTGGCGGATGATGCCGAATTCGTCGGAGATGCCGTTACCACCCAACATGTCGCGCGCGACGCGGGCGATGTCGAGCGACTTGCCGCAGGAATTGCGCTTCATGATCGAGGTGATTTCGACCGACGCGGAACCGGCGTCCTTCATGCGCCCCAGTTGCAGACAGCCTTGCAGGCCCAGCGTGATTTCGGTCAGCATGTCGGCCAGCTTCTTCTGGATCAGCTGATTGGCGGCCAGCGGGCGGCCAAACTGATGGCGGTCCAGCACGTACTGGCGCGCGCGGTGGAAGCAGTCTTCGGCCGCGCCCAGTGCGCCCCAGGCGATGCCGTAGCGCGCCGAGTTCAGGCAGGTGAACGGACCTTTCAGGCCGCGCACATCCGGGAATGCATTTTCTTCCGGGCAGAACACGCTGTCCATGACGATTTCGCCGGTGATCGAGGCGCGCAGGCCGAACTTGCCGTGGATTGCGGGGGCGCTCAGACCGGCCATGCCTTTTTCCAGCACGAAGCCGCGGATCGCGCCTTCGTCGTCCTTGGCCCAGACCACGAACACGTCGGCGATCGGCGAATTCGAGATCCACATCTTGCTGCCCGACAGGCTGTAGCCGCCCGGTACTTTCTTGGCGCGGGTGATCATCGAACCAGGGTCGGAACCGTGGTTCGGCTCGGTCAGGCCGAAGCAGCCGATCCATTCGCCGGTGGCCAGTTTAGGCAGGAATTTCTGGCGTTGCGCTTCGGTGCCGAATTCATAGATAGGCACCATCACCAGCGAAGATTGCACGCTCATCATCGAACGGTAGCCGGAGTCGACGCGCTCGACTTCACGCGCGATCAGGCCGTAGCTGACGTAGTTCAGGCCGGGGCCGCCGTATTGTTCCGGAATGGTTGGTCCCAGCAAGCCCAGCTCGCCCATTTCGCGGAAGATCGCGGGGTCGGTGGTTTCGTTGCGGAACGCGTCCTGCACGCGCGGTTGCAGCTTGTCCTGGCAGTACGCAGCGGCGGCATCGCGCACCATGCGTTCTTCGTCGCTCAGCTGCTGGGACAGCAACAGTGGGTCATCCCAGTGGAATTTGGCTTTGGAGTTGCTCGAGGTCATGGCGTTCCTTCGTGTGCGGTTGGGCGTCGGTGGATCACTGTTATTCCATTCGCGCATAGCTCGCGCGGCATGGAAAACGGTTATTTAGTCTGATTCACGATAATATAGAGGGCCAGACGGCGCCAGGCAAACGCATAATCCGCACCAGCTTGTGCGCAAACCGCACACATCGACCAATTTGGCATCGCCATGCGCAGAAAAATACCGAATACCTGGGCCCTGATGGCATTCGATGCATCGGCCCGCCATGAAAGCTTCACCAAGGCCGCGCTCGAACTGGCGCTGACCCAAAGCGCAGTATGCCGCCAGATCGCCGGGCTGGAAAGCTTTCTCGGCGTGAGCCTGTTCCACCGTAGCAAACGCGGCGTGACGCTGACCGACGCGGGGCGCACCTACAGCCGCCAGGTGGCGCTGCGCCTGAACGCGGTCGAGCGCGACACCTTGGAGCTGATGGCGCACCGGGGCCTGGGCGGCTCGCTGGAACTGGCCGTGCTGCCCACCTTCGCCACGCGCTGGCTGGTGCCGCGCCTGGCCACCTTCCAGCGCGCCCATCCGGACATTACCATCAACCTGACCACCAGCACGCGTCCTTTTCTGTTCAACGACACCGAATTCGACGCCGCCATTCATTGCGGCGAGGCCGTCTGGCCGGGCGTGAAGGCGCATACCTTGATGCGCGAAAACCTGGTGCCGGTGTGCAGTCCCGCGCTGATCGGCCCACGCACACGGCTCGACGCGGGGGACTTGCACGCCTACCCCTTGCTGCAGCAAACCACCCGCCCCTACGTGTGGCGCCAGTGGTTCGAGTCGCAAGGGCTCACCGTCGAGCACGACATGACCGGCTCCCGTTTTGAACTGTTTTCGATGCTCAGCCAGGCCGCCATCCACCAGATGGGCATCGCGCTGATGCCGCCGTTCCTGGTCGAGGACGAACTTAAAGCCGGCGTGCTGACGATCCCGGTCGCCCACCCTTTCGAGAGCGGCAACACGTATCGCCTGATGTACCCGGAAGGCAAGGCCGAATCGGCCACGCTGACCCATTTCCGCGCCTGGCTGGAGCTGGAGGCGCGCGCCTACCGGGACGAGAACGCCAGCGCCTAGCCTGGCGCTGGCGTGCGCGCCTGCGCCAGGCTGCCGCCGGCTGATGGGGCGCCCATCGCATCGATGGCCTGTCTTACTTACTGGCCAATGCCTGCGCGCGCGCGGCCGCGCAGGTGAGCGGCCCCGCGATCGAATGAGGCCTCGAATTGAGCTTGCGACAGGGTATCTTCCCTCGTATGATGAAGCAGGGTCGCCGCACCAATCTGGCGCGCCTGATGCGCATCGTCGAGCGGTTCCATCGTTCACACAGGGTGAGATCATGAAAAGCTTAGGCTTTCTGGCATGTTTGTTATGCGCACTGTATGCCACGCCATCGTGCGCGACTGACAACCCCGACGATGCGATCGCGCTGGTCGACAAGGGCGTGGCCTTCCTTCAAAAGAACGGCAAGGATGTACTGATCGCCGAGATCAACAAAAAAAACCCCGAGTTCATCAACGGCGACATTTACCTGTACGTACGCGCGCTCGATGGCACGGTGCTGGCCCATCCGAACAATCCGAAACTGGTCGGCAAGAACCTGGTGGTGCTACCGGATGCAGATGGGAAGTTCTTTCGCAAGGAAATCATTGAACTTGCCAAGTCCAAGGGCAAGGGCTGGGTGGACTACCGCTACAACAATCCGGTGTCCAACGAAATCGAAAAGAAGTCGACCTACGTCTTGCGTCAGGGTGAACTGATACTCGAGGCAGGAATCTACAAAGGCAAGTGAGGCGACGGCGCTCGGGTGGTCGATACCACCGGCGCCACCACGTGCAGAGCTCACCCTGCCTAAACGCAGCCAGGTTGCCCATGTTCCGACGCGGCGATTTGCTCGCCGACGGCCCGTGGCGCGCGTGCGGCGCGTAAGGTCGGCGCTGCCGACCTGGCGCTGGCACGCTTGCCACAGCAAACGACGCAGGCCTGCGGAAAATTGATCGCACTGCGCTGACAGCGCCGCCGCCCGCACACAGGGCGTCGCCAATTGTGCACACAACATAGGTCGTTTGCATCGTGCCATCGCGCTAAAACGGCATAGTGCCGCTTTGCTGGTTGCTGCGTGCGCAATCGCTGTTCTAGAATAATTTCTCGTAAAAATGACCAGCCGAGAACCACCACCAGCGCACCAATTGCACAGTATCGGGCAGCACGAAGTGCAGCCATAAGCGGCCACTTCCACTTTCGCCGGACCCACATAGTCAGGCGCCGCCCGATGCGTACAACGCTGCGGCGCACAGCGGGAAACACGCATCGCCCCACCTGAACGTCGCGCCCCACTGCAATGGCGGCACGCTTGGCAGAGTCGCGCCCACGCTGTGCCGCAGCGCGTGGATCACCGGCGGCACGCCGCCGTGACGGCTGTTGCGTCAGCTGGCAGACATCGGATTTTGCACCGGAGTCCCGCGCGCCAGCGCAAGCAAAAATCAGTACAAGCTCGCATCGGAGCTTGCGCTAACGTTCGCAGTTCAACCAATGGAGTTTAATTGAAATGATGATGGAAAAAGTCTTAGCGCGCTCGCTGCGCCTCATGTTCGCCAGCGGCGTCGCTGCCACGTTCGGCCTGGCCGCACAGTCGGCCATGGCCGACGAGGCTGTCGTGCAGCGCGTGGAAATTACCGGCTCCTCGATCAAACGCATCGCGCTCGAAGGCGCCTTGCCGGTGCTGTCGATCTCGCAAGAAGAAATCAAAAAAAGCGGTGCCACCAGCGTCACCGAACTGATCCAGGCGCTGCCGTCGATGCAGGGTTTCACCAACTCTTCGCAGTCGGTCAACGGCGGTACCGGCGTGCAGACCGCGTCGATCCACAACATCGGTGAAGGCTATACCCTGGTTCTGCTCAACGGACGGCGCATGGCCTCGTTCGGCGCCGGCAGCGCCGTCAATCTGGGCAGCATCCCGCTGGCCGCGATCGAACGCGTCGAGGTGCTCACCGACGGCGCCTCGGCCCTGTACGGCTCGGACGCGATCGCCGGCGTGGTCAACTTCATCACCAAAAAGAACGTGCGCGACCTCACCATCGAGGCCAACGCGAACGCGCCGCAACACACCGGCGGACAAAGCCAGAGCCTGAGCATCACCAAGGGGTTTGGCGATCTCGACAAGGACGGCTACAACGCCATGTTCGCGTTCAGCCATGACGAACAAAAGGAACTCAACGCCGAGGACCGCCCGTTCGCCAACACCGGCATGCGCAAATTTAGCGACAGCGGCAAGGACTACTATTTGTACCAGCTAGCCGTCAACACGGCGCCTGCCTCGGCCACGCTGCGCTTCAAAGACGCGATCAAGGGCCAGTCCGCCCTGACGTTCTCGCCCAACTACATGAAAGATGGCAAGTGCGGCGCGAACACCTACGTCGTCGTCGACGCCGCCAACGCGTCTTCATGCTGGTACGACTTCGGGGCGACCGTACAGCTGGTGCCGAAAACCAAACGCGACAGCTTCGTCGCCTCGTTCAACCAGAAACTGGGCGATCACGCCACGCTGTTTGCCGAGGCGGTGGCCACCCAGTTCGAGATGACCGCGCGCTGGGCGCCGCCTGCGCAAGGCCTGGCGATGGACCTCAGCAGCCCGCTTTACACCAAGTATGTCACGCCCTATCTGACCAGCCTGGGTGTGGATCCGGCCAACGTCAAATCGGCCAAGATGAACTTGCGCCTGACCGATGCGGGTGGACGCACCGACCGCTTCGTCGCCAATTCAACCCATCTGGTGGCCGGCGTCGGCGGCGACTTCATGGACTGGGACTACAACGCCTCGCTGACCCGCTCGCAAAACAAGGGCGACAAGTATTTCGACGGCGGCTATCTGGGCAAGGATGCCTACAGCGCCATTCAGGCCGCTGGCACCTTCGACCCGTTCGCACCGTCGGGCGCCTCGACCGCCATCCTGGCGCCGGCCGTGCTGCACACCAATCGCTACTCGAACAAGTCGACGCTTGACATCGGCAGCCTGCGCGGCAGCCGCGAAGTGTTCAAGCTTGACGGCGGCAGCGCCCAGCTCGGCCTGGGTGCCGACCTCACCAAGCAAACGTTCTCGCAGATTCCTAGCGCGATCGAGCAAGGTCCGAATGCGCAGCAACCGAACTTCACCAACACCGCCATCGGCTTCGGGCCAGGCGGCGTGCCGGTCGACTCGAGCCAGAAGAGCTGGGGCGCGTTCGCCGAGTTGTTTACGCCGATCACCAAGCAATTTGACGTGACCACCTCGGCCCGCTACGACAGCTACAAAGCCATCGACAGCGCCATCAACTACGACATCGACGGCAACCTGGTGGGCGCGAAGACGCTGGGCAACGCCAACAACAAGTTCACCTACAAGCTGGCGGCCAGCTACCGTCCAACCTCGTCGGTGTTGCTGCGCGCATCCTATGGCACCGGCTTCAAGGCGCCGACGATGGACAATATCGTCAACCCGCCCACCTCGGGCGGCGTGACGTCGGGCAAGTACAACTGCCCGGTGCCAAGCTCGAGTCCGCTGGCCGGCGGCTGCAATGGCAACACCCAGTACGCCACCATCAACGGCGGCAACCCGACCTCGGGCGACGCCGGCCTCAAGCCTGAGCAATCCAAGCAAGGCACCATCGGCATCCGCATTGAACCGGTCGCCAGCGTCTCGCTCGGCTTCGACTTCTGGGACGTGAAGATGCGCGACCAGATCTCCACCCTGCCAGAGGAAATGTTGTTCGGCAATGCGGCGGCGTATCAGGGCTTGTTCAAGCTGATCTACGATTCGACCGCGGGCGAAAATGTGCTGGCCGGCACCGTGGCGCCGTTCAATCTGGCCACCTCGCACTATCAGGGGATCGACTGGGACCACAGCTTCAAGACCAACACCGAGTTTGGCAAGCTGAACCTGAACTGGACCGGCACCTGGACCCACACGTCCGAATCGGATGTGCCGGGCGTGGGCGTGACCAAGAGCGTCGGTCGCTTCGACGAGTACAACAACGTCGCGCTGCGCTGGCAAACCAGGCTGATCGCGTCGCTGACGCAATCGGCGATGTTCTCCCACACGCTGGCGCTGAACTGGCACTCGGGCTACCATGACCAGGTCATCACTGCCGACGACGGCACCGTGCATGCGGCCAATCCGGACGGCTCGATCGGCGCGCCGACCGACCTGGCACGCGACGTCAAAGGCCTGTTCACGGCCGACTGGCAGAGCCGGGTAACGATGAACAAGGATCTGGTGCTCACCGCCGGCGTGCGCAATCTGTTCGGCGCCGAACCACCGTTCTCGGTACGCACCCAAGGTGGCGGCAATCAGGTCGGTTACGACGGACGTTACTCGGACCCGTACGGTCGCGTGTTCTACGTCAAGGCGTCCTACAAGTTCCAGTAATGGCGTAAAGCGCCGTCTGGCTTGACCTCGGCCCCGGGTTCCCCCCGGGGCTGGCGCCTATCTCAGCACCCTTCGATAGCTGGGCGCGAACGCACGCTGGCGAAGCCGCAATGCAATATCTGCGGCAAGCCGGCGTGGCCGAAACGGCGTTGCGTGACGCCAGCCAAGGGACGGTGCAGCTGTCTTATGACTCGGCCAAATCCAGACGCCGCGCGGCAATCGTGTACATCACCTGACATGGCAACTGCCGCGCGATCGTCAAGCATCCGGCGGCTTTGGCGGGGACTTCATCTGTTGCATCAGGCGCCAGACCATGAAGGCCAGCAACGCCACGCCAGCTAGCAACACTCCCCACAAGGCCAGCGCGCGCTGGCGCGACGACTGCGTGGCGGTTTTCAGCGCACTGTCCTCGCCGGCCTTGAAGTCCGCCTGGGCACGCAGCGCGCCGACGGTCGCTTGCTCAACGTTGGCAATTTCCTCCGCCGAAAATCCGGGCGCCACTTGCGTCACGTCCAGCGCCTTTGCTGGCGCCTTGTCGCGCCCGAAGGCCAGCGTGTATGGCGCGCGTCCGTTGGCCAGAAACACCAGCGTGGCGGGCGACCAGACCAAGCGCAGCGTCGGTTTGGTCGCGCTGGGCGTGTCGGTGCGCAGCACCCATTGCGTCGTCGGTATGGGGCCGACTGCCACGTCGGCCGAGGCGCGCGTCTGACCCTGCTGGGTGATCTGATAAAACGTGGTGCGCAGCAAAGGTTCAAATTGCCAGTGCGTGGGCTGGCCGAACTGGCGCGGCGGCAGCTCGCGATAGCTGCCGATCGTCACCGGCAGCACCACGTTCTGCTCGCTAAATTGCAGACCAATTTTCTGCGCGACGATGCCGAGCGGCGCCTGATACAACAGGTCGCGCGGTTCGTGGCCGGCCAGCGGCGCCAGCAACAGTTGCACGGTCGGCGCGGCCAGCTCGGTCTGGCTCGGCGACTCGGCGCTGATCGCGCCAAACGCGATCGGCTCGCCGGCGCGCCAACGCAGGCGCGCATAGCGGAAGCGGCGCGGCGCGAAGTCGAGCCGGTCGCTTTCCAGCGTCTCGGTGGCGTTGTTGACCAGCCAGTTCAGCTCCACCGCGCCGAGCGCGTCCCAATGCTTGAGGTCATCACTGCTTTCCACCCACACCTCGCCCCGGTAGGCGCGCGTGCCGGCCGGCAGCGTGAAGCGCAGCGCGTCGATCAGCGGGCTGGCGTCGTCCCTGCCCGTGGCCGCGCCTTCGCGCAGGTCCAGCACCAGGCCGCTCAAATGCGCTGGCGCGTCGCTGTGGCCGCGCTGGCCGTCGGGGCGCACCTTGACGGACAACAGGCGCCCATCCGGACCGGTATTGATGTCCAGATCCAGTTGCTGATCGGCGCGCGTCGCGCCATCCATCAGCGGAAATATCCTGGCAGTCAGCGCACGGTGGCTGATGCGCGTTTGCGCCGGCGCGTGCTGCAGCGCGAACGGCAACGGTGCGCCACTGGCGTCGAACACGCGCACGTCCGCCAGCTCGGGCGAGCGCGCGTGCAGATACACGTCGGACGGCAGGCGCAACTGCACCACGCCCTGCTGGCCGCTGATGTTCACGGCCATGCTGTGGGAATAGTCGCGCGGCGTGTCGCTGGATGCCGGCTCGGCGGCGCCGCAGCAAGCTGGAATGGCCAGCATGGCGGCCAGCACGCGTGCACCGAAGAGTGTGCTCAATGCCATGTCATGACTCCGTGAAGTCGGTCTCGGGGACCGTCGTTGTCGTTGCCGACGCTTTGTCGCGCGTCGTCGGGTAAGGTGCGATGTAGCCGATGCCGACCATCAAGGCTCCCACGCCTAGGAAGGAGATGATGCGCTCGACCCCGCCCACGTTGGACAGGTCGACCAGGAACAGCTTGCCGACCACCAGAGCCAGCAAAGCGGCGCCGTACAGCCACGGGCCGCGCTGCGTGCGTTTGGCGCCGTGGCGCATCAGCAGCAAGGCCGTGCCCGACCACACCAGCGACAGCATCGCCTGCACAAACTGGGAGGCGAACAGCGCATCGAAGTCGTAGGGGATGTCGCGGTAGTTCGCGACGGCGCGCAGCAGGGCCAGGTTGAACAAGGCATACGCGATGCACGCCCCCGCCTGCGGCAGGCGCGCCGACCATGCCGGCCGAATGTCGCCATGCATCATGCGGTAGCACGCCACGGCCAGCAGCATCGCGAAACAGCTGGAAAGGTCCAGCGGATTAATCAGCGGCACATAGGGCAACGGCGCCATCGCCCCGTTCTGCGTCACGTTCCACACCGCCACCAGCAGGATCGCCCAGACGCAGCCGAGCGGGATCAGACTGTGCCGATACCAATGCGCGAGCGGCGTCACCGGCCAGACGGCGCGCCGGCAGCGTGCCATCAGCCAGAACAACGCCAGCATCATCAACCACATCGGCACGAAGCGCGCCCAGCTCGCGCTGGCGTGCCAGCCCGCGTCGGCCAGCAGCTGCGCCTCGGCGTTGTTACCGTCTTGCAGATAGCGCGCGATCCAGGTCGCGCAGACCGGCCAGATCATCAACCAAGGGCCCGCGGTGCGCACCGTGTGCAGCAGTTTCAAGATGAGGTCCGACAGCGCCCAGTGTTGCTGCGCCCACTTGCGCAGCAGCCATTCGCCGGTCAGCCACAGCGCCAGCCATGCCAGCACGGTTTCGGAATGCGGCAGCTGATTTTGCGGATACAGCGTGAACAGCATATCGAGCGTACACAACGCCAAGCCAGCCCATACCGTGACCGTGGCCCAGCGCAGCGCAGGCCACGTCAGGCGACGCACCAGCCACAGCGACAGCGGCGCGCTGACCACCAGCAGCAGCGCGTAGGCTGCGCGCCACAGGTCGGCGTTGGCTCCCCAGGTTCCGCTGGTGAATATTTGATAGTGGGTGCTGGTCCAGCCGGCCAACAGCGGCAGGATGGTGCCGAACCACCACAGCTGCGACCAGGCCAATGATGCGGCCGCGAGCAGGTGCAGGCGCTTGTCGTTCTGGCGCATCAGGTTCCAGCTGGTGAATCCCGCGCCGGCACAAATCATCAGCGCGCCCAGAATCGGCCGGTCGAACAGATCGGGCGAGGCGCTGCGCCATTCCCAACTCATCACCGACAACAGCAGCAAGGTGCCGCCGGCCAGTAACTGCGCCGCCAGCGCCAAGCGGCTGGCCAGCGCCCAGTCCATGCGCCGGGCGATGAACGCCAGGCCGATGGCGGCGACCAGCGCGCTTGCCACCAGCAGATTGGACCGGTCGACACCGTGCGTGCGCAGTACGATTTCGACCCAGGCGCCAAGCACCAGCCAGATCGACGCGCCGACCAGGAAGGCGCCCGCCAGCCAGCCGAAACGGTGCGTGGCGCCGTCATCGCGCTGGGCGCGGAAATTGGTCGCCATGAAAAAGGCGCTGGCACCGAGGAGCAAGAAACCCAGCCACAAATTCGATCCGAGCGCGGCACTGGTATCGAGCCCGCTGACGGACGCACCGAACGACACCCATGCACCAAGCTGCACCAGCAAGCCGAACACCCAGGCCGCCGTGCGCTGCTGGCGCAAGCCGATCCACACCATTGCCGCGCCCTCCAGCGCCCATGCGGCCGAGGTCCAGCGCCCGTCCAGCGCGAGCGGCAAGGCCAGTGTGCCGAACACGATCGCCAGCGCCATGAAGGAGTCGATCAGCATGCGCAGGCCGGCGCCGCCGCGACGCCACGTTGCCAGCGCCAGCGCGCCGTAGAACAGCCCGAGCGCCATCGCCGACAGGGCCAGGCCAAACGCCATCTCGCGCACCAGCCCGTATTGCAGGCCGAACGCCAGCAACGGCGTGCCAAACACCAGCGAGGCATCGACGTATTGATTGTGGCCCGGGGCCTGGCGCACCGCATACGACAGCGCAATGGCCACGTAGTAGACGAAGAACAGGATCAGGAACAGCTGTACCGACAGATAGTGCTCGGGCATATAGTTCAGCACGCCCCAGGTGGTACCGATGACAAACGTGAACGCGAAACCGAGCACATTGAGCATGCGCCACGAGCGCACCAGTGCCAGCGCCAGCACGCCGGCGTTGAGCAGCGCGTAGTACGAAAACAGCGCGATGTGGCTGCCGCCGCCGGTCGAGGCGAGAATGGGCGCGGCAAAGCCGCCGGTGATGCCGAACACGGCCAGCCAACGCGCGTCTTGCAGCAGCGCCAGCACGCAGGTGAACACCGTCAGCACGAACAGCAAGGCGAACGCCATCGAACCGGGCAGCAGGTGGTACAGCCGGAAAGCGCCGAAGGTGACCAGCATCAGGATCGCCAGCGCAGTGCCCTGCACCGGCAGGCTGATGGCCGGACGCGAGAGGCGGATGCGCCAGGCCCACGCCAGCAGCGCGATGTCGGCCAGCACCACGCCGGCCAGGCGGAACTCGATCGGCACGCTGACGCGCGCGGCCGTGTATTTGAGCAGGAAGCTGACGCCGATGAACAGGATCATCAGGCCAAGCTTGGCCACCAGATTGCCGCCGAACAGCCACTGTCTTGCCGTTGACCACAGTTTGGCCATCCAAGCGGGTTCGCTTTCTGCGCGGGCCGCCACGGCCTGCGAACTGCGCAGCGACGCGCGGTTCAAGGTGGGCGCGGACGCAGATGGCGACGTCGATGCGGATGCGGATGCGGACGGCGCCGACGTTTGCGCGGCAGCGACGGCGAAAGCGGCAGCGACGGCGCGCACCTTATCTGCCGGCGCGGTCACAGCACCTGTCGACGCGGCGCCAGCCTGCGCCACAACGGGCGCGCTGACGCTCGTATCAGGCACCGGGGCGCTAGCGCCAGATGGTACGAGCGCAGCCCTTGCCGCATCGCCTGCCTTGAACGCGTCGGACGCCATGACGGCGGCCGGCGCGACAGGCGGCACAACGACGGCATGCTCGGCGCGCCCCGGATCGAGCGTCCGGCTTGGCACCGCCTGGCCCGGGTCGGGCGCCTGCGCTGGCGCCGTCGCGCTACGCTGCGCTGGCTCTGCCGCATTGACCGTCCGGGCCGCAGCCTGCAGGGCCGTGACGTCCTGGCGCAGTTCGCGCGTCAACTTGCACAAGGCATCAATCGTGCGTTCGGCATTGTTGGCCGCAGTGTGCGCGCGCGCCGCGTTTTTCAACGCGATGACCACCAAGAGGAACATGACGAGCATCACCATGCCGCCAAAGAAGCTGAATCCAGAGTCCATACGCGCCCCAACAAAATACGCTGCAATCGTCGACGTCACCTGCCGTCGTCTTGCGAACGCCTTGCCGACATACCACGTCAATCGATGCGGAAAACCGTTCACGCACGCATGATCAGCGAGTTTTATGGGGCTCACAACCGGATTGCGCAGGGTTGCGCATCACGCCGCCCAGGGGTGCGCCAGGCGCTACCGACGACGCCGCAAAGGTACAGGTAAAAAAAAGCCCGCTGCAAGCAGCGGGCAAAGTCCAAAACCAAAGGGTCCACAAGAGACAACCCAACTATATGCAAAGCCGGCGGAAACTTCGGTGCGGCAACGCACACAGTGCGCAGATGTTGGTCGGGCGCGCCGGCGTGCCGGAGCGCCCAGCCATCACACCACTGCGCCGTCGGTTTCGTCCTTTTCTTTGATCGGCTTGATCAGGTCTTCGCGTTTCACGCCCAGCCACATGGCCACGGCGGCGGCCACGAACACCGACGAATAGATACCAAACAAGATACCGATGGTCAGCGCAATAGCGAAGCCGTGCAGCGTCGGGCCGCCCAGGAACAACATCGACAGCACCATCATCTGGGTGCAACCGTGGGTGATGATGGTACGCGAGATGGTGCTGGTGATGGCGTTGTCGATCACCTCATGCACCGGCGCCTTGCGCTGCTTGCGGAAGTTCTCGCGAATCCGGTCGAAAATGACCACCGATTCATTGACCGAGTAACCCAGCACCGCCAATACGGCCGCCAGCACGGTGAGCGAAAACTCCCAGCGGAAGAAGGCAAAGAAGCCCAGGATGATGACCACGTCATGCAAGTTGGCGATGATTGCCGCAACCGCGAATTTCCATTCGAAGCGGATGGCCAGGTAGGCCATTACGCCGATCACCACCATCACCAGCGCGTTCATGGCGTCCTGCGCCAGTTCCTCGCCCACTTGCGGGCCGACGAACTCGACCTTGCGCAGCTCCAGCACTTCGGCACCGGCCGCGCCCACGCAACCGGAGCGCTCGACGTGCTCGCCCTTGTCGGTGGTGGTGGCGAACTGCTTGACCGTGCCGCTCTCGGCCTTGCACAAGGTGTCGAACACCAGTTGCGAACCGGTCGCGCCCTTGATCGACTTGATCACCGGCAGGCGCACCAGCACTTCGCGCGCGGTGCCGAAGCTGGTCACTTCAGGTTGCGAATAACCGAGCGTTTCGAGGTTCTTGCGGATGCCTTCCAGATTGGCGGCCTTGTCATACTTGAGCTCCATCACGGTGCCGCCCATGAACTCGACGGAAAAGTTCAGGCTCTTGGTCACCAGGAAATACACGGCGGCCACGAAGGTCAGCGCCGAGATCACGTTGAAGATCAACGCGTGGCGCATGAAAGGAATGTCTTTCTTGATGCGGAAAAATTCCATCTTGAATCCTGTGTAGAGTGTTGACGCGCGCGCCGGGCAAGGCCGCGGCGCGCTGTTCAGATTACTTGCCCTGGCCCGGAATCCAGACCGTGCCGATCGCCAGCGAATTGACCTTCTTCTGACGGCCATACCAAAGGTTGACGACGCCGCGCGAGACGAACACGGCCGAGAACATCGACGTCATGATGCCCAGGCAGTGGACGATCGCAAAGCCGCGCACCGGACCGGAACCGAAGATCCACAGCGCCAGGCCGACGATCAGGGTCGTCACGTTGGAGTCAAGAATGGTGGCCCAGGCGCGCTCGAAGCCGACCGAGATGGCCGCCTGCGGCGTGTTGCCGTTGCGCAGTTCCTCGCGGATACGCTCGTTGATCAGCACGTTGGCGTCGATCGCCATACCGAGCGCCAGCGCGATTGCGGCGATGCCGGGCAGCGTCAGCGTCACGTGCATCATCGACAGCAGGCCGATCAGCAGCAACAGGTTGCAGGCCAGCGCCAGCACGCTGAAGGCGCCGAACAGCATGTAGTAGAAAATCATGAACACGGCGATGGCGGCAAAACCGTACATCGTCGAATGCAGACCTTTTTCGATGTTCTCGGCGCCCAGCTGCGGGCCGATGGTGCGCTCACCGATGAATTCCATTGGTGCGTACAGTGCGCCCGAACGCAGCAGCAAGGCCAGTTCGGTCGAGTTTTCCGCGTTGCCCATGCCGGTGATCTGGAAGTGGGTACCCAGTTCACTCTGGATGGTAGCCACCGACAGCACTTCCGGTTTGCCCTTTTCAAACAACACGATCGCCATTTTCTTGCCCACCCGCTCGCGTGTGGCGTCGCGCATCTTGCGTCCGCCGTCGCCGTTCAGGTCGATCGACACGGCCGGACGCTGGTTCGAGTCGAACGTGGCGGTGGCGCTGGAGATGTAGTCACCCGTCAGCACAACGTCCTTGGTCAGCACGACAGGCACGCCTTTGCCGACGGTAAACAGCTCGGAGTTCAGCGGAATCGACGCCGACATTTCGGTGCCAGGTGTCACGCTCTCGTCGACCATGCGCACTTCCAGCGTGGCGGTGCGGCCGATGATGGCCTTGGCGCGCGCGACGTCCTGCACGCCAGGCAGTTGCACGACGATGCGGTCGGGACCTTGCTGCTGGATGATCGGTTCGGCCACGCCCAGTTCGTTGACGCGCTTGGACAGGGTGGCGATGTTCTGCTTGACGCCATCGTCGATGGTGCTTTTCAAGGCGATCGGCTTGAGCGTGACCAGCAGTTTCAGATCGCTGCCCTCGCCCACGTCGGTAAACGCCAGGTCCGGCATATTGCCCGACAGTTCGGCATGCGCCTTGTTGCGGCTGTCGACGTCGCGGAATTTGATTTCAAGACTGCCACCGTTGCGCTCGATGCCCGCGTGACGCACGTTCTTGTCGCGCAGCAGGCCGCGTGTGCCAGCCTGGATGCCCTTCATGCGCGTTTCCAGCGCCGCCTTGGTGTCCACTTGCAGCAGGAAATACACACCGCCGCGCAAGTCCAGACCGAGGTTCATCGGCAGCGCGTTGATGCTTTGCAGCCATTTCGGCGTGTTCGGCGTCAGGTTCACGGTGACGATATAGGTCGGATCCTGGGGATCGACGTTCAGGTCTTTTTCCAGCGCCAGCTTGGCCTTGAACTGGGTGTCCGCGTCGGTGAAACGCACCCGCACCGCGCTGTGCGCGCCGTCGCCTTCAAACTTGACGTCGTCGGACTTGATGCCGTCGCGCTTGAGCGCCTCCGCCACCTGGGTGGTCATGTCGCTACCCACCTTGACGGTGGCTTTGCCGCTGGTGATCTGCAGCGCCGGCGACTCGCCGAAATAATTGGGCACCGTGTACAGCGCGCCCAGCAACAGGGCAACGGCGATGAGGATGTATTTCCAGACTGGATAGCGGTTCATAGTTTGTCAGGTCAGGGGTGAAAGCGCGCGGCGCCAAGCGCTTGCGGGCGGCAAACGCCGCCCGGCCAGGCTTACAGGGCCTTGAGGGTGCCCTTGGGCAGCAACGTGGTGATCGAGCTTTTTTGCACGACGATTTCGGTGCCGGTTGCCACTTCCAGCGTCACATAGCTGTCGGCGACTTTGACCACTTTACCCAGGAAACCACCGGCGGTGACCACTTCGTCGCCTTTGGAGAGCGCGTCCATCATCGCTTTTTGCTCTTTTGCGCGTTTTTGCTGGGGACGGATCATCAGGAAGTACATGACCACGAACATCAGCACCAGCGGCAGGAAGCTGGTCAGGTTGCCGCCGATGCCGAGGGCGTCGGCAGGGTTTTGCGCATAAGCGTTGGAAATAAACACGGGAAACTCCGGTAATTAGATTGAAAAATAGCGCTGTATTCTAGCACTGGCGCTCTGCCATGAGGCCTATTTTGATCCTCATGGCATATTTGCAAGATGTTGGCAGGAATTAAACTCCGCGCGTGCGCTCGGCCTTGAATTGCTGCGTGTAGGCGAAGAAGGTGCCGGCGTCGATGGCGCCGCGCATTTCGCGCATCAGTTGCAGGTAATAGTGCAGATTGTGGATGGTGTTCAATCGTGCGCCGAGGATTTCCTTGGAACGGTGCAGATGGTGCAGATAGGCGCGCGAGAAATTGCGGCAGCAATAACAGTCGCAGGTTTCGTCCAGCGGCAGCATATCGTCCTTGTAGCGGGCGTTCTTGATCTTCACGTCGCCGAAGCGGGTGAACAGCCAGCCATTGCGTGCGTTGCGGGTCGGCATCACGCAATCGAACATGTCGATGCCGTTGGCCACGCACTGCACCAGGTCTTCCGGCGTGCCCACGCCCATCAGATAGTGCGGTTTGTTGGCCGGCAGGCGCGGGCCCACGTGGGCCAGCATGCGCATCATGTCCTCTTTCGGCTCGCCCACCGACAGGCCGCCGATGGCGATGCCGGGGAAGTTGATTTCTTCCAGCGCGGCCAGCGACTCGTCGCGCAGGTCCTCGAACATGCCGCCCTGGACGATGCCAAACAGCGCGTTGGGGTTTTCGCCGCCCTTGAACTCGTTCATCGAGCGCTGCGCCCAGCGCAGCGACATGCGCATCGACTTGGCCGCTTCTTCGACCGTGGCGGGGCGCCCGTCGATCTCGTAGGGCGTGCATTCGTCGAACTGCATCACGATGTCCGAGTTCAGCGCGCGCTGGATCTGCATCGAGATCTCCGGCGACAGGAACAATTTGCTGCCGTCAATCGGCGAGGAGAACTTGACGCCCTCCTCGGTGATTTTGCGCATCGCGCCCAGCGAAAACACCTGGAAGCCGCCCGAGTCGGTCAAAATCGGCTTGTCCCAGCCCATGAACTGGTGCAGGCCGCCGAATTTGTTCAGCACCTCGGTGCCCGGGCGCAGCCACAGGTGGAAGGTGTTGCCCAGGATGATCTGCGAGCCGACGTCCTTCAACTCCGGCGGCGACATCGCCTTGACCGAGCCGTAGGTGCCAACCGGCATGAAGATCGGCGTTTCGATGACGCCGTGGTTGACCGTCAGGCGGCCGCGCCGCGCATGGGTCAGGCCGCTTTCGTCGGTTTTGAGTAATTTGAAGTCCAGCATCGGGTGTCCCGCCTATTTAGATTGTGTGCTCAGCAGCATGGCGTCGCCGTAGCTGAAGAAACGGTAGTTGTGGGCGATCGCGTGCGCGTAGGCGCTGCGGATCTGCTCGAAGCCGGCGAAGGCCGACACCAGCATCAGCAGCGTCGACTTGGGCAAGTGGAAGTTGGTGATCAGGCGCGTGACGGTCTTGAAGGTGTAGCCGGGCGTGATGAACAGGGCCGTGTCGGCGCTGCCGGCGACCAGTTCGCCGCTCTGGGAGGCCGACTCGAGCGCGCGCAGGCTGGTGGTGCCAACGGCGACGACGTCGCGCCCGGCCGCGCGCGCGGCGCGCACCGCGTCCACGGTCGCCTCGGGCACGGTGTACCACTCGGTGTGCATATTGTGCTCGGACAGCACCTCGACGCGCACCGGCTGGAACGTGCCGGCGCCCACGTGCAAGGTCACATACGCGAAATTGACGCCCTTGGCGGCCAGTTTCGCGAGCAGCGCTTCGTCGAAATGCAGGCCGGCGGTCGGCGCGGCCACCGCGCCCGGCTCTTTCGAGTAGACGGTCTGGTAACGGGTTTCGTCGAAGGCGTCGGCGTCGTGCTCGATGTAGGGCGGCAGCGGCAGACGGCCGTGCGCCTCGATCAGCTCGAACACATCGCCGTCAAACGTCAGTGTGAAGAATTCGCCGGCGCGTTCGCCCGCCGTGACGTCGAAGGCGTCGGCGAGGCGGATCTTGCAGCCGGGCTTGGGCGACTTGGCCGCGCGCACTTGCGCCAGCACGGTGCGGTTGTCGAGCACGCGCTCAACCAGCACCTCGACCTTGCCGCCGGTCTCCTTGACGCCGTAAAAGCGCGCCTTGAGCACGCGCGTGTCGTTCATCACCAGCAGGTCGCCAGCGCTGAGCTGGTCGAGGATGTCGGTGAAGCTGCGGTCGATCAGCGCATCGCCGTCGAGATGCAGCAAACGGGAGGCGCTGCGCTCGGCCAGTGGAATTTGCGCGATACGTTCGGGCGGCAAGTTAAAATCAAAGTCGGAAAGCGAGTACATGCGGTATTTCTGAAATGGTGAAGGAGGCGGCACGACAAAGCGTGAAGGCCGTACAATATCGGCGTCTGCGCGCAAGCGAACCCTCTATTTTACTCCTGTCGAACGGATGGGGCCGGAATCGCACGATGAACGCACAGTACGAACGCAAGAAACGAAGGCGCCAAAGCCGGCCAACCTCGGACGCGAGCGAAACCGGGGTCAGAGTTTTTTTGTGCAGGTTCATCGCACAAATTACTCTGACCCCGCTTTCGCGCCCCGAAGTCCGCGGCACTGTTGCCGTCAGCGTCAAATCGGGGACGGCGCCCTGTTTCTGGGGAATTAAATCGGGGACAGACCCGTGTTTCAAGGAATTGATTGCTCGAAAATAGGGGTCTGTCCCCAATAAACGCGATTGAGCGAATCGACGTCGCAAAGCATGCAAACCGACGACGCAAGCGAAACCGGGGTCAGAGTTTTTTTTCGCCGGCTGCATGGCGAAAATTACTCTGCGACTAGGCGTCCCCCCCCCTCTTTCGCGGTCCGAAGTCAGCGGCTGAAAATCAGCCAATCCACCGTCGTCCGCACTACCTTGTACCCTTAACTATGCCCGTCCCGAAACCGAAAGCCGTACCGAAAACGACCAAGCAAGCCATCGACCTCAAGCTGGCCAAGCTGGGGCTACGCACCGACATGGATCTGGTGCTGCACCTGCCGATGCGCTACGAGGACGAAACGCAAGTTGTGTCGATCCGCGAGGCCTGCCTGCGCGGCGGCCATGTGTCGCAGGTCGAAGGCATCGTCACCAAAAACGAAATCTCGTTTCGCCCGCGCCGCCAACTGCTGGTGACCATCGCCGACGAAACGGGTGATCTGCTGCTGCGCTTCATGAACTTCTACGGCAGCCAGGTCAAGCAGCTGGCCGAAGGCACGCGCGTGCGCGCGCGCGCCGAGCTCAAACACGGTTTTTTCGGCGCCGAGATGGTCCATCCGGCCTACAAAGTGATCAATGAAGGCGCGCCGCTGCCCACCGCGCTCACGCCCGTGTATCCGTCCGGCGAAGGCTTGTCGCAGACGATTTTGCGGCGCGCCATTTCGGACGCGATGAAGCGCATCGACTGGCACGACACGCTACCGCAGGCGCTGCTGACCAAAATGAGCCTGTCCCATTTCGAACCGTCGGTGAAACTGCTGCACTACCCGCCGCAGGAAATCGACGAAGGCGCGTTGAGCGACCGCTCGCACCCGGCCTGGGTGCGCATGAAGTTCGACGAGCTGCTGGCCCAGCAGTTGTCGTTGAAGCGCGCCCAACACGCGCGCCGCTCGAAAGGCGCCGCCGCGCTGAAAAAAATCGGCGCGCTGTCGGGCGCGTTCCAGGCCGCGCTACCGTTCACGCTGACCGGCGCGCAGCAGCGCGTGTTAGATGAAATCCGCGCCGACCTGCGTCACGCTTACCCGATGCAGCGCCTGTTGCAAGGCGACGTCGGCAGCGGCAAGACGGTGGTGGCCGCGCTGGCGGCGGCGCAAGCGATCGACAGCGGCTTCCAGGCGGCGCTGATGGCGCCCACCGAAATCCTGGCCGACCAGCACTTCCGCAAAATCGCCGCGTGGATGGAGCCGCTGGGCGTGAAAGTGGTGTGGCTGACCGGCAGTCTGAAAAAGAAAGACAAGACGCTGGCGCAAGCGCTGATCGAATCGGGCGAGGCGCAACTGGTGATCGGCACCCACGCGCTCATTTCGGAGGCGGTGCAGTTCGCCAAACTGGGCCTGGTGATCGTCGACGAACAGCACCGCTTCGGCGTGGGCCAGCGCCTGACGCTGCGCAACAAGGGCGCCGTCGGCGCGGTGCCGCACCAGCTGATGATGTCGGCCACACCGATCCCGCGCACGCTGGCGATGACCTACTACGCCGATCTGGAAGTGTCGGTGATCGACGAGCTGCCGCCCGGGCGCAGCCCGATTGTCACCCGTTCGATCGACCAGAACCGGCGCGACGAAGTGATCGAACGGGTGCATGCGGCCGCGCTCGAAGGACGCCAGGTGTACTGGGTCTGCCCGCTGATCGAAGAGTCCGAGGCGCTGCAACTGCAAACGGCCACCGACACCCACGCGATGCTGGCCGAGGCGCTGCCCGAACTGAAAGTCGCGCTGGTGCACGGGCGCCTGAAGGCGGCCGAAAAGCAGGAAATCATGGACGCCTTCACGCGCGCCGAAATCCACGTGCTGGTAGCCACCACGGTGATCGAAGTGGGCGTCGACGTGCCGAACGCGTCGCTGATGGTGATCGAACACGCCGAGCGCTTCGGCCTGTCGCAACTGCACCAGCTGCGCGGACGGGTCGGACGGGGCAGCGCGGCCAGCGTCTGCCTGCTGCTGTACCAAAGCCCGCTGGGCGGGATCGCCAAACAACGCCTGATGACGATGCGCGAAACCACCGACGGCTTCGAGATCGCGCGGCGCGACCTGGAAATTCGCGGCCCCGGCGAATTCCTCGGCGCACGCCAGTCCGGCCAGGCGATGCTGCGCTTCGCGGATCTGGAAACGGACCAGTGGCTGGTCGAGCAGGCGCGCGACGTGGCGCACGAGCTGCTGCACGAACCGGACCGCGCCAGCGCCGACACGGTCGACGCGCATCTGGCGCGCTGGCTGGGCGGGCGCGAAGACTTCCTCAAAGTCTAGCCGCCAAACCTTGCAAAACAATTGGGGTCAGAGTCAGATTAATTAGCAACTGTTGCGAATTAATCTGACTCTGACCCCATTTAATTTGCAACTGTTGCAAATTAATTCTACTCTGACCCTATTTAATCCCTATTTAATCGGTGGGGTAGCGCAGGCCGATTTGGGTGCGGATCGTGTCGAGCACGCCCATCAGCGCCAGCGTGTCGGCGTGCGTCATGCCGGGACTTTCGATCAGGCCGGCGCGCATGCAGCGCATCGCCTCGATCGCTTCGTAGCCATAGCCGTTGCCGATCAGCGGCGTCGACACCGTGCGCGCGCTGCCGTCGGCCAGCGTCACGGTGAGCGACTGGGTTTTGTAGAACGGCGTGTTCATGCGCACGTGGCCCTGCTCACCGGACACCGTCAGTTCGATCGGCGAGCGCGCCCGTGTCGAACACAGGCAGGATGACATGGCGCCGTCGCGGTGCTTGAGGATGAACGCGGTCTGCGCGTCGACGCCGGTGTCGCCCATGTCGGCGCTGGCCTGCACCGATGCCACCGGCCCCAGCAGGTCGGCCGCGATCGACAGCGGGTAGATGCCGATGTCGAGCAGGGCGCCGCCGCCCAGCGCGGGATTGTGCAGCCGGTGCTCAGGTCCCAGCGTCGACATGAAGCCGAAGTCGGCGTTGAGCTGATGCACCTGGCCGATTTCGCCGCTGGCGATGATGCGTTTGACTTCGGCCAGCGCCGGCATGAAGCGCGTCCACATCGCCTCCATCAGGAACAGCTTCTTCGCGCGCGCCAGTTCAACGACCAGCTCAGCTTCGCGTCGATTCATGGTGAACGGTTTTTCGCACAGCACGGCTTTACCGGCGTGCAACGCCATCAGCGCGTTCTGCGCATGCATCGGGTGTGGCGTGCCGATGTAGATGATGTCGATATCGGGCGCATCGGCCAGTTCTTGATAGGAGCCGTAGCAGGCCAGCGCGCCGAACTCGGCGCCGAACGCTTGTGCGCCGTCGATGCTGCGCGAGGCCACCGCCGCCAGCGTCGCACCAGGCACCTCGCGCAAGGCCGTTGCCATCGCACGGGCGATCTTGCCCGTTCCAAGAATTCCCCAACGCACCATGTCCGTCATCGACTACTCCTGTCAGTTTTGCTGTTTAGGGTCCGCGTCACGTGTCGGCGGACCATCGGTTTTTTGCTTACCGCCTGCCTCACATGTCGGCAGATCGTCGGCTAACTGTCTGGCGTTTGCGTCGCAGCAGGTCGTCCGCTAACTACTTGGCGTTTACGTCGCAGCAGGTCGTCCGCTTCCTGCTTTGCGTTTGCGTCGCAGCAGGTCGTCGTCCGCTTCCTGCTTGGCGTTTGCGTCACAGCAGGTCGTCGGCCCGTCGCCAGGCATACCCCTAACATGTCGGCGGGCCGTCGGATTGTGGCTTGGCGGGCGCGATCCGCTTCGGCCGGAACACGCTGACGTCGGCATAAAACTGTTCGTCCTGCGCGGGCCACCAGCCGGGCACGCCCAGCACCGGCAGCGGCGTAAAGTCGGTCGGGTGCAGGCCGTTGTCGGCCAGCTCGCGCGCCACCTGCGCGTCGATCCACGCACAGCGCGCATCCTGCGCGAGCGTGAAAAATTCGTCCGGCGCCAGCACCACAAGGGTGTGCGCGGTGATCGCCTTGTACGGCGCCACCAGTTTTTCCATCAGCGCGTGGCCGAACAGCCACACCTGAGCGTCGCGTCCGAACGCCGCGCGCTGGGTCACAAAAGCGCTGCGCCAATCGTGTGCGCGCAGCGCAGCAACCAAGGCATGGCCGCACGGCGCGTCGCGCACCACCAGCAAGGCGGAGTTTTCGTCGAACAGCGTGGCGGCGTCGCGCGCCGGTCCGCGCGACTTGCCCACGCCGGCCAGCGCGATCTGCGCCGCCTGCAAGGCATTCAGTTGCCGTTTGATCAGCGGCATGGTCAACCACACCAGGCCGTTGAAAAAATCGTGCAAATTGTCGCGCGTGGGCACGCCGCCGGTGGCGCCGATGAAGGCTTCGTAGGCGGTGCCGTCGGGCAGATCGCATTGCGGTACAAACGACAGCGGCCGCCCGGCCATGTTGTGCAACTGGCGCGCGCGCGCGCCCGCATTCAACGCGTCGATGACGCTGCGCGTGGCAAAGCCGTAACGGTCAAACGCCGGGCGCACCGCGTCGTACCACGGATGCGACCAATCAATCGGTGCCAGCATCGTGCGCGTTTATACCAGCTTCCAGTTGATCTGTTCGCCGGCATTCAGCGGTGCCACCTTGGCGTCGGCCAGCGCCAGCGTGTCGGGCAGCGTCCATGCTTCGCGCTTCAAGGTGACGGTGTCCAGGTTGCGCGGCAGGCCGTAGAAAGCGGGGCCGTTGAAGCTGGCGAACGCTTCGAGCTTGTCGAGTGCGCCGGCGCGTTCAAACGCTTCTGCGTACAGCTCCATCGCATGCAGTGCGGTGTAGCAGCCGGCGCAGCCGCAGGCCGTTTCCTTGGCGCCGATCGCGTGCGGCGCCGAATCGGTGCCGAGGAAGAAGCGCTCGTCGCCGCTGGTGGCGGCCGTCATCAACGCCAGGCGGTGTTCTTCGCGCTTCAAAATCGGCAGGCAGTAGTAGTGCGGGCGGATGCCGCCCTTGAAAATCTCGTTGCGGTTGTACAGCAGGTGATGCGCGGTGATGGTGGCGGCGATCGGGCCGTCCGCCTCGGCCACGTATTGCGCCGCGTCCTTGGTGGTGATGTGCTCGAACACGATGTTCAGCGCCGGCAGGTCGCGCCGCAGCGGACGCATCACGCGCTCGATGAACACCGCTTCGCGGTCGAAAATGTCAATCTCGGGGTCGGTCACTTCGCCGTGCACCAGGAAGGGCATGCCCACTTCCTGCATCACTTCGAGCGTCTTGTAACACTTGGCCAGGTCGGTCACGCCGGCGTCCGAATTGGTGGTCGCGCCGGCCGGGTACAGCTTGACCGCGTGCACGATGCCGCTGTCCTGCGCGCGCCGGATCTCGTCGGGCGCGGTGTTGTCGGTCAGGTACAGCGTCATCAGGGGCTCGAACGTCATCCCGGCCGGCAGCGCGGCCAGGATGCGCGCGCGGTAGGCGACGGCGTCGGCGGTGCTGGTGACGGGCGGACGCAGGTTTGGCATCACGATCGCGCGGGCGAACTGGCGCGCGCTGTGCGGCAGCACGCTGGCCATGGTGGCGCCGTCGCGCAGGTGCAGATGCCAGTCGTCCGGGCGGGTGATGGTCAGGGAAAGGGGGGCGTCGAAGGTGGACATGGCGGCTCTCGATTAACGGATGGCGCCATTTTACTCGCAGCGCGCGCTTGCCAGCGCGCTCGCTTGCGGTCCGGGCGGCGCCGGCGCGCAGTGTCGGGCAATAGCGGGCCGCATGGCGGCGCGCGCCGGCGCGCAATGCGCGCATTGATTCTTGCCGCCCAGTGTCGTAGACTTGCCGGATGCGCGCCCCGCGCCCGTCTGCTCACGAACAGACATGTTCAAGTGGCGGTCACTGCGGATGTGATCCACTATTTAAGGCGCAGCCGTGTACACATTATCCACAATCATGCGCAAACTGCGCGCCGCAGCGGGCACGATGCTGGTCTGCGCGAGCGCGTGCGCCGAGCCGCCCCTTGAGCATATGGACGTGCTGTTGGCTGCCACCGAATATCCCCCGCTGATGAGCGAAGCGCTGCCCGACGGCGGCTTGTTGGTGCGCATCGTCAGCGAAGCATTCGGTGCCGCGAACGTCGGGGTCAAGATCGCCTTCGTCCCGAACAACCGGGCCATTCAGGGCGTCATGGGCGACGCCAGCGCCTTCGACGGCAGCGTGGGCTGGGCCCACTCGCCCGAACGCGACAAGAAACTGTACTATTCGGCGCTGCCGATCCACGTCAATCGCGAGGTGTTCTTCTATTTGCTCGGTAACGACTATCCGTGGAAGAAACTGGCCGACCTGAGCGCGCCGCGCATCGGCGCAACGTTGGGCAATTACTATTCCGACGAATTCGCCGCCTTGCGCGCGCAAGGCGTGCTGCACGTGGACGATGCCGCCAGCGATCTGTCCAACCTCAGAAAACTGTTGTATGGACGCATAGCGCTGTTTCCGATGGACGAGCAGGTCGGGCAATACGTCGTGCGCACCGGGCTCAAGCCGGCCGAGCAGCGCCGCATCGGCATGCAGACCAATGTGCTTTCCAGCATTCCGATCTATCTGGTGATACGCAAGAGCCAGCGCCAAAGCAGGCAATTGCTAGAGCGCTTCAACCTGGGCTTTCAGCGCCTGTCCGACAGCGGCCGGCTGGCCGTCTTGAACAGCGCGGCGAACGCGCAGGCAAGCGCGCCGCGCTGAAGCGGCAAGCCGTGCGCGGTGTGGCGCAAACGACACTGCCGCCCTGCGATTGGCGCGGCGAATATAGGCGCAAGCGCTTCCGTTCCGGTAAAATTTATTACCTACAGTCAGTGTCTCGCTTGCTACAGGAAGGTCGCCATGCACCGCTTCCGCCGTCAGACCCGTGTCCTCGCCCACTGCGGCTGCGTCCTGGCCGCGCTGGCCCTGCTGGCGCCGGCCAGCCAAGCGCGCCAGAGCGCGCGCACGGGCGCCGACGAGGCGCCCGACCAGGCCCGCCTCGAACAGGTGATCGTCACGGCCCAAAAGCGCGCCGAAACGCTGCAAAGCGTGCCGCTTGGCATCACCTCGATCGACCAGCGCCAGCTTGAGGTGATGGGCATCGACAGCGTGGCCGCGCTGGCGCGCCAGAGCCCCGGCCTGACCGTCGTCTCGAGCGGCCCCGGCCAGAACATCCTGATCGTGCGCGGCATCGCGTCGTCGGCCGGCACCGCCGGCACGGTCGGCTATTACGTCGACGACACGCCGATCTCCGCCTCGAGCAACGCCTCGCTGCTGTCGGTGCGCGGGCTGATGGATCCCACCGTGTTCGACATCGCGCGCGCCGAACTGTTGCGCGGTCCCCAAGGCACGCTGTACGGCTCGAGTTCGATGGGCGGCACCGTCAAGTACATCACCCGCCAACCGGACTTGCACAGCCGGGGCGGCAGCAGCAATGCCACGCTGTCGGCCACCGACGGCGGCAACTGGAACCGCGCGGCCAATGGCATGCTCAATATCCCGCTGCGCGCCGACCGGGCCGCGCTGCGCCTGTCGGTGTCGCTGGTCAACAACGACGGCTACATCGACAGCTATCCGATCGACCCCAACAACGATCTGGCGGCCTTGCCGGGCGCGCCCAAGCGGGCCGGCGTGAACACCGAACGCTCGGCGGCGCTGCGCGCGCTGCTCAAGGTCTTGCTCGACGACGGCTTCTGGTTCACCACCTCGCTGTATCACCAGCAGCTCAACGTGGGCGCGCCGTTCCAGTTCGACTCCCCCCCGGGCAGTCTGGACAAGCCGATCCAGACGCGCCTGGTGCCCGAGTCGACCCGCCAGAATTCGACGTTGGCCAATCTGGCCATCCACAAGAACTGGGACGGGCTTGAGCTGATCGCCTCGAGTTCCTACTTCGAGCGCACGGTCGACATCGCCGAAGACGCGTCCAAGCCGATCTATTCCTTCTACGCGTCGACATGGCAGACGGCGGTCTATCCGAGCGTGATGACGGGGCGCTACATCAACCGCGAATACACCGAGGAGTTGCGCCTGATCTCCGAACTCAAAGGCCCGCTGCAAGCGATAGGGGGCATGTTCTTCCACTACGTCAATGCGCCGCTGGCGTCCTCGATCCCGATCCCGCCCGGCTACAATGAGCGCTTCGGCACGAAGCTGAACTCGTTTTTCAACGGCGCGCGCCAGGCCACCGTCAACGAGCTGGCCTGGTTCTCCGAGCTGAGCTATCAGCTCACGCCCAGCGTCAGCGCACGCGCCGGTTTGCGCGCCTTCCGCATCAACCAGAGTTTCGCCCAGCAGGGCGACGGCGAACTCAATGGCGGGCCGTCGGCGGTGACCGGCAACTCGTCCGACCGGGGCGTGACGCCCAAGCTGACCCTGTCCTGGCAGCCCGACCAAAATCTGATGTTGTACACCACCGCCGCGCAAGGCTACCGCGCCGGTGGCCCGAACAACCCCGCGCCCGCGTCGGTGTGCGGCGGCGACGTGGCCAAGCTCGGCATGAGCGACAGCGCGCTGCAACGCTTCGAGCCCGACAGCCTGTGGAATTACGAGCTAGGCGCCAAGTCGATCCTGCTGGACGGACGCATGACGCTCAACGCCTCGCTCTACCTGATCGAATGGAGCAAGGTGCAGCAGCAGATCGTGCTGCCGTGCGGTTTCAACATCACCAGCAATTTCGGCTCGGCCACCAGCAAGGGCGCCGAAGTCGAACTGAATTACCAGCCGACGCGCGCGCTGACGCTGCGCGCCTTTGCCAGCGTCACCGATGCGACGCTCAACAACGACGTGCCGGGCACCGCCGCAAAAAAGGGCGACCGCCTGCTCGACGTGCCGCACGCCAGCGGCGGCGTCTCGGCGCAACTGAGCGCGCCGCTGGGCGAGCGCTGGGCCGGCTACGCGCGCATCGACTACAGCTACACGGGCGGCGCCAACACCCTATACGACCGCGCCAGCCCGTTCCACCAGCGGCTCGGCTACGGCATCGCCAACCTGCGCCTCGGCGCCGACCAGAACCGGGCCGGTCCACGCCTGGGCGCGGCCCTGTTCATCGACAACGTCTTCAACAAGATCGGCCAGACCGGCCTGCCGGTGGCCATCACGGCCGACCTGCCCGACACGCGCCGCATCGCCATCGTGCGTCCGCGCACCGTCGGCGTCACGCTCAGTTACCTGTTCTAAGCGGGCCGCGCGGCGCGTCGGCTCAGTGAATGATGCGGGCCAAAAACTCGCGCGCGCGCGCCGCGCTTGGCTGCGCGAAAAACGCCTCTTTCGGGCTGTCCTCGACGATTTTGCCGTGATCCATGAACACCACCCGGTCGGCCACCCGGCGCGCGAAGCCCATCTCGTGGGTCACCACCATCATCGTCATGCCGTCCTGCGCCAGTCCGACCATCACGTCCAGCACCTCGGTGATCATTTCCGGGTCGAGCGCCGAGGTGGGTTCGTCGAACAGCATCGCGATTGGGTCCATCGCCAGCGCGCGCGCGATCGCCACGCGCTGTTGCTGACCGCCCGACAGCTGGCTGGGGAATTTGTCCTGCTGCGCCAGCAGGCCGACCCGCTCCAGATACTGCAGCCCCTTGGCGCAGGCCTCGTCGCGCGTGCGTTTTAACACCTTGGTCTGGCCCAGCGTCAGATTGTCCAGCACCGACAGGTGCGGAAACAGCTCGAAATTCTGGAACACCATACCGATGCGCGCGCGCAGCGCCGGCAAATGCGTGTTCGGGTCGCCCACCGACACGCCGTCAACCAGGATCTGCCCCTGCTGGAATGGCTCCAGGCCATTGATGGTCTTGATCAGCGTCGACTTGCCCGAGCCGGACGGCCCGCAGATGACGACCACGTCGCCCTTCTCGACCCGCGTACTGCAGTCGTCCAGCACCTGGAAGGCGCCATACCATTTACTCACATTATTCAGTTGTATCATCTGCGCTCGATTTTTCTGGTTGACGGCTGTGCAGCGGTGCGTCCGCGCTGCGCTTGACAGCACTTGCAACGCCTAGGATACTGCGGAACTTGCCAATAGAATCATCGTTTTTATTGGCCACTTCGCTCATATTAAAACCGGCTCCGACGCCATCAGCGACGGTCCACCAACCACGCGAATGACGCTATTTTGCCCGAGATCGGGCGGCGCACACCAAGTCGGGCGCCGCGCAACGGGCATGGATAGCCAACACCACGGGAACACACTACATGAAAAATCAAAACCGCCTGACCACCTACATCATCCTCGGCCTTGTGCTGGGGATCGCGGCGGGCTACTTCGCCAACACCAATCTGGCCAAGCCGGCCGACTTTGCCGAGATGATGGGGCTGATCACCACCGTGTTCCTGCGCCTGATCAAAATGATCATCGCGCCGCTGGTGTTTTCGACCCTGGTGGTGGGCATCGCCAAAATGGGCGACGTCAATGAAGTGGGCCGCATCGGCGCCAAGGCGCTGGGCTGGTTCATCATCGCCTCGATCATTTCGCTCACGCTGGGCCTGATCCTGGTGAACCTGTTCCGCCCTGGCGACGCGCTGCACGCGATGCTGCCGCCGTCCGGTGCCGTGTCCGGCATCGCCACCTCCAGCCTGACGCTGAAGGAATTCGTCACCCATCTGGTGCCGTCGTCGATCGTGGACGGCATGGCCAAGAACGAAATCCTTCAGATCGTGATCTTCTCGATCTTCTTCGGCACCGCCGCCGCCGCCGTGGGCGAGCGCAGCAAGATGCTGGTCGAAGCGATCGACGGCATTGCGCACATCATGCTCAAGATTACCTCCTACGTGATGAACCTGGCGCCGATCGCCGTGTTCGCTGCCGTCACCGGCGTCATCGCCAAGAGCGGCGTGGGCGTGCTGTCGACCTACGGCATGTTCATGGGCGAGTTTTACTTTGGCATCGCGATCCTGTGGATGGTGCTCACGCTGCTCGGCTACCTGTTCCTGGGGCGCCGCGTGTTTGCACTTCTGGGTGAACTGCGCATGCCGACGCTGCTGGCATTTTCGACCGCCTCGAGCGAAGCGGCGTTCCCGAAAACCCTGGAAGGGCTGGAGCGTTTCGGCGTGCGCAACCGGATCGCCGCCTTCGTGCTGCCGATCGGTTACTCGTTCAATCTGGACGGCTCGATGATGTACTGCACCTTCGCCACCGTGTTCATCGCCCAGGCCTACGGCATTGAAATGTCGCTCGGCACCCAGATCACGATGATGCTGGTACTGATGCTGACCTCGAAAGGCATGGCCGGCGTGCCGCGCGCGTCGCTGGTGGTGATCGCCGCCACGCTGGGCCAGTTCAACATCCCGGAAGCGGGTCTGCTGCTGTTGCTGGGTATCGACCACTTCCTCGACATGGCCCGCTCGGCCACCAACGTGATCGGCAACGGCATCGCCACCGCCGTCGTCGCCAAGTGGGAAGGCGAGCTGGTTGCGCCGATCGACAAGGAACTGGCCGACGCGCGTTTTCCGTAAGCGCCTGCTGCGTCGCGATCGAGGCTTTCCGGCGACGGAAAGCCTTTTTTGTTGGCGCCGTCCGTTGCACGTTTTTGTATCCCGCCACGGCGGCGCAAGGTTTGCTACCATCGCAGCCATGCCCGCCCCGGCACCCACCGTCCACTCAGGAGATCGCATGTTCCAACACCCAATCAAGCACCTCATGTTCGCCCTGGCCGCCAGCCTGGTGATCGTCACGGCCGGCGCACGCGCCGACGCCGGCGCGCCCAAGCAGCCCAATGTGATGATTCTCGCCACCGGCGGTACCATCGCCGGTTCGGGCGCGACCAGCACCACCACCATCGGCTACACCTCGGCCACGGTGGGCGTCGAACGCCTGATCGCGGCGGTGCCCGAACTGGCCAAGGTGGCCCATGTCACCGGCGAGCAGGTGTTCCAGATCGCCAGCGAAAGCATGACCAACGAGCACTGGCTGACGCTGGCCAAGCGCGTCAACGTGCTGCTCGCGCGCAGCGACGTGGACGGCATCGTCATCACGCACGGCACCGACACGATCGAAGAGACCGCGTATTTTCTCGACCTGGTGGTGAAGAGCCGCAAGCCGGTCGTGCTGGTCGGCGCGATGCGTCCATCGACGGCGCTGTCGGCCGACGGCCCGATCAATCTGTACAACGCGGTGCTGCTGGCCAGCAGCGCGGACGCGGTCGGCAAGGGCGTGCTGGTGGCGCTGAACGACCAGATCCACGCCGCTCGCGACGTCACGAAAACCAATACGTCGACGCTGGACACTTTCAAGACGCCGGAAATGGGCCTGCTCGGCTACATCCAGGGCAACAAGCCGTACTTCTACCGCGCCACGTTGCGCAAGCATACGGTGGACACCGAGTTTGACGTCAGCAATCTGAGCGTGCTGCCGCAAGTGGACATCGTGTACGGCTACGCCAACATGGGACCGGTCGCGCTGGACGCCTTGATCGCCGCCGGCGCCAAGGGCATCATCCACGCCGGCGTGGGCGACGGCAGCCTGGCCGCGCGCATGGTGCCGGCCTTGACCGCCGCACGCCAGCACGGCACGCTGATCGTACGCGCCAGCCGGGTCGGCCAGGGCATCGTCGCGCGCAACGGCGAAGCGGACGACGACAAGCTCGATCTGGTGGTGGCCGACACGCTGAACGCGCAAAAAGCGCGCATCCTGTTGATGCTGGCGCTGACCAAAACCAGCAGCAGCAAGGACATTCAGCGCATGTTCTACACTTACTGAGACGAGTCCTCGAACTGGTCGGCCGGGCTGGCGGTCAGCCCCTCATCCCGGTTGGCCTGCTGGCGTTGCCACATCTGGGCGTACATGCCCTCGGCCGCCAGCAGCGCCATGTGGGTGCCGCGCTCGACGATGCGCCCGTGGTCCAGCACCAGGATCTGCTGCGCATCGGCCACCGTCGACAGGCGATGCGCGATCACCAAGGTGGTGCGATTCTTGGCGATTTCCTTGAGCTGGGCCTGGATCGCCTGCTCGGCCTTTGAGTCGAGCGCCGAGGTGGCCTCGTCAAAGATCAAAATCGCCGGATTTTTCAGCAAGGTGCGGGCGATCGCCACGCGCTGCTTCTCGCCGCCGGACAATTTCAGGCCGCGCTCCCCCACCGTCGTCGCATACCCGTCCGGCAGGCTCTCGATGAAGTCGTGGATCGAGGCCGCGCGCGCGGCCGCCACGATGTCTTCCTTCGATGCGCCGGGTTTGCCGTAGGCGATGTTGTACTCGATGCTGTCGTTGAACAGCACCGTGTCCTGCGGCACGATGCCGATCGCGCGGCGCACCGACTCCTGGCTGACCGCGCGCAAATCCTGGCCGTCGATGGTGATCGCGCCGGCGTTCGCCTCGTAGAAGCGGAACAGCAAACGCGACAAAGTCGACTTGCCCGAGCCGCTGTGGCCGACCACGGCCGTGGTGGTGCCGGCGGCAATCGTGAAGTCAACGTCGAACAGGATCTGGCGCTTTGATTCGTAGCTGAAGTCGACGTGGGCAAAGCGCACCTGCGCGCCGCCCGTGACCAACGCCGGTGCGTTCGGTGCGTCGGCGATCTCGCGGTGCTCGGCCAGCAGGCCAAACAGGCGCTCGATATCGGCCAGGCTCTGCTTGATTTCGCGGTAAATCACGCCCAGGAAATTGAGCGGAATGTACAACTGGACCATGAACATGTTCACTGCCACCAGGTCGCCCAGCGTCATCGTGCCGGCGATCACGCCTTCGGTCGCGCGCCACAGAATCAGGGTGACGGCGGTGGCGATGATCATCGACTGGCCGGTGTTTAACAGCGACAGCGAGGTTTGCGACTTGACGGCGGCCGACTCGAAGCGCTGCAGGCCATCGTCGTAGCGCTTGGCCTCGTAGTCCTCGTTGCCGAAATACTTGACCGTCTCGTAGTTGATCAGCGAGTCGATCGCCTTGGTGTTGGCCTTCGAATCGAGCTCGTTCATGGTGCGCCGGAAGTGCGTGCGCCAGTCCGTCACCAGCACCGTGAACACGATGTAGGTGACCAGCGCCACCGCCGTGATGATGCTGAACCAGATGTCGTAATGGGTGCTCAGGAAGCCAAGCACCAGCGTGATCTCGACCAGCGTGGGCAGGATGTTAAACAGGGTGAACGAGATCAGCGAACTGACACCACGCGTACCCCGTTCGATGTCGCGCGTCATGCCGCCGGTCTGGCGGTTCAGGTGAAAACGCAGCGACAGCGCGTGCAAATGGCGAAACACCTTGAGCGCAATGGTGCGTACGGCGCGCTGGGTGACGCGCGCGAACAGGAATTCGCGCAGCTCGGTAAACAAGGTCGTCGACAGGCGCAATGCGCCGTAGGCCACCAGCGCCACCAGCGGCAGCACCAGGATCGCGTGCGGATTGTCCGGGCGGATGCTCATCTGATCGATGATCGACTTGAATACCAGCGGCACGCCGACGTTGGCCAGCTTGGCGCCGATCAGGCAGGTCAATGCGGCCAGCACGCGCCATTTGTAGACCCACAAATAGGGCAGCAGTGATTGCAGGGTGGCCCAGTCGCTGTGCGGTGCGGCGTTGGGATCTCGGGCGGGGGACGGTTCGGAATGGCGGCGCATGGCGTAGTGTGGCAATCTATGGTTCAATTGAGAACGATTGTAGCCCCTCACGAGAATTCACGATGACCACGCCCGAAAATACCGCCCCCGCCCCTGTGGCCGCCCTGCCCGGTCTGCCTGAAGGAAAGATGCCGCAGCTGCGCGTGATGCCGGCGCCGGCCGACGCCAACGTCTACGGCGATGTGTTCGGCGGCTGGATCATGGCCCAGGTCGACATCGCCGGCTCGCTGCCGGCCACCCGGCGCGCCAACGGCCGCGTGGCGACCATCGCGGTGAACTCCTTCGTGTTCAAAAACCCCGTGTTTGTCGGCGATCTGCTGTCGTTTTACGCCGACATTGTCAAGGTCGGCAACACCTCGGTGACGGTGTACGTGGAAGTGTACGCCGAGCGCAACCGCCTGCAGGCGGACACCGTCAAGGTCACCGAGGCGACGCTGGTGTACGTGGCCACGGGGCCGGACCGCAAGCCGCGCCAGCTGCCGCCGCTGGAAAGCTTGATGTCCTAAGCGGCGCGCATGGACCGCAGGATTGTACTGCTGGGCGCGGCGCGCATCGCGGCGCTGGCCGCGCTCGGCGCCGCGATGCCGCAGGTGGCCGCACGCGCGGGCGGCGCGGCCTATCCGTTCAGCCTCGGGGTCGCGTCTGGCGCGCCGCTGCCCACCTCCGTGGTGATCTGGACGCGCATCCTGTTTGATCCCTTGAACGCGGCGGCGATGCCGGCGTTGGCCTTCGCGCTGCGCTGGGAGGTGGCCGAGGACGAGGCGTTCGCGCGCATCGTCGCGCGCGGCACCGCCAGCGCGGCGCCGCAACTGGCGCACAGCGTCCATGTTGACGTCACCGGCCTGCAGCCCGCGCGCTGGTACTGGTACCGCTTTTTCAGCGGCGACGCGGCCAGCCCGGTGGGGCGCACCCGCACCGCGCCCGCGCCCGACGCGCTGCCCGAGCGGCTCAAGCTGGTGGCCGCATCCTGCCAGCACTGGGAGTTTGGCAGCTACGCCGCGCACCGCCACATCGCTGCCGCCGCGCCCGACCTGGTCGCTTTCCTGGGCGACTACATCTACGAATGGGGGCCGTACCGGCTCACCCACCCGCTCACGTCGCAGTACGCCAACGAATGCTTCACGCTGGCCGATTACCGCGCCCGCTACGCCCAGTACAAAAGCGACCCGGACCTGCAGGCGGCGCATCTGGCGGCTCCGTGGATCGTCACCTGGGACGACCACGAGGTGGCCAACGACTACGCCAACGACAGCGACGAGCGGCTCGATGCGCATTTTCTGCAGCGCCGCGCCGGCGCCTACCAGGCGTTCTACGAGCACATGCCGGTGCGCCTGGCCGACACGCGGGCGTTCGGCGCGATGCGCGTCTACCAGTGTTTCGACTGGGGCCGGCTGGCGCGCCTGCACCTGCTCGACACGCGCCAGTACCGCGCGCACGAAGCCTGTCTGCCACCCGGACGCGGCGGCTCGGCGGCGGTGACGCGTTCCGAATGCCGCGCGTTGCAGGACCCGGCCCGCTCGATGCTGGGACGCGCGCAGGAGGCCTGGCTGGCGGACAATCTGGCGTCATCGCGCGCGCGCTGGAACATCATCGCCCAGCAAACGCTGATGGCCCAGGCCAGCCAGCTGCCGATCACGACACCGGGCGGCGGGCGCTTCTGGACCGACGGCTGGGACGGTTACCCGGCGGCGCGCCGCCGCCTGCTCGACCAGATCGCACGCAGCAAGACCGCCAATGCGCTGGTGCTGTCGGGCGACGTGCACACGTTTTACGCGGCCGATCTGCGCGCCGACTTCGACCGCCCTGTGTCGTCCAGCAACCGGGTCGTGGCCAGCGAATTTTGCGGCACCTCGATCACGTCGAGCTCGCGCCCGCAAGAGCGCACGGCGCGCTACCTGGCCGACAATCCGCATCTGCAATTTGGCCGCAGCGACAAGCGCGGCTTCATGCTGCTTGACGTGGCGCCGGCGGCGGCCACTGTCAGTTTCATGGCGCTCGCCGACGTGCACGATGCGCGCAGCGCGATCGCGCCGCTGGCCACATTTCGCGTCGAGGCCGGCCGGCCCGGCCTGCACCGGCTGTAGCGCCGCTGTCGGCATCCGCGCCGCTTTAGCGACCGGTGTCGGGATTGGCGCCGGCTTTAGCAGCGCGATCGAGGTTGGCGCTGGGTTGCGCACCGGCGCCCGCATGGAAGCCGGCGTGCTTGCCGGGCGGGCGCGTCGTCACACCATGGCGTCGTGATCGGGCGGGCCGTCATGGCCGAACGTGGCGACGATGAAATCGATGAAACTGCGCAGCTTCGGCGTGGGGCGCCGGTCGGCCAGGTAGACCAGATGCATCGGGCGGGCCGGCAGCGCGTACTCGGGCAGGATGCGCAACAGGCGTCCGGCCGCGACATCGTCGCCCACCAGCACTTCCGGCTGCATGATGATGCCCATTCCGGCGATGGCCGCCGTGCGCAGCGCCTGGCCGTTGTTGACCGTGAAGCGCCCGTGCACCGCAACATCTTCGGCGTGGCCATCCTTGCGCAAGGTCCACACGCCGGCCTTCTTCCAGTATCCGAAGCCCAGGCAATCGTGGCCGGCCAGCTGCTGCGCCGTGGCCGGCGTGCCGGCGCGCGCCAGATAGGCGGGCGCCGCGCACAACCACATCCGATACGGCTGCAAGGTGCGCGCGATCATGCTCGAATCGGCCAGCGCGCCGATGCGGATGGCCGCTTCATAGCCTTCCTCGACCAGATCGACAACCCGATCCGACAGCGTCAGGTCGAGCGCCACGTCGGGATGCGCACTCAGGTAGCCGGCCAGCGCGGGCGCCAGCCGGGCGCTGCCAAACGACACCGGCGCGTTGATCTTCAGCAGGCCGCGCGGCGACACGCGCATCTCGTCGGCGCAGGCGTCGGCCAGCTCGGCGTCGGCCAGCAACTGGACGCAGCGCGCGTAGTAGATGCGTCCCAGTTCGGTGAGCGACTGCTGGCGCGTGGTGCGGTTGAGCAGCGTGGCGCCAACCCGCTCTTCGAGGAAGCGCACATGCTTGCCCACCATGGTCGGTGAGATGCCGAATACTTCTGCGGCGGCGGCGAAACTGCGCCGGTCGGCCGCGCAAATGAACACGGCCATGCTGGTGAATCGATCGAGCATAGTGAACCCTGAGTGTTGACTGAATCAAGCGAGCAACACTTTATCAAAGCTGGAGCAGGAATGATACTTGTTACTTGCCCGCGCCGTCGCGCCGGCAAGTCCACCTTCATCACAAAGGAATCCTATGTTTATCCTCAACGTCAGCTATCTCAAACCACCGTCCCAGGTGGAACCCCACATTGCCAGCCACGGAGCATGGCTTGCCCAGCACGTCGGCGAAGGCACGTTTCTGTTCGCCGGCCCGAAACCGAGCGGCCTGGGCGGTGTCATCGCCGCGCAAGACATCGAGCGCGCGCGCCTGATGGAGATCCTGGCCGAAGACGCGTATGTGCGGGCCGGCGTGGCCGAGTATCAGATCATCGAATTCGCCTGCAAACTGACCCAACCGGCGCTCGCTTCGCTGACGCTCGCTTAGGCGATCAGCGTCGACACGTGCGCGCGCCGCGCAGCGAGGAAAGCGCGCAGCAGCGCCGGATAATCGGCGCCGACCGCCGCGACCACGGACGCCCGACCGGCCAGCGCCGCGCGCCAACTGCGCAGCGCCGGGCGGGTCTCGAACAGGCGCAGGTCGACGAATTGGTCGAACACCTCGAAGTAGCGCAGCACGGGGGCGAACGCCGCATCGACCAGCGAGAACTGGCTGCCGGCAAAATACGGACCGGCGCCCAGCGCCGCGTCGAGCACGCCAAAGCGCGCGTCGAGCGCGGCCCGTTCGCGCTCAAAAGCGGCGCTGTCGGGGGCGTTGTACAGACGGCCGATCAAGGCCAGCATGGCGGAGGCGAATTCGATCCAGCCGCGGTGGCGCGCGCGCTGCAGCGCATCTTGCGGATGCAGTTGCGGCGCCTCGGTTTCGTCGAGGAAGTCGCAGATCGCGGCCGATTCGAACAACACCGCCTCGCCCACCCGCAGCAAGGGCACTTTGCCGGTTGGCGACAGCGCGGAAAACCACGCCGGCCGCTCTGACAGGTCGATATCGGTGCGCACGAACGGCAGCCGTTTTTCGGCAAGCACGATGGCCACCCGCTGCGCGTAGGGGCACAGCACATGACTAACCAGTTCCAGCGCAGCGCGCGTCATGCGCCTGCTCCGCGCCGGCCGCCCCAGGCAAATGCGCCGTCGCCGCTGAGCACATGCACCAGCGTTGCGAGCGCGAGGAACAAGGGATATTCCCAGCCGCCGCCGGCGCTGGTAAACACCCAGCCGTTGGCAGCATGGACCTTGAGCGCGCCCAGCAAAATCGGCAGCAACAGCAGCGACGCCAGGCGCGCGTGCCAACCGAACAGTATCGCGGCGCCGCCCAGCAGTTCGGCCGCCACCACCGGGTACGCCAGCGCGCCCGGCAAACCCTGGGCGACGAAGAACGCGCTGGTGCCGGGCATCGTAAATACCAGCAGCTTGAGCAACGCATGGGACAGCCACATCAGAGCCAGACTGACACGCAGCAGCGCCAGGCCAATGGCAGGTTGTTGGAATGCGGTGGGCAACATGGAATCTCCTTATCGAATGTCGTTGCAATTGCAACGATATAGGAATTCTAGTTGCAGGTAATTGCATTTGCAACTAATATTTGCACATGACGACATCCACAGACAATCCGAGCGGTGCGGCCGAGGCATCCTCCTGGCCGCTGTTTTTAACTGCCCACGCGGTGCTCACCAATGCCATCGAAAAGCGCCTGGCCGACGCGAACCTGCCCTCGCTGAGCTGGTACGACGTGCTGTGGGCGCTCGAACGCGCGCCGGGGCATCAGCTGCGCATGCATGAACTGGCCGACCATGTGGTACTCACGCGCAGCAATCTGACGCGCCTGGTGGACCGGCTCGAAGCGGAGGGGCTGCTCAGCCGCGTGCCCGATCCGAACGACCGGCGCGGCGCGTTTGCGCTGCTCAGCGCGCGCGGCAAGGCGCTGCGCAAGACCATGTGGCCGCATTACTCGGCCGCGATCGCGCAACTGTACGATGGGCACTTGAGCGCTCAGCAGCAGAAGGTAATCGGCGGCGCGCTGGGAAAGATGTTGGCGGCGGCGCGCGCCTGAGCATTGGCCGGCAGCATCGCGTCACCGCCTTGCCGAGCAAGCGCAGCGCTGTGCGCGACGTCGTCCATGCCCACGCAACCGGCCATGTTCGCGGTGCTCCACCACGCCGATATTGCTTGTTACCGCCGTGGCGGCATTGCAGGTGACGGCGCACAGGCGTTGGCGTCGTCGCAGGCGGCGACAAGCGGGCGCCGGTGCGTCGCCACGCGGCCGCCCCCTCGAGCGGTTTGCATTCCTAGTTGACCAAGGGAAGCACGCGCTCTTTCAGAACCTTGAACTGGGCGTTCAGCAGCGGCACATTGGGATCGTGACCGGCGCGCGGCACCAGCACAAATTCTTTTTGCGGCGCGCTGATGCTGTCGAAATAGCGGCGCGAGATGGCCGGCAAGGTCAGCAGATCTTCGGCACCCTGGATCATGAAGAACGGCAGCTCGAAGCGCGGGCCCAGCTTGGGCAGATCGACCTGCGCGAACATGCCGTCGCCCTTGAGGCCGACAAACTGCAGAAAGGAATAATCCTCGCCGCCTTCATAGTCGGCCTGCGCCTTCGGGGTCGTGTACGCCGGCGTCAGATCCCACCACGCCTTGGGCGCCGGATCGGTTCGCAAGGCCTCGTACTTGCGATCGACGCGCCGCATGATGCCGAAATTGCGCGGATTGGTCCACGGCGGCGCACCCAGCGCTTCAAGCTTGTCCACCGAGTCGGTGTCGCCGGCGGTGCGCGCCAGCGCCATCAGGCTGGCGTAGGTGGTGCTCTGGTTCTGGATATAGCCGACCATGTGCGACGAGCCGATATACGCATAGAACAGGTCCGGCTGGGCTTTGACCATGTACACGCCGAGGATCGAGCTCCACGAGCCGCCCATCAGAATGAGCTTGCGCTTGCCCAGGTGGGCCTGCACGTAGCTGGCCACAGCCAGGCCGTCGTCGCGCATCAATTCGAGCGTGAGTTTGTCGTCCTCCGCCGGCTTGTTTTTGCCAAACGTCATGCCCGCGCCGCGCTGGTCCCACTGGACGATGGTGAAGTCTTTTTCCCACGCGCCGTACAGCGCGTTGGCGAACGGCGTGTTCGGATTGCCCGGCCCGCCGTGCACGATCAGGATCACCGGATTGGCGCAGCTGCTGCCCTTGATCGTCACCCATTGTGCGATGCCGCCGATCGGCACGAACGACTCCTCGTCGATTCTCTGCGCCGGATTCGCGCACGCGCGCGCGCTCACCTTCGGCGGCGCCGTTTTTGCATCGTGGGGCGGCGTCTGGGCGCTGGCGCTGGTGGCGACAAACGCAAACAGCAACGCGGCAAATAAGGCGGGCGTCTTTGGCATAGTTCCTCTGATGGTGATTGAAAATTAACTAAGTTTGAATACTATTCATCATCGAATGCACAGTCAACGCAATACCGACGGAGCGGATAAATCAATGGCTCAACTGCGCCGCGGCGGCGTGAACGGTGCGACGTCTGGGCGGCCGGGGCTCGCGCTGGGGCGCGTCACGTGAAAGACGACGATGATCGCCAGGCGCGCTGTCGGCCGGCCACTCATCCCGGTTTTTGACCGTTCAACACGACCAGCGGCCACTCGTTTTTGATCGATGGCCGGGCGCGCCGTGCAGCGCTACGCTACCCCCATCAACTCACCAGGGAGCGCGTCTCATGCTATCGATCAAACACCTCAACAAGACCTACCCCAACGGCGTGCACGCGACCAACGACGTCAGCCTTGAGATCCCAACTGGCCTGTTTGGCTTGCTCGGGCCGAATGGCGCCGGCAAGTCATCGCTGATGCGCACCATCGCCACGCTGCAGGATCCCGACAGCGGCAGCATCCATTTCAACGGCCTCGACGTGCTCAAGGACAAGCAAGGCTTGCGCCGCCAGCTTGGCTACCTGCCGCAGGATTTCGGTGTCTACCCGAAGGTTGGCGCGCTCGAACTGCTGAACCATTTCGCCGTCCTTAAGGGCTTGACCGACCAGGGCGAACGCAAGGAAATGGTCGAAGGGCTGCTGCATCAGACCAATCTGTGGGATGCGCGCAAACGCGCCGTGGCTAGTTATTCGGGCGGCATGCGCCAGCGCTTCGGCATCGCCCAGGCGCTGCTGGGCGCGCCCAAACTGGTCATCGTCGACGAGCCGACCGCCGGCCTCGACCCGGATGAGCGCAACCGTTTCCTGAACCTGCTCGCCAAGATCGGCGAGAACGTCGTCGTCATCCTGTCGACCCACATCGTGGAAGACGTCACCGACCTGTGTCCGAACATGGCCATGATCGGACAGGGAAAAGTACTGGTCCAGGGCAAACCGCAGGTGGCGATCGATCGTCTGAAGAGCCAGATCTGGCGGCGCGCCGTCAGCGAGGCCGAACTGCCCGTCTACCAGCAGCGCTTCACCGTGCTGTCGACCAAGCTGGTGGCCGGCAAGCCGCAAATTAATGTGTTCGCATCATCCCAACCGGACGACGGTTTCAAGCTGGTCGAACCGGATCTGGAAGACGTCTACTTCCTGCAACTGCGTCGCACGCAGACCACCACCGCAGCCGCGTAAGGAGTTCACCATGTGGCAAGAATTTTTCAAGTTCGACCTGCGCTATCAGCTGCGCCAGCCGCTGCTGTGGATCACCACGCTGGCGCTGGTGCTGATGGCGTTCATGAGCGCCAGTAACGATGGCTTCCGGATCGGCGGGAGCATCGGCAATATCCACATGAACGCGCCCGCCGTGATCGCCAACCAGCTCGGCGTGTTCAGCATGATCGCGATGTTCCTGGTGACGGTGTTCATCGCCGGCGCGGTCCTGCGCGACAACGAGGTGGGCATCGCCGACATCCTGTTCGCCACTCCGATGGGCAAGACCGATTATTTGCTGGGCCGCTTCCTGGCCGGCTTCGCCGTCTGCCTGGCGATGTTCGCGCTGATCACACTGGCCATGATGGCCGGTTCTGCCATGCCCTCGATCGCCCCGGAGCGAATCGGGCAGTTCTCCTTGCTACCCTATCTGTGGAGCTTTGTTGTCTTCGTCGTACCTAACCTGCTGTTCATCGCCGCTCTGCTGATGCTGCTGGCGGCCACCACGCGCTCGATGATCCTGGTGTATGTGGGCGTGCTGGCCTTCATGGTGTTGTGGGGCGCCGCTGGCGCGTTGGGCCAGGGCAGCAGCGAATCGCTTGCCGTGCTGCTCGACCCGTTCGGCGTGCGCGCCCTGCGCCAGCTGACGCGGTATTTTTCGGCAGCCCAGTCGAACACCCAGCTGCCGCCGTTTGCCGGCATGCTGATGCTCAACCGGCTGATCTGGGGCACCCTGGCGCTGGCCATGTTCGGCGCCACCGTCGTCCTGTTCAAGCCGCAACGTGCAGGCACGGCCCGGCGCTGGTTCGGCAAGGCCACACCAAAGTTGACGCTGGCCAGCCCGCGCCCGCACCTGGCGCCGCGCCGCATCCTGCCGCGCTTTACGCCCTCGACCGGTTTGCAGCAATGGTGGGCCGTGCTGTGCTTCGACGTCAAGGGCGTGATCAGAAGCCTGCCCTTCCTGGTGATGCTGATACTGGCGCTGGCCAACTTCATCGCCAATTTCAGCATCGACGGCATGCGCTTCGACAGCACGCCCTACCCGCTGACACGCCTGATGCTCGAAGAGCTGAGCGGCGGCATCAACTCCATGTTGGTGATCGTGCTGATTTTCTATTGTGGCGAACTGCTGTTCCGCGAGCGCCAGGTCAAGATCGCCGACGTCAGCGACGCCATGCCGGTGCCAAACTGGGTGCCGCTGCTGGCCAAGGCCGGCGCGCTGGTGGCGGTGATCTTCGTCTTCCTCGGCACTGGCGCGCTGCTGTGTGTGGCCATCCAGCTCATCAAAGGTGGCGCGCCGATCGAGCCGTTGCTGTATGCGCAGGGCACGCTGATCAATGCAACCTACTTCATCCTGATGGCGCTGGCCATCCTGGCGCTGCAAACCATCACCAACAACAAATACCTCGGCTACCTGCTGGCGATCGGGCTGTTCTTGGCCAACACTGTGCTGCAGGGCCTGGGTATCAACCACCGGTTGGCCAATTACGCCTCGCTGCCGCCGTTGTCGTATTCCGACCTGAACGGCTACGGCCACTTCCTCACCGGCTGGAGCTGGTTCGCGCTGTACTGGAGCCTGTTCGCGCTGGCCTTGCTGATCGTCGCACAGGCGTTCTGGGTGCGCGGTCTGGCGGCCGGCTGGCGTGCGCGTTTCGGCGCGGCCATGCAGCGCCTGAACGGCGTCACCGGCCTGGCGCTGATGCTGTGCCTGACGGCCTTCGGCGCGACCGGCAGCTGGATCTACTACAACACCAATGTGCTCAACCATTACGAATCGGACGCCGCCGCGCTCGACGCGCAGGCCGACTACGAAAAGCTGTACCGTCAATATCTGGACCAGCCCAACCTGAGCATCATCAGCGCACGCGCCGATGTCGACATCTTTCCGCAGGAACGGCGGGTCGCCATCAAGGGCCAGTATGTACTGCAAAACAAAGACAAGGTCGCACTCGACACCTTGCGTATCCAGAACGACGTGCTGGCGCACACCGAGCTGCAAAACCTGCCGCCGCACGACGTCGTGCTGGACGACCAGCGTCTGGGATTCAAGATCATCAAGCTCAAGCAAGCCATCGCGCCGGGCGCCAGCATGCCGTTCGCGTTCGCCGTCAGCGTCGTCCATCGCGGCTTCACCAACAGCGGCGCGGCGGACCCGATCAACCACAACGGCACGCTGTTCGCGTCGGAGAATTTCTTCCCCAAATTCGGCTATGTGCAAGCGTCCGAAATCGAGGACCGCGCCGAGCGCAAGGCACGCGGTCTGGGCGAGCCGCGTCGGATGAACAAGCTGGAGGACCGGGCCAGCCAGTACAGCAACTTCTGGAAGGCATGGGGCTTCGACGCCGACCTGATCGACTTCGAGACCACCGTCTCGACCAGCGCCGACCAGACGCCGATCGCCCCCGGTCGTCTGGTCAAGAGTTGGGATAAGGATGGCCGCCGCTACGCGAACTACAAGGTCGATACGCCGATCCTGCCGTTCTTTTCCTACCAGTCGGGCACATGGGAAGTGAAAAAATCTAGCTGGAACGGCTTGCCGATCGAGGTCTACTACGACAAGAAGCATCCCTACAATATCGAACGGATGATCAAGGGAACGCAGCGCGCCCTGTCCTACTACACCGACAACTTCGGCCCGTATCAGCACAAGGAAGTGCGCATCGTCGAGACGCCGCTGTACCAGACCTATGCGCGCAGCTTTCCGAATACGATACCGTTTTCCGAGTCGCTCGGCTTCATTAACGACATGCGCAATCCCGATGGCGTCGACCACGTGTTCTATGTGACGGCCCATGAAGTGGCGCACCAGTGGTGGGGCGACCAGCTGATCGCCGCCAACGTGCAGGGCAGCGCCATGCTGACCGAATCGCTGGCCGAATATTCGGCGCTGATGACGCTCGAGAAGGAGTTCGGCGCCGAGAAAACCCGCCACATTCTGCGCTATGACATGGACCAGTATCTGGCCGGACGCGGCAAGGAACTGGTCGAGGAAATGCCGCTGAACCGGGTCGAGAACCAGGTGTATATCCAGTACCGCAAGGGCAGCCTGATTTTCTACCGCTTGCGCGAAGAAATCGGCGAAGCGGCGCTGAACCGCGCACTGAGGCGCTTCCTGGACGCCAATCGCTACCAGACGTCGCCGTATCCGACTTCGACCACGCTGCTTGGTTTCATCCGCGCAGAAACGCCACAGGACAAGCAGGAACTGATCACCGACATGTTCGAGCGCATCGTGTTCTATGACAACCGGGTCGTCGCCTCAAGCGCCAAGCGGCGCGCCGATGGGCAGTGGGATGTGACGTTGACGGTGAATCTGGCGAAGATCCAGGCCGACGGCAAAGGCAAGGAAAGCGCGCGTGCGTATGACGAACCGGTCGATATCGCGATCTTCGCGCGCGCACCTGGCGCCGGTGCCAAGGACGAACGCATCCTGTTCCGCGCCAAACGTCGTCTGCCAGCGGGCGAATCAACGTTCACCATCACGGTCAAGGACCAGCCGTATGAGGTTGGCGTCGATCCCTACAACCTGTTGATCGACCGCGTGGCGAGCGACAACCGCAAGCTGGTCAGCTTGGTGGGCGCGCCCTAAACGTCTATAGGCCGTTGAGCTGTTTGAATTGCGCCGCGCGCCGGCGCGACATCGGCACCTTCAGCTCATCCTTCAGGGTGAGCACCATGCCGCCGGCCGGCGCCGGCGCGATGTCGACCACGAAGTCGAGGTTGACGATCTGGCGCCGGGAGACGCGCAGGAAGCGCTCCGGGTCCAGCCGCGCTTCGAGCTGGTTGAGCGAGCGCAGCAACAAGGGCCGGTTGCGATCGAAATACACACGCGTGTAATTGCCCTCCGACTCGAACAGGATGATCTGTTCCATCGCCACGAACCAGCAGCGATCGCCGTCCTTGATAAATACCTTGCCGTCCGGCGCCGACAGCTGCGGCTTGTCGCGCGCCGCTTCCGGCTCCTTCTTGAATTTTTGCAGCGCGCTAGCCAGACGCGGCGCTTCGATCGGCTTTAGCAGGTAGTCGAGCGCGCTGACATCGAAGGCGCGGATCGCGTACTGGTCGAAGGCGGTGGTGAAGATCACCGCCGGGACGTGCTCCAACGTGGCCAGCAAATCGAAACCGCTGCCGCCCGGCATCTGCACATCCAGCAAAATCAGCTCCGGCGCCATCTCCTCGATCGCCTGGCGCGCCTCAAGAATATTCGCGGCCTCGCCGATGATCTGCACCTCGGGATGCGCCGCCAGCAGGCGCCGTAGTTCGGCGCGCGCCAGGCGCTCGTCGTCGACGATCAGCACTCTCATGCGGGCCCCTGCGGCAGCACGATGCTGGCCACCACCCAGCCGTCGCGCTGAGCCAAAATGCAGGTCGATTCCGCGCCGAACAACAAGGCCAGGCGCTTGCTGGCGTTGGCCAATCCCAGCCGGGTCGATGCGCTGGCATCGGCCAGCGTGCCCTGGTTGGCGACACTCAACAACACGTTCTGGCCGGCGCGCCTGGCGGCGATCGCGATCTGGCACGCGCCCATGCTTTGTTCGACGCCATGCTTGACCGCGTTCTCAACCAAGGTCTGCAGAATCATTGGCGGCATCGCCACGTCGTCCAGGCCCGCTTCGATGTCCACGCTCAGTTGCAGGCGCTCGTCGAAGCGCAGCTTTTCCATGGCCAGGTAGGCGTCGACGGCGACCAGTTCATCGGCCAGACGCACGGTGACGGACTGGCCCGCCTGCAACGTGTGGCGCATCATGCCCGACAGCTGGCCAACCGCGTGCGCGGCCGCGTCGGCGTCCTGGTAGATCAGCGCGCGGATGCTGTTCAGACTATTGAAGAAGAAATGCGGATTGATCTGGGCCTGCAGCGCGCGCAACTCGGCATCCTTGACGCTCACTTCAAGTTCGAGCTTTTCCAACTCGTAGCGCAAGGCGCGCCGGCGCGACAGCGCCACTACATAACACAGGGTCCAGACCAGGAATACGCCGAACCACAGGAAGAACAACATCATGAGGATAATCGGCAGCGTCGCGCGGTCGTCGATCAAGGCGTCCTTGTGAACCAGCAGATCGAACAGCACCAGAAAGCCAAGCTGCAACGCGCCAAGCAGCGCCAGGCCCGCCACGATGCGCCCGAACGGAAAGGCCCGGTTGCGATCGAGCCAGCCACGGCTGCGCAAGAACCCATGCCACAAGTGCGACAAGGCGAATCCGCTGATCATGCAGGCGGTCTTGGCGAGGGCTATGCGGATCGCGCCTTCGGTGCTGGGCTGCGCCGACGACAGGATGCCGATCACCGCGAAGCTGCCCCAGCCCGCCAACTGACACAGCCAGTAGTCGCGGCGCGTCGAAGCTAACGGCCCAAGGGAGTGATCGGCGATGGAAGCGTCGGCTATATTTGTCATCTAGCGATTATGACAAAGAATGCCACGGATGGGCAGGCCTGCCGGGGCAAACACTATGTCGCCCGGCCGGCGCTGCGGCCCGATCTGCAAAGTCTTTTTGGTGTGTCGTATCGCTGCTGCCGGGTGGCGCGCAACAAACGTTCAACGCGATTCGTTCATGCTCGTCAACACCTTCGCGGCGTTGTTGGCACAGTCGCCGCTGTGCGCGGTGCTTTCGATGCGTGCGACCAAGGCCACCAGATCCTCATGGGTTCGGGCCAGCCGCGTCTGCAGAGCGACGATATCGGCGATTTTCCCCCGCAAGCTGCCCAGCAGTTTGGCGAGATCCCACTCTGTCGTTCCGGGCTGTGGCAGGAAGTCGCGAATCGCGTCGAGCGAAAACCCGGCGTCCTGGGCGCGTACGATGATCTCCAGAATTTGCCTGGTTTCGGGCGCGTAGACGCGATATCCGTTGGCGGTGCGCTGCACGGGCCCGAGCAATCCTTGCGCCTCGTAGTAGCGGATGCGCGATTGCGCCAGTCCGGTCTCTTTCGACAATGTACCAATATTCATAGAAGTTTCTCTTGACCTTGAAGTTGAGTTTAACCCTAAGCTGGCCGCAACGCCACTCAGGAGCCAGCATGCTCGCCTTCAAAGAACTCGTGCTTCCAAACGGAAGCATCATTCCCAACCGTATCGCCAAGGCTGCCATGGAGGAGAACATGGCGGATGCGGCGCACGGTCCGTCCAACGCGCTGATGCGCCTGTACCGCGCCTGGGCCGAGGGCGGCGCCGGACTGATCTTGTCTGGCAATGTGATGATAGACCGACGCGCGATGACCGGGCCGGGCGGTGTCGTGCTGGAAGACGCCAGCGAACTGGGCGCGTTCCGCGAGTGGGCGCGCATAGGCCGCGCCAACGGCGCGCAATTCTGGCTGCAGCTCAATCACCCTGGGCGGCAGATGATGAAAAATCTGGGTCAGGAAAGCTTTGCCCCGTCGGCAGTGGCTATCGACCTGGGCAAGCACTCGACGATGTTCGCCGCGCCAACGGCGATGACGGAACGCCACATCTGCGAGGTGATCGCCCGTTTCGCCACGTCCGCCAAGCTGGCCGAGCAGGCGGGCTTTTCGGGTGTCCAGATCCATGCCGCGCACGGATATCTGCTCAGCCAGTTTCTCTCGCCACTGACCAACAAGCGCAGCGATCGATGGGGCGGCAGTCTTGAAAACCGCGCCCGCATCCTGATCGACACCATCAAGGCTGTGCGCGCCAACGTGTCGGCCACCTTCAGCGTGGCCGTCAAGCTTAACTCGGCCGACTTCCAACGCGGCGGCTTCGATGCCGCCGATGCGCGCAAAGTGGTGGAAATGTTGAATGGCTTGTCGGTCGACCTGGTCGAGCTGTCCGGCGGTAGCTATGAGGCGCCCGCGATGCAAGGCCAAACACGGGACGGTCGCACCTTGGCGCGGGAAGCCTATTTCCTCGAATTTGCGCAAGACATCGCAACGACCGCCAGCATGCCCGTCATGGTCACAGGTGGAATTCGCCGCCTGGAAATTGTCAACAAGGTGCTCGACAGCGGTATCGCCATGGCGGGCATCGGTACGGCGCTCGCCGTCAACCCGCAGCTGCCCAATGTGTGGCGCCAAGACCGAGATGCCAGCGCAGAACTGCCGCCAATCATGTGGAAGGACAAGGCAATTGCCTCGCTGGCAAGCATGGCGGTCGTTAAGTATCAAATGCGTCGGCTAAGCAGGGGCGCCAAGCCCACGCCGGCAGTGTCGCCACAGTGGGCCTTGCTGATCGGGCAGCTGCAAACCTTTGTCCTCGCGCGCAAATACAGGCACTGGATGGCGTAGCGCAGACAGCCAGCAAGAATCACCTACCCATCGCCTTCGTGATCAACGCCATTTCCTTCACCAGTGCAGCCATCAATGAGCGTGCATCGCGATGCGCAAGCAGAGGGGCCGCCTGGCCGCACCATAGCGACATCAGGTCGGAACGCCCCTGCGCTCCTGCGGCCTTTTTCATGATGCCGGCAAACCAGTTTTGTATCGGGTATTGCGGTATCTGCGCGGCGTGCGGCTGCAATTCGGTCATCAGCCGGTTGCGAATGCCGCGCGCCAGTCTGCCGCTAAATACGCGCGTCAATCCCGTGTAGCGCGCATCCGGGCTGAAGAGCATCTTGCGATGAGTCGGATCAGCGTTCGATTCTTCACACGCAAGAAACGCCGTACCGATCTGCACGCCTTGCGCGCCCAGCGCCAGCGCGGCTGCGATGCCGCGCGCGTCAGCAATGCCACCAGCGGCGATCACCGGAATGCGCACCGCATCGACCACCTGCGGTATCAGTGAAAAGGTTCCCGATAGTGACTCTTCGGCGCCGCGCAGAAACGACACGCGGTGCCCGCCCGCCTCGAAACCGGTGGCAACGATCATGTCGACGCCGGCTTGTTCCAGCGCGATCGCCTCATCGACCGTGGTCGCGGCACCAAGTGTCACGATGCCAAGCTCGCGGCAGCGCGCCAACACACTTTGCGCCGGTATCCCGAATACAAAGCTGAACACTGCCGGTCGCGCTTCAAGCACCGCCTCGATTTGCTCGGCGTATGGCGGGGCGAAGCGCCGCGGACGTTGCGGTGTTGGCAGGCCAAGTTCCGTCAAGTACGGTTGCAACAATTCGGTGTTGCGCGCGAATGCCGCGTCATCAATCTGCGGGTCGTCGGCGTCGTCCAGCGGGATCCATAAATTCAAAGCGAACGGAGCGGCTGTGCGCGCACGAATTCGGCTGGCGACATCGCGAATGCCGTTTGCATCAAGATGATGCACGCCGAACGAACCGAGACCGCCGCTGTCGCAAACGGCAACGACCAGGTCGACCGATGAAATTCCGCCGCCGAACGGCCCTTGGATGATAGGCGCGGCCAAGCCAAGCCGGCGCGCTACTTCAGTATTTTTCCACATGATTCAGATTCCCGATGTTGGCCGAGGCGGACGGTTTGCGCATTTTGATCCCTACAGGCCTTCGGCCTTCATCGCTTCTTGCACAGCCGGGCGAGACGCAACGCGTTGGAGAAATGCCTGCAAGTGCTCGAAATCGGACAGATCGACACCGACGTATTTTGCCCAGCCGGCGACCGTGAAGAGGTAGGCGTCGGCAGCAGTAAAGCTTTCACCGGTCAGGTAAGACATGCCACGTAGTTGGCGCGATACCCAGGCGAATTTCTTGCCCAGCATTGCGGCGAAGACGGCCTTGGCCGGCGCGTCGATCGCTGGATTGAACAAGGGACTGAACGACTTGTGCAACTCGGACGTGATGTAGCTCTGCCACTCCATCACCCGATAGCGCGCCATTGATCCGGCGGCCGGCATCAGGTCGTCGCGGTGAGCATGGTCGGCAATGAATTGCGCAATGACCGGTCCTTCGGACAGGCGCTGGCCGTCATCGAGTTCGAGAACCGGCACATAGCCTTTCGGATTGATGGTGTAAAAGTCGATCCCGTGTTCAGTAAGGTGCGTGCTGGTGTCGACTTTGATGAGCGTGTGCGGCAGCTTTGCTTCGCACAGCACGATATGGGGCGCGAGCGAGCAGGCGCCGGGCGAATAATAGAGTTTCATATTGGTTCTCCGATGAGGTTCGTTGCAATGGTGCCGAATGGCGCCGAAAGCGGCTGATTGCGTGATCTGCAATATGGTGTAGTCTATTGATGTTGTTTTCGAAGATAAATACATATCCATGAACTTCATCTAATACATCACGTAATGAATAAAACTGCACAATGAGACGCCATTTCGAGGATGTACTGGTAGGCAGCATCGAGCTGTTCTGCGCCGCCGCCGAATACGGCAGCTTTACCGCCGCCGCCAATGCGGTTGGCGTGACGCCCGCTGCGGTGAGCCGCTCGGTATCGCGGCTTGAGGCGCGGCTGGGCGCGCGGCTATTCGTGCGCACCACACGGCAAGTGAGCTTGACGGAGGACGGGCGCCGCTATTTCGAGCAATGCCGGCAGGCGCTCACACAACTGATCGACGCGGAGCGTGCGGTGACTGGCCGGCAAAGCATGCCGTCCGGCGTGCTACGGATCAGCGTACCGACCACCTACGGCCATCATCGGGTTCTTCCGCTGCTGCCGCAGTTTCGCGCACTGTATCCCGAGGTGCGGTTCGATGTTCATGTCAGCAACCGCAATATCGATTTTGTCGATGAAGGGTATGACCTCGCGATCCGTGCGCGCGAACCTGCCGATTCAAGCTTCGTCGCCCGCAAACTAGAAGATGCGGAGCTGGTCGTTGTGGCGGCGCCCGACTATCTTGCACGCGCCGGCATGCCCGATTCGATCGCCGCCCTTGCGCAGCACGACTGCATTAACTTTGTGCTGCCCAGTACCGGCCGCCCGATTCCCTGGCTGTTTCGCGAGAAAGGAAAAGTAATCGAGGTTGCGACGACCGGCAACTATTGCTTGTACGAAGACATACTCGCCGGGGTGACGTTGGCGCGCAGCGGCGCAGGCCTGTTTCAGGCGTATCGGTTTACGCTCGAAGACGACTTGCGCAAGAATACGCTGGTCGAAGTATTGTCCGCGCAAGGAGGCTGCTCGCGCCCGTTCTCCGTGCTGTATCCCCACGGCCGGCACTTGTCGCTAAAGGTACGATCGTTTGTGGATTTCCTGCTGGCGGCCCGATCGCGCGAGCCGGCGCCCATGGCGCCGCGCGACGTAACCCGGCAATCGCGTCGTTCGTGATCCGCGCCATCGGCGCAAAATTTAGACGATTCATCGGTCCGGCTTCGCAAGCTCGACCGTGTCGTTCAGAACGACCTCGCTTGCGTTCGGCCGGCGCGTCACGCTGCGCAAACAGTGCCACCGAGCGGAACGCCAACGCACAGCCCGGTCGAAAAATCAAAGGCAAAGCTACACAAATAGCCATTCTTCGGACGATTGCGCCGCTTCGGTCAGCACGCGGGTGGCAGTGGTGAAGTATCAAATGCGTCGGCTCAGCGTGGGCGCCAGCCCCACACCAGCGGTATCACCACTGTGGGCCTTGGTGCTCGGGCAGTTTCAAACGCTTGTCCTTGCGCACAAATCCAGACGATGGAAGGCGTAACGTTAGCATTCGGGCGCTCGATGCGCCGAAATGCGCAGTTCTTGCCCCGAGTTTTCCGTACCTCATCACCACTGCACCGGAGCGGCGTGGCGTGGCGTGGCGTGGCGTGGCGACAGCTTAGTGCATTCCGCATTAGGATACGCTTGGAATTCATACCACCAAGTGCTACATTTAAAGCTGAAGGAGCCGAGCGCATGTCCTCTTCTGCAAAGCGAGTTGGCGGACGTACCGTCATAGCGCCGGTTCCGCTTGCACATGGCGGCGTGTTCAAGACCAAAGCGTTCGCTCACGATGCGACCGCGCGCGGAATTCCAGATGGGGCGATATGTAATGCCATAGAAAGAGTCGAAGGAACAGGCCGAGTCAACCTTGGTGGCGGGGTCTACAAGGTGCGCTTGAATGACAATCTGGACCGCGCGATCATCTTGCACAAGGTCGGCGTTTATTGGATCTGCGCGGCGCTGTTTCAAAAGAGCGCTCAGGAAAACATTTCGAGCAAGGAATTAACCCTGTTTAAGGTTCTGGCAAAGGCCTATCAAAGCCTGAGCGTCGCCCAGTTCGCAGACTTATTGAAAACGAAGGAATTGATCGAGGTTTGTCATGAGCAAGATTATTAACAAGCGCACCGGACCGCACCAGATGCATGCTAACGCGGCCGTCGTCACGCATGCGCAGCCTGGCATCGCCGTCGCCCTTGACGCGAAGAAGGCGGCTGACTCCGTTTCGACGAAGAGCATGTCCACAGTGCCACGCAATCCGATCCTGGCCGCCATCCACAGCGCAGCGGCCGGCTTGCATGGCGTCGGCGCAATCGATAAGGCGACGATGCGCAGCTTCGATGCCGCATGCCTTGTGCGCGCGCCGGCGTTGTCGCCGCAACAAATCGTCAATATCCGCAACGCCGCGAACATGAGCCAGCCGGTCTTCGCGCTACACATGGGGACCACCAAATCGACGATCGCAAAATGGGAGTCTGGCGAAAAGGCGCCGAGCGGTCCCGCCAGGAAGCTGCTAAGCGCCGTTGCAAAACATGGCATCGAGATTTTGATTTGAACAGTCGTCCCGGCGCTCGACCATGCGGATCAGCGAAGAATCCTGGCGAAATTACTGAAAGCCGAAGTTGCGGCAAGGAGTATGAAATGAGCAAGCGGGACCTATTCGCCGAATTGACCGAAGGCTTCGCGTCGTTGACGCAGGAGCGCGTCGGTAAGATCACGCTCAGGAAACACAAGCTGGAACTGCTACCGGCACCGCAGATGACGGCGAGCGAAGTCATCGCCGTGCGCACAAAACTCCACCTCTCCCAAGCCGTGTTCGCGAGCTATCTACGAACAAGAAAACGCACTGTCGAGGGCTGGGACCAAGGCCGCGCCAGGCCCAATGCCCAGGCCGTCTTGCTGATCAAGTTAGTCGAGAAGTATCCTGAGACGGTGCTGCATCTGGCCACCGTCTGAGCCGCAATTAGCCGTGCGTGCGCGGCGCAGCTCTGACGAGCGAACGCGAAACGGTACCGGGGCCTGCTTTGCGGTGCCAGGTTCGATTGGGAGCGACGTCGATTGCGTTCCCCTGACACCCGTCAATCGTTACAGACTGTGCCACCGATCGAACCGCCAACACTCAGCCCAGTTGACAAGTCAAAGCCAAAATTACACCAGTAGCCATCCTTCGGTCGATAGCGGCAAACAAGCATGTCCCGTGCACGGACACGCAGACCTGGTTTGCTACAGGCACCCTTCTGGTCCGGCCCTATCGCATCGAACATCTCTTTCGCCGGGCCGCCGGTAAGATTGAATGCGACCTTGGAGTCGCCCGGTGTCGGCGCTCTCGACTGGTCCGGCGCGGGGGATCCGCCGTACGTGACGTAGGTGCCCGTGAAATCCTTGTGCACATATTCCCAGACAGTGCTCGCGGCCTGAATCGACAGCGCGCAACCGAAGGCCGCCAGGGCAATGACGCTTCGTGTCAGCATATCGATCCGCCAATGCTTCGGCCCGTTATGAGGTCGAATCCGAAGTCGCACTGGTACCCATCTTTCGGACCGTAGGTGCAGCTGACTTCAGCACGTTGGCGAATGCGGTTGCCATCCTCCGCACCGCAAACGTCCTTGAGATCAGGCCCCATCGCATTGAACATTTTCTCGGCAACGGGACCGGTGGTTGCGAACGCCATATTCCTGCTGCTCTTGGTCGGCGCGTACGGATCACCAAGCCCGCCGCCGTATATCGAGTAGTGCCCTTTGAATGGCCGGTATTCAAATTTCCAGACGTGCGCGCCACTCGCGAACGCGACCCCGCTTGCCAAAAGTACGAGCGCGACGACGACAGGCTTCACATGCCTCTCCTCAATCCTTGATCGTGATGTGGAAATGATCGTCGTGGCACGCCAACGGTATGACGCGCGCGATCATCGGATCGTTGACGTAGACATCCTTGATGTGGCCGTCGTGGTCGCCGTAGTTGACGCCGTCGGCCAAACGATCGCAGCTGCGCGTAGCATGCCATGCCGCCTCCGAGATTCGCAATGGAAGTTTCCAAGACATTGTTGGGCCGTCCCTACAATGACGACTTGGGGCGCATCAAGCAAGGTACATAGATCCAGCTTGGGACGATCACTCGCGCCGCGCGCTCCGCACGGTGCTGTGGAATGCGCGAAGAACGTAAAAACGGCACCGGGGATTGCTCCGCGGTGCCGTTTTCGTTTGGGACTAAGCGTTGGTTACGCTTCGTCGCCGTGGTGTGGCGCTGCTGCTGCCGAAGCCTCTTCGATCGCTTGCAGTTCGGAAGCCATGTTGGCCTTCTCTTGCTGCAGCAAGGCGTTGCGCTCTTCGACTTCCCACGCTTCTTTTTCCTTGCGGGCGCGATGGAAGGCCAGACCGGTACCGCCAGGAATCAGGCGGCCGACGATGACGTTTTCCTTCAGGCCGCGCAGACCGTCGCGCTTGCCCATGATCGCCGCTTCGGTCAGCACGCGGGTGGTTTCCTGGAACGATGCAGCCGAGATGAACGAATCGGTCGACAGCGATGCCTTGGTGATACCCAGCAGTACGTTTTCGTACGTCGCAGGGATCTTGCCGGCGGCGGTGACGCGGTCGTTTTCGTCCAGCAGCTCGGAACGCTCGACTTGTTCGCCGACGATGTAGTTGGCGTCGCCAGCGTTGACGATCTGAACCCGGCGCAGCATCTGACGCACGATCACTTCGATGTGCTTGTCATTGATCTTCACGCCTTGCAGACGGTACACGTCCTGCACTTCGTCGACGATGTAACGCGCCAGCGCTTCGATACCCAGCAGACGCAGGATGTCTTGCGGATCGGCCGGGCCGTCCACGATCATCTCGCCCTTGTTCACGACTTGGCCGTCATGCACCAGCACTTGTTTGTCCTTGGTGATCAAGAACTCATGCTTGTTGCCGTCCATGTCCGTGATTTCCAGACGCTGCTTGCCCTTGGTTTCTTTACCGAACGCAACCGTACCCGTGACTTCCGCCAGCATACCGGCGTCTTTCGGCGAACGCGCTTCGAACAGCTCGGCAACCCGTGGCAGACCCCCGGTAATATCGCGAGTCTTCTGCGATTCGGTAGGGATACGCGCCAGCACTTCACCGACCGATACCGACTGGCCGTCTTTGACCATGATCAGCGCGCCCACTTGGAAGCCGATCGCCACCGAGTGTTCGGTGCCGGCGATCTTGACTTCTTCGTTGTTCTCGTTGATCAGCTTGACCTGAGGACGAACCGTTTTGGTCAGCGAACCGCGACGTTTTGCATCGATCGCGACCAGCGTCGACAGACCGGTGACATCATCGACCTGACGGGCGACGGTGACGCCTTCTTCGACGTTCTCGAAGCGGATCTGACCGGCGTACTCGGTAATGATCGGACGGGTCAGCGGATCCCAGGTTGCCAGGGCCGTACCGGCCTTGATCACCAGACCGTCTTTGACGATCAGGGTCGCGCCGTACGGCACTTTATGACGTTCACGCTCACGGCCATGGTCATCCGTGATCAGCACTTCGCCGGAACGGGAAATGACGATTTGCGCGCCCTTGCCGTTGGTGACGTAACGCATGGTCGCGGTGAAACGGATGGTACCGTTCGATTTCGCTTCCACCGACGATGCCACTGCCGCACGCGACGCTGCACCACCAATGTGGAAGGTACGCATGGTCAGCTGGGTACCCGGCTCACCAATCGACTGCGCGGCGACGACACCGACGGCTTCGCCGGCGTTGACCATCGAGCCACGACCCAGATCGCGGCCATAGCACTTGGCGCACAGACCGAAGCGTGTGTCGCAAGTGAGCGGCGTGCGCACTTTAACTTCGTCGATGCCCAGGCGTTCGATTTCTTCGACCATGTCTTCATCCAACAGCGTGTTGGCTTCGTACAGTGTCTCTTGCGTTTCCGGATTGACGACGTCGTGCACGCAGACGCGGCCAAGGATACGGTCGCGCAGCGCTTCGATGACTTCACCGCCTTCGACCATCGCCTTCATCAGCGCGCCGTTGGTGGTGCCGCAATCGTCGGCGATGACCACCAAATCTTGCGTCACGTCGACCAGACGACGGGTCAGGTAACCCGAGTTCGCCGTTTTCAGAGCGGTATCGGCCAGACCTTTACGCGCACCGTGAGTCGAAATGAAGTACTGCAAAACGTTCAGACCTTCGCGGAAGTTCGCGGTGATCGGCGTTTCGATAATCGAGCCATCCGGTTTGGCCATCAGACCACGCATACCGGCCAACTGACGAATCTGGGCTGCGGAACCGCGCGCGCCGGAGTCGGCCATCATGTAAATGGCGTTGAACGATTCTTGTGTGCCTTTGGTGCCGTCGCGACGCACCACGTCTTCGACTTTGAGCTGGTCCATCATGGCCTTGCCGACTTCGTCCGAGGTCTTGCCCCAGATGTCGACGACCTTGTTGTAACGCTCGCCCGCCGTCACCAGACCGGAAGCGTACTGCTGCTCGATCTGTTTGACTTCGGATTCGGCCGACGCGATCAGCGTCACTTTTTGTGGTGGTACCAGCATGTCGTCCACGCAGATCGAGATACCGGCGCGCGTCGCGAGGCGGAAACCGGACTGCATCAGCTTGTCGGCGAACACCACGGTGGCGCGCAGACCGCACTTGCGGAACGAGGTGTTGATCAGCTTCGAGATTTCCTTTTTCTTCAGGGCGCGGTTCAGCACCGAGAATGGCAAGCCTTTAGGCAGGATCTCGGACAGGATCGCGCGACCGATGGTGGTCTCGTAGCGGGTCACGGTGCGAACGAATTCGCCGGTGACAGGGTCTTTTGGATGCTCGACGATACGCACCGTGATACGGGTGGTCAGTTCGACTTCCTTGTTGTCGTAGGCGCGGATCACTTCGGACACGTCGGTGAACAGCATACCTTCGTTCTTGGCGTTGATCGCTTCGCGGGTCGCGTAGTACAGACCGAGCACGATATCCTGGGAAGGAACGATCGACGGCTCGCCGTTCGACGGGAACAGGATGTTGTTCGACGCCAGCATCAGCGTGCGCGCTTCCATCTGCGCTTCGATCGACAGCGGCACGTGGACCGCCATTTGGTCACCATCGAAGTCGGCATTGAAAGCCGCGCAGACGAGTGGATGCAATTGGATCGCTTTACCTTCAATCAGGACCGGCTCGAAAGCCTGGATACCAAGACGGTGAAGAGTAGGTGCGCGGTTGAGCATGACCGGATGTTCGCGGATCACGTCTTCCAGGATGTCCCAGACGACCGGTTCCTGGATCTCGACGAGCTTTTTAGCTGCCTTGATCGTGGTGGCCAGGCCCATCAGTTCGAGCTTGTTGAAGATGAACGGCTTGAACAGTTCCAGCGCCATCAGTTTCGGCAGGCCGCACTGATGCAGTTTCAGCTGAGGACCGACGACGATGACCGAACGACCGGAGTAATCGACGCGCTTACCCAACAAGTTTTGACGGAAACGGCCGCCTTTACCCTTGATCATTTCAGCCAGGGATTTCAGTGGACGCTTGTTCGCGCCGGTCATCGCTTTACCGCGACGGCCGTTGTCCAACAGCGAATCGACCGCTTCTTGCAGCATGCGCTTTTCGTTGCGCGTGATGATTTCCGGAGCGCGCAATTCCATCAGGCGCTTCAGGCGGTTGTTACGGTTGATGACGCGGCGATACAGGTCGTTCAAGTCGGAGGTCGCAAAGCGGCCGCCGTCCAGCGGGACCAGTGGGCGCAGTTCCGGCGGCAGCACCGGCAGCACTTCCATGATCATCCAGTCCGGCTTGATGCCCGAACGCTGGAATGCCTCGAGCACTTTGAGGCGCTTGGCGTATTTCTTGATCTTCGCTTCGGACTTCGATTCCTTCAGTTCCACGCGCAGCG
>JBBQZO010000029.1:0-83160 GCA_038207625.1 Burkholderiales bacterium | reverse complement strand
TTGTTGCCCGGTTGGGAACAAATAGTTTTACAAGTTATGCCTGATGACCATAGTAAATCGGTACCACCCCTTCCCATCCCGAACAGGACCGTGAAACGATATTACGCCGATGATAGTGCTGCAACCAGTGTGAAAGTAGGTCATCGTCAGGCTAGTTATATGAAAAAGCCCCCGCAGAAATGTGGGGGTTTTTTTTCGTCCGCATATTTGTCACGATAAACCGATGGGCGAAAAAAAGCCCTTCGATGAAGCGAAGGGCTGGGGTGCTGCGGTTGACGCGTCAGAAATGGTAGCTGGCTTTGATCTCGACGAAGTTCACGCCGCTGTTCGGTTTCCGATAGCCACCATTGGAGAAATGCTGGAGCTTCATACCCAGTTCCCACTGTTCGTCGAAGACATAGCCGATCCCCAGATGGTCGCCGAACTGGAAATGCGTCGACAGGCGCCGGCCGTCGTTGTCATACAGCTCGGAGAGGCGATGCACGCCAATACCGCCCTCTGCATACATGCCTTTCTTGTTGTCATGCTGGAAGCGAAACACCGGCGTAAAACCGAGATCGGTGATCGATTGGGTCACGCCCGGCTTGTCCTGATACTGGTTGCCGCGCCACAGGGCCACGCTGGCGTCCCAGTAACCGCTCAGATGGTTGCCGTTCGCGGCGAACCAGCGTGCGTTCCAGTCCGATTGCGCGCCGAAGCGCAACATCTGCGTCTTATTGCCGGTGGCAAATTCGACCGACTCGGCGTCGATCAGGGTGCCGCGTGCAAAGCTCGATTGGCTAATGAGCAATGCGCAGGCAGCGGCGATCAGGCGCCGCGAAGTTTTGGTCAAGTACATAGTCGCTTTCTGAGGAAGTGAGAACATAGCCGATATTGCGTGGCGCGTATTGTACTGGTGAAGCCGCGCCATGAGTGGATCGAGCGCTGTTGTTACAATTGTGGTTTCGGCTACACGAGGAGTGATGATGACACGCCCGACAATTGCGTTTCTTGGTATCGGTTTGATGGGCGCACCGATGGCGGCCCGCCTGCTGGCCGCAGGCTTTGCGGTGACAGCCTGGAACCGCACAGCCGACAAGGCCGACGCACTGCGCGCGGCCGGCGCGCTGCCCGCGCCAAGCGTCGCCCACGCGGTGCGTGGCGCCGAGATCGTCATTTCGATGCTGGCCGACGGTCCGGCCGTCGACGCGGTGATGCTCGCCGCGCTGCCGGCCATGCAGGCCGATACGCTGTGGATCGATATGAGTTCGACCCGGCAATCGGAGGCGCTGGCGTTTCATGCGCGTTTGTCGGGTGCGGGGCTGCGCTTTCTCGACGCGCCCGTGTCCGGCGGCGTGGCCGGTGCGGCTGGTGCGACGCTGGCGATCATGGCCGGCGGCGCAGCGGACGACTTTGCGCGTGCCGAGCCGGTACTGCAGGCGATGGGGCGCCCGACCTTGGTGGGGCCGGCCGGCAGCGGCCAGGTCGCCAAGCTGTGCAATCAGTTGATCGTGGGCGGCACCTTGAGTATTGTCGCCGAGGCGCTGTTGCTGGCGCAGGCGGCGGGCGCCGATCCGGCTGCCGTGCGCAATGCGATACGCGGCGGCTTTGCCGAAAGCCGCATCCTGGAAGTGCACGGACAGCGTATGCTCGAGCGCAACTTCTTGCCGGGCGGCCAGGTGAAGAGCCAGTTGAAGGACATGGACAACGTGCTCGCCGCCGCCGCCGACGCGCGCTTGACGCTGCCGCTGAGCGCGCTGGTGACCGAGCACTACCGCTCGATCGGCCAACTGTTCGCGCAGGCCGACCAAAGCGCCGCGCTGCTGGCGCTCGAGCGCCTCAATCCCGGCCTGCGCCTAGGCAGTGTGCCGGACCAGTTGCCTTAGCCCGCATCGACTGCAGGCGCCGTTCGGCCTGGCCTGCGCCAGATTCATCTCGGCTAGGCCAGCGGCAGACTCATCTCCGCCATGCGCACCCAGAAGCTGGCGCCGATGGGCAGCAAGTTGTCGTTGAAGTCGTAGCTGCCGTTGTGTAATTGGCAGGGACCCAGGCCGTGCCCGCCGGAGCGATGCGCGCCGTCGCCGTTGCCGATGAACACGTAGCAGCCGGGCTTGTCCTGCAGCATATATGCGAAGTCTTCGGCACCCATCGTCGGCTCGACGTCGGCGTCGACCTGCTCGGCGCCGACCACGTCGCGCATCACTTCCAGCGCGAACGCAGTTTCCCTGGCGTGGTTGACCAGCGGCGGATAGTTGCGCTTGAAGGTGAACGCGACCTCGGCGTTAAAGCCGGCCGCCGTGTGCTGCGCCAGTTCGCGCATGCGCTGCTCGATCAGGTCCAGCACCGGCGTGGTGAAGGTGCGCACCGTGCCCACCAGCGTCGCCTCGTCGGGAATGACATTGGTGGCGCTGCCGGCGTGGATCTGGGTGATCGACAGCACGGCCGTGTCGAGCGGATTTTTCTCGCGCGAGATGATGGTTTGCCAGGCCTGCGCGATCTGCACCGCCACCATGATCGGATCGACGCCTCGGTGCGGCTGGGCCGCGTGCGCGCCCTTGCCCTTGACGACGACGTGGAACTCGTTGGAGGACGCCATCATCGGGCCGGCGCGCACGCCGAAGGCGCCCACCGCGATGCCAGGCCAGTTGTGCATGCCGTACACGGCCTGCATCGGGAATTTCTCGAACAGGCCGTCGGCGATCATGCGCCGCGCGCCGCCGCCGCCTTCTTCTGCCGGCTGAAAGATCAGATACACGGTGCCGTCGAAATGGCGTTCGGTGGCCAGGTGGTGGGCCGCACCCAGCAGCATCGCCGTGTGGCCGTCGTGGCCGCAGGCGTGCATTTTTCCCGCATGGCGCGAGGCGTGCTCGAATTGATTCATTTCCTGCATCGGCAAGGCGTCCATGTCGGCGCGCAGCCCGATCGCGCGGGTCGAGCTGCCATTCTTGATGATGCCGACCACACCGGTCACGCCCAGCCCGCGCACGACAGGGATGCCCCATTCGGTCAGTTTGGCGGCCACCACGTCGGCGGTGCGCTGCTCCTCGTAGCACAGCTCGGGATGGGCATGCAGGTCGCGTCGGATCTGCTGCAGTTCGGCCTGAAAGGCCATGATAGGTTCGACTAACTTCATCTGGATCTCCAGGTTGGTACGCGCTGCGCGCCGGCGCTCGTGGCGCCAAACTTGTGCGTGACGAACTGTCATTGTAGCCCTTCTTTCAAGCGAGAATCGCGAATGCCGTACGGTTCGTATGGGCTTGCGCAGAATCGTATAAAGTAGCGCTTTCTCCGCCCGCTTTTTTGGACCACCTGATGACGACCACCCACGTTCGGGCCACCTGCCCGCATGACTGCCCCGATACCTGCGCATTGTTGATCACCGTCACCGATGGCGTGGCCACCGAAGTGAAGGGCGACCCGGAGCACCCCACCACCGCCGGCGTGTTGTGCACCAAGGTGGCGCGTTATGCCGAGCGCACCTATCACGCCGAGCGCTTGTTGACACCGATGAAACGGGTGGGAAAAAAAGGCGAAGGCAAGTTTGAGCCCATCAGCTGGGACGAGGCTTTGGACACGATCAGTACGCGCCTGGGCGAGATCGCCGCGCGCGCGCCGCAGGCGATCCTGCCCTACAGCTACTGTGGCACGATGGGTCTGATCCAGGGCGAGTCGATGTCGGCGCGTTTTTTCCACCAGCTGGGGGCGTCGCTGCTGGACCGCACCATTTGCGCCACCGCCGGCGTGACCGGTTACAAATACACGATAGGTGCCACCATCGGCACCGACCTTGAGCAGTTTCAGAACGCCAAGCTGATCATCATCTGGGGCGGCAATCCGATCGCCTCGAACCTGCATTTCTGGACCCGTGCGCAGGAAGCCAAACGCAACGGCGCGACGCTGATCGCGATTGACCCGTACCGCTCGCTGACGGCCGAAAAATGCCACCAGCACATCGCGCTGCTGCCCGGCACCGACGCCGCGCTGGCGCTGGGCATGATGCATGTGCTGATCAAGGAAGAGCTGCTCGATCTGGACTACATCGCCAACTACACGCTCGGCTTCGAGGAACTGAAACAGCGCGCCGCCGAATGGACGCCCGAGCGCGCGGCCGACACCTGCGGCATCAGCGTCGGCGAAGTGGTCGAACTGGCGCGCGCCTACGGCCAGTGCGCGCGGCGCGGCGAACCGGTGGCGATCCGCACCAACTACGGCGTGCAGCGCGTGCGCGGCGGCGGCATGGCGGTGCGCACCATCGCCTGCCTGCCCGCGCTGGTAGGCGCGTGGCGCCATCCGGCCGGCGGCGTGCTGCTGTCCTCGTCCGGTTCATTCCCGGCCAACCGCACCCAATTGCAGCGCCCCGACCTGCAGCCGCGCCCGGCCCGCACGATCAACATGACCACCATCGGCGACGACCTGCTGCGCGACAGCTCGCCCGAGTTCGGTCCCAAGATCGAGGCGATCGTCGTCTACAACGCCAACCCGCTGGCGATCGCGCCCGATTCGGCCAAGGTGATGCAGGGCTTCTTGCGCGAGGACTTGTTTACCGTCGTGCTGGAGCACTTCCTCACCGACAGCGCCGATTACGCCGACATCGTGCTGCCGGCCACCACCCAGCTCGAACACGTGGACGCGCACAGTGCCTACGGCCACCTGTACATGATGGCCAACAACGCGGCGATCGCACCGATGGGCCAGGCCAAGGCCAACACCGAAATCTTCCGCCTGTTGGCCGCGCGCATGGGTTTCGACGACCCCTGCTTCAAGGAGAGCGACGACCAGTTGGCCGCGCAGGCGTTCGACGCCAAGGACGCGCGCGCCATCCATTTCGATTGGGAGTCGCTCAAGCGCACCGGCTGGCAAAAGCTGGTGATGCCGGAGGCGCCGTTCGCCGAAGGGGGCTTTCCCACGCCGTCGGGCAAGTGCGAGTTCTACTCCGCGAGCATGCAGCGTGACGGCCTCGATCCGCTGCCGACCCATCTCCCTCCGTACGAATCGGTGGCCAGCAATCCGCTGTTGGCGGCCACCTATCCGCTGGCGATGATCTCGCCGCCGGCGCGCAATTTCCTCAATTCGAGCTTCGTCAACGTCACCAGCCTGCGCGCCAACGAGGGCGAGCCGCACCTGGACATCCATCCGGATGACAGCGCCGCGCGCGGTGTCGCCAACGGCGACATGGTGCGCATCTTCAACGCGCGCGGCTCGTTCGTGGCGCGCGCGCGCGTCACGCCGAAGGCGCGCGCCGGGCTGGTGGTGGGGCTGTCGGTGTGGTGGAAAAAGCTCGCATCGGACGGCAAGAACGTCAACGAAGTGACCAGCCAGCGCCTCACCGACATGGGCCGCGCGCCCACCTTCTACGACACGCTGGTGCAGGTCGAGAAGGTGGCCGCCTAAGGCCGGCCGACGCCATGCGCATCGCCCTCCCGCGCACGACCTGGCAGCGCCTGCTGCTGGCGGGGCTGGCGGCGACGCTGCTGGCCAGTTGCGCCACGTTGAACTACTACGCACAGGCCGCGCACGGCCAACTGGCACTGCTGTCAAGCGCGCGTCCGATCGACGCCTGGCTGGCCGACGCCGGCACCGACGCCAAGCTCAGAACGCGACTTGAAACGGCGCGGGAAATCCGCCAGTTCGCCGTGCGCGAGCTGGCCCTGCCGGACAACGCCAGCTACAAAAACTACGCGGCGCTGGACCGTCCGTATGTGGTGTGGAATATTGTCGCCACGCCGGAGCTGTCGCTCGCGCCCATGCAATGGTGTTTTCCGGTGGCCGGCTGCGTCAACTATCGCGGCTACTACCAGCGCGCCGATGCGCAAGCCTATGCCGAGCAGCTGCGCGCCGACGGCAACGACGTGCAGGTCGGTGGTGTGAGCGCCTACTCAACGCTGGGCTGGTTCAACGACCCGCTGCTGTCGACGTTCATCAACTACCCCGACGCCGAACTGGCGCGCCTGATCTTCCACGAGCTGTCGCACCAGCTGGTCTACATCCCGGGCGACTCGCAGTTCAACGAGTCGTTCGCCAGCGCGGTCGAGGAGGCGGGCGTGCAACGCTGGCTCGCGGCCCACGGCGACGCGACGATGCGCACCCGCTACGTCGAATTCGCGCAACGCAAACAGGGCTTCCTGGACCTGCTGCTGACGCACCGGCGCGCGCTCGAAACGCTGTATGCGTCGGACGCGGACGCGCCGCACAAGCGCGCCGGCAAGGCGGCCATCTTTGGCGCGCTCAAGCGCGACTACGCGCGCCTCAAGCAAGGCTGGGGCGGCTACAGCGGCTATGACCGCTGGTTCGCCGAGCCGTTGTCGAACGCCCACCTGGCCGCGATCGCCACCTACAACGATTTCGTGCCCGCGTTTCGCGCGCTGCTGTCCGAGCAGCGCAGTTTTCCCGCCTTCTACGCGCGCGTGCGTCGCCTGGCCGCGCAGCCGCGCGCCGAGCGCATGGCGCAGCTGCTCACGCTGTCCGAGCGCGCTGCGGCCGCACCATGCTGCGATGCAGCATCTGTGCACCCGGTAGAGGGACTGCTCAAATAGGCGCAAAAGCGCTTGCATCCTTGTCCCCTGACCGATAGCATCACAGGGAGCGGCCACAAAGCGCCTGCTTTTCTGACGCGCGCGCGCAGGTCTGATCGCCACGGGAGTCCGGAACCTATAACGACATTAGTTCGAGACAGAAGGAAGACGATGGATAAAATTTGGCTGAAGTCCTACCCCGAAGGCGTGCCCGCGGAAATCGATCCATCGCGCTACGGTTCGCTGGTGCAGTTGCTGGAAGAATCGTTCCACAAATATGCAGATCGTAACGCCTTCGTCTGCATGGACAAGTTCCTCACGTATGGCGAGCTCGATCAGTACTCGACCCAGCTGGGCGCATGGCTGCAAGGCCGCGGTCTGAAAAAGGGTGCGCGCGTGGCGGTGATGATGCCCAACGTGCTGCAATACCCGATCGCCATCGCCGCCGTGCTGCGCGCCGGCTACACCGTCGTCAACGTCAATCCCCTGTACACGCCGCGCGAACTGGAACATCAGCTGCGCGACTCGGGCAGTGAAGCGATCATCGTGCTGGAAAACTTTGCCACCACCGTCGAACAGGTGCTCGCGAAAACCGGCGTCAAGCACGTCGTCGTCGCCAATATGGGCGAGATGCTGGGCGGCGCCAAGGGCATGCTGGTCAATTTCGTGGTGCGCAACGTCAAAAAGATGGTGCCGCCGTTTTCGCTGCCCAACGCCGTGCGCTTCAAGGCCGCGCTGGCCGAAGGCGCGCGCATGAAGCTCGCGCCGGTCGAGCTGAGCGCCACCGACGTGGCCTTCCTGCAGTACACGGGCGGCACCACCGGCCTGTCCAAGGGCGCCACGCTGACCCATCGCAACATCATTGCCAACATCTTGCAAAGCGAAGCCTGGTCGCAGCCGGCCTTGAATACCGCGCCCGTCGTTGAGCGGGTCACCATCGTGTGCGCGCTGCCGCTGTACCATATCTTCGCGCTGACCGCCTGCGCCTTGTGGGGCATGCGGGTCGGTGCGCTGAACATCCTGATTCCGAACCCGCGCGACATCGGCGGCTTTATCAAGGAACTGAAGAAATACAAGTTCAACATGCTGCCGGCCGTGAACACGCTGTACAACGCGCTGCTGAACCATCCGGAATTTGCCAGCGTCGACTGGACCCACCTGAAGCTGGCGGTGGGCGGCGGCATGGCGGTGCAAAAGGTGGTGTCGCAGAAATGGCGCGCCGCCACCGGCGTGACCATCACCGAAGCCTACGGCCTGTCCGAAACGTCGCCGGGCGCCACCAGCAACCGCTGCGACATGACCGAATTTTCCGGTTCGATCGGGGTGCCGTTCCCGTCCACCGAAGTGGCCATCCTGGACGACGACGGCGTGCCGGTTGCGCTGGGCGAACCGGGCGAGATCGCCATTCGCGGCCCGCAGGTGATGGCCGGCTACTGGAACCGCCCCGACGAGACGGCCAACGTGATGACCGCCGACGGCTACTTCAAGTCGGGCGATGTGGGCATCATGGACGAGCGCGGTTACGTCACCATCGTCGACCGCAAGAAGGACATGATCCTGGTGTCGGGCTTTAACGTCTATCCGAACGAACTCGAAGGCGTGATCGCCGCCCATCCGGGCGTGCTTGAATGCGCCTGCGTGGGCGTGCCCGACGAGCATTCGGGCGAGGCGGTCAAGGTGTTCGTGGTGCGCAAGGATCCGACTGTGACGAGCGAGCAGCTGATGGACTACTGCAAACAGCAGTTCACCGGCTACAAGAAACCGAAATACATCGAGTTTCGCGACGAGCTACCGAAGACCAACGTGGGCAAGATCTTGCGCCGCATGCTGCGCGACGAGAAGCCGGCCGCAAAATAAACCGCATGGCGCGACCTGCTTGTCGCGCCGCTGCCGGCGCGCGCTGGACGCGCGCGGCAGACCACCTCATTAAGGACGAGACATAGATGGACAAGTTTTGGTTGAAGTCGTATCAGGAAGGCGTGCCGTCGGAAATCGATTACACCCAGTACCGCTCGCTGAGCCACCTGATGGAAGAGGCGTTTCGCAAATACGCCACGCGCAAGGCCTATGTCTGCATGGACAAGGCGATCACCTACGGCGAGCTCGATCAGCTGTCGCAGCAGATGGGCGCCTGGCTGCAAAGCCGCGGCATGGCCAAGGGCGCCCGCGTGGCGATCATGATGCCCAACATCTTGCAGTATCCGATCGCGATGGCCGCCGTGCTGCGCGCCGGTTACACGGTCGTCAACGTCAATCCCCTGTACACGCCGCGCGAACTGCTGCACCAGCTGAACGACTCGGGTGCCGAGGCGATCATCGTGCTGGAAAACTTCGCCACGACGCTTGAGCAAGTCGTCGCCAAGACCGGCGTCAAACATATCGTGGTCGCCGCCATGGGCGACCTGATGGGCATGAAGGGCATGGTGGTCAATTTCGCCGTGCGCACCGTCAAAAAAATGGTGCCGCCATTCTCGCTGCCGAGCGCCGTGCAGTTCAAGAAAGTGCTGGCCGACGGCGCGCGCATGACGCTCAAGCCGGTCAAGCTCGAACACGACGACATCGCCTTCCTGCAGTACACCGGCGGCACCACCGGCGTGTCGAAAGGGGCCGTGCTGCTGCACCGTAACGTGATCGCCAATGTGCTGCAAAACGAGGTGTGGCTGCAACCGACGCTGGACCACGACGCGCACGGCGCCGACCAGCTGGTGTTCGTGTGCGCGCTGCCGCTGTACCATATCTTTGCGCTGACGGTGTGTTCGCTGATGGGCACCCGCCTGGGCGGCCTGAACATCCTGATCCCGAACCCGCGCGACATGCCCGGTTTCGTCAAGGAGCTGACCAAGTACAAGGTCAATGTGTTCCCGGGCGTGAATACGCTGTACAACGGCTTGCTCAATAATGCCGACTTCGCCAAGCTCGATTTCTCCGGCTACAAGGTGTGCACGGGTGGCGGCATGGCGGTGCAGAAATCGGTCGCCGACAAGTGGCTGGCCGTGACCGGCTGCCCGATCGTCGAAGGCTACGGCATGTCGGAAACGTCGCCGGTGGCCACCACCAACCGCTGCGATATCCGCGAATTCACCGGCACCATCGGACTGCCGCTGCCCTCGACCGAAATCCTGATACTCGACGACGACGGCGCGCCGGTGGCGCTGGGCGAGTCGGGCGAAATCGCCATCCGCGGCCCGCAGGTGATGGCCGGCTACTGGAAGCGCGACGACGAAACGGCCGCCTGCATGACGGCCGATGGTTTCTTCAAGTCGGGCGACGTGGGCATCATGGACGAGCGCGGCTTCATCCGTATCGTCGACCGCAAGAAGGACATGATCCTGGTGTCGGGCTTTAACGTCTACCCGAACGAGATCGAAGGCGTGGTGGCGGCCCATCCGGGCGTGCTCGAATGCGCTTGCGTCGGTGTGCCGGACGCCAACGCGGGCGAGGCGGTCAAGCTGTTCGTGGTGCGCAAGGACCCGAACCTGACCGTCGAGCAGCTGATGGACTACTGCAAGCAACAGCTGACGGCCTACAAGAAGCCGAAATACATTGAGTTCCGTACCGACCTGCCCAAGACCAATGTGGGCAAGATTTTGCGGCGCGAACTGCGCGACGAAAAGAAGGCGGCCTAGGCCGGCGTTGTTGGTCGATCAAACAACCGCCGTCATCGGCGGTTTTTTTTCGTCGTGCCACGCCGCTGCCGGTCCATCCCGGCAGCGACGCGCTATCCGCGCCCGCTCGATGGTTTTCGTATCGTCGGCGCGGCCATGCATGCCGAGAATGATGATGGCGAGTCGCACCGCATCGCGCCGCGCCGCGTGTCAGTGGGGCGCCGCCGCCGGCGTTACCGCAGGGCGAAAACGCAGTACCGCCGCGCCGACCGGCGTCTTCAGCGCGCTCAGGTCGTAGCGGCAGGTTTTGGCCAGCTCGACTGCGGCGCGGTCGAGTTGCGCATCGCCGCTGCCGCGTTCGAGCTTGACACCGGACACGTCGCCGTCGCCGCTGAGCAGAAAGCGCAGCACGATGCTGTCGCTGGCCAGCGCGTCGTCGTCGGGCACCAGCAGCGCCGAGTGCTGGCAACTGGCCGGATGCAGCGCGCCGGCCGCGCCCGGATTGGTCGGCATCACCCATTTGTATTGCACCCGCATCCAGCTGGCGCGCGCCACGCCGTCGCGCGTGCCGGGCGTGAAACGACAGGACGTGTAGCCTTGTTCGGCGGCGTCGTCGAGCATCTTCCAGCCGCTCGAACGCAGCACCCGGCTGAAGCTGACCACCCCTTTCGCATCGACCAGCAAGGCCAGCGTGGTGACCCCTTCGAGCGCGTAGCGGCGCGCCTCGCGCGGGTAGTCCAGATTGTCGCAACCGTGCGCCTTCGGCTCGCTGGGCGCCGCCGCAGAAGCTTGCAGCGCGGCCGGTGCGTCGGCGCGCGCCGAGCCGAAGGCGCACAGCGCCAGCGCAGCGAGCACGCCGGTCAGGTATCCGGATGACTGTATTGACATGATTGCGTTAAATTAAATCGTGACCGGACGGCTATTTTAGTCGAGCCGGGGCCGCCCGTACCAGTATCGGCGCCAGAAAGTTACTCGCTGCGCAAGGCGAACACGCGGCGCCGCCCGGCGCTGATCTCGGCGCGGGCGCGCCGAAAGCCAGGGAAGCTGTCAAACAGGCGTTCGAAGCTGCCGTCGCGCTGGGCGATGCGCAGCCCGCGCTCGACGCGCGCGGCCAGCACCGGATTGTCGCGGCTGACAAAGAAATAGAACGGCACCGGATAGTGCAGCACGATGCTCGACTCGACCACCAAGCCTTCGTCGGCGTGCGCGCGCTGCTCGTACCAGGCTTCGACGATCCCGCGCGGCATGTAGTCGAAGCGTTTTGCGCGCAGCATCGGAAACAGGTATTCGTAGGCGATCGAGGTCACCACCGGCAGGCCGTTGGCGCGCAGGATATCGGTCGATGGCCAGTTCACGCCGGCGCCGGCGCGCAGCGCGCGCAACTGGTCCAGCGTGGCGATCGCGGCAAACCTGGCAGTCTCGTCGCGCCGGATCAGAAACACCCGGTAGTCGTTCAGTTCATGCAGCAGCGAGATGCGGATCGGCAGCAGCTGCGTTTCGCGCTGCTTGTTGCTGCCGTCCCACATCAAGTTGATCACGCCATGGTCACGCACCTCGACCGCCTGGCGCGGGCTGCTGAGCGGGCTCGGGAAGCTGCGAATTTCATACGGGCCGTCGCTGATGCGGGTCTTGTCCAGCGCCAGTGCCAGCAACTGGGGAAAGTAGGCCGCGTATTGCCTGGCGCTGGCCGAGGGCGCAGGCACCACGACCAGCAGCGGCGCCGCTTGCGCTACGTCAGCCGCTTGCGCCATGGTCGCGCTGTGCGCCATGCCGGCGGTCAGTGCGGCCAGCAGCAGCGCGCGGGCGGGCAGCCGGCGCGCCAGATGCGCAAACGAGGACGGTGTTACTGGTTTCATGTCACAGGGACGCGGTTGGCTAGCTAGCGCGTATGGTAACGCAGCGCCGTGGCCAGCGGTGCGCCACGCGGCGCAGTTGGTCTTGATGTGCTCGCGCGGCGCCCGATTGACAAAGCCACCTTGTCCGCAGCAGCGAACAAGGTGGCTTTCGATGGTGAAGCGCTGGGCAAATCTAGTCGAGTTTCCAGACATAGCTGATGGCGCCCCAAGCCTGTCCGGGTACCCCATTCTTGGTGGCCGGCTTGAACTGACACAGGCTGAGCGCCTGGCGCGCTGCCTTGTCGAGTTCACGTGAACCGCTCGATTTCTCGACCCGGGCGTCGCTCACATGGCCATCCGCGGCCACCAGCAGTGCCAGCTTGGTGGTGCCCTCCTCGCCGTTACGGGTGGCCGCAGCCGGGTAGGGCGGGATCTTGCAGGCATTCGCGTCGGCCATCACGGCGGTGTTCATGCCCTCGTTCGGTGCGGCGTCAGCGTTGCTTGGCGGACCGGACGGGCCGGGCTCGCTTGGCGCGACGGGCGTATCGTCAGCGACCTTGGCGCTCAATACCGGTTCCGGGGGCGGCGCGACGGCCACTTCGACCTTCGGCACGATCAGGTCGGGCTGCTTCGGCGTCTGCTTCTGCTCGGGCGGTTTCGGCGGCGGCGGTGGTGGCGGTTTGATTTCGGGCGTCGCCACCAGAAAAATCTCGTCGATCTTGGGGACCGAAAATTTAGTGGTCTTCATGCCGTGCACCAGGCCGATGATCAGCGCAGCGTGCAGCAGTACGACGACGGTGAGGCGAATCGCGGTCCGCTGGGGACTCGGTGCAACTTGAGCGAAATCCATATTGTCTCCTTGATGTGCCTGCTGCCGTGAAACTCCCGACCCCTGCCGGTTCACGCCACTGCGCTAGGCGTTCTGGTATTGCTTGGAACTATAATATGCTAGGACATAGCAATTGGATAGCTCTTTTCTAGCAATTTACATTTCGTATCAAGTTACATCGAACATCTATTGACGCGCAATCTGGTTCTGTTATGGTGCTCATCACAGTGGGGGGCGCACCGATAAACTGCTGTTGCGCTGTGTTGCCGATGGGCGGGCGGGCGCTTGCCAGGCGCCGCGCGCAGGGCGGCGCCGCCTAGGGCGCCCGTGTCAGCCGGCCGGCGCGCTGTATCGCCGCAGCGGGATCTGTGAAATAATCGCGCAAACGCGCCGTCACGCTCTCTGTAGGGAGTCACCCACCGAGGTTTGTGCCCGACTTGGACGATACGACCCAGGACAGGCAGGACGTCACCCCCGACTTTTACGGAGTTGCAAGTGCAAACAGAGCAAGATAAACCGATCCGCGTGATGCTGGCGGACGACCATCCCATCGTCATGACGGGTTTCGCCATGTCCTTGTCGGGTTTCGGGATGGATGTGGTGGGCCAGGCCAAGACGCCGCAGGAGGCGGCCAGCATGTATGCCGCGCTGCAGCCGGACGTGCTGGTGCTCGACATCCGCTTCGGTGAGGAACTGACCGGGCTCGATGCGGCCCAGCAGATTTTGCACAAGTCGCCGCAGGCGAACATCGTGTTTCTGAGCCAGTTCGATCAGGACAGCCTGATCAAGGAAACCTACCGGCTGGGCGCGCGCGCCTTCGTCACCAAGGATTGCGATCCGGCCGAGCTGGCCACGGCGGTGCGCCGCGCCAGCGGCGGCGAGCGCTACTTCATGCCCCAGATCGCCGAGCGGCTGGCCGACATGTCGGTGCGTGGCGACGTCTCGCCCCAGTCCCAGCTTGACGTGCGCGGCCTGGAAATTTTCAAGCTGATGGCCGAAGGGCTGACCAACGCCGAGATCGCCGAGCGGCTCAATCTGTCGACCAAAACCATCAGCAACATCAGCCAGTCGATCAAGGAAAAACTGGGCGTGCACCGCCAGGCTTACATCACCAAATTGGCCGTCAAGCACGGCCTGATCGAGCCTTAGGCGATGGCGCTGTTGCTGCGCTGTTGCGCCTGCGTAGTGAGCTTGCTGCTGGTGCTGGCGCCGGCCCGCGCCGCCGGGCTGGAAGGCTACCGATTCGAGATCGTCACCGGCGACGACACGGGCGTGACGCGCCAGATCGCCGACGACCTGAGCCTGCGTCTGCAGGCGCTGCTGGGCAAAGCGGGCGGCGCGCGCGGCGCGCACAAGAAGACCATTTACGTGGCGATCGGCCCGGTGGCGCTGCGCAACCGGCTGGCCCATCCTTTTGATGGCGTGCTGATCTCGGCCTACACCTCCAGTCAGGTGTGCCACGCCTTGCTGGCCGGGGTGCCCGTCGGGCGCGCGGCCCAAGTCACGGCGGTGTTCGCCGAGCCGGCCCCGGCCGACCAGTTGCGCCTGATTGCGCTGCTGTACAAGCGCCCTTTGAAAGTGGCCGCCATCATCAGCAGCGACACCGCCTATCTCGACGCGGGGCTGCGCGCGGCCGTGATGCCCGAGGGCTCGGTGCTGGACATCGCGCGCGTGCAGCCGGGCGAAGACTTGAATGCGGTGCTGGCGCGCCAGGCCAACACCGAGGTGCTGCTGGCGCTGCCTGACCGGGCCGTGTTCAACACCGAGAACATCCGCAACATCTTGCTGACGACCTACCGGCACAACCACGCAGTGGTGGGTTTTTCGGCCGACATGGTCAACGCCGGCGCGCTGGCCTCGACCTATTCGCGCATCGAGGACATCAACGCGCAGATCGGCGAGATCGTCGCAGAACTGGTCGAGACCGGCACGCTGGCCACGCCACAGTTTCCGCGCTATTTCGCCTCGGTCGTCAACGAAGGCGTGGCGCGCTCGCTGGGCGTGGCGGTGGACGACACGGCGCGCCGCTTCGCGCGCCATCCGAACGGGGGACACTGATGAAACTGCGCTTCTGGCATAGCTGGAGCATCGGCACGCGGATGATCTTCATCACCATGCTGCCGGTGGTGTACCTGTTCGCCTCGTTCATCTGGTTCTCGTATTTTTCGCACCGCGCCCAGGTGGCCGACGAACTGGCCGAACGCGGACGCATCCTGGCGCGCGCGCTGGCCGAGACGAGCGAATACAACGTCATCTCGGGCAATCTGGCCGACCTGAAGGTGACCATCAACGGGCTGGTCCAGTCGGACCAGAGCATCTACCGCATCGACGTCGTCGACGCCAGCCGGCGCGAAGTCGTCACCGTCACCTCGCAGGTGGCGCTGGTGGCCGAGGCGCGCGACTTCGAGGCGCCGATCCGCAAGCAGATGATCTGGATTAACCTGTTCTCGGAGAACGGCACGCCGCATGTGTCCGGGCCGAGCGACACCAAACCGCCCACGCTGACGCTGGAAACGGTGGGCTGGGTGCGCGTGACGATGTCGCCGTCGAACATGATGAGTAAGCAGGACGCGCGGTTTCGGGTCGAGCTGGCGATGGCCGGACTGGCGCTGTCGATTTCCGGCGTGCTGGCGTTCTTCCTGGCGCGCAGTCTGACCCGGCCCCTGAAGACGTCGATCGGCGCGCTGCGCGCCATCCGTGGCGGCAATTACCTGGTTACGCTGCCGGTCACCGCCGGCGGCGAGATCGGCGAGCTGCAGGCGTCGATCAAGGACATGTCGCTGGCGCTGAGCGCCTCGACCCAGGATCTGGAAAACAAGGTGGCCGAGCGCACCAAGGACTTGCTCGAATCGCGCAACGAAGCGCTCAAGGCGGACGCCGACAAGCGCAAGCTGATCCACAAGGTCAACTCGATCGTCGAGGATGAGCGCAAGAGCATCGCCATCGAAATCCACGACGAACTGAACGCCTCGCTGATCGCCGCGCGGCTCGAGTCGCAGAGCATCTTCCAGCTGGCCGGCAAGCTCGAGGACAGCCCGGCGCTGGCCGAAATCAAGCGCAAATCGCAGGTGATCACCCAGCTCACGCTCGACCTGTACGCCAGCGGACGGCGGCTGGTGCGGCGCCTGCGTCCTGAGGTGCTCGACATGCTGGGCCTGCACGGCGCGGTCGAGGAAATGATACGCCACTACGACACCAGCCATCCCGAGTGCCGCTTCACCTTCCACTCGGTGGGCGACTTCTCGCGGCTGGAAAGTGAACTCAGTATTTCGGCCTACCGGATCATCCAGGAGGCGTTGTCGAACGTGCTCAAACACGCCGACGCCAGCCACGCCGAGGTGACGCTGGTGCGCAGCGCGGTCGACGCCACCTTGCAGATTGAAGTGGTGGACGACGGCGCCGGCTTCGACCTGGCCACCGTGTCGGCCGGGATCGGCATCATCGGCATGCGCGAGCGGGTGGTCGCGCTGAACGGTAAAATGACGATCCGCTCCAGCGTCGATGGCGGCAGCGCCATCGTGATTACCCTGCCGCTCACTGAACGAACCGATCAGGTCAGCGGCGCAGCGTCCTAGTCCACCTACCCGTGCGCGACAGACCCAACACACAACGAGATCATCATGCTCAATCAACTCAAGACGCCCTACGAACTGGGCAACGCCAACCAAACCACCCACTGGGCCGACTGCGTCGCCTTCTACCAGATGCTGGCGCAGCGCTTTCCCGCCGTGCTGCAGTTCGGCGTGATCGGCCAGTCCGACGCGGGCCATCCGATCCACGCCGGCGTGGTCAGCGTTGATGGCGTGTTCGACCGGGACGCGATCAAGCGCAGCGCGCGCCCGGTCTTCTTCAACAATAACGGCATCCATCCCGGTGAGCCGGAAGGCATCGACGCCTGCATGGCGCTGGTGCGCGATCTGTGCGTCGACCCGGACCGACTGGCGGCGCTGGGCGAGACCGTGCTGCTGTTCGTGCCGGTGTATAACGTCGATGGCAGCTTGAACCGCAGCGACACCTCGCGCGTGAACCAGGACGGACCGGAGCAGTTCGGCTTTCGCGGTAATGGCCTGAACCTCGACCTGAACCGCGATTTCGTCAAGTGCGACAGCCTGAGCGCGCAAGTGTTCAACCGGCTGTTTACCGCCTGGGACCCGGACGTGATGGTCGACACCCACACCTCGAACGGCGCCGATTACCCGTATACGATGACGCTGATCCACACCCAGGCCGACAAGCTGGGCGGCGCGCTGGGCGAGTTTTTGCGCGACACCATGCTGCCGCATATGTTCAGCGAGATGGATGCGCGCGGCTGGCCGACCTGCCCGTATGTCAATCCGGTGGCCGACAGCCCGGACCACGGCCTGGTCGAATTCCTGGAAACCCCGCGCTTTTCCACCGGCTACGCGGCGCTGCACCACACCATCGGCTTCATGCCCGAGACGCACATGCTCAAGCCGTTCGCCGACCGTTACGCATCGATGCGCGCGCTGGTTGAGGTGACGCTGGCGTTCACGGTCAGCCACGGCGCGCAGATTCAGGCGCTGCGCCGCGCCGCCAAGGATGCGGCGCGCCAGCCGCATGCCCGTGCGGTGCACTGGACGCTGGACGAAAACAATCCATCGACGTTCCGCTTCAAGGGTTACGCGGCCAAGTACAGCGCCAGCCTGCTGGGCGAGTACACGCGCCTGTCCTACCAGCGCGACCAGCCGTGGGAAGCGGACATCGCCTACTTCAACCGTTTCGTCGCCGACGTGGTGGTGACCACGCCGCGCGCCTACTTGGTGCCGCAAGCGTGGCGCGAAGTGATCGCGCGCCTGGCGCTGAACGGCGTGCAGATGCAGCGCGTTGCGGCCGACGCGCTGCTCGACGCGCAGAGCTACCGCATCGCCACTGTCGGCTCGCGCCCGACAGCCTACGAAGGCCACATGTTCCACGATGACGTGCAACTTGAGAAACGCAGTGGAAGCTTTGCGGTGAAGGCCGGCGACTATATGATTTCGCTCGACCAGGACGCGGCGCGCTACGTGATCGAAACGCTGGAGCCGCAGGCGCACGACAGCCTGTTCCGTTGGGGTTTCTTCAACGCCGTGCTGGAGAAGAAGGAAGCCTATTCCGACTACGTATTCGAAGACCTGGCGCTTGAACTGCTGCGCGACGAGCCGGTGCTGAAAGCGCAATTTGACGAGTGGAAGTTGGCCAATCCGGCCCTGCTGGCCGACCAGAGCGCGGTGCTCGACTTCATTTTCACGCATTGCCAGCGCTACGCCGAGCCGTCCTGGCTCCACTACCCCGTGCTGTCGGTGTTCTGATCCGCCCTTGGCTTACGCCGAGTACCCTGCCAGGGCGCGCCGCGCCAGTCACGCTGGGCTGGCGCTGGTGGCCGGCCTGCACGTGCTGCTGGCGCTGTGCTGGCTGAGGCCCACGCGCCATCCGCACGACGATGCCGCGCGCAAGGGCATGGAGCTGATGTTCGTGTTGCAGCCCAAGCCGCCGGCGCTGGCAACGCCCGTCGCGCCGCCGCCCGTCGCGCCGCGGTCGGTCAGGCTGGCACGCGCGCCAGCGCCGCGCTTGCCGATTACTGCGATGACGCTGACTCAGAGCGCAGCGCAGCGGCCGACCCAGCCCGCGCCAGCGGCTGAGCCGCCGCCCACGGCCAGTGACGCGGTCGCGCCGACCATCAGCGTCGATGACTTGCGCCAGATCGTCAGGCGCGACATCAATCAGATCGACCGCGACCTGCGCAAGCGCAGCCTGAACGTGGCCAGTCGGGTCATCGCCAACGACCAGACCGAGCTGGCACGCAACATCGACGCCGCGTTCAAGGGCGGAGGGCTCGCTAGCCAGGTCGAGGAAGTCGTGCTGGGCGACGGCACGCACATGAGCAAAATCCACACCCCGTTGGGCACCTATTGCGCGGCGATGGGATCGAACGCGCCGGGCGGTGGCCGAGACCCGTTCAAGGACGGCGTGAAGACCAAGTTTTTTACCTGCCCGCACTAGTGGCGCAATACAAAACGGCGCCCGCATGCACTGGCCGGGCGCCGTTTTTTTCACGCCGTGACAGCGCTTACTTGGTGTCAGCGATCCAGCGGTCGACTTTCGCTTCGAGCAGCGACAGCGGCAGCGTGCCGTCGCCCAGCACGATCGCATGGAATGCCGGCAGGCTGAATTTGGCCCCCAGCGCGTTTGTCGCGCGCGCGCGCAGCTCAACGATTTTCAGCGAGCCGATCTTGTAACCGAGCGCCTGCGCCGGCCAGGCCATGTAACGTTCGGTGGCGTTTTTCGCATCCGCTTCGGTGTAGCCGAGCGTGTCGCGCATGTACTGGATCGATTGCTCGCGGCTCCAGCCCTTGGCGTGCATGCCGGTGTCGACCACCAGCCGCACGGCGCGCAGCAGCTCGTCGCTCAGATGGCCGAAATACTGCTCCGGATCCTCATACAGACCCATCTCCTTGCCCAGCGTTTCCGCGTACAGCGCCCAGCCCTCGGTGAAGGCGTTGTTGCCGCCGAATTTGCGGAAGTCCGGCAAATTCAATTCCTGCAGCAGCGCAATGTGGAAGTGGTGGCCCGGCTGGCCTTCGTGCAGGAACAGCGTGGTCATGCCGGTGCTGCCGTACTGGGTCGGGTCGTTGACGACCGACCAGAATACGCCTGGGCGGGCGCCGTCGGCGCTCGGCGCGCTGTAGTGGTCGGACGCGGTGGCGCGCGACAGTTCGGGCTCCAGACGCAGCTCGAGCGGCGCTTTCGGCACCAGCGTAAACAGCGCCGGCAGCTTGGTACGCAGCACCGCGTCGAGCTTGCGGTACACGTCCAGCACTTGTTGCTCGGTCTTGAACGGACGGTATTTGTCTTGCGCCGTGACCCAGTTCGGCAAGCCGTTGGCCGGGCCCGTGTAACCCATCTTTGGCCCCAGCAGCGCGAACTGCTGCTGGATGCGCGCCACTTCGGCCAAGCCGGTCGCGTGGATCGCGTCCGGCTGGAGCGTCGTCGTGGTTTGGCCCGCCACGCGTGCCAGATACCAGTCATGCCCGTTCGGCAGCGCGCCCAGGCCGGTGCTGTCGCGGCAGGCCGGCAGGTAGTCGGATTCGACAAACTTGACCAGCTTGGCCAGCGCCGGCGTGAGCTTGTTGGCGATCTCGTTCTTGTAGGCGGCCGTCAGGCGCGCCTTGTCGGCGGTGGAAAACCCGGCCGGCAGGTTCTTGATCGGCGTGTAGAAGATGCTCGCTTCGGGCGTTGCGCCGACCAGCTGGCGGAACTGGGGCAGCGCGGCAATCATCAGCGCCTTCGGCTGCACCACGCCGCTTTTCATCCCGACGCGCATATTGGCGATCGCCTGGTCGATCCAGCCCGGCAGCGCGCTGATCCGGCTCAGGTAATTCTGGTACTGCTTGACGGTCTCGATCGACTGCGAACCCTGGCCGCTGGCGTAGTTGGCCAGCGTGACCGGCATGCTGTCCATCTGGCTCAAGGGCAGCAGATGCTCGGGGAATTTTTCCAGCAGCAGCGCCGCGTTCAGTTCGTAGTCGAGAATGTCGTAATTGGTGCGTTCAAGCTTGCCCAGCTGGTCCGCCTTGAGCGCGTGCAGACGTCCCAGCAAAGCGTGGTACAGCGCAAACTGGCGCGCGCGCTGCTTGGGGCCGATGTTCATGCCGATCTGGTCGTCGAAGCGGCTGTCGCCGTTTTCGCTCGCGCCGATCGGGTCGAAGTGGGCCAGCGCCTGGTAGTAGTCGTTGGCGATGCGGTCGAGCTGTTGCTTTTGCTGGGGCGCGCTGACTTGCGGCGCGGTGGCGCCCAACGGTGCGGCCTGGACCGCGGCCAGCGGGGCGCAGGCAAACAGGGCGGCGCACAAGGCGCTGGCGGCAAAGAGTGGTTTCATGTGTGCTTCCTGAGCGGCCATGCGGCCGAAAAAGTGTGGATCGACAGGGCGCCAAGGATACGCGATTTACGCGCAAAGCAATACAGTTTGCGCTGCCGACGCCGCTTATCCCGGGCGAGCGCCAGGATTCGTACGGTAAAGGGCAAGTCGCCGAACGTTAAAACGCAACGCTGCTGGCGTGTCATTGCCTCATGTCTTCTTGTGGCCGATGTTGAGCGATGTCGCCATCGGCTTCGCCAACATCCGCTTGCGCATGGCCCGGCCGGTGCGCCTTGCCTTTGCGCCTTTCCGTTGGCTTGATCGGCGTCAAAACACGAGCTTGGGACTGCGCGATTTCCGCGAAATCGGGCGTGCTTCGGTAGTACATTTTGCAGCGCAATTTATACTCGAATGATCCGCCTATCATGACGCGAAAGGTTTTCGATGAGAACGTGCTTCGCTGCCAGTCAGATCGTCCGCTCGCCGCCATTCACCGAGCTCCAGCGCAACCAGATCCTGGGCCTGATCGGCGCCATGGCCGAATCGGTGATCGGGACCGACTATCTGCACAAGGAACTGGATCGATCCGCTTGGTGGCCGGTACCGCCGAAGCTGGACTTTCACGATGCCAACGCCGGCATTGCCTCGAAGCGGCAGTACCTTGCGTTCCTGTTCGATCACAACCCCGGTATCGATCGCGGCAAAGCGGAGCGGCTGGCCACCGAGCGCGGCATTCCAGGGCCGGACGGGCAATTGTTGTTCATACCGGATTTCGTCAGCCAAGCCGCGCCGCAAGCGCTGCGCTTTTACGAAGTGAAGCCCGATTCCGCCAGCGGGACGATTGAAGCGGAGAAGAAAATTGCCTCGGTCGACGCCTTCATGCACGCGCTCGATTTGCCCTATCAGCCGGGGCAAAGCTGGCGTCCGAATCGCGACTTTCCGTTTTTCACGGGCCTGGTGTTCGGCATGCTGGTGACCGTGTCGTTTCACTACGAACGGCACAAGACGATTCAGGGCGTCGTCGTCTACCACTTCTGCATCACGACCCGCATGCTCATTCCGTTGGCGCTGCTACTGTTGATTCTGGCGATCATCATCACAGTTATCCTCTTTCCGGAGATCCCGTTTCCGCTCCCTTTACCGCTTCCGAAACCAAGCCCGGTGCCCGTGCCCGTGCCGGTGCCGGTGCCCGCATTCGGTCCGAAACGATTTTCCAACATGACGAATGGTGAGTCGCCGCCGATCCGGCAATCGGTTGGCGCAGGCGGAAAAAACGACCCTGCGGATGTGCGCATTGCGCAGCTTTTCCTCAACACCTGGATGGCCGCCAGCGGAAAAACGTTGTTGGCAATCGATGGTGTGGTTGGGCCGCTGACGACGAATGCGATTCGGTCGTTCCAGCGCGAATACCTGCCGCACGGCGCCGACGGCCGGCTCGACCCTGGTGGTCCTGCCATCTATGCGCTAGCGTTGTTGTCGTTGAGGGACATCATTCGCCATGCGCAACCCGGAACCACCCGCTATCACCTGGGCAGGCTGACGCAGTTCATGCCGGGCGCGGACCTGATGAAACTGTTGTACCGGCTCGCCCGCCGCGCGCACTGATCGCCGGGGCTGGCGCAGCAGCCGGCAGCGCCAACTTCCCGGCGCATTACCCATTGCCGAACGATTTCCTGGGTTCCCCCATATCGACACGCAGTGCCCGGTATTTTAATGTCATGACGAAATGTTTAGTTCTGTGGTGAAAATTAAATTGCCGTGAATATAATAACGCGCTATGATTCTCCCTCGGGAATCATTCACGTGTCGTTTCCCGTCGCCGCCAGGGTTTGCGCGGATCGGACTACCTAACGAAAACCAACGAGGATTACCACACATGAAAAAAACATTGAGCCTGGCGCTTGCCGCCGTCCTTGCCCTGCCTTTGAGCGCGATGGCGAGCGCCCCGACGGTCAGTTGGACCAACTGGACCTCCGGCACGGCCGGTTCGTTGACGCAAAACGCGACGCCGATCACGGTCACCTACATCGGCACCAATGCCGGACGCGACACCACCGACGCGATCTACGACCACCCGGCGTCGTTTACCAATGTGGACGTGACGAATACCCCGACCATGGCCAACGGCACCATCAAGCTGACCGGCGGCGCGGGCAGCGGCACCAGCACCTTCCATTTCTCGCAGGCGGTCATCAATCCCTACATCGAGCTGTTCAGCGTGGGCGCGGGTGGCTCGCCAGTGACGATCAATTTCCTCAACGGCGAGCATTTCACCATCCTCAGTCAGGGTGCGGGCCATTGGGGCGGCGGCACGCTGACTCAGAGCGGCGATTCGGTCACCGGCGCGGAAGGCAATGGCCTGTTGCAATTTACCGGCTCGTTCACCGACATCTCGTTTACCACCCCCAATTTTGAGAACTACTACGGCGCCACCGTCGGCGCGGCGCTGGTGGCCTCGGTGCCGGAACCGGAAACGTACGCGATGATGCTGGCCGGCCTGATGCTGGTCGGTCTGGTAGCGCGTCGCCGCAAGGCATAAACGCCGGCCCGCAAGGGCCGCAGTAAAAAAGGTCGCTCCCGTTCAGGCAGCGACCTTTTTTCATTGGGGATCGGGCCGGCTTAGACTTCTTCCCAGTCCTCGCTGGCGGCGATCGCGCGCGTTGCACGTGGCGGGGCCATGCGCGCGCGCGGGTTGGCCGCGCGCCCGCCCGTCGTCTCATCGAGTTTGAATACGCTGACCACGCGCGCCAGATTGGCCGCCTGGTCCTGCAGCGACTGGGCCGCGGCAGCGGCCTCTTCGACCAGCGCCGCGTTGCGCTGGGTGGCGTCGTCCATCTGGGTGATCGACTCGTTGATCTGGCCGATGCCCTGACTCTGCTCGTGGCTGGCAGCGGCGATCTCGCTCATCAGGTCGGCCACCTGCTGGACCGAGGCGACGATTTCGTTCATCGTCGCGCCGGCCGCGTCGACCAGCTTGCTGCCGGTCGACACTTGCAGCACCGAGGCGTCGATCAGCGTCTTGATCTCCTTCGCGGCGGCGGCCGAGCGCTGCGCCAGATTGCGCACCTCGGCGGCGACGACGGCAAACCCGCGTCCCTGTTCGCCGGCGCGCGCCGCTTCCACCGCCGCATTCAATGCGAGGATATTGGTCTGGAAGGCGATGCCGTCGATGACGCCGATGATGTCGGCAATCTTCGACGAACTGGCCGTGATCGAGCCCATCGTCGCCACCACCTGGCCGACCACTTCGCCCCCGCGCACGGCCACGCTGGTGGCCGAGGCCACCAACTGGTTGGCCTGGCGCGCGTTGTCGGCGTTCTGCTTGACGGTCGAGGTCAGCTGCTCCATCGCCGACGCGGTCTCTTCCAGGCTGGACGCTTGCGCTTCGGTGCGGTTCGACAGGTCCAGGTTGCCGGTCGCGATTTCGCTCGACGCGCTGGCGATTGCGCCGGTACTGTCGCGCACCTCGCTGATGGTGGTGTTGAGCGAGGCAACGAAACGGTTGAAGGCGTCTGCCAGCGCGCCGATCTCGTCCTCGGACTCGACCTGCATGCGCCGGCTCAGGTCGCCGTTCCCGCTGGCGATTTCGCCCAACATCGCGGCGGCCCGGCTGACCGGCGCGGCAATCGCGCGGCTGATCAGGAAGATCACCAACAGACCCACGCCCCCGCCCACCAGGCCGGCCACCAGCGCGGCGATGGTGGCGGTGCGGGTGACCGCGTCCATCACTTCGGCCTCGGGCACTTCGCCGATCACGTACAGGTTCAGTTCCGGCACGAACGAGGCGGCCACGATCTGCTTGCCGTGCGCGCCGTCGTAGCTGGCGCTGGTGAACTTGGCGCCATTGAGCAGCTTGGCGCTCAGTTCGGCGTTAAAGCCGGGCAGGTCCTTGAGCAGGTGCTTGCCGTCGGCCAGCGCGGCGTCGCGGTGGATCAGCACGCTGCCGTTGGCGCGCACCAGATACACATAGCCGGACGTGCCCACCTTGTAGGCGCGGATCGAATCGGCCAGCGCATCGACCGACAGGCCCAGGCCGGTGGCGGCGAGCTTGCCGCCGCCCGCATCGGCGCGCGCATTGATGAACAGCATGATGGTGCTGGCGCCCACATCCTTGTCCAGTTCCAGCGTATATGGCTTGCCGCTGGCGAGGAAAGAATAGAACCACTGGTCGCCCGGATTACTTTTTGACAGGGTGCGCGACAGGCCCGTCTCGTTCAGATACTTGCCGCTCGTCTCGGAGACGTAGAACACGCTGGCCGCATGGCTCATCTGCTTGACCTGCTTGGCATAGCTCTGCCAGGCGGGCAGGCCGGCGTCGTCGAGACCGGCGTTTTCCCAGGCTTGCACGTAGGTGTTGCCGGCGATCGCCTGCGACAGCGCCAGCGGCTGGGCGATCTGGCGCAGGATGTCGTTGCGGATTTCGCCGATGCGCGCCGGCAGCTCTTCGCCGACCACCCGCTCGCGGATGCCCTGGCCGGTCAGCACGATGCTCAAGGTCGACGAGATGGCCAGGAACAGCAGCAGGCACAGCGCCATGCCCAACAGCAGTTTTTTCTGGATCGAGAAGTGGCGAAGCAGAGTCATGGTCGGTCCTGTGCGGGGTCAGTCAGGTCCATGCCGGCCAGGCGACGCCGGCGGCATGGCGGCGAAATTTGAGTGTAACGCTTTGCGCCGCCGCAGTCCTCTGGAAATTGCGATAGCCCTTATGCGGGCAGCGCGCGCGCGATCAGTTCCAGCGGCAGCGCCGTGGTGTATTTGATCTGCTCCATCGAAAACGCCGACGAGACCCCGCTCAAGTGGGCTGTCTTGATCAGTTTTTTGTAAAAACGATCGTAACCGTCGATGTCGGTGGTGACCACCTTGAGCAGGTAGTCGACATCGCCGCTCATGCGGTGAAATTCCAGCACTTCGGGCAGCGCGATGACGGCGGCGGCGAAGCGGCCCAGCCAGTTCTCGTCGTGCTCGGTGGTGCGCACGCTGACAAACACCGTCACCGGCAAGCCGACCTTGTGGCGGTTGATCAGCGCCACCCGACTTTCCAGATAGCCCTCTTCTTCGAGTCGCTTGACGCGTTTCCAGCACGGCGTGCTCGACAGGCCAACCTTGTCGGACAGGCCGGCAATCGACAACGTGCCGTCGGCCTGAAGCGCAGCGAGGATGGCGCAATCGAACTTGTCTAGACTACTCATTTTGTATTTACGCTCATTGAGGAATGTTCATTCTTCATTTTAACGGCAATCGGGTGTGCCGACCGCATGCCGTCCCCTGCGCGGCGAGTTCTGCATGCGTGCCGCTGCGAGGGGATAACATAGCAGTAAATTGGAGCTGTGTGGAATATACATACCAAGTTCATGGGATATGAAGGAAATTTTGGAATGAAATTGCGGGCCGGGCGTTCTAAAATGTAACTTGGCGCCTTCTGCGCTGCGGCGCATTGGCGCGCCTTTCTTTTTCATTGCGACCATGACAACCGAAATTTACCTTGATGCAAATGCCACCTCGTCCGTCCTGCCGGCCGCCATCGCCGCCGCCGCGTTTGCGATGCGCGAAGGCTATGGCAATCCCAGCAGCGCGCACGCCTGCGGCGTCAAGGCGCGTGCCATGCTCGACGCGGTGCGTCACAGCGCGCAGCGGGTGCTCGGGGTGGGGCCGGGCCGGCTGCTGTTTACCAGCGGCGCCACCGAAGGGATCCAGACCGCCGTGCTGTCGGCCTTGTGCGCGATCCGTGCGCGCCGCCAGGCTGGCCTGCCGGTCGGCCAGTATCTGCTGTATGGCGCCACGGAACACAAGGCGGTACCGGAGAGCCTGGCGCACTGGAACGACTTGCTGGACTTGAAGCTGACGCTGCGCGCGCTGCCGGTCGATGGCGACGGGCGCCACGACCTGGCCGCGCTGCGCGCGCTGGCGCCCGATTGCGCGATGCTGTGCACCATGGCCGCCAACAACGAAACGGGTAGCGTGTCCGAGCTGGCGGCGATCGAGGCGGTGCTGCTGGCCAGTGCCAGCACGGCCTACTGGATGGTCGACAGCGTGCAGGCGCTGGGCAAGCTGGCGCTGAACCTGTGCGCGACGCGCATCGACTATGCGCCGTTTTCCGGCCACAAGCTGTACGCGCCCAAAGGCGTGGGCATGCTGTACGTGCGCGAAGGCAGTCCGCTGACGCCCTTGATGATGGGCGGCGGTCAGGAGGGCGGGCTGCGCTCCGGCACGGAAAACATGTCCGGCATCGCCGCGCTGGGCGCCGTGCTGGCCGCGCTGGAGGACGGCCACACGTTCCGCAGCCACGCGCAGATGACGGGCATGCGCGATCGTATCGCCGACGCGTTGCGGCTGGCCTTGCCGGGCATCGTGTTCAACACCCCGTTCGCGCATGCCTTGCCGAGCACGCTCAATTTCTCCGTGCCCGGTTTTGCCAGCGGCGAACTGCTCGACCTGTTCGACGCGGCCGGGGTGCGGGTCAGCGCCGGCTCGGCCTGCTCGTCGGCCAAGGCGGCGCCCAGCTATGTGCTCGAAGCGATGGGTTTGCCGGCCTGGCGCTGCGGCGCTGCCGTGCGCATGTCGTTCGGGCCGCTGGTCGATGAGGCCTTCATCGACGCGGCCTGCGCGCGCATCGCGCGCTGTGGCGCGGCGTTGCGCGCGGCGGCGCTGATCGACTCCGAGCAGGGCGCGCTGCGCGACGCCGGCTTGATCCAGCTGGGCTGTGACGGCGCCTGCAGCTGGCTGGTGACTGATCCGGACAGCGGCAGCGTGATCATCATCGACGCGCGCGCCGAGCTGTGCGCGCGCATCGCCACGTATGTGCGCTGCCAGCGTTACCGGGTGCGCGCCATGCTCGATACCGGCGTCGACAGCGGCGGCGCGGCCGCGCGCGCCAGCTTGCGGCACTTGCTGGCCGGTCAGTTCGACCATGCCGCCAGCGCCGACGCCAACGGCTGGCCCGATGTCAGCGAACCCATCATGCTGGGCGACGCCACACTGGCCGATGGCTTGCGCATCGGCGCGCGCGTGCTGGTGCGCCTTGGCGCCGGCCCGGGCGCCGGCATCAGTTACCTGTTGGGCACTTGCAACGACGGGCGCCTCGATGCCCAGGATGTGCAGTTCGCCTTCACCGGCGCGGGCATGCTGCCGGGCGGGCTGGACGACGCGATGCCGATCGCCACCTTGCGCAGTGCGGTGCAGCGGCTGGCCACGCTGATGCACGGCGCCACGCTGCTGTGTCCGTCACATGACGCGCAGCAGCGCTGTTGCAGCACGCTGGCCACCGAGGCGCACGGGCGCGGCGCCCTGGCCGGCTTGCTGGCGCTGCAGCCGCGTCTGGCCGGTGCGGCGCTGCCGGCGATGGACGGCGTGATGCAACTGGACGCTGGCGCGCTGGCGCGTTTCCTGGCGACCCATCCGGACGCGCAATTGATCGACGTGCGCGAAGTCTACGAACATGCGGCGGGCGCGGCGCAAACGCTGGGCGGACGGACGGCGCGCAACGTGCCGCTGAGCCAGCTGGCGGCGCAGCTGGCGCACTGGCTCAGTGCGCCGCAACGCCCGCTGGTGCTGTATTGCCGCAGCGGCAAACGGAGCGCGCGCGCGGCCCAGCTGCTGCACCGGCTCGGTTACCAGAACGCCTGGCACGTGACGGGCTGCATCGCCCAGGCCGGCGCCGCCGAGCTGGCCATCGCCGCCTGAGCCGCAGCACCGGCGTGGCCGGCGCCGCCAAAGCGGCGCGCTGCCACCCTCTCATCCCGGCGCGTCGCGGCCCGCACACCACGGCGTCGCCCATCCCTTTCGCTGCCCCTGTTCGGTACGTTTGCGCACAGTCGCGCGCGCCCCTTGGCGCTACCATCGGCTTGCCGTGCGCACTCCGCCCACGGTAATCGTCGGTTGCGCGCTGTAGTGGCGACGCAACCGTAGTGTCCAAGGATACCTATGCAGCGGGGTAATGTGTTGAACGAAGCGATAGAATTTCCCAGCAATTTGATGCGCCGGCTTGAGGGCGACAGTGCCAGCGTCGCCGAGGCGCCTCTGCGCTCGGCCTTGTTTAGCGCGGCCCAGATGGCCGCGCACGGGCGCGCGCTGGCCGGCATCCATAAGCTGAGCGAGAGCGGCGCGCCGGACCGCTTGCTATCGCGCCTGTCTTCCAACGGCGCCCTGATCGGCAGCACCTGCGCCACGCTGGCCCAGGCGCTCAAGGATGGTCGCCAGATCACGCCCGCCTCCGAGTGGCTGCTCGACAATCTGTACCTGATCGAGGAGCAGGTGCGCATCGCCCGGCGCCATCTGCCGAAACACTACAGCCGCGAACTGCCGCGCCTGGCCAACCCCGATTGCGCCGAACGGCCGCGCGTCTACCAGATCGCGCTCGAGATCATCGCGCACGGCGACGGACGGGTCGACCCGGACAGTCTGGCCGGCTTCGTGGCCGCCTATCAGGAGCACGGCGAACTGCGTCTGGGCGAACTGTGGGCGATCCCCATCATGCTGCGCCTGGCGCTGATCGAGAACCTGCGCCGGGTGGCCGCGCAAGTGGCGGCCAACCGGCTGCAGCGCGACCGCGCCGGCAGCTGGGCCGACCAGATGATCGCCACGGCCGAGCGCGCGCCCAGCGAGCTGATTTTGCTGGTGGCTGACATGGTGCGTGCCAAGACGGTGCTCTCGTGCACCTTTGTGGCCGAGCTGACGCGCCGTCTGCAGGGGCGCAGCCCGGCCCTGACGATGGCGCTGTCGTGGTTGTCGACCAAGCTGGCCGAAACCGGCCTGACCATCGATCAACAGGTGCAGGCCGAGGTTGGCCAGCAGGCGGCCGACCAGCTGTCGATCTCGAACAGCATCGCCAGCCTGCGCTTTCTGGGCACCATGGACTGGCAGCAGTTCGTCGAAACCATGAGCGGGGTCGAGCAGACGCTGCGCCAGGATCCCTGCGCGCTGTACGCCAAGATGGATTTCGCCACGCGCGACCAATACCGCCACGTCGTCGAACAGCTGGCGCGCAACTGCGCGCACAGCGAAGGTGCGGTGGCGGCGCAGGTGCTGGAACTGGCGCGCGCTGCGGCCGACTCGCCCGAGGCGGAGCAACGCCACAGCCACGTCGGTTACTACCTGCTGGGCGCCGGACTGGCCACGCTGGAACGCCGGCTGGGCGTGCACCATCGACCCGGCGCGGCGCTGCGCCGGCTGGCCCGGCGCGCCCCGCTGCTCAGTTACCTGGGCGCGATCGGCGCGCTGACGGCGCTGTGCGCCGGCGGCGTGATCGCGCACGCACTGCACGAAGATCTGCACGGCTGGCGCCTGGCGGCGCTGGCCACGCTGGCCGTGCTGGCCGGCAGCCAGCTGGCGCTGGCGCTGGTGAACTGGAGCGCGACCCAGCTGGCCACGCCGCACCGGCTGCCGCGCATGGATTACAAGGACGGTATCGACCCGGCCGCGCGCACGCTGGTGGTGGTGCCGACGCTGATCTACAGCCGCGCCAACATCACTGAACTGTGCGACAGCCTGGAAGTGCATTTCCTGGCCAATCGCGACCCCAATCTGCGCTTTTGCCTGCTCACCGACTTCGCCGATGCGAACGCGGAAAATCTGCCCGGCGACATCGCGCTGCTCGAACACGCGCGCGCCACGATCGACGCGCTCAACGCCAAGTATGCGCTGGGCGCGGCGCGTCCCGGCCCGTTTTTGCTGCTGCACCGGCCGCGCAGCTGGAACCGCCAGCAGCAGGCCTGGATCGGCATGGAGCGCAAGCGCGGCAAGCTGGCCGACCTGAACGCCTACCTGCGCGGCGCGGCGCGCACCAAGTTTTCGCTGGTGGTGGGCGACACGTCCGAGCTCGAGCGCATCGCCTACGTGATCACGCTTGACACCGACACCCGCCTGCCGCGCGACGCGGCGCGCCAGTTCGTGGCGGCGATGGCGCATCCCTTGAATCGTCCGCGGCTGGACGCGGCCGGCCGGCGCGTGCTGGAAGGCTATGCGATCCTGCAGCCGCGCGTGGCCACCAGCGTGCCCAGCGAGCAAGCCTCGCGCTACGAACTGCTGTGCGGCGGCGAGGCCGGACTGGACCCGTACACGCGCAGCGTGTCGGACCTGTACCAGGACGTGTTCTACGAAGGCTCCTTCATCGGCAAGGGCATCTACGACGTCGACATGTTCGAGCGCGTGATGCGCGACCGCCTGCCGGACAACCAGATCCTCAGCCACGACCTGCTGGAAGGCTGCTATCTGCGCGCCGGCCTGTTGTCGGACACCCAGTTGTACGAATCCTATCCGGCCCGCTACAGCGCCGATGTGAGCCGGCGCCAGCGCTGGATCCGCGGCGACTGGCAGCTGGCCGGCTGGCTGCGCGCGAGCGTGCCGGCCAACGGCGGCGCGCGGCGCGAGCCCAATCCGCTGTCGGGACTGTCGCGCTGGAAGCTGTTTGACAATCTGCGCCGCAGCCTCGACGCGGTGGTGCTGACGGCGGCGCTGCTGCTGGCCTGGAGCGCGCTGGGCCAGCCGTGGTTCTGGAGCGGCGCCGCGCTGGCCGTGCTGGCGCTGCCGCCGCTGGTGAGCGCTGCCTTCGCGCTGCTGCGCAAAGGCCCCGAAGCGCTGTGGCGCCAGCACGTGCGGGTGTGCGCCCAGGCGCTGGCGCGCCAGGGTGCGCACGCGCTGCTGACGCTGGCCTTCCTGCCCTACGAAGCGTATGTCAGCCTGGACGCGATTTCGCGCACCGGCTGGCGCATGCTCGTTTCGCACACCCACCTGCTCGAATGGCGCGCCTCGGCGCTTGAGCAGGCCGGCGGCACCTCGCTGGGCGCGCACTGGCGCCGCATGGCCAGCGCGCCGCTGCTGGCGCTGGGCGTCGGCGCGGCGCTGGCGCTGTTTCAGCGCGGCGCGCTGGCCCCGGCCGCGCCGGTGCTGCTGCTGTGGCTGGGCGCGCCCGCCATCGCCTGGTGGATCAGCCTGCCGTTGGCGCGCCGCGCCGCGCCGCTGACGGCGCGCCAGAACCTGTTTCTCAATAGCCTGGCGCGCAAGACCTGGGCGTTTTTCGAAACCTTCGTCGGCCCCGACGAGAACTGGCTACCGCCCGACAACATGCAGGAACAGCCGAACGGCATCGTGGCGCACCGCACCTCGCCGACCAACATCGGCATGGCGCTGCTGGCCAACCTGACGGCCAGCGACTTCGGCTTCATCAGCGTCGGCCAGCTGCTCGAGCGCAGCGCCAACACCTTCGCCACGATGGACCGGCTGGAACGCCACCAGGGCCACTTCTACAACTGGTACGACACCCTCACGCTGACGCCCTTGCAACCGCTGTATGTGTCGAGTGTGGACAGCGGCAACCTGGCCGGCCATCTGCTGACGCTGCAGGCCGGCCTGTTCGGCCTGGCCGACCAGCCGATCTGCGCGGCGCGTCAGTTGGACGGACTGCGCACCACACTGGCAGTGCTGCGCGAGCACGCCAACGAGGCCGGCGCGGCCGTGCACGGCGCGCTGGACCTGTTCGAGGACGCGCTGAGCGAACCGCCGGCCGCGCCCGCGCCCGACCTGGCGCAATGGCATGTGCGGCTGCGCCAGATGGTGCGCGCGGTGGACGCGATCGTCGCGGCCGAGGCGCTCGGCGCGGCGCTGGCGGCGCAGCCCGATATGCTGCTGCGCGAATGGGTCGCGCGCCTGGCGCTGCAGTGCCACGCGGCGCAGGCCGAGCTGGCCGCGTTGACGCCGTGGCTGGCCGCGCCCGACAGCGAGATCGCCGACGCGGCCCTGCTGGTCATTCCCACACTGCGCGAACTGGCCAGCTTCACCAGCGTGGCCAGCGTCGCCACCGATCTGGCGCCGGCCGAACGCCAGCGTCAGCAACAGCTGGGCGCACTGGTGGCGGCCGGGCGCGCCTGTGCGCAGCAAAGGCTGGCGCAGATCGACGCGCTGGCCGAGCGCGCGCGCGTGTTCGCCCAGATGGACTTCCGCTTCCTGTACAACCGCGCCACCAAGCTGATGGTGATCGGCTACAACGTGGGCGAGCGTCGTCTCGACCCCAGCTCGTACGACTTGCTCGCCTCGGAGGTGCGGCTGGCCAGTTTCGTGGCGATCGCCCAGGGCCAGCTGCCGCAGGAGCACTGGTTCGCGCTGGGACGTCAGCTCGGCATGGTCGGCAATTTGCCGGTGCTGATGTCGTGGAGCGGTTCGATGTTCGAATACCTGATGCCGCTGCTGGTGATGCCCAGCTTCCCCAACACCCTGCTTGAGCAAACCTATCGCGCGGTGATCGCCGCGCAGATCGAGTACGCCGAACAGCGCGATGTCCCGTGGGGCATCTCCGAGTCCGGCTACAACACCGTCGACACCAGCCTGAACTATCAATACCGCGCGTTCGGCGTGCCCGGCCTGGGCCTCAAGCGCGGCCTGGCCGACGACCTGGTGATCGCCCCGTATGCGACCATGCTGGGACTGATGGTCGAGCCCGATGCCGCCTGCGCCAACCTCGAGCGCATGGCCGCGGACGGCTTCATGGGCCGTTACGGCTTCTACGAGGCGATCGATTACACCGCCTCGCGCTTGCGGCGCGGCCAGCGCTGCGCGGTGGTGCGCTCGTTCATGGCCCACCATCAGGGCATGGGCCTGCTGGCGCTCAGTTATCTGCTGCACGAGCGGCCGATGCAGCGCCGCTTCGAGTCCGACCCGCAGTTCCAGGCCACCATGCTGATCCTGCAGGAGCGCGTGCCGAAGAGCGGTGCCTTCTATCCGAGCATGCTCGAAACGGCCGCCGTGCAACTGGCCGCGCCAGAGCTGGCGCTGCCGCAGCGTGTGGTGCACCAGACCACCACGGCACGCCCCGAGATCGCGTTGCTGTCGAACGGGCGTTACCACGTGATGGTGACGGCCGCCGGCGGCGGCAGCAGCCGCTGGAAAGAGCTGGCCGTGACGCGCTGGCAGCCCGACGCGAGCCGCGACAACTGGGGCAGCTTTTGCTATCTGCGCGACTGCGACGACGGCACCGTCTGGTCGACCACGTTCCAGCCCACGCTGGCCGAACCGGACAGCTATGAAGTGGTGTTCTCCGAGGGCCGCGCGGAATTTCGCCGCAGCGATCACGGGCTCGACATGTACACCGAAGTGGTGGTCTCGCCCGAGGACGACGTCGAAGTGCGGCGCACCCGCATCACCAACAAGGGCAGCAGCACGCGCACCATCGAGCTGACCAGCTATTGCGAAGTGGTGCTGGCGCCGGCTGCCTCCGACGCGGCCCACCCGGCGTTTTCCAAGCTGTTCGTGCAAACCGAAGTTTTGCGCGAGTCGAGCGCGATTCTGTGTGCGCGGCGCGCCCGCACCAAGGGCGAAGCTACCCCGTCGATGCTGCACATGATGGCCGTGCACGACGCCCGTATTCTGGAACTGTCGTTCGAAACGGATCGCCTGCAGTTCATCGGACGCGGCAACAGCACCCTGGCGCCGCAGGCGATGGGTCAGTGCGTGACGCTGTCCGGGCAGGCCGGCTCGGTACTCGACCCGGTGGTGGCGATCCGCTACCGCATCGAGATCGCGCCCGGCCAGGTGGCCAGCGTGGACATCGTCACCGGCGTGTGCGACACGCGCGAGGGCGCCTTGCACCTGGTCGACAAATACCAGGACCGCCACCTGGCCGAACGGGTGTTCGAACTGTCCTGGACCCACAGCCAGGTGGTGCTGCGCCAGCTCAACGCGAGCGAATCGGACGCGCAGCTGTATGCGCGCCTGGCCAACACCATCATCTACCCGGATGCGGCGCTGCGCGCCGACCCGGCCACGCTGGCGCGCAATCAGCGCGGCCAGTCCGGCCTGTGGGCCTACGCCATTTCGGGCGACCTGCCGATCGTGCTGTTGCAGATCACCGACAACGGCAATATCGAACTGGTGCGCCAGCTGGTGCAGGCGCACGCCTACTGGCGCCTGAAGGGCCTGGTGGTCGATCTGGTCATCTGGTACGAGGACCTGGCCGGTTATCGCCAGCTGCTGCACGAACAGATCATGGGCTTGATCGCCTCCGGCACCGACGCCTCGGTGGTCGATCGCCCGGGCGGCATCTTCGTGCGTCCGCTCGACCAGATCGCCGCCGAGGACCGGGTGCTGATGCAGTCGGTCGCGCGGGTGGTCTTGAGCGACCAGCGTGGCACGCTGGCCGAGCAGATCGCGCGGGCCGAGACGGTGGTGCCGGAACCGGTGGCGCTGCTGCTGGCCGACCCTGAACGCGCCGCATACCGGCTCGCCAGCGACGCTGTCGCGCCGCCACGCGCGCTGATCCTGCACAATGGTCAGGGCGGCTTCACACCCGACGGTTGCGAATATGTGATCGAACTCGACGGCGTCACGGCGACGCCGGCGCCGTGGGTCAATGTGCTGGCCAATCCCGGCTTTGGCAGCGTCATCTCGGAGAGCGGCCAGGCCACCACCTGGAGCGAAAACGCGCACGAATTCCGCCTCACGCCGTGGCATAACGACCCGGTGTCGGACCAGAGCGGCGAGGCGTTCTATCTGCGCGACGAACAAAGCGGCGAGTTCTGGTCGCCCACCGCCTTGCCGGTGGCGCCAATGGGCCCGTATGTGACGCGCCACGGCTTCGGCTACAGTGTGTTCGAACACCGCCGCGCGGCCATCAACAGCGAACTGACGGTGTTTGTCGCACTGGACGCGCCGATCAAATACGCGGTGCTCAAGGTGCGCAACGATTCGACCGTGCCGCGTCGCCTGTCGGCTACCGGCTATGTCGAATGGGTGCTGGCCGAGCAGCGCGCCAAGTCGGCCATGCACATCGTCACCGAACTCGATGGCGCCAGCGGCGCGCTGCTGGCGCGCAATCCGTACAACTCCGATTTCGGCGGACGGGTGGCGTTCTTCCAGGTCGACGCGCCCGACTGCAGCGTCACGGGCGATCGCAAGGAATTCATCGGCCGCAACGGCAGCCTGGCCGCGCCGGCCGCCATGGGGCGCAGCCATTTGTCGGGCCATGTCGGCAGCGGGCTCGATCCGTGCGCGGCACTGCAGGTGGCGTTTGAGCTGGCCCCGGGCCAGCAACGCGAGCTGGTGTTCATGCTCGGCGTGGGCGGACGGCGCACCGCTGACGCGGGTGCGCTGGTGCTGCGCCACGCCGGCGCCGAGGCGGCCCGCCAGGCACTGGCCAAGGTCAGGGGACACTGGCAACAGGTGCTCGGCGCGGTCCAGATCGACACGCCCGAGCCGCAACTGGACGTGCTGGCCAACGGCTGGCTGATGTATCAGACCATCGCCTGTCGGCTGTGGGCGCGCAGCGGCTACTACCAGTCGGGCGGCGCGTTCGGATTCCGCGACCAGCTGCAGGACACGATGGCGATGATCCACACCCAGCCGCAGCTGCTGCGCGAGCAATTGCTGCTGTGCGCGGCGCACCAGTTCGTCGAGGGCGACGTGCAGCACTGGTGGCATCCACCGACCGAACGGGGCGTGCGCACCCACTGCTCGGACGACTACCTGTGGCTGCCGCTGGCGCTGCACCGCTACGTGACCAGCACCGGCGAGCGCGCGCTGCTCGACGAAGTGGTGCCGTTCATCGAGGGCCGCGCCGTCACGCCGGAGGAGGATTCCTACTTCGACTTGCCGAGCCGCTCGGAGCAACGCGCCACGCTGTACGAGCATGCTGCGCGCGCAGTGCGGCGCGCCTTGCGCTACGGCGTGCACGGCCTGCCGCTGATCGGCTCATGCGACTGGAACGACGGGATGGACCAGGTGGGCGCGCATGGCAAGGGCGAGAGCGTGTGGCTGGGCTTCTTCCTGGTCGACGTGTTGGGCCGCTTTGCCGAACTGGCGCAGATGGTCGGCGAGAGCGAGTTCGCGGCCCAGTGCGTGGCCGAGGCGGGCAAGCTGAGCGCGGCCATCGAGCAGCACGGCTGGGACGGCGCCTGGTACCGGCGCGCGTATTTCGACGACGGCACGCCGCTCGGCTCGGCCGAGAACGACGAATGCCAGATCGATGCGATCGCCCAGAGCTGGAGCGTGCTGTCGGGCGTGGCACCGCCCGAGCGCGCGCACAGTGCGATGCAGGCGCTGGACGCGCGCCTGGTGCGGCGCGACGCCGGCCTGGTGCAACTGCTGGACCCGCCGTTTGACGACGGCGTGCTCAATCCCGGCTACATCCGCGGCTACGTGCCGGGCGTGCGCGAAAACGGCGGCCAGTACACCCACGCGGCGATCTGGAGCGCGATGGCGTTCGCCAAATTGGGCGACGGCGCGCGCGCCTGGGAGCTGCTGCGCATGCTCAATCCCGTCAACCACGCCAGCGCGCCGGACTCCAGCGCGCGCTACAAGGTTGAACCCTATGTGGTGGCAGCCGACGTGTACGCCGTCGCGCCGCACGTGGGACGGGGCGGCTGGACCTGGTACACCGGCTCGTCAGGCTGGATGTACCGGCTGATCGTCGAGTCGCTGCTGGGCGTGAACCTGGCCGGCGACCGGCTCACGCTGGCGCCGATGGTGCCGCCCGACTGGCCCGGTTTCCGCTTGCGCTACCGTTACCGCAGCAGCGTGTATGCGATCACGGTCGAGGCGCTCGAGGCGGGCGGCGTGCCTGGTTTGACGCTCGACGGCGTGGCGCAGCACGGCAACGTGATTGCGCTGGCCGACGACGGCGGACAGCACGTCGTCACCTTGCGCGTGGCGCGTCCGGCCAACTAAGGTTTGGCGACCCAGGGCCGGCGGCGTGCAATGCGCCGGCGGCCTGGCCGCCATTGGCGCTTCGCCGGCATGGCGGCGCTCGTGCGGCGCGTGCCAAGCATCGCTTTCCCTGTGCCGGTGAAAATGCTATTCTGCTCGCGCCCGATGCGCTTCCCGCGACCTCGCCATGACAAGAATAGAGACCATGAAAAAAACCACCCTGTTGCGCGCGCTGACCTGCGCCGCGCTGTGCCAGTGGAGCGCGCTGGCGCTCGCGCTCGACCCGCTCAGCTACGCCCGCTACGACCAGGTTGCCACGCGCGACCTGCACCTGGACCTGAAGGCCGATTTCGAGCACAAGACCTTGAGCGGCTACGCCGAACTGACGCTCAAGTGGCTCGACCCGGCCGCGCGCACGCTGACCCTGGACACGCGCGAACTGAGCATCGCCAAGGTGCAGGTGGCCAGCGCCAAGGGTGCCTGGAAGGACGCGCCGTTTCACCTCGACGCGCTCGACCCGGAAAAAGGCCAGGCGCTGCAGATCACGCTGACCAGCCAGCCCGACAAGGTGCGCATCTACTATCACACCGCGCCGACCGCCGCCGCGCTGCAATGGCTGACGCCGGCCCAGATCATGTCGGGCAAGCGTCCGTTCATGTTCAGCCAGTCCGAAACGACCGACGCGCGCTCCTGGGTGCCGGTGCAGGACACGCCGGCCGTGCGCTTCACCTACAGCGCGCGGATCGACGCACCAAACGGGCTGCGCGCCGTGATGAGCGCCACCAACGACCAGAAATCGCAGGGCAAGGGCGGCTGGCGCTTCAATATGCCGCAGGCGATTCCGTCCTACCTGCTGGCGCTGGCGATCGGCGAGATCGAAGTGCGCAATCTGGGTCCGCGCACCGCCGTCTACGCCGAGCCGGCGCGCGTCGAGGCGGCCGCCTACGAGATGGCCGACACCGAAAAAATGATCCACGCGGCCGAGTCGTTGTACGGCCCATATCGCTGGGGCCGTTACGACATGCTGGTGCTGCCGCCGTCGTTCCCGATCGGCGGCATGGAAAATCCGCGCCTGACGTTCGTCACGCCAACCATGATCGCGGGCGATCGCAGCCTGGTCGACCTGATCGCGCACGAACTGGCGCACAGCTGGTCCGGCAACCTGGTCACCAACGCCTCGTGGAAGCACTGGTGGCTCAACGAAGGCTTCACCACCTACGTCACCACCCGCATCATCGAAGTGCTGTACGGCCCTGAAGTGGCGACCATGAATCTGCAACTGGAACAGGAAGAATTGTTCGAGTCGCTGGGCGCGATCGCGCCGGCCAAACAGGCGCTGCTCACGCGCGCGGCTGACGCCAATCCGTCCACCACCTACACCGACGAAGGGCTGGCCTACCCGAAGGGCGCCTGGCTGCTGCGCACGCTGGAGCAGCGCGCCGGGCGCGCCGTGTTCGATCCCTTCCTGCGCGGCTGGTTCGACCAGCACGCGTTCCAGAGCGTCACCACCGACCAGTTCTTGAGCTACCTGCACAAGAACCTGCTGGACCAGCACCCCGAGGTGATGAGCCAGGTCGAACTGGATGAGTGGTTGTACGGCAGCGGCATGCCGGCCAGTGCCGTGCGCGCCGTGTCGCCGCGCCTGGCCGCGCTCGACGCGCAGCGCAGCGCGTGGTTGAAAGGCGAGCTGGCCACCGACAAGCTCGACACCAAAAAATGGATCGCCACCGAGTGGATGCACTTCCTCAACGACATCGACGGCAAGGCCAGCGTGGCCCAGCTCAAGCAGCTTGACCAGGCGTTTGGCTTGGCCAAGAGCGGCAACAAGGAAATCACCTTCCGCTTCTTCCGCGCCTCGGTCAAGGCCGGCTATCCGGACGTGCGCCCGGAGCTGGAGACGTTCCTGATGAGCGTGGGGCGCAAGCGCTTCGTGGTGCCGCTGTACAGCGCGCTGCTGGCCAGCCCGGCCGACAAGGCCTGGGCGCTGGCGCTGTACGCCAAGGCGCGCGAGCGCTACCACCCTGAGACCCAGGCCGCCGTCGACAAGCTGATGGCCAAACAATAATTCCAGACCGGAGACCAATAATATGCACCCACTGACCCGACTCGCCGCCGCGCTGGCATTTGCGTTTTCCACCGGCTGCGCGTTCGCCGCCGACCCCGTTCCGGTCGCCGCCAGCGTCGCCGTCGTCCCCGCCTTCGACCTCGAAACCGACGTCAAGCGCGTGCTGCAAACCTTCGACGTGCCCGGCATCGCGATCGCCATCGTCAAGGACGGCAAAGTCGTCGCCACGCGCGGCTTCGGCGTGCGCCACCTGGGCCAGCCGGCCCCGGTCGACGGCAAGACCGTGTTCGAGATCGCCTCGAACTCGAAAGCCTTCACCGCCGCCGCGCTGGCGATGCTGGTCGACGAAGGCAAGCTGTCCTGGGACGACCCGGTCACCAAGCACCTGCCCTCGTTCCAGATGTACGACGGCTACGTCACGCACGAGATGACGGTGCGCGACCTGCTGACCCACCGCAGCGGCCTGGGCCTGGGCGCGGGCGACTTGATGTGGTGGCCGACGACGACGTTCACGTCCGACGAGATCATCCACAACCTTCGCTACATCAAACCGACGACCAGTTTTCGCAACAGCTACGCCTACGACAATCTGCTGTACATCGTGGCCGGCAAGATCATCGCCGACAAGGCCGGCAAATCGTGGGGCGAGACGATCCGCGCGCGCATCCTGACGCCGCTGGGCATGACCGGCACCACCACCAGCGTGGCCGACAGCATGGGCAATCCCAACTTCTCCAGCGCGCACAGCAAAATCGACGGCAAGATCGCCGCCGTCAAGCACATGCCGGTGGCCAACGCCGTGGGCGCGGTGGGCATCAACACCAACGCCGAAGACATCGCGCGCTGGATGACGGTACTGCTGGAAGGGGGCAAGATCGCCGACGGCGTCGACGCCGCACACGAGAAGCGCCTGTTCAGCGCCACGCAGGGGCGCGAAATGTGGACCGCGCAAACGCCGATGCGCATCGGTGAGCCGAAGCCGGCGATGGCCGCCACCAAGCCGAATTTCCTCGCCTACGGCCTGGGCTTCCAGCTGCGCGACTACCGTGGCAAAAAAATCGTCGTGCATGGCGGCGCGCTGCAAGGCTTCTACTCGACCGTGCTGATGGTGCCGGAAGCGAAACTGGGCATCGCCATCCTCACCAACGCCGAGAGCGGTCCGGCGATGAACGCGTTGCAATACCGCCTGCTCGACCAGTATCTGGGCGTGCCGCCAAGCGACTGGACCGGCATCATCGCCGACCTCGCCAAGGCCAACCACCAGGCCGAACTGGACAAGCAAAAGAGCGCCACCGGCGCGCGCGCGGCCGCCTCGACACCATCGCTGGCGCTGGCCGCCTACGACGGCGAATACCGCGACGACTGGTACGGCAGCGTGACGATCAAGACGGTGGGCGACAAGCACGTGATGAGCTTCGCCAAGACGCCCGACCTGACGGGCGAGTTGGAGCACTTCCAGCACGACACCTTCATCGTGCGCTGGAAAGAGCGCAACTTCGACGCCGACGCCTACGTGACGTTTGCGCTGAACCCGGACGGCTCGATCGAGCGCATGAAGATGGCGCCGATCTCGGCCGAGACCGATTTCAGCTACGACTTTGCCGACCTGACCTTCACCCCGGTCAAAAAAGCGAAGTAAGCGCTGGCTTGGCAAGCGTGCATGCACGCTTGCCAAGCCGCGCGTGATCGTGCGACGCCCAAATCTTGGCTCGCATATTTAAATAATAGGGGACAGACCCCTGTTGTTTGGAAAAATCTCGACAATAGGAGGCTCAGCGCACGTTTTTCTGGATCGCCAAACGCATTGCCGCAGATGCGTTTGGCAATGCAAGTAGCGGACTTGAAGGGCCGACGCAATCGGGCTTTGCGCTTGGCGGTGCCACCGACGATTTCCCAGCCTCACCAATGCAAACTTTCCGGCGGGAAGGAGCCGTTTCGATGTCGGCTTTCGCATTGGGGGCGGTTGACAATGGTCTCGCTAACATCCCAGGCGAAACGATGGGTGACGCTGGCCAAGTGCTTGTTACTCATCCGAAAATGGGGTGGTTCGACAAGATCCTATCGTATGCCGAAGACGCGGGTCATGCAGTTGGCGATGCATTGTTGAACACCGCTCACTCAGTTGATGAAGCAGTAGGGCATGCTGTCCACTCGGTTGGCGATGCATTAGCAAATACTACCCATTCGGTTGGTGACGCATTGGTAAACACTGAAAATAATAGGGGACAGACCCCTGTTGTTTGGAAAAATATCGACAATAGGAGGCTCAGCGCACGTTTTTCTGGATCGCCAAACGCATTGCCGCAGATGCGTTCGGTAACGCCATCGGGAGCAGTCAAATCGAGCGGACCGCACCGCCAAACATGGAGTCTGATGAAGCAGACAGCCCAGTCGGACCTATCTCCATCCGTTCAGTATTACTTAGCATGTACTGGTTTGCGATCTACCGGCTTATAGTTTGTCCCGTCATAAACGTCGCTTGTCAGTTGGCCGTCATGCTTTCTTACCCGCACGTTGAATAAGCGTGGCCGCGTTTCCGGATCACCCCCACAATTCGTCGTGTGACGTTCGCGCACCACAATTTCGAAATACGACGGTTTCTCGATCACATCGACTACGCCGCATTCATCTTTAAGTGTCGTCAGATTAAATTTGTGGATGGCATCTGTGGCAAGCTTGATCGCTTCATCTGCATTTTTAATTTGCCCGGAGAATGCCGCTGTCGAGGCGAGAAATAACAGGGGCAATAGGCAGTGGAGTGGCTTCATGGATTGGTTCAACTGGTTATTTTTTAAACAGCGGGCTGATGTGTGAGTGAATAATCGATTTTAATTTTTCTGCATATTGCGGATCGGTGGCATAACCATGCATCGCAACAGTTTCGGCGAATTTTTCTGGATCGTCGCTATACGCTAAAGCCGAAGGGTATTTCCGTTGTATCAGAGATGCGTAATCTGTGGCTGCCTCGGCGTAGCTGGTGTAGGCGCGAAATTCATCGATTTCGCTTATTCGCTGTCCGGATAATGTGACTTCGTGCGTGGAAAAGCTTGTCGATCGTCCTGTCGTGGATTTGTCTTTTATGCCAAAGTAAGCATTGTCCTGGACTGATCTGCCCCAGCCACTTTCAAGCGCGGACTGCGCGAGTATTACTTCCGCTGGTACGCCCGTACGTGCCGAGATGAGTTTTGCATCACTGATATGCAGGCCGATAAAAAGGGCGACATGAGCCGGCTGCTGCTTGGGGCGACGTTTGTGCGTATGCGTGTGAGCAAGCGCGTGTGCGTGGCTGGACATGAGCGATCTCCGATCGGGTTGAAGTGACCAGATTCAGCATTGCATCTGTTTATACAGTTGTTGTTGAACTCGCTCAGTAGTCATGCGGGATGAAATTTTCTGTCGTTGTTGTCGTTGCGTCGCGGTGGTGCGTGAAAACAGAACCGTTTTGGCAATGCTAGCGGGCCAGGCTCGCAAGCAAAGGCGGCGATGCTAGAAGTCCAGTTGTTCCGGCGCAATCCCGAGCGCTGCGGCAATCTTCTCTCGGCTGAGCTTGCGCAAGGTCTTGCTGGCCTCCTGTTTCGCGTAGGAGGGCTGCGCGATGCCGAGCTATTCGGCCATGTGCGCCTGAGTCAGTCCAAGGTGCTCGCGCCACGCACGCACGGGGCTTGCGCCATCGATGGTGCGACTGATGACGTCGTGGGGTATTAGATCGCGCTGTTGTGCATACATGCGAAGGAAGTCGGCATGGGGAATCACCACAAAAGCGGGCAAGCCATCTGGGCCATTGATCAGCTGGATGTTAGTAGGTGCCTTCATCACGTTTTTACCTCTTGGATTTCAACGATCTCAATCTCACTTCGTCAGTCAAACAGAACGCGGTAGTTGCCAACCCGCAGGCGATAGCCATGTGCATGCTTTACCAGCGCCTTGACGTTCTGACACGCGGGCATCCCGGCCAAATCGACAATGGCATTGCGCAGTACCCGCTGAGTTGGCATGTCCAACTTACGAAGTTGTTTGGCCGCTTTCTGGGGCCACCGGATCGCGTTATTTGCCATGAATATAGCCTTAATATAGCTTTTTCGCGCCTTGAGTCGAACGAGGGACGGTGGGAGATGTTGTTTGGAGCACGGATGTCCGAACGCGCTGTCTCGTCGCTTTGGATTTCGTCGCACCGGCATATTGCTCCAATGCGTGCTGCGTGGACGCGATTTGCGCCCACCTCGGCCCCGGCTGGCAGCGCTAAATTGAACCGACTGACCTATGCGAAACGCCCGGAAGTGCACTTGCGTTTCCCACCGACGCGATCATGCTGGCTGGCTGGCTGCCTGGCAGGTGGCGGTCGCCGGCGTTTGAGGTCGCAGTACGCGACCTCAAACCACGTTTCGCCAGTCTATTGACCGCGCTTACGCGCTTGGCGGCATCTGCTCGCGCATTTCCTTGTCCATCTGCTCAGGCGTCATGTCGCGCGTGTGCGTGGCCAGCGACCAGTGGTGGCCGAACGGATCGACGACCTGGCCGTAACGGTCGCCCCAGAACATGTCGGCCACCGCCAACTTGACGGTGGCGCCGGCGTCGACCGCGCGCGCGAACGCGGCGTCGACATCGGCCACGTACATGTGCAGCGTGACGGGCGTGCCTTTCAGCGCTTTCGGGCCGAGGCTGCCCCAGTCGGGGTAGTCGTCCACCAGCATGATGGTCGAGTCGCCGATGCGCAGCGCGGCGTGCATGATCTTGCCGCCGGGGCCGGGCATGCGGCTCAGTTCGATGGCGCCAAAGGCTTTCTTGTAGAACGCGATCGCGTCGGACGCACCTTCGCACACCAGATGCGGCGTGATGCTGTGCATCCCTTCTGGAATGGCTTTCACTTGTGCAGTCATGTTGCTCTCCTTGAGGTTGGTGGGTAACTGTCCCCGACAGGCGGCATATGGACGGATATACCGGCGCGCCAGCGGCGCCGATCCGAGCGCTGATGTTACCCGAAAACGCGCCATCGCCCAGACCGCCAGCGGCGAGGTGGTCACAGACTGTGACTACCTTCCATACGTCACGCGCGACCTTGGGCAGCCAAGCCAACATAGCATCGCCAGAGGGACGCGTTTCTGGGCGCACGCAAGCGCGCTGCACTCTGGTCGTTGATGGCGTGGACGCTTGAGGGAAATGCGCACGCGGCCACAGCGTTGCTTACCTGTCGTTGCTACGGTGTAGGTCGTGCGCAGCGTCGCGTTAGCGCCGGCAGCGGCGCATCGCGCAGCGTGACAGACAACGGCCGCGCATCGGGCCGGATGTCAGACGACGGCCTTGCGTCCCGCCATCACCACCTGGTCGCGCCCCTGTTCCTTGGCGCGGTACATGGCCTTGTCGGCCATGCGCACCAGCGCCTCGGGCGTCAGGTCCTCGTCCGGCACCAGCGTCACCACGCCGATGCTGATCGTCACGCACGCCAGCGGCGAACGTTCGTGTTCCATCTGCAAGGCGGCCAGCGTGGCGCGCATGCTTTCGGCCAGCGCCTGGGCGCTGTCGTAGTCGGTGTCGGCGGCGATCATCACGAATTCCTCGCCGCCGTAGCGCGCCACCAGGTCGCTGGCGCGCCGCGCGTGCGCCTGCAGCAGGCGCGCCACGCGGCGCAGGCAGGAGTCGCCTTCCTGGTGACCGTAAAAATCGTTGTAGTTCTTGAAGAAGTCGACGTCGATCATCATCAACGCCAGCGGAATGCGGGCGCGCGCGGCGCGCTTGAGTTCGACCGCCAGCGCCTCGTCGAAGCGGCGCCGGTTGGCGATGCCCGTCAGCGAATCGGTCAGGCTGAGCGCGGCGAGCTTGCTGTTGGCGTCCTCCAGCGCATGGGTGCGTTCGCGCACGCGCGCCTCGAGTTGCTCGTTGTGCTGGTCGACCCGGCTGGCCATCTCGTTGAATTTGTTGGTCAGCACCGTCAGCTCGTCGCTGCCGTCGGCGTTCATGCGCACCGCGTAGTTGCCCGTCTCCGTTTCGCGCATGCCATGCACCAGGCGCTCGAGCGGGGCGGCGATGCTGCGCGCGATTACCAGTGCGAGCGCGATCGAAAACAGGAAACACAGCAGGCCGATCAGCACGATCTGGTTGCGCACCGCCTTCGCCTCGGCGGTCAGTTTGTCGAGCGGAATGGTGCTGACGACGAACCAGCTGGTGCCGGGAACGCGCGCGTAGGCGGCCAGATACTGGCCCAAGGCCTTGCTGTTGAAGGCGGCAAAATTGCCGGTCTCGGCAGTGGGCAAGGCGCGCGCGATGAGTTCGGCCAGCGCCGCTTCGGCGCTGATGTCCACTGCGCCCGCTACTTGCTCGTGTGCGCGCACGATGGCCTTGCGGCTGCGCCCGTCAAAGATGAAGGTGTCGGTTCCCGTACCCAGCGCGACGTCGTCGAAGATGCTGGAAAAATGGCTGGGCCGGATGCCCAGGAACAGGTTGCCGATCAGCTTGTTGTTGTTCTTGCTGTTGATCGCGCGCAGCATCACCATGCTGTTCTGGCCGGTGCCGTCGTCATAGCTGCCCCAGTACGGCCGTCCGCGCAGGTCGGGTGCCTGCACGACGAAGTGTTCGACCTTGCCGCCCAGCTGGGCAAACACCTGGCTGTCGACGACCCGGTTGGCGCGGTCCAGCACATATTTTTGATTGATGAAGTCGAACGAGCCGTAGCGTTCCAGCAGCACCCGCGTCAGCTCCAGCCGCGCGGCGCCTTTGGCCCGGTCGTTGCCGTCGTTGTAGTCGCCCAGCGCCAGTTGGAAGCGGTCCGACAGCACCATCCGTTCGCTTTCCACTTCCAGGCGCATCATCTGCAACTGCACGTTCTTCGACACCTGCTTGACCACTTCGGTGGCCAGCACCCGCGTCTGGTTCTTGATCGCCTTGCTCGATTCGACGTAGGCCAGATAGCCGGAAATCAGCAGCGGCAGCAGCGACAGCAAAATGAAGGAAATGATCAGGCGGTAGCGGATCGCGGAGCGGCGCAGCAACTGCAGGAACAGTTGCTCGAACAGGCGCCGCAGGCGTGCAATCGGTGTGCTCATTTGTTGTGTTGTTGCGCTTCGAGGCGGATCGAGGCGTCCAGCAGCTTGGCCGCCTTGGCGGGGCTGGTTTTACCGTACAGCACGTCCTGGATCAGTGGATGGAGCATCTCGATGGTGTTGGCCGGCAGGATAGAATAATACGGGCTGGCCGTCACCGGGTAGCGTCCGATCTTGTCGATATACGCGGTCAGCTGCGGGTCGCTGACGACGGGGCCGTCAACATGTTTGAGCGGCACGATGCTCTGGCGCTTGTTCTGCCAGGTCGAAAATCCGCGTCCGACGATGAACTCCAGGAAGCGCGTGGCGGCCGCCTTGTTGCCCGTCTCGCACACGGCAAACCCCGTTTCGCTGCCAATCACGGGCACCACCGTCTTGCCCGGCGCGTTCCATGGCGGAATGAAGACGCCTGTCTGGAAGCCCGCGCCGTGCATCAGCTTGGCCGACGCCCAGGTGCCGTTAAATTCCATCGCCGTCTTGCCTTCTGAGAACATGCGTATGCCCTCGTCGTAGCCGGTGTTCATGTAGCCAGGTTGCACGAAACCGCGCGCGGCCACCAGCCGGATCTTGCCGAAGATGTCGGCCGCCTCGGACGTGTCCAGGTTCAGCGTGCCGGCGGCGATGCGTGCCTTCCAGTCGCTGTGGCGCGCCACCACGTTGTTGGCGAAGCCGAAACTGAACGGGCCGTTGCCTAGCGAGTTGGGATAGCCGCCGCTCCACATGATGGGGATGAAGCCGGCGCGCTTGAGTTTGGCGCAAACGGCCAGGAATTCGTCGAAATTAGCGGGCAAGGTCGTCACGCCGGCTTGCGCGAACATCGTCTTGTTGTAGTACATCAGCGTCGCCGCGACGCCGCCCGCAATGCCGAAATGCTTGCCCGAGCGCGAGGTCCAGTCGTCCTTGAGGCTGTCGAGCATGTTCGGCCAGGCCGCAGTCTGGCTCAGGTCCGCCAGCACGCCTTGGTCGGCCAGTTCGGCCGCGTAGGCGTTCGGATTGACCGACATCAGGTCGGGCAGGTTGTGCGCGGCCACCTTCGGTTTGATGTTTTCTTCGACCGAATTGCCAATCATGAACTGCAAATTAACACGCACATCCGGATTCTGGCGGGTGAAGTCGGCCGCCAACTGCTGCATTTCCCCGGGCCAGTCGGGCGCCCAGATCAGCGCGGTAATCGTGGTGCGCGCCGGCGCGCCGACGGGCGCACTGTCGATCCGCGAGCAACCCGGCAGCGTCAACGCGCACAGGCAGGCCAGCGCGCACGCAGCGCGCAGTCGGCGAAGCTTAAGCACGAAACGCTAGTTCCATCGATTGGCCTTGATTGGGATTGGGGAAAGCATTGCCCGCCGCGCCGGTTCGTTCCACGGCAGCAATGCCACGCGCATCCCGAGAGTACACTATTCGCCCCCATCCCGGCCATAAAACCATGCGTGCGGGGGGCTTGGCGAGCGTGAGTGTTGCGTCGTCGCCGCGCCGCAGCAACGCAGGCGGTTTTCCGGCCACGCGGGCAGGCGCGCACGCGGCGCGGCAAGCCGTTGCGTGCACGCCGCGGCAAGCCCACGTGGCGGCGCGCGAACGACGAAATCATGATTGATATTCAATATAATATTGACAATTTACGCGGCTGGCGCATAGTGTTTTTACACGCCATCGACAGCGCTGTGTCTGGCCCATGTCCGCGCCAGCTTGCCCGGACATGGCGCCCGCTGCCAGCGCCCTCGCGCCGCAGCACGCGTGCTGGAAGCGCCCGTAATAACACCCTCGTTACCACCAACCAGGAGGTCGCAATGCACTCACCGAGTCGCACCACGAGCACCGCCGCGCCGTACCGTGCCATCTTCATCACGCTGGGCTTGACGCTCGCCAGTTGTGTATTGGCGGCCGGGCCGGCCAAGCCGCCGTTGACGCCGCAGCCAGTGTTGCTGAAGGCGCCACCGCCGGCCGGCCCCAGCACGCCGAGCGAGTTTCCGTTGCCGGCCTCGGTCATCGACGGCTGGGTCAGCGCCAACGAGCAGGCGCCGATCCGCGAACACGGCTGGGCGCTGTGGTATGGCATCACGTCGATCACGCCCCAGTCGCAAGGGTGGCCGGTGTTTGAAACCTGGTACACCGACACCGAGGTGCAGGCCGGCAAGCCGGGCGTGGGCCTCGCTGCGCAGGCGCCGCACCAGGCGCTGCGCGCGGCCGGTCGCGCTACCCACCAGTTCGAGCAATTCCGCCAGTTGCACCACGCCCAGGCACCGCTCGGCGGCGGCAAACCGGCCTTGCGCAGCGCGCCGGCCTCGCCGGGCGGCTTGCAGGTGATCGGCTTTAACAAGTTCGACGCCAACTATGCCAACTCGGTGTGGAGCAACAACTACAACACGGCGGCCGGATTGTGGAGCGTGCAAAATGCCTGGCCGGTCGGCACCGCCCCGGCGCTGCGCGTCATCAAGCCCTTCGTCAACACGGCGGTGGGATTGAAGCCGGTGTTCATCGTCGTCGCCGGGCCGGCCAACAATCACGGCACGACGGTGATGCCGTACTGGCTGGGCGACTTGAGCAGTGGGCCGTCAAACAGCAGCAATCCCGCCAACCCGACGATGGGAACCTGGAATCAGTGCGTGGTGGTGTACTCGGGCGCGACGCCGCCCAGCGGGCCGCTGTCGCAATGGAAATGCGCCAACGGCAGTGCGCCGGCCGGCTTGGTGAACGTCAAGGAGTTCTACCATTTCGCACTGAGCGCTGCCGAGGCGGCCAATATCGCCAGCGTGCAGCCGCTCACGGGCGGCACCGTCAAGGCGGGCGACGTGGCGATTCTGGTGGCGATGCACATGACCACGCGCGAGAACAGCAACTGGACCTGGCAAAGCTTCTGGTGGAACTATGGCCAGCCGCATCCGTACGGCGCGCCGCCGCCAAACATCGCCGCGCCGTTCAACAACTACGCGATGTGCTCGAGCTATTCGATGACGGTCAATCCGGCCAACAGCCTGTCGGGCAAAAATGTGTTGTGCTACAACCCGTATCTGGAGACGGGCTTGACGGCCGTGAACGGCACCGACTCGAACTGCATGTCCTGTCACGCCGCGGCCGCGTTCGGCAACAACCCCAACAATTTGCCGGCCGCGAGCGGGGTCGGGCTGACCACCAACTATCCGCCCTTCCTGAACATGAGCAACGCCATTTCGGTCACCAATCAGGCCGATGCGTATTACTACTTCGCGTGCAACACCAGCACGGATTTTTCGTGGTTCCTGGCCGGTAACGTGGCCACCTCGAAAGGTGCGCCCGCCAGCAACACGCCGTGCGCTAACCCGGCCGGTTCGGCGCCCGCCAAACCCTAGCCGGGGCGCCCGTCAGGCGACTGGCCGTGCGCCTCAGGCAGCGAGCCAGTCGCGCACATAAGCCGGTGGGTTCAGCGTGCACGCCGCGTCGGTCAGCGGCGCGGCGTGCTGCTGCACGAACGGCAGCACGCCGGTCCACGCCTGCACGGTCATGTCTTCCGCATCGTCGATCGGGCCGCCGCTGCGCACCTTGCAGGCGGCTTCGCCCAAGGCGATGCGCAGCACCGTGGTGGCGGCAAATTCCTTGTCGTTGCCGCGGCGCGCCTCGTGCTGACGGCCGGGCGCGATCTTGTCCATGAACGCGTCCAGCGCGGCACGCTTGTCCTGCTCGCCCGGCACCGCCTCGAATCGGCCGTAGATCATCGCCGAGCGGTAGTTCATCGAATGATTGAAGGCCGAACGCGCCAGCACCAGACCGTCCAGGTGGGTGATCGTAATGCACACCTGGGTGCCGCCCAGCAGCAGCTTGACCAATCGTCCGCCGTTCGAGCCGTGGATGTACAGGTGCTCGTCTTCGCGCCAGCAGGCCATCGGGATGCAATGGCTGCCCTTGGCGTCGGCGAACGCGATATGGCACAGGTAGGCCGCGTCGATGATGGCGTGCAGCGTGGTGCTGTCGTAACAGGCGTTTTCGGCGATCCGGCGGATCCGCGTGCGCTCGCTCGGTGCGCTGGAAGTGGTCTCTGACATGGCGTTCTATAAAAGATGAGTGAGGCACGAATATAATGCAAGCTTGGCTCCTCGCAAAGATCCAGAGGCGCAGCATTTTTTAGGACTACAGAATGGACTATCAGTTGTTGACCGCCAGCTTTGAGGCGCCGCCCGGTGCGCAGCGTTGGTCGGCCCAGCGCCGCTTGCATGAGTGTCTGCGCGCGGCGATCCGCAGCGGACAGCTGGCGCCGCAGACGCGCTTGCTGGCCACGCGCGCGCTGGCGCTGGAGCTGGGCATCGCGCGCAACACGGTGCTGTACGCATACGAGCAACTGGCCACCGAGGGACTGGTGTGCACCGACCGGCGCGGTACCGTGGTGAGCACGCTGCTGGCCGTGGCGGTGCCGCGCGCGACTGCGCCCACGGCGCGCGCAGGACTGGCCAAGCGCGCGCTGGCGCTGCGCGCCTCGCCCGTGCCGGCCGAGCTGTCGGGCGGCTTCGCGCCGGGCGTGCCGGCACTGGCCGAGTTTCCCGCCACGCTGTGGCAGCGCTTGCACGAGCGCAGCTGGCGCGCGCACGGGCGCAGCGCCTTGGGTTATGCCGAGGCGGGCGGCGCGCTGGCGCTGCGCAGCGCCATCGCCGACCATTTGCGCGCCGCGCGCGGGGCCAACTGCGACGCCGGCCAGGTGTTCATCACCGACGGCACCCAGAGCAGCCTGGACCTGGTGGCGCGCGCGTTTGCCGACGCGGGCGACAAGGTGTGGATGGAGCATCCGGGCTACTTCGGCGCGCACACGGCGTTTCGCGGCGCGCTGCTCAACACGGTGGGCATCGCGGTCGACGAACACGGCATCGCGCCAAGCGCGAGCGACTGGCGCCGCCAGCGTCCCAAGCTGATCTACGTGACCCCGTCGCACCAGTATCCGACCGGCGGCGTGCTCAGTGCGGAGCGCCGGCTGGCGCTGATCGCGCACGCCAGCAAGGTGGGCGCCTTGATCATCGAGGACGACTACGACAGCGAGTTCCGCCACGAGGGACCGCCGCTGGCGGCCATGCAGGGACTGGTCGAGGATGCGCCGGTGCTGTACCTGGGCACCTTCAGCAAGACCGTTTTTCCGGCACTGCGGATAGGCTTCGTGGTGGTGCCCAAGGCGCTGGCGGCACCGTTTGCCGACGTGCTGGCCAGGTCAACGCTACGCGGACGCGGCGCCGATCAGCTGACGCTGGCCGCGTTCATGCGCGACGGCCATTTCGGCCTGCATTTGCGCCGCATGCGCCGGCTGTACCGGCAGCGCCGCGATGCGCTGGTGGCGTCGCTGGAACGGCATCTGGGGGATCTGGCCAGCATACACGGCGACTCGGCCGGCATGCATCTGGCGCTGGTGTTTGATGACGCGCGCATGGACGACGTGGCCATCAGTGCGGCGGCCTTGGCGGCGGGAATCGTGGCGCCGTCCTTGAGCGCGCATGCGGTGGGCCCGCGCGCGCACCGCTGGTGCGGGCTGATGCTCGGCTACGCCCAGGTGGACGTGGCGGTGATCGATGGACTGGTCAAACAACTGGCGGCGGTGGTGCGTCGCACCGACCGCCGCCGTGGCTAACAAGCGCCGTTAAACGGGGCCGTTAAAACGCGTGGTCGTAACGCATATACATCGAGCGCCCGTTCACGCCGATCGGGCAGGTCTCCCAGCAATACTTGAAGCCCAGCTTGGGAAACGCGCCGCCGTTGGTCCATTCGGACGGATAGGTGTCGAACAGATTGTTGACGCCCACCGACAGGCTGTTCTTCTTGGTGAAGGCGTAGCGCAAGGTGGTGTCGACCAGCCACTTGGCGTCCCAGGTTTGCAACGGGCTGAAATACTCGGCCTGCACTTCGCCGTAGTAGCTGGCGCGCGCCGTCATGTTCCAGGCGCCCGTCGTGTAGTCGGCCGCCACCACATGATGCTGGCGCGGCTGGCCACGTTCGAGCAAGGTCACCTGGGTGCGGTCGAACATCTGCGCGCCCGTCAGCACCGGCGACTGCGAATGGCGGTCGGTCACCTCGGTCTGGTTAAAGCCCAGCTGGCCGGACAGCACCAGCGTCGAACCAGGCCAGCGCGTCGTGTGCTCGGCGACGATGTCGAGACCCTTGGTGCTGGTGTTGACGGCGTTGGTGAAGAACTGTGCCTGGCCGACCTTGAGCGGGTCGAGCAGCGCGCGGATCGGGCAGTTCGAATTGTTCGGCAGGCAGTTTGACTCCGGCGCGATCTCGGACGAGAACACGATGCGGTCCTTGATGTCGATGCGGTACAGGTCGGCCGTGACGGAGAAGTTCTTGGCCGGGCGCAGGATCATGCCGATGCTGGCGTTGCGCGAGGTCTCTTCCTTCAACGGGGCGATGCCGAATGCCTTGGTGACGGCGCTGCCCTGGCGTGCGGTCAGCGTTTCGGTCAGCGAGCCGTCCAGGTTCAAATTGGTCGACACCGAGCTGTAGAATTGCTGTTGCACGCTGGGCGCGCGAAAGCCCGTCGAGACGCTGCCGCGAAAGCCGATTTCCTTGGTCGGATCGTAGCGCAAACTGAGCTTGCCGGTGGTGGTGGAGCCGAAGTCCGAATATTTTTCGAAGCGGATCGCGCCGGCCACCAGCAGCTGGTCGGTGACGTTGTGCTCCATGTCCAGGTACAGCGCGATGTTGTGGCGCCCGTCGTCGACGGCGGTGCCGGGCGTGTAGCCGGGGAAGCCCTGGATGCCGGGCGAGGCGGCCGCGCCGGTGCGCCCTGGAATGGCGATGGCCGGGTTGTCGGTGCGCCCGTATTGGTAGGACACCGGATCGCCCGCTTCGATCGCGTAATTGTCGATGCGGTACTCGAAACCGGCGGCCAGGAAAATCTTGCGCTCGGCCAGCGTCAGCGGACCCTTGAAGTCGGCGTTGAAGGTGGTCTGGTTGAACTTCAGTTTGCCCGTGTCCGCTTCGGTGGGCGATTCGGCGTAGATGCCGCCGCCCGGTTTCGGTTCGTACCAGTAGCTGACGTTGATCGAATTGGCTTCATGGAAGTCCAGTTCGCTGGCGCCGTGGTTGACGCTGGCGTCAAACTTCCAGTCGTTGGCCAGGTCGCGCCGGTAGCCGATGGCGAACGAGGCGTCCTTGACGGTGGTCTTGATGTTGGGCAGGTAGCCGTTCGGGTAGACGGCCGTGACGGCGCGGTTTTCGCTCGCGCCCACGCCGCGGAAGAAGCCGCCCGAGTCGCCGGTGCGCTTGGAGACGCCGCCGAAGGCGTAGATCTCGCTGTCCTTGTCGATCGGCAGGCCCGCGTTCATCCACAGGAAGGCGTCCTTGGCCAGACTGTCGCCGATGCGCTGGGTCACGCGCGGCACGTCCACCCGCAGCGAGTCGGGGCCGGCGCGGTTGGTTTCACCGCGCTTGCGCGCCTCCACCGTCAGGTTGACGAAGCCGCCGTCGCCGATCTTGAAACCGCTGTTGGCGCTGCCCGAATACAGGTCGCCGTCGCCTTGCGAGGTGGTGCCGATGGTGCCGCTCAACTGGGTTTCATTGACCTGCTGCTTGAGCACGATGTTGATCACGCCGGCGATCGCGTCCGAGCCGTACTGGGCGGCGGCGCCGTCACGCAGCACCTCGACGTGGTGGATGGCCGACAGCGGAATGGCGTTGATGTCGGTGCCGGCCGAGCCGCGCCCGACCGTTTGCTGCACGTTCACCAGCGCCTGCTGATGACGGCGCTTGCCGTTCACCAGCACCAGCAGCTGATCCGGTCCCAGCGAGCGCAGCGTGGCCGGACGGATGATGTCGGTGCCGTCGCTGATGAAGGTGGTGGAAAAATTAAACGAAGGGTCGAGCGTTTGCAGCAGCTTGCCCAGTTCGAGCGGGCCCGCGTTTTGCAGATCCTTGGTGCTGATCAGGCCGACCGGGGCGGCGGTGTCGAGCGCCGTCTTGGCGCTCGAGCGCGAACCGAGCACGACGACGGCGACCGGCGGCGTCGGGTCGTCGGAGCGGGCTGCCGGCGCGTCGGCCGCTTGCTGCGCGTAGCCCTGGTTGAAGGCCAGCATCAGTGCGCTGGCCAGCACGCTGCGTACCAGCGTGCGCTGGCGAGGGGAAATCGAGGGGGTTCGGGATGGTCGTTTTTGCATGTGTGTCTCTCGTTTGTCGTTATTGAATGGACCCGTGGGTTCTGGCCATCATGTTGAGTACAGCATCACGTCTGCCGGCGCGCACCAGCTTGGTGCTTTCGCGGCGTGGCAAAATAATACGTCCTGCCTTGGGCATGCGCAACGCGCGTGGCAGTTGTGTTGTGTTTACGCCGGTCAGGGCGATATTGCGTGCCGATCAGGGCGAAACGCGGTAGCATGGTTGTCCCCAAAGAAACACAAATCTTTCTTTTCGCACTATTAAACGTGCCGAAAAACGTACTAAAAATACTATCCTGCGCGTTCGCCGCCGCCCGGCCGCCATGCCCGTAACTAAGCATGGGCAGTTTCAGAAAAACCTTGTATCCTCGCGATAATATTTGTTGATTGATATCAAAGGGGATGTATGGATCTGGTGTACAAAAACGAAAAAACACTGTTCGGCATCATGTTGACGCTGTCCGTACTGGTGTGGTTGCTGCTGCTGGTGGGAACGTTGGGCATGGCATTGCTATACCTGTTGCTGGTCTTTGTGATGTACTGCTTTGCGCAGTCGGCCGTCATTTCCTACATCAAGGGAACCGGCGTGCACATCACCGAACAGCAGTTCCCCGATCTCAAACGCAGGATCAGCGCCTGCTGCGAGAAACTCGGCCAGCATCAGGAGCCCGAAGCCTACCTGATGCACATGAATGGCGCCTTCAATGCCTTCGCCACCCGTTTCCTCGGGCGCGACTTCATCGTGCTGTATTCCGACATCGTCGATGCGCTGCACGACAATCCGGATTCGCTCAATTTCTACATCGGCCACGAGATCGGTCACATCAAGCGCAAGCACTTGCGCTGGGCCACCGTGCTGCTGCCAGCGTCGGTCCTGCCGTTGCTCGGCGCCGCCTATTCGCGGGCGCGCGAATACACCTGCGACCGGCATGGCCTGGCGGCCTGCGATAATCCGGCCAGCGCACAATTCGGGCTGGCCGCGCTGGCCGCCGGCGGCCGGCGCTGGCGCACCATGAGCAAGACCAACTACGTGGCCCAGGCCGAGCAGTCGAGTGGCTTCTGGATGTCGTTCCACGAGCTCACCGCCGACTATCCGTGGCTGGTCAAGCGCATGGGCGCCGTCAAGGCGCTCGGCAACGGGCATGAACCCAGTCCGCCGACGCGCAGCACGGGCGCGCTGCTGCTGGCGCTGTTCGTGCCGCGCCTTGGCTTGGGCGGTGGTGGCGGCTTGATCATGCTAGTGGCGATCATCGGCATGCTGGCTGCGGTGGCCTTGCCGGCCTACCAGCAATACACGCAGAAGGCGCAGGTGGCCGCCGCGTTCGACATCGGCCGCCAGGCGACAACTGCCGTCGGGCGCTACTACCAGGCCAACAAGGCACTGCCAACGAACATCGAACAGCTGGGCTTGTCGTCCCGTGCGCCGGGCGGCGCATCGGTCCAGATCGACGGCAAGAGCGGCGACGTGCTGATTGGCGTGCAACTGGCGCAGGGGGCGGCAAAGACCTTGTCGTTCAGTCCCTCGCAAGAGGGCGACAGCGCGCTGGCCTGGCGTTGCCGCAGTCTCGACATCGCCGACAATCTGCTGCCGGCTGCGTGCCACTAGCGCAGTGCCGCCAGGCGTGTGCGCGGCAGATCACAGCGCGGCGCCGATCGGCACCGGCGCTTGAGCGCCAGGCCCGGTGCGCGATGCACCGCCCGGCGATCCGGGTCACGGATCGGATTTGCCCGCCGAAGGGACGCTGTGTTGCCAGAGCTCGCGCAGGCGGCCCGACTCCTGCATCGACAGCAGCTCGTCGTTGAGCAGCGTGCGCAAGGCTTCGGCCTGCGGGTAAGCGCGCGAAACGGCGAAGTAGAAGCGCCCCGATTTCATGTTCGGTGCCGACTCCTGAGCGATGTCCGGGTCGGCCAGGTAATCCTTGCCGATCGTCGCGTAGCCCGTCATCACTTCGTTTTTCTCGACGAACAGCGCGCAGCGTCCCATTTGCAGCTTGGCGATCAGCGCCGGGAAATCCTTGGCGCCCTGTTCCACCTGGCCGGCCTTGAAGCCGTAGCCGGTGTAGTTGTAGCCGGCGATGCCGCATATCCGGTAACGGTCGAAGTCGGCCAGATGCTTGATGCCCAGGCCGTGCGGATACTGGCGGCGCGAATAGTAGTAATACGTGGTGGTCGAATAGTAGGCGCGCGAGAACAGGAAATCGGCGGCGCGTTCGGCGTTGTACGACATGTTCAGCGCCATCTGATAGCGCTTGCCCAGTTTGGCGACGGCCAGGCAGCGTGCCCACGGGATCATGTCGAGCTGGTAGGCGATATGGCGGCGCTTGAGGATGTCGTCGATCACGCTGACGGCGTAGCCGAGCACGCGTTCAGTCTTCTGTCCGTTGACACGTTCGAAATATGCGTACGGCGGCCACTCGTTCTCGTCCTCGCAAATGTTCAGTGTCAGATGGCCCAGGCCGTCCGGCTGGGCCCGTGCGCCAGGCGCGAGCAGGCACAGCGCGGCTGCGGCGCAGTGCAGCAGCGCGCGGCGGGTCGGACTGCATGACATGGTGCGTGCGCGCATTCTGGCTCGGAGTCGACGGGGCGAGAACACCGGGGGTGGTGCTCCATTGCCTAGTGTAACGCGTTGCCGCACAGCATGGGCGAATTCGCGCCGCCCCGCTGGCCCGATCGCTAGTCCTGGTGGTCCAGCATCCACGACTTCAGGCCCGTGACCCAGCCCTTGGCCGGCAGGTTCAGCTGGCGCTTGATGACGGCGGCGCGTTCGTACAGCACGCTGAAGTCGAGCTGGGGGGCGCGCTTGAAGGCGATCACGATGATGTTCGCGTCATGCACCTCGGGCAGCCAGACCACCGCGTCGAACACCAGCCCCATCGCCTGAAGGTTCTTGTCGTAGTTCGGATAGTCGCCGAACACATTGGTGGTCATCACGCCGTCGTCGGTGAGGCAGTCGTGGCAGGCCTGGTAGAACTCGGGCGTGTCGAGCACCGGCCCGCGCGCCTCTTCGTCGTACAGGTCGACCTGCAGCGCGTCGACGCTGTTGTGGTTGGCCGCATCGAGCACGAAGTCGAGCGCGTTCTGTTCGCGCACCGTCAGGCGCGCGTCGTCGGACGGCAGGCCGAACAGCGCGTGGCAGATGGCGATCACGTTCGGGTTCAGTTCGATGGCCGTCACGCGCGCATCAAGCAGGCGGTGATAGCAGAACTTGGTCAGCGCCGCGCTGCCCAGCCCCAGCTGCACGACGTGGCGCGGCTGCGGCACGAACAGCAGCCACATCATCATCATCTGCACGTATTCGAGTTCGATCGCGTCGGGCTTGTCGAGCCGCATCGCGCCCTGCACCCACGAGGTGCCCAGGTGCAGGAAACGCACGCCGCGAAATTCGGTGATGGTGGCCGGCGGGTGGCCGGGTTGTTCGAAGCTGGCGCTGCTGGACGGTGCTGCGGATGTGCGGGACATGGCGTGAGTGACTGTGCGGTAAGGGACAATCTTACCAGTCGGCATGGACCGGTGTGTCGCTGCGCGCCGCAGCGCCCAAAAAAAAGACGCCGCAGCGTCTTTTTTGGGACAAGCCAGAACTCAATGCTGCTTGCGTCGGCGTGCCAGTGCGCCCAGCATGGCCAGGCCCGCGAACAGCATCGCATAGCTGTCCGGTTCCGGCACCGCATTGACGGTGGAGGTGAGCACATACAGGCCCATCCCGCCCACGCCGGTGCCCACGCCGCTCACTTCGTAATAGTAGTTGCCCGCCGAGATGCTGGCGAAGCGCTGGATGGCGCCGGTGGTGCCGTCGAAGTTCCACCAACCGCCCACTTGGACGTCGTCGCCATTGCCGATGATGCCATCGGGATTGGAAAACAGGCCGAAACTGCCATTGTCGAGTTGCATCACGGCGCCATTGTTGTTGGCCACGGCAACAGCGGCCGTCATGTCAAAGCCGCTACCAACGCTAAACTTGATGTCGTCGGTGAACGCGCCGGCGATGATGTTTCCGCTGATCTCGGCGCCGGGGGAATTGTGCACTCCCCAGTCATACGTCGAACCTTGCGCCAGGCCCATGGCGCCCACTGCTGCTGTCAAAAAAAGTCCTGAAACGATCGATTTCATCTTCATTCCTGTTGGTAAATAGATTATTGGCAAAAAATCCACAAAAAGACAAAACGTTATGTTTTGTTTATCTTGTTGTCAACAATGAATTTTTTATGAGAATGACCGGGTTGATAGCTGTGGACTAAACACCGGGCTAGCGGACATCGAGGGTGTTGCTCGTGGGTATGTAGTGATCGAAACGTCGGCACCGCTGTGGCGAAAAATCACGCTTATCGACGCGGCAGGATCATCGTCGTGCGTCGTGCGCGGGTCCGCCATGCGGGTCGTTGCGCGCGATGCCAACAGCGACGCCGCAGCGCGCCCGCGATGGCGCAGTGCCCAAAAAAAAAGACGCCGCAGCGTCTTTTTCGGGGCAATGCAGAAACCAATGCAGGACTCAATGTTGCTTGCGCTGGCGTGCCAGTGCGCCCAGCATGGCCAGGCCCGCGACCAGCATCGCATAGGTGTCCGGCTCCGGTACCGCATGGATGGTGGAGGTGAGCACATACAGGCCCATGTCGCCATACCCGGCGCCCACGCCGCTCACTTCGTAGTAGTAGTTGCCAGCCGAAATGTTGGAAAATTGCTGGGTGGCACCGGTGGTGCCGTCGAAGTTCCACCAGCCGCCAATCAGCGTTTCGTCGCCATTGCCGACGATGCCATCCGGGTTGGAGAACAGCCCGAAGCTGCCATGGTCGAGCTGAATCACGGTGCCATTGTTGTTGGCCACGGCCACCGCGGCCGACATGTCATAGCCGGCGCCCACGCTGAACTTGATGTCGTCGGTGAACGGGCCGGCAATGATGTTTCCGACGACCTCAGCGCCGGGGTAATTGTGGACTCCCCAGTCATAGGTCGCCCCCTGCGCCACGCCCGTCGCGCCGACTGCTGCTGTTAAGAAAAGTGCCGAAACGATCGATTTCATCTTCATGTTCATTCCTATCGAGTGACAAGTTGAGAATCAGAAAGCTACTGAGACTCGACATTACATTTTGTACATTCTATTATCAATATTATATTTTTTATGAGAAAGTTCGCGCAGATAGCTTGCGACTAAATGCGGGGCTCGCGGGGAAAGTTGGTGTTGCTAGTGGGTATTTTGAGCGTGCATTGTCAGCAACGGTGTTGCGAAATGTCACACCGTGCAGCTGAGCGGAAGGATCATCGTCACGCACAGTCCGCCGTGCTCGCGATTGTTGAGCGTGATGCGTCCGCCATGTGCCTCGGCAATTTCGCGCGCCAGCGCCAGGCCCAAGCCGGTGCCGCTGCGCTTGGTCGAGTAGAACGGCACCAGCGCATTGGTGAGCACCGCCTCGTTCATGCCCTGGCCGCGGTCCTGCACGTCGATGCGCAGGTGGGCACCGACGCGTTGTACGCGTAGTTCGACCTGATCGGCAGGGGAGCCCGATTCATGCGCGTTTTTCAACAAGTTAAGCAATGCCTGCTCCATCTGAGCGGGATCGAACTGGGCCGCTTCGATCGGCAGCGGGCCGGCCAGCGCGAAGCCGATCTGCGAGGCCAGCCGTTCGACGAAGCCGGGCCATTCGCAGCTGGCCAGGCGCGGCGTGGGCAGCTTGGCGAAGCGCGCGTAACCGAGGATGAAACTTTCCAGGTGGCGCGTGCGTTCCTCGATGGTGGCCAGGATCTGTGGCAGACGCTCGGTCTGGCCGCGCCGCACCAGTTCGGCGCCGGAATGGGCCAGCGAGGTCAAAGGCGCCAGCGAATTATTCAGTTCATGGCTGATCACGCGGATCACCTTCTTCCACGTCTGCACCTCCTGGCGACGCAGTTCCAGCGTCAGCTGACGCAGCAGCAGCAGTTCGTGGCGCCGTCCGTTCAGGCTGAAGCTGCGCCGGGCCAGGTGATACACCTCTTCCTGTTCGCCTTCGCCGACCGAAAACAGGCCATCGCCGCCGCGCGCGAGCGCCTCGTTGAGCGCCGGCGAAGCGAGCGCCAGCAGCGCCGCCAGTTGCTGTCCTTCGAGCTTGCGCCCGCCGCCCAGCAACTGGCGCGCAGCCAAGTTGGCATACACGATCGCGCCGCCGTCCTGCACCAGCAGCATCGCCACCGGCGTGTTCTGCACCATCGTGTCGAGCAGCAGTTCGCGCTGGATCAGCGCCAGCCGCTGCGCGCGCAGCACGTCGCCCAGCGCATTGTGGGCCGTCACCAGGTCGGACAGTTCATCCGTTTGCGGCCAGTGCAGGCTGAACGAGAAGTCGCCGTCGCGGTAACTGGTGACGGTGCCGGTCAGTGCGCGAAACAGCGACAGCATGGGCGCGAGCTGGGCGCGGATCGTCAGCAGCGCCAGCGGCGTCACGCAGGCCATCGTCAGGCCCAGCACCATGCCGGGGCGGTCGGGGAAGAAGTGCGCCAGCCCCAGCGCCAGCGCGATCGCCGTCAACAGCAGCGTGCACACCAGCGCCGACCAGCGCGTGGCCAGCGACAGACGCAGCGGGCCGGCCCGCTTGGGGGAGCGTTTGCGCATCAGCTGCGCGCGATGCCGAGCCGGTCCATGCGCCGGTACAGCGCCTGGCGCGACAGGCCCAGTTCGACGGCGGCCTGGGCCACCACGCCGCCGCTGCGCGCCAGCGCCTGGTCGATCGCGCCGCGGTCCGGTTCGGCCTCGGGCGCGGCGCAGGGCGGCGCCGGCAGGCCCAGGTCGGCCACCATGATCTGCTCGCCGGCGGCCAGCAGCGCGGCGCGCGCCATCACGTTTTTCAGTTCGCGCACATTGCCCGGCCAGCCGTGCGCCAGCAGCGCCGCCTGGGCCGACGCGTGCAGGCGCTTGGCGCCGGCCAGAAAGCTCGTCGCCAGCGGCACGATGTCGGCCGGGCGCGCCGCCAGCGGGGGCAGGCGCAATTCGATCAGATTCAGGCGGTAGAACAGGTCTTCGCGAAAGCTGCCGGCGCGGATCATGGCCGGCAGGTCGGCGTTGGTGGCGCTGAGCACGCGCACCTTGACCTGGCGCTCCTTGTTCGAGCCGAGCCGCTCGAAGCGGCCCGTTTCCAGCACGCGCAGCAGCTTCATCTGGCCGGCCGGGGGCAGGTTGCCGATCTCGTCGAGAAACAGCGTGCCGCCGTCGGCTGCCTCGAACTTGCCTTCGCGCGCGCGACTGGCGCCCGTGTAGGCGCCCGCTTCGGCGCCGAACAGTTCGGCCTCGATCAGTTCGGCCGGCAGCGCGCCGCAATTGAGCACCACGAACGGTCCGTCCTTGACGGCCGAATTGGCCTGGATGATCTCGGCGATGCGTTCCTTGCCGCTGCCGTTCGGGCCGCTGATCAGCACCGGCACGTCGGCGCGCGCCACCTGGCAGGCCAGTTGCAGCACCCGTTCGGTGGCCGCGTCCTGCCACACCATGCCGCGCAGGTCGTAGTGCTGTTCGAGCTCGTGGCGCGCGCGCCGCGCCGTCTGCAGGTGGCGCGCCAGCGCGCGGTTGGCCTGACCGAGTTCGATCAGATTGGTCACGCTGGTGAGCAGGCGGTCGTCGTTCCACGGCTTGGCCAGGTAGTCGGCCGCGCCCGACTTGATCAGCTCGACGGCCGCGTCCAGGTGGGTCCAGGCCGTCAGCAGGATCACCGGCAGGTCGGGATGGCGCCGGCGGATTTCGCGAAACAGCGCGCGCCCTTCATCGCCCGAGGTGGTGTCCAGGCTGAAGTTCATGTCGCAGATGACCAGGTCGACCGGCTCGCGCGCCAGCCGCGCCAGGCCTTCGTCGGGCGAGGCGGCGCTGATGGCGTCGATGTCGTGCAGCGAAAACAGCACTTCGAGGGCGATCGCGACGGCGGCGTTGTCGTCAATTATGAGTACGGTGGGCATGGCCGCTAGCATACCATCGGCGGCCCGCAAAAACGGACCGCCGAAGCAGCAAATTGACAAGTTTGGCAGGACCGCATCAGGCGCTGCGGGTGGCCACGGCGGGCGAGGTCGATGCGCCGCGCCAGGCCGGCGCGTACACGGCGATCACGCCCAGACTCCAGAACATCAGCGCGCCGCCGCCCAGGTAGCCCAGCGGCAGTTTTTGCATTTCTAGTTGGCTCACCAGCAGCGTGTTCAGGCCGATCGCCAGCAGCGCGCCCAGGCCGACGCCGGCGCTGGTGATCATCAGGTTTTCCAGCAAAAAGTAGCGCAGGATGTCGATCCGGCGCGCCCCCAGCGCGCGCCGCACGCCGATCTGCTTGCGCCGCTGGGTGACCCACAGGCTGGCCATGCCGACGATGCCGCTGGCGGTGATCAACAGCAGCAGCGCGCTCACAGTGACCAGCATCCAGGCCAGTGCCAGGTCGGAGCGGTAGCGCTCGGCGCGGTCCTGCTCGGCGGTGCGCACCCGCATCAGCAGCGGGGTCGGTGCGGCCGCGCGCAGCGCCGCCTGGCTGTCGGCGATCAGCCGTTCGCGTTGGCCGGGCGCGGCGCGCAGTACGTAAATGGTGCCGTTGTGGCCGGTCAGGTGGACCGGCAGGATGGTCGAGTATTCGCTGGTGGGAGCCACTTCGGCGCCCTGGCTCTGAAGGCGCTCGACCACGCCGACGATGCGCGTCACATTGGCGCCTTCGCCGGTGCCGAAAAACAGCTCCTTGCCCAGTACGCTGGACTGGCCGGGGTAGGCTTTCTCGGCCAGCGCGCGCGTGACGATGACGCTGGCGGGGAAGGCCTCGCTGCTGTTCTCGTCGATATTGAAGATCTCGGATGGCTGGAAATCGCGTCCCTCGACCAGCTTCAGGCCCAGCGTCTGCACCAGCGAGTCGGGCGACAGGTACATCGCACCGTAGGTGGTCTCGCGCTTCTGGTTGCGGTCGACCGCCACGCTGTTGGTCGAGCCCGAACGCGACATCGGCATCTGGCTGGTGCCGGCCGCCGACAGCACGCCCGGCAGCGCGCGCAGCGTGGCCAGTTCGCGCCGCTGGGTGGCCAGTTCGCCGGCCTGGTCGAGCTGCTTGAGGTTCTTGACGATCAGGTAGAACACGGCGCTTTCGTCGGCCACGCCGCTGGGGCGCGCGGCCACCGCGCTGCGGTCCTGCACGATGTGCAGCGCGTTGGCCAGGATCGCCAGGCTGACAGCGACCTGCAGCGCGACCAGAATGGGGCCGGTTTTGCTGCGCATCAGCGCAGACAGGATGGGACGCAGTTCCATACGATTCCTCACTGTGATTTAAGTTGCAGCGCTGGCGTGACCTGGCAGGCGCGCCAGGTCGGCAGCACGCCGGCCAGCAGCGCCGCGCACACCGACAACACGAATGTCAGCGCCAGCATGGACAGATCCATGTGGGCCACCACGGCCAGTTGTTTCGACTGGCGCGCGATCAGCGCCAGCGAGCCCAGCGCCAGCAGCAGACCGAGCACGCCGCCGGCCAGGCCCACCACCAGGCTCTCGATCAGAAACTGGCGGAATATCTCGCGCCGCGACGCGCCCAGCGCACGCCGCACGCCCACTTCGCTGGCGCGCACCGAGAACTTGGCCAGCAGCAGACCGACGGTGTTGATCAGGCATAGCAGCAAAAAGCCGAACGCCAGCCAGGCGGCCAGCCGGCTGTCGTTGTCGACGACGTTGCGCAGGGCCATCCACCCCATTACGTCATACAGGACCGGCTTGACTTGGCGCTCGAGGCGACCCAGCCGGTGCTGCTCGGCGCTGTAGTTGGCCAGATAGGCTTCGAGCGTGGCGCGCTCGGCGGCCGACTTGGCCTCGAACCAGAACTGGATCCAGGTGCATTCCGACTCCAGGCGCGCCTGGAACCCGGGGCCGCTCCTGGCGCTGCAGCTCATACTGCCGGAATGGCCGAACTCGTGTCGGATCGCGCTTGCCATCGGCAGCAGAAATTCCTCGCCGGCGCCGAACGCGCCGCCCGAGCCGATCAGGTGATAGTAGCGCGGAATCGGCTGCCAGGTTTCCAGCACACCCACCACCTGGTACTGCTGTCCCACCATCAGCACGCGCTGGCCGACCGGGTTGACGTCGCCGAACAGCTTCTCGGCCAGCGCGCGGCCCAGCACGACGACGTCGGCGCCCTTGGCGTCGTCCTGTTCGCTCCACGCCTGGCCGTAGCGGAACGGCAGTTCGAACATGCCGAAAAAATCGCGCGTGGGCGCGATGCCCTCGGCCGAGAATGTGCCCAGTTCCTTCTTGGCCGGATCGATCCACGCCGAGATGCCGTACAGCGCGGTGCGCCGCTCGCCCTGGCCGCTGGCGAGCAGATTGCGCGCGTCCCGATAGCTCATCTGGACGTCGTTGGGCTCCTCGCCCGGCACGTAGTTGGCCAACGGGCCGTTGTCGAACACGGGCACGAACAGGCGCGCGCTTTTCGAAGGGATCGGGTCGCCCGACATCACGTGCAGGATGGTCAAGGTGGACACGCTGGCGGCCACGCCGATGGCCAGCGTGAGCACCATCAGCGCCGTCAGCGCGGGGTTGCGGCGCAGGCTGCGCAGACCAAGCAGAAAGTAATAATGGAGCATGGGGCGTGCCTTAGTCAGGTGCTGCGGGTGGCCTCGGCGGGCGAGGTCGACGCGCCGCGCCAGGCCGGCGGGTACACCGCCAGCACGCCCAGCAGCCAGAATGCGCAGGCGCCGCCGATCAGGTACGGCAGCGGCAGCTTGCTCATTTCAAACTGCACTGCCAGCCACTGGTTCAGACCGATCGCCAGCAGCACGCCGCTCGCCACACCGGCGCTGGTGATGAGGATGTTTTCAATGATGAAGTAGCGCAGGATGTCGATCCGGCGCGCGCCCAGCGCACGCCGTACGCCGATCTGCTTGCGCCGCTGCGTCACCCACAGGCTGGCCATGCCGACGATGCCGCTGGCGGTAATCAACAGCAGCAGCACGCTGACCGTGATCAGTATCCACGCCATGCCTTTTTCGGCGCGATAGCGGTCCTGGTGGACCTGCGCGATCGGCTCGGCGCTCAGCACCAGCGGAGTCGGCGCTTGTGCGCGCAAGGCCGCCTGCACATCCCTGATCACGCGCTCCTGCTGACCCGGTTCGACGCGCAACGCGAACAGCACCTGCGGGTCGCCCGCATCGCGGCGCGGGAAGATCAGCGAGAATTCGGCGCTCTCGCCATCCGAGGCGTTGGGCGTTTGCAGGTGCTCGACCATGCCGACGATGCGGCTTGGATTGGCGTTGGCGCCGATGCCGACATACACGGTCTTGCCAATTACACTGGCCTGGCCGGGAAACAGCCTGGCGGCCATGGCGCGCGTGACGATCACGATATCGGGAACGGCCAGCACGTCGTGGCGGCTCTCCTGCACGTCGGCCGCCACGAAGTCGCGTCCGTCGACCAGTTTCAGGCCCCAGGTCTTGATCAGCGAACCGGCGCTCTTGTAGATCCAGGCGCCGTCGTCGTCCGGGCCTGCCTTGGCCTGCGTGCGCACTTCCAGCCCCTGCCCGCTGGACGACATCGGGATCTGGTTGACCATCGTCACCGAGACCACGCCGGGCACCGCGCGCATCGTCGCTTCCTGCTGTTTTTGGGCCGCGAACTGCTCGGCGTCGTCGCCGTCGCGGGTGTTGGTGACACTCAGATGAAACAGCGTCGGATAGTCGGACAGACCGCTCGGGCGGTTTGACGCGGCCAGCTTGCCGCTGACGATGTGTACCGCGTTGGCCAGGATCGCCAGACTGATGGCGACCTGCAGCGCGACCACCAGCGGGCCGGTTTTGCTGCGCATGAGCGCAGACAGGATAGGGCGGATTTCCATGCTGTTCCTTACTGTGATTTGAGTTGCATCGCCGGTGTGATCTGGCAGGCGCGCCAGGTCGGCAGCAAACCGGCCAGCACGGCTGCGGCGATCGACATGGCGATCGTCAGCGCCAGCATCACGGGGTCCATGTGCGCGACCACGCCCAGCGTTTCCGACTGCATGCCGATCAATGCCAGTGCGCCCATCGACAGCAGCAGGCCGAGCAGGCCGCCGGCCAGGCCGATGACGGCCGTCTCGAGCAGGAACTGGCTGAAGATGGCGCGCCGCGAAGCGCCCAGCGCGCGTCGGATACCCACTTCGGCGGCGCGCGCCGAGAACTTCGCCAGCAGCAGGCCGACCGTGTTGACCAGGCACAGCAGCAGGAATCCGAACGCCACCCAGGCGGAGACCTTGTTGTCGTCGCGCACGATGTGCATGTACTCCATCCAGCCCGGCACGTCGAACAAGGCGTTCTTGGCGTGGCGTGGGAAGCGCCCCAGCTTGCCCTGTTCGGCGGTGTACGCGTCCAGATACGACAGCAGTTCGCTGCGCGCGCCGGCCGACCTGGCCTCGTACCAGAAGTGTATCCAGTGGCACTCGGAATCGAGCTGCCCCTGAAAGCCGGGCGCGGGCGATTCGCTGCAGTTGAGCGAACTGGTGGTGGGCAGCTGATGCGCGATCGCGCTGGCGAACGGCATCATGAAGTCGAGCTCCTTGCCGAAGCTGCCGCCTTGGAGGCGCACGTCGTAGTAGCGCGGCATCGGGCGCCAGTGATCGAGCACGCCGACGACCTGGAAGGTGCGCTTGAACATGGTCACGCGTTGGCCGACCGGGTTGGCATTGCCAAACAGCGCCTCGGACAGCTCGCGCCCCAGCACGACGACGTCGGCGCCGCGCTGGTCGTCCTGCTCGCTCCAGGCCTGGCCATGCAGGAAGGGCGTCTCGAACATGGCAAAGAAGTCGCGCGTGGGCGCCAGGCCCTGCGCCTTGCGCGGCGCCATATCGGCCCGGCCCGGTTCGATCGCCGCCAGCACGCCGTACATCGCGGTGCGGCGCTCGCCCTGGGCACCGGCCAGCAGATTGACGGCGTCGCGGTAGGTCAGCTGGTTGGGGCCGGACGATGTTTGCGGGTTGTAGCCGGACAGGCCGCGGTTGTCGAGCACCGGCACGAACAGGCGCGCGCTCTTGTGCGGAATCGGGTCGTTCGACATCACATGCAAAACGGTCAGCGTGGACATGCTGGCGGCCACGCCGATGGCCAGCGTGAGCACCATCAGGGCGGTCAGCGCCGGGTTGCGGCGCAGGCTGCGCAGGCCCAGCGAGCAGTAGTACTTGAACATGCCGGCCTCCTCAAACGCCGCGCTGGTGCTTGACCAGCGATGGCGCGGCGCGCACCAGGTCGGACACCTGACCGTCGATGATGTGCACGTTGCGCTGGGACCGTTCGGCCAGCTCGGGGTCGTGGGTCACCATCAGGATTGTGGTGCCGGTGGCGTTGATGTCTTCGAGCAGTTCCATCACGTCGCGCGCCATCTGGGTGTCCAGGTTGCCGGTCGGTTCGTCGGCCAGCAGCAAACGCGGCGTGCCGGCCAGCGCACGCGCGATCGCCACGCGCTGCTGCTGGCCGCCCGACAGCTCGGCCGGGTAGTGCTTCATGCGCGAGGCCAGGCCCACCTTGGCCAGCGCGTCCTCGATGCGTTCGCGCCGCTCGGCCGCGTTGAAGCCGCGGTAGCGCAGCGGCACGTCGACGTTGTCGAACAGGTTCAGGTCGGGAATCAGGTTGAAGCCCTGGAAGATGAAGCCGAGCTTTTCGTTGCGCAGGCGCGAGCGGGCATTGTCGTCCATGCCGGCCACGCTGACGCCGTCCAGAATGTACTCGCCGCTGGAGAACTCCTCGAGCAGCCCGGCGATGTTCAGAAAGCTGGTCTTGCCGGATCCGGAAGGCCCGGTGACGGTGACGAATTCGCCTTGCGCGACGTTGATCTCGAAGCCGCGCAGCGCGTGCGTTTCGATCAGGTGGGTGCGGTAGATCTTGTTCAGGTTTTTCATGCGCAGCATGGGAAGTCCTTGTTAAATATTCGGGAAAAATAGGCGGCGCGCGCGGTCGCGGCGCCGCCGTCATTCAGGTGCTGCGGGTGGCCACGGCCGGCGACGTCGAGGCGCCGCGCCAGGCCGGCGGATACACTGCCAGCACGCCCAGCGTCCAGAACACCAGCGGGCCGGCCAACAGATACGACAGCGGCAATTTGCTCATTTCGAACTGCGACACCAACAGCTGATTGAGGCCGATCGCCAGCAGCACGCCGACCACCACGCCGGCGCTGGTGATAATCAGATTTTCGAGCAGGAAGTAGCGCAGGATGTCGATCCGGCGCGCTCCCAGCGCGCGCCGCACGCCGATCTGCTTGTGGCGCTGCGTCACCCACAGGCTGGCCATGCCGACGATGCCGCTGGCGGTGATCAACAGCAGCAGCAGGCTGACCGTGATCAGCATCGCCGCCATCGCCTGCTGGCCCCGATAGCGATCCTGGAATACCTCGTCCATGGTGATCGTCTTGATCACCAAGGGCGTGCTGCTGGCCGCGCGCAGCGCCGCCTCGGCGTCGCGGATCACGCGTTCGCGCTGACCGGCTTCGGCGCGCACCGAATACGTGGTGCCGCCGCCGATCACGCGCGCTGGAAACACCAGCGAGAATTCGGCCGTCTCGTCGGTGCTCGCCGAAGGCGTCTGCAGGTGTTCGACGACGCCGATGATGCGGCTCGGTCGCACGCCGGCGCCGATGCCCACGTAGACGGTCTTGCCGACCACGCTGGCCTGGCCGGGAAACAGCTTGGCGGCCATGGCCCGGCTGACGATCACCGTGTCGGGGGTGTTGATGACGTCGTCGATCACAGTCACGTCGCCCGGCACAAAGTCGCGTCCCTCGACCAGCGTCAAGCCCCAAGTCTTGACGACCGAATCGGCGGTGTTGTAGATCGCCGCGTTGTCGTCGTTGTCGCCTTCCTTGAGCGCGGTTCTGACCATCAGCCAGTAGCCGCCGCCGCGCAAGGGGTAGTTGCTGATCTGCGCGACCGAGACGGCGCCGGGCACCGCGCGCAGCGCCGCCGCGTTGCGTTGCTGGGTCGCGACCTGGGCCGCCGGTGCCTCGGTTCGGGCGCCCACCACGCCCACGTGGAACAGCGTGCCGTAATCGGCCACGCCGCTCGGGCGCGCGGTCGCGGCCAGGTTGTCGCTGACGATGTGGACCGTGTTGACCAGGATCGCCAGACTCAGCGCGACCTGGCTGGCCACCAGCAGCGGACCGGTGCGGCTGCGCATCAGCGCCGACAGGATAGGGCGAAATTCCATGGTGAGCCTCATTGCGATTTAAGTTGAAGGGCCGGCGTCACGCGGCAGGCGCGCCAGGTCGGCAGCAGGCCGGCCAGCATCGCCGCCAGCACCGCCAGTGCCACCGTCAGCGCCAGCATGCTCAGGTCCATGTGCGCCACCACACCGAGTTTTTTGGACTGGCGCGCGATCAACAGCAGCGCGCCGTAGGCCAGCGCCAGGCCGAGCAGGCCGCCGACCAGGCCGACCACCGCCGTCTCGGTCAGGAACTGCGCGAAGATGGTGCGGCGCGAGGCGCCCAGCGCGCGTCGGATGCCCACCTCGGCGGCGCGCACCGAGAACTTGGCCAGCAGCAGGCCGATCGTGTTGATCAGGCACAGCAGGAAGAAGCCGAACGCCAGCCAGGCTTGCACCTTGCTTTCGTTGCCGACCACGTGGCGGTATTCGAGCATCTCGGCGACGTCGAACAGCTTGGCCTTGGCGTGGCGCGTGAAGCGCCCCAGCTTGGCCTGCTCGCCCATGTAGGCGTCCAGGTAGCCGCTCAGCTCGGCGCGCGAGGCGCTGCTCTTGGCCTCGAACCAGAATGCGATCCACAGACATTCGGAATCGAGCGCGCCCTGGTAGCCGGGGCCGGCCGGCGTGTCGCAGTTGATGTATTCGATCGACGATTCGTGCTTGACGGCGCTGGCGAACGGTATCAACACATCCTCCACCTCGCCGAACGGGTCGTCCATGCGCACATTGTAAAAGCGCGGCAGCGGGCGCCAATGGTCCAGCACGCCCACCACCTGATAGGTCTGGCCGGACATCATCAGGCGCTGGCCGACCGGGTTGACGTTGCCGAACAGCTTCTCCGACATGGCCCGCCCGAGCACGATCACGTCCGCGCCGGCGCTGTCCTCGCGCTCGCCCCAGGCCTGGCCGTACAGGAACGGGGTCTCCATCATCCCGAAGAAATCACGGGTGGTGGCGATGCCTTTGGCGCGCAAGGCGCCCAGCTCCTTGCGCGGCGCCTCGATCACGCTGCGCACGCCGAACAGCGCGGTGCGCCGCTCGCCTTGGCCGCTGGCGAGCAGATGCTGCGCGTCGCGATACGTGAGCAGGTCGGGGCCGGCCTTGGCGTCCGGGGTATAGCCGGTCAGCGGACGAGCGTCGATCACGGGCGCAAACAGGCGGGTGCTTTTCTGCGGGATCGGATCGTTCGACATCACATGCAAAATGGTCAGCGTGGATACGCTGGCGGCCACGCCGATGGCCAGCGTGAGCACCATCAGCGCCGTCAGCGCGGGGTTGCGGCGCAGGCTGCGCAGGCCCAGGAACAGGTAATATTTGAACATGTGGGTCTCCTCAGGCGCTGCGTTGCTTGGTCAGCAGCGTGCCGCTGGCGCGCACCAGATCGGACACCTGGCCATCGATGATGTGCACGTTGCGCTGGGACCGTTCGGCCAGTTCGGGATCGTGGGTCACCATCAGGATGGTGGTGCCGTTGGCGTTGATGTCCTCGAGCAGTTCCATCACGTCACGCGCCATCTGGGTGTCCAGATTGCCGGTCGGTTCGTCCGCCAGCAGCAGCTTGGGCGTGCCGGCCAGTGCGCGCGCGATCGCCACGCGCTGCTGCTGGCCGCCCGACAGCTCGGCCGGGTAGTGCTTCATGCGCGAAGCCAGGCCCACCTTGGCCAGCGCGTCCTCGATGCGTTCGCGCCGCTCGGCCGCGTTGAAACCCCGGTAGCGCAGCGGCACGTCGACGTTATCGAACAAATTCAGATCGGGGATCAGGTTGAAACCCTGGAAGATGAAACCGAGCTTTTCGTTGCGCAGGCGCGAGCGGGCATTGTCGTCCATGCCGGCCACGCTGACACCATCGAGAATGTACTCGCCGCTGGAGAATTCCTCGAGCAGCCCGGCGATGTTCAGAAAGCTGGTCTTGCCCGAGCCGGAAGGCCCGGTGACGGTGACGAATTCGCCTTGCGCGACGTTGATCTCGAAGCCGCGCAGCGCGTGCGTTTCGATCAGGTGGGTGCGGTAGATCTTGTTCAGGTTTTTCATGCGCAGCATAGTCGGGTCTCTTTTTTGTTGGTTGATTATTTATTGATCGATACGCGCGCGGCGTTGGCGAAGGCGTCGGTGCCGGCAATGACGACCTTGTCGCCCACCTTCACGCCGGACAGGATTTCTACCGAGGAGATGCTGGTGGCGCCCAGCTTGATCGGGGTGCGCACGGCGATGCCGTCGGTGACGATGTACACGAAGCGCCCGCCTTCGCTTTCGACGAAGGGGCCGCGCGGCAGCATCACCACGTTCGGTCTTTCCTCGATCAGCAGACGGGCCGACACGCGCTGGCTCTGGCGCAGCCCGGCCGGCTGGGCGCCGTCAAAGCGCACCCGCGCCAGCACCTGGTTCTTCACCACCTCGGGCGAGAGCGCGGCCAACTTGCCCAGCGCGCGCACGTCGCCGATCTGGATCTCGGCGCTCATGCCCAGGCCCATGTCGGCCACATAGCTCTCCGGCACCTCCAGCTCGACTTCCAGCTTGGACAGGTCGACCAGCGTCATCAGGGCGGTGTTGGCGGCCACCACACTGCGGTCGGCCACCGACAAGGTGCCGATGAAGCCGTTGACTGGCGCGCGCACGGTCAGTTCGTCGACCCGACGCTGGGCGTTGGCCAGCGACAGCTTCTGCCGTTCCAGCCCGTTGATCTTGGTTTTCAGTTCCAGCACCACGTCCTCGTTTTCCAGTTCGGCCGCCTGCTCGGCGTGCTTGCTGCGAATCTCGGCCGAGCGCAGCGCGTCCTTGGCCTTCTGGAAGTCGATCTTGGCGACGATGCCGACCTGGCCCACGCTCTCGTAGCGCTCAAGCGTGCGCTGGGCCGACAGGCGTTCAATCTCGGCCGTGTCGGCGTCGCGCCGCGCCAGCAGCTTTTGCTTCTTGGCCGAGATCTGCTGGCGCGCCACTTCGGCCTCCAGTTGCGCGTAGCTCGACAGCTCGCGCTTGTACGCGTCGGACAGGTCGGGCGACTCCAGCACGGCCAGCACATCGCCCTTCTTGACGGTGTCGCCGGCGGCGACTTTGAGCGTGACGGTGGCCACGGTGGTGGCAAACAGGGTGGGGCTGACTGCGGCCACCACACGGCCGTTGACGGAGGCGTCGCGCACCAGCGTGCCGCGGGTGACGTCAGCGATGCGCAGGCGCGCCGCGCTGACCGAACGCTCGCTGCCGGTCCAACTCTGCAGTAGCAGCGCCACCGCGCCCAGCGCCAGGACAGCGGCGCCGGCCACGATAATGCGTTTCTTGTTACTGTGCGCCGGAGTGATGCTGAGAATGGCGTCTTGGGCGGAGGTATCGCGAATCATGATGGTCACAGTCAAATGAGATAGCTGTCTATATGCACGTTCCGTGCCAGACGCTATGTCATTGATTTATATGAATGTTGATCTGTCCAGTTGGCTGTCCGGACTGTCCGCCGATGTCCGCTTTGGCGGACCGGACACGCGGACGCCTTGCAATTTGGGCAAGCGGACGCATCTGGCGAGGCGCGGCGCACGGTGCGTCGTCCCTCATCAGAAAGGCAGTATGAGTACACTTGCACCCGCTTCAAGCCGCTGGGAGCGCTGGTCCGTGCAATGGGGCGCGCTGTTTCAGCTGATCGACAGCGGCAGCCCGTTCGACTACCCGTTTGTGCGCAGCGATATCGCGATGCTGCACAGCGTCACCGCCGACCCGAGCGCGGCCGCGATTGACCCGCAGACCTGGCAGGATCTGATGCTGGACCAATATTCCGATCGGTTGGGCGCCGGCGTGAGCATCTTTGGCCAGCAGGTGCTGCATCAGCGCCTGCGCGCCGGGCTGGCCGATCAGCCCTGCGCGCAGTTAGGCGAACGGCTGGCCGCGCTGAATCAGGATCGCAGCCTGCAGGACGCCTTGCGCAGCGACTGCCAAAGCCTGCGCAAGGCCGACTGCGACATCAGCGCGCTGTTGTTCGGCGATCAGCCGGCGCCCGAGCTTCCCGCCTGGTCGCCGTATCTGTGGATGGTCGGCACCGCCTTTGCCGCCTCGATCGGCGCGCTGTGCCTGACCCAGTTCGCCTGGTTCGCCGTGGCCGGTCTGCTGTTCATGCTGATCGCGATCCAGGCGCGCTTTTTCGAGCGCATCGAACGTTGGAATCGCTTGATGCCGGCGCTACAGCAGCTGCTGCGCGTGGTCAGCCTGCTGGGCCAGCGCGCCGGCACGGACGGCTCGCCGCTGATTGCCCATTTCGCCGCTTCGCGCGCGCTGGCCGGCCAGATCAACCGGCGCCTGACCCGTTCGCCCGCGCACAACGCGCTGCCGGGCCTGCGCATGTACGCCGACTGGTTCGCGCTGGGCGGCGTGGCGCACTATTTCAAGGGACTGCGCGCCGTCATGCCGCAACTGGAATTTCTGCGCCAGTGCTATCGCGACTGCGCCAATCTGGAGGCCGACCTGGCGCTGGCGCGCCACCTCGCGCGCACGTCCGTGCATTGCCGCGCCGAGCGCGTCGGCGGGCGCGCGATCGAACTCGACCAGTTCGTCCATCCGCTGCTGGAGCACGCGGCGCCGTTGACGCTGACGCTGGGGCAGCAGGGCGCGTTCATCTCCGGCCAGAACGGCATCGGAAAAAGCACCATGCTGCGCGCCGTGGGACTGAACCTGGTCACCGCGCGCGCCTTCGGTTTTTGCTATGCGCAGCGCGCGCGGGTGCCGGCGCTGCCGGTGTACACCAGCATGCAGAGCGAAGACTCGCTGCTGGGCGGCGAGAGCCTGTACATCGCCGAGCTGCGCCGCGCGCAGGAACTGCTGGCGGCCAGTAGCGGTTCGCACAAAGGCGTCTGCATCATCGACGAGATTTTTCGCGGCACCAACCACCTGGAGTCGATTTCAGCCGCCGCCGCCGTGCTGCAGACGTTGGCCGAACGGGGGCCGGTGATCGTCTCCTCGCACAACCTGGTGCTGGCGCCGCTGCTGGCGCACGGCCTGACGCCGCTGTGCGTGAGCGCGCCCGGCGGCGACACCGCCAAGCTGACGCTGCAACCGGGCGTGCTGGCCGACACCAATGGCATCGCGTTGCTGGCCACGCGCGGCTTTGATCCGGCGCTGACGGCCAAGGCCGGCAAGGTGTTCAACTGGCTGGAGGCCTACTTGATGCATCCGTCCGACTGCGCCGACGTGCTCGACGCGTGAGATGTGAGGCGTGAGGCGTGCGCCGGACGAGCATGTCGCTCGCTTCGCGCCGCGCGCGTGAAGCGCCCGCTTAACGCACGCAGCTGAAGTAGGCGCTATTGCTGCCCACGTCCGTGGCGGCGGCGCCGTTCGCCAGGTTCAGGGTCAAATACGCGGCGCTGGCGCCGGCCGGTGGATTGGACTGTGGCGTCGAGGTCCAGGTCTTGGCCAGCGTCCACTGCTGCCCATTCATCAGGCCCGAGGCATACAAGTCGCTGAGCTCGAATTCGGTGGGCAGGCGCCAGCCGGTGAGGCCGTTGATCGTCGAGCCAGTGCAAAACGCATGCGCGTTATCCCAGGTGGCGATCAGGGTCGTCGGCATCCACGTGAGGGAATTTTTCACCACATATTTGCCAGTCGCTGGCGCCGGTGCGACGCAGGCGCCGTTTTGACGCGTCGCCGGCGCCGTGCATGGCAGCACGCACATGCCATTGTCGCGCACCGTGGGGGCGGTGCAGATGCGCGCCGCCACGGTCAACACCGCGGTGGTCGAGGTTGGCCGATAGCTGCCCACCTCGGCCTGCCCGGCGGTGATGACGGTTGTTCCCTCGAGCAGCACCGTGACCATATTGCCGGAAATGGTGGCGACCTTTGGATCGCTGCTGCTGTAGCTAAACGCCCCCGGGCTGCTCGACTGCGGCGCGACCAGTGCGAACGGCGCGTCCCCTTCGGTTTTGCTGATGGCGGGGAAGGCGCCCAGGGTGACACCGGCCCCACCACCACAACTGGCCAGCACAACGGCGAGACCGGCAACGAAGAGAGGCACTACGCGAATAAAGTTCATATTGGTAAAATCTCAAAGGGGAGTTCAGTGAGTATATATGAAATATTTCCAATGGTGCAATGAGGTGACTCTGCCGCCGGGCGTGCGTGCGCCGACCGCCGACGCGGCATAAAAGCGCAGCGAGTCGGGTCCGTCTTGCGCCGCGCGGACGGTTCAGCTCCGCTGGTGCCGGCGGCACCACAGCCGCGTCAAGCCATACATCATCAGCAGAATTAGCACCCACGCCAGATACACCAGCGCCAGCGAGGGCGCGTAGCCGGGCGGGAAGCTGAGGCGGCCATTGACGAAGCTTGGCGGCGGCCGGTACAGCAAGGCGATGGTGATGATGCCCAGCAGGTGGATCAGCGCGATATGCACGCAGTAGAAGAACATCGGCGTGCGTCCGAACAGGGCCAGCATCGGCGGTGGGCGGATGCGCTCGAACAGGGTCAGCAGCGGCAGGCCCAGACCCAGCGTGACGCACAGGTATAGCAGCGAAGGCGGATATTTGTGCACCCGCACGAAGGCCATCAGGTCGAGCATCCAACCACGCCCTTGCGCCGTCCACGGATCGGGATCGCCGTACAGGTTGCCGGCGCGCAGGCACACGAACGTCAGCAGCAGCAAGCCGCCCGCGCCCAGCAAGAAACGTCGGCGGCGCGCCGGCTCCCACAGCATCACCGGGCCGAGCGCATAGCCGGCAGCGATCAGCCCAAGCCACGGCATCAGCGGATAGTAGATCACAATGCCGTGGGTCGGTCCGAGCGGGTAGAAGCCGCCCTGGTGCAGCAGCATCGCCGCCACGCTGCCGCTGTTCCAGCCATCGAGCAGGTTGTGCGGCAGGATCAGCAGCGCGGCGACCAGCGCGATCACGGGGCGCGGCAGCCACACCAGCGCGGCCAGCAAGATCATCCCGCAGCCGAGCGCCCACAGCACCTGCAGGATAACCACGTTGAACGCAAACTGCCAGCTGAAACTGATCCACGTCGCCTCCAGCGCGATCAACAGCAGGCCGCGGCTGGCCAGATAGCGCGCCAGCGCCGGTACGCCGCTGCTCTGGCCGCGCAGGAAGGCCGAGCATCCGGCCAGCAGCACGAAGGTGGGCGCACACAGGTGGGTGATCCAGCGGGTCCAGAACCACAGCGGGGTGGTGGCGGCCAGGTCGAGCGGGTCGAACGGCGCCGGGCCGAAATAGTCGCGCGTGTGATCGAGCGCCATCAGCGCAATCACAAAGCCGCGCAACACGTCGATGCTAGGCACTCTGGCCGGCTTGCCCATGGTGATCCCCCGGTGGCTATTTTTCCTGCTTGAGCGGCTTGTCCTTGTCGATCACTTCACGGCAGTCGCCCTTGATGACGGCGTTGTCGTAATTGGTCCAGCCGTAGCTGTCCACGTAGCGCTTGTGCTGCTTGAACTGCTTGTTGACGAAGCTCCATTCGAGCCGGTCGTTCGGGTAGCGGATGTCGCCCAGGTCGAGCAGCGTGTGGAACACGTTCTCGGTGGCCAGGCGCGCCTTGCGGTGGCGCGTCAATTGTTGCACCTTGTCCGGATAGCGCTCTTTATACAGGTCAGAGTACCAGACGAAAGCGGGGATGTGGAACTCAAACTGGGTGTTGTGGCCGTGGAAGGCCAGGTTGCAGCTTTTGTCGTACAGCGTCTGGCCGTGGTCGGACACATACATCAGCGACGTCAGCTGCTGCGACTGTTTCAGCGTGCCGATCACGTTCGCCAGGAACCAGTCGGTGTACAGGATCGAGCTGTCGTAGCTGTTGTTGAGCTGCGGTTTGATCTTCAGGTCGGTGTAGACCGGCTTGTCGACGCCAAACAGCGACGGCTGCCATTTGTCGAATTGCTTCGGATAGCGGTGGCTGTAATTCCAGTGGCTGCCCAGCGAATGGAGCACGATCAGTTTTTTCGGGGCCGGATCGGCGATCGCGTTTTTCAAGGGATCGAACAGGATCTGGTCGAAGTTGGAATTATTGGTGAAGCCGCCCAGATTGAGGAACTGGATCACGTCGGCTTCCTTGGCGAACACCGACACGGGGGTGTCGAACTGGCCAAACGAAATCTGATTGGACAGCCAGAAGGTCTTGAAGCCGGCTTCCTTGTAGGCCGTCAGGAAGGATTTTTCGTAAAAGCCGTCCTTCAGGCTCAGCGTGGCGGGCTTGCGTGAAATGATCACCGGCACCGACAGGCGGGTCGCCGAGACGGCCGTGATCACGTCCGGCAGAGGCACCAGATTGGCTTCCTTCTTGAGCAGCGGATTGGTGTCGCGCTCGTAGCCGTTGATGCCCCAGCGGTCGTAGCGCGACGATTCGCCGATCACCATCACGACGATCTCTGGACGGGTGTCGGGTGTGCTCTGGTGCGCGCCGAACTTGAACTTGCTGCTCTTTTCACCCAGGTCGGCCAGGTATTGGCGCTCGTTGTAAAAATCGACACCGCGCGCCATCAGACCGAACGGCCAGGAGGTGGCGAAGGCGTCAAATTCGAACGGCAACTTGGCCCAGTGCGGCAAGGCGGCCAGCTTCCAGCCGGTGTGCCCGGCCGCTTTGACGCTGGCCGCATCTGGATCGCTGCTGGCGTCTTCCTCGTCCTCTTCTTCTTCAGTGCTGTCGCCAAAGCCGGACGCGGCGACGCTGGCGCTGCTGGCCAGCGACGCCACGCGCGCGCCACTTGCCACCGACGCGAACAGCGACTTCGACTTCGACACCGATGCCGATGCTGATGCCGACACCGCTTTCGACGCCGCGGCCGACACCGACGCGGGTATGGCCGCCTTGGCGGCAATGCCGAACTCCCAGCCGTAGCCCCAGATGCCGGCGCCGACGACCAGCACGGCCAGCGTGACCCAGCGCGAGGCGTCGTTCCAGTCCAGGTCGCGGGTGCGGCGCGCCGCCATCCAGCTGGTGATCCACCAGAGCAGCACGCCCACCATCACGGCGCCCATCAACCAGATTTTCTGGCCGAGGAACTCGACCGATTCCTTCGGGCTCGTTTCGGCGATGATGCCCAGATGGTGGGTCGAGATGCCCTGGCCGTAGAAGGTAAACAAATACACTTCGGTGGGCAGGGCCAGGAAGGCTGGCAGTAGCAGCCAGTGGAACCAGGCCGGACGCTTGAATATGGCCCAGGCGGCGATCCAGGCGATGAACTCGACGCCGACCACCTGCCACGGGCGGGCCAGCGGCTTGCCCAATACGGCAGGCACGAACGGCACCACCGACAACAGCAGGTAGGTGAGAAACAAATAAAGGTGGGCGGGGCGCAACAGGAATCGCATGGGGGAACCGGATATTTCAGCAAAGTCGCCTATTATCCGGCTTTTGCTGCCCGCTGGCACCTGATGATTCAACTATCTGCGCGCCGCGCGCTACCTGCACCGGCGCTTATTGCCGGTTCTCCCCTGTTACTGGTTCACCCACATGCGCATGCCGGCGCCGTCCTTCGTCAGCACGGTGGCCAGCGCCAATTGGGGGTCGCGTCCGTCCGGCGCCAGCGCCAGTCGTTCGCCAGCCATCCAGCGGCAGCTGTCGTCGCGCAGCAGCGCTTCGCGCATCGTCAGCGAGCCCTCGCGCCATTCCAGCAGCTTGCTGCGCGAGTTGCAACCAAGCAGCTCATCGCTGCGCGCCAGTCCGAACGCCAGCGTGCCGCCCAGCAAAAGCAAGGGGATCAAACGGGTGCCATGGGCTAGTTTCACGCTGCCTCCTTATATAGAGTGTCGATGGGGCGCCAGAATGGTCCGGGCCACCCCCTGATCATGCGCGCCGAATGTGTCGGCACGATGACGCCGGCGCGCCGGCGGGCGGCCTTTTTGACCACAGCCGCACGACAAGGTCATTGACCGAGTGCATTTAAGGGTCTATACTCGCGAGTTCTCGAATTTATTCTGCACATCGTCTACGCATTGCACAGCTGCTCCTTCGCGGGCGGCTATCGGTGCCTGTGTTGTGCTCTGCAAATCGGGTCGCGCCCTAGGCGCAGGTTTTAGTCCCCGGGCCTCTGCCCGGGTTGTCAACGTTGTAATTTTGTTGGATTTAAAACGATGCCAACCATCAATCAACTGATTCGCCAGCCGCGTGTTTCCGTACGCGTCAAGAGCAAATCGCCGGCGCTGGAAAACAGCCCGCAAAAACGTGGCGTTTGCACACGTGTGTACACGACGACTCCAAAGAAGCCAAACTCGGCTCTGCGTAAAGTCGCCAAAGTTCGCCTGACCAACGGTTTCGAAGTCATTTCGTACATCGGCGGTGAAGGCCATAACCTGCAAGAGCATAGTGTTGTGCTGTTGCGCGGCGGTCGCGTTAAGGATCTCCCGGGTGTGCGTTACCACATGGTTCGCGGTGCCCTCGATACCCAAGGCGTCAAAGATCGTAAGCAATCGCGTTCGAAGTACGGTACCAAGCGCGCTAAAGCAGGTAAGAAGTAATAAGTTTTCGCTAAGTTGTAGCTAGCTAAGTGAATTGTATCGACCCCAGTGGTCGAGTAAGTGGATCGCTATGATGGCCGTCCGCGAGTGTGCGAATAGAACGCGCGCTCAACTGAAGATTGAAAGGAATTGATATGCCACGTCGTCGTGAAGTACCCAAGCGCGAAATTTTGCCAGATCCAAAATTCGGCAACACGGATGTTGCTAAGTTCGTCAACGTTCTGATGCTGTCCGGTAAAAAATCGGTCGCAGAAAACATCATCTACGGTGCTTTCGAGCACATCAAAACGAAATCCGGCAAAGATCCGCTGGAAGTGTTCGCCACCGCGATCAACAACTGCAAGCCGATGGTTGAGGTTAAATCCCGTCGCGTCGGTGGTGCAAACTACCAGGTGCCAGTTGAAGTTCGCCCAGTGCGTCGTATGGCTCTGTCCATGCGTTGGTTGCGCGAAGCCGCAAACAAGCGTAGCGAAAAATCGATGCCACAGCGTCTCGGTGGTGAGCTGATGGAAGCGGCAGAGAGCCGCGGCGGTGCAATGAAAAAGCGTGATGAAGTGCACCGTATGGCAGAAGCGAACAAAGCGTTCTCGCATTTCCGCTTCTAATCAATGGGTCGGGTTCCTCACGGACCCGATCACGTATCTGTTGTTCGAGGCCGGGCTCATTTTTGATGAAAAAATGGTGCTCGGTTTTGTCCATTCAAAGATTTAGGAATAATTATGGCTCGCAAGACCCCCATTGAGCGCTACCGTAACATCGGTATTTCGGCTCACATCGATGCAGGTAAGACGACGACCACCGAACGTGTGTTGTTCTACACCGGCGTCAACCACAAGATCGGCGAAGTCCATGATGGCGCCGCCACCATGGACTGGATGGAGCAGGAACAAGAGCGCGGGATCACGATTACTTCCGCTGCGACGACCTGCTTCTGGAAAGGGATGGCTAACAACTTCCCTGAGCACCACATCAACATCATCGACACGCCGGGCCACGTCGACTTCACCATTGAAGTCGAACGTTCGATGCGCGTGCTTGACGGTGCTTGCATGGTTTATTGCGCAGTGGGCGGTGTTCAGCCACAGTCGGAAACCGTATGGCGTCAAGCCAACAAGTACAAAGTGCCACGTCTGGCCTTCGTCAACAAGATGGACCGTACCGGTGCCAACTTCTTCAAGGTGTACGAGCAGATGCGTACCCGCCTGAAGGCGAACCCGATTCCGCTGCAGATTCCTATCGGCGCCGAAGAGAACTTCCTCGGTGTAGTCGATCTGGTCAAGATGAAGGCGATCTACTGGGACGACGCGTCGCAAGGCATGAAGTTCGACTACCGCGACATCCCGGCTGAACTGCAAGAGCAAGCCAACGAATGGCGCATCAAGATGGTCGAAGCGGCTGCAGAGTCGAGCGACGAACTGATGAACAAGTACCTGGAAGAAGGCGACCTGTCGGAAGTCGAGATCAAGGCTGCTTTGCGTCAGCGCACCATCGCGTCGGAAATCGTCCCGATGATGTGCGGCACCGCGTTCAAAAACAAGGGCGTGCAAGCCATGTTGGACGGCGTTGTCGAGTACCTGCCATCGCCAGTGGATATTCCACCGGTCAAGGGCCTGGACGAAGACGACGAGCCGACCACGCGTAAAGCCGAAGATACGGAGAAATTCTCCGCGCTGGCGTTCAAGATCATGACCGACCCATTCGTGGGCCAGCTGATCTTCTTCCGCGTCTACTCGGGCACCATCAAGTCGGGCGACACCGTCTACAATCCGATCAAGAACAAGAAAGAACGTCTTGGCCGTATTTTGCAGATGCACGCAAACCAGCGCGAAGAGATCAAAGAAGTGCACGCGGGCGACATCGCCGCTGCCGTTGGTCTGAAAGATGCAACCACGGGCGAAACCCTGTGCGATCCAGCATCGATCATCACGCTCGAGCGCATGGTGTTCCCTGAGCCGGTGATTTCGCAAGCTGTTGAGCCGAAGACCAAGGTCGACCAGGAAAAAATGGGCTTGGCGCTGAACCGCCTGGCACAGGAAGATCCATCGTTCCGCGTGAAAACGGACGAAGAATCGGGCCAGACCATCATCGGTGGTATGGGCGAGCTGCATCTGGAAATTATCGTTGACCGCATGAAGCGCGAATTCGGCGTCGAAGCGACCGTCGGCAAGCCACAAGTGGCTTACCGCGAAACGATCCGCAAGGTTTGCGAAGAAATCGAAGGCAAGTTCGTCAAGCAATCCGGTGGTCGTGGTCAATACGGTCACGTGGTTCTGAAGATCGAGCCGCAAGAGCCGGGCAAGGGCTTCGAATTCATCGACGCGATCAAGGGCGGCACCGTGCCACGCGAATACATCCCTGCAGTTGAAAAGGGTGTGCGCGAGACGTTGAACTCGGGCGTGATGGCTGGTTACCCAGTCGTTGACGTCAAGGTCACGCTGTTCTTCGGTTCCTACCATGATGTCGACTCGAACGAAAACGCATTCCGTATGGCTGCGTCGATGGCGTTCAAAGACGGCTGCCGCAAAGCGTCTCCAGTCATTCTGGAGCCGATGATGTCGGTCGAAGTGGAAACGCCGGAAGATTACGCCGGTACCGTGATGGGCGACTTGTCGTCCCGCCGCGGCATGGTGCAAGGCATGGACGAGATTCCTGGCGGCGGTGGCAAGATCATCAAAGCCGAAGTGCCTTTGTCCGAAATGTTCGGTTACTCGACCTCGCTGCGCTCCGCAACGCAAGGCCGTGCGACCTACACGATGGAATTCAAGCACTATTCCGAAGCGCCTAAGCACGTGATCGACGCGATCGTCAACGCTAAAGCAGCTAAGTAATTTTTGCGGAGCGCCCTGTACAACGGGGCGCTCCCACCCAATTCAAGTAAAATCGCTCTTTTAAAGGAAGAACAAAATGGCAAAAGGTAAATTCGAACGGACCAAGCCGCACGTCAACGTCGGCACCATCGGTCACGTCGACCACGGTAAAACCACGCTGACGGCTGCAATCGCAACCGTTCTGTCGAAGAAATTCGGCGGCGAAGCGAAAGCATACGACCAGATCGATGCAGCACCAGAAGAAAAAGCGCGCGGTATCACCATTAACACCGCCCACGTTGAGTACGAAACGGCTGCGCGTCACTACGCGCACGTTGACTGCCCAGGCCACGCCGATTACATCAAAAACATGATCACCGGCGCAGCACAGATG
>JBBQZO010000028.1:0-83932 GCA_038207625.1 Burkholderiales bacterium | reverse complement strand
TTGAGGCACATAAGAGTCGTACTCATCCCTAGCCATTGGCATATTCGATACGCCAATTGGATCCCAGATATAGTGAAGTACTTCGTCAACTCTCAGGTATAACTCTTTGTCTTTTTTGTCTAATCTATATTTCATAGTTGCAAGCCAGCACCGCCTCCGTTGATCGTCTGCTATTGGCCGACAGTGGCCGTCTAGGCGCGCATACCACTCACTGCCCAATCGTAAGTCGCGCTCCAGTTCCTACAAAAGCCGCTCCAGATGGGTCTACATCGAGTTACCTCTTGCGAGAGTCGAAATTTCTCGCAGAACATTTACCCATTCAGAGATAAATTTCCGATCGCTTTTTAAGATTTCGCCGGAGGCATTCCACCTCGCTTGGAAATCACGATCCTGAGTCCGAAGTTCGAGAAGCCGCGCGGCACAGATCGAGCAAAGTGCAGGCAACCACCATACGTATTTTTTTTCCACTTCGTATGCGACCTGCTGGGCCTCGGGCGAAACTATGAACGATTTCTGGCATCCTCGACACATACACCGAATGCCCTCGTACTCATCGGCATTTTCATCATAGTGCCCGTTAGTCCGCTGGCTAGTTAAAGACCACGCTGCTCGATTAATTCGTACTCTCATAGGGCGAAAATCATGAAGACATCTCTACTGAATCAGCGGCGTTGCACGAATGTCTGCTACTGGCCGATTGCCGTCGATTGTACTTGAACGAAGACCCGGCCGGCGATTTTCGCCCTGTTGCGGACGTTCGTTCTTATTTCAACGGGTGAGCTTGGAGATAACTTTCGAGTTCGCTTGCTGTAATGCCGGGAGACCCAGATGAGACCCATTCAGCGAATTTTTCTGGAAAAGGACTTAGCCATTTACCGTCTTTCTTGACAGTGTCAGTTCGCTTGCCAAACTCGGCAACAAATCTCAGATGATAAGTGGCGATAACGCAAAGGCTAGACAAATGCCTGTCAAGTGGAAAACCCGTATTCGTACTCTCACTATATGACGACTCGCCCTCCAACAACAGCAATAGGTCATTAGCCCGCCCGGCATCCAAGATTCCCTGAATTATCTCCATATTTTCTAAACTGTCCATATCGCAAAGCCAAACCTAACAAAAATTTGAACAACAGTGACAGCTTCTGGCCGGTCACTGCCGATTGTACTCGACCGTTGATAGGGGGCGCCGACCTCGGCAGCTGCGCTACGAAGCTGCCCTTCGCACTTGGTATGCAACGCCGTCTACCGGGACTTTAGGAGGTGTGGCTTTGATGTGATAGCACCTCTTCAAGATGAAGTTCAAGCAGATCAAATGGAATGGCGACACGCCACGGCTTGGCGGGATCGGGCATGAAGGCAGCCGCGCGCAGCTCAGGAGGCCCCCACAGGCCGGTTTCCTCCTTGCTAAGGAGGTGCCAGTTGGCGATCGCATGCAAGCGGTCATTTATCGTCTCGATGTTGAAATGCCCACGCCATTGAAGCATGGCATAACTACCGTCAGCATCGGGGCTGTTGACGAAGATAAGCACCTGCTCTCCTACCTTAGGAACCACATTGCCCCATGCTGCAGACGCGCCCCTGATCACCAAATTTGGCGAGCCGTACGCAGCGCGACCTTGAAACCGCGTCGAATACACGGTGATTGCCCGACAAAGGTAGGCATTTCCTTGCATTGCAAGAATGTCGACGAGCAGCGGATCCGCACTGGCCGCCCGCTTGGCCAGCAGCGAAATCGGCTCCTTCAACGCGGCCAAAAACAGATTTGCCGATTCCTCATCCATTCAGCCTGCCTCTACATGGGGGTTGCGTTAGCTGTGCCAGCATAATTGCTTAACCTCGTTGCAACTTGCTGTTGAACGAGAGCCGTGATTCGTTTTAGCTTCATACTTGCGCCAACGACGCAATATCCTTCAAAGTCATTCACGTCAAAGAGACCACTGCTAGCCGATCGCACTTACACTACATCTTGACATAAGCGAACGACGAATGTCGGCTCCTGGCCGATTGCCGTCGCTTGTATCCGACGGTGGATCGGCCACATTCCGAACTAGTCGTGCCCGCCCCGTTTCAGAAGATCTGGGCATGCACAAACATCTGTTGCGTCCGGGCCTTTCAGCTTGTCACGTCTTCACACATCATCGTTCGGCCACGCAGCGACGATAGCGCAAACGGCAAACCTGGTATCGCAAGAATCCATGTTACAAAGCGGGCGGCAACGTACACGCACAAAATGAAAAAGAGTAACGATGCGAGATCCATGGTCGAATCGTCATCACTACTGTTGCTGTTCGACGGCTTCGATGTGCTGGCGTCACCCGAAAAACTCATCCTCTCCAAAATCACGTGCGCATACGGGAAAAACAAGGTCGTTACTGCGGCAAAGAGCTTGAGTGACACGGTAATCGACAATCGATTGTTGGCCAACGGCAAAAAAAATCAACAAGAAGCCGGCCGTAAACAGCAAGCCAATCAGAAAATGAAGAAAATAATTTCGGACAGGCATTCCGTTTGGCAACATCGTCATCGGTTGATCCAATTCGCGCTCGTCATGGTGAACATTGCTTCCGAAGCGCGATTTGTACAATTTCCCCACTGAGATTTTTCATCTCGACACGAACTATGAGATAGACGTGACAGTGCATTCAGGCCGTCCGCGTCCATGATACAGGAATATTTACGGTCAAATAACATTTCACGCCTGAGTGCCGGACATGGTCGGCATTGATGATCAGCGTCACAACGGCGTCACTTTGCACCTGTCACTTCACCTTGGTGATGAGTCGGGTTCTTGTGCGGCAGTAGCGTATCAAGTTGTTCGTTGCGGCAGAGGTAACGGTCTCCAGGTATCCCTATCCGTTGCCGCGCATTGCAAGCAATCAGCGCAACGGGCAGTGGCTGCTGCGTTGGACGCAGCAGGGCGTGCCGTTCGAGCCGCGCCAGCAAAGCGCACTGCGGGCGTCGTTGCCAACGTGCCGTCGCGGCAATTTTCCTATAAACTGAGCCTGTCAACTGCACCGTCTGTCTTTTTGAATTGAAGGAATCCCATGTCACGACCAAGCCAACGCGGCTTTACGCTCGTCGAAATTGCCATCGTGCTGGTCATCATCGGCCTACTGCTGGGCGGCGTGCTCAAGGGCCAGAGCCTGATTGACAGCGCCAAGGTGAAGAACATCATCCAACAATCGAACTCGCTGTCGGCCGCCGTCAACGCGTATCAGGACAAGTTCCGCGCGCTCCCCGGCGACGACGTGCAGGCCACCGTGCATGTGCAAGGCGCCACCGGCAACGGCAACGGCGACGGCCAGATCACCGAATACGCTCTGGCGCCGCAGCACTTGGCGCTGGCCGGCTTCATCACCGGCGCGTTCAACGGCAGCAGCGACTTCATGACCAGCGCCCAGGGCGGCGCGGTGTATATCTTCAACGATGTCGTCGGCGGTCGCGGCGGCAACGGACTACGCTTTGACAACCTGCCCGACTCGTTCGCGCAGCAGATCGACGCCAAACTGGACGACGGCAACGCCGCCACCGGTTCGGTGCGCGCCAACGCGCCCTACACCAACACCGGCGCCATCATCACCCGCACAGCGCTGTTCTTCTGACCCCGCGCCGGGCCGGCCCTGCCGGCGGCCCGCTGCCTCGCCTGATAAAACCACCATGCATACAGCCTCCCCCCGCCGCCGCATTTTTTTGATGCGCCACGGCAGCGTCACCTATTTTGACGATAGCGGCAAACCCTTCTTGCCCGAATCGGTCCCCCTCAACGAGCAGGGCCGCGCTCAGGCCAGCGCGGCCGGCTGCGCATTTGCTGCCCAGCAGGTGCGCTTTGACCGGGTTATCGTGTCCGGCTTGCCGCGCACGGTGGAAACTGCCACGCGGGCGCTGGCCGAGACGGGCCAGCAGATCAACATCGAAGCCTGGCCGGAACTGGAAGAGCTGCGCGGCGGACGCCTGTCGAGCATCGCCGACGCCGACCTGAACGACGCGTTCACCGGTGCGTTTGAGGGCATGGTGCCCGAACACAAGCAGTTTCTCGGCGGCGAGACAATCGGCGCACTGATGGACCGGGTCCACCCCGCCATCGCGCGCCTGCGCGAAGACCCCAGCTGGGACACCGTGCTGCTGGTGCTGCACGGCGGCGTCAACCGTGCGATTCTGTCGTACGTGCTGACGGGCCAGCGCATGTTTCTGGGCAATCTGGCCCAGACCGCCGGCTGCATCAACGCGCTGGATGTTGGCAGCGATCCGGACGACTGGGTGCTGCGCTTTGCCAACTACTCGCCGCCGTCGCCATTGCAAACTCAGAACCGCAGCACGACGATGGAGCAATTGTTGGCCCAGTACAGGAAATCGCGCAGCGCGGCCGACGTGCAAGACTGACATTCGCGGATGGTACGCGCTTGACACCGCACATAAATAGTACGAGCGTACTTTTTATGCGCTAGAATGGTCGTGGCCGCCGTGGCCTCACCTTGTTGTCGGGAGATGCAATGTACGAAGAATTCATGGGGACGAAAGCCGTTTCGGAGCGCCAGAAGTTTGACGTGGAGGCGCTCGAAACGTACTTGCGCAGCCACGTGGAAGGCTACCTGGGCGGTCCCCTGTCGGTCGAGCAGTTCAAGGGCGGCCAATCCAACCCCACCTTCAAGCTCACTGCCGGCAGCCAGCAGTACGTGCTGCGCACCAAACCCGGTCCGGCCGCCAAGCTGCTGCCGTCGGCCCACGCGATCGATCGCGAATTCCGCGTGATGGATGCGCTGCACAAAGCGGGCTTCCCGGCCGCGCGCCAGTATGCGCTGTGCACCGACGAGGCGATCATCGGGCGCGCGTTCTACGTGATGGAATTTATCGAAGGCCGGGTACTGTGGGATCAGGCACTGCCGGGCATGACGCCAACAGAGCGCGCCGCCATCTACGCCGAACTGAACCGCGTGATCGCCCAGCTGCACACCATCGATTACGCCGCCATCGGCCTGGCTGACTACGGCAAGCCGGGCAACTATTTTGCGCGCCAGATCGAGCGCTGGACGCGTCAGTACCACGCCTCGGCCACCGAGACGATCGAGGCGATGGACCAGCTGATCGCCTGGTTGCCACAAAACATCCCGGCCGGCGAAGACACCAGCATCGTGCATGGCGACTTCCGCCTCGACAATATGATCTTCCACCCGACCGAGCCGCGCATTCTCGCCGTGCTGGACTGGGAGCTGTCCACGCTGGGCCACCCGTTTGCCGATTTCTCTTACCACTGTATGAGCTGGCACATCCCGCCGGGCCAGTTCCGCGGCATCGCCGGCCTGGACCTGGCCACGCTGGGCATTCCGTCGCAGCAGCAATACATCGCCATGTATGCCGAGCGCACCGGCAAGACGATCAAACTGGAAGACTTCAATTTCTACCTGGCGTTCAATATGTTCCGCCTGGCCAGCATCATGCAGGGCATCATGAAGCGCTATGTCGACGGCACCGCCGCCAGCGCGCAGGCGCTCGAATCGGGCAAGGCGGCGCGTCCGATGTCCGAACTGGGCTGGCAATACGCCTGCGGCAAACCGATCTGACCCCCTCCTCCACTTAAGGACACGACATGGATTTCGACTATTCCGAACGTTGCAAGGCCTTGCAGGAAAAGCTGCTGCGCTTCATGGACGAGCATATTTATCCGAACGAGAATGCCTTCAAGCAGGAAGTGGACCGCAACGGCGTCGAACACGGCAACCGCTGGATTCCCACCGAACTCGTGGAACGGCTGAAGCCGCTGGCGCGCGAACAGGGACTGTGGAATCTGTTCCTGCCCAAGTCGGTGCGCGCGCCGGAAGGCTTGTCCAACCTTGACTACGCACCGCTGTGCGAGATCATGGGCAAGGTGGTGTGGGCGCCCGAAGTGTTCAACTGCTCCGCGCCCGACACGGGCAATATGGAGACGATCGAGCGTTACGGCAACGAGGAGCAAAAGCGCACCTGGCTGGAACCCTTGCTGCGCGGCGAATTGCGCTCGGCGTTTGCGATGACCGAACCGGACGTGGCGTCGTCGGACGCGACCAATATCGAAACGCGCATCGAGCGCGACGGTGACAATTACGTCATCAACGGTCGCAAGTGGTGGACTTCGGGCGCGGGCGATCCGCGCTGCAAGGTCTACATCCTGATGGGCAAGACCGACTTCGAGGCGGCCCGCCACGTCCAGCAATCGATGATACTGGTACCGGCCGATACGCCCGGCATCACCATCGTGCGCCCGCTGCCGGTGTTCGGCTACGACGACGCGCCGCACGGCCACTGCGAAATCGTGTTCGACAATGTGCGCGTGCCGGTGGCCAATTTGCTGCTCGGCGAAGGACGCGGCTTCGAGATCGCCCAAGGCCGCTTGGGGCCTGGCCGCATCCACCATTGCATGCGCTCGATCGGTGTTGCCGAACGCGCGCTCGAACTGATGTGCAAACGTCTGAACAGCCGCGTGGCGTTCGGGCGCAAGCTGTCCGAACAGGGCGTATGGCGCGAACGCATCGCCGACGCGCGCATCGCGATCGACACGGCGCGCCTGCTGACGTTGAAGGCCGCGTCGCTGATGGACACGGTCGGCAACAAGCACGCGCAAGCCGAGATCGCGATGATCAAGGTGCTCGCGCCCAACGTCACCCAGCAGGTGCTGGACTGGGCGATCCAGGCGCATGGCGCGGCCGGCGTGTCGGACGACTTCCCGCTCGCCTCGCAATGGGCCGGCAACCGCACGCTGCGCCTGGCCGACGGCCCGGACGAAGTGCATCGCAACGCGATCGCCAAGCTGGAGTTGGCGAAACACGTCGCCATCAAGTAGCGCTGGCGCCTGCCACGCAGGCACCACAAAGCCGACCGGCACACGCCGGCCACACTCACGGCGGGCCTCATCGATAGCAAGATGATGTCCGCCGTCATTGTTTGCGCGCGCCGGCTTGGCCTGTCTCAAAATTATTATAAAGTCAATTTCAGAAAGCGGGCAAAAGGTTTGACACCCGACGCGTCGCCCATCTATAGTTGCGATACTTTTGTTATTTTGTTATTTCTGGAGGCGGCGATGCGCAAACAAGTCCAACCCATGCTCGGCTTGCTGGGAGCAGTTTTTGTCGGTCTGGGGTTCAGCGCTCCGGCGCAGGCCATCGTCGGCGGCACGGCAACGACGGCCTACGGCCAGGTGTCGAACGGCGTGCAGATCACGTCGAACTGGGTGGTCACGGCCCGTCACCTCGGCTTTGGCGCTGGCGATACATACAGCAACGGCTACGGCAGTAGCGTGGTGGCGGCCAGTTACAATCTGGGCAGCGGCGACTTTCCATTCGACGACCTGACGCTGGTGCGGCTGGCCACCCCGATCATCGCTCCACAGTTGAGCCTGTTGGCCAACGAACTCGAGGCCGGCGTCGATTACACAATCGACGCGACCATGACGACCGGGCGCAATCAGGTGCCGCGCGGTTATGCGTACACCACCGTGCGCTCCTTCATACCGAGCTACGATCCGGACGGCAGCGATCCGCTGCCCGCCGTGCGCACCAACTGGTTGCAGGCCTACAGCAACGACATGGGCGTGCCGTATCTGCAGGGCGGCGACAGCGGTGGCGGCCTGTTTTTCGGCCATCACGACAGCATCACGCCCGACAGCCTGCTGTGGGGCATCAACTCGGCCGTTTCCCAGGATCCGGATGGGCACGGCGGCACGCTGTACTCGTCGCTATTCGTGCAACTGGGCAGCTATCGCAGCTGGATCGACCTGACCATGGCCAACGACGTCACCGATGCGCAGAGCGCGCAATGGATCACGCTCAGTTCTGTGCCCGAGCCTGGCAGCGCGACCATGCTGCTCGCTGGCCTTGGCTTGATGGCGTTCGGGGCGAAGCGCCTGCGCCGCGCCTGAAAACGCCGATCGACGCCGCAGCGACCCCGGCGTCGCCTTGACCAGCCCGGCAAGCCGCTCCAGCGGCACTGGCTGACGCTAGAGCTTGCTAGTGCGTGTGACGATGATGGATATCGGGATAGTGCGCGTGGCTGTGCGCTAGCCGTTCGTGCTGATGCGCATGCGCGTGCGGCTCATTGCCGTCCCAGTCGAAATCGTGGGTGTGCTGGTGATGCGCGTCGTGGCTGTGTGCGTGCGCGTGCTCCGTCGGCTCGTGCAGATGCTCATGCGCGTGTTGCTCGCTCAGATGTAACCAGATGCCAGCGCCCATCAAGGCCGCCGCGATCCAGAACAGGCCACCGGGCACCTCACCGAGCAGCACCAGTGCGATCGCGGCGCCGGCAAAGGGCGCGGCCGAAAAATAGGCGCCGGTGCGCGCCGTGCCCAAGTGGCGCAGCGCGAGCACGAACAGCACCAGACTCAACCCGTAGCCGAAGAAGCCGATCAACCCCGCACCGAGCAGCGCACCCGCACCCGGCAGGCGCAGCCCCAGCACTAGCGCAATCGACAAATTGACCGCGCCGGCCACCAAGCCTTTGATGGCGGCAATCTGCAGCGCATCGCTGGCGGCGATCTTGCGGGTCAGGTTGTTGTCGATGGCCCAGCACAGGCAGGCGCCAACGACCGCCAGCGCGCCCCAAGGCAGGCCGAGCTGGGGACGCTGTTCCCAGGCCAACAGAAAGCCAGCCAGCACGATCAGCGCCATGCCGATCAGGATGCGCCGGTCGAAGTGCTCCTTGAACACGCCCCAGGCCAGCAAGGCCGTCAGCACACCTTCCATATTGAGCAGCAGCGAGGCCGACGACGCCGGCGTGTTTGCCAGCCCCACCATCAGCAGCACCGGGCCGGCCACGCCGCCGGCCGCGATGGCGCCAGCCAGCCAGGGCAGCTCGGCGCGCCGCAGCCCCGCCCCCTCGCCTTGCGGCGCGCCGGCCGACAAGCGGCGCGCCAGCATGCACACCGACAGGCCCAGACCGCTGCCCAGGTACAGCAAACCGGCCAGCATCACCGGCGCGATATCGACTCCGAGCAATTTGGCAAACGGCGTGCTGGCGCCAAACAACAGCGCGGCGGCCAGCGCAAACATGACACCACTATGCATCGCAGTACTCCATCTGGGAACAGTTTGAGGATAGTACCTTGTGCGCCGTCGTGCACGGCAGCACAACCGCCGCGCGCGCGACCAGAATGACAAAAGACCCGGGCGCTTGGGCGGCCGGGTCTTTCTTATACAGCAAACGCCAGGTTTAGTTGGCGTCGGTCGCCGATTTTGCGTCGCTGGTAGCAACGTCGATATGGGCCAGCACCTTCGCCTTGGCCTTGTGCTTGAGCGCCTCCAGGTAGCCATACATTTCCTGCTGGGCCACGGCATTGCCGACCTGCTGCTGGAACGCACTGCGTGCGGTTGCATCGACCTGTGCTGGCTGGCTCACTTTGCCAATCCGGTACACGGCATAGCCTTGGCCGCCCAGTTCAACACCAACGTAGGCTGGCAGCTTGCTGACATCGGCTTTCAACACGGCCGTCGCGGCATTGACGCCCATGCTTCCAGGCTTGCTGCGCGCCACGACCTTGGCTTCGCCGAAACCTGCCGCGTCGCCCGATGCCTTGGCGGCGGTCAGCTTCGCTTCACCGGCCAGCTTGGCCAGTTTGGCCGCTTCGTCGAGGGTAACGCGCTGACGAATCTGCGCATCAACTTCGGCCAGCGGACGCTTGGTAGCAGGTTTGAACTCGACCACACGGCCGGCGATCAGGGTGCTGGCACCGACGTCGACCGCTTCGGTATTGCGTTTATTTTTCAAGGCGTCGTCACTGAACACTGCCTTGAGGAACTTGGCGTTGTTAAACGGCGTGTCACCCAGTGCTGGCTGCGGTGCGCGGGCCAGATTGCTGACCGTTTCGACCTTCAGCTTGAGCTTGTCGGCGACCGGTTTCAGGCTGTCCGATTGCTCGTACACGGTATTGGTGAACATCTCGGCCTGCTCCGAATACAGCTTGGAGGACTTCTGCTTTTTCAGCTCGGCCGTGATTTCGCCCTTGACGTCGTCAAGCGACTTGATGGTCGCCGGTTTCAGCGACGTCACGGTGATGATGTGGTAACCGAAGTCGGAGGCGACGACATCGCTGATCTCGCCTTGCTTGAGGCTAAAGATCGCGTCTTCGACCGGTTTTGGCAGCGCGCCCTTTTCGATCACATCCAGATCGCCACCCAACTCGGCCGATGCCGGATCTTGCGACTGGGCCTTGGCCACTTTGGCGAACTCGCCTGGTGCCTTGCGCAGTTGCGCCAGGATCGCTTCGGCCTTGGCCTTGGCGGCGGCCTTGTCGGCCGACGACGCGTCTTTTTTCGCGTTGATCAGGATATGGCTGGCGCGGCGCTGTTCAGCGGCCGTGAAACGTTTCTGATTCTGGGTGTAAAAACTGGCCACTTCGGCGTCGCTGACCGTGACCTGGCTTTCGACGGCGGCGCTGTTGAAGACAACGTATTCAACCTTGACCTGCTCGGGAATCTGGAACTTGTCGGCGTTCTTGTCGTAGAAAGCCTTGACCATTGCGTCGGTCAGTTTGACTTGGGCCATGAAATCGGCCACCGGGAACACCAGTTCCTGCACTTCGCGCTCTTGCGAGTTGAAATCAGCGAGCTGATTGGCGACGCTGCGCGGCATGAAGGCACTGGCCTGGATCGCGCCGGTCAGCTGCTGCTGGGCCAGGTCGTGGCGCTGGCGTGCATCGTACATGTCGGCGGTCATGCCCTGCGCTTGCAGCAGCAATTTGTACTGCTCAATATCGAAGCTGCCGTCGGGCTTTCTGAGGCTCTCGACCTTCATCAGCTCTTCTTGCAGTGCCGCGTCACTCACCGTCAGATGCTCGTGCGTGATTTCGGCCGACAGCGCGCGCTCGGCGATCAGCTGTTCGAGCACGATGCGTTTGGTTTCCGGCGTATCGAACACTTTCGGATCGAACTGGGCGCCGAAGGTTTGACGCATGCGATCCATGCGCGCGCGTTGCGCCGCTTCCCACTCTTGCTGGGTGACGGACTGGCCGGCCACCTTCGCTACCGTGTTGGCGTCGTCGCCGAAGCTCTTGTAGCCGCTGACACCGACGAACAGGAACGACGGCACGATCAGCAACATCAGGATAATTTGCATCAAGCGTTGGTGGGTGCGAATAAATTCAAACATGGTCTGCCAATTCGATGTTGATAGATTGCGATTAACTTGCACATATAAAAAAAGGCGAACTCTCGTTCGCCTTTCCTTGTTCTGGCGGAGTGGACGGGACTCGAACCCGCGACCTCCGACGTGACAGGCCGGCATTCTAACCAGCTGAACTACCACTCCTAATTTACTGCGTGAATTGTTGGCGGAGCGGACGGGACTCGAACCCGCGACCTCCGACGTGACAGGCCGGCATTCTAACCAACTGAACTACCACTCCTCAAAACACTTTGCACTGCCTATCTGACTGGTAGGGGCTGAGAGGCTCGAACTCCCGACCTACGCCTTGTAAGGGCGCCGCTCTACCAACTGAGCTAAACCCCCGAAGTAGACATACTTACCTACTGGGTCAATCAAATAGTTCCGGTGTTTGTCACCACACCGAAGGACATTAGTTTACTGCATCTTTGAGCGCTTTGCCAGCTTTAAATTTCGGAACCTTTGCCGCCGCAATTTCGATCGCTTCCTTGGTGCGCGGATTGCGTCCCGTGCGCGCGGCGCGCTCACCGACCGAGAAGGTGCCGAAGCCGACCAGGGTCACGCTGTCGTTATTTTTCAAGGTCGTCGTTACCGCACCGATCATGGCGTCCAGCGCACGCGTCGCCGCCGCCTTGGAGATATCTGCGGTGGTGGCAATATGATCGATCAATTCAGTCTTGTTCACTAGCGTCCCCGTCCAAAGATTGATGGCGCCTCATGAGCGTCATTGTTGTTGTTCGCAATACTGGTTGCCGCGGAAAAAAATCCGCAGGCGTATTAAACAAGCCACCAACTTTTGTGTCAAGCGCTTTGGGCCGGCCCGCCCAACTTTCGCAGCGCGCGCAAATCCCGTGCGCGACGGCGTATCGCGACGCACCAAAAAAAACAAGCGCCACATGGGCGCTTGTTGTTGATGCTGATGCCCGGCGACGGGCGTTTGACGCTAGTGCTTGACGACGTCGGCAGGACCGTCCACCTTGACCGCCGCAACCGCGACAGCGTCAACGGGGGCAACTTCAACGAGCGCCTGCGGCACCCGCTCCAGCGCGATCTCCAGCACCTTGTCGATCCAGCGCACCGGAACGATTTCGAGCTTGTTTTTCACGTTGTCCGGAATCTCGGCCAGATCCTTGACGTTCTGCTCGGGGATCAACACGGTCTTGATGCCACCGCGATGGGCCGCCAGCAGTTTTTCCTTCAGGCCGCCGATCGGCAGCACTTCGCCGCGCAGCGTGATCTCGCCCGTCATCGCCACATCGGCGCGCACAGGGATGCCGGTAAACACCGACACCAGCGCCGTCGTCATCGCGATACCGGCGGACGGACCGTCCTTCGGTGTCGCCCCTTCCGGCACGTGGATGTGGATGTCGCTCTTCTCGAACACATCGTTCTTGATGCCCAGACGGTTGGCACGCGAACGCACCACCGTGCGGGCCGCTTCAATCGACTCCTTCATCACGTCGCCCAAGGTGCCGGTGCGGATGATGCCGCCCTTGCCTGGCATCGTCACCGCTTCGATCGTCAGCAAGTCGCCGCCCACTTCGGTCCAGGCCAGACCGACCACCTGACCGACCTGGTTTTCCTTTTCGGCGACGCCGAAATCGTAGCGCCGCACGCCAAGGAATTTGTCGACATTCTTGCCGCTGACAGCGACCTTCTTGTCGGTTTTCTTCAGCAGCAGCATCTTGACGACCTTGCGGCAGATTTTGGAGATTTCCCGCTCGAGCGAACGCACACCGGCTTCCCGCGTGTAGTAGCGGATGATGTCGCGCAGTGCCGACTCGGCCACCGAAATTTCTTCCTCTTTCAGACCGTTCGCCTTGATCTGCTTGGGCAGCAAATAGCGCTGCGCGATGCTGGTTTTTTCGTCCTCGGTGTAGCCGGACAGGCGAATCACTTCCATCCGGTCGAGCAGCGCCGGCGGAATATTGTACGAGTTCGAGGTGGCCACAAACATCACGTCCGACAGATCGAAATCGACTTCGATGTAGTGATCCGAAAACGTGTGGTTCTGTTCAGGATCGAGCACCTCGAGCAGCGCCGACGACGGATCGCCGCGGAAGTCCGCGCCCATCTTGTCGACTTCGTCGAGCAGGAACAAGGGATTGCGCACGCCAACCTTGGCCAGGCTTTGCAAAATCTTGCCGGGCATCGAGCCGATATAAGTGCGACGGTGACCGCGAATCTCGGCCTCGTCGCGCACGCCGCCCAAGGCCATGCGCACGAACTTGCGGTTGGTGGCGCGGGCAATCGACTGGCCGAGCGAGGTCTTGCCGACGCCCGGAGGGCCGACGAAGCACAGGATCGGGGCTTTCAGTTTGTCCACGCGTTGTTGCACCGCGAGGTATTCCAGAATGCGTTCCTTGACCTTGTCGAGGCCGTAGTGATCACCCTCGAGCACTTTCTCGGCATTGGTCAGGTCGTTATTGACCTTGGATTTTTTCTTCCATGGCAAGCCCACCAGCGTGTCGATATAGTTGCGCACGACGGTCGCCTCGGCCGACATCGGCGACATCAGCTTGAGCTTTTTGAGTTCGTTGGTGGCCTTGTCGAGCGCCTCTTTCGGCATCTTGGCGGCGATGACTTTTTTCTCGAGTTCGTCGAGATCGGCGCCATCTTCGCCCTCGCCCAATTCCTTCTGGATCGCCTTGACTTGCTCGTTGAGGTAGTACTCGCGCTGCGACTTTTCCATCTGGCGCTTGACGCGGCCACGGATGCGCTTTTCCACTTGCAAGATATCGAGCTCGCCTTCCAACTGGCCGAGCAGATGCTCAAGCCGCTTGGCGACGTTGAAGATTTCCAGGATCACTTGCTTTTGCTCGAGCTTCAACGGCAGGTGCGCGGCGACGGTGTCGGCCAGGCGACCTGCATCGTCGATGCCGGCCAAGGAAGCGAGGATCTCGGGAGGGATTTTTTTGTTCAGTTTGACGTACTGGTCGAACTGCTGAACGATGGCGCGGCGCATTGCCTCGACTTCGGAATCGTCACCCACTTCGGAGGCGATCGGCGTCAGTTCGGCAACGAAGTGCGTTGGACCATCGCTGATGTGGTCGATGCGGGCGCGCTGAGCCCCTTCAACGAGCACCTTGACGGTGCCGTCGGGCAGCTTCAACATTTGCAAGATATTGGCCACGCAGCCAATTTCGTAGATATCGGTGGCCGAAGGCTCGTCCTTGGCGGCCGCCTTTTGGGCCGCGAGCATGATGCTCTTGCCCTGCTCCATCGCAGCTTCCAGAGCCTTGATCGATTTGGGGCGGCCGACGAACAGCGGTATCACCATATGCGGGAACACAACGACATCGCGCAGCGGCAGCAGCGGCAGCTGGGTTTGCTCGGTTAATTTGGAAGTTGTCATGGCGTACCTTATAGAAAGCGTGTTTACGATGTTGGACTTCGCAGCCGAAACACAAGACCGGCATGAAAAAATATTTCTACAAGTAATTGAAACACATGCACTTGAAAAGAATATAACCGGGTGCTCCAAAAGATTTCAAATCATTCAATAAAAAAGCCACTGCGCAGCCGGGGCCGCGAGTGGCTTTTCGAGTGAAGCCCGGGATCTCTTATTGATTTAAATTGTACCGTCTCGGAATGGGGAATCAAACCCTTTTCTAGCCCCGAGCCGGGACAATGATCAATTTTCCCCGGAAGCTTTCGCGGTTTCGCTATAAATCAACAACGGTTTCGCGCCGTTCGTGATCGTGCTTTCATCAATGACCACTTTGATCACGTTCTGTTGGTTCGGCAATTCATACATTACGTCAAGCAAAGCGTGTTCCAGAATCGAACGCAAGCCGCGCGCGCCGGTTTTCCGGGCCAGTGCTTTTTTCGCAATCGCATGCAGAGCGGCCGGACGAATTTCCAGTTCGGCGCCTTCCATTTCAAGCAATTTTGAATATTGCTTAATCAAGGCATTTTTCGGCTCGATCAAAATCTGAATCAAAGCTTCTTCGGTCAGTTCGCTCAAGGTCGCCACCACCGGCAGACGGCCGACCAACTCGGGAATGAGGCCGAATTTGATCAGATCTTCCGGCTCCGCTTCCATCAGCACTTCGCTGGCGGCGCGCTGGGTCTTGCTCTTGACCGAGGCCGAGAAACCGATGCCGCTCTTTTCCGAGCGGTTCGAGATGATCTTGGCCAGGCCGTCAAACGCACCACCACAGATGAACATGATGTTGGTGGTGTCGATCTGCACAAAGTCCTGGTTAGGATGCTTGCGCCCGCCCTGTGGCGGCACCGACGCCATGGTGCCCTCGATGAGCTTCAACAGCGCCTGCTGCACGCCTTCACCGGACACGTCGCGGGTGATCGACGGATTGTCGGACTTGCGCGAAATCTTGTCGATCTCGTCGATGTAGACGATGCCGCGCTGGGCTTTTTCCACTTCGTAGTTGCAGCTTTGCAGCAGCTTCTGGATGATGTTCTCGACGTCCTCGCCCACGTAACCGGCTTCGGTCAGCGTCGTCGCGTCGGCGATCACGAACGGCACGTTGAGCATGCGCGCCAGCGTCTGCGCCAGCAGCGTCTTGCCCGAGCCGGTAGGACCGACCAGCAAGATGTTGCTCTTGGCCAGTTCGATGTCGTCCTTCTTGCCCAGATGTTTCAAACGCTTGTAGTGGTTGTACACCGCCACCGACAAGATGCGCTTGGCCGTTTGCTGGCCGATCACGTACTGGTTCAACAGCTCGGCGATTTCCTGCGGGGTCGGCAGGTCGGACTTGGCGCCGCCGACCGCTTCGACCGCCGACGTTTCGTCGCGGATGATGTCGTTGCACAGGTCGATGCATTCATCGCAGATGAACACGGACGGGCCGGCGATGAGTTTTTTCACCTCGTGCTGACTCTTGCCGCAGAACGAGCAATACAGTAATTTTTCGCCGCTAGAGGATTTTTTGTCTGACATGGGGCTGATGTAGTTGGGATTGCATGAAGGATAATGCCGCTCGAGAACGCATGGCTACGCTTGCGCGCAGCTTCCATGCTACCCGAAATAAAAACGAAACGCCCGTACGTTTCAACGTCCGGGCGTTTTTTTCAGCAAAGACGTGATGAAACCATCAAGCGCGTGTGGTCAATACTTTGTCGATCAGACCATAGTCCGCCGCTTCGTCGGCCGACATGAAACGGTCGCGGTCGGTGTCCTTGGCGATCTGTTCGGTCGACTTGCCGGTGTTATCGGCAAGAATCTTGTTCAGACGTTCACGCAGGTAAAGGATTTCCTTGGCCTGGATTTCGATGTCGGACGCCTGACCTTGCGAACCACCGGACGGCTGGTGAATCATGATGCGCGAGTTAGGCAGCGAGAAACGCTTGCCTTTCGCGCCAGCGGCCAGCAGGAAGGCGCCCATCGAGGCCGCCATCCCGGTGCACAGCGTCGACACGTCCGGCTTGATGAACTGCATCGTATCGAAGATCGCCATACCGGCCGACACCGAACCACCCGGCGAGTTGATGTACAGCGAAATATCCTTGTCCGGATTTTCGCTTTCCAAGAACAGCAACTGGGCGACGATCAGGTTGGCCATGTGGTCGTTGACAGGCCCGACCATGAAAATGACGCGCTCTTTCAGCAGGCGCGAATAAATATCATAGGCGCGCTCGCCGCGGCCGCTCTGCTCAACCACCATCGGCACCAGGCCGAGGGATTGCGTGTCCAATGCCGGATTATGCATCATGCCTGTCATGTTCTTTCCTTGTGAAGAGCTCAAGCGAAACGCTTAAGCTTGTGCGTTAGCGCCCATCAATTCGTCGAAGGCTACCGATTTCGCGGTCACGCTCGACTTGCCAAGCACATAGTTAACGACGTTTTCTTCTAATACAAGGGCTTCGACTTCAGCCAGGCGACGACGATCGGCGTAGTAGTACTTGAGCACTTCACGCGGGTCTTCGTAACTTTGCGCGAAATCTTCGATCTGCGCTTTGACTTGTTCGGCCGTCGCTTGCAATTTGTTGTCGCCAACCAGTTGCGACAGGATCAGGCCCAGACGCACGCGGCGTTCCGCTTTGGCAGCGAACAACTCCGGTGGGAAAGGCATGTCCTTGACGTTCATGCCGCGTTGGGCCATGTCTTGACGGGTCATTTCGGCCAGACGCTCGGTGTCTTGCGCGATCAGCACTTTCGGCACTTCCAGGTCGGTCACTTTGACCAGCGCGTCCATGACCGCTTCCTTGTTGCGTGCCTTGACACGGCCAGCGACTTCGCGCTCCAGATTGACCTTGATATCGTCGCGCATTTTGGTGATGTCGCCATCGTCCACGCCCAGCGATTTAGCGAACTCAGCGTCCACTTCCGGCAGATGCGCCCACTCAAGTTGCTTGAGCGTGATGGTGAATTCAGCCGTTTTGCCGGCCACATCCTTGCCGTGGTAGTCCTCTGGGAACGACAGTGGGAAGGTTTTTGCTTCGCCCACTTTCAGACCCGTCGTCGCCGCTTCAAATTCTGGCAGCATGCGTCCTTCGCCCAGCACGAAAGCGTAGTCGTCCGCTTTGCCGCCTGGGAATTCAACGCCGTCGATCGCGCCGACGAAGTCGACGGTGACGCGGTCGCCGCTTTGGGCCGACAGATCCGCACCGCCGTCGCCGTGTTCACCAGCGACGCCTTTGGCGTGGTAGTGCACGCGCTGCTTGCGCAGGATGTCGATGGTTTTGTCGATTTCAGCAGCCGACACTTCGGCCTTGACCGTTTCGATTTCCACGCCGGACAGTTCGCCAATGACGACGTCCGGGTAGACTTCGAACGTGGCGTCGAAGGTCAGTTCGCCTTCAGCCGTGTCTTGCTTTGGTTCGATTTTTGGATAACCGGCAACGCGCAAATTGTTTTCGTTTGCGGCGTCGGCGAAAGCGCGACCGACTTTGTCGTTCAACACGTCCGATTCGATCTGGTAGCCGTATTGGGCCGCCACCATTTTCATTGGAACTTTACCTGGGCGAAAGCCCGGCGCCTTGGCCGACTTGGCCTGGGCTTTCAAGCGCTTTTCGACTTCCGTACGGACGTCAGTCAGCGGTAAAGAGATCGTCATGCGACGTTCGAGTTTGCCTAAGGTTTCGACTGCAGTTGCCATGTAAAAATCGTCCAAAAAAAGATAAAGAATTCTGTGGTGCGAGGAGGGGGACTCGAACCCCCACACCATTGCTGGCGTCAGGACCTAAACCTGGTGCGTCTACCAATTTCGCCATCCTCGCGGGAATTTGCACCTGACTTTCCCCCAGTCACTTCTTGAGGGAACAGATCGGTATGCGCCTCGCCGGCCACTACCAAAAGCAAAGGGCGCCCGACGATGAAACCGGCCGCCCTGCACTGCCTTTGTTAGGGGCTAACAACTTCAACCCGGTATTTTACTGGATTTCCTAACATGGTAGGACGTTTTTTAACGTCCCGCCCCGGGGCGGGCAAAGCGGACCGTTTGCGCTCCGCTTTGCCCGGCGCATTCTCAGTGCGGCGCGGCAGGGACAGGCAGCGCCTTGCCGGCACCTTGCGGCTTCTTGACGCGGAACCAGGCCGCATACAAGGCCGGCAGAAATAGCAGCGTCAAGGCCGTCGCCACCACCAAACCACCCATGATCGCCACCGCCATCGGCCCCCAGAACACCGAGCGCGACAGCGGAATCATCGCCAGCGCGGCAGCGGCGGCGGTGAGCACGATCGGACGGCAACGGCGCACAGCCGACTCGACGATCGCATCCCATGGCTCGGCGCCCTTGGCAATGTCCTGCTCGATCTGGTCGACCAGGATGATCGAATTGCGGATGATCATGCCAAACAGCGCGATCACACCCAGATTGGCAACGAAGCCAAACGGACGATGCAAAATCAACAAAGCCATCGCCGCGCCGGCCACACCAAGCGGCCCGGTCAGGAACACCAGCAGCGAACGCGAGAAGCTTTGCAGTTGCAGCATCAGCAGTGTGAACACAATAAAAATCACCAGCGGCACGTTGGCCGAAATCGAGGCCTCGGCGGCTTTGCTGTCGGCGGCGGCGCCGGCCAGCACGATCTGGTAGCCGGCCGGCAAGGCGGCGCGCATCGACGTCAGCTTCTCGCCCACCTGGGTCGACACGGTCGGGCCCTGGATGCCGTCGGCCACGTCGGACTGCACCGTGACGGCCCATTCGCGCCCCTCGCGCCAGACCACGCCCGGCTCCCACACAAAATGGGCGCGCGCAATTTGCGAGATCGTCACCGACTTGCCCGACGCGGTCGGAATGTTGGTGTCGTTGAGCACCGCGATGGTCGAGCGCTCTTCGACTGGCTGGCGCATGACGATGTCGATCAGCTTGTTGTCTTCTCGGAACTGGCCGATCGGCGTGCCCGACAAGATCGTATTGGCCGCGCGCATCACCGTTTGCGAGGTGACGCCCAGCGCGCGCAATTTGTCCTGATCCAGATCCAGACGCAGCACCTTGACCGACTCGTTCCAGTTGTCGTTCACGCCGATCGTGTTCGGATTGGCGCGCATGACGTCCTTGACCTGGTCGGCGATGACACGCACCTTGCCAGAATCGGGACCGGAGACGCGGAACTGCACCGGATACGGCACCGGCGGGCCGTTGGGCAGCATCTTCACGCGTCCGCGCACTTCCGGGAAATCATTCTTGAACACGGCGATGATCTTCTGGCGCAAGCCTTCCCGGCTGGCCAGGTCTTTCGGCAGCACGACGATCTGCGACACGTTCGTCTGCGGGAATATCTGGTCGAGCGGCAGGTAGAAGCGCGGACTGCCGGTGCCCACGTAGCTGGTCACGCTTTCCACATTGGCTTGCTTGCGGATGAAGGCCTCGAACTTCTTGGCCTGCGCCTCGGTCGCCGCGAAGGTCGACCCTTCCGGCAGCCACAGTTCGACCATCAACTCCGGCCGGCTCGAATCGGGGAAGAACTGCTTCTCGATGAACTTGAAGCCGAACACGCCCAGGCCGAACACCGCCAGACTGAGCACGATGGTGGTCTTGCTCCATTCGACACACCAGTTCACCACCGAGCGGAAACGGCGAAAGCCGGGCGTGTCGAACAATTCGTGCCCGTGCTCGCCGGCCGCGTGCGGCTTGACCTTGAGCAGCAGGTAACCGATATAGGGCGTGAACACCACCGCAACCACCCACGAAATGATCAGCGCCAGCGCGTTGACCGAAAACATCGAGAACGTGTATTCGCCGGCGGCCGATTTGGCCAGGCCAATCGGCAGAAAGCCCGCCGCCGTGATCAAGGTGCCGGTCAGCATCGGCATGGCGGTGGACGTGTAGGCGAAGGTGGCCGCGTCAAAGCGCGACAAGCCCTCCTCCATCTTGCGCACCATCATTTCGACGGCAATGATGGCGTCGTCGACCAGCAGACCCAGCGCGATGATCAAGGCGCCCAGCGAAATCTTGTGCAGGTCGATCTCGAGGATGCGCATGAACAGGAAGGTGATTGCCAACACCAGCGGGATCGTCAGCGCCACCACCAGGCCGGGCCGGGCATCGATGCGCAGCGGCTTGGTGTGCAAACCGAGCGCCAGAAAACTGACCGCCAGCACGATCAGCACCGCTTCGATCAGCGTGTGAATGAATTCGCCAACCGACTCGGTGACGGCGCGCGGCTGATCGGACACACGTTCGAGCTCGATGCCGACCGGCAGCTTCGATTTGATCTCGCCCACGGTGCTGGCAAGGTGCTTGCCCATCTCGATGATGTTGCCGCCCTTTTCCATCGAGATGCCCAGGCCGATCACTTCCTTGCCGTTAAAGCGCATCTTGTCCTGCGGCGGGTCTTTATATTCACGCTTGACGGTGGCGAAGTCGCCCAGACGGAAAGTGGTATTGCCGGCGCGCAGCTCAAGTTCTTCCAGGTCCTTGACCGTTTTCAGCGCGCCCGTCACGCGCACCTGCAAGTTGTCGGTCGGCGTCACCAGCACGCCGGTCGACTCGACCGAGTTCTGGGTGGCGATCTGATTGACGATGGCCTCGAACGGAATGCCCAGCTGGGCAAACTTCTTGTGCGAGAACTCGATGTTGATCTTCTCGTCTTGCACACCGAACAGCTCGACCTTGGCCACCAGCGGCACATGCAGCAGCTGCTGGCGCACGAAGTCGGCGTAGTCCTTCATTTCGGCATAGGTGAAGCCGTCGCCCGACAGCGCGAAAATCGAGCCGTACGTGTCGCCGAATTCATCGTTGAAGTACGGCCCCTGCACGCCCGGCGGCAAGGTGCCGCGGATGTCGCCGATCTTCTTGCGCACCTGGTACCAGGCGGCCGTGGTGTCCTTGGGCGGTGTCGATTCGCGCAACTGCAAAATGATCAAGGTCTCGCCCGGCTTGGAGTAGCTGCGGATCTTGTCGATATTCGGCGTTTCCTGCAATTTGCGCTCAAGCTTGTCGGTGACCTGCTCGGCCATCTGCAGCGCCGTGGCGCCCGGCCAGTTGGCGCGCACCACCATCGCGCGGAAAGTGAACGGCGGGTCTTCGTCCTGACCGAGACTGCCATAGCTGATGATGCCGCCCAGCAGCAGCGCGGCCATCAGGTAACGCGTCAGCGGTATGTGTTCGAGCGCCCAGCGCGACAGATTAAAGCCTTTCATTGCAGCACCTCGCCGGCGGCGGCTGCGGCCACCTTGGCGGGCGCGTCGGGCGGTGTGTCAGCGCCGAGCACTTTGACCTTTTGGCCGACCTTGAGCAAATTGACGCCAGCGGTGACGATGGTCTGACCAGCCTTGACGCCGCCCACCAACAATATGTCATTGCCGGTGGTGCCGCCGATTTGCACCGGCACCAGCTTGACGGCGCCGTTCTCGATCACCCACACCGACGTGCGCGATTGCTCGTGATACAGGGCCGTGAGCGGCACGCGGATCATCGCATTGGGCGTTTTCGAGGCAAACTGCACCAGCGCCGTCATGCCCAGGCGCACCGAGGCGGCGCTGTCCGGTATCGAGACCTTGACCGCGTAGGTGCGCGTTTGCGCATCGGCCACCGGCGAAATTTCACGGATCTTGCCGGGAATGGCTTCCTGCGGATTGGCCCACAGACGCACTTGCACGTCGGCCACCTTGCGCAGTGTGTCGACCTTGTCCTCGGGGATGCCGATGACGATTTCCTTGTCGCCTGACTTGGCCACCCGCACCACCGGCGCGCCCGGCGCGACGACCTGCCCCACTTCGGCGTCGACCGCCGTGACGACGCCATCGACATCGGCCACCAGACTGCTGTAGCCGGCCTGGTTGGACTGGCCGCGATAGTTCGCCGTGGCCGAATCGACGCCCGCCTGACTGGCCTTGAAGGTCGACAGTTTGGTGTCGAGCACGGCCTGGCTGACGAAATTTTTCTCGCGCAGTTCCTGATAGCGCTTCAATTCAGCCTGGGCCAGGTCGCGCGTCGTCTCGGCGCCGCGCAAGGACGCGTTGGCCTGCGCCTGCGCCAGCTTCAAGTCTTGCGGATCGAGCTGCATCAGCACGTCGCCGTGATGCACGACGGTGCCCACGTCCACCTTGCGCGTGATGATCTTGCCGCCGACCCGAAAACCGAGACGCGACTCGACGCGCGGGCGCACCTCGCCGGAAAATTCAGCGTTGACGTCGACACTGTTCGAGGTGAGCAGCAGCGCGCGCACCGGGCGGATATCCTCGACCTTCTCGGGCTGCTTGCTGCAGGCGGCCAGCACAACGCAGCTGGAGGCAAGCAACAACAGGCCAAGCTGGCGCGGAGGGGTTTGACGCAGGTTTTTCAGAGCAAACACGGTGTGATCCTTTACTATGCGGGCAGTTTGTTTGGTGCGCACAGAGCATCACTTCCACGTTTCGCGCACGGACCGACGAAATATTGCGGTGATGTCTGGATGCTACTATCATTCAGGCCAAAAAGTTAAATGACTTTCCGGTTAGTAATTATAAGCCTCACTGTGTTTTTTGCAAATGACTTTTGCGTCATTAACGTCGATTCGCCTTGCCATGCCCATAGACCACTACGAAAATTTTCCTGTCGCATCGATATTATTGCCAAAACGGCTAGTTCCCGCCGTCGAGGCGATCTACGCCTTCGCCCGCAGCGCCGACGATCTGGCCGACGAGGGCGACGCGCAGCCGCCCGAACGGCTGGCCGCGCTCGTCGCCTACGAGCGCGCGCTGGACGGTTTGGCGCGCGGCGAACCGGCCGGCGATGCCTTGTTTGCCCGCCTGGGCCCGGTGGTGCGCCAATATAGTCTGCCGTGGCGCCCGTTCTACGATCTGTTGTCGGCCTTCAAACAGGATGTGGGCACCACCCGCTACCCCGACTACCCATTGCTGCTCGACTACTGCGCCCGCTCGGCCAACCCGGTCGGCCTGCTGATGCTGTCCTTATATGGCGCGGCCGACGCGCGCAACGTGGCCGACTCGGACGCGATCTGCTCGGCGCTGCAACTGATTAACTTCCTGCAAGATGTGGAAATCGACTGGCGCAAGCAGCGCATCTACCTGCCGCAAGACGACATGGCGCGCTTTGGCGTGACTGAGCAGCAGATCGCGCGCGGCGTGGTGGACGCCAACTGGCGCGCCCTGATGGCGTTCGAGGTCACGCGCACGCGCGCGCTGATGCAAGGCGGCGCGGCGCTGGCGCTGCGCCTGCCGGGACGGATCGGCTGGGAGCTGCGGCTGGTGGTCCAGGGTGGACTGCGCATTCTGGCGGCGATCGAACAGGCCGATTATGACGTGTTTGGCCGCCGCCCCAAGCTGCGCGGCATCGATTGGCTGAAGATTGTGTGGCGCGCACTGTGGATGTGAGCAAAAAGTAGCGCCGGAACGGCACGCGGCGCACTCATCGGCTATAGAATAGCGACTTCGATTCGCACCCACTTGCACTTTTGACTATGTCTCCCGACGAATACTGCCAACAAAAGACCGTTCAAAGCGGCTCCAGTTTCTACTACAGCTTCCTGTTCCTGGCACCGGAGCGGCGCCGCGCGATTACCGCGCTGTACGCGTTCTGCCGCGAAGTGGACGACACGGTCGATGAATGCACCGACCAGTCGATCGCGCGCATCAAGCTGGCCTGGTGGCGCACCGAAGTGTCGACCATGTACAGCGGCACGCCGACCCACCCGGTGATGCAGGCCTTGCAACCGCACCTGGCGGTGTACAACTTGCAGGAGCAGCATCTGCAGGCCATCATCGACGGCATGGAGATGGATCTGGACCAGACCCGCTACCTCGACTACCCGGCGATGCAGCGCTATTGCTGGCATGTGGCGAGCGTGGTCGGCATCCTGTCGGCCAGCATCTTTGGCGTGACCCGGCCCGAGACGCTGCAATATGCGGAGAAGCTGGGCCTCGCCTTCCAGCTCACCAACATCATCCGCGACGTCGGCGAAGATGCGCGCAAAGGCCGCATCTACCTGCCCGTCAACGAGCTGCAGCAGTTCAAGGTGACGGCGGCCGACCTGCTCAACGCGCGCCACAGCGACAACTTCGAGGCGCTGATGCGCTTTCAGGTGGCGCGCGCCGAAGCGGTCTACGACGAGGCGTTCGCCTTGCTGCCCAAAGAGGACCGGCGCGCCCAGCGTCCCGGCCTGATGATGGCGGCGATCTACCGCACCGTGCTCAAAGAAATCGAGCTGGACGGCTACCACGTGCTCAAGCAGCGCATCTCGCTCACGCCAATCCGCAAACTGTGGCTGGCGTGGAAGACTTATGTGCGCGGCTAAGTTGGCCATGCACAACGTGGCCGTGATCGGCGCCGGCTGGGCCGGTTGCAGCGCGGCGTTGGAACTGGCCAACGCCGGCTGCAAAGTCACGCTGTTCGAGTCGGCCCGCACGGTCGGCGGACGGGCGCGCGCGGTCGATATCAACGGCGCACTGCTCGACAACGGCCAGCACATCCTGTTGGGCGCCTACAGCGCCACGCTGCGCATGCTGGCCCTGGCCGGCATCGAGCGCGACCAGGCGCTGCTGACGCTGCCGCTGCAAATGCGTTATCCGCCGGACGGCGCCGGCATGGACTTCGTCGCGCCGCGCCTGCCGGCGCCGCTGCATCTGCTGGTGGCTTTGTTGCGCGCCAAGGGGCTGGCGCGGGCCGACAAACTGGCGCTGGCGCGCTTCTCGACGACGGCGCGCTGGATGGGCTGGCACCTCAACACCGATTGCAGCGTGAGCGAATTGCTGGCGCGGCTGGACCAGACCGAACGTCTGACGACGCTGATGTGGCGCCCGCTATGCCTGGCGGCGCTCAACACCCCGCCCGAACGCGCTTCGGCACAGGTGTTCCTCAATGTGTTGCGCGACAGCCTGGGCGCGCGCCGCAGCGCGTCCGACATGCTGCTGCCGCGCTGCGACCTGAGCGCACTGTTCCCCAACAAGGCGGTGGAGCTGGTCGAAGCGGCCGGGGGCAGCGTGCGCACCGGCGCCAAGGTGTCGGCACTCAAGCAGATCGCCGATGGCCGCTGGCAAACCGACGTCAGCGGCGCGGCCGTGGGCGGCACCTGGACCGCCTACTTCGACGGCGTGGTGCTGGCCACCGCGCCGGCGGCGGCGGCGGTGCTGCTGCACGACCTGCCCGGCCAGGCCAACGCCAACATCGTGGCGCAACTGACAGCATTCGAGTCCGAATCGATTACCACCTGCTACCTGCACTACCCCGACATGACCCCACTCGGTCTGCCGTTCTACGCGCTGGTGGACGACGGCGCCAAAGGCGACTGGGGCCAATTCGTGTTCGACCGCGGCCAGCTCGATGCGGCGCACGCAGGCTGGCTGGCGGTCGTCATCAGCGCCTCACAACAGGCGGCGCTGATGGAACACGGCGCTCTGGCGCACGCAGTGGCAGCCCAACTGGCGCGCGTGCTGCGCCGGCCGGCGCTGGCCAAGCCGGACAAGGTTCAGGTCATTTGCGAAAAACGCGCGACCTTTGCCTGCACGCCGGGCTTGGCGCGCCCGTCCAACGCCAGCGGCAACGCCGCCCTGGTGCTGGCGGGCGACTACACGGCCGGTGACTATCCGGCCACGCTCGAGGGCGCCGTGCGCAGCGGTGTGCAGGCTGCCGCCCTGTTGCGCGCCAGCGCGCACGCCTAGCGTGTTGGCGGCTGTCGTCCGATTCGGTCGCCTGCCCCGCTGATCGTGCATCCTGTCGCAATCCGATGGTGTCCGGCCCGTGTGCTCGTTACAGTCACACTATCGGAACAGGAAAGCGAGCACTCAGATGGATACCTCACTCGGATTGAAAACCTTGGCATTACTGCTGCTGGTGCTGGCAAGCGCGACGCTGATCGTGCGCGCCGATGCACATGCCAGCGGCAACGGACTGGCCAGCGTGCTGCTGCAGTCGGCCTAAGCCTGACAGAACGGAAGCTGAAATGAACAAACATGACTACCTTGCCACCCTCAAGCTGGCACTGACCGGCCTGCCGCCGGAAGCGGCCGCCAAGACCATGGCCTATTACGAACAGCGCTTCGTCGACGGCGTCGCCGCCGGACGCAGCGAAACCGAGGTGGGCACCGAACTGGACGACCCGCGCAAGATCGCCGTCACGCTGCGCGCCAGCACCCACTTGTCCTCCTTCGAGCAAAAGAAGGATCCGGCCACTGTGCTGCGCATGCTCATCTCGGTGGTCGGACTGGCCATTTTCAATCTGTTCATGCTGGTGCCGGCGATGGTGTACGCCGCCATGCTGGCCACCCTGTACGCGGCCTCGCTGGTGTTCTTCCTGTTCGGTGTCGGCTTCACCTCGAGCGGACTGGCCGGCATCAATGCCATCGTCATCGACGGTCCGGCCAAACCGTTTGTGATCTTTGACGACGAACGCGACGATCAGGACCTGCAGACCAAGATGACGATTAGCGAAGGCGGCATCAGCGTCAGCTCGGAGCCGAGGACGAACGCCAGCGCAGCCGGCGCCAAGGCCACTGCGCGCGCCGCCGACGGGGACGCGAACGCCGACGAGGCCGACACAGGCAAAACGCACGCCGGTCCGGCGCGCTTCATCAAGAAGGCTGAAATGGCGGCCGGACGCGCGCTGCACTTTACCAATGACAGCGAGGTCGGCAGCGCCGACGCGCAAACGGCGGTGGGCATCGCGCTGGTTCTGGTGGGCATCATGCTGACACTGACGTCGCTGGTGGTGACGAACTACACGCTGCTGGGCGTGCGGCGCTACATCGAGATGAATTTTTCGCTGCTGCGCGGCCATTGACACGACACCGAACTGAAATCATCGCGCGCGGCCGGCGGCCCGCGTCAGGAGAACAAGTATGCGTACCTTAATGAAAGTGGGCTTTGCCCTGTTGATGTTGGCCTTCGTGCTGATCGTCGCACTCACCAGCGCGCTGCGCTCGCACAGCAGCATACGCACCAGCAATCTGGGCGGGCGCGAGGTGGCCAGCGAGCGGCGCGAAGTGAGCGGCGCGATCGTCACCATCGAGTTGAGCGGCCCGATTGACCTGACCTTGCGCCAGGGCGCCACACCGTCGCTGCGGGTGAGCGGCGAACAGCGTCTGCTGGGCAATATCGACACCACCCAGGACGGCGCCACGCTGCACATCGGCACCACCGGCATGCTGCTGCATCCGCGCCAGCCCTTGAAAGTGGAGTTGGTACTGCCCAAGCTGCAGCAACTGACTGTCAGCGGCAGCGGCGAGAGCAACGTCAACGGCTTTAGCGGCGAGATGCTGTCGCTGCAGCAGGTCGGCTCGGGCAAGCTCATTTTCAACGGACGTTTTCGCAATATCGACGCCGGCCTGCACGGCAGCGGCGAGATGGAGCTCAACGGTGGCAGCAGCGACAAGATCGCCGCGTCGCTGGTCGGTTCGGGCCAGCTGACCATCGTGGGCACGACGCACTCCCTGAATGCGCAGCAAAACGGATCGGGCGAGTTCGACGCTGAACATCTGACGGCCGACGAGGTCACGCTGGACCTGAACGGCTCAGGCAATGCCAGTGTGATGGCGAAGCGCTCGGCCACGCTGGACATGGGCGGCAGCGGCGACGTGACCGTGTACGGCAGTCCGAATCAGCGCCACGTGAACCGCAACGGTTCGGGCGAGGTCAGCTGGGACAACTAAGCTGGCGCGGCGACCGGCAGGCGCACCGGTGGCGCCTGCGCCGCTGGCCTGTGGCCGCCATCCGGGTGGCGCAGCGACATCTTGTGCACCAGCGCGTCGGGTGCGCCAGGCTCGAACCGAGGACAGCGATTCGCTCACGGCTGGAGCGTCGGGTGGCGATTCGCTCAGGGCTGGAACGTCGGGTGGCGATTCGCTCACGGCTGGAACGTCGGGTAGCGGTTCGCCCAGGGCATCGCTTCCTCCAACTCGTAGGCCAGGCCAAGCAAGCTCGCTTCGCCACCTACCCTGGCGCAAAACTGACTGCCAACCGGCAAACCGTTGGCGTCCCATTGCAAGGGCACGCTCATCGCCGGGGTACCGCAGACATTGTGGATCGGCGTGTAGGCGACGTAGTCGCGCAGGCGCTGTTTCAGCATCGAATACGATGTGCTGGCGTTGATGTCGCGTTGCCCGAGCTTGATGACGGTTCCCTGACACACCGGCGACAGAACGACGTCCCATTGCTGCAAGAACGTGTCCGTCTGTGCTGCGGTATTGATGATCAGCGGTGCCACGCTCTGCAGCAAGGCCGGCGCACCACCGAGGCTTTGCGCTTCACCATGCAGGGCCAGGGTCCACGGGTCGAAGGCGCCGGCGTAGTCGCTCTCGCCAATGCCCACTGCGCTGGCGACACCGGTCACTTCCAGGCTGGCACCCGCCATCCAGATCGTCATGAACGCATCCATGAAGGCGTTGTAATTGAATGGCAGCGTTACCTGCGTCACCGAGTGCCCCAGATCTACACACAGTCTGGCGGTATTGTGGACAGCGCGCAGCACGTCGGCGTCCGGTTCGATGCCATTGCCCAGATCAAGCAGCAGACCGATCTTCAAGCGCCTGGGCGACTTGCCGCCCACGTAGCCAAGGTGCGCCAAGCGCGTGGCCGGGTCTTCGACGATGCTCAAAAACATCGCGCTATCGCGCACACTGCGGCTGATCACCCCGTCGCAAGCTATGTCAAACGGCAAGCCCTGGACATGCGCGGGAAGGTGCCGCCCGCGCGACGGTTTTAATGCGAACAGGCCACAGTGCGATGCCGGTATGCGCAAGGAGCCGCCACCATCGTTGCCATGCGCCATGGGCAGGATGCCGGCAGCGACGGCAGCGGCAGCGCCGCCGGCCGATCCGCCCGCGCTGTAAGCGAGGTTCCACGGATTGCGGGTGCGCCCGAACAGCAGATTTTCAGAGCTGTCCGTCAGTCCGAACTCCGGAACATTGGTGACGCCGACGATGTTCAGACCGGACGCTTCGGCGGCGGCGATGAACGGCACATCCACTTGCGAGACGGCGTTGCGCAGCGCGCGCGAACCGAGCGACATCGGCACTCCTGCACAGTCGCTGATGTCTTTGAGCAGCCACGGCACGCCGGCGAACGCGCCGCTGGCCGGCGTCAATGACAGACGCGCGCGCGCCCGATCGTAGGTCTTGTGGATGACCGCGTTGATGGCCGGGTTGAGCGCCTCGATCTTGCTGATCGCATCCTCGAGCAGATCGGCGGGAGACGCTTGTTTGCTGCGCACCAACTCGGCCAACGCCATCGCATCGAGTCCTGAATAGCGGCTCCACGCAGTTGGCGTCACGACCGCGGATGGGATTTCCCCCAGGCCAGCCACGGACGCGCCGCCGCCACATCCCGGTAGCACGCTTCCAGACGAGAACGCTGCCGCGCCGAGTGCGACCTTGCGCAGGAAATGACGTCGTTGCTTATCCATGTTGGAACTCCTTGGTGTGGGCAAACAAGCTAGTGATCGGCGCGGCGCGGCGAGGCCGGCGCATAGGCGCATACAGCGTTGGCGCTGGAAATGCGCAACTGACGATACTCCGCCAAACGCAAGCGATTGCAAGCGGCGCAAGCAAACGATGTCAATTTTCTGCCTGATATTTTTTCGTGCGCTGCCGGGCGCTACCAAACCTCGACGCGGTCAGTGCGGCAAGGCAAGAGCGCTGCGGCTCGGGCACGTGGCAACGGTCGCCGCATCGGGCCGCGGCGGCGTGCCGGTAGGCAATTCAAACGAAGGCGAAAAGCTCGGATCGCCAGTGCCACGGCATCGGTACCGAGTGCTGCGGCGGGCGGCGGGCGGCGGGCGGCGGGCGGCGGGCGGCGCCAGTGTGCACCACGTCGCGCACAAACGTGATCACGGTGCCGCACGCCTGGGCATACGAGGCAACGACGTTCTTGCGCGCGCCGCAATCCAGCTTCGGCAATCTCAGCCGGTCGTGTTCTGCTGCGCCAGCCACGCCAACGCGCCGCGCGCGGCCACGCGCGCACTGGCAAAGCAACCGGTCAGCAGATAGCCGCCCGTAGGCGCTTCCCAGTCGAGCATTTCGCCGGCCACGAACACGCCGGGCACGGCGCGCAGCATCAACGCACAGGCATCGTCGTGCAGCGCGTCCAGGCGCACCCCGCCGGCGCTGCTGATCGCCTCGTCGATCGGACGCGTGCCCAACAGGCGCACCGGCAGACGCTTGAGTCCCTGCGCCAATTGCTGCACATCGGCATAGGCCTGGGCCGACAGGCACTCGTGCAGCAGTCCCGACTTGACGCCCTTGATGCCAAGCCGGCTTTGCAGGTGCGAGGACATCGAGCGCGAACCGCGCGGCCGCGCCACCTCGTCGATCACCCGTTCAAGTGTGAAGTCGGGCACCAGATCGAGATAGATTGTGGTGCTGCCGTCGGCGTCGATCTGATCGCGCAGCGGCCCCGATAAGGCGTAAATCAAGCTGCCTTCGACGCCGTTGGCCGTGATGACGAACTGCCCCTGGCGACGCTGCAGCGCACCGTGCGCATCGCGCGCGCTGATTGCCACGGTGCTCAAGGGATGGCCGGCATAGCGAGTGCTGAAATGGGCGCTCCAGGCGACGTCAAAACCGCAATTGGACGGTCGCAGCGGCGCCACGTCCACGCCGCGTTGCGCCAGCAAAGGCAGCCATGCGCCGTCCGATCCCAGCCGCGCCCAGCTGGCGCCGCCCAGCGCCAATAGCACCGCATCGGCTCGCACGCGCAGCAAGCCGTTGGGACTATCGAACTGCAACGCGCCTTGCGCATCCCAGCCCTGCCAGCGATGGCGCATGTGAAATTGCACGCCCGCTTCGCGCAGCCGATGCAGCCAGGCGCGCAGCAAGGGCGCCGCTTTCATATCGGTGGGGAACACCCGGCCGGACGTACCGATGAAGGTGTCGATACCTAGCCCGTGAATCCAGCTACGTAGCGCCTGCGGATCAAACCCATTGAGCCAATGCGCCACCGCCCCTGCCTGCTTGCCGTAGCGCGCAACAAACTCCGGCAGCGGCTCCGAATGGGTGATGTTCATGCCGCCTTTGCCGGCCAGCAGAAACTTGCGCCCGACCGAGGGCATCGCGTCATACAGGTCCACCCGCAAGCCGGCGCCGCTGAGGATTTCGGCCGCCATCAGGCCGGCAGGGCCGCCGCCGATGACGGCCACGCGTGGGAGTTGATGGGTACTTGAAGGCATGGGCAATTTCAAAATGGGATGGGCGGCGTGGTGCCAAGCCGGCATTCTAGTCGAGATGGCCGAATAAAAATATGTGTAAGCGACGCTCGACATAGCGTTTTTACAAGCCTAATATATAGCGCATGCTTTACAACATACAGCGGACAGATGCGCGAACGAGACGGCATTGAGTTGCATTACAAAGCGATGGCGATCAGTTTTGTGAGCTACGGCGCATTGCTGGTGCCGGTGCAAACGTACCGACCGGCGATGCCGGAGGAAATATTGCGCACCGTCGTGCTGAGCAGCCCGATGCTGGGTAGTCTGTTGCTACTGTGGGCCATCACACGTCATTTTCGCCGCATCGACGCGTCCATGCAAATGATGCGGCTCGAATCGCTTGCGATTTGCGCCGCGCTCACTGCAACGCCCCCAGTTTGCCGCGCGCCTTCACGATCGCCAAATTATTGGAACTACCCATCGAAGCATTCTCTACAGCCTAACTTGGAGCTCACATGACGACACGTTTCTACGTTCTGCTTGCCAGTCTCGCCGCGGCCAACGTATTCGGTTTTGCCGCACCAGCCCATGCTACTGAGCCGAGCGCAGCGCCAGTTGGCGCATCCGTTGCCGCCGCCATCACGCCGGCCGAACACTTCGAGATCGGCGCAACCCTGGTCGAACGCCATGGCGAACGCGGCACGCCGCTGATCCTCATTCCAGGCCTGTCGAGCGGCTCCTGGGTGTGGCAGGACACGGTGCGCCAACTGAAAAACGATCATGTGCTGTATGTGCTGACCTTTCCCGGCTTTGACGGCCGGCCGGCCGTCACGGGCAAGCTGATGGAATTGGCCGAACAGTCGGTGATCGATCTGATCGCCGCGCGCAAACTGGTCAAGCCGGTGCTGATCGGCCATAGTCTGGGCGCGACCTTGTCGATCAGCCTCGCCGCGCATCGCTCCGAGCTGCTCGGCGGCGTGATCGCCATCGACGGCTTGCCGGTGTTCCCGTTCACCGACCGGATGGCGCCGGAACAGCGTCCGCAGATGGCGGAGAATATGAAAACGCGCATGAAATCATCGTCACAGGAACAGTTCGCCGCCCAACAGCTGAAGTACATGCAAACCATGGGTGTCATCGATCCGGCCAAGGCTGCCGAGCTGGCCGTGTTGAGCGCGCGCAGCGATCCGACCGCCACCATGCAATACATGGTCGAAGATGTTATTCTGGACCTGCGCGCAGGACTGCCGAAGATCAGCGTGCCGGTGCTGCTCATTTCGCCTTACTACGCGAGCGACCTTGCGGCGATGAAAATCAGTGAGGCCGACAAGACCGCGTATTACACTGCACTGATGGCGGGCACACCAAAGCTGCAAGTGGTGTCGATCTCGCCGGCGCGCCATTTCGCGATGATTGACCAGCCGAAAATGACGGCCGACGCGATCGGCAATTACCTGAAAACCCTGCCAACACAATAATCCCTTAGCCTCTCACGGAGACGATCATGAGCAAAGCATTCTGGATTCGACGGTATCTGATGGTGGCCACGCTGGTGTTTGGCGTGCTGATGGCTGTGGCGCTGCTCAAGGGCCGTACACTGGCGGTAGGCGCCGAGGACAGCCTGCTGTGGGCCGCCATCTCGGCGGCGATCTACGTCGCCACGCGCTACCACTACGCAAAAAAAGGCATCGCCTGCGCGATGTGCCGCGACATCCCGGAGGAGTAGTTCAACCGCCCGTCACGGGCGGAAAAAAAGCGACCTCGGCGCCGTCGGCCAGCGCCGTGTCGGCGTCGCACATGACCTGGTCGCAGGCCATGCGCAGTGTGCGTCCTTGCGCCAGGGCCTGCTCCCACGCCCCCCCGCGTGCGATCAGGAATTGGCGCAAGGCGCCCACCGTCGCTACGTCCGGCGGCAGCGCCAGCGTCTCTTGCGAGGCGCCTATCGTTTCGCGCACGCTGGCAAAAAAACGCAAGGTAATCGTCATCAGAGCATCCTAATACAGTAATTCGCTAAACGGTATAAACCGTACCGTGTCACCAAAGGCGATGGTGGCACCGGCCGGGTGGTCGATCAGGCCATCACCCCACACCGTCGATGTGAGCACGCCAGAACTTTGGTTAGGGAACAGATCGAGGCCACCGTTGGCGTTGATGCGGGCGCGCAGAAACTCGTTGCGCCGATCCGGCTTGGGCAGTGAAAAATCGGCGCGCAGCGCAAACCCGTGCGGCGCGCACGTCCCCTGCACACCCTGCAAACGCAGGATGAACGGACGCACAAACAGCATAAAAGTAATCAGGCTCGAGACGGGATTGCCGGGCAGGCCGAGGAAAAACGCGCTGCCGTCGGCCCGGTCGACCTCGCCGAACGCGAGCGGCTTGCCCGGTTTGACGGCGATCTGCCACAGGTTCAAGCGTCCTTCCGCTTCGACCGCCGGCTTGACATGGTCTTCCTCGCCGACCGACACGCCGCCCGAGGTGATGATCAAGTCGTTCTCTTGCGCCGCTGCGCGCAAGGTGGCGCGGGTAGCCGCCAGCGTATCGGGCACGATGCCAAAATCGCTGATCTCGCAGCCCAGATTTTCCAGCAACGCGCGCAGCGTAAAGCGGTTCGAATTGTAGATCGCGCCGGGCGCCAGCACGCCGCCCGGCGCTTCGCCCGGCATGGTCAGCTCGTCGCCGGTGAAGAAAACCGCCACTTTCAAACGCCGCACGACCGGCAGGCTCGCCAGTCCGACCGACGCGGCCAATCCCAGCTCCTGGCTGCGCAAGCGCGTGCCAGCCGGCAGGATCACGCTGCCGGCGACGATGTCCTCGCCCGCGCGACGGATCCACTCGCCCACCGGTGGCGCGTGCTGGATGGTGACGCTGCCGTCCGGGCCGGCCACGCACTGCTCCTGCATGACGACCGCGTCGGCGCCGTTCGGAATCATTGCGCCAGTAAAGATGCGTGCGCACGTGCCGGGCTCCAGCGCTTGTCCCACCGTGCCAGCCGGGATGCGCTGGCTGATCTTGAGCGTCGCGCTGCCGCTGGCGCAGTCCTGCGCGCGCACCGCGTAGCCGTCCATGTGGGTGTTGTCGGCCGATGGCACGTTGATGGTCGACGCCTGCGCCTCGGCCAGCACACGCCCGTTGGCGTTCAGCGTCGGCACGTTTTCGCAGCCAGTGATCGGACGCACCGCTGCCATCAGGAAGGCGAGCGCCTGCTCGACCGACAGCATCGGTTTCGGCACGTAAGCTTTGCTGGCGTCGGTCATCGTCTACAGGCCCGTGTTGGTGGCGATGTAGGCTTTCATCAGCGCCACGTCCGCATCCATGACGACGAATTTCTGCGGCAGCGATTCGATGTCCTCGAAACCAGCCGGACGCTCGGCGTCCACACCAAGCGCGTCGAGGATGGTTTCGTTGAACTTGGCCGCCAACGCCGTTTCCAGCACGATCATCGGCACGCCTGCGACCATTTTCTCGCGCGCGACCTTGATGCCGTCGGCGGTGTGGGTGTCGATGGTGATGTCGTAGTCATCGGCCACGTCGCGGATCGTATTGAGCCGGTCGGCGTGGGTCGATTTGCCGGACTGGAAACCGTAGTGGGCGATGCGCTTGAATTCGTCGCCGTCGCAGCCGGGTTTGCCCGATAAATCAAAACCGCCGTGCGTTTCGACTTTCTCGAACAAGGCGCGGGTGCGCTCGGCGTCGCGGCCGACCAGATCAAAAATGAAGCGCTCGAAATTGGACGCCTTCGAGATGTCCATCGACGGGCTGCTGGTGTGATACGTTTCGCGCGCCTTGCGCACCCGGTACACACCGGTGCGGAAAAATTCGTCGAGTACGTCGTTTTCGTTGGTGGCGGCGACCAGCTTGTCGATCGGCAGACCCATCATGCGGGCGATGTGGCCGGCGCAGATATTGCCGAAGTTCCCAGACGGGACCGTGAACGACACCTTCTGGCTATTGTCCGTGGTGGCGGCCAGGTAGCCGCGGAAGTAGTACACGACCTGGGCGACAACGCGCGCCCAGTTGATCGAGTTGACGGTGCCGATTTTTTGCGCGGCCTTGAACGGCAGGTCGTTGGAGACCGCCTTGACCATGTCCTGACAATCGTCGAACACGCCTTCGACGGCGATATTGTAGATGTTCGGGTCCTGCAGGCTGAACATCTGCGCGGTCTGGAAAGCGCTCATCTTGCGGTGCGGCGAGAGCATGAACACGCGGATGCCCTTCTTGCCGCGCATTGCGTATTCGGCCGCGCTGCCGGTGTCGCCCGAGGTGGCGCCGAAGATATTGAGCTCGGCCTTCTGTTTGGCCAGCGTGTACTCGAACAGATTACCCAGCAGCTGCATGGCCATGTCCTTGAAGGCCAGCGTGGGGCCGTTCGACAGCGCTTGCAGGATCAGTTTTTTGCCGCCCTCTTCCTCGAGCACGCGCAGCGGCGTGATGTCGGCTGCCTTCTGGCCGGGACGCACGTTGCGGTACACGGCGGCCGTATAGGTCTTGGCGCACAGCTTTTTCAGGTCGGCGTCCGGGATGTCGGTGGCGAATTTCTTCAGAATCTGGTAGGCCAGATCGGCATACGACAGCTTGCGCCACGCGTCCAGTTCCTCGGGCGTGACTTGCGGATATTCCTGTGGCAGGTACAGACCGCCATCGGGCGCGAGGCCGCCTAGCAGGATATCGGAAAATTGTTGGGGAGCTTGCGTGGCGGCCGCCTGGGCGCCGCGGGTAGAGACGTATTGCATAAGTGAGAGAAGTCCGGTTGGGCTAACGGCTAAATGGCACAGCGATGCGATCGAGCAGATATTATAGTGCGGCCGGACTTTTCTTGGGAACTGCGGGCTTGGGCGCGTTGCGCACGCGCCTCCCATATACCGGGCACACGCCCGGGAAAACAGGAAAATCGAATGCCCGAAAACGGCGCGCGGCCATCGGTTTTGACTGGCCGCTGTCGCCGATTTTGGCGTTTCTTATGCCGCGCAACGGGGCGCTTGCCCCCCGCCACAGGCTCAGCAGGCGGCGTGGTTGACCGTGATGACGTGGATCGCCAAGCCGCCCAGCGAGGTTTCCTTGTACTTGTCCTGCATGTCGGCGCCGGTCTGGCGCATTGTCTCGATCACTTCGTCCAGGCTGACAAAGTGGGTGCCGTCGCCCTTCAGCGCCAGCGACGCGGCGGTGATCGCCTTGATCGCGCCCATGCCGTTGCGCTCGATGCAGGGAATTTGCACCAGCCCGCCGATCGGGTCGCACGTCATGCCCAGGTGGTGTTCGATGCCGATTTCGGCCGCGTTTTCAATTTGCTCGTTGGTGCCGCCCAGCGCCGCCACCAGTCCGGCAGCCGCCATCGCGCAGGCCACGCCGACCTCGCCCTGACAGCCGATTTCGGCGCCCGAGATCGACGCGTTGCGCTTGCACAGCATGCCGATCGCCGCTGCCGTCAGCATGAAGTCGCGAATGCCGGTGACCGGATCGCTCGGATGGCAGTCTTCCGCGTAGTAGCGCAGCACCGCCGGGATAATGCCAGCGGCGCCATTGGTGGGCGCCGTCACGACGCGCCCGCCGGCCGCGTTTTCCTCGTTGACTGCCATCGCGTACAGACTGACCTGATGCAGCGCGTCGTGCGGCAGGTCGTTGGCGCGGTTGTCCGAATTTTTTGCGTCCTGCGCCTGGCGCCACAGATTGGCCGCGCGGCGCTTGACGTTCAGGCCGCCCGGCAAATGGCCGGAGGTTTCCAGGCCGTGAAGGATACAGTGGCGCATCACGTGCCAGATCTTGTCGATGCCGGCGTCGAGCGCATCGTCGCTAATGTGCGCGCGCTCGTTGGTGCGCATCATGCGCGGAATCGACAGGCCACTGGCCTTGCCGTGCGCCAGCAGCTGGTCCATCGTATCGAACGGATACGGGATGGTCGATGGCGTGCTCGGGTCCGCGTGCTGCTTGCCTTGCGCTTCGCCGGCGGCGTGAATGAAGCCGCCGCCCACCGAGTAAAACACCCGTTCGATCGCGCTGCCGTCGGCCAGCTTGAGCGTGAAGCGCATGCCGTTCGGATGCTCGGGCAGCGAGGCCGTCTTGTGCCAGACCAGTCCTGTCTTGGCGGTAAACGGCACCAACTTGCTGCCCAGCAGAGCGATTTGTCCGTCCAGTTCGATCTCGGCCAGCAGATCGTCGACCAACTCGGGCGCCAGATCCTGCGGGGTGGCGCCGGTCAGGCCGAGGATCACGGCCTTGTCGGTGGCGTGCCCGACGCCGGTCAGCGCGAGCGAACCGTACAGCGCCGCCTCCACGCCGACGGCGTCGTCCAACGGTCCGCACTCGAGCAGAAAGCGGCGCGCCGCCACCATCGGCCCGACCGTGTGCGAGCTCGAAGGCCCGATGCCGATCTTGAACAAATCAAATACGCTCATGTCCATCTGTGCACTTCCAGTTCTCGTGAAACGTTTCAGGCAGCCTGACCCAGGCCGATGTTGATGTTTTCCAGCATGTCGGTGACCAGCTGGTCCAGACCCACGCGCGCCTGCCAGCCCCAGTCGGCCGTCGCCTTGCTGTCGTCCAGGCTTTGCGGCCAGGTTGCGGCGATCGCCTGACGGCTGTCGGGCACGTAGCGCACCTCGAAGTCGGCGACCCGCTCGGCGATCGCGCCGGCCAGCTGGCGCGGGTTGAACGACAGCCCGGCGACGTTGTAGGCCGACCGAATAGATATATTAACAGAAGGCGCGCTCATCAGTTCGATGGTCGCGCGTATCGCGTCGGGCATGTAGATCATCGGCAGCGTCGTGTCGGCCGTGAGGAAGCACTGGTATGGCTCGTCGCGCAGCGCGGCGTGGAAAATCGCGATCGCGTAGTCGGTGGTGCCCCCGCCCGGCGGCGACTTGTAGCTGATGATGCCCGGGTAGCGAATGCTGCGCACGTCGACGCCGTATTTGCTGAAGTAATACTCGCACAGGCGCTCGCCGGCCAGCTTGCTGATGCCGTAGATCGTGCTCGGGTCCATCACCGTGTACTGCGGCGTATTGACCGGCGGCGTGTTCGGGCCGAAGGCGGCGATCGACGACGGCCAGAACACCCGCAAAGGTTTGCCGGCGACGCCGCGCTCGCGCGCCACTTCGAGGATGTTGATCAGGCCATCCATGTTCAGCGTCCAGGCTTTCAATGGCGCCTGCTCGCCGGTGGCCGACAGCAGCGCGGCCAGCTGGTACACCTGGGTGATGTCCTCGTCGGCCACCAGCTGGGCAAGACCTGCGCGGTCGAGCACGTCGAGCTGGCTGTAACGGGCCGCGCCGTACATGTTGAACACGCCGATGTCGGTGGCCAGCACGTTGTGCGCGCCGTGTTTTTGCGCCAGCGCGTCGACCAGCTCGCTGCCGATTTGTCCGTTTGCGCCGATGACGAGTATCCGTTCCATGATGATTTCCCTGTTTTTGTTATTTAATGATGGCCAGCTCGCGCCCGGCTTGTTCGAAGGCGGCCAGCACCACATCGAGCTGTTCGCGGGTGTGTGCGGCCGACAGCTGCACGCGCACGCGCGCCTGGCCCATCGGCACCACCGGGTAGAAGAAGCCCGTCACCAGCACACCCAGTTCGTACATGCGCTGGGCGAATTTCTGCGCTACCGGCGCGTCGAACAGCATCACCGGCACCACCGGGTGGGTGCCTGGCTTGATGGTGAAACCGATCCGCTCGATTTCCTTGCGAAAGTGCGCCGTGTTGGCGTGCAGGCGGTCGCGCAGTTCGGTCGACGACGACAGGCGCTCGAGCACCGACAGCGAGGCGCCGGCGATCGACGGTGCCAACGTGTTGGAGAACAGGTAGGGACGCGACTTCTGGCGCAGCGTGTCGATTACTTCCTTGCGCGCGCAGGTGAACCCGCCCATCGCGCCGCCCAGCGCCTTGCCCAGGGTGCCGGTGATGATGTCGATGCGCCCCATCACGTTGTGGTGTTCGTGCGTGCCGCGCCCGGTCGCGCCCATGAAACCGGAAGCATGGCATTCATCGATCATCACCAGAGCGCCATAGCGGTCGGCCAGGTCGCAGATCTTGTCCAGTTGGGCGATCGTGCCGTCCATCGAGAACACGCCGTCGGTGACGATCACCTTGTGGCGCTTGCCGGCCGCGATCGCGGCCTGCAGCTGGGTTTCCAGATCAGCCATGTCGTTGTGCGCGTAGCGATAGCGCCCGGCCTTGCACAGGCGGATGCCGTCGATGATCGAGGCGTGATTGAGCGCATCCGAGATGATCGCGTCGTTTTCGTCGAACAGCGGCTCGAACACGCCGCCGTTGGCATCGAAAGCGGCTGCGTACAGGATCGTGTCTTCGGTGCCGAGGAATTTGGCCAGCGCCTGCTCGAGCTGCTTGTGCACGGTCTGGGTGCCGCAGATGAAGCGCACCGACGACAGGCCATAGCCGTATTTTTCGGTCGCTTCGATCGCCGCACGCACGGTTTGCTCGTCGCCTGACAAGCCGAGGTAGTTGTTGGCGCACATGTTGATGAGCGTACGGCCGTCGTCGCACTGCACTTGGGCGCCCTGGCGCGAAGCGATCACGCGCTCGGGCTTGTACAGTCCCTGCGCGCGCAGACCGTCCAGGTTTTGCTGAAGGCCGCTAAAAAATGCGTTCTTGGCTTGTTCGCTCATCATTGTCCTCGTGGGAGTTGGGTGCAGGGGGCGGCTTGACCGCGCCTTGCAGTATGTTGTACCGTACATCTGCCAGCGCACCGATGCAGGATCTTGCACCTGTTTGATGATCGCGAGGCATTCCGTTATGTCGAACTGAAATTCAATATAGTGGATATTACCCAAGGCTAGTGAACTTGGCAAGCATCTGTTTGGGTTGGTGCGCGATTGCTGCCATGTCACGTTTGCAAAAAACCGATGAAAACTACCGTTTCTACCAATTCCCCACCTGAGGTGGGTGCGACGCTACAACGACTGAGGCTGGCACGCGGCTTGACGCTGGAGGACTTGTCCAGGATAGCGGGGGTGTCGAAGTCCATGTTATCCCAAATTGAAAGGGAGAAGGCAAACCCGACGATCGCCATCACCTGGCGTCTGGCCAATGCGCTGGGGGTGCCGATCGGCGAACTGCTGGCCAGTGAAACGCGCGAAGTAGACACGATCCGGGTGCTGGACGCGCACGAGACCCCCACCCTGCCCGGCGCCCACGCCGGCTACGTGCTGCGCATCCTGGGGCCGATGGACATGGCCGGCAAATACGAGTGGTACGAGCTGACGCTGGCGCCCGGCGGCGAACTGGCCTCGCAGGCGCACGATCCTGGCACCAATGAATACCTCACTGTGCTGCACGGCAGCGTCGAAGTGGAGGTGGGCAGCGCCAAGAAGAAGGTCAAGCTGGGCGGCACGGCGCGCTACCCGGCCGACCAGCAACACGCGATTCGCAATGTCGGCAAAACCGAGGCCAAGGCGCTGCTGGTGGTGGTGCACCGCTAAGGCAGTGCGTCTGGTACTGCCAGGCGCCCGGCAAGCGCCCCTGCATGGTCCGGCGCGCGCCACCAAAACGCGACGTCAAGCGCGCACGCGGCCAGCGCCCCGCCGCGCCGGTGCACGGTTTGGTCGGCACGCTTCTTTGAGGCTGCGGCCAGCTATGCGCGGCAACGCAGCGACAAGCTCACCCTAAACCAGTTACCATGGCATGCTAGAGGGGCGTTCCCGGGTACGCCGGCGAGCACGCTGGTGCACAACGGACCGGCGCCCGGAACCCGAGGGGGACTTGCCAAATGGATATCACACCTATCGCTCCGCTCGCACCGAGCGCCGTACCTGCCGTCACCAGCGCCGACGTCACCGTGTCGACCGTTCAGGGGACGCAGTCTGCTTTGGCCGCACTCGCCGGCACGGCAAGCGTGGTCGATTTGTCGCTGCTGGGCCGCCTGCTGTCGATCAGCGCACCGGCGCAATCGGCTGGCGCCAACGCCCTCCCCCTGGGAAAATTACTGACGACAGCCCAAACGCTGGTTGATTTTCTTAACAGCATCCCTGTCGCCGGCACCGACGTGGCGCCAGATCCGCTCTCCATCGTGCCCAATCCGCTCGACACGCGATTCGATGCCGCCACACTGGCCAGTCTGGCCAAGCTGGGGATCAAGCAAGGCAAGTCGGCGTCTCCCGACGCCAGCACCCAATTCACGCTTGACAGCACAAGCTTGCAGACGCTGTTTGATACCAATCCGGCAAATGCATCACTGGTGTTGAGTCAAACAATCCAGACGGTAGCCGCACTGGCGGCGCAACTGGCCGCGCGCAATGCGGATCTGCTTGCCAGCGACAGCACAGCGCCATCAAGTTTCGATTTTCTGCCCGTTTCGGCGGGGCTGGCCGCAAGCAATGGTGCCGCCGCAAGCGCGCCGGCCCCGCTGGCAGCAGCGCTCAACGGCAACGGCGCCAGCACCGACACGCAGGCTGCCAGCGTTGCCGCCAACCACCTGCTGAGCGAACTGGCATTTGTTGAGGCGATCAACAGCAGCGCAGCGCCAGCCCATGCGATCGCGTCGAATCAGGTGAGTCAGCCAACGACGCCGCTGCCCGGCCCAGCCTTGTCGGCGCACAGCGCCACTGACGTGGCGCCTCCGATCGTGCAAGCGGGCCTGCCAGCCGGTGCCGGCGTGCCTGGGACGGTTGCTCCGGGCGCCGCCGTGGCGCTTGTCCCCCCTGACGTCAGCACTGCCGGCGTGTCGTCCGACGCGCCGCGCGCACTTGCGGGCTCGCCTGCGCAAGCAGATGGCACCGCCGCGCTGGCACAGGCTGCGGGCGCACCGAGCAACGCAGCGCCGCCACTGACGGCGGCGGCTACCACGTTTCAGCCCGATGGCGGCGCAGCACGTCTGAGCGCCGATCAACTCCGAACAGGCGGCGCCGCATTCGCGGGCGTGCCGGCAGCCACGACGACAGACTCGTCCGCAACTGCAGGCATTAATGGCGTGCCGGCCGCATCGACCGCAGATCGCGCCGGCGCTGCGGATTCCGTGCCCTCGCCCGCAGCGACGGCGACGTCTGATCGTGCCACCACCGGCACGGGCACGCCGCAGTCTTTCGGCGCTGCAGACGCCGCCACGCCGCTCGCCGCCGACCTTGCCGCTGGTTTGGCGGTGCAAGCGCAACTAGCCGCAGCGGCGCAGGCGCAATCCGCAGCGGCGCAGGCGCAATCGACAGCGCCGGCTACGGCGAGCACGACGACTGTGTCCAGCGGATCGGCTGCGCCCGCCGCGAATGCCGGCGCGGCCACGGCGAGTGTGCCGACGCCAAGCTCCCAGGCGAGTGCTGTTGCGGCGCAAGCTGCTTTGCCCGGCACGAGCGCGCCGACGCCGTCCGCGTCAACGCCAAGTGACGCCAACGGTGCGGCACAAGGTGACGTCAATGGGCTTGCGGCCCGTGCTCCAGACAGCGCCCTGCCGACCATTGGGGCCGATGCGCAAGCGCCGGGCTCGGCACAGTCTCCGCTCGCGCCGGGCGCACAGAGCGTGGCGGCGTCAAGCGACATGCAGCCGACGCCACCGCAGAACAACGTGCACAGCGCCGTCGAGGTGGCGCGCGACACCTCGATTGCCGCCGCAATCGCCGCGTATCGCTTCGGTGACGGCAGTGTCGGCCCGCCCGCGCATGACAAGTTGCCGGCCACGCCGGATGCGGCACTGCGCGTTAGCGCCACCACCCGCGTCGAGCCGGTTGCGCTAGCGCCGCACGATCAGGCGAACGATGCGTGGCGTAACGAGCAAGCGCGCGCCGCCATGCGGGCGCTGGAGCACGGCAGGCGCGAGGCCCAAACGACGCGGCCCGCAGGCGGACCGGCGGCGGTCGATACCAGCGCTTAGGGGCTCGCGCGTAGCGGCTCAAGCGTAGCGATTAGACCTCGCCGAGCACGCGCAGACGCGCCTTGAGTCGGCGCACTTCGTCGCTCAGGTCGACCACCAGCGCGGCCACGTCCTCATTGGCGCCCAGGTCGCGCTCAAGCTTGGCCAGCCGGCGTGCGCGGTCCAAGTCGCCACTGGTGAAGCGCCAGGCATCGATTTGCAGGCTGCTGTCGCATCCCAGGATGCCGGCCTGCACATGCTGCACGATCCAATGGGGCTCGACGGCGCAGGCGCGCGCCAGTTGCTCCAGCGTCAAAGCATCTTCTTCGAGCAGCACGCCAGTCAGGATGTCGTTGTCATTCATCGTTCAGTCTCCCAATTTCTGGCGCGGATTGAAAGCGAGCTCGCTGGCCATCTGCGCATACAGCGCGCGCGCCTGGTCCGTGTCGGCCGGCGGCAGCACCAGTTCGAGCAGCAGGTACAGCTCGCCCGCCGGATGGGCCGGTATGCCGCGCCCTTTCAGACGCAGCTTGCGTCCGCTTTGCGAGCCGGCCGGCACATTCACGTGCACCCGCCCGGCCGGCGTCGGCACGTCGATCTCGGCGCCCAAGGCGGCCTCCCAAGGCGTCACCGGTACCGTCAGGTACAGGTCGCGCCCCTCGATGCGATAACGGGCATCGGGATTGAAGACGATTTCCAAAAACAGATCGCCGGACGGCCCGCCGCCGCTACCCGGATGGCCCTGGCCGGCCAGGCGCAATTGCTGACCGCCGGTGATGCCGCGTGGAATGTTCACGCTCAGCGTGCGCTCCTGCGTGACCATGCGCCCGTGCGCATCCGGCTGCGGCATGCGCAGGCTCACCGTACGCGTGGCGCCATGGAAGGCGTCGCTCAGGTCGACGTTGATGGTGGCATGCACATCTTCGCCGCGCGTCTGAAATGGCGCACCGCCGCGCCGCTGCCTGCCCACATGGGCGAACAGGTCGGAGAACGGATCGGCGCCGTCGAAACCGCCGAAGCCGGCGCGCGAACCCCAGTCGGGCGGCGGTTGAAAGGGTTTGCCTGCTTGCCGGGTGCGTCCCAGCTCATCGTAGGCGGCGCGCTTTTCCTGATCACCCAACACGCTGTAGGCCTCGTTGAGTTCCTTGGTGATCTTGTCGGCGTCCTTTTCCTTGCTCACGTCCGGATGGTATTTGCGCACCTTCTTGCGGTAGGCCTTCTTGATTTCCTCTGCTGTGGCTTTCTTGTCGATGCCCAGGCTCTGGTAGTAGTCCTTGTAATCCACGTGTGCGGCTCCTTCTATGCGCTCGATACGGCAACGTTTCGACGACGCGTCAGCGCCTCAGATTACAGCAAAAATGACCATTTTGTGCGCACGCTTGTCATGCCGGGCGGCGCGAAGCGCAGCATGCTTACGCGGGGACAAAGTCGCCCCATGCTACAGCGACGACGCAGCGACGCACGCAGCATCGCGTGTGCACGTCGCACCGGACCCGGCGTCCTGTGTGCGCTAGCGTACGGAGAAGCGCCTTCTGTGCGCGCAAACTGAACCGTCGTTTCCCGAGCCCTGGCACCACAAGACGATGGCCGCGCACGAGCGCCGCCAGAATCACGTTTGCACAATTGCATAACGGTCGCGCGGGGCCGACGAGTCGGCCCCCCGGCACGCGGGCGTACCACGATGCTTCCCGAGCACTTGCTCGGTATCTGCGCGGATGTGCTTTCCCGTTCGGCGTCGGCGCGATCCATCCCGTCATGCACGGACATGCTTACCCCGGCCCGGGTACAGCGTGGTCGCGATGAATATTGCGGGCCAAACCCGATGCGGCCAAGACACCGACCACGTCACCACGTCATATCCTCACGCAACGATCGGATCCGTCATGCAATCGCTCAACCTGAAAATCGCCGCACGGCTATACATCGGCTTCGGTGCCGTCGTCGTCTTGCTGGCCATCTTGTCGGGCATCGCCTACGTCAGCTTGTCCAAGCTGGCCCAGGCGAACGACATCAACGTCCACACTTACCAGGTAATCAGCGAAGTCGATGCCACGCTGACCAGCCTGGTCAACATCGAGACGGGGCAGCGCGGCTTCGCCCTGACCGGCAATCCGGCGTCACTCGAACCGTACAACAGCGGAAAAATAGCGCTACGCAAGCATCTCGACAAGGCAAGTGCGCTGACGGCCGACAATCCAGCGCAACAAGAGCGCTTGCGCAAGCTAGACCTTGAACAACAGGCTTGGCTTAGCACCGGTATCGACCCGGTAGTCAAGCTGCGTGCCGACGCGACCGACGGAAAAATGGACGCGGTCGTCGCACTCATGCAACAAGGCAATGGCAAGCGCGGCATGGACGCGATGCGCGCGCTCGTTGCCGAGATCAACGGCGCAGAAGCGTCGCTGTTGACCCAGCGCGGTGTGGACGCGGCGGCGCTGCAATCGCTGACGCGCTGGTTTCTGGTCGGCGGCGGTATCGTCGCGGCGCTCATCGCGATGCTGATCGCGTTTGTCCTAAGCGGCAATATCGTGCGCCCCTTGCAGGTCGCCGTCGATGTCGCGCGTCAGGTCGCAGGCGGCGATCTGACGGTGCGTGTCCACCCCACCACGCACGACGAAACGGGCGACCTGCTCACTGCGCTGAAGGACATGAACGAGGCACTGGTGCGCATCGTCGGCGAAGTGCGCGGCGGCACTGACACGATCGCAACCGCGTCCAGCCAGATCACCGCCGGCAATCAGGACCTGTCGAGCAGAACCGAGCAGCAGGCCAGTTCGCTGGAAGAGACGGCGTCGTCGATGGAGGAACTGACCAGTACCGTGAAACAGAACGCCGAGAATGCGCGCCAGGCCAATCAACTGGCCGCATCGGCGTCGGAGGTGGCGCTGCAAGGCGGCAGTGTCGTCGCGCAGGTGGTCGACACGATGGCGGCGATCAACGAATCGTCCAGAAAAATCGTCGACATCATCGGCGTCATCGACGGCATCGCATTCCAGACCAATATTCTGGCGCTGAACGCCGCCGTGGAAGCGGCGCGAGCCGGCGAACAGGGCCGCGGTTTCGCCGTCGTCGCCTCGGAAGTGCGCAACCTGGCCCAGCGTTCGGCCGGCGCCGCCAAGGAAATCAAACTGCTGATCGGCGACTCGGTCGACAAGATCGCCATCGGCAGCAAACTGGTCGGCCAGGCGGGCGCCACGATGGAACAGATCGTCGCCAGCGTGCGGCGGGTGACCGGCATCATGGGCGAGATTACTGCCGCCAGCGCCGAGCAGGAAACGGGCATCGAACAGATCAACATGGCGATCGCGCAAATGGATCAGGTGACCCAACAGAACGCCGCGCTGGTGGAACAGGCCGCAGCCGCCTCCGAATCCCTGCAAGATCAGGCGCGCAACCTGGCCCGCGTTGTCAGCGTGTTCAAGCTCGACGCGCGTTCTGGTCCCGCGCCCGCCCCGCATGCCGGTGCCGCACCCGGAACGAGCGGGAAAATCGTCGCCCTCACACCGAAGAAGGCGCAGGCCAGACTGACCCATCGCGCCTAGCGGGCGGCAGGCGGCGTGCGAAACTGCGCGCCAGCATGGCCGCGGCCAGCGCGGCGAGCAAGTGCTTGACGGTGTGGCCACTGATGACGCCGACGGCGTTGAGGATGGCGTGATCGGCACACTCACACACCTTGGCCAGCAGGTACAGCGTGATCGCCACGCCGAACGCCAGCCGCTCAGCGCGGCGCGCCTGGCTTTGCCACTGAATCAGCGGCGCCAGCACCAGCGGCAGCAGCTGCATCAGCAGATAAGCGCGCAGGTCGCCTACGCCGGACAGGTCGGTGTAGCGCCACCACAGCACGCTGGCCAGGGCCGCCGCGACCAGCGTCCACAGCATCGCGTTCGACACCCGACATGCGTCGCGCAGCACGGCCGCGAGCACGCTCGCGCAGCCAAACGCGATGGGCAGACGATCCCACACCAGCCGCGCGTTATCGGGCGCCAGGTGGTAGTAGCTTGATCCGGCTGCGGTAAGCACCAGCGAAAAGAAGAACCAGCCATACCAGCTGCGCGCCCGCACTTCCAGGCCGGCACTGCGCGCGCGCCAGACCTGCGCGAGCCCATATACTCCGACCACCAGGAAGCCCAGATTGGACAACACGTCGGCGCCATTGACGATGCCGAACCAGCTGCGCTGGTCGGCAAAGTGATGGTAATCGGACGGCTGACCAATCAGGCCGTGCAGCAGCAGCGCGGCGACCATCAGCGTAACGGTGGCAAGCGGCGCACACAGGCGCGAGTAGAGAGACGACATGGCAATCCTTGGCGGTGGTTGATCAGAGCAGCCACTTTGCCAAATTTGCATCCACACGCATAGCGTTAAGCGCTACGTTGTGCGTCACGACTAGCCAAGTATCGCTTTCCAATACTTTCTATCGCGGGCGAAAAAATGGCGCCGGCCAACCGCAGTTCGCCGGCGCCACTATTGCGCACGCTTATTGCGCGGCGACCTTGGCCGGCTCGTTCATATGCAGCGCGCGGCTGAGGAAACCCCAGCGGTCGGCCACTTCCTCGATCTGCTTGGTGGTGGGCTTGCCCGCGCCGTGTCCAGCTTTGGTGTCGATGCGGATCAGGATGGGCGCGCTGCCCGCTTGCGCGGCCTGCGCCGTGGCGGCGAACTTGAAGCTGTGCGCCGGCACCACCCGGTCGTCATGGTCGGCCGTGGTGATCATCGTGGCCGGATAGCAGCTGCCCGCTTTCAGGTTATGCAGTGGCGAATACTTGAACAGCGCCTTGAATTCGTCCGCGTTATCGGACGAGCCGTAGTCCGAGGTCCAGGCCCAGCCGATGGTGAACTTGTGAAAGCGCAGCATGTCGAGCACGCCCACCTGCGGGATCGCCGCGCCGAACAGTTCGGGACGCTGGGTCAGCGCCGCGCCCACCAGCAGGCCGCCGTTGCTTCCACCGCCGATGGCCAATTTGGCCGGCGAGGTGACCTTGTTGGCGATCAGCCATTCAGCGGCGCCGATGAAGTCGTCGAACACGTTTTGCTTGTGCAGCTTGGTGCCCGCCTCGTGCCAGGCTTCGCCGTACTCGCCGCCGCCGCGCAAATTGGCCATCACGTAGACGCCGCCCATTTCCATCCAGGCCAGGTTAGCGGCCGAAAAGCTCGGTGTCAGCGAAATGTTGAAGCCGCCGTAGCCGTACAGATAGGTAGGATTGCTCCCGTCGAGCTTCAGGCCCTTTTTCGAGACGATGAACATCGGCACCCGGGTGCCGTCGCGGCTGGTGAAAAACTGCTGGCGCGTTTCGAAGGCGACCGGATCGAAGTCGAGCTTGGGCTGGCGCACGATGCTGCTCTTGCCGCTGAGCATATCGTAGCGGTAGATCGTGTTGGGATTGGTGAAGCTGTTAAAACCATAAAAGGTTTCCGTGTCGTGGCGCTTGCCGCCAAAACCGGCGGCGGTGCCGATGCCGGGCAGTTCAACCTCGCGCACCGCCTTGCCGGCCAGGTCGAACACCTTGACGACGCTGCGCGCGTCGGCCAGATAATTGACCACCAGCTGGTTGTGCAGCAGGTTGACGGCGCCCATCGTCTGCGCGCTTTGCGGCACGATTTCCTTCCAGTTCGCCGCAGCCGGCTTGCGCGTGTCGATGGCGACGATGCGCGAACGGGGCGCCTTGTTGTCGGTGCTAAACAGGAACACCGGGCCGTCGTTGTCGATGAAATTGTAAGACGCGTCGAAGGCGTCGATCAGCGCAATAACGGGCGCAGCATGCTTGCTCAAGTCCTTGTAGAACACCCGCACCTTGGGCGAGGTACCCTGGCTGGCGGTGATGATCAAATAATGGCCGTCATCGCTGACCTGGCCGCCGAAGCCCCATTCCTTCTGGTCGGGACGGTCATACACCAGCACGTCGGCGCTTTGCTCGGTGCCCACTTTATGGAAATACAGCTTCTGAAAATAATTAACGTCGGCCAGCTTGGTCGCTTCCTTGGGCGCGTCGTAGCGGCTGTAGAAGAAGCCTTTGCCGTCGTGCGTCCAGGAGGCGCCGGAGAACTTGACCCACTTCAGGTGATCGTTCAAGTCCTTGCCCGTGTCGATGTCACGCACCTTCCATTCGTTCCAGTCGGAGCCCGAGGCGGCCGTGCCGTAGGCCAGGTACTTGCCGTCCGGGCTGACGGCCATGCCGGCCAAGGCCACGGTGCCGTCGGCGGCCAGCGTGTTCGGGTCCAGCAGCAGGCGCGGCGCGTCGGCGATGTGCTGCATCGTATACAGCACCGACTGGTTTTGCAGGCCGTCGTTGCGACTGTAGAAGTAACGTCCGCCTTCCTTGAACGGCACGCTGTAGCGCTCGTAATTCCACAGCCGGGTCAGGCGTTCCTTGATGGCGGCGCGCTCGGGAATGGTCGCCAGGAAAGCCTGGGTCAGGTGGTTTTGCGCATCCACCCACTCCTTGGTCTCGGCGCTGTTGGCGTCTTCCAGCCAGCGGTACGGATCAGCGACGCTGGTGCCGTGGTAATCGTCTAGTTGCGCAACCTTCTTGCTCAGCGGGTAGATCGGCGCGCTGCCGCCGGGCGGACAGGTTTGCGCGAGCGCGTTTGCGCCCAGGCCAAAGGTCAGGCTGAAAAGTAGCGATGCATGTCTCAGTTGCATAGAGTATCCATAGAGGGAACAAGAAAGGTGGGCGCGCCAGTGCTCATCGCTGGCAGGCCGAGGCCGATCATAGCGTGGATTGCGCGACTTATTGGCTGGAAAAGCGCCGCCCGGGCCGGCTTTTATTTGGTCAGTGTGAAGCTGGGCGCGTGCGCAGCGTGCGGCTGGGGGGCGCGCCATTTGGCGATCCAGGCGAGCAGTTGGTCGCCCGGCATCGGCCGGCTCATAAAGTAGCCCTGCCCCTGATCGCAGCCCAGTGCGGCCAGCAGGCGCCACACGGCTTCACTTTCGATGCCTTCGGCGACCACGCGCAAGCCCATGTTGTGGCCCAGGTCGATGGTCGAGCGCACGATCTTGGTGTCACCGATGTCGTTTTCCATGTTCAGCACGAAGGACTTGTCGATCTTCAGCTCGTCCACCGGCAGGCGCTTCAGATACGCCAGCGACGAATAGCCGGTGCCGAAGTCGTCGATCGACAGCTCCACGCCCATCGCATGCAGGCGCTCGAGGGTGTGCTGGGCGCGCACCGGATCGTCCATGATGGCGCTCTCGGTGATCTCCAGGCAGAACGACTGGGCTGACAGCTGGTGGCGCGCCAACGTCTCGCCGAACTTGGCTGGCAACTCGCCGTCGAGCAGATCGCGGGTCGACAGGTTGACGGAAAACTTCAGGTGCACGCCCTGCAAGGCCAGTTCGCGGCACAGTGCGGCGGACTGGTCGAGCACCCAGCGCGTGAGCACGCGGATGAAGCCCGTCTGCTCGGCGAACGGGATGAATTCGTCGGGGAACACGTTGCCGCGCAAGGGATGCTGCCAGCGCACCAGCGCCTCGACCCCGACCACTTCGCCGGTGTCAAGGCGTAGCTTCGGTTGCACGTGCAGGCGGAATTCGTCGCGCTCGATCGCATGGCGCAGTTCGGTGAGCAGGCCCAGGCTGGTCTCGCTGGACTTGTCGATGCGCGCGTCGTACACCACGGCGCCGTCCTTGCGCTGCTTGGCGCAGTACATCGCCACCTCGGCCATGCTGAGCAAGGCTTCGCCACCGGCCGCGTGCAGCGGGAAGCCGGCAATGCCCAGACCGGCGCCGATGTCGACCGTCTGGTCGTCCAGCGACAGCGGGCGCTCGAGCGCGGCCAGCACGCGCCGCGCGATGGCGTGGGCCTGCGCCAGGTCGGCGCCCGGCAGCAGCACGGCGAATTCGTCGCCGCCCAGCCGCGCCACCTGGGCCGAGGCGTGGGTGACGACGATTTCCAGGCGCAGCCGCTCGGCCACCTGGCGCAGCAGCGCGTCGCCGAAATTGTGGCCCATCACGTCGTTGACGTGCTTGAAGCGGTCCAGGTCCATCATCAGCACGAACACCGACTGCGCGCTGCTTCTGGCCGCGCTGATCGACTCGTCCAGCAGCAGCACGAACTGGGCCCGATTTGGCAGATTGGTCAGCGAGTCCCAGTACGCCAGCCGGCGGATCTCCTGCTCGCGTTTGGCGATCCCGTCGCGCATGCTGTTGAACGCCAGCGCCAGCGCGCCGATTTCATCGCCGCGGTTCGACTCGACGCTGCCGCTGTAGTCGCCGCGCTCCAGCCTTTGGGCGGTGCCGGCCAGCTGGCGCAGCGGCTGAGCGATGTGTTTCGCCGTCAGGATGCTGGCGATCGCCGCGACGATGGTGCCCACCACCGACAGGCCGATCAGCCAGCGCTCCAGGTCGCGGTATTCGGCGGCCACCTCGTCGATCGAGCGCGCCAGCACGACGCTGGTGGAGGCGCCGCCGTCGTGCCCGATCGACAGCAGGCGCGCACTGTAGCTGGCCCCATCGATGAGCAGATCGAACGGCGCCAGCGGCCCGTTCGGCACCGCGCCGAGCTGGCTGGCCACGCTAGCCTGGGCTTCGCGCGTGAGCGTCGCGTCGACCGCGCGCCAGGCGCCGTCGGCCGTGCGCGTCAGAATCGCCACCTGCAGCGACGTCAGTTCCTGCATGTCCTTGGCCAGTTGCTTATCGATCGGAAACGCCATCACCACCCAGCCGATCACGATCGGTGCCTTGACGGGCACGACGACGATCTGAAACGGCATCTGGTCGACCATCGCAATGCCGTTCGCGCCGCCGCTGCGCTCGGCCTCGTCAAGCTTGCCCTGCACCATCGCGGCAATGCTGGCCGCCTGCGCGCTGTTGGTGGAGGCCTTGATCTGGCGGTCGGCCCCGACCAGCATCGTCAGAGAGGCGCGGATGCGCCGCCCGCTGTTGTCGAGCGCCGATTCGATGGTGGCGCGGTCGTCGGTGCCAACGGCGGTGACGAACGCGGTGTCGCGTGCCAGCAGGCTGGTGGCGCGGTCGCGCAGCGTTTGTTCCTTCTGGCGAAACAGGCGCACGAACACCTTCTCGCCATTGGCCAGTTCGCGCCCGATCGAGGTGCGCGCATTGTGATCGATGCCCTTCTGGATCACCAGCAGGCTAAGCACCTGCACGACGATGATCAACACCAGGAACAGCGTGACGATGCGGCTCTCCAGGCTGCGAAAACGCCATCTCATGGACGGTATCCTGTGCCGTCGAGCGCATCGCTGTCCTGCGTGGGCGGCTTTTGCGCCAGCGTGAACGTCAGCGCACCGGCCAGTTCGCCGGCCTTGGCGCTGAACGCCTGTTCGGCCGAGGCGCCGGTCGGCATATTGTAGTGCCACGCTTTGACGCTATAGCTGGCGGCGCCCGGCAATTCGATGCGCGCCACGCCGGCGCCGTCGGTTCTGGCGAAATACGGCGTATCGACGACCTTGACATACGCGACCATCTTGTCGTGGATATTGCACCCGAGTACCACCGTGCCGGCCTTGTCGAACACCTGAGGGCTGGCCGCCACGCCGGAATAGAGCTTCTGGTCGAAGCGTTTGGCGGGCGAAAACGAATAGATGTGGTGGCGAACCTTGTCGTTATTGGGAAACGAGATGCGGCTGCCAGTCTGGATCACCGTCACCAGCGGTGCGAATTTGAGCCCCTTCTGTTCGATCTCGGCTGGGTGCATCGGCTTGGGCGCACTGGTCGCGCCATCGGGCTCGGCGTACACGACGGCGTCGGCCAGCGCCTTGCCCGTGCTGTCGCGCACCTGGACGGTTAACACCCCCGCCGTCGCCGTCGCGGCGAACAACAGGCTGAGCGATGCAGCACAGCAAACAGCGAATCTCATAGACGTTCTCGAAAAATAGGATGGCGCTCTCAAGCGGCCATTTGGCGATGCAAATCTATTGTAACGCCTCAGAAATATTTTCCAAGGGAACTTCTCCAGTATTGCCCAAAAACATCAAAAACCAGCCAATTTCATCAAGCCGTCACATATGCCCACTACCATCGGACGGGTCGGCACGGGGCCGGGTCCGGCCCACCGCATCAGTTTGCTTCGCCCGTACACCAAGAATGGCCCATCGCATGCATATCCCGCTCCGTCCCCCCATCAATGTGATGCCCGCCAGCGGCGCGGGACTGGCGACAGTCAGTTATCTGAAACCGGCGCTGGTGGTACGCAGCAGCGCCGATGGCCCGCCCGACAATGCCGAGATGCTCGCTGGCCACTTGCGCGAGATCATCGCGCGGCGCCATCTCAGCGCGCTGCTGCAGCCAATCATCCAGATGGGCAGCGGCGAGATCATCGGCTACGAGGGTTTGATACGGGGGCCGTCCGACAGCCCGCTGCATTCTCCATTGAATCTGTTCAAGGTGGCGCGCGCCAACGGCTTGACCGTTGAGATCGAGCACCTGTGCCGCCAGATCGTGCTTGAGCGCTTCGCCGAACTGGCGCTTCCCGGCAAACTGTTTCTCAATGTCAGTCCGGAATGCTTGCTGCAACATGGCGCGCCGCACGGCAACACGCTCGATTTCATCCGCAAGATGGGGATTCACCCCGACCGGGTGATCATTGAACTGACCGAGAACCAGCCCACCTACGACTATGAGCTGATGCGCGAGGCGGTGCTGCACTATCGCCAGATGGGTTTCCAGATTGCCATCGACGACCTGGGCGAGGGGTTTTCCAGCCTGCGTCTGTGGTCAGAGCTGCGCCCGGAATATGTGAAGATCGACATGCACTTTATCCAGGGCATTAATAACGACCCGGTCAAGCTGCAGTTCGTCCGCTCGATCCAGCAGATCGCGGAAAAATCGGACACGCTGGTCATCGCCGAGGGCATCGAGACCCAGGCCGAATTGCTGGTGCTGCGTGACTTGGGCGTGGCCTACGGCCAGGGCTATCACCTGGGCCGTCCCCATGCCAGCCCGGCCACCGCGCTGCCGGCCGAAGTGGTCAAGGCGCTCGGACGCAATGGCGTCGCGGTCTACCCACAGAAAACCGGCGTCGAAAAGAGCAGCGTGACGATCCTCAAACTGCTGCACCGGGTCGCTTCGATCGCACCGGCGATGAGCAACAACGAGGTCTACGAACTATTCATGAAGGACCCCAAGCTGATCATCATTCCGGTGGTCGATCAGGGCGTGCCGCTGGGCCTGCTGAGCCGTTTCGAGATGATCGACCATTTCGCCCGGCCCTACCAGCGCGAACTGTATGGCAAAAAATCCTGCAAGGCGTTCATGGATGCCCGGCCCATCATCGCCGACAAGGACACCAGCTTGCAGGACTTGAGTTTCAGCATGGTGCAAGCCGATGCGCACCATCTGTCGAACGGTTTCATCATCACCGATCAGGGACGCTACCTGGGCATGGGTACCGGCCACGACCTGATGCGCGAAATCACCCAGATGCAGATCAACGCGGCGCGCTACGCCAACCCGCTGACCCAGTTACCGGGCAATGTGCCGATCAACGAGCATATCGACCGCCTGCTCGAGAGCGGCACCCGTTTCTGGGTCTGCTATTGCGACCTGGACCACTTCAAGCCGTTCAACGATGTGTATGGTTACCGCAAGGGCGACGACGTGATCCAGCTGACGGGCCAGATCCTCAGCGAACAGTGCGACCCGAACCGCGACTTCATCGGCCATATCGGCGGCGACGACTTCATGATCCTGTTTCAGAGCGAGGATTGGGAAAGCCGCAGCCTGGCCATACTGGAGCAGTTCGGCAACGCGATCGAACGGTTCTATTCGACCGAGGACCGCGAGCGCGGCGGCTACCTGAGCGAGGACCGGCAGGGCAAAAAAGTGTTTTATTCCTTGATCAGTCTGTCCCTGGGGGCGATCAAGGTCGAGCCGCACCAGTATTATTCACACCACCAGATCGCCACCGCCGCGACCGAATCGAAGAAACAGGCCAAGAAAATCCACGGCAATAGCCTGTTCATTGATCGGCGCGAAGCGCGACCTTGAGCCGACGATGCGTCTGCTGCCACTGCTGCGACAGGTCGCGCGCTGAGCCAAGCTCGGCGGCGCTGAGTTTGCCCGCCAGCACGGTCTGATTGCTGCTGGCGGCCGCGTCGCCGCCTTGCGCGGCGAGCAAGATCCACATGTAGGAACGCACCGGATCGCGCAACACGCCGCGCCCGCTGCTGTACATGCCGGCCAGGTTGTACTGGGCCAGCGCGTAGCCCTGTTCGGCGGCGCGGCAATACCAGTACACGGCCTGGCCGTCGTCCTGGGCGCCGCCCTGCCCGTTGGCATACATAACGCCCAGATTGTTTTGCGCGCTTGCGTCGCCCTGCTCGGCGGCACTGCGATACCACAGCGCGGCACGCACTTCGTCCTTGGGCACGCCCCGGCCGGTCGCATAGATGACGCCCAGATTGAACTGGGCATTGGCGGCGCCCTGCTGGGCCGCCAGCTGGTACCACGCCAGTGCCGCGTGCGCGTCGCGCGCGACCCCGCAACCGTTGGCATACATGCCGCCCAGATTGTATTGAGCCAGCATGTGTCCTTGCTCGGCCGCGCGCCGGTACCAGCTCAGCGCGCGCACATCGTTGCGCTCGACCCCCTGGCCATTGGCGAGCATCACGCCCAGATTGTATTGGGCGTCGCGGTCGCCCTGCTCGCCGGCGCGCAGCAGCCAGGCATATGCGCGCAAGGGGTCGCATGGCACGCCGCGCCCTTCGGCGTAGGCAACGCCGAGCTTGCGCTGGGCCACCGGATCGCCCTGGGCAGCGGCCTGACGGAACCAGCCCAGTGCCAGCACCTCGCTTTGATCGACGCCCAGCCCATCCTTGTACATCGCGCCCAGATTAAGTTGCGCGTTGCAATCGCCCTGCACCGCCGCCTTGCGAAACCAGGCCATCGCCAACGGAAAATTACGGCTCGCGCCATGCCCATTCAGATAGGCTTCGCCCAGCAGGTTCTGGGCACTGGCCACGCCCTGCTCGGCAGCGCGATAGAACCAGGCCAGCGCGATTTCATGGTCTTGCACCACGCCGCGCCCTTTTTTGTACATTTGTCCCAGGTTTTGCTGGGCCGACGCGTCGCCCTGCTCGGCCGCCTTGCGAAACCAGAAGGCCGCCTCGCCGTCATCCTTGGCCACACCGCGCCCGTTGTAAAACATCGCGCCAAGGTGGTTTTGCGCGAACACCAGCTTTTGCAGCGCCGCCTTGCGCAACCAGCCGAAGGCACGCTGATCGTCGCGCGCGATGCCATTGCCCTGTTTGTACATCAGACCGAGATTGAATTGCGCAAACGCATCGCCGCGTTCTGCCGCCTCGCGAAACCAGACGTAAGTCTGATAGTTTTCCATGGTCAGATTGCGGTTGTTCATGCTAGAACTCCTGACGTACATGCCCGCCAGACCGAACCAGGTCATGACCAGGCAAAAGCTTGAAATTTTCCTTTTTTGTTGTTTAAATTTTAATACTCGTTATCCTTCTGACTTTGATGGCGCGCAAGCAAGCTGTCAACTTGGCATCATGCAGGCGATAAAAAGCCCCGCGGTGATTGCTCACGGCGGGGCTCGCTAGCAGCGGTTCGTCAGGCCGACAGCACTTGCGGTTTGGGCCCGCGCGAGTACACCAGCATGGCCAGCAGCGTCAGGCACCAGACGATCAGCGCGCCGGATGGCAAGTCCAGCACGGCCGACAACACCAGACCGCTGGCATAGCCGCCGATCCCGATCACGTATGCCAACACCAGCTTGCGCCGTTCCGGGTAGTGGCGCACCGCCAGGCTAGGCACGATCAGGCTGGCAAACACCAGATACACGCCGACCAGTTGCACCGAGGCCGTCACTGCCAGCGCAAAGATCAGGTAGAAGCCCAGCCGCCCCAGCCGGCCGTTGAAGAAATACAGCACCGTCAGGATGAAGGCGGCGCCCACGGCCGGCAACAGCAACTGGCTGCTGTTGACCCACAGGATCTGGCCGGCCAGCAAGTCTTGCAGGTGCTCGCCGCCGTGCGGGTTGTGCGCCACCAGCAGCAGGCCGGCCGTCGCGGCCAGGATGAACATCACGCCGATCTGGGCTTCCTGCACTTCAGGCCAGCGTTTTTCAGTCCATGTCAGCAGCAAGGCGCCCAGCAGCGCGGCGATGCCGGCGGCCACCTGCACGGCCCAGCCATGCGGGTCCAAGTCGCCCGAACCGGCGATGATCACGCCCAGCGCGGCGATCTGGGCGATCGCCAGGTCGATGAACACGATGCCGCGCTTGAGCACCTGGGCTCCCAGCGGAATGTGGGTGGCGAGTACCAGCAGGCCGGCCAGAAAGGCCCATTGGACGATAGAGAAGTCGAAGGCGGCGAAATTCATTTCAGGGCCGCCAGCAAACGTTGCACCGAGGTGTCAAATAGTGCGAACAGGTCTTTCGACTTGTCGTCCGCACCGACCGTGAACGGCACCACGACGGCCGGGATGTGCGCGTGTTCGGACAGCCACTGCGAAGCGCGGCTGTCCTGATAGGCAGCGCGCAACACCATTTTGGCCGGTTGATGTTGCAATTGGGCCAGCAGTTCGGCCAGATGCGCGGCGCTCGGCTCGACGCCCGGTTTGGACTCGAGCGTGCCGACCTGGCGCAGGCCCAGCCAGCCCATCAGATACTCCATGTTCTTGTGATGTTCGACGACCGCCACCCCTTTCAAGGGCGCCGCCGCCGCCTCCCATTTCAGCATCGCGGCGCTCCAGCGTGCCGTGAAGTCTTTTTCGCGCGCCTGATAATAGGCCGCGTTGGCCGGATCGATGCTCGCCAGGCGCTTGCCCAGCGCGACCGCGACGGCCGCGATATTGTGCGGATTTTGCTGGATGTGCGGATTGCCCGCCGCGTGCACATCGCCTTCGCTGCGATCGAGTTTGCTGGGCACGTCGAGCCGGTTGACGAAGGCGCCGGCTTCGAAGTCGCCCGGCTGGCCCGGCGCGATCTTGCTGTTGCCCGACTGCTGAACCAGCACCGGCAGCCAGCCCACCTCCAGTTCCAGACCTGTGCACACGAGCAGGTCGGCGTTGCGGGTGCGCGCGATCAGGCTCGGGCGCGCCTCCACCCGATGCGGATCCTGCAGCGCATTGGTGGCGCTCGATACTTTGACCTTGTCGCCGCCCAGTTCAGTGACCAGCGCCTCCCATTCCGGTTCGCAGGCGAGCACGTTCAGGGCCGCGTGGGCCGAGCAGGACAACAGGGTCGCCGCGCCGACGAGGGCGGCGGCCAGCAATTTCTTGGTATTAATGGTGTGCATACAAGCTCCTTAGAAAGAATGGGCAGCGTGGGTGCCCAGACTCATGATGTATTGAAGGAAGATCTGGTTGTCGGTCACGCCGGGACGCGACTGGTCGCGCGCCAATTGCAGACGCAGGCGGGAAAATTCGGACGGGCTGTAGTCGAGCATGACGCTGCTGCGCGCAGGCGTATAGGCGGCTAGCGCCGGGAAACTGCCCGCCGCCAGAGCGCCACTGTCGACCAGGCCGATGCTCGGCGTGCCCGAGTCAAGCCGGTCGTAGCGCAGGCCGGCGCGCCAGTTCGGCATGAACTGGTAGACACCCTGCAAGTACCAACCCGTCTGGACACTGGAAAATGCCCCGCTTTGCGCCTGGTCGTAAGACAGCGTGCCACTCTCTTTACGGCGCAGGTACTCGCCCTGGATCTTCAGGTTTTCGCCCGTCGGATTGCCGTTTGGCGCCCATTTGTAGATCGCGTCGGCGATCCAGATGGACGAGCTGCCGCCAAATGTGTTGTTGACCACGCGGGCATTGCTCTCTGGTGAAGGCGCCAGCGGATCGGTGTCGCCATAGCTGCGGCTGGCGGCGCCGGTGCGCAGATAGGACAGGCCGGCGCGCCAGCTGCCCGAATTGCCGATGTCGTCGCCCACGTGCGCGAACACGGTGCCGGCCCCGAAGCCATTTTTGTTGCGGTCGTTGCCGGGGAAGCTGGCGCCGCTGCCCAGCTCCATGCCCAGTTCGACGAAGGTGTCGGTCGGTGCCAGCCACTTGAGCTGCACGCCGTCCGGTTTGTACTGGCCGCCGAACATGGCTTGATAGACCAGCGGCGCATCAACAAAATCCCAGGCATGCGCGTGCTGGCTGTTCAGGTAGCCGACCGAGGACAGGAAGCGCCCGACCTTCAGGTTGACGCCGTTGCTCAGCGCGCGTGTCTGCACGAATGACTCTTCAACGCCGACGGTGTTTTCGCCCGTCAGCGAGAACGTCAGCTGGCCGGAGAACATCGGATCGATGTTGGCCGCCAGCGTCAGCTCGGACTCGCCCAGGCTGAAGCCGCGCTTGCCGGGGCCGACGTCGCCGGCCGGCGGCACGAAGCCCTGAATGCGGTATTGCTGCGGGTCCTGAGACAGATTGGCCAGCGTGCCGCCGAGGATCAGCGAGATATTCGGGTTAAAAGCGTTGCTCGCAGTGACCGCCGGCGCGGGCGCGGGCGCGGGCGCGGGCGCGGGCGCCGGCACTGGCTGGGCGCTCTGGGCCGCCTGGACCGCCTGCGCAGTTTGCACAGCCTCGGTGGCGCTCGCCTGGGCTTGCTGCAAGCGCTCCTCGAGCGCCTTCAACCGCGCCTCGTACGATTGTTTCATTTCCTGGATCTGGGCGCGGATCGCGCTCAGTTCCTTGTCATCGGCGGCGTTGGCGCACACCGGAACGGCGAATGCGGCGGCAAGCGCCGTCGCCAAAACGGATTGTTTGAACATAGTTTTCCTGTACACATAGACAATAGCGAGACGCTGCCTGAAAACAGGCGCTGCGGCTCAAGCGATCGACAGCTCTAGGCGGTGACAGGCGGGGCGCGCGAACGGAAGGCGCAGACGGTGCGGCGGCAGATCGACTGCGCGCTGACATCCGGCAGGTGGGATTGGGTATGCTCGGGGGTAAAGAAGGAAAAATCGGTGCTGCCCAGCGCGGAGCCGATCTGGGCGAACGCCAGACACTGGTCGCACACCTGGTCGAGCGCCAAGCCCGGCGTGGCCGCACCCTGCTCGCTCAGTTGCGCCCGGTTCGGGCCGCTGCCGGTCCAATGCGACATGCCGTGCGCGATCCCCATCTGTTGCGACAGCAACAGCAACAGCGACAGCAAGGCATGGACTATGGAACGGCGCAACATTAAACAATCGGCAATCGGGATGTTTCGATGGCGTTATTGTAATGCGGACTAGGCCCGCGCATCAGCTATTTTTTGCGGCACCCAAAAACGCCGGCACTTTGGCCGCGCTCAGCTTGTTGACCGACGCCAACAACTGCGCGTCCACCCGTCCGATGCCGTAGGCGCTGCCCAGGTGCTGGCCGATGTGGATCAGCACCTGAGCCGCCACTTCCGCGTCCGACTCGGCCCTGTGCGCGGCGCTCTTGAAGCGGATGCCCAACTGGCTCGACAATTGCCCCAGCTTGTAGCTGGCCAAGCCGGGAAACACCCGGCGCGACAGTTTGAGCGAGCACACCAGCGCCGCATGAGCGGGCGTCAAACCCAGGCGCGCGCTTTCGGCATTGAGGAATTTCTCATCGAAGCTGGCGTTGTGGGCCGACAGGGCCGAGGTGCCGATGAACTCGAGCAGTTCGGGCACCACCTGGTCGACCGGCGGCGCGCGGTCCACCATGGCCTGCGAGATGCCGGTCAGCGCAGTGATGAAGGCGGGAATGCGCACGCCGCAATTGATCAGCGACACATAGCGCTCGGTGATGCGTCCGTCCACGATGCGCAGCGCCGCCACCTCCGTGATCCGGTCGCCCATCGCAGGCGACAGGCCGGTGGTCTCGAAGTCGAGCATGACGATCGCTTGTTCAAATACGCTCACGGTATTCCTTCTCAATTAGCCAAACTTGCGCACGGCGTCCAGCGCCAGACCGGCGCCGATGCTGCCGAACAGGTCGCCCTCGACCTTTTTTGCGTTCGGCAGCAGCGCGCCGATTTTCTCGCGCAATAATCGCACGCCGCTCGAGCCGCCGGTGAAAAACACGGTATCGACGGCGTCCGGCGCGACGCCCGCATCCTTGATCAGTTGCAGCACGGTATGTTCGACCGAGCCGACCAGATGTCCGATGGCGGCGTTAAATTCGCTGCGCTGCAGCGTCAGGCTGTGCGCCGGCGTGAGCCGGTCCAGTTCGAGCACCACGCTGGCCGCGTCCGACAGCGCGATCTTGCCCTGCTCGACCTGCATCGCCAGCCAGTGGCCGGCGCGCTGGTCGATCAGCTTTTGCAGGCGCGCCAGCTTGGCCGGCTCGCGCGCGTCGCGCGCCACGTCGGCCAACTGGGTCCACACTTTCTTGGTGTAGGCCAGGTTGATGGTGTGCCAGGTGGCCAGGTTGAAGAAATAGCCCGACGGCACCTCGGCGCCGTTATTGAGCGCGCTGCCATAGCCAAGCAAGGGCATCACCGACGCCAGGCTCAGGTATTTGTCGAAATCGGTGCCGCCGATGTGGATGCCGCCGGTGGCCAGGATGTCGTCGCGCCGGTCAAGCCGTTCGGCGCGCTCGGGCGACAGGCGCACCAGTGAGAAGTCGGACGTGCCCCCGCCGATGTCGGCGATCAGCACCAGTTCTTCGCGCCGGATCTGCGACTCGTAGTCGAACGCGGCGGCGATCGGCTCGTATTGAAAAGCGATGTCCTTGAAGCCGACCGAACGGGCCACTTCGGCCAGCGTGTCTTCGGCCAGCTGGTCGTTGGCGGCGCTGTCGTCGATGAAAAACACCGGGCGACCAAACACGGCGCTGGTGAATTCGCGCCCGGCGGCCTGCTCGGCGCGCCGTTTGACTTCGCCGATGAAGTGGGCCAACAACATCCGAAACGGCAAGGCCCGTCCACCCACCTCGGTCTGGCCGTCGATCAGGCTGGTGCCCAGCAAGCTTTTCAGCGAGCGCATCAAACGCCCTTCATAGCCGGCCAGATAGGCGGCCAGGGCCGCGCGGCCATAACTCACTTCCTCGTCGTCGGCGTTGAAAAACACCACCGATGGCAGGGTCGCCTTACCCTCTTCCAGAGGCAACAAGGCGGACTGGCCGGGGCGTACCCAGCCAACTGTAGAGTTAGACGTACCGAAATCGACGCCGCAAGCATTGGCCATGTCGACCCTTCACGATAAAGGGGCAACATGTTACCAGAATGGTGGCCGAACGGAGAATTTTTTGCGGGCCGGCCGCGCGCGCGCCGGCGCCGCCCCAGCGGGCCTGGCACGCGATGCAAATGGGTTGCTCCGAATCAAATAGTTGCCACCGCTCCAGCGCTACGCTCGGCCGGTACGCCAATGCATTTTTCATGGAGGTCCTGTGAGTACACGATCATTTGCCCTGTGCGCTGTGTATGCCGGCTGCCTGCTGGCCGGTTGCGGTGGCGGCGGTGGCGGCAATGACGCCGCGACCGCCTCAAGCTGCTCGCTGACCAATCCGGGCGGCTGCGGCGGCATGGTGCAACCGACGCCGCCGGTGGCACAGACGCCGGCGCCGACGCCGGTGCCACCGGTGATCGTCGCGCCGGCGCCGGCACCGCAGGTCACGGCGCTCAGCCTGGTCGTCAGCAACACCGAGCTGGGCTCGGCCGGCCTGGCGGGCGGCGACGTGCTCATCACCGCGCTGGTAAAAGGCAGCGGCAACACGGCGCTGGCCGGCGTCAAAGTCGATCTGAGCGCGGACTCGGGCATTCTGACGGTGCAAGATCCCATTTCTGACAAAAATGGCAAGGTCAGTGCGACGCTGGGCACCGGCGGCGCCAACGCCAACCGCGCCATCAAGGTATCAGCCAGCGCAGGCGCGCAGTCGGCCAGCGCCAGCGTGAACGTGGTCGGCACCACGCTCGCCCTCAGCGGCGCCGGCGCCGCGCTGCAGGGCAACACGGTCGATGTCACCGCCACCCTGCGCGACTCCGCCGGGCATCCGATTCCGGGCGTCGCCCTGGCGCTGGCCAGTGCGCACGGCAGTCCGGTGACACCGGGCGCGCCCGTCACCGACGCGCAAGGTCAGGCGCGCATGCAACTGCGCGCCAGCCAGGCCGGCGCGGAAATGCTGAGCGCCAGCGCCCTCGGTGCCAGCGCGCGCATGGCGATCACGATCGGCTCACTGAACCCCACCGAATTGAGCGTCAAACCGGCCCCGACCACTGACGCCAGCGGCAATGAGGTGCTGGCGCAAAACGACATCGGCAGCTGCGTTCCGGTCGATATCGGCTACACACCACAAGGGGGACAGCCCGTGGTCAGCCTGCTTCTGAGCAGTTCGCGCGGGCGCCTGTATGCCGACCCGGCCTGCGGCCAGCTGCTCGCAAGCACGATCGCGCTCAATGCCGGCGCCGTGTTGCGCGCCTACCTCAGCTCGCCCGACACCGGGGTTGCCACGCTCGACGCCAGCGTCGCCGGCGGCCCTTCGGCGTCGACCCGGATACGTTTTGTCGCGCCGTTGACGCAGGCCTCCCAGATCACGCTGCAAAGCGACCTGCCGACCGTCGGCAGCGGCGAACGCAGCACCCTGATCGCCACCGTGCGCGACAATACCGCAGCCAACAATCTGGTCAGCGGCGCGACCATCGCGTTCTCGATCGGCGCCGACGCCAGCGGCGGCGCGCTTGATGCGCCGTTCACCGTCAGCACCGGCAGCGACGGGCGCGCGCGCGCCGTGTTCGTGGCCGGGCCCGGCAGCAGCGGCAAGGACGGCGTCGCCATCAACGCGCGCATCGTGCAACTGCCCGCCGCCAGCGCCACCACCTACTTGACGGTCAACAAGCGCGCCCTGTCGATACAGTTCGGCACCGGCAACACCGTGCTGCCGCTTTCGCCCACCCTGCTGCAGCAGGAGTTTTCGGTGCTGGTGTCCGACAGCGCCGGCGTCGCCGTGCCGGGGGTGAGCATCAGCGCGACAGTGTGGCCGACCTCGTTTGCCAAAGGGGAGTACCAATGGTATCCGCTGATCGGCAAAGACGGCGCCTTCGATCCGGCCGTGGGCAGTTGGGCGATAGACCGCAGCGCGCCCTACTTTGTCTGCGCCAATGAGGACCTGGGGCGCAATGGCGTGTACGACGCCGGCCTCGACACCAACGGCAACGGTGTGCTCGATCCCGGCATACCGACCACCGTCAGCAGCGCCGGCAAGACCGACGCGCTCGGTCTGACCACGCTGACGCTGACGTATCCGCGCGACCGCGCCCAATGGGTGGAAGTCGAACTGAGCGTGCGCGGCGCTGTGGCCGGCACCGAATCGATCGCCCGCACCCGCCACTGGCTGCGCGGCCTGGTCTCCGACTACAGCGCGTGGAATGTGGCGCCGCCGGGCCAGCCCAGCCCATACGGCACACTGGCGTGCAGCAATGCAAATTAATACTTTTACGCAATCAGCATTTCTTCGCGGAAATGTATTGCAGTATAGGAAGTTGCTACGGTACACTACAACCCCCTGTTTAGGACCCGCTATCGACCCCGATGAGCAACACGCACCCCCTGCAAAGCCACACCGTGGCCGACATCCTCGCGCTGATCCAGCGCGAGGCGCGCCGCGTCACGTCGTATGACGTGGCCACGCTGGCAGGGGTGTCGCAGTCGGCCGTGTCGCGCAGTTTCAAGCCCGGCGCCAGCGTGTCCAAGGCGACCCATGCGCGCGTGATGAAGGCGGCCAGCCAGCTCGACTACACCCCCAACGCCGCCGCGCGCAGTCTGAACACGCGCCGTTCGAACCTGATCGCCTTGATCATCTCGGACCGGGCCAATCTGTATTTCCCCGACGTGCTGGCCGAGCTGAGCCGCCAGTTCGCGCTGCGTGGCATGCGCATCTTGTTGTTTACGCTGCCCAGCGAGACGGAAATCGACCAGGTGCTGTCGGAAATGTGGCACTTCCAGGTCGACGGCGTGGTCGTGGCGGCGCACCTGTCGCGCGCCCAGGTGGCCGAATTCTCGCGCCGCCGGGTGCCGTTTGTGCTGTACAACCGCCAGCTTCGCGACGCCAACATCAACGCCATCGTGTGCGACCAGCTCGAGGGCGCGCGCCAACTGGTGTCGCGCCTGGCCGGCTTCGGTCACCGGCGCTTTGCGATCATCAGCGGGCCGGACGATTCGGTGATCGCCCGCGAACGCATGCGTGGCAGCGTCGAACGGCTGGCCGAATTGCGCCTGCCGGCACCGCTGATCGTCGGCGGCGGCGACGATTACGCCAGCGGCGTGCGCGGCCTGAGCGAGATCCTCGAACAGCTGGCCGGACCGCCCGACGTGATCATTTGCTGCAACGACGTGATGGCGATCGGCTGCCTCGACAGCGCGCGCCACGAGTTCGGGCTGGACGTGCCGGGCCAGCTGTCGATCACCGGGTTCGGCGGCATCGCGCCGGCCGCCTGGATCAGCTACGGCCTGACGACCGTACGCCAGCCGGTCCAGAACATGGCGCAAGCGGCCGTCGAAATGCTGTCGACCCTGATTGACAAGGGTAGCAGCGCGCCCGAGCGACGAGTATTCTCGGCCACCCTGATCGAAGGGCAGACGGCCCGTCTGGGCGCGCCGCTCTAAGCGCAGCGCCTGCGCCACACCTGCTTGCCCCCTCCCCCCGCTAGCTTCCTGCGGCGGTGCCTGCCGCCACCCAACATGGTGGAGGAAGCATGCCCGCAGCAGACACAATCATCACTTTGGACGCCGGCAGTTATCGACTGTGCGCGCCGATCGCCAGCTCGGCCTACGGCGTCGTGTGGCGCGCCAGCGCGCTGGCCGATGGCAAGGACGTCGCGCTGAAACTGATCAACCAAACCCAGATGGCGCTGGCCGGCCCGTTGCAGCGCGAACGCTGGAGCGCCAGCGCTTACACCGAAATCGCGTTTCTGCGCTCGCTCTCCCCTTGGGACGAGCGCCACATCGTGCGCCTGCTCGACAGCGGCCTGCACGAGGGCCTGCCGGTGCTGGCGCTGGAACTGATGGCGTGTGACCTGGGCCGGCAACTGGCCGGCCTGCGCCAGCAGGGCCGGGCACCCAGTTTTGCCCAGGTGCTCGACTGGATCGAACAGATTCACCACGCCTTGGCCAAAGTGCACCAGTACGGCTGGCGCTACCTGGACCTGAAGCCGGCCAATGTGCTGCTCGACGCCAGCCGGCGCCGCATCAAGTTGGCCGACTTCGGCACCAACCGCCTGCGCGACGACACGCTGGCCCATTCGTATGCCGGCACCGCCAACTGGCAGGCGCCGGAACAATTTTTCCCGTCCGGCGCCGATGGCTACCGCACTGACACGCGTACCGACTATTTCGCGCTCGGCGCGCTGTTTTACTATCTGGTCAGCGGGGGCGTGAGCTTGCGCTTTTGCCGCGACTGCGCCCGGCAATACCAGGCGCAGCAGCAGGACGGCACGCCGCTCGGCAGGCCGCCGGCAATGAGCTTGCAGGCCGACGAGGCGGCGCTGTTTAGCGCACGCATCGAGCGCACGGCACATCGGACGGCGGACGGCACCTGGTGTCCGGCCGGCGCCACCAGTGCCACCGCGCTCGCGCTGCTGCGCACCCTGCTCGATCCCGATCCGGCGCGGCGCCCGCGCAACGCGCTGCACATTAGCCGCATGCTGCGCACGATACGCGCCAGTCTGACGCAGCAAGCGGCCCAAGCTGACATGACGGTGGCAGCATGAAGCCGGGGCTCTGGCCAGCGCGAAGCGCCACCGTGCTCAGCTGCGCCGCGCTGGCCCTGCTGTGCGCTTTGCAGGCGCTGGCCGTGTGGCGCGCGCCACCGGCCTGGTTTCCCGCCGCCATCAGCGTGACGCTCGCGCCGGGTGCAACGCGCGAACTGGGCGCGCGCGAACTGGCCGCCGCACAGGCCGATACGCGCCATATCGGATTGCGGCGCGACAGCGACGGCCACTGGTGGCTGCGCAATCTGAGCGCTGCCAAGCAGGTGCTGCTGCAGCGCGGCGAACTGGCCTGGCACAGCGGCGCGCTGGCCTTGCAAGAAGGTCAGCGGGTGCGCCTGGGCGCGGCCGAATTGACCGTCGGCGCGCTGGATACGGACAGCGTCACCCTGCAGCATGCCGGACAGCTGTGGCGCTACGACGGCGCCACACTGTATCGCGACGGCCGCGCGCTGGCGCCCTGCCCGGAGCAGCCGGCCGCGCTGCGCGCCGTGATGCTGTGGAACCGCGCGGCGCCGCGCGCGCTGGCGCTGGCCCGCCCGGCCAGCCTGGGTGGCAACCTCGATTGCAGCAACCGACTCGGCATCGCCCAGGTTGGCGCGGGCAGCGCCACGCTGGCGCGGGTGCATGACCAGTTCGTGCTCAGCAGCGCCGGCGCGGACGGCGCGCGCGCGCCGCTGATGCTGCTCGGCGCAAACGGCCAACTGGAACTGGCGCGCCGCGAGGAGCCGCTGCAAGATGTCACGGCGGTCACGCTGGGACGCACCCGCCTGAGCGTCAGGCAGGACGGCGACCAGCTGATCCTGATCCCGAGCCGGCACGTGACGCTGTTTGCCGCCGCCGAAACGCCCCTGCCGGCCGGCGTCGTCTGGCGCTGGGAACAGCGGCTGCCGTGGACGCTGGCCCCGGGCGTGGCGCTGTGGCTGGGCATGGGCCTGGCGGCGGGCGCGCTGCTGGCCACCTTGCTGGCCTGGCAAGGAGGACGCTGGCCGTTCGTGCGCGCCTGCGACTGGCCCGACCGCGCCGCGGCGCTTGCCAGCGCCCTGCTCGCCATCGCCGGCCTGGTCGCGCTGCTGTTGCAGCGCGCCGGCACACCACCCGGACTGGGCTGGTCGCTGCTGCTGGGCTGGGCCGCGCTGTGGTGCTGTCTGTTGCTACCTGGGCGCCTGACGCTGGCCACGGCGGCCGGCATGCTGCTGATGGCCACAGGTCTGCTGCTTCAGCTTGAACTGGGGCTGGGCGCGCTGGAATCGTCCTGGCCGCGCTTCTTCCAGAAAAGCGTAGGCCTGCTGGCGCTCGGACTGGGCGTTGGTGCGCACCTGCGTGTGCGTCTGCGCACCCAGGCGCTGGCGCTGCCCCAGACGGTGGTCGAGGCGCTGCTGGCGGCGCTGGCCGCCAGCGCCTTGCTGGCCCTGGCGGCGCAGGTGCTGTGGGGCGATGAAACGGGCGTGTTCGATTTGCAGCCCGTCGAATTTGCCAAGCTGGCGCTGTGCGCGCTGGCGGCGCACTGCCTGGCCGTCGGGCTGGGATGGCGACACAGCGCGCGCGGACCGCGCGCCGCGCGCTGGTTGCGTCTGGGCGCACCGGCGCTGCTATTTCTGGCGCTGCTGGGACTGGCGCTGGTGCAGGTGGACGACTATTCGCCCTTGATCCTGCTGCTGGTGTGGTGCAGCGCGATGGCGCTGTGTTACGCGCTGGCGGCGCGCAAGCGCCTGTTGGGCGCCGGCGTGATTGCACTGGCGCTGTGCGCGGTGGGCGCGATCGTGACGCTGCGCGGGGTCGGTGGCGCCGATCTGGTGCAATGGGGTTTTTATGCCGACCGATTTCTGGTCTGGTTGGATCCGATCGACCATCCGCACACCGGTCAGCAGCTGCTGCTGGGGGCGCGCGCCATCAGCGAGGGCGCGTGGTGGGGCGCCGACCAGCGCCTGGGACTGAGCTCGCTGGGCCAACTGGCCGGCAGCGCACTGCGCATTCCAGCAGTCCAGGACGACTTCGCGGCAGCTTTTTTCCTGAACCGACACGGCTTGCTGGGCGGGTTGGCGCTGTGGCTGCTGCAGGCGCTGTTCCTGCTCGGTGTGCTGGGAACGGCGGCGCGCGCCCACGCAGCCAGCCTGCAGGCGCGCGACTTTCGCCAGGCCTGGCTGGCGCGCTTTCGCTGCTTCGCGCTGTGCGGCGGCGCCGGCTTCGGCCTCGGGCACTTCCTGCTGTCGTGGGGCACCAACCTGGCGATCTTTCCGATCATGGGCCAACCAATGAGTTTTCTGTCCGCCGGCGGCAGCCACCTGCTGTTTTTCCTGTGCCCCCTGCTAGCGTTCTGTGCGATCAGCGCGCAATCTTTAGAGGAGAATGAATCATGCCGGTCTATGTCCAACACGAGCATCTAGGCAAAGTGAGCGACGTGTTTAACGCCGAAGCGATCTGGCAGGCGCCGGGACTGGCGCTGTTTGCGCGCCGTCCGCTGCTGCGCGACCTGCTCGAGCGCAGCCCGCGCGAGCAACGCGGACGCGCCGCCACGCGCTGCTTCTCGCACGTCACGCTGTTGCTGCCGCAAGACGAGGTCGATGACGACCGTCACCTGACGCGCGGCGCACGTGCGCGCGACCTGGCCGACACGCTCACGGCGCTGCACCAGAAAGACTTCGGCGATCTGCTCAAGGGCGACGCGGTGCGCTACGACGTGGTCGGCACCAGCGCGCTGGCGCCGGGCCAGATCGAAGTCAAGTTCGGCCACGCCGTGTATCTGCCGGGGCCCGACGAGAAAATCCTGTACCACGTCAGCTGTTCGCGCGACAGCGCGATCTGGAACCCCGTTTGCCCGATCTTTCCCGACCAGCGTCTGGCGCTGATCGGCGCCAACGCCGACGCAGCCAGTTACGTGGCGCCGGCCTGGCCGTTTGGCGCGGACGGCGCGATCCTGTTGATCAACGACGGGCCGGATGCGCCGATCGAACTGCAGATGCGCCCCAAGGACGCGTTCGACTGCAGCTACGACGCGCGCAACGGCTACTACACGATACGCGCCAAACATGTCGGCACGGGCGAAGCGGCGGCGCGCCTGCTGCTCAAGGTGACCCGGGTCGGTGGCGCGCCGCAGGCCAGCGCTGAGACTGGCCGCCAGGCGGGGGCCGTGTGGCAAGCGCGCGCCGGCGCCGCGCCCGAACCGACACGGATCGACCCCGAGCGCACCGCGCTGCCGCACAGCCAGCCGCCAGCTGCCGTGCGCCCGCTTGGCGAAGCCGACGCCACCTATGCGCCGGTGGCGCGCCAGAGCGTCAGCCTGGTGGCGCTGGCGCTGCCGCGCTTGTCGCGCTACCGCGACACGGGCGCGCTGGCGCTGGAAATCGGCCTGGACCAGACACTGGCCTTGGCGATCAATGACAAGGAGGCGGCCATCAGCTTTGCCGTCGACGCCAACGACGAACTGTCGGCCCGCACCGGCGCGGGACGCCAGCGCATCAACGCGCCGGCCAGCTTCACGCCGTTCGACACGCGCGCCGTGCAGCTGCTGGCGGTGGCGCCGGCGATGGCCGAGCGCTACTGCGCCACGCTGGTGTTGCCGCAAGCGCTCAGCGTGGCCGTGGCCAGCGGCGCGCGCTTCGTATTTGGCCGCTCGGCGCCGATGCTGGCGGCGCTGCGGGTATTGGACTCGGCGCGCTTTCTGCGCCGCGCCAACGGGGTCGAGCCGGCCAGCGCCGACCGCATCGGCCTGTCGCGCAGCGCGTTCAGCTTCGAGGCCGGCAACGCTGGCTTCAAGATCGCCCGACTGGCCGCCAGCCAGGCCCTGTATCACCTCGATGACAAGATGCAGTTTGTCGCCAGCATCGACAGCGCCAGCATCGACCAGCCCTACCTGCTGCCGGCCGGCCATCACCTGGTGGCGGGCCACTACGTGCTGCGCTTTGACGCCTGAGGGGGCCGGACATGCATGCTGAAACCTTCACCGCGATCGGCGCCTACGCCGTCGCCTTGCTGCTGACACTGGTGTTGGTGGCGCACCTGACGCCGCGCAGCTGGTGGAAACGCCCGACCGCGCGCGCGCTGGCGCTGCTCGCTGGAAGCACCTGGGCGCTGGGCGCGCTGCTGCTGGCACAGCTGCAGCCATGGGCCGCCGGCAGTCCCACGCCCGCGCAGGCGAGCGCGGCGCCGTTGCAAGAGCGCCTGGCGCAAACGCCGCGCGCCGGTCAGCACTATCTGGTTCGGCAGGATTTGAACTTGCGCTCGGGCAGCGGCACCGCCACACGACGGCTCGCGCTGGTGCCGGCCGGTGCCACCGTCAGCGCAACCGGTGCGCGCGACGGCGACTGGTGGCAATTAAACGCCGGTGTGCATGGGCAAGCCGTCACCGGCTGGGCCAGCAGCCTGTGGCTGCGCCGCACGGATGAACGTCAGGCGGCAGCGCCGTAGCGCATCGGCGTGTAGGTCACCCCGTTGGCGCACTGGGCCGGCATGGTCGGCACGAAGCCCAGCGCCTGATAAGCCTTGAGCGCGTAGGTCGATGCGTTGACCGTGTACGGGCCGTGATGGCCAGCGTGCTGCATCGCATGTTGCCACAGTGCGCGCGCCACCCCCCGTCCGTGCCAGGCTTGCGCGACGAACAGGTGGAACAGATGGCTTTGCTCGCGCACACCGACAAAACCGATGATGACATCGTCCTGTTCGGCCACTTGATACTGGTAAGCTTGCTCGAGTCGGCGCGCCAGCGCGGGCGCATCGTGCTGGTCCAGAAAAGCAGCGCCGGCCTCGGCACTCATCTCATTGGTGATGAATTGAATCGCCAACTGGCGCAACAGCGCTGCAACGGGCGCGATGTCGCGCGCCTCCATGGTGCGTATCTGCATTCGTCGACACTCAAAAAAAGATGATTCGGCACTGGTCCGAGGCCGCCGTGCGCCCCGGCGAGCGCCGATGCCATCGGACCGGCAATCAAGCCCGCGTGCGCCGGCGCGCGAGCGCGCCCATCAGGCCCAAGCCACCCAACAACATGGCCCAGGTGCCCGGCTCGGGAACCGGCGCCAGATTGTAGCCTATCGCATCGATCGCCTGTACGTCAACAGCACTCAGGTCGGACTGCACGCCGCTGCTGCCAAAGGCGTTGAACGGATCATGCGCGTTGCCGGAGGCCCAATCGGCTTCGTCGCCGCCAGACACGCTGTTGAACAGCTTCGCCGATGTGACGCCGCCGTCGGCCGAAAAATAGACGCCGGAGCCGCCAGAACTGAGGTTGCGCACACCGGGCGCCGTGTAGCGCATCAGATCGTATGGAATATACAGCGGCGTGCCAGGCAGGATGCTGGTATCACCCAGCACAGCGATGCGCCCCATGATCTCCGAGATTTCGTGTTCGGCTACGCCGACGAAATCGTATTTACCGGCCGCGGCCCGGTTGCTCAGATCAAACGTGAACATGTTGCTGGCGTTGGTGAACGTGAACGTACCGTCGATCCCGGTGTCATTGCCGGCCAACTGGCCCAGCGCCTTGGCCTGGGCCGTCGAATAGACGAAACTGGCGCCATGCGTCGGATCGGCGCCGGCCAAACTGGCCACCACCTGGCTGTCGGTCGCGCTGCTGGCGTCGTTGGTCAAGGCGGTGCGCACGGCGGCAAAATTGATCGGGCCGAACAGGTTGGTGTCGCTCTGCCCGAGCCCGATATTGCCGGCCTGCACAACAATATTGAGCGTGATGTTGTCAGTGAAGCGGGTTTCAAACTGCTGCGCCGCGTAGTTGAAGGCGGTCTGCACCTGTCCGCCGTAGGCGTTGACGCTACTGTCATAAATGGCATGGATGGTCAGGCCGGCGTGGGCCGGGGCACTTGCCAGCGCGCACGCCAGCATGGCGCCCAGCGGGGCATGGCGCAAGGCGCGCTTGACGCGCGCTGGCCGGGTTGCGTTCGCAACCAGTTTTTCGTTGAACATGTTTGTCTCCTGCCTCGCAGCGCGACCGTTGGTCACGACGCGGATTGATTGATCAAGTGCTACGTTGACATCATGCCCGAAAAATCCTCAGCAATCAATTCTTAATATATTTAAAATATCCAAATGCAAGGGCTTGATTTGGCTGAAAAAATGCCTTCGCACGATTGCCCGGGTGAGCCCAAGCACGCCGAAACGGGCACTGATGGCGCACAAACTGTCAGCACATGGCGCGCCTAGGTGTGTCTCTGCGGCATGTCAGCGCCCACACTGCACGCCGTGCACGGCGCACTAAGGGCTTCCGCACGCCCTGCCCGTCGTCCCCCATGCGCCGATGCGACGCGCCACCAGCGGCAAGCGAGGCCAGCTGCAGGTCCTACAATTGCACCGTCCACTTGACCAGGTGCATGACCAGCGGGCGCACGACGAGCACACAGAGAAAGGCGACCGGCATGGCCAGCCGGTAAGCATGCAGCACGCGCAAGGCAAAGCCCTCGCCCACCCCGCTGCTGACGGCGACAATGACGGTACACATCAACATCGCCATGATGGCCGCCATGTAAAACGCAAACACCTGTGGCGCAAAGCGGGCCGGCAGTTTCCAGCGTGCCCGGCGCGCTGACGGCAAATTCTCCTGTATCGTCATGCTGCTTCCTTCCATGTTCACTAGTTGATCGAGTCGCCATTTTAGGTCAGCAAAGGCGCGCAGAATAGATGATTCCCAGCATGGACAGTATTAAGCTAAACTTTCGAATAACATCAAGTTTAAAAATCAAATCTATGGATATCCTGCGTGGCATCAGTGCCTTTGTGAAAGCCGTCGACAGCGGCAGCATCGCCGCCGCCGCGCGCCAGCTGGGGATCACGGCCGCGGCGGCCAGCCAGAACATCGCCCGTCTCGAGCAGGTGGTGGGAGTGCGACTGTTGACGCGCACCACGCGCAGCCTGACCTTGACCGAAAGCGGTGAGTTGTACTACGCCAAAGTGCGCAACGTGGTGCAGGATCTCGAAATGGCGCAGGCGGACGCCAGCGCGCTGCACGGCCAGGCGCAGGGACGCCTGCGCATCGCCTGCTCGGTCGCTTTCGGGCGCCATTGGCTGGCGCCCTTGATGCCCGCCTTCATGGCGCGCTTTCCCCGCGTGGCCGTCGAAATGATCCTCAGCGACCAGAGCGCCGACCATGTGCGCGACGATATCGACCTCAGTATCCGCTTCAAACAGCAACTCGAGCCAGGTCTGGTGGCGCGCTTTCTGTGCAGCGTGCCAATGGTGTTCTGCGCCGCACCGGCGTATCTGGCGCGGGCCGGCCGGCCGGCGGCGCCAGAACAGTTGCGCGACCACGCTTGCCTGCTGTTTCGCCTTCCCGTCGATGGCTTGTTGATGCGCTGGGGCTTTGTGCGCGAGGGGGTGCGCTTCGAACCGGAACTGGCCCCGTCGGTGGTCTGCAACGACATCGACACGCTGGCCCAGTTGGCCGTGGCCGGGGCCGGCATCACCCGGCTGGGCAACTTCATCGCCGCGCCGCTGCTGGCCAGCGGACAACTCGAAGCCTTGTTCGGTTCGGACCCGGCAGGCGCGGCCACCCGCACCGTGCAGGTTGAGCCGATTGACTATTACATCTGTTATCTGGACCGCAAGGGCGTCAACGCGAAGATGCGCGCCTGCATCGATCATCTGGTGCAGCATACGCCGCCAGCGTGAGACTGGCCTGCGCTCGCGGCGCGGTTTTCCCGCTCTTTTCCGTCGATTGACGCAGCGCCGCTTCGGCTAAGCTGCATGATCGCCACCCACTCCCTTTTTGATCGTCCTATGAAACCAGCGCTCGACAGTCTCGATTTTGGCCCACGCCTCGACATCTGGGCCAATAGCCTGACGGGCGCCCACGCGCCGCTGCCGTTTGAAAATCAGGACAACCTGTTGTTGATCGATGCACACGGACGGGCGCTGATGCTGCGCGACCAGCGCGCGCTGCTGCAACAGTTACCCGACTGGCCGGCCGGCCACGTCCGACTGGCGGTATTGGACGGCCTGGGCGGCCATGGGCGCGGACGCGAGGCGGCCGAAGCGGTGGCGGCGGCGCTGCTGAGCATGCCCGCCTGCGCCAGCGTGGGCGAACTGAGCACGCGGCTCGACGCGCTGCACACCGGCTTGCAACATCACTTCGACCCGACGGGCGACGCCACCAAACGCCCCGGCACCACGCTGACGCTGCTCGAACTGCGCCCGGGCAAGGCGCCGCTGCTGTACCACGTGGGTGACTCGCGCCTGTACGAGGTGACCGAGGCACAGGTAACGCCGCTGACGGTGGACCATGTGCCCGCCACCGCGTTTGCGCTGGGCGGCCTGCTCGACGAGGCCGAATGGTGGCAGCAGGTGCATGGCGAACACCGCTCGCAAATTTCCCAGGCTTTCATTCTGGGCAATGCGCTGCTCAATCCGGGCGCGCTGTCGGACCCCTTGCTCGAACTGAGTGCCGTCAACCTGCCGCCCTTCCTGTACCACCTGGGCGACCGGCGCGCGTTCGAGTTGCGCAGCGACGCGCTGTACCTGCTGGCCACCGACGGTTTCTGGGCCTGCGCCGAACCGTACGACTGGGTGGCGCGCTGGCCGGAGCTGCTGTGTGACGGCGCGCCCAGCGCACGCGCTGCGATTGGCGCCTTGTTCAACGAGATCGCCCAGCGTGCGCCGGACGATTTGCACATCGATAACATCACCGCGATCGCGCTGCGTTTGCGACCGTTTCACGCAGCGCAAGCGGTGACGTAAAAAGCGTGCCAAAAAATATAAAAATGTTCCTGTTGACCTATATTTGATTTTCAAAAGCAAGCAAAGCGCGTAAGCTCTGTGTCAAACCAAGGGCCACTATCGCCATGAAGAAATGCAGTAACCCCGCGCACCCGCACTGCACCTTGTGGGTCATGCCTGGGGAATTAACCTGCGCAAATGGTCACGCGCAGTCTGCCGCGCCGCCATCGAGCTTCGAGCTCATTTGCGCGCAACGCAGCGTCCGTCCCGCCACCGGCGGCGCGGCGCCTGAACACGTGCACGCCGCGCCGGCTGCCACGGCGCATCTGCACATCAGCGGTTTCGACCCGCGCGCCGCCGGCGGGCGCCAGGCAATCAAGCTCGAACTGCGCGCCATGCCCTGCGACGGCGCCACCCAACTGAGTTTGCACCTGAAGTCGGCCCTGATCGCCCACGGGGCCGCGCGCCATACGCTGGTGCGCGCGACCCGGGGCGACTGGCGCCCGCTGTTCATCGAATTTTCCTCGCGCAACCAAGAGCATGGCCAGTACCGCATCGACGCCGAAGTGCACGCCGTCGAACCCGGCGGCGCGCTGCGCAAATGGGAGTGCACGCTGCTAATTCTGGTGCCGCGCGCCGACGCCAGCCTGAGCGAGATCCACCAGACGTTCCTGGCCACCCACAAAAACGTGCGCGTGATGGCCGACGACGCGTCGATCGCCAGGGTGCAGGCCCAGGCGGGCGCCGGGCGGCTCGATATCGACGTACATGCGCGCAACGCCTCGATCGCCAACCTGAACCTGGACGGCGCGCCCGGCAAGATTGACCTGGGCTGGAGCAGCATCGCCTGGGACGAGGACTTGATCGAAATCGACGTGCCGCGCCACGCGCCGGCGCATCCCCAACCCAGCCGCGCAGCCTGCCTGGTCAATGCCGCGCCGCAGGCCGGCGCGCAGCGTCAGATCCGCCTGTTCGCGCTCGACGAATGCGTACTGGGGCGCTTCGAGGCGAACGACCCCGAGGCCGACGTGTTACTGACCCATTTCGGCGACGACGGCCAGGACCGGCGCGGCCTGACACGCCGCCTGTCGGGGCGGCATGCGCTGATCCGGCGCGGCAGTCGCGGTTTCGAAATCGAGGATGTGTCACGCTACGGGCTATTGCTCGACGGGGTGTGGCCGGGCAAAGACAAGCCGGTGCCGCTGCGCCTGGGTATGCGCATCGACTTATCGGCCAGCATCAAGGGCATCGTCGTGCTGTCGGTCACCGCCCTGCTGCCCAACGGCGTGATCCTGCACCGGATTGACCAGGGCGCGCAGGCCGAGTGTTTTTATTTCCTCGAACCGGAGTGTCATCCGGGCGTGCCGCTGGCGCGCTATCCGGCGGCGCCGTGCGCCGCCGTGTTGCCGCTGTTGTTCCATCATCAGGGCGGCTTCTGGCATCTGGACCCGCTCAGCGGGCGCGAAACACCGCTCGGCAGTGGCACCGCGTTCGAGCGCCTGTGCCAACTGCCGCGCCACCTGCGCTTTAGCGCCGACCCGTATCCCGAAAGCCTGATCGAGCGCAGCGGCGGTCTCGCGCTATACCAGCACAGCCTGACGGCCCGTGCGCGCGCCGGCGCCTGCCTGAGCGCTTAATATGCGCTGCGCCGCAGCGGCGCATTGGACTAACCGAGCACGAACGCGACGTCCTCGTCGTCGACCATCGGCGGCAACGGCTTTTCAATCTGGACCAGGCGATTGCCGCCCTCCTCCTTGGCGCTCTTGAGCGCTTTTTCCGCGCGCGCCATCAGCGTCTCGGCGTTGTCGCCCGGCGCGTTGGTGGTCAAACCGACCGAAAACGTCAGCGCGCGCCCCGGCGTAATACTGTCCCACGCGCAGGCGCCGATCGCCTCGCGCAGACGCCCGAGCGCCGTCACGCCCTGATGCAGCCAGGTGGCCGGGAACAGGATGCCGAACTCGGCGCCGCCCAGACGGGCGAAGCGGTCCAGCGCGCGCAGCAGCGTCAGCGACGCTTCGGACACCGTGCGCAGCACCAGATCGCCGGCGTCGTGGCCAAAGCCTTCATTGATGTCGCGGAAATGATCGAGGTCGATGATGGCGAAACAGAACGGGTGGCCGGTGCGATACGAGCGCTGCAATTCGGCTGCCAGCAACTCGTTCATGACGCGTCGGTTCAGCACGCCCGTGAGCGGATCATGCCTGGCCAGTTCTTCGGTCATCGCGACAAGCGCGCTGATGCGCAGCGCATTCTCGGCCAGTTCGGCGCGCATGTGCGCGCAATTGCTGCAGCTTTGGTGGTCTGTGGTCATAGTCGGCTAAGTGTAGTGTGGCGTGACGGCTGGCGCGGCGCTGCCGCCATAGTGAGTAGAGGCATGATACACCAATTGCCATCATGCAATAGCCGGCTGGCGGCGCCGGCGCCTTGCCCGCAGCGCCGTCGCGGCGCGCCGCCGGACGCAAAAAAAAGGACGCCGAAGCGTCCTTTTTTTGCGCGCCGTAACGCTTACTGCACGGTCAGGATGACCTTGACGGTATCGTCGGCCGCCGATTTCTCGATGTAGCCGATGGCGCTGACGTCAGCGGCCACCGCCTTCTTGACCTCGGCGCTGGAGCCGTACTCCTTCGGCGCGGTGCCCTTGCCGGTAAACACCAGCTTGGTCCAGATGGCCTTGACCTGGGACGAGTCCTTGCCCAACACCTTCTGGTTGAAGTCGTTGCGAATGGCCGAACCATCGGTGTGTTCGATCGGGGTGAACAGGCTCGACTTGCCAAGGAAAAACTGGCCCGCTTGTTCGCTGAACATGCGCGTGGCGGGATTTTTCGGATTGACGATGACGACGATCTCGCCAGCGATCACCGGCAGGCTGGCCATGCAAAGGCCAGTGGCCAGCAGGATAGTTCCAATTGTGGTTTTCATCTTTAGTTCCTTAGAATACGAAGTCGATGCCAGCGGCATATACATTGGCAGGGCCGGTGAAGCCCGGCTTCGCATTGACGAAGGCGCCCGCGCCTTCGGTTGGCGTGACGCGGTCCATCTGTACCTTCAGCGCAGCCGATTTGCTAAAGTCCCAACGCACGCCGATCGCGTTGGTCGATTGCAGCGGGGTCTGGATGGCGTAGTTGACACCAGCTGTCAATGGTGCGAACGGACCACTGGTTGGCAAGCTCGGAATGGTGCGCGGCGAATCCTGGGTCACTTTGCCATAGTAGTAATACGGGGTGAACTTGCCGTAGCGGTAGCCCAACATCGTGTACCACGAGGTGGTATCCATCAGCACCAGCGTGCCAGTCTTGCGCTTGGCGTATTCGGCCTGCACCAGCAGATTGTTCCAGTCCAGCCCCATTCCGACCGAGGTAAACGAGCCCTTCACATCGGTAATCGCCATTTTGTCGGCAACCGAACCGAGGCCCACCTTGCGCAAGGTGCCCAGCAGACCTTCGAGCGGAGCGTTACCTTCGACGGCGACGGTCGCATCGGCGCGACCGAAGCGCAACGTCAGCGGACCGTTTTCTACCACCACATGCAGCGCCGTCAGCGGCTTGAACTTGGCCGTGTAGTTGCCGGCAATGCGGGCCTCGGCACTACCTGCACCGAGCTGGGCCGTCAACGTAGTGTCGCCATAGCTGTGCTGGTAGATCACATCGATGCCATCAAAGGAGTCATCGGTGATCTGGCGATACACCTCGGCCGGCGGGCGGATCATTGTATTGGCGTAGCCGACATTGCGGAAATCGGACACCATGTAGACGGGTGCGCCGATACGACCAACACGAACGCTGAAATCGTCGTTCACCTTGAACTTGGCGAACGCCCAGGCCAGTTCAGCGCCATAGGCATCGGTGGCGTTCTTGCGCACCAGACCTTGGCCAGTGAACGACAGCCACTCGTTGATCTTGGCCGTCGCTTGCAGGCCGAAGTTGGAATCGACACCCGTGCGGGCGGTCTTGCCGGCGCCGGACACCTGATTCGGGCGGGCAAATTCGGCCTGGTCGGTGTCGGCCATGGTCAGCGCGGCGGTGCCGAAACCGCTGACGGTAACGGTTGGTCCGTCGGCGGCGCTGGCGTGTAGTGCGACGCCGGCCAGAGACAGGAGCAACAGGCTGGAACAGGTTGATTTATTCATTATTTCCCTCAAAGTGTGAACCAAAACGGCGCGCAAAGTTTCGAAGTAGCTTCACGAAGCGCTGTCGCCGGCATGCTACGCGCATTGCGTCTAGGCACTACTTTGGGGCAAGCGAGCCCCAATGTGAAAGCGTTTTGCATCAAAAGTGACTCACTGTCGGTAATTTGAGACATTTCGATAGAATTACGTTAACGTAACATTCGACTCAGTAAGCAGAAGATTGCCACGTAATTAATGACGTTAATGAAATTGCATGGCACAGTGCGGCAGCACCGGTGCCAGGACGCTGCGCGAACGATCACGCAAGCGAACGATGAGCGTGGCGCACCGGCAGTGCCCACGCGGCGCACCAAAATGTGACATCTGCGAAGTCGGGAAGGCGCGCGGCGAGCGCTGGCTGTGCAGACGCTCGCTGGCTGGCGGATCAACGCAGTAGCTGCGCTGGCGGTAACGAAACTGGTGGTAGCTGTCCTGGCGAACGCAGCGTCAAGCGTGCTGCGCTGGACCTTGCTGCGCTGGATGTTACTGCGCTGGATGGTGCTGCGCTGGCGGTGACTGTGCGCTAGGTTCCGGCGCGGCCAAGTGGGACGTGCTGCGGGCGGCGCGACGTGGGCCGGGCGTGCGCACAGGGGCGCGCGCCGCCTGGTACGCGTGCCTAGCGCGCGCGCGCGGGCAGCGGGATCAGCTCGGTATCGCCCGGCACACTGCCCATGCGTTGCGCCTGCCAGTCGTCGCCCGCCTGCAGCACGCGCTCCTTGCGCGAGGAGACGAAGTTCCACCAGATGAAGCGCGGCCCGTCGAGCGGCGCGCCGCCGATCACCACCCAGTGCGCAGCGCTGCTGGCGCTGATCGTGACCACCTCGCCCGGTGTCAGCCAGGCCATCGTGAACGGCGCCAGTGCCACGCCGTCGATGTCGATCTGGCCGCTGACCGGGTAGATCGCCATTTCCGGCGCCAGCGATTCAAGCGCAAACGATTGTCCGGCCTGTTGGCGCATATCCAGATACAGCGTTTCACTGAGCGTTGCCACGGGCGACACCAAGCCGAAGGCGCGCCCGATCAGCACGCGCACGCCGGCGCCGTCGAGCAGCGCTTCGGGCAGGGCCGCCGCCGGCGTGTGGCTGAAACTGGGCGGGTCTTCTTCGTTTGCGCGCGGCAAGGCCGCCCACAGTTGCAGGCCGTGACTGCGGCGCGGCTGACCGGCCAGATCCTTGGGCGTGCGCTCGGAATGGACGATGCCGCGGCCCGACGACATCCAGTTGATCGCGCCCGGTTCGATGCGCTGCACCGAACCGATGCTGTCACGGTGCTCCATGGCGCCCTCGAACAGATAGGTCACCGTGGCCAGCCCGATGTGCGGATGGGGGCGCACATCATGGTTGGCGTCAGCGGGCACGTCGAGCGGGCCGAAGTGGTCGAAGAACACAAACGGGCCGACCGACTGGCGCGCCGCCGCCGGCAACACGCGGCGCACGATCAAACCGCCGCCCAGATCCTTTTGATGCGAGGCCAGCAGGCCAGCGATGCTCATGGTGCAAACTGCGCGCGAACGCGATGGGCGACGTGGTGCATGGACAGACTCCTGGGCGATGAGGTTTTAAGGCCCGAATTTACACTATTTTTCGTCAGCGGTGCGCGGGGGCCTCAAACCAGGCTGCGCGCCACCCGGAAACCGACGCTGTCAGTACAGCGCCCGGCGGCCAGACCGTTGCGCAGCGCCGAGCGCAAGTAGCGCGGACTATCGCGCCAACTGCCCCCGCGCAGCACGCGCCGGCTCACATCGCCCCCCTGCTCCCACGCCTGCGCCGACAGCGGCGCGCCTTGATAGTCGTCATGCACGACGTCCTGCACCCACTCCCAGACGTTGCCGTGCATGTCGTGCAGGCCCCAGGGATTGGGCGGGTGACTGGTCACCGCGCTGGTGCCGCTGCGCCGCTGGCCGAGCGCGCTGGCGTTGTAGCTTTGGCTGGCATCGTAGCTCGCCTGAGCGGGATCGATGCTGTCGCCGAAGCTGAAGGCGGTCTTGCTGCCGGCCCGGCAGGCGTACTCCCACTCGGCTTCGCTGGGCAGGCGGTAGCGCTGGCCGGTCTGCGCCGACAGCCACGCCAGATAGCGCTGCACGTCGTCCCAGCTCACGCCCACCACCGGATGCTGCTCACTCTGAGGGAAACCGGGCGCTTCCCAGTTGACGTCGGTGTGCGCCTGCCAGCCTGTCGCGAGAGCAAACTGGCGCCACTGCGCCACCGTGACCGGATAGCGGCCCAGCGCAAACGAGTCCTCGATGCCGACCCAGTGCGGCGGCGTCTCGCGATCGACCCATGCCTGCAGCGAGCCAGCCTGCATCGCCTTCTTGCGTTCATGCTCGTGCGCGCCCATTTGAAAGCGCCCCGTCGGGATCAGCACCAGCTCCGGGGCGGTGCCGCTGGCATCCTGAAAGCGGTCGCGCAACACACCTTGCGGGTCGGCCGTGGGGCTCGACGGCGACGGCAACTGCGCCTCCAGCTCGGCCGCGCTGCGTGCCGCCAGTTCGGCGCGCGCGCGCTGCTGCTCGGCGCGGTAGGCGGCAGCGGCCTTGGCCTGCAGCAGCTTGCGCTCCTGCTCCTCGCGTTCCAGGCGCAGCTGTTCCGCGTCGGCCAGGCGGCGCTGCTGCAGCTGGGCGCGCAGCTGCTCCTTGCGCGCCAGCGCCGACGCCTCGGCCTCGGCGCGCGCACGCGCTTCGTGCTCGCGCCGGCTGCGCTCGTGCAGCACGCGCGCCGCGTTGGCGGCCTCGGCCTCGTTCTTGCGCGCCAGTGCCAGCGCCTGCTGGCGGCGCGCCTCCAGCGCGCGCGCCGCCGCGGCCTCGGCGGCCAGTTGCTCCGGGCTCGGCCCGACCGCGCGGCGCAGCGCCTCGAGCAGCGCGTTGACGCTGGCGGGACGTTGTTCGGCTTGGTAGGCAAAGCCCGATTGCAGCACCGCCCACTGGGGCGCGGTCAGCGCGTCCGGTGCGCGCGGCTGATGGCTGGCGCTGCGCACGCCGTCAAACGGCATGCTCCCCTCGACCATCTGGTAGATCATCACCGCCAGCGCGTACACGTCCAGCGCCTGGCCGGGCCGGCCCTGGTTGGTGCCCGCCTCCGGCGCCCGGTAACCGGCCGTGCCGGAGTTGGCCGGCGCTTCCAGGCCGACGCTGGAGGCGCCGCTGCGGCTGCGCGCGGCAATACCGAAGTCGAGCAGCTTGACGTCGCCGCGCGCGGTCAGCATGATGTTGGCCGGCTTGATGTCGCGATGCACCAGCTTGTGCTTTTGCCAGGCGTAATGCAGGGCGTGCCCCAGCGGCGCGAGCAATTCGAGCACCTGGTCGAGCGTGAAGCGCCCCTGGCGCGCCAGCAAGTGGTCCAGATCCTCGCCGTCGAGGTATTCCATGATGATGAAATAGCTCGACGTGGCCGGGTCCTGGGCCCATTCGTAGACCCGCACGATGTTCTCGTGCGCCAGCCGGCGCGCCTGGGTGGCTTCTTCGATCAGCAGCTTGGCGTGGCTGGCGCTCTGGGTCAGCTGGGGCGGCAGGATCTTCAGCGCCACCGTTGCGCTGTGGCCCAGCTCGGCGTGCGTGGCCAGGTCGGTGGCCTGCCACACCTGGCCCATGCCGCCTTGCGCGATCAGCCGTTCGAGCCGGTAGCGACGCGTGTGCGGGCCGATTTCCTGGCTGGCCATCAGGCCCAGTTCGGTGCCCTCGCGCGCCACCGGCGCCGCGCTGACGCTGCCCGGCGGCGCATATTCGGCATCCAGAATGGCGTTCTTGCGCGCGTCGAATTCCTGCAGACTCAGCAGGCCGTCCTCGTGCAGAGCGCGCAATTCACGGATCTTGTCGCGGGCCGTTTGCATGCTCGTCGGCTGGCTCGGCACACTCACAACGGCGCGCCGCACTCGGCGCAGAATTTGGCGTCGCCTGCGCTGGCATGTCCGTTCGCACAGTGGCGCGCGGCGCGTGGCGTGGCGGCCGCAGCGGCGATGCCGGCCACGCCGATGCCCAGCTGCGACTGCTGCGCCAGCGCCGCCTTGTTGACATCGTTTTGCAGGCCCAGCAGGTCGAGCTGGTGGCGCCGGTCCTTGTCCTGTTCCAGCGCGCGGCGCGCGCTGTCCTGCTGCACCTGCTCCTGCGCCAGGCGCAGCGCGTCTTGCGGCGTCAGGTTCAGGCCGGCCCCGACGACGCCGGCCAGCGCGCCCAG
>JBBQZO010000027.1:0-86363 GCA_038207625.1 Burkholderiales bacterium | reverse complement strand
CGACAAGGTGGTCGCGTCCAGCCCGTCCTGCGGCGCCAGCGCGATGCCGATGCTGCAACTGACGTGCAGCCGATGGCCGTCAAGCGCAAAGGCCGCAGTCAGCGCGCTAAAGATCGCCTCGCACAGCGCCAGCAGGTCGTCGCTCTTGCCGATCTCGCTACGCAGCAGCACGAACTCGTCGCCGCCCTGGTGCGATAGGCTGTCGTTGCTGCGCAGGCAGCCGAGCAGGCGCCGCGCCAGTTCCTGCAGCAACTGGTCGCCGGCCGCGTGACCGAGGCTCTCGTTGATCAGGTTGAAGTTGTCGATCCCCAGAAACAGCAGCGCCATCGAGTCCTTGCGGCGCTGCGATTGCAGGATCGCCTGCTCGAGCCGGTCGTGGAACAGGTTGCGATTGGGCAGGCCTGTGAGCGTATCGTGGCTGGCCTGAAAGGCCAGCAGCTCCTCGTTTTTCTTGAGCGCCGTGACGTCACTGAGGATGCCGATGAAATGGGTCACCTGGCCATCTTCGTCGGGCACCGGCGAGATGAACAGATCGTTAAGGAACAGCGTGCCGTCCTTGCGGTAGTTGCGCAGCACCACGTGGACGTCGCTTCGGGCCGTCAGCGCGGCGCCGATCACGGCCAGGCCGCTCTGCTCATGGTCCTCGTTTTGCAGGAAGCGCGTATTGCGCCCGATGACGTCGATCAGCGCGTAGCCGGTGATGCGGCAAAAGGCCGGATTGGCGTACATGATCGGGTAGTCGGGCGCGCGCGCGTCGGCGATCAGAATGCCGTTCGAGCAAGCTGCCAACGCCCGGTTCGACAAATGCAGCATATCGTCGGCGCGCTTGTGCTGCTCGATGTCGCTGACCCACCACAGCAGGTAGTCGGGCTGGCCGCGCACATCGACGACGCAGCAAGCGGTGATGAGCACCCAATTCAGGCGACCGTCGGCGCGCAGCAGGCGCAATTCATAGGTGTGCACCGTGTGCGGTTCGGCCAGCATCAGCGGTATCTGCAGCTGCATGCGCGCCGCGTCGGCAGGCGGCATCAGATGGGCGACATGTTGGCCCGCCAGCACCGTCTCGGGCACGCCCAGCAGGTTGGCAAGGCGCGCGTTGGCGCGCACCACCACACCGTTCGGGTCGATGTGCAGCATGCCCAGCGGCGCCTGGTCAAACGCGGCGTGCATGCATTGCTCGCTGGCCACCAGCGCAGCGCTGATGCGTCGCTGTTCGCTCACGTCCAGCGCCACCGCGTGACAGTGCTCGGCGTGGGCCGAGGGCATCACTTGCATGTGCAGCGCGCGCGCCGGGGCGCCGTCCGGCAACACCGTCAAGGTGCAGCTGCCCGCTTGCTTGCCGGCGCAGGCAGCGAGCAACACGGCATCGAGTCCGGGGCGCTCGGCCGGTGCGATAAAGGCGCAAAACGGGTGCCCCAGTAGTGCCGGACGGGTCCGTCCGAGCAGGGCCGCGGCCGCGCGGTTCAGGTTGACGATGACGCCATTGCTGGCGAAGCAAAAGAACGCCACCGGCGCCATGTCGTACCAGCTCTGCAACGGTAACGGCGGGCGTTCGCCGCGCTCCGATGCGCCAGCAGGATTCTGGGGGACGACGAAGGGCACGTAGATTGCTGCCGGCACAACGCTGCGCTGGGACGGTGTCTCAGGTTCGGAACCGCTCGCCGATTGCTTGTGATCCACACTCATCGCGCTTTTCCTGTCCATACCGACGCGTAGCGGCGCCGGTGTGACCCACCACAGTGGGCTGACTGTCTGTGCGTGCGGCCAGATCGGACGCATGGCGTATCGGATGGCGCGGCGGTCAATTTGGATAGTGCAGACGTGCCGTGTCGTCGTTGTGCCTGATCAATTATACGTGGAAAGGTTAATTATTTCGCCAATCGCGTACGAACTTTTTCATAGTTGTGAGCTTGCCAATCGCGCGCATCGGCTCGCTGTGCGGCGCTCGCCACGGCGGTGCGCTGAAGCGCTGTGCCCGGCGCGCCCGCGCGGCGAAACCAGCTTCGCCGCCAGCGCCGCATTGGTCCTCTGCGCGAAACGCGTTTCGGCGCCGCGCGGTGCACGCCAGCATCGCCGCCCCAGCCGCGCGGCTGGCACGTCGCTTGCATAAGCATAGACACGCAGCGCACAAGGTCAGCGCTGGCATCCCGGCCCGAGCTGCCCCGCACGTCCATGCAAAGGAGACGCAATGAACCAGCGCCTGTTGGATTTCGACCCAGAGCTGGAACTGCTGGACCAGGATCTGGCGCGTGGCTTGGCTGCGCAGCCGGACGCGCTGGCACTGCGCGAGGGGGGCCAGCAGATGGCGCTGGCGGCGGACTTGCTTGAGGTGGCCGACCAGCGCCAGTTGGCAGGGTTTCTGTCCCAGTTGGTGGCGCAATCGGGCCCGCGCGGACCGTCGCTGCTGGCCAGTGCGACCGGCACGGCCTTGCTGTCGGGCTTGCGCCGGGCTGCCCAGGTGCTTGGGCCGATCGCCAGCGCTGCGCGCGCCGGCGCCGCGCCGATGAGCGACCTGAAGACGCGCGCCGCGCAGCTGTTCGGGATCGAATTGGAAGGATTGAGCCCGGAAGACAAGGAATTTGAAGTGGCCCAGCAGTTTGTGCGTTTCGCCACCGAGGCGGCGAAACGCGCGGCAGTGGGGCGAGGCGACGCGCCCACGCGGGTCCGTGGCGCCTTGGGTGAGGCGGCCATGCGCCATGCGCCTGGACTGCTGCGCGCTCCGGCGCTGGGCTTGGCCGACAGCGGGCGCTGGCAGCGCAAGGGCGATCGCATCGTCCTGTTCGATTGTTGATCCGCACGGATCTGTAGGTCCGCGCATTTGTTGTTTTACTCTTTCATTGGGAGCTCATCATGCATGACATCGACCGCACGACGCTGGAGTATGGCCAAGAAATGTCCGGCTTCGAAGCCGAAAACTTCGAGTTCGGCCAGGGTGAGTGGGGTGGCGAGAGTAGCGCGCCCGGCATTTTCTCCGAGTACCAGGAAATGGAGCTGGCCAACGAATTGCTGTCCGTTAGCAATGAAGCCGAACTGGAGCAATTCCTGGGCAGTTTTCTGAGCAAGGCCGCCTCGGCGGTCGGCAATGTCATCAAGTCGCCCATCGGGCAAGCCATCGGCGGGGTGCTCAAAGGCGTGGCCAAGAAGGCGCTGCCGCTGGCCGGCGGCGCGCTGGGCGGCTATTTTGGCGGACCGCTCGGTGCCAAGATCGGCAGCGGCCTGGCGTCGGCGGCCGGCAACGCACTCGGGCTGGAAGGCGAAGCGGGCGGCAGCGACCGCGAGTTCGAAGGCGCGCGCCAGTTCGTGCGGCTCGCTTCGGACACCGTCAACCGCGCCACCAGTGCGCCCAGCAACGCCGATCCGCGCGCCGTGGCCCAGGCCGCAGCGGTGGCGGCGGCGCGCCAGTTCGCTCCTGGTTTGCTGAGCAAGGGCGGCGCCGCGGCGATCGCCCAAGGCGCCGGCGGCATGCGCCCGCAGCGCTTTGGCGCCAACGGGGGCGGCGCGGCCGGCACGGCCAACGGCGGTCCGGTGGGCAATAGCGGGCGCTGGCACCGGATGGGCAACAAAATCGTCATCTACTGCGCCTGAGTCCGCTGTCATGGATCCTTTTGCCTCGTGGATGCTGGCGCAGGAAGCGCGCTCGCTGCTGACCCGGCTGGCGCGCGTGAAACCGTTCGCGCTGGTCGAACCGATGCTGCCGGCGGCGGCCCTGCTGCCGTCCGCGCAGACGGCCATCGAACGCCACCTGGCAAGCGGACGGCGTGAGCTGGGCGCGATGGTTCATGGCTTCCTGCTGTGGCTGAACGGGCCGCAGGCGCGCCACGCCACGGCGGCGCAGGCGCAGCGCCGGTTCACCTTCCTGCGCCTGAAGTTCAACGCCGCGCTGACCCAGTACGACCTGTTCAACGACGTTGTCACCCAGCGCAGCGAGCACGACAGCGGGGTCTGGTTGTCCGGGCTGGACGTGGTGGCGGCGGACGCACTGGCGCTGCCGGGCAATTACTACCAGGCGCCGCCGGTGATCTGCTATCTCGACCGCGGCCCGGGCGCGGCGATCCGGCGCGCGCGCACCCGCCTGCCCGGCGGGGGCGCCAATCCGGTGGCGATCATCCGGGTGCCGCGCGAACGCATGGTCGGCAGCGGCATCGCCTCCTCGCTGATCCACGAGGTGGGCCATCAGGGGGCGGCGCTGCTTGACCTGGTCAATTCGCTGCGGCCCGTATTGCAACATCACCAGCACGGTGCCGACGCGCGCGTCTGGCAGCTGTGGGAGCGCTGGATCTCGGAAATCGTGGCCGATTTCTGGTCGCTGGCGCGCGTCGGCGTGGTCGCCACCTTGGGTCTGATGGGCGTGGTCAGCCTGCCGCGCCCCTTCGTGTTTCGCATTAACGTGGACGACCCGCACCCGGTGCCGTGGATACGCGTCAAGCTCAGTTGCGCGATGGGGCAGGCGCTGTATCCGCACCCGCAATGGCGCCGCCTGTCGCAGCTGTGGCATACCTACTACCCGCCGAGCGGCCTCGCGCCGGCCGACGCAGCCTTGCTCGGTGCGCTCGAGGCAGGCATGGTGGCGCTGGTGGCCGTGCTGCAGGCACATCGGCCGCGCGCGCTGCGCGGACACAGCCTGCCCGAGGTGCTGGGCGTGCCTGCGCGCCAGCCGGCCCGGCTCGCCGCGCTGTTTCGCGCGTGGCAACGTCATCCCGCTCCCTTGTACCGCGCCGCACCGTCACTGGCGTTCGCGGTGCTCGGTCAGGCGCGCGCAAATGGCCAACTGAGCCCGGAGGACGAGAGCGCGGTGCTGGCCAAGCTGCTCACCTACTGGGCGCTGCGCAGCACGCTCGACACCAGCGCCACCTGCAGTGGTGCGCTCGAACGCGCCCGTTTGCCCGGCGCACCCGTTCGCCAGCTTGAACACCGTTCCACCTTCCACTGAGGAGATCACCATGAGCAGCAAAACCGTAACGACTAGCGATGTGCGACCCGGCGCCATCGACGTCACCGTGCACGACGAGGGCAGCGGCGCGCCGCTGGTCAATGCCAGTGTCGCGCTGTATCAAAATACGCTGGCCAATTGCAGCAAGTTCGAAGCGGGCGCATGGCAGCACGATCCGAGCTTGCTGCTGCAAACGGGCAGCACCGACAGTAGCGGTCTGGTCCGATTTGCCGACCTGGCACCGGGCGCGTACGTGGTGCTTTACCAGCACTACCCACGCACCAATCCCGAATGCGTGCTGGTCAACGCCGGCTGCAACACGGCACTGTGCTTTGCGCTTGACTTGAACGTCGCCGTGGCGATCAGTTTCGAGAACGCCGACTGCAAGCCGAGCAACTGCCACCACGCCCGCGTCACCGACCGGGTGCACGCAGCGGTGTCGTTCAATGGCGACCAGTCAAACGACTTGCGTCCCCACGTGCAGGTGCTGGCGACGCCGCCGTGGACCGCGCTGCGCGACGATAACCATGTGTTTACCACCATCGTGCGGCGTCCCGGCGTACACCGCTTCGAGGCGCGCCTGCTGATCGAGCGGCGCTCCGGCACGCCGCCGGGCGGGGCGTTCAGCGCCGCCACCTCAAGTGCGCTGGATGCACCGCTGCTGGGCAACCCTGCCATGCTGGGCGTGCAGGCTGAATTCGATGCCGAGGAGCGCACCCCGAGTCCGATCTCGGGCAATGTGGGCGTGTCGCTCACGCGCAGCGAGACCGAGCCGACCGACGACTTGCCGCTGTGGACGCTGATCCGCAACAGCACCGAGGCGATGTCGTTTACCAACTACCTGCAGTTCATCGACAGCCTGTTTTGTGCCAACCCCAGTAACCTGGCCGGTTTCGAAGGCAACCGTTTCGGCAAGAAAGCCGACATGTTCGCCCAGCTCAACATCCGGCGCAGCCTGCCGTTCACCGATTCCGAGTCCTACCGCGTGTTGAAGGCGGCCACCGAGGCCTTCGTGATGGTCAATTGCGGCGTGCTCAGCGCGCCGCTGGCATTTAATCCGGCCGCTGACGTGGCGTACCTGGACCGGCGCGACATTCCGCCCGGGCGCGACCTGGAGACGGTGCTCACCAGCGACTACCTGGAAAACATCGACGGCAATCAAATTTTGCCTTACCTGGCGATCATCCGGCGCAAGCTGCCCGACATCGCCATCATGCCGCCGGGCCAGAACGACGACGCCGAGCTGTGTTTCGGGATCATCCAGCAAAAACTGGCCAACCCTTGCCTGCTCGAACTGATCTGGTCGTACTGGCAGGAGGAGGGCATGCTGGTGCAGTCGATGAATGCGATCACCAACCGCTTCCAGAACGTACGCAGCGGCAACGGCCACGATCCGCTGGCGAACCTGGAGATCGATCCGCTGCGCCCGCTCAACAACCTGATCTGGGGCTATACCCAGGACGAGCAGCATCGCCTGACCGTGGTACGCCGCAACTACGAGTACGACCACCACTACGGCGTGCGCCTCGATGGCAAGGCGGTGCAAAATTTCCGGCCGGCTGACACGCGCTCGAAATTCCTGGAGGCCTTCCACTTCCTGCTGCGCCTGTGCACCGCGTTCTACAAACAGGACGACGACACCACCGTCAAGGCCGACGCCTTCCCGGTGCTCAACGCGCTCAAGGAAGTGCACCTGATCTTGTCGCAGGGCGCGCACAACCAGTTCGGCGAATTGCCCTCGACGGCGCGCATCGAGATGCTGATGCAGCAGTTTTTGCTGGCGCGTCCCGAGTTCCGCGAGTTCCTGCCCACCCGCATCATGGTGGCCTACCCGGAACCGTGGATGGACCGGGTCGATGCGATGAAGAAGATCCAGGGCTGGACCGACACCAGCGTGATGCACTTTCGCAACCTGGCGATTTTTGGCGAGCAAGTGCTGCTGTCGGTGCGCTACGGCGCCTGGAGCGACATTTACGAGCCGACCCAGGCGTTCAACTGGGCACGCTTCTGGCGCCCGCAGATCCAGGGTTATATCCACGGCTACCGGGCGGCCACCGGGGTCGACCTGGCGTCCGATCCGGCCGACACCCAGATCGAAGGCACGCTGCCGTCGGTGCTGCTGCGCCAGCGCCTGGCCCAGCAGGTTCGCAGCGCCTGAGGCCATGCTCGACTTGACCAGCGCGCTGTATCTCGGCATGACGCATCCGAGTGCGGCGCTGGCACCGTGGTCGGCGTTGACGCTGGGCCGGCCGGCGGCGCTGCAGGAGCCGCCGGCCAGCGCGGCGGTGGCCGGCGCGCTGGCCCGGCTGCAAGGTTGCCAGGCGGGCCTGATGCTGCCGTCCACGCTGCACCTGTTCTGGGACTTGTTTGGCATGCTGGCGCAGGAGAACTTCGTCGTGCTGGTGGACGGCGCAGCCTATCCGATTGCGCGCTGGGGCGCCGAGCGGGCCGGCGCGTTGGGCCTGCCGATCGTCGTCTTTGCGCACGGCGCGCTGGGCACGCTGCAGCGGCTAGTGCGGCACTGGGCCGCGTTGGGGCGGCGCCCGCTGATCCTGGCGGACGGCTACGCGCCCGGCGCGGCGCGCTGCCCGCCGCTGGCGCAATACGCCGCCATCGCCCAGGCCGGTGCTGGCTATCTGGTGCTCGACGACACCCAGGCGCTGGGCCTGTTCGGGCGCGCGCCAGGCCGCTTCGCCCCGTATGGCCTGGGCGGGGGCGGATCGCTGCAGCACCACGGCTTGGGCGGGGCGCACCTGATCGTGGGCGCCTCGCTGGCCAAGGCGTTTGGCGTGCCGGTGGCGCTGCTAGGGGGCAGCGCGGCGCTAGTGCGGCGTTTCGCCGCCAACAGCCAGACACGGGTGCATACCAGTCCGCCGGCGGTGGCGCTGCTGCACGCGGCAGGCCATGCGCTGCAGCAAAACGCGCTGGACGGTGATGCGCTGCGCTGGCAGCTGTGGCGCCGCGTCGCGCAGTGGCGCGCCTGCATGGCGAGGCTGGGTATTGGCTGCAGCGGCGGGACATTTCCCGTGCAGATACTGCGGCTGGGGCCGGGCCAGGACGGCGTCGCGCTGCATGCGGGCCTGGCGCAACGCGGCGTGGCCGCCGTGCTGTTGCGCAGCGGCGTCGGCGCGACCGTTGGATTTTTGCTGCGCGCTGACCATAGTCCGGCGCAGATTACGGCCGCGGCCATCTGCCTCGACCAGGTTTTACGCGCGCGCAGTGGCGCGTCGCACAGCCACTTCAGGAGACAACATGGAACAGCAATCGGAGTTTGAAATAGCGCGCTTTGGCAGCGCACTGCAAGGCGAGCGCTACGCACGCGCCGGCGGGTATGCGGCAGCGCGCGTGCTGCCAGCCGGTGCGGGCCGACCCAGCCGCAGCCCACAGCGCGCGGCAAGCCACCGCTATGGCTCGGGCCGCGACCACGCAGCAGGGCAGTGGCACGGGGACGGCTATGGCCATCGGGGCGGGTTTGCGCACGGGGGCTGGCCGGGGCGGCGCTGGCCGATCTTCTCGCCCCGCGTCATCGGCGGCTATGGCGGCTGGCCCGACGACGTGCTGGTCGCTGATCCGTCTGCGCAGCCGATATTTGACGATGGCGCCGCCGAACCGGGCTGGCCGCCGTTCGACAGCGGCTTTCCAATCGACGCCAGCGGCGAATTGCCAGCCACCTTGCGCGATACGCTGAGGCGCCTGCCCGCGGCGACCCGTCCGACCTATGCGCCGCTGGGCGGGGTCGCGGCCGCGCTGGCCGACCCGCGCAGCGCCGGACCTGGTCTGTACCTGATTGAATTCGATATGGCCGGGCGGCGGCGTGCCTACAGTGGACAGTCGCAGGACGTGCGCCGACGACTACAGCAGCACCTGCTGTGCGCCAACATGCTTGGCCTGCCTTTGGCCGGGCACGAAGTGTACGTGGCTGCCTTGCCGGCCATGAACGCCAGCGCCCGGCGCGCGGTCGAGCGCGGCATCCACGACGACATGTTTGCGCGCCACCCGGGCGTGCTGACCAATCAGCGGCGCGAGCTCGAAGCGGAGCTGATGGGACAGCACTGGCTGTGACACGACCGACTAATGCTAGACCTCACCAGGAGAACCCCATGCACAACACAGCCTGTACTTGCGCAGCCTGCCGCCAGGCCGACGCCAACCCGTTCGAAGTGCTGCGCTTTGGCATTGCGCCGGCGCGTGCCCGGCCGTGCGCGTGCGCCGGACGGGCCGGTCCTGGCAGCAGCCCGTTTGGCCAGGCCCAGGAAATGGCGCTGGCAATGGAGCTGATGTCGCTGAGCAGTGAGGCCGAGTTGGAACAGTTCCTCGGCAATATGTTCAAGGGCGTCTGGGGCGGTCTCAAAAAAGTTGGTTCGGCAGTGGGCAAGGTGGCCGCGCCGCTCGGTGGCGTGCTCAAGGGACTGGCCAAGACGGCGCTGCCGTTTGTCGGCGGTGCACTCGGCTCCTTCATCCCCATTCCCGGGGTTGGCACGGCGCTCGGCACGGCGTTGGGCAGCGCCGTCGGCAACGCACTCGAACGCGAATTTTCAGGCATGGAACTGGACCAGCGCGAGTTCGAGGCGGCGCGCCGCTTCGTGCGTCTGGCCGGCACGGCGGCCCAGTTGGCGGCGCAGGACGGCATGCCGGCCGACCCCAACGCCGCCGCGCGCACTGCTGTACTGATCGCCTTGCGCCAGCATGTGCCGCAGCTCACTGCGCGTATGCCTCAGCCCACCGTCGGACGTTGGCGCCGGCGCCGCGGCGTCATCGAACTTGACGGGCTGTAAATGATCATCGATTGCCACTGTCACGCCGGTCCGGGCGACGGTTTCACCGGGCCGTGGGATAGCGATGCCCAGCTGGGTCCCTACCTGCGCCGCGCGCAGCAGGCGGGGATCGCGCGCAGCGTGCTGTTCGCCGCCTTCCACAGCGACTACGCGCTCGCCAACGCGGCTGTCGCGCGCATCGTCGCCAGCCGGCCCGACCGGTTTTACGGTTTCGCCTTCGTGCACGCGCAGCGCGACCGCGGCCGGGTGCATGCACTGGTGCGCACCGCCGTGCGCGACTACGGTTTTGTCGGCATCAAACTGCACCGGCACGAGGCGCGCATCAGCGCCGAGGTGTGCGAGGCGGCGCGCGCCTTTGACCTGCCGGTGTTGTACGACGTGACCGGCGAGGTGGCGGTGGCCGAGCTGCTGGCACAGCAATACCCGGACGTTAACTTCATCGTGCCGCACCTGGGCAGCTTTGCCGACGACTGGGCGGCGCAACTGGCGCTGATCGACCATCTGGTGCGTCATCCGAATATTTATGCCGACACCTCCGGGGTGCGCCGTTTTGACCTGCTGCTGCAGGCGGTGCGCCGCGCCGGCGCACACAAGATCCTGTTTGGCTCGGACGGACCATGGTTGCACCCGGGACTGGAGCTGGAAAAAATCCGCCTGCTGGGTCTGCCCGAATCGGCGTTGCAGCTTATCTTGGGCGGCAACCTGCTGCGCCTGATCGGGCACGCGCCAGCCTGACTCAGGTGCTGGCGCGGGCCTTGCGGCGTATCTGCAGCGCGCGGTCGGTCACGCCCAGACGCAGCGCGGCGCGCTGGTTGTTGTCGCCTTCCTGCTCGAGCACCAATGCGATGGCCATGTCGGCCGCCATCTGGGTGATGCGGGCCAGCCCGACACCGAGGTCGAGCGCGTGACGGATCGCCCCTTCGAAACGCCGGTCCGGCCAGCCGGCGCCGGGGTGCGCGCCGCTCGGCCTGTCCTCGGGCGGCAAGGCGCCCAGCGTGATCGGGCCGGGTCCGCAATGGCGGTGCCACAGGCGCGCCACCGTCTGACGCAGCTCGCGCACATTGCCCGGATAGTCGCGCCCGAGCAAATAGGCGCGCAGCGCCGGATCGAAGCCGGCCACCGGTTGCTGCTGCTGCTGCTGCTGCTGCGCCAGCTCGGCCAGAAAATGGGCCGCCAGCGGCAAGATGTCCTCCGGGCGCTCGCGCAGCGGCGGCGTCTGGCAGCGCCAGGCGGCGATCCGGTAATACAGGTCGGCGCGAAAGCGCCCGCCGGCAACCTCCGTTGCCAGATCGCGGTTGGTGGCGCAGACCAGTCGGAAGTGGCTGTGTTGCCAGCTGTTGCTGCCGACCCGCTTGTAGCTGTGCTCCTGTATCGCACGCAGCAACTGCGCTTGCAGTGCCAGCGGCAGTTCACCGATTTCGTCGAGAAACAGCACACCGCCGTCGGCCAGCGCGAAGGCGCCGTCGCGCGCGGCCAACGCGCCGGTGAACGCGCCGCGCTCGTGGCCGAACAACTCGCTGCCGGCCAGCTCGGGCGACAGTGTCGTGCAGTCGAGTACGGTGAACGGTCCACGCGCGCCGCTGACGCGGTGAATCAGCTGGGCGAGCAAGTCCTTGCCGGTGCCCGTCTCGCCCGTGATCAGCACCGCCGAGTCGGTGAACGCGGCCACCTCGGCGACGCTACGCACCAGCGCGCGCCAACTGGCGCTGCTGCCCACCAGCACGTCGCGCACGGCCGGCGCGTCGACCAGTTGCTGCAGGGTGTCCCAGCGCTGAACGCGCGCCTTGATCTGCTGCGCGCTGCCGCTGCCGTCCGGCCACAGCAGCAGATCGGCCACGCCGCAGTCGAGCACGGACCACATGGCGTCGGGCGCTGGTACCGGCTCGCACAGGGCGACGGCCAGCACTGTGGCGTGACTGGACAATTGGCGCAATTGGGCCAGCGCGCCGGCGTCGATCCGTTCGAGCAGCACCACCCCGTAGCCATCCGGGCGCGCCGGCGCATTGCGCAGCGCGATCTCGGCCTGATCGAAGCTGCGGCGGACTCGGGCAACGCGCTCGGGCGCGACATCTTGCAAGCCGTGCAGCCACACCGTGAGCGTCATTGGTTCATCCGTTCACTCAGGTTCAGACGAGGGGACATGCTGCTGTAAGCTCAATGCCGCGGGGCGCAAGGGCAAGTGGGTGCGCCTTCCTGACAGAACACAAGTGTGTCGAAACACAGGCTTGCGATTGCCAACTATAGAAGCGGGATAGGCCCAATTGCTTGATGTGGGGCAAAGGCCGGGAGCCAATAAAATTTGTGTGCAAAACGCCGCGAAACACCTGGTTTTTTAGCGCCAATGCTTGCGGTATCAGGCATTGAAAAGCGGGGAACTGTGGTCGGCGTGGCGGCTCAGTGGCCAACATTCGCACGACTGAGCCGCCGTCCGACACGAGCGCTGCGCGCCGTGAGATTTACCCGCATTGGCAGGCGAGCTAGCCTTGCTCGCTGGGGCGGGCAGGGTGCGGTGCCGATCACGTAGAAGTGAACGACGAACACAATGCGACACGACACCAGGTGTACGCGCTCAATCGGCGTAGCTTGATGCTTTGTGCGATTCCCACAGTAGCATCACCTGCTCAGGCAATTCGAGAGCGTCGAACGGCGTCATGATGACGCCAACGACGCCCAGTGTCCGGTAGTGCTGCTGATCGTCCATGCCTGAGGCACTCGCGAGCAGGATTGCGGGCGCGTGCATGGTGGACGGAATCTTGCGCAGCGTGCGCAATGTAGTCAACCCGTGCTGTACGGGCGCGAGCACGTCCAGCAGTATCAGGTCCGCTGCCAAGCTCGGGGCAAGTGCCAGTGCAGCCGCATTGGTACTAAAGGCATGCACGTTCAGGTTTGCCATTGAATGCAGGGCCATGCGGATGATGCCCAGCTGATGGACATCGGAATGGATACAAAGAACGGACTTCAGTGGGGAATTACTGCGCATTGACGATCTCCTCGACGAATACAAGCAAGGTCGGCTGTAATCACGCAACGGTTCGGTGGTCCGCGCGCACCGTCAACGGCGGCGCGCCTGCGTCACCTTGTGTGGCGGGCATTGGTGGCGATCCGTGCCACTGGCGCGGCGCGCCAGTGGCCTCACGCGAGCATGCGCACTGCGCGCAAGGGCTGCGGCGCGGCGCGCGCCGATGGCAACACCGGCACAGCAAGGCCTGCCGGCGTTGCCGCGTCTCCGCGCAGACGAAATACGCTCACCGCGCTGGCCAGCGTGCCGGCCTGGTCCTGCAGCGATTCGGCCGCCGCTGCCGCCTGCTCGACCAGCGCGGCGTTCTGCTGGGTCACCATGTCCATCTGGATGATGGCTTCGTTAATCTGATCGATGCCGGAGCTTTGCTCTGCACTGGCGGCGCTGATCTCGCTGATGATGTCGGTGACCCGTCGCACGCTCTCGACGATCTCGCCCATGGTCGCACCAGCCTGTTCGACCAGCCGGGAGCCTACGCCCACCTGATCTACCGAGGTGCCGATCAGGTCCTTGATTTCCTTGGCGGCCGCAGCCGAGCGCTGGGCCAGATTGCGCACCTCGCTGGCGACGACGGCAAAGCCACGCCCTTGTTCACCTGCTCGGGCGGCCTCGACTGCCGCGTTCAGGGCCAGGATATTGGTCTGGAACGCGATCCCGTCGATGACGCCGATGATATCGACGATCTTCCTCGATGAGTCGTTAATCGAGCCCATCGTGGCGATCACCTGGGACACCACGGCGCCCCCCTGGGTGGCCACGTGCGTGGCGCTGAGAGCGAGCTGGTTGGCCTGACGGGCGTTGTCGGCGTTCTGACGCACGGTGCTGGTGAGCTCTTCCATCGACGAGGCGGTCTCCTCCAGCGAGCCCGCCTGTTGCTCCGTGCGCGAAGACAGGTCGGCGTTGCCGACCGCGATCTGGCTCGAGGCGGTCGCGATCATGTCGGTGCCGCCACGCACATCGGCGACGATGCGCTGCAGGTTTTCGCTCATTTCCTTCATCGCCAGCAGCAGATGGCCCGTTTCATCGGTGCTGGTGACGATGATCGCGGCGCTCAGGTCACCGCCGGCGACCCGGCGCGCTATGCCCAGCGCTTCGGCCAGCGGCAACGTGATGGCGCGGGTGCACAGTACCGCCAGTGCCGCGCTGAGCAAGCAGGCCACGGCGGTAATGAGCAACACGAGGGTGTCGGTCTGCTTGGCTTTCAGATCGGAGGCTTTGCCGGCCGCTTCCATCAGTTGGGACTGGTAGGCAATCAGTTTGTCAAGTTCGTCGAAGTAGTGCATCTGGATGGGGCGCGTCTCTTTCATCAGCACTTGCTTGGCCTCGTCCATGTTGCCCGCCTTGGCAAGCGTGATGAAGCGCGTGCGCGACGCCGAAAAAAGCTCGCGGACGTCGCGGATCGCCTGGAAATCGGCGCGTCCCTTGGCCGTGGTGATCGATTTGTCGAGCTTTTCCAGGCTAGTGGAGACAATCACCTTGCTTTCCGCGATGTTGGCATATTCCTTGTCGATGTCGGCGGGATCGCTCATGAGCAGGATGTTGCGCATATTGCGCGCCGTTTCGTTCAACTCGTCCTTGACCAGATGAACCAACATGGTCTTCGGATAACGATCCTGGTTCACCAGCGCCAGGTCGTCGCTTAGCTCAGCGACCTGCAAGTAGGTGATTGCGGAGACCGTGCACAACAGCGCGATGGTGACACCAAAGCACAGGGCCAGTTTTTTTCCTATTTTTAGATTCTGAAGTTTCATGGCGTCGTTTCGAGGTGGGTGAGGTGATAAACGGCTAAGGTGGCCAAGGTACTACGCGCAGCGCTACCGGGGCCCCTAGGGGGCAGCAAAGGAAATATCAGTGGCAGACCCGATCCCGGCTGACGCGACATGCCGCAGCGGGACGATGATGGCGCCGGTCGGTCGCTGCCCATGCGGACTCCTTCGCAAAATAGTTGCCGTGACAGCGCGTCAGGCTTGCCGATTGCAAACGCGCACTTGGTAACAGTCTAAATCGGTGTGAACGTGTCGGCGTATATGGCCGCGGAGGAACAGGTAACCGCAGGGGGAGGGCGGTCGAGATTGGGCAACGGTTGCCGGTAGCGCCCAGTGCTTTCGTACGGAAAGGGCCAGAACGTGTTGGAAGCGGGCTATGGTTGTGGCGATCTGTTGAGAATCATACGCCGATTTTATTGGGTTTGGGCAATTTTCTTCGAGATAGTTAGCGCTTGCCCGAAACAGCACTGTGCCACGCAGTGGCGGTGCCTAACAGTGTGGTTGCCAGCAGCGCACAGTTGCTTGGCTCAGGGCGGATCGTGGTAATTGATGGCGCACCAGCATCGTTGCGCGAGCCTGCGACCTGACTGCACAATATATGCCGCGCCGAGTTCTTGCTGGCTGTATACTACTTGCCTGGAAACATCGATCCCGGGACAGGTTCTTGCCGCAAACGGAGAACCCGAACCATACGATATGCAGGCCATTCACAGTGGAACGGGCAATGAGCAACAGCGCAGCGGCGCGTGCGCGCCACGGCATGTACGACGTGAGTGGCCCAGTCGCTCGCCACAAGGACAGGCAATGAGCACGGACGCGGCTGGCCCGCGGGGACGCCTTGACGGCGTGCGCCTGTTACTGGTCGAGGACTATCCGCTCAATCAGATGGTCGCAAAGGGCATGCTGGAGCAGTACGGGGCGGTCGTCGATACGGCCGACGATGGGCTGATCGCGCTCGAGTTGCTGCGCACTGCCGCGCGTCCGTACGACGCCATTTTGATGGATGTGCAAATGCCCGTCATGGATGGCGTCAGTGCGGCACGCGCGATCCGGGCCGATCTGGGCCTGAGCACGCCGATTCTGGCGATCAGTGCCGGCGGCACGCCAAGCGAGCGCGCGTTGTGCGATGCGGCTGGCATGAACGACTTCCTTGCCAAGCCGCTCGACGGTTCGCAGATGTTGACGGCGCTGTTGCGCCAACTCTCCGCTGCAGCGCTGGCACCTGCGGCACCGCGCGTGCATCTCAACCTGGACCATCTTCTGCTGGTCGCCGAGGGTGATCCGGCCTTCCTGGCGCGCGTGCTGAACTTGATTGGCGACGCGATCGCGCGCGCGCCGACCGAGTTTGCGGCCGCCCGCGCGGCATGGCAAGAAGGGCGCTGGGAGGCCGCCGCCGCAATGTTGCACGGCATGCGCGGATCGATCGGCGTACTGGGCGCGGAAGGCTTCGGAAAATTGACACTGGAACTTGAACATCTGGTGCGCGGCGCGCCCGATGATGTGCGCTCTCTGGTGCTGTTCGATACGGTCGAACAGGAGCTGACGGCGACGATGTTGGCCGCGCAACGCTGGATTGCTTGCCAGCGTGCGCCGGTCGTCTCCGGCGCGCCGCCACGCTAGGGCCGAGCGCCGGCGCGCTATTTGACGAACAACTGGCGCAAGCCGCTGTACATTTCCTCGGCCGCCAGCAATTGTTTGGCCACCTCATTGATCTTGCAACGGTGCGAACGCGAATAGGCGCGCAACACCTCGAAGGCGGTGTCGCGGTCGCTTTCGTACCTGGCCATCAGCAGGCCCACTGCCATGCTCGTTTCACGCCCGGCGTTGAGGGTCGCCGTCAGCGTGGCCTCGTTGCGGCGCAGCCGGCGGATTTCATCGGCGCGCCCCAGCGCCGACTCGAACGCCGGCAGGATCTGGCCGATCTCGAACGGTTTCAGCAGGTAGCCGACGGCGCCGTATTCCGTAGCGCGGCGCACGATGTCCGCTTCGCCCGAAGCGGAGATGAACATGAACGGTATCGTCGTGTTGGCCTGCAAGTGCATCGCCACGTCGATACCGGACATGCCCGCCATGACGACGTCGAGCAGCACCAGATCGGGGGCGAATTCCTCGCTCAGTTGCAGCGCCTGTTGACCGGAGCTTGCCTCGGCCGTTTCATAGCCGGCGTTGCGTAATACCTGGCCAACCACCGCCAGCGTCAAAGGTTCATCGTCGACCAGCAGAACGCGCCGCTTGGGCAGTGCAGCAGGAATGGACATGGAGCGCTCCGGGTAAGGACTACAAGCTGGGCTAGGCCAGCAGCACGGCCGTCAGCGATCTGATTTCTTCGGCCGATTCGGCCAGCACGTCGCGTAGCGTACTGTCGCCGACGGCGAAATCGAGCGGCTCGCCGGCGTCCTGGCCGGCAAGCTGGCGATGCAAGGGCGAATCGACCGGCGCGAGGCAGTTCGCCAGCAACAGCACATCGCCCAGCGACACGGGCGGCGTGGCGCCGCTGCCCTGCCAGACGACTTCGATGGCGCTGCTGATCGACTCGGGCACGTCGAGTGCCTTCATCACGCTGCGGCCAATGATTTTCTCGCCGTATTCGACCCACACCTCCGGATCGCCATCGAGCAAGCCGGGAAACTCGGCGGCGCGCGAGAGCAGGTAGAAGCCGCCCACCTCATGCACGATGCCGGCGAACATGGCGGTGTCGCCATCGACCTTGGTGAGCTTGCGCGCCAGCACCTGCGCCAGCGCCGCCACGTGGGCGGTGTGGGCCCACAGCTGTTCGGCCTTGGCCTGCAGCGCCGCGGTAGGCAGTTGGCTGCTCAGTTGGCGCACGATCAGCGTTGCCGTCAGCGAGCGCAGCGTACGAAAGCCCAGCCGCATCACGGCGGTGGTGACGTTGGTGATCTCGGAGCCGGTACGGTTATAGGCGGCCGAATTGGCCAGCGCCACCGTGCGCGCCGACAACAGCGGCTCGGCCATCACCAGCTTGGCCGCGTTCGGCAGGTGGGCGTCGGGATCGTCCAGCGCCTCCTTGATCTTCAGTGTGGCGTGCACATTGGTCGGGAAGGTCAACTCGCCCCGAGCCGCCTCGGCGGCGATGCTGCGGAATGCTTCCAAACGGTCCATGGCGATTCTCCCTGGCAAAAAAGATCAATGTGTCAAAAACCTGCGTCAATTGTAGCAGCGTCCTCGCGGCACCAGCGAATTCTTCCGTATGCGTGCAGCGGCACGGCATGCCACGTCGGCGTTGGCCGGCGCGTCGCCGCGAAACGGGCAAGGCGACCGCTTCGCTTGCAAGGCATCATCGTTGCGCTGCAGCGCCAGGCGATGCGAATCGGCCGCCACGCAATAGCGCCGCGCGCCAGCCCGCGCTACAGGCTGGCGCGCGGCGGGGAGCGCTCAAAGCGGCCGTGCACGTTTATCAGCGCACACCGATGGCCGCCAGGAAGGCGGCGCGGCTCATGCTGTGATCGCTGGCCAGCGCATAGCCTCGGTCGAGGCTGTCGTACAGCACGCTGAGCAGGGTCGCGAAGGTGGCTAGCACACCGGCGCCATCATGGGCGCTGGCGAACAGCAGCGGCCACGGGGCGCTGGACCAGCGTGCCTTGAGCTCGCGTTCGCTCACGATATCGGGCAGATCGCGCTTGTTAAATTGCACCACCATGGGCAGTTGCGCGACGTCGGTGTCGAGGATCGCCAGGTTGCCCATCAGATTCTCAAACGCAGCGGCGTTGTTGTGCGTCTGGTGGCGCTGCGAGTCGGCCACGAATACCACCGCGTCGGCGTGCGCCAGCAGCGCCTTGCGGGTGCCCTCGTGCGCCACTTGGCCGGGCACGGTGAAGACCTTGAATTTGATCAGCATGCCGGACGGAGCGGTGACGCCGAGCGGCAACAGGTCGAAGAACAGCGTGCGGTCGCCGTCGTTCTCTCGCGTCATCATGTCGCCCTTCAATTCGGGCGCCAGCAGCTCGTGCAGGCGCGTCAGATTGGTTGTCTTGCCCGCCAACGCGGCACCGTAGTAGACCAGTTTCACAGTCAGGCATTGTCGTTGTTGATCCAATTCTGCCATGATGGCTGCAACCCTCCTGGAAGTGGACACGCTGATCGCTGGGGCTGTAGAACCGCCCGGTGCCTGTCAATCTACTTGAATCGGACAAGTTTGCGCAAACTATTTTCAGGTGTGTCGGGATTTTCCGCAGTCACAGTCGGCGGATTGCGGCGCCACGCGGAGGCGGAGAAAAATACCCGCCAGAAACGAAAAAAGCGCTTCAAACGAAGCGCTTTCTGCAGTGGGCCGGGCAAGATTACTGGATCTTGGCTTTCTTCAACAGTTCCTCGCGGAACAGTTGTACCTTGCGTTGCTGCAAGGACTCCGAGATCTGCTGCTTGACTTCTTCCAGCGCGGGAATCTTGGCCGCGCGCGTGTCGTCGAGCTTGATCACATGAAAACCGTACTGTGTCTTGACCGGGGTTTCGGTGAACTGACCTTTTTGCAAGGCCACCATTGCGTCCGAAAACGGCTTGACGAACGATGTCGGGCTGGCCCAGTCGAGGTCGCCACCATTGGCTGCCGAGGCGTCCTTGCCCTGCTTGGCCAGTTCTTCAAACTTGGCGCCGGCCTTGAGCTTGACGATCAGCGCTTTGGCCTCGTCTTCGGTCGGTACCAGGATGTGGCGGGTGTGGTATTCCTTGTCGCCCACCTGCGACTTGTACTTGTCGTATTCGGCCTTGATGTCGGCGTCCTTGACAGGGTTCTTCTTGACGTATTCGGCCAGCATGGCGTTGATGATGATGCTCTGACGGGCGTTTTCGACCTGCGCCTTGACGTCGGCACGGGTGCCAAAACCCTCTTTGTCAGCTTCCTGAATCAACACTTCGCGGCTGATCAAGTCTTTCTTGATCGCTTCGCGCAGTGCCGGGGTATCGGGCTGCTTGCCTTGGGCAACGACTTGCTTGACCAGCTGTTCGAGGCGCGCCATCGGAATGGCTTTGCCGTTGACGGTTGCCACGTTTTGCGCGAACGCAGGCGCGGCGGCAATGGCGATCAGGGCGAACAACAAGCGGGCTGGCTTCAAAATCATTATCAACATCCTATAAGTGTGCAAAGTGGCGCGCCGGGGAACAGGGCCGGCCGGCGCGCTGAGTAAAGCGGGGCGTCGCCATCTGCGGCGACGCGGCCAGCATTACTGAACCTTGGCTTTCTTGACCATCTCTTCTTGGTAGCCTTGCAGCTTTTTCTGTTGCAGCGCTTCGGTGATTTGCGGCTTGACTTCGTCGAAGGTCGGCAGCTTGGCAGCGCGCGTGTCGTCGAGCTTGATCACGTGAAAACCGTTAGGTGTCTTGATCGGCGTTTCGGTGAACTGACCCTTTTGCAGGCCGACGAACGCATCCGAGAACACTTTCGGGAACGACGCTGGCATTGCCCAGTCGAGGTCGCCGCCGTTGGCTGCTGACCCTTGATCCTTGGACGCTTTGGCCAGGTCTTCAAACTTGGCGCCCGCTTTCAGCTTGGCGATGACGGCCTTGGCATCGGCTTCGGTTTCCGACAGGATATGACGAACATGGTATTCCTTGTCGCCCGATTGCTTGGTGAAACGGTCGTATTCCGCTTTGACGTCTTCGTCCTTGATCGGGTTCTTTTTCAGGAAGTCGCCGACCAGGGCGTTGATGATGATCGCCTGGCGTGCATTTTCAAGTTGCGTCTTGACAGCAGCTTCCTTCGAAAAACCTTGCTTCTCGGCTTCTTGCATCATCACTTCACGGGCGATCAAATCCTTCTTGACAGCTTCGCGCAGTTGCGGCGAGTCAGGCTGCTGGCCTTGGGCCACGACTTGCTTGACGATGGCATCGACGCGCGAGCTAGGAATGGCCTTGCCGTTGACGACGGCGATGTTTTGCGCAAGAACTGGGAGGGCTACGACGGCGAGAAGTGCTAACAGCAAGCGGGCTGGCTTAAAGGTCATTATTAAATCCTGTTAGGGGAAGGTTCGTAAATGGTTTGAACGAGATAAGATGGTGCAGTGAAATTAATCATCAAGTGTAAAACTGGTTTCTTAAGACACCCTGAAATGCATGCCCGGATCACAGCTCGGACGGTGCCAACGCAGTAATGGCCAAAGCATGAATTTCAGTGTGCATCATATCGTGCACGGAATCATACACGAGTCGATGTCGCATGACGAGTCTGAGCCCTTCAAATCGTGCCGAAACGAGCCGCACGCGATAGTGTCCACCGCCCGAGGCGGCGCCGGCGTGGCCGGCATGCAGGGCCGACTCGTCATCGAGCTGCAAATCGGTGGGGGCCAGCGCGCCGATCAAGCGGGCGCGGATACGTTCGAGGCGATCGCTCATGCGTCTTCTTCCAGAATATGTTTTGACAGAAACAGCGCCTGTATCACCATGAAACAGAAGAAGATCGCGGTGATGCCAAACACCTTGAAATTGACCCAGGCGGCGGTGTTGGACTTGAACAGCACGAAGGCCACAAACAGGTTCAGCACGCCGATCGCAAAGAAAAACGTCATCCACACGTAACCCACCCGGGCCCAGATCGGCTCGGGCAGCTTGAACTGCACCTCGAGCACCTTGCGCATCAGGTTGTTCTTGAACAGCACCTGGCCGACAAACAGAATCAGCGCGAACACCCAGTACAGGATGGTCGGCTTCCACTTGATGAAGTCTTCATTCTTGAAGTAGATCGTCAGGCCGCCCAGCACCGCGATGGTGCCGGCCGACACCCACAGCATGCCGTCGACCTTTTTGCCGCGTGCCAGCAGGTAGCCGATCTGCAGCGCGGCGCCCAGCATGCACGCCAGCGTGGCCAGCATCACGGGCGCAGTAGCGGGATCGCCCCCGCCCGGGATCAGGCCACCCATATACCTGGCCAGCACATCGTGTGCGGCGGCGTGATCGCCTTCGCCCCATTTGAAGACGCCAAAAAACAGGATAACGGGGAACAGGTCGAACAAGAATTTCATCATGGCAATAGGGCTATTGTGGGTCGAAGCGCAAGGACGCGGAGTTGATGCAGTAGCGCAGTCCGGTGGGCGGCGGGCCGTCAGGAAATACATGGCCCAGATGGGCGTCGCAGACCGCGCAAATGATCTCGGTGCGCAGCATACCATGCGCATGATCGACTTTTTCGATGACATTGGCCGGATCGAGTGCCTTGAAGTAACTCGGCCAGCCGCAGCCGGAATCGAACTTCGCGTCCGACGCGAACAGCGGGGTGTTGCAGCACACGCAGGTGTAGATGCCGCGCTCGTGATGGTCATAGAACTTGCCGGTAAAGGCGCGTTCGGTGGCCGCGTGGCGCGTCACCTGGTATTGCATCGGCTCGAGCGTGGCTTGCCACTCGGCGTCGGGTTTGCGGACTTTGGCGATCATGGGCGGCTCTTTCAGGATGAACAGCTAACTTCAAGGTGGCTTGCCCAGTCAGGCGGCAGGGCGGCGTAGGCGGCGTTTTCGGGTTGCTCGTCAAAAGGACGCTGCAGCACGGCCAGCAGGCGCGCCACTTCAGAATAGTCGTGTTGCTGGGCTTTTTCGATGGCGATCTGCGCCAGATAATTGCGCAATACGTATTTCGGGTTGACCAGGTTCATCGCCGCGGCCCGCTCGGCGTCGCTGCGCGACTCCACTTGCAGGCGCGCGCGGTAGCGCTCGGCCCAGGCGTCGAAGCTGGCCCGCTCGATGAACATGTCGCGCAGCGGCGCGTCGTGCAAGGGCGCGTCGCGTTGCAGCAGCGCCAGCGTGCGGAAGAACTGGGTGAAGTCGACATGGCCGCCTTGCATCAGCGCGAAGGTGGCGTCGAACAGCGCGCCATCGCCATCGTGTTCGGTGTCCAAGCCCAGCTTGGCGCGCAGCAGCGTGTCGTAAGTGCGGCGATATTCGTCTTGATACACGGCCAGCGCCGCCTGGGCCGCTTCGACCTCGCCGATCAGCGGCAACAGGGCTTGGCCGAGCGCGTAACAGTTCCACAGACCCACTTCAGGCTGATTGGCGTACGAATAGCGGCCTTGCTGGTCGGTGTGGTTGCAAATATGCTCGGCGTGGAACGCTTCCATGAAGCCGAACGGGCCGTAATCGAGCGTCAGGCCAAGGATCGACATGTTGTCGGTGTTCATCACGCCGTGCATGAAGCCAACCGACTGCCAGTGCGCCATCAGGCGCGCTGTGCGGCGCGTCACTTCGGCCAGCAGCGCCCGGTAGGGTTCGGGCTCGGCGCGCAAGTCGGCGAAGAAGGTGTCGATCACGTAGTCGGCCAGAATCTTCAGCTCGCCCGGCTGGTCGCGGTAGAACCAGTGCTCGAAGGAGCCGAAGCGCACAAAACTGGGCGCCATGCGCGTCACCACCGCCGACGTTTCGACCTGTTCGCGCAGCACGCCCTGGTTCGAGCCGGTGATACACAGCGCGCGGGTAGTGGGTACGCCCAGCGCATGCATCGCCTCCGAGCACAAAAATTCACGGATCGATGAGCGCAACACGGCACGCCCGTCGCCCATGCGCGAATACGGCGTCTGCCCGGCACCTTTCAATTGCAGCTCGATGGGGCCGGACGGCGTCGCCACGTCGCCCAGCAAGATCGCGCGCCCGTCGCCCAGCTGGCCGGCCCAGACGCCGAACTGGTGGCCCGAATACACGGCCGACAGGGGCACCGCGCGCGCGGGCACGGCATTGCCGCTAAACAGCGCGATATAGTCGGCTTGGGCGAGTTGCTCGGGCGTCAGTCCAATCAGCTGCGCCGCCGAGTCGCTGTGCGCCACCAGATAGGGCGCCGGCAGCGGCGTGGGCATCAGGCGGGTGAAGAACGCTGGGGGCAGGCGGGCAAACGAATTGTCCAGGGGGAGGTCGTGGGCGGTGATGGCAGTTCCAGTCGGTGGTGGCTTGTTAGGGGAATTTTACCCCACTGGCGAATTCTGATTGAACGCGGGCGGGATTATGCCCGTTCGTTACATCCGGTAACCATGTTTTTCGCAAGTATCGGTGAACTTTTCCGGGGAGCGCCACACTTGCTGCGACGCAGCATCGAAAACAATTGACGGTACGCGCGCGTGCATTGGAAACTCAACACACTTGCCAGCATGACCACAGGAGAATAGATGACGTCGTACCCGAAGAGCCCGTTGATGGGTCAAATGATGGACATGCCTCTGCTCATTTCGAGCGTGATCGAGTACGCCGCAAAGCACTACGCGCACAGCGAAATCGTGTCGCGCCGCATCGAAGGCGACGTGCACCGTTATACCTACCATGATTGCCACCAGCGCGCACGGCGCATGGCAAGCGCACTGGAAGGCCTCGGCGTCAAGATCGGCGACCGGGTCGCCACACTGGCCTGGAACGGCTACCGCCACCTGGAAATGTATTACGCCGTGTCCGGTTCGGGCGCGGTGCTGCACACGATCAATCCGCGCCTGTTCCCCGAGCAGATTGCCTATATTGCCAACCACGCCGAAGACCAGCACCTGTTTTTCGACCTGACGTTCCTGCCGCTGGTCGAAGCGGTGGCACCGAACTGCAATACGGTCAAATCCTTCGTGCTGATGTGCGACCGCGAGCGCATGCCCAAGGACAGCAAGATCGCCAACTTGCGCTGTTACGAAGACCTGATCGACGCCGGCAGCGCCGACTACCAATGGCCGCTGTTCGACGAGAATTCGGCGGCAACACTGTGCTACACCTCCGGCACCACCGGCAATCCGAAAGGCGCGCTGTACTCACACCGCGCGATGGTGCTGCACGCCTACGGCTCGGCGATGCCGAACGCGCTCAACGTGTCGGCGGCCGACACGGTGCTGCCGGTCGTGCCGATGTTTCACGTGAACGCCTGGGGTCTGCCGTTTTCGGTGCCGCTGTCGGGCGCGAAAATGGTGTTTCCCGGCGCGGCGCTCGATGGCAAGTCACTGTACGAGCTGTTCGAGGCCGAACAGGTGACGTTCTCGGCCGGCGTGCCGACCGTCTGGCTGGGTCTGCTGAACTATGTGATCGAAAACAAGCTGACGTTTTCGAGCTTTCGTCGCACCGTCATCGGCGGCTCGGCCTGTCCGCCGGCGATGATGGACACCTTGATCGACCGCTTCGGCGTGCAGGTCGTGCATGCCTGGGGCATGACCGAAATGTCGCCGCTGGGCACCGCCGGCACCCTGCTGGCCAAGCACCTGAAGCTGCCCAAGGAGGCGCAGCGCAAGATCCTGCAAAAACAGGGCCATGCGGTGTATGGCGTGGACATGAAGATCGTCGACGACGCCGGCAAGGAACTGCCGTGGGACGGCGTCGGTTACGGCCACCTGATGGTCAAGGGGCCGTGGATCATCGCCAGTTACTTCAAGAACGAGGGCGGTGACGTGCTCGAAGACGGCTGGTTTCCCACCGGGGACGTGGCCACCATCGACGCCGACGGCTATATGCAGATCACTGACCGCAGCAAGGACGTCATCAAGTCCGGCGGCGAGTGGATCGGTACGATCGACCTGGAAAACATCGCGATGGCCCATCCGTCGGTGCTGCAGGCTGCCTGCATCGGCGTGGCCCACCCGAAATGGGACGAGCGCCCGCTGCTGGTGGTGATCCGGCGCCCCGGCCACACACTCACGCGCGAGGAATTGCTGCAGTTCTTTGACGGCAAGATTGCCAAATGGTGGACGCCGGACGACGTGATTTTCGTCGAGGGCTTGCCGGTCGGCGCGACCGGCAAGATCCAGAAAAACAAGCTGCGTGAGCAGTTCAAGGACCACATGCTGCCCAGCGCGGCGCCCAACTGACGCGACACCGACCCGCCCTGAACTGACCACCAAAGGAATAACACGATGATGATGCGCCCGCTGGCCCTGGCTGTTGCCCTTTCCTGCTTGAGCGGCGCGGCGTATGCCGATACCGTCAAGATCGCCTTCATCGATCCGTTGTCCGGGCCGTTTGCGCCGGTCGGCCTGAACCAGCTGCACAGCTTTCAGGCGGTGGCGGAAAGCGCCAACGCCAGGAAACTGGGTGGCGAACACACCATCGAGGTGGTCGGCTTTGACAACAAAGCCAGCCCGCAAGAATCGCTGACGGTGCTCAAGACGGTGATCGACCAGGGCTACCGCTACATCACCCAGGGCAGCGGTTCGGGCGTCGGCCTGGCGCTGCTGGACGCGGTCAACAAGCACAATGAGCGCAATCCGGGCAAGGAAGTGGTGTACCTGAACTATGCCGCCATCGATCCGGACATGACCAACAGCAAGTGCAGCTTCTGGCACTTCCGGCTCGACGCCAACTCGGACATGAAGCTCGAAGCCTTGACCAGCTTCATGGCGCCCGACAAGTCCATCAAGAACGTCTACATTATTGGCCAGAATTACGCGCACGGGCAGGCAGTCAGCCGGGCCACCAAGCAATACCTGGCGCGCAAGCGGCCTGACATCAAGATCGTCGGCGACGACCTGCATCCAATCGCCCAAGTGAAGGATTTTTCGCCATATATCGCCAAGATCAAGGCGTCCGGCGCGGACACGGTCATCACCGGCAACTGGGGCACCGATCTGGCGCTGCTGGTGCGCGCGGCCAAGGATGCCGATTTGAAGGTCAACTTCTACACGCTGTACGCTGGCACCACCGGGGTGCCCAGCGCAATGGGGGCGGCCGGCGTCGACCATGTGAAAATTGTCGCCAACTGGATACGCACCGACATCACGCCGGCTGCCAAGGACATCATCGAAGGCTTCAAGAAAAAATACGGCGACGACTATTATTCGGTGCAGACCTATGACGCGATCGGCATGCTGGCCCAGGCGTTCAAGGCCGCCAAATCAACCGATCCGGTCAAGGTGGCGTTCGCGCTCGAAGGCATGAAGTTCGCCAGTCTGAATGGCGAAGTGACGATGCAAAAGGTCGACCATCAGCTGCAGCAGCCGCTGTTTGTGGGAACCTGGGCCAAAACCAACGGCACCGACGTCAAGTATGACCAGGAAAACACCGGCTACGGCTGGAAGCAGAACCAGAAAATCGACAGCTATCTGGCCGCTCAACCCACGTCCTGCCAGATGAAGCGGCCCGGCGGCTAGGCCGAAGCGGGCGCCGCGATGGAATTCCTGCTGTTTACCGTGCTCAACGGCGTCAGTTACGGACTGCTGTTGTTCATGCTCTCGTCCGGACTGACGCTCATCTTCAGCATGATGGGCGTGCTCAATTTTGCGCACGCCAGTTTTTACATGCTGGGCGCGTATCTGGCGTACGCGATCAGCAGCCGGGTCGGATTCTGGCCGGCGCTGTTGCTCGCGCCGATGGCCGTTGGCCTGCTTGGCGCGGCCGTCGAACGGTATGGCCTGCGCCCTTTGCACAAATACGGCAACGTACCGGAATTACTGTTCACGTTCGGCCTGTCGTATTTGATCGTCGAACTGGTGCAACTGGTGTGGGGTCGCGCCGCCGTGCCGTATCAGATTCCGCCGGAACTGAACGGCCCGTTGTTCACGCTGTACGGCACCAGTTTTCCCACCTATCGCGCGTTCATGATGGTGGTGGCGCTGTTGATGCTGGCGGGCGTGTATCTGCTGTTTAAGCGTACTCGCATCGGGCTGGTGATCCAGGCTGCGCTGACGCATCCCGATGCGGTCGAAGCGCTCGGTCACAATGTGCCGCGCATCGTCATGTGGGTGTTTGGCGGAGGCTGTGCGCTGGCCGGCCTGGCTGGCGTGATCGGGGGCAACGCCTTCGTCACCGAACCGGGCATGGCCGCCACTGTGGGCAGCATCATTTTTGTCGTCGTCGTGGTGGGTGGCATGGGCTCGCTGGGCGGCGCCTTCATCGCCTCGTTGCTAATTGGCGTGCTGCAAACCTGCGCCGTTGCGCTTGACGTGTCGATGATGAGTTTGCTCAACTGGGCCGGCGCCGGCATCACGCCCGCCACCCACGGTTATGCTTTGCTGTCGTTGACGATCGCGCAAAGTGCGGCGATCCTGCCGTTTCTGCTGCTGGTGCTGATCCTGATCTTCCGGCCGAAGGGCTTGATGGGGACGCGCGAGTGAGCCCGTCGACCGGCCTGCGCGGCTATGCACGTTGGCTGATCTGGGGCGGCTACGCGGCGCTGTTGGTCGTCGCGCCGTGGATCTTTCATGGCGGCGCGGCGCTTTCCATCCTGTCCCAGATCGGCACGCTGATGCTGCTCGGGCTGTCCTACAACATGCTGCTGGGGCAGGGCGGCATGCTGTCGTTCGGGCACGCCGTGTATTCGGGGCTGGGCGCGTTTGTCGCCGTGCACGCGATGAACGGCATCGGCCACGGCGGACCGGCGATTCCGCTGAGCCTCATTCCCCTCGTCGGCGGATTCGCCGGCATGGGCTTTGGCATGCTGTTCGGCTACGTGACGACCAAAAAGTCGGGCACCACATTTGCCATGATCACGCTTGGCATGGTCGAACTGGTGTTTGCCAGTTCGCTGATGTTTCCGGGTTTTTTTGGCGGGGAGGGCGGCATCACCACCAACCGGGTGATCGGCGCGCCAGTGGCCGGCATCAGTTTCGGCCCGCAGATTGAAGTCTACTATCTGATCGCTGCGTGGCTGTTCGCCAGCACGGTGGCAATGTTCGCCTGGACCCAGACGCCGCTCGGACGCATGGCCAACGCGGTGCGCGACAACCCCGAACGGGTGGCGTTCATCGGCTACGACACGCATTGGGTGCGCTATCTGACGCTGATCCTGTCGGCGTTTTTTGCCGGCATCGCCGGCGGCCTGAGCGCGATCAACTTCGAGATCGTCAGCGCGGAGAATGTCAGTGCGCTGCGCTCAGGCAGCGTGCTGCTGTTTACCTTCATCGGCGGGATCGGCTACTTCTTTGGGCCGATGCTGGGCGCCGTTGTCGGCGTGTTCTTCTCGGTCATGTTATCCGAGTTGACGCATGCCTGGCAGCTCTACCTGGGACTGTTCTTCATTTTGCTGGTGCGCTTCGCGCCCGCCGGACTTGCCAGCCTGATCATGCTGTTGGCGCGTGTGGTGGCCCACGGTCACGGTGCGCGCATCTGGCGACCGTTGCTCGCGCTCGCGTGCGCGTTGCTGGTCGGCGCGGCTGGCGCGGTGCTAGGCATCGAAATGCTGTATCAACTGACGCTCGAATCGAGCAGTGGCAGCGTGCTGAGCCTGTTTGGTCAGCAGTTCGACGCACATGGCGCGATGCCGTGGGTGCTCGCTGCGGCATTAGGGCTGCTTGGCGTGCTTGGTTATCGCAACCGTCAGCCAGGCTTTGCGGCTGCCTGGAGCGGGATCGCCGCCGACATCGCCGCAGCGCAACACAGGGACTTGCCATGAGCGCTTATGCATTGGAGCTGCGCGATCTGCGCAAACACTTTGGCAGCGCCGAGATCATCCGCGGCAGCTCCCTTGCGGTGGCGCCAGGCGAGCGCTGCGCCGTGATCGGCCCCAATGGCGCGGGGAAATCGACGCTGTTCAATCTCATTTCCGGCCGCTTTGCCCCCACCTCGGGCGCCATTTTGCTCAACGGACAGTCGATTGCCGGCCTGGCACCGTATCAGATCAACCGGCGTGGTTTGGCGCGCAGTTTTCAGGTCAGCAATTTGTTCGAGCGCCTGTCGGTGTACGAAAACCTGCACTGCGCGGTGCTCTGGTCGCTCGGCTACAAATATTCGTTCTGGCAGCGCCTGGGCGGCTTGCGCGACGCACACGCGCGCGCTGAAGCGGTGCTCGAACAGATCGGCCTGCAGCGCCAGCGCGACTTGCCGGCGGGCGTACTGAGCTATGCCGAGCAGCGCGCGCTGGAAATCGGCGTCACCATCGCCGGCGGCGCCGACGTGATCCTGCTCGATGAACCGACCGCCGGCATGAGCCGCTCGGAGTCGGACGCCGCCGTCGAGATGATCCGCCAGGTCACCGTCGGCAAGACCTTGATCATGGTCGAGCACGACATGAGCGTGGTGTTCGGTCTGGCCGATAAGATCGCCGTGCTGGTGTACGGCGAAGTGATCGCTTGCGATACGCCGGCCAACATCCGCGCCAGCGCCGCTGTGCAAGAAGCCTACCTGGGCGTGGACGCGGAGCATGCGCGATGAGCGCGCTGCTCGAGATCGCCGGTCTGCACGCCTTTTACGGCAAAAGCCACGTGCTGCATGGGGTCGATTTGCAGGTGGGGCAGGGCGAAATCGTCAGCCTGCTGGGCCGCAACGGCGTGGGTCGCTCGACGCTGGTAAAAGCTGCCATGGGACAGGTCAGCGCACGGGGCTCGGTGCTGTTCAAAGGACGCCAGTTGCTGGGCCTGAAAGCGTTCCAGATCGCCCACCTGGGACTGGCATATGTGCCCGAGAATCGCGACATTTTCCCCACGCTGACGGTCGAGCAAAATCTGCTGTTGGGGCAAAAGCGCAGCGGTGCGACGGGCCGCTGGTGCCTGGCCGACATGTACCGGATGTTTCCCCGTTTGCAGGAGCGGCGCACCGTGGTGGCCGGTTTCCTGTCCGGCGGCGAGCAGCAGATGCTCACGCTGTGCCGCAGCCTGATGGGCGACCCGGATCTGATCATGATCGACGAGCCCACCGAGGGCCTGGCGCCAAGTCTGGTCACGCTGGTCGGGCAATATCTGCTGGCGCTCAAGGAAAAAGGCATCTCGGTGCTGCTGGTTGAACAAAAGCTGGCGATCGCACTTGAAATCTCCCAGCGCTTGTATGTAATGGGCCATGGCGCCATCGTTTTTGAGGGTACGCCAGCACAGTTGCGCAGCGCCAGCACAGTCCGCAAGGAATGGCTGGAAATCTGAGGCGGCAGGCGAGCGGAGCCGCACACAAAATAATAATACGACCGTTCTTTTATGCGGTATAGTTGAACTCTTGCGGTTCCAACCATTAAAGGAAGACACATGAGCGCCGATTATCAGGTTAATGGCAGCGTTGCCGTCATCACGTTAAACAATCCTCCGGTCAATGGCTTAGGCCTGGCGACACGCACCGCCGCCGTCGAGGGCATCAAGAAGGCGTTGGCCGACGATGCCGTCAAGGCGATCGTCATCACGGGCGCCGGCAAGGCGTTCTCGGGCGGCGCCGACATCAAGGAATTCAATTCCCCCAAGGCGCTGGCCGAACCGAGCCTGCATACCCTGATTAACGTGGTCGAAAGTTCGACCAAACCGGTGGTGGCGGCGATCCACACCGTGTGCATGGGCGGCGGCCTGGAGCTCTCGCTCGGCTGCAACTATCGCGTCGCGATGCCGGGCGCACAGATCGCGCTGCCGGAAGTAAAACTTGGCCTGCTGCCGGGCGCCGGTGGCACCCAGCGCCTGCCGCGCGTGGTCGGTCTGGAAATGGCCCTGAACATGATCGTCTCCGGCACCCCGGTGTTGTCGGAAAAGCTGGCCAAGACGTCGTTGTTCGACGAAGTGTTTGCCGCCGACGCCGACCTGCTCAGTTCGGCCGTCGCGTTTGCCAACAAGGTAGCCGATCTGCGGCCGCTGCCGCGCGTGCGCGACCGCAAGGTTGATTTCCCGAACCATGAAGCGTTCCTGCAATTTTCGCGCAATACCGTCAAGGCGATGTCCGGTCCGTTCCCCGCACCACTTAAATGCGTCGACACGGTTGGCGCATCGGTGACGATGAAGTTTGAAGACGGCCTCAAGTTCGAGCGCGAATTGTTCATGCAGTTGATCATGTCGAGCGAATCGAAAGCCTTGCGCCACGCGTTCTTCGCCGAGCGCGTCGCCAGCAAGGTGCCCGATGTGCCGGCCGATACGCCCACCCGCACCATCGCCAAGGCCGCCGTGATCGGCGCCGGCACAATGGGCGGGGGCATCGCAATGAACTTCGTCAACGCCGGCATTCCGGTGGTGTTGCTGGAAACGCAGCAGGCAGCGCTCGACAAGGGCCTGGCGACGATCCGCAGGAATTATGAGAACACGATGAAGAAGGGCAAGCTGACGGCGGAGAAATTTGAGCAGCGCGTTGGCCTGATCAGCGGCACCTTGCAGTATGCCGACATCGCCGACGCCGACATCGTCGTCGAAGCCGTGTTCGAGGACATGGGCGTGAAAGAAATCGTGTTCAAGCAGCTCGACGCGGTGATGAAGCCGGGCGCGATCCTCGCGTCCAACACCTCGACGCTGGATCTGGACAAGATCGCCGCCTTCACCAACCGTCCGCAGGACGTGATCGGCACGCACTTCTTCAGCCCGGCCAACGTGATGAAGCTGCTGGAAATCGTGCGCGGCGCGAAAACCGGCAAGGACGTGCTGGCAACCACGCTGGCGCTGTCGAAAAAGCTGCGCAAGACCGGCGTCGTGTCGGGCGTGTGCGACGGCTTCATCGGCAACCGCATGATCGAGCAATACAGCCGCCAGGCCGGCTTTCTGCTCGAAGAAGGCTGCCTGCCCGAGCAAGTGGACAAGGCGGTGGAGAAATTCGGCTTCGCGATGGGCCCGTTCCGCATGGGCGACTTGGCCGGCAACGACATCGGCTGGTACATCCGCAAGCGCCGCTACATCGAGTCGCCCGAGATCACCTATTCGCAAACGGCTGACCTGCTGTGCGAAATGGGCCGCTATGGCCAAAAAACCGGCGCCGGCTGGTACGACTACAAGGCCGGTGACCGCAAGGCTTATCCATCGGAGCTTGTCAACGCGATGATCGTGCAGCATTCGGCCACCATCAACGTCGAGCGCCGCAAGATCAGCGATCAGGAAATCGTCGAACGCCTGGTGTACTCGCTGGTCAACGAAGCGGCTCAGATCCTCGACGACGGCATCGCCATGCGTGCCTCCGACATCGACATGGTGTATCTGACCGGCTACGGCTTCCCACTGTTCCGTGGTGGCCCGATGTTCTACGCCGACACGGTCGGCTTGCCGAATGTCTTGCTGGCGATGGAAAAATACGCCCGTGGCCGTCATGGCGACGCGTGGAAACCGGCCGCCTTGCTGGCCAAACTGGCCGCCGAGGGCAAGACCTTCAACGGCTGAGCCATCGGCGCTGACCGGTAAGCGCCGGCGGCACGGCTGCGTGGGCATCAGTGCCCACGCACCAAGCGCGCGACACCGCATCCGGTGGCCGACGCGCCACAACGGTCAACGTGCGCGTTGGCCGTTTTCCATTGCGTCTGGCGACGCGTATCCCCGACCCCCAAATTCGTTGCTCAGCGCAATGTTGCGTGCATGGCTTATAATAAGCAATGCTTACTATTTTTGCGACCATCGATGGAATATAAACAAGACGGGATCGGTTTTTTGCTGGCCGACGTGTCGCGCCAAATGCGCCTTGCGTTTCAGCAGCGCCTGGAGGGCAGTTCGCTGACGCTGGCACAGGGGCGCGCTTTGGTGTACGCCTCGCGCCATGAGGGGATACGCCAGGTCGACCTGGCCGACTTGCTGGAGGTGCAGCCCATCACCTTGGCGCGTCTGATTGATCAATTGGAGGCATTGGGCCTGGTCGAGCGCCGCCCGGATCCGACCGACCGGCGCGCCTACCAGGTGTTTCTGACGGCCTCGGCCGCACCGCAACTGGCCGCCATCGATCAAGTCATCGTGGCGATCCGCGCCGACGCCCTGCGTGGCTTGGACCAGCAGCAGGCGGACATCCTGTACGCGGCGCTGCGTACGATGCGTGAAAACCTGTCCTCGCGCTGACATCTATTCCCCAAATTTGCAGAAAGTAATCCATGAGTGTCGCCGCCCCAGTCACCCCGTCCGCTACCGAATCGCTGCGCCCCCAGCGCAGCAGCAAACGCTTTGTCCTGCTGATTGCGCTGCCGCTGCTGGTCGGCGCAATCGCCGGGCTCGTCTACCTGAAAGGCGGACGCAGCATCGAAACTGACAATGCCTACGTGAAGGCCGACAAGGTACCGGTCAGTGCCGAGGTAGCCGGGACCATCAAGCAAGTGCTGGTCGAGGAAAACCAGGCGGTGGTGGCCGGTCAGATCCTGTTTCGGCTCGATCCCCAGCCGTTCCAGGTGGCGGTGACCAAGGCCGAGGCCAAGCTGGCGCAGGTGCGCACCGATCTGGCCGCGACCAAGGCCGGCTACCGGGAAAAGCAAGCCGAAGTGGCGCTGGCGGGCACCAAGCAACGGTTTGCGATGAAGGATCAGCAGCGCCAGGCCGATCTGGTAGCCAAGAATTTTATCTCGGCCTCCCGATTTGACGACGCCAAACAAACCACCGACCTGGCCGGACAGCAAATCGGCGTGCTTGAGCAAGACTTAAAGCGCATCGCGCAAACGCTGGGCGGCAGCGTCGACGCGGCAGTCGAGCGTCATCCCAGCTATCTGGCCGCCTTGGCCGAGCTGCAGGAGGCCAAGCTGGACCTGGCGCGCGCCGACGTACGCGCCTCGCTCCCGGGCGTCGTCAGCAACCGGCCCAAGCCAGGCCAATATCTGGCCGCGGGAACGATGGCGCTGGCGCTGGTGGTCAATGGCAACCTGTGGATCGACGCTAATTTTCCTGAAACGGCGCTCACCTACGTGCATCCCGGGCAGCACGTGACGATCCACGTGGACACCTATCCGGATGCTGCGTGGAGCGGCATCGTTGACAGTCTGAGTCCGGCCACCGGCGCCGAGTTCTCGGTCATCCCCGCCCAAAACGCGACCGGCAACTGGGTCAAGATTGCCCAGCGTGTGCCGGTGCGCATCAAACTCAATGACGCGAGAGGTCTACCGCAACTGCGCGCTGGCCTCAGTGCCGTCGTCGAGATCGACACCGGGCATCGTCGCCGCGTGTTCGGCTACGCCTTGTAAGACGTCGATGATGGCTTCGACAGGCGCCGGCGCCACCAATCCGGGCGGCACCCAGCGCATCATGGTGACCATGTCGGTGATGCTGGCGACCATCATGCAGGCGCTCGACACGACGATTGCCAACGTCGCCTTGCCGCACATGCAAGGCGCGATGGGCGCGACCCAGGATCAGATTTCGTGGGTGCTGACGTCCTACATCGTGGCGGCGGCGATCTTCATGCCGCTGACGGGCATCCTGACGGCGCGCTTCGGGCGCAAGCGCATCTTCATGTGGGCGGTGGTGGGCTTCACGATTGCCTCGATGCTGTGCGGGGCGGCGCAAAGCCTGACCCAGATCGTGCTGTTTCGGCTACTGCAGGGCGTGTTCGGCGCGAGCCTGGTGCCGCTGTCGCAGGCCGTGCTGCTGGACACCTATCCGCGCGAACAGCACGGCTCGGCGATGGCCATGTGGGGCGTGGGCGTGATGGTCGGCCCGATTCTCGGGCCCTCGCTGGGCGGCTGGCTGACCGAATACTACAACTGGCGCTGGGTGTTCTACATCAACTTGCCGTTCGGCCTGCTGGCATGGTTCGGCCTGGCCGCCTTCGTGCAGGAAACCCCGCTCGACCGTACCCGGCGCTTCGACCTGCTGGGCTTCGCCTTGCTCAGCATCGGCATCGGCGCGCTGCAGATGATGCTCGACCGGGGCGAGTCGCTCGACTGGTTCGCCAGCGCCGAAGTGGTCGGCGAAGCGGTGCTGGCGGTGCTGGCGATGTACCTGTTCATTGCGCACATGTTCACCCATGAACATCCGTTCATCGAACCGGGCTTGTTCAAGGATCGCAATTTCAGCGTCGGCCTGGTGTTCATTTTCATCATCGGCGTGATCTTGCTGGCCACCATGGCCTTGCTGCCGCCGTTCATGCAAAACTTGATGGGCTACCCGGTGGTCGACGTTGGCTACCTGTTGGCGCCGCGTGGCGTCGGCACGATGCTCGCCATGCTCACCGTCGGCAAGCTGTCCGGCAAAATCGATGTGCGTTACCAGATCTTTCTTGGCCTGCTGCTGACGACCTTGTCACTGTGGGAGATGACGCACTTCACCACCGACATCAGCGGCTGGGATATCGTGCGCACCGGCATGATTCAAGGTTTGGGGCTGGGTTTCATCTTCGTGCCGCTGTCGACCATTACCTTTTCCACGCTGGCGGCGCGCTACCGCAACGAAGGCACCGCTTTGTTCAGCCTGATGCGCAACATCGGCAGCAGTATCGGCATCTCGGTGGTGATTACCTATCTGGCGCAACGCACCCAGGCCAACCATGCCGCGTTCGCCGACTATATCAATCCGTTTAACTTGGCGCTGCGCCAGGCGGTGGAGGCGGGCGGCGCCAATCTGGGCACCGCGCAAGGCTTGGCGGCACTGAACGGCGAAGTGACGCGCCAGGCGGCGATTCTGGCCTATTTGCAGGACTTTCGCCTGATGATGTGGATCACGCTGACGGCGATCCCGCTGGTTTTCCTGCTGCGCACACCGGCCCGGCCTGCACCGCCTGGCGCTGTGCACGCGGCGATGGACTAGCGCGCAGCGCAGACGCAAACAAGGTCTCATTCGCGCATCCAGGCCACGTTGACCGCATCAGTAACGCCCGCCCGTTGGACGCCCTCAGCGGTGTGCTGGCCGCAAGAGCGCATTTTGCATCGCGGTGCCTGAAATGAAAAAGCCGCCAGGCTGAGCCGGCGGCTTTTTTGTTTTCAGTGGCGCCTCTCATGCAAGAGGCGCCGTTGCGCTGCTTTAGTCTGCGGCGTAGATGTCGTTGTCTTTGGTTTCCTTGACAAACAAGGTACCGACCACGACGGTGATCAAGGCGACGATGATCGGATACCACAGGCCGTAGTAGATATCACCCTTGAACGCGACCAGTGCGAAGGCGGTCGTTGGCAGCAGGCCGCCGAACCAGCCGTTACCGATATGGTAAGGCAGCGACATCGACGTGTAGCGGATGCGGGTCGGGAACATTTCCACGAGCATCGCTGCGATCGGGCCGTACACCATCGTCACGTACAACACCAGGATGAACAGCAGCAGCACGACCATCGGCTTGTTGATCTGCTCTGTGTCAGCCTTTGGTGGGTAGCCGGCCACTTTGATTGCGCCGCCAAGTTCTTTCTTCAGAGCCGCTTCTTTCGTCTTGCTGTCCGCGTCGAAGTTCAAATTGTCAGCCGTCATGCTGGCGTTGAAGGAGGTGATTTCCTTCTCGCCGATCTTGACGATGGCCACGCTGCCGGCCGGTGCGTCAACCTTGGTGTAGTTCACCGAGCTGGCCGTCAGGAACGCCGTGGCGATATCGCACGACGAAGGGAACTTCTTCTGGCCCGTCATGTTGAACTGGAAGTGGCAGGAATCAGGATCGGCCACCACTACCACTGGCGAATTTTTCAGGGCCGTTTCCAGTGCCGGATTGGCATAGTGGGTCAAGGCGCCGAAAATCGGGAAGTAGGTCAGTGCAGCAATCAGGCAACCACCCAGAATGATGTATTTGCGGCCGATACGGTCGGAAATGGAACCGAAGAAGATAAAGAACGGGGTTGCCAGCAGCAGCGCCACGGCGACCATCAGCGTTGCCGTCAGCATGTCCACCTTCAGCGTCTGGGTCAGGAAAAACAGTGCGTAGAACTGGCCCGTGTACCACACCACGGCTTGACCGGCGGTCAGGCCGACCAGCGCCAGGATCACGATCTTCATGTTTTTCCACTTGCCGAACGCTTCCGTGAGCGGCGCTTTCGAGGTCTTGCCTTCAGCCTTCATCTTGGCGAACGCTGGCGACTCGCTCATCGACAGACGGATCCAGACGGACACGGCCAGCAACAGCACGGACACCAGGAACGGTACGCGCCAGCCCCAAGCTTCAAATTCTTTTTCGCCCATGGCGAAACGGGTGCCCAGAATGACGATCAGCGACAGGAAGAAGCCCAGCGTTGCCGTGGTCTGAATCCAGGCCGTGAACGCGCCACGCTTGCCGTTTGGCGCGTGTTCGGCGACGTAGGTGGCAGCGCCACCGTATTCACCACCGAGAGCGAGGCCTTGCAACAGGCGCAGCGACACCAGGATGATAGGTGCGGCGATACCGATCGACGCGTAGCTTGGCAGCAGACCGACGATGAAGGTCGAGCTACCCATGATCAGGATGGTCACCAGGAAGGTGTACTTGCGTCCGATCATGTCGCCGAGGCGGCCAAACACCAGTGCGCCAAACGGGCGCACGATGAAGCCGGCCGCGAACGCGAGCAGCGCAAAAATGAAGGTGGTGGTCGGGTCGCCGACGAAAAACTGCTTGGCGATAATGGCGGCGAGCGAACCGTACAGGTAAAAATCGTACCATTCAAAAACGGTGCCTAGCGAGGATGCAAAGATTACCTTGCGTTCTTCGGCGGTGATGCCGCCGGAAGCGGCGCCCCCTTTGCGCGCATCTGCGGTCATGCTGGGTGATTGTGCCATGTCTGTCTCCGTATGTTTTTTGACTGAGTGAATCAGCCTGTTGGCAATGTGCCTCTTCAGCTGTACGGAGTGTGGACCGCCAAGCTTACGGCATGCTTGCTTCAAACTTACACAGAACTTACAGTGAGCAATCGCAAGTGACCGCCAAGGAACGCTATGCGAGGTGCTTGGCCGCTTCGCGCCGGCTCAAGCCAGACAGGCGTTCGCCTTGCTCGGAGAGAAACGCGCGCACCGCCGCCGGATCATGGCGCGCATAGTCGCGCAGTGCCCAGCCGATCGCCTTGCGGATGAAGAAATCCGTTTCGGGTGCCAGCGCGTTCGCGTAGGCGAACAAACGTGCCGTGTCGGTGTCGCCGCGCCAGCCAAGCTGATGCAGCATCGCGATGCGCCGCACCCACAGACACGGGTCACGCAGCGCCCGGTCCACGCGCTGCTGGCAGTCGGCGTCGGCGGCGCGGGCGGCGCGCAAAATTCTGCCAACCACGCTGGCAAGTGCGTCGACAGTGTCCCACCATGCTTTTTGCCTGGCCAGCTCCAGCAAGGCGTCGATATCGGCGCTGCCCAGCCGATCGCCAAAGTGTGACAGCAGGTCCAGTGCCGCATACTGGTATTCGCGCTCGGGTAGCGACCACAGCGTCTGCACGCACTCCATCAGATCATCGTGGGAAAGCTGCTGGTGCGCACGCAGTACAGGCGCGAGTGCGGCACGTCTTGCTGGCGTCGCAATGCCAAGAAACGCAAACTGTGCTCTCATGTACGCGTGCATGGCAGGCGCGCGCAGTGGCTCGGCCAGCGGCGCCAGCAGCTCGGTGATGTGGGTACTGAGCGGCATCGTCATCCTTCATTTTTTCTTGCATTATCGCCCAAACCGGCAATGATGAGCGGGGGCGCGCAATGGACGAATAAATTTGCGAACGACCGTACTAAAATGTGCTATTCTCGTATCGACTCGCCAGCCTGCGCGGCATGTAGCGCGCAGCCGGACACCGATTTTTCATCCCTACCAGGAGACATAAATGATAGATGCCGTCATCGTATCGACCGCCCGCACCGCTTTGGCCAAATCGTGGAAGGGCGCGTTCAACATGACGCATGGCGCCACGCTGGGCGGTCACGCCTTGCACGCGGCCATCGTGCGGGCCAAGATTGAAGCGGGCGAAGTCGAAGACGTGCTGATGGGATGCGCCAATCCGGAAGGCGCAACGGGCGCCAACATCGCGCGCCAGATCGCGCTGCGCGGTGGTTGCCCGGTTAGCACCGGCGGCATGACGATCAATCGTTTCTGCTCGTCGGGCCTGCAAACGATCGCGCTGGCGGCTCAGCGCATCATCGCCGGCGAAGGCGAGATCTACGCCGCCGGCGGCGTCGAGTCGATCTCCTGCGTGCAGCAGGAAATGAATACCCACATGCTGGCCGACACCTGGCTGATGCAGCACAAGCCGGAAGTGTACTGGCCAATGCTGCAAACGGCCGAAACGGTCGCCAAGCGCTACCACATCGGGCGCGACCGCCAGGATGAATACGGCGTGCAAAGCCAGCAGCGCGCCGCCGCCGCGCAGGCGGCCGGTTTGTTTGACGCCGAAATCGTGCCGATGACCACCGTCATGGGCGTGGCCGACAAGGAGTCGGGCCTGCTGCTGCAGCGCGAAGTGACGATCTCCAAGGATGAAGGCATCCGCGCCGACACCACGCTGGACGCGGTGTCGAAGATCCGCAGCGCCGTGCCGGGCGGCGTGATCACGGCCGGCAATGCCAGCCAGTTCTCCGACGGTGCGTCGGTGGCCATCGTGATGAGCAGCAAAGTGGCCGAAGCAAAGGGCTTGCAGCCGCTGGGCGTATTCCGCGGCTTCGCCGTGGCCGGTTGCGAGCCTGACGAGATGGGCATCGGTCCGGTGTTTGCGATTCCGAAACTGCTGCACAAGGCTGGCCTGTCGGTGGCCGACATCGGCTTGTGGGAATTGAACGAGGCGTTTGCCGTGCAAGTGCTGTACTGCGCCGACCGGCTCGGCATCCCGATGGATCGCCTGAACGTCAATGGCGGCGCGATCGCCGTCGGCCATCCATACGGTGTCTCGGGCGCGCGTCTGGTCGGCCACGCGCTGATCGAAGGCAAGCGGCGCGGCGTCAAATACGTCGTCGTCACGATGTGCATCGGCGGCGGTCAGGGCGCCGCCGGCCTGTTCGAAGTTCTGTAAGCGTCGTCGCCGGCCCCGACGGCCGGCCACGCTCGTTTCGGAGCGGCGCGGCCGGCCGGCGCGACCTGCGCCTTCGCTGCTGGCCGCTCCTGCCAACTCAACTATCCAGCCAACCGGGATTGCCCATGTCCTCGAAAATACTGTCACGTCGCGACCTTGAATTTTTGCTCTATGAGTGGCTCGACGTGGAAGCCTTGACGGCGCGCGAACGCTTCGCCGACCATAGCCGCGAAACCTTCAACGCCGCGCTCGACACGGCCGAACAAATCGCCAGCGAGCTGTTCGCCCCGCATAACAAGAAAAACGACAGCAACGAACCTCACTTCGACGGCAGCGCCGTCACCATCATCCCCGAAGTGAAAACCGCGCTCGACGCGTTTTCCGCCGCCGGCCTGATGGCAGCGGGGCAGGACTACGCGCTCGACGGCATGCAGCTGCCGGTGGTGATGGAGAAGGCGCTGTCGGCCTACTTCACGGCGGCCAACATCGGCACGGCCGCGTATATTTTTCTCACCACCAGCGCGGCCAACACGCTGCTCAAATGCGCGACGCCGGAGCAGATCAAACGCTTCGTGCGTCCCATGTTCGAGGGAAAATTCTTCGGCACGATGTGCTTGTCCGAGCCGCAGGCGGGATCGAGCCTGTCGGACATCACCACGCGCGCCGAGCCCGATGGCGAGACCCAGTACCGTCTGACCGGCAACAAGATGTGGATCTCGGCCGGCGAGCACGAGCTGGCCGGTAACATTGTCCATCTTGTGCTGGCCAAGATTCCCGGCTCGGACGGTCGCCTGATTCCCGGCGTGAAAGGCATTTCGCTATTCATCGTGCCCAAGTTTTTGGTGGGCGACGACGGCGCGCTGGGCCAGCGCAACGACATTGCGCTGGCGGGTCTGAACCACAAAATGGGCAACCGCGGCACCACCAATTGCCTGCTCAATTTCGGCGAGGGCAAGTATCGGCCCGACGGCAAGGCCGGCGCGATCGGCTATCTGGTTGGCCAGCCCCATCAGGGCCTGGCCAATATGTTCCACATGATGAACGAAGCGCGTATCGCGGTGGGCCTGTGCGGCGCCGTGCTGGGCGTGACCGGCTACCTGCATGCGCTCGACTATGCGCGCAACCGCCCGCAGGGGCGCCATCCGGCCGAAAAGGATCCGGCCAAGCCGCAGATCGCGATCATCGAGCACACCGACGTGCGGCGCATGCTGCTGGCGCAGAAGGCCTATGCCGAAGGCGGCCTGGCGCTGGTCATGTACTGCGCCCGCCTGGTCGACGAAGAGCGCAGCGCCACCACCGAGTCCGCGCGCACCCATGCCAAACAGCTGCTGGACTTCTTGACCCCGATCGCCAAATCCTGGCCGGCGCAGTGGTGCGTCGAGGCGAACAGCCTGGCGATCCAGGTGCATGGCGGCTACGGCTACACGCGCGAATACAACGTCGAGCAGTTCTACCGCGACAACCGGCTCAATGCGATTCACGAGGGCACCCACGGCATCCACGGCCTGGACCTGCTGGGCCGCAAGGTGGCGATGCAAGATGGCGCGCTGTTCAAGGCGATCAGCGCGGAAATCGGCGCCACCGTGGCCAAGGCGCGCGCCGCCAACGCCGAGTGTGCGCCGCTGGCCGAGTATGCCGGCGCACTCGAGACGATGTGGCAGCGCATCGCCAAAGTGACGCAAGCGCTATACTCGTGCGGCGACATGAACAAGACGTTGGCCAATGCCAGCGTCTACCTCGAAGCAGTAGGCCACACCGTGGTGGCATGGATCTGGCTGGAGCAGGCCTTGCTTGCCGCCGGCGCACTTGCGAACGCCAATCCGGCCGATCAGCATTTCTATCAAGGCAAGCTACAAGCGTGCCGCTACTATTTCAACTGGGAATTGCCAACAGTGCAGCCGCAGCTGGACCTGCTGGCCAGTATCGACACGACCACGCTCGACATGCAGGACGCGTGGTTCTAAACGGGGCTTTGTTCCCACGACAGGAAAAATCATGATCAAACATATCGTCTTCTGGAAGCTCAAGGATCACGCCGAAGGTGCCGACCGCGCCACCAATGCGCTGGCAATGAAAGCCAAACTCGATGCCTGCGCCGACCTGGTGCCGGGCATCTTGAAATTTGAAACCTCGTTGGCCCAACCGGGCCTGGAAGCGACCTACGACGTTGTCCTGTACAGCGAGTTCGCCGACAAGGCGACGCTGGACGCGTATCAGGACCACCCCGACCACGTTGCCATCAAACCGTTCATCGGTGCTGTGCGCGAAGCGCGCCAGTGCATGGACTACGAAGTCTGACCCACCATACAAGGATTTCCATGCGCACTACACAACAACTGTTTTCACTGGCCGGCAAGACCGCCTTGGTCACCGGCGGCTCGCGCGGGCTTGGCCTGCAAATGGCCGAGGCGCTGGGCGAGCAGGGTGCGCGCGTCGTCATTTCGTCGCGCAAACAGTCTGACCTGGACGAGGCCGTCGCGCACCTGAAGGAGCGCGGCATCGACGCGTCGGCCATCGCCGCCGACCTGGGCCAGGACGCCCACATCGGCCCGATGGTCGACGAAGCGATCAAGCGGCTCGGCCACAACGACATCCTGATCAACAACGCCGGCGCAAGCTGGGGCGCGCCGGCCGAAGACTACCCGATCGAAGCGTGGGACAAGGTGATGAACCTGAATATCCGTAGCATCTTCCTGGTCAGCCAGGCGGTGGGCAAGCTGTCGATGATTCCGCGCAAATACGGGCGCATCATCAACATCGCCTCGATCGCCGGCCTGGCCGGCAACCCACCCGGTACCATGCAAACCATCGCCTACAACACCTCGAAGGCGGCGGTGATCAACTTCACGCGCACGCTGGGCGGCGAGTGGGGCCGTTACGGCATCACCGTCAACGCGATCGCACCGGGCTTCTTCCCGTCGAAGATGACGGCCGGTGTGCTTGAGCGGATCGGCGTCGACGAGCTGGCCAAGGGCGCGCCCTTGCTGCGCATCGGCGATGACGAAGACTTGAAAGGCGTGGCGGTGCTGTTCGCCTCCGACGCCGGCAAGCACATCACCGGGCAGACGTTGGCCGTCGACGGCGGCGTGTCGGCGGTCTGATGGCGACCGACATGACGAGCTTTCGCCGTATCGTTCTGGCCTCGCGCCCGCGCGGGCAGGTGGTGGCGGAGAATTTTCGCATCGAAACGGTGGCCGTGCCCGAACTGACGGACGGCCAGGTGCTGGTGCGTAACCACTACCTGTCGCTCGACCCTTACATGCGCGGGCGCATGAGCGAAACAAAAAGCTACGCGGCGCCGCAGGCGCTCGATCAGACCATGATCGGCGGCACCGTCGGGCTGGTGGTGGCGTCTAATAATCCCCGTTTCGCTGTTGGCGAGGCGGTATCGAGCATGTTCGGCTGGTCCGAAATGGGCGTCTCCGACGGCCAACTGCTCAACAAAATCGACATCCGCACCATCCCCATGTCGGCCTATCTTGGCGTGCTCGGCATGCCCGGCATGACCGCCTGGTACGGGCTGAACCAGATCATGCTGGCCAAGCCGGGCGAGACCATCGTGGTGTCGGCGGCCAGCGGCGCGGTCGGCAGCGCGGTGGGGCAATTGGCGAAACTGCGTGGTTGTCGCGCGGTCGGCATTGCCGGCGGAGCGGAGAAATGCGCCTATGTCGTCGATCAACTGGGCTTTGATGCCTGCGTCGACTACAAGGCCGGCAATCTGGCCGCCGACTTGACGGCGGCCACGCCCGATGGCGTCGACGCGCTGTTTGAGAACGTCGGCGGAGAAGTGTTCGACACGACGCTCACACGCATGAATGCGTTCGGTCGGATCGCCTTGTGCGGCCTGATCGCCGGTTACAGCGGCCAGGAAATGGCGATCCGCAACCTGCGCTCGGTGCTGCTGAATCGCTTGACGATGCGCGGCTTCATCGTCACCGAACACATGGCGCTGTGGCCGCAAGGCCTGGGCGAACTGGCACCGCTGGTCGCCAGCGGCCAGCTCAAGTACCGTGAAACGATCGCCGCGAACCTGGAGGCCGCGCCGCAAGCGTTCATCGGTCTGCTGGCCGGACACAATTTTGGTAAACAACTCGTAAGGCTGATCCCATGAAAACTTTCAAAGACCGTGTCGTTGTCATCACCGGAGGCGCAGGAGGCCTGGGCCGCGAATTTGCCAACAGCGCCGCCAAACTGGGCATGAAGATCGTGCTGGCCGACGTGCAGCGCGACGCGCTGGACCTGGCCAAGGCCGAACTGGAGGCCGGTGGCGCCTCCGTGATGGCCATGCTGTGCGACGTACGCAAGAGCGACCAGGTGCAAGCGCTGGCCGACTTCACGATGGAGCACTTCGGCGCCGTCCATCTGGTGTTCAACAACGCCGGGGTCGGCTCGGGCGGTTTGATCTGGGAGAACACTGAAGCGGACTGGGAATGGGTGCTGGGCGTGAACCTGTGGGGCGTGATCCACGGCGTGCGCATCTTCACCCGGCTGATGCTCGAATGCGCCAAGAGCGATCCGCAATTCGAAGGCTATATCGTCAACACGGCATCGATGGCCGGTTTGCTGAACCAGCCCACCACCGGCGTCTACAATGTCTCCAAGCACGCCGTCGTGTCACTGTCGGAAACGCTGTACCACGACCTGCAACTGGTCGATGCGCCGATCGGCACCTCGGTGTTGTGCCCGTATTTTGTACCGACTGGCATCAGCCAATCGCACCGCAACCGTCCGGACGATGTGCGCATGACAGCCGGCCCGACGGCGAGCCAGCTGGCGGCGCAGGCGATGACCGTCAAGGCTGTCTCGTCGGGCAAGGTGTCGGCCGCCGATGTGTCGGAACTGACTTTCAACGCGATCCGCGACGGCCAGTTCTACATCTACTCGCATCCGGGCGCTTTAGGCACCGTGCGCGAACGGATGGAATGCATCGTCGAGCAGCGCAATCCCAGCGATCCCTACCAGGCCACGCCGCACGTGCGCGAGCGCCTGCTGGAAAAACTGCGCGGCGGCTAAGCGCAGCGCAGTCGGACGAGCAATCGGCCAGCGCGCAAGGTGTTGGCCGACGTTAGCGTCATCAAGCCGATGCCGCCGCCAGGCAATCCCCTGGGCCAGTGCGCTGGCCGACGTTCGCACGGACGTGCCGATGCGATGCGCGCACCACGCCCGGGGCAAGTGCGCTGAGCGTTCAGGCCTTCGCACCAATCAAACGGGCACGCGCGGTGCGGCGGTATGCCCCCACCGCGATCGCCAGCCCGACGCAAATCAGCGCGGCGGCGACCGCAAACGTGATGCGCATTCCGGCGCCAACCGCGGCGGCCGAGGCCATGCTGACGTTGCTGGTTCCCGATGCAAGCGCGAACACCGCGCCCATCGCGGCGGCGCCGGTGATGAGCCCCAGGTTGCGTGAAAGGCTGAGCAAGCCCGCAATGACCCCGCGCTGTTCAGGACCGGCATCCGACATGATAGCGGTGTTGTTGGCCGCCTGGAACACGGCATAGCTGACGGTCAGGCAGACGATCGGGCCGAGATAGCCGGCGACCCCGAATGGCGCAGGAATTACAGCGAGCAGGGCGCAAGCGCCCGCCATGCCGGCCAGTCCCACCATCGTCATCGCCGGGGCGCCAAAACGGTCCACCAGGCGGCCTGCCGGCACCCCCGTCAGCGCGGCGGCCAGCGGGCCGACCGACAACACCATACCGACCACGGCCGCGCCCAGTCCCAGCCCGCGCGCGAGATAGAACGGCCCCACCACCAGCGTCGACATGATCACCGTCGACACCAGCACGCTCATCGCCAGGCTCGCGCTAAGTACCGGATTGCCAAACATCGCCATGCGGATCAGCGGCGCTTTGGCGATCGACTCGACCCGCGCAAACAGGGCCACGCCGCACGCCGCCACCAACAACAGCGCCAGGTTGATCGCGCCGAAACTGCCCCGGCCGCTGGTCATCGCCAACGCGTAGGCGGCCAGCGTCAGCGCCAGCACCCACGTGCCGACATGGTCGAAGCGCGCCCGTTCGGACGCCGCCCGTGGACGATCGGCCGGCAGATGGCGCTGCACCAGCATGAAGTTGATGATCCCGAGCGGCACGTTAATGAGGAAGATCGCGCGCCAACCGGCGCCGGCGATCAGCAGGCCGCCCAGCGGCGGGCCCAGCGTGGTGCCGATCGCCGACATCGTGCCTAGCAAGCCCATGGTGCTGCCGGTTTTCTCTTTCGGCACCGTCGCGCCGACACAGGCGATCACCAGGGCCAACATGATCGCCGCGCCCAGCCCCTGCAGGGCGCGCGCCGCAATCAACAACCACAAGGCCGGGGCGGCGCCACACAGCAGCGAGGCCGCCGTAAACAGGCATATTCCGACCGACAGCAGACGGCGTCGGCCGACGATGTCGCCAAACCGTCCGACACTGACGATCAGCGAGGTAATCGCCAACAGGTAGGCGAGCACGATCCACTGGACCGCCTGGAAGGACGCGCCGAATGCCAGTGCCAACGTCGGCAAACTCGTATTGGCGATGCTGGTATCTAGCGAAGGCATCAACATCGACAGGCAAAGGCTGGCCAGCGCCCAGCGCAGCGCGCCAGGCTGTGGTGAATCGGCGGGCGCCGCCGAATCGGTTCTTGCAATGATAGGTTTCACGTTCAACTCCGTTTAAGTGACGGCTCGCCAAATCGCGCCGTCACCACCATCATCGGTACTTCGTTGATCATGCGGAAGACGCGCTATCTGCATTATGTGCGTGCGTTTGGCGCCATGTTGGCGTGGCCAGTCACTTGACGTGGTGCTGCTGGCCAGGCCAACGAGCACGCTGCGTCAAGGGCAGGGGCGTCGATATGTATACGCTCGGATACATTTCTTTTCTTGGCGGCAAGGTTGGGGCGCGCATACAATATTGCGCTTTGTACCCCGAATCCTGCAGTCTGTCCCAATTTGCTGGCGCCGCAGGACTGGCAGTGCAACCATTCCACCCTTGTTCATTCACACACTCGCCCATGTCCGCATCGTCTTCTCCCCGCTTGATTCGCCGCCTGCTGCTCGCATCCCCCGTGATCTTTGGCATGTTCAACGCCTATGCCGCCGATCAGGTCGTCGCCGCGAGCGCAGCCGCGCCGGCCACCGCCCCGGTCGAACCGGCGCCGGTCCAGAAAGTGGAGATCAAGGGCGCGGCCGCGTCGTATGACGCGCGGCGCAACGATACCGCCACCAAGATCGTCGTGACCCAGGAGGAGATTTTGCGCAACGGCGACACCACCGTCGGCGAAGTGCTCAAGCGCTTGCCAGGTGTCACCGTCGGCGGTGTGCAAGGGCGCGGCGGAGATATCCGCATGCGTGGCCTGGGTAGCGGCTACACCCAGGTCATGCTGAATGGCGAACCCAGCCCGGCCGGCTTTTCACTCGACTCCCTGACCCCGGACATGATTGAGCGCATCGAGATCATGCGCGCGGCAACAGCCGAGTACAGCACCCAGGCCATCGCCGGCGCCATCAACATCGTACTCAAGAGGGCGATCGTGACGGCGCAGCGAGAAATCAAGGCCGGCGCCCAACAGGAAAACGGCAAACTTGGCAGCAGCGTCAATTTTCAGTTCTCCGACCGCAAGGGCCCGCTGTCGTACGCAATCGGCGGCGGACTGACGTATGCCAAATTCAACCGTCCTTCGCGCGACATCAGCAGCGCGCAGGATGCGGCCGGGAGCGACGTGATGCTGCGCGACGGGGAGAATTTCAGTCACGGCAGCTTTCAGAGTATTAACCTGTCGCCGCGCATCAATTTCACGCTCGGTCCGGGCGATGTGCTGACGTCGCAAAGTTTCATCAATATCAACCGTTTCGATGCCCACAATGGCGGCAACGTGGCGACCTTGCTCGGTGCCGCGCCCCAATATACGGGCACCATCATCGACGTCAATTCGGACTTCGAGATGGTGCGCACCGACCTGTCGTGGAACCGCAAGTTGGCCGGCGGCGCCAAGCTCGACACCAAGTTAGGCGTGAACTACAACCATCGCCAGTCGACAGCGCCGTCCGAGCAGTACATCGGCAACGACGTGCTGGCACTGAACCGCCTGATCACCTCCGGATCGAGCGACAAGGGCGTCACCGCCAACGGCAAATATTCGACGCCGATCATCGAGAACCACGCGCTGGCGATCGGCTGGGACGCCGCTTACAGCCGACGTAACGAAAACCGCATCCAGCGCGAAACGGCCGTCGTCGCCCAACCGAACCTGCCCGCCTACGCGCAGGCGGCAGACCTGGACCAGTACTTTGACGCCACCGTGGGCCGACTGGCCTTGTTCGCCCAAGATGAATGGAATATCACCCAGCGCTGGTCGGTGTATTTCGGTCTGCGCTGGGAAGGCATCGACACGCGCAGCGAGGGCAACACCTACAACGCCATCGACAACAAGTCGAGCGTGTGGAGTCCGCTGTTCCAGACGCTGTGGAAGCTGCCCGACAGTAAAAACGACCAGGTGCGCTTCGGCATCACGCGCACCTACAAGGCGCCGTCCGTCAACAGTCTGATCCCGCGCCGCTTCGCCTCCAACAATAACAGCGCCACCAGCCCGGACACGCAGGGCAATCCGCTGCTCAAGCCGGAACTGGCGTGGGGCATGGATCTGTCGTTCGAACACTACCTGCCCGACGGCGGCCTGCTCACGGCCAGCACCTTCGTGCGCCGCATCCAGGACATCACCCACAACCAGGTGTCGCTGGCCAGCAATGGCCTGTGGGTGTCGATGCCGGTCAACGACGGCGTCGCCAACACGCGCGGCATCGAACTGGAAGCGAAACTGCCGCTGCGCGCGCTATGGAAAGATGCGCCCGCCATCGACATGCGCGCCAACGCTGCGCGCAACTGGTCGACGCTGACCACGGTGCCCGGTCCGGATAACCGGCTTGACCAGCAAACGCCCTTTAGCGGCACCGTCGGGGCCGATTACAAGCTGCACCCGCGCCTGACGCTGGGCGGCAGCTACAGCTTCCAGAGCGGCGGTCCGGTGCGCATTTCCGTGAACCAGTATGCCTACTCGGTACCCAAGCGTTCGCTCGACATGTACGCCTTGTGGAAATTCGCGCCAAAACAGCAGCTGCGTCTGTCGTTCGCGAACGCCCTGCATCAGAACAATATCACCGAGTCGAGCTACGTCGACGCCAGTGGTACCCAGCGCGAGCGCACCATCACCCCGACCAGCGCAGTTGTTCGGGCGATGCTGGAAATGTCCTTCTGATGGCCGGCACGCGCGGCGCTGCGTCAGTTCCGCTCGTGCCACGTCGCACGCCGCCAGGTGTGCGACAATTCTCACTTGAACAACCCTCCCGACAGCACCATGACCAGCGTAAGCACCTGTGACATCCGGTTTGGCGATTGGACCGCCCTGCGCACCGACGCCCAGACCATTCGTTTTGAAGTATTCGTTGAAGAGCAGGGCGTGCCGAGCGAAATCGAACTCGACGCGATGGACCCGCTGTGCCTGCACGCTGTCGCCTACGATGCGCATGGCATACCCGTTGGCACCGGACGCTTGCTGCCCGACGGCCATATCGGGCGCATGGCGGTGCGCAAAAACGTACGCGGCAGCGGCGTCGGCGGCCAGCTGTTGCAGGCCTTGATGGCCAAGGCAAAAGTGCGCGGCGACGTGCACGTGGCGCTCAGTGCGCAGATCCACGCCGAACCGTTTTACCAGCGCCACGGTTTCACTCGCAAGGGCGAACCGTTCTTCGAGGCGGGCATCGCCCACGTCAACATGGAACGCGATTTTTAACTGAACCGGCGCGTTGCGACGACGCAGTCTGCGCGCTTTCCCTCACACGAAAAGGACTCTGATCAATGACTGTACGACACATGGTACTGCTGCGTTTCGCCGCCACCTGCCCGCAACACGAGCAGGCCGCGTGCCTGGCCGATTTTGCGGCGCTGGCCAATCAGATCGACGGGATATTGAGCGTCGAGCAGGGGCCCAACATCAGCACGGAAGGGATGGCACAGGGCTATACCCACGCCGTGGTGGTCAGCTTTGCCGATGTGGCCGCGCGCGACGCCTACCTGCCGCACCCGGCCCACCAGGCGTTCGTGGCGCGCCTGACCCCAGTGCTCGAGAGCGCGCTGGTGTTTGACTACGCGATCGCTTAGTCGTTTAGTCGCTTAGTCGTCTAGTCGCTTGGGCACTTATCCGCGTACCCGCTCGTGTCCGGTCGTTCTGTGTAAAAATGCAGGCTCAAAAATAGTGTAACGCGCTAAGGCCTGTGCTGACGCGCCTGTGTGGCCGCCTCGACGCATGCAGATCAAACCAGAAAGAGAGCAGGCCCATGCCCAGTTGCGCTGATCACCAACCGTCGAACAAGCCGTGCGCGCCATCGGCTGCGTCTCGCCCTTCCGGGGGCGTGTCGACATGAGCCCGCGCGTGTATCTCGCCAGAATGCTTGCCAAGCTCACCGGTTTGTTCGGAAAAGGGCAGGTTGTGTCGGTCGCGGTGATACTCACCATGGGCCTGCTGATCGGCGCGGCCATCCTCACGTTCATGAATTTTTCCGCGCCCGACAGCATCACTATCGCCAGCGGGCCGCCCGGTAGCGCGTTTGCAAAGAACGCCGAGAAGTACAAGACGATACTCGCGCGCGAGGGCGTCAAGGTCAAGGTCGTCGCCACCGGCGGGTCGATCGACAATTTCCACCTGCTGTCCAACCCCAAAGTGGCGGTCGACGTCGGCTTCGTGCTGGGCGGCGAAGTGGGCGCCAGCGGGGCTGGCAAGCTGGTGTCGCTGGGCAGCGTGTCCTACCAACCGTTGATGGTGTTCTACCGCGGCCCCCCAAAGGCCCTGTTGTCGGACTTCAAGGGTCTGCGGCTCGATATCGGCGAGGAGGGCAGCGGCACGCGCACCTTGGCACTAGCGCTACTCAAAAGTAACGGCATCGAGCCTGGCGCAGATACCCGCTTCGTCGACACGCCCGACGCCGAGCTGGTGCGCGCCTTGCTGGCGAACCGGGTCGATGCGATCTTCGTCATGGGCGACTCGACGTCGAGCGAGATGATGCGCGAACTGATGCACGAGGCCGATATCCGCCTGTTCAGCTTCAGCCAGGCTGACGCTTACACGCGGCGCATCCACTATTTGAACAAGCTCACGTTGCCAAAAGGTGCGCTCGATTTCGGCAAGGACATTCCCGCCGAGGACACCTTGCTGATCGGCCCGACCGTCGAGATCATCGCGCGCGACAGCCTGCATCCGGCGCTGTCCGATCTGCTGCTGGAGGCGGCGCGCGAAGTGCATGGCACGCCTGGGCTGTTCAAGAAACGTGGCGAGTTCCCGGTCGCGCAAGAGAACGAATTCAAGATCAGCGACGACGCGAAACGCTACTATGCGTCGGGCAAGAGTTTTCTCTACCGCAGCTTCCCGTTCGGGATCGCCAGCGTCATCACGCGCATCATCGCCGTCGTCGTCCCCTTGGCCTTGCTGCTTATTCCCGCTTTAAAACTGGCACCGGCGATCTACCGATGGCGCATCGAGTCGCGCATCCACCGCTGGTACCGCGTACTGCTCGATCTGGAGCGGGACGCTTTCAAGCCCTCGGTCGACCCGAAGAAGCGCGAGGAGCTGTTGCGCCACCTCGATCACATCGAAAGCACGGTCAGCAAAATCGTCGTGCCGGCCGCGTTCGGCGACCTGTTCTATGGCTTGCGCGGCCACATCTGCTTCGTGCGCAATACGCTGTTGCTGCAAGCGGTTGACCCATTGGCAAAGCGCGACCTCGCCTGACGGAATGCTGCCGCTGCGCGGGGCAGTGTCCCCGCGCCGAACGGGCATGACCCCGGTGGACGTGTATCGTGCGCGCGAACGGCTTGCGCCGGTGTGTGCGGCGCATCGTATGGCGCACATTCGCAAAGCGGTACATAGAACGTTCCACGTGGCCCCGGCATGCCATCGCCGCTGGCGTGCCAACGCGGGTTAGCGGGGCCATGCCTGCCACCGACAGCGCGATGGCAGGCCCGACAGCAGGGATTAGGCCGCTTTTTGTTGGCTCAGGACCCAGTTTTTGATGCGCGCCTCCAGCACGTCCATCGGCAAGGCACCGGCACCCAGCACCTGATCGTGGAAGGCGCGAATGTCGAAACGCGCACCCAACTGCGTCTTTGCATATTCGCGCAGTTCGACGATTTTCAACTGGCCGATCTTGTATCCCAGCGCCTGGCCCGGCCAGACGATGTAACGGTCAGTCTCGCTTTGCACGTCGACCTCGTCGATGCCGGAGTGGGCATGGAAGTAGTCGACTACTTGCTGGCGGCTCCATTTCTTGGCATGCAGACCGGTATCGACCACCAGCCGGATCGCGCGCAGCATCTCGTCTTGCAGGTGGCCGTAGAAGCTGTACGGATCGCTGTAGAAACCCAGTTCTTCGCCCAGACGTTCCGAGTACAGCGCCCAGCCTTCGGCGTACGCGGTGTAATTGCCCTGCTGGCGGAACGGCGGCAAGTCCTGCAATTCCTGGGCGATCGCAATTTGCATGTGATGACCCGGCACGCCCTCGTGCAGCGCGGTCGTTTCAACGCCGATCGTCAGGCGCTTGGCAAAGTCGCCCGTGTTGACCATCACGCGGCCAGGACGCGAGCCGTCCGGCGTGCCCTGGTTGTATTCGGCGCCGGGGGCATCCTTTTCGCGAAATTCCTCGATCGGGCGGATCGTCACTTTGCCCTTGGGCAGCAGCGTGAACAGGTCGGGCAGCTTGGCGTACATCTGATCGGTGTATTTGCTGTACAGGTCCAGCAGCGCCTGGCGCGAGGCCGGGTGCAAGGCGGCATTGCCGGTCAGGCTGGCATTGAAGCTCTTGGTGTCGGCGTAGCCAAGTTTATTGGCCACACCGAGCATCAGCGTTTCAATGCGCTGCACTTCGGACAGGCCCACCTGGTGGATCTGTTCGGGCGTCATGTCGGTGGTGGTGGAGGCTCTGGCCTGGAAGCTGTAACGCGCCGCGCCGTCCGGCAGCGACCACAGTCCCACTTCCTTGCGACCGTGCGGCGCGTACTGATGCTTGACGAAGGCGGAAAACTTGCGGTACGCGGGGTCGACGTCGTTGGCGATGGCGCCCAGGATGGCCTTGCGCAAGCGTGCCTTGTCGGCGCTTGAAAACGTGGCGGGAAACTTCGATAGCGGTTCTGCGAACGCCGACGCGGACGGTTTGGCGGCCGCGATCTCGTCGCATTGGCGGGCGATCTTGGGAATGATAAATTGCGGCGGCATCAGATGGTCTTTTACCCCTTTTTGCATCTGGATCGTCGTCTCGCCAAACGCGCGCGGCAATTTGCGCAGGCGCGCCAGATAGTCCTCGTAGTCCTTGACGGTGTCGAACGACATATTCGAGGCCATTTGCGGCGACTCGATATGGATGCCGGCGTTTTGCAGCACCGGCATTTCCCAGCCTTTGAAACGGGCCGATTCAACGCCCATGCGCAGCGAGCGCACCATCAGATCCTTGTTCAATTGCTCTTGTGCCGTAAAACCGCTGCTGTCGATCGCCTCGAAGCGCTTCAGAAAGTCGGCGCCGGCGGCCAGGTCGGCGTCGATCGCCTTTTGCGAGTTATCGGACAATTGATCGTTATAGCGCTTGTCCCCGATCATCGAGGCCATTTCCGGGCTGGTGCGCAGCGTGTATTCCCACTGTTCCTTGATCAAACTGTCAAGTGCCTTGCGCCGGGTGGCGAGTTCGCCTGTCGCATCGTCGGCGTGGGCCTGCGTAAACGCGATTGACAGCAGCAGCACACTGGCGCAGAGTGGCTTGATGGTTGGGCGCATGGTTTGGTCTCCTCGTTGGGGTGGGTAGTCGGGCCCGAAAACGGCACGCGGTTACTCTAATTGAAAACGGCGGCACGCGCTCAAAAGAATGACAGAATGCTCATTTCAACTGATGGAATGCAGCCCGCGGCGACAGAAAACCCGCGCGGCCGGTGCCAGTTAGATCTGGGCGATGCTGACGGGCAAGGCTTGTGACGCAGGCGCATGGAACGCCGCATCGCGCGTCGGCACTGTGCGCGCGTTTTTTTCAGATCTTCAACACTTGCAAGCTTTAAAACCTTGTTTTATCAGCACATTCTGCTATAGGATATGTTGTATCCGCTTCGCGTCACGCTTCCCTCTTCGATTGAGGCACAGCAAGGAGACCGCATGGCAGCGCCCGATTACGTTCCCCGCATTCTGATCGTCGACGACGAAGCTGCGCACATGCGCGCGTTGTGCGACACCTTGCGCGAGCGCGACTACGACACGGTCGGCTTCGTGTCGGGCGACGCAGCGCTGGCGGCGATGGGCGAGGCCAAGTTCGACCTGCTGCTGACGGACTTGATGATGCCGGGCATCGACGGCATCGCGCTGGTGCAGGCCGCGCGCGCAATCGATCCCGACATCGCCTGCATCGTCATGACTGGCGAAGGCAGCATCGCCTCGGCCGTACGGGCCATGAAGGTGGGCGCGCTCGACTATGTCACCAAGCCGCTGAAGGTGTCGGCCGTGTTGCCCATCCTCGCGCGCGCGCTCGAGACGCGCATGCTGCGCATGGAAAACGTCAAGCTGGAGCGGCGCCTGCGCGAGCACGCCATCGAACTGGCCGCGCTCAACGTGGACCTGGAACTGGCACGCAAGCAGGCGGACCGGGCCAATCAGGAAAAGTCCAACTTTCTGTCCAATATGAGCCACGAGCTGCGTACGCCGCTCAACGCGATCCTCGGCTTCGCCCAGATCCTCAGCTCGGAGAAATTCCCCTCGACGCTGGAGGAGAAACGCGCCTTCGCCGACCATATCGTCAAGTCGGGCAAACACCTGCTGGCGCTGATCAATGAAGTGCTTGACCTGGCCAAGGTTGAGTCGGGCACGATCTCCTTGTCCGTTGAGGCGGTCGCACTGAGCGACGTGTTGCGGGAATGCCGCACCATGATCGATCCCTTAGCCAGCGTGCGCGGAATCGGCTTGCGCTTCCCGGCGCCGGGCGACGCGCACGTGCTGGCCGACCGCACCCGCCTCAAACAGATCCTGATCAACCTGCTCTCCAATGCCATCAAATACAACCGTGCGCAAGGCATGGTGACCGTCAATTGCCTGCCGCAGCCGGGCGGGCGGGTGCGCATTGCCGTGCAGGATATTGGCGCCGGCCTCGATCAGGCGCAGCTCGAGGCGATCTTCCAGCCGTTTAATCGGCTAGGCCAGGAAGCGTCGAAAGAGGAGGGCACCGGTATCGGCCTGGTGCTGACCAAACGTCTGGTCGAGGCGATGCAGGGCGCCATCGGTGTGGCCAGCCTGGTCGGGGTCGGCAGCACCTTCTGGATCGAACTGGCTACCTGCACGCCGGTTGAAACGCCGCGCAATGCAGGCCGTACGGGCGCGCGGCGCGGCGCGCCGGCGCAACGCCCCAACGAGCGCAAGACGCTGCTGTATGTAGAGGATAATCCGACCAACCTGATTCTGGTCACGGAACTGCTGCGCATGCGCAGTGACCTCGATCTGCTGCCAGCGGCCGATGGCCACCTGGGCATCGAGCTGGCGCGCCGTCATCTGCCCGACGTAATCCTGATGGATATGAACCTGCCGGGCATCGACGGCATCGAAACGCGCCGTATTTTGCACGACGACCCCAGCACGGCGCACATACCGATCATCGCGATCACGGCCAGCGCGATGCTGGGCGAGACCAGCCGCGGCAAACGGGCCGGCTTTTTCCGCTATCTCACCAAACCAATCGATTTGGCGACGTTTACCGAAGCGATCGACAGTGCACTGGCCAGCAGCACTGCACGCCATGATGAATGAGCACCTGAAAGGATGGCGGCGATGAGCCAAATGGCACTGCGTCGGTGGATCGGCAGAACCAGGCCAGCGCTGCTTGCAGGCCTGGTTCTGCTGGGCGCAATCGGCGCGCTGGCGGTTGCTTACGGGTGGATCCAGCGCACGCCGGCCAGCCTGCCGGCCGGGCCGCTCGAACGCGTCACGATCGCCACCAACACGCCGTACGTGGGAACCTGCCCGGTGCTGGCCGCGCGCGAGAACGGCTATTTTTCTGCCGAAGGCATCCAGGCGGTGGTGCAACCGCACTCGAGCGGCAAAGCGGCGATGGAAGCGGTGCTCAAGGGACAGGCGGACCTGGGCACGGTGGCCGACATTCCCGTCATGTTCGCCGGCCTGAGCGACGATCCCGTGACGGTGATCGCCACCATCTTCAAAACCGAACGCGACCATGGCGTGGTCGGCCGGCGTGACCGCGGCGTGCTCACGCCGGCCAGCCTGAAGGGCAAGCGCATTGGCGTGACGCTCAATACCTCGGGCCACTTTGCGCTCGACGCGCTGCTGAACCGGCAGAAGCTGGCGTCGACCGAGGTGAGCATGCTTAACTTCCCGCCCGAGCAGTTGTTCAATGCACTCGCACACGGCGACGTCGATGCGGTGGCGACTTGGGAGCCGACGCTGGGCGCGCTGGGGACGCTGCTGGGCAGCAACGGCGCCAGCTTTTACGCGCAGGATATCTACGAAAGCTTGTACAACATCGCCGGCATGCGCCGGTACGTGTTGGCCCAGCCCGAGACGGTCAAAAAAGTGTTGCGCGCGCTGATACGCGGCGCGCATTTTTGCGCCGACTCGCCCGATGCGGCGCGCACCATGTTCGCGGCCAGCGTCAAGGGCGATCCGCTGGCGCTCAAGGGAGCGTGGCCATCTTACCGGTTTAGCGTCGTGCTCGAACAGGGCCTGGTGCTGGCCTTGGAAGACGAGGCGCGCTGGGCCATCAAGAACAAACTGAGCACGCGCGCCGTGATCCCCAACTACCTCGACTACATCTACCTTGACGGCTTGCAAAGCGTCGCGCCGGCGGCAGTCACGATCATCCACTGAGAACGCCTACGTGAAAATATCGACACGACTCAAACTGGCCGGCGCATTTTCGATTGTCATGGTGGCCGTCATCATGACGGTGCTGCTGTCGACGACCTTGCAGATGCGCCGCGAGCTGAGCAAAAACGAGGATGCCGGCGAGGTACTGCAAGCGGTGACGGCGCTGCGCTACCTGACCATGGAATACGCGCTGCGCCACGAGGAGCGTACGCGCGCGCAATGGCAGTTGCGCAGCGCCTCGCTCGACAAGCTGATCACCACCACGACCGCCTTTAGCGGCACCAAGGACGAGGCGGTGCTGCAGGCGCTGCGCCAGACCCACACCAGCGTCGACAATCTGTTCGGGCAGCTCGTCGCCAATTACGCCGAAGTGCAGCATGACCGCCAGAAGACCGCCGTGCTCGAGGAGCTTGAATCGCGCCTGTCGGGGCAGATCGCCAACAAGTCGCAGGCGATGATTTCGGACGCGCTCAGTCTGTCCGAGCGCAGCCGCACCGGCGTCATCGACGCCCAGCAACGCGCCAACGGGGCGGTGATCGGCTTCGGCGGCACCGTCGTGTGCGTGATCGCGCTGACCATGTGGATCACGTTGCGCAGCGTGATCCGTCCGCTCGCCCAGCTGCGTGAAGGCACCACCATCGTCGGCGCGGGCAATCTCGACTTCACGCTGGGCGTGCGCACCCAGGACGAGATCGGCGACCTGGCGCGCGCCTTCGACGGCATGACCGACAAGCTGCGCCGCACCACGGTGTCGCGCAACGAACTGGTGATGATCAACGAAACGCTGCAGGCCGAGGTGATCGTGCGCCAGCAGGCCGAGCAGCGCGCCCACTCCCAGCTGGGGCGTTTGAATCTGCTGCACCAGATCACCCGCTCGGTGGGCGAGCGGCAGGACTTGCGCAGCATCTTCCAGGTCGTCATTCGCAGCGTCGAGGACCAGCTGCCGGTCGATTTCGCCTGCATCTGCCTGTACGATCAGGGTCTGAACCTGCTGGTCGTCACCAGCGTCGGCCTGCGCAGCGAGACGCTGGCGATGGAGCTGGCGATGGCCGAGCACAGCCAGGTGGCGATCGACGAAAACGGCCTGTCGCGTTGCGTGCGCGGCCAACTGGTCTACGAGGCCGACATCGTCGAGGTGCCGTTTCCGTTCCCGCAGCGCCTTGCGCGCGGCGGCCTGCGCTCGCTGGTGCTGGCGCCGCTGCTGGCCGAGAGCACCGTGTTTGGCATCCTTATTGTGGGACGCCACCAGGCGCACAGCTTTAGCAGCGGCGAATGCGAATTTCTGCGCCAGCTGAGCGAACACGTGGGCCTGGCGGCCAACCAGGCCCAGTTATACGGCGCCTTGCAGCGCGCCTACGACGACATCCGCCAGACCCAGCAATCGGTGATGCAGCAGGAGCGCCTGCGCGCGCTCGGCCAGATGGCCAGCGGCATCGCCCACGATATCAACAACGCCATTTCACCGGTGGCGCTGTACACCGAGTCGCTGTTGGAGAGCGAACCGAATCTGGGCACCCGCACCCGCTCGTGCCTCGAAGTGATCAAGCGCGCCATCGACGATGTGGCCGCGACGGTGGCGCGTATGCGCGAATTCTACCGACAGCGCGAACCACAGCTGACGCTGATGTCGGTGGACGCCAACGTCGTGGTGCAGCAGGTGCTCGACCTGACACGCGCGCGCTGGAGCGACATGCCGCTGCAACGGGGCGTCGTGATCACGATGGTCACCGAATTCGCCAGCGAGCTGCCCACCATCATGGGCGTCGACAGCGAGCTGCGCGAGGCGCTCACCAATTTGATCTTCAATGCCGTCGACGCCATGCCGGACGGCGGCACGCTGACACTACGCACGCGAGTTACGGCGGCACAGCCCGATGCCGAAGACGGTTCGACGCTGCGCCAGGTGCAGATCGAGGTGTGCGATACCGGCATTGGCATGGCCGAAGACACCCGCCAGCGCTGCCTGGAACCGTTCTTCACCACCAAAGGCGAACGCGGCACCGGGCTCGGACTGGCCATGGTGTACGGGATGGTCGAACGCCACAGCGCCTACATCGATATCGAGACCCGCCCGCAGCTGGGCACCACGGTCAGGCTGAGTTTCCTGGTCCATGCCAACGAGCCCACCGTGACCCAGCCGTTGGCGGCCACCGCAGTGCAGCGGCAGTTGCGCATCCTGGTGGTCGATGACGATCCGACGGTGTTGCGCTCGCTGCGTGACATCCTCGAGATCGACGGTCACACAGTCGTCGCCGCCGACGGCGGTCAGACCGGCATCGACACGTTCCGCACCGCACTCGAGCAGGCCAACCCGTTCTCGGTCGTGATCACCGACCTGGGCATGCCGTATATCGACGGACGCAAGGTGGCCAGCGCGATCAAGCAAATGTCGATGGCGACCCCGGTGGTGCTGCTGACCGGCTGGGGCCAGCGCCTGATGAGCGACGGCGACAATCCGATGCACGTGGACTGCGTGCTGAGCAAGCCGCCCAAGTTGCGCGAACTGCGCGACGCACTGGCCAAGGTGCTCAAAAACAGCCTGACGACGGCCTAAACCGGCACCGGTGCTCTTACGGGCAAAGGTGCGCCGCGTCGTCGGCTGCGATGCGCCCTTCGTCGGTGGGCACCACCCACAGTTCGACGGCGCTGTCGTCGGCGTGGATCGCCATCGCCTGCGTGCCGGTGGCGGCCCGATTGCGCTGCGGGTCGATGCGCACGCCCAGATAGTGCAGCCGCGCGCACACCGACAGGCGCAGCGCCGCGTCATGCTCGCCGATGCCGCCGGTGAAAGCCAGCACATCGAGTCCGCCCAGAGCGGCGCTCAACGCGCCACATTCCTTGAGCAGGCGGTATTCGAACAAGGCAATGGCCAGCGCCGCCTCGGGCGCCGCGCTGGCGCGCAAGGTGCGCATGTCGGCCGACAGGCCAGACACACCGCGCAGGCCGGACTCGCTGTAGAGCATGTTTTCGATGCGCGCGCGGTCCCAGCCCTGGCGCAGCAGGTGCAGCAGTACGCCAGGGTCGAGCGCGCCGCTGCGCGTACCCATCATCAGCCCGTCCAGCGCGGAAAAGCCCATGCTGGTGGCCACGCTGACGCCGTCCTGCATGGCGCACACGCTGGCGCCATTGCCCAGATGGGCGATCAGCACCTTGTCCTGGGAGCGCGTGCTCAGCCTGGCCAGCACCCCGGCCACATAGCGGTAGGACAGGCCATGAAAACCATAACGGCGGATGCCCACCGCGCGCAGGGCCTGCGGCAAGGCGAACATCTGCTCGAGCACGCCCAGCGTGGTGTGGAAGGCAGTGTCGAAGCAGCCAACTTGGGGCAGGTCAGGGCGGCGGCGCTGAAACGCGCGCACCCCGTCCAGATTGTGCGGCTGGTGCAAGGGCGCCAGTGGCGCCAGTGTTTCCAGATAACTGAGTACTTCGGCGTCCAGCAGCACCGAGGTCGCGTAGCGCTCGCCGCCGTGCACGATGCGGTGCGCCACGGCGACCACGCGCAGATCGTCGGCATGCGCGTCGAGCACCAGACGCAGCGCATCGAGCGCCTGTTCGAAGCGTTCGCCGTCGCTCGCGGGCAGCTCCGAACAACGCTCCACCCCGTCGATGCACACCGACATGCGCGCGCTGCCGCCCGGTTCTAGCCCTTCGACGCTGCCGCTCAGACGGGCCACATCGACCTGTCCGTGCTGGCGCGGATACAGTGCAAATTTGAGCGAGGACGAGCCGGAGTTGACTGCCAGGATGGCGTCTTGCGCGCTCATGGGCGCTCGCTGCGGTAGTGGTGCGCCAGCAATAGCGCCAGCGCGGCCGAGGCCACCCGCGACGTGGCGTCGTCGGCCCGGCTGGTCAGCGCGATCGGCACCGTCGCGCCCAGCACCACGCCGCAAGCGGAAGCACCGGCGAGGTACTCGAGCTGCTTGGCCAGCATATTGCCCGACTCCAGGTCCGGCACGATCAGGATGTCGGCTTGCCCGGCCACCGCCGAGCGGATACCCTTGATGCGCGCGGCGGCGGGCGAAATGGCGTTATCGAAGGCCAGCGGGCCGTCGAGCAAAGCGCCTTTGATCTGGCCGCGGTCGGCCATCTTGCACAGCGCCGCCGCGTCGATCGTCGAAGCGATCTTCGGCGTCACCGTCTCGACCGCCGACAGGATCGCCACCTTCGGCTCGGGCGTGCCGAGCACGTGCGCCAGATCGATCGCGTTTTGCACGATGTCGGCTTTTTCCATCAAGGTCGGCGCGATGTTCAGCGCCGCGTCGGAAATGAGCAGCACCTTGTCATACATCGGCACGTCGAAGCGAAACACGTGCGACAGACGGCGCTTGGTGCGCAGCGCCGGTGTGGCCACGATCGCGCGCATCATCTCGTCGGTGTGCAGACTGCCTTTCATCATCAGCTCGACCTCGCCGGCGGCGGCCATCGCCGCGCCGCGCTCGGCCGCCGCATCACTGTGCGCCACGTCGACGATCTCGACGCCGTCCAGCGTCACGCCGGCCTCCAGCGCCACCGCGTTCAGTTTGGCAGCCGGGGCAATCAGCACCGGGATGATCAAGCCATGCGCGGCCGCCGCCAGCGCACCTTTGAGCGACTCCGGGTCGCACGGGTGGATCACCGCGCAGCGTAGCGGCGCCAGACCACGCGCACGCTCGAGCAGCGAGCCAAAGCGCGCCTGCGGGTCGAACAGGTGCAGTTGCGGAATGTGGTTGCGCAGGCGCCTGACCTTGTCGCTCGGCGCAATCACGGACGCCACGCCCGACAGCACCAGCGCGCCGGTCTGGTTCTTGATGTCGCAATTGAGTTCAACGCGCTTGCTCAGGTCATCCTTGGCGATCACCGTGGCGGTGATGCGCAATTCGTCGCCGATGCGTACCGGCTTCAAGAAGTGCAGCGTCTGCGCCAGATAGATCGTGCCGGGGCCCGGCAAGCTGGTGCCGAGCAGGCGTGAAATGAGCGCGGCGCCCCACATGCCATGCGCGATCACGCCGTGGAACAGGGTCTTGTCGGCATACGCGGCATCGAGGTGGGCTGGATTGTCATCGCCTGACACGGCGGCGAAGGCGGCGATGTCGTCCTTGCACAGCGTGCGTGTCTGGCGCGCGCTCTGGCCGATCGTCATCTCGGCATAGGTGACGTTCTCGATCATCTCATCGGGTGGGGGGGAGGCGGTTTCATTCATCGGACACTTTCTTCAAATTGATCGGTCCAGCATCGACGATGATAGCGTGGATCGATATCTATTGTTTGTTCGTTAAGGCTGCAGATCCAAGTCCAGGACGCACGCACGCGCGATCTGCTTGATGCAAGCAAACATGCATGTACCCAGGCCTGCCGGGCGAAAGGGCTTGCACACCACATGCATGCCAATGGGGAGCGAGTGTAGAGATCGCTTTCATCGCTGTATTTGACCGTGATCAATTACAGCCCAATTACAAATTTGCAATAATCATCAAAACTTGTTAGGAGCGCCGATGAAACGCAATGACCTTCCCGACACCGCTGCCGTACCGGTGGCCGGTGCCCCCCTGCATCGCCAGCAGGTGTGCTACCTGGACGCCGACGCGCCGCCGCAGAACGCGCTCGACCTGGGTTTGCAGAGCGCCGTTGCCCGCATCACCAACGGGGTGTCGCCGATCGCCATGTCGCTGGCGTTTCAGGACTGGCTGATGCATCTGGCAGTGTCGCCTGGCAAACAGTCCGATTTGTTGTCGCTGTTGACCAAACAGGCGACCGACTGGGCCCCCGTGTGGGCCAAGGCGGCCACGCCCTCGGTGCCGGCCACGGCCTCGGTGGTGTTGGACGCGCGCTTTGCCGATGCCGGCTGGTCAAGCTGGCCGTTCAACGCCTTCTCCACGGCATTCCTGCAAACCCAGGAATTCTGGCAACAGGCCACCAGCGGCGTGCGCGGCGTCGCGCCGCATCACGCCGAAGTCGTCAACTTCACCAGCCGGCAATTGCTCGACATGGTCGCGCCGTCGAATTTCGTCTGGTCCAACCCGGAAGTGCTGCGCAGTGCGGTCGACACCAAGGGCCAGAACTTCGTTGCCGGCTGGGCCCGGCTGGCTGAAGACAGCGCGCTGCGCCAGCAAAAAACGCCCCGCCCAGTCACGCCCGGCGACGCGCCGTTTCGGGTCGGCCAGGACGTGGCGCTCACCCCCGGCAAGGTGGTCTATTGCAACGATCTGGTCGAACTGATTCAATATGCGCCGCGAACAGCGACGGTTTACCGCGAGCCGATCCTGATCGTGCCGTCGTGGATCATGAAGTATTACATCCTCGACCTGTCGCCACACAATTCGATGGTGCGCTTCCTGGTCGAGCAAGGCCACACGGTGTTCATGGTGTCATGGCGCAACCCGGGCGCCGCCGACAGCGACCTGGGGATGGACGACTACCTGCGCCTGGGTTTGTTTGATGTGCTCGGACAAGTCGCGCGCATCAGCGGCAATCAGGCCGTCCACGCATGCGGCTATTGCCTGGGCGGCACGCTGCTGGCGATTGCGGCGGCGGCGCTGGCGCAGGGCAAGCGCCCCGACCTTGCTCCTCTCAAATCGATCACCTTGCTGGCCGGCCAGACCGATTTTTCGGAGCCGGGCGAACTGGGCTTGTTCATCGACGACAGCGAACTGGCGTTTCTCGATGCGCTAATGTGGGACAAGGGCTACCTGGACGGCGCCCAGATGACGGGCTCGTTCCAGTTACTTAATTCACGCGACCTGATCTGGTCGCAAATCATGCGCGAGTACATGCTCGGCGTGCGCCCCAGCAGAAGCGACCTGATGGCCTGGAACGCCGACGCGACCCGCTTGCCTTACCGCATGCACAGCGAATACCTGAAACACCTATTCTTGCACAACGACCTGGCCGACGGGCGCTACGACGTTGACGGCAAGGCGGTTGTGCTCAAGGACATCAAGGCGTCGCTGTTTGTCGTCGGCACCGAGCGCGATCACGTCGCCCCGTGGCGTTCGGTCTACAAGATCGCGCTGCTGACCGATGCGCCGGTTGACTTTGTGCTCGCGTCCGGCGGCCACAACGCCGGCATCATCTCGGAGCCGGGCCACGCGCATCGCAGTTTCAAGATCCATGCTCCGATGTCGGCGCAGGCCAGCTATGTCGGTCCCGACGACTGGCTGGCGGGCGCACAACAAGTTCTCGGCTCATGGTGGCCGCACTGGCATCAATGGCTCGGCGCGCACTCACACGCCAAACGGATCGCGCCGCCGATCATGGGCGCCGGGACGACCATTGGTGACGCGCCCGGCACATACGTGCTGGGCACTTAACGCGGCGCATTGGGCGCCTGCGCGACGAGCTCGTCAGGCGTCGCGCTCAGGCGAGGATGTCACGTAGTGGCGAGTGCGGCGAGGAAGACGCCCTTTTCAGCATGTTCCGAGCCGTTCACATCAACGACGAAAAGGACCAAGGCGTGTATTGGGACGGACTGTTTTCACAGAACCCGCCGATACGCGACTTCCTGCAAGCTGCCACGCCTCAGTCGTCCAAGCCCGACGAAATCTGGATCATCAGGATCGATCCTGGCGAAGAGCGCAACGAGCCGCAAAGCGTGCAGCAGATCGATGTGCGCCGAAACGTTCTATCGGGCAATCTATCGCTTGACCAGGAGATCTTCTTCATCGAGAAGGTCAACGAGTGGGTACGCGCGGGCTTGCTTGCCCCCAACCAATTTAAGACGATTCGCATCCGTGACGAGTTGCGGCTAGGCCTCGCGCTGGGCGAAGACTCGAAAATTGACCGGTCGCCTCAGCACATCCAGAGCCTGATCGCCCTTGGCGAGCGGCAGGCCCGCCACTTCCTCACGAAGCTCGATTAAGGGCTCGCACGACGCAGCGCAGTCGACCTGCGGCGCCGGTCGCGCCGGCGTCGATGCGCTGCCATGCGCCGGCGCCCACCTGTCGCCCGCCTGTTGGACATGCTGGCTATATCTGAGCTGATTGGCAGGCGGCAGAAAAACAGCATCCGCTGTGCCTGAGCATGCATCTCGTTATATACTGCCGGACATATCGCGCCATCACCCACGGAGACTTCATGCACCGCTTCACCGTCTTGTTGATCGCCTGCGCCTTCGCCAGTCTGGCGCACGCAGACGACGTGCAGATTGCCGTTGCGGCCAACTTCACGGCGCCGATGAAGCAGATCGCTGCCCAGTTCGAACAAGAGACCGGCCATAAGGTACTGGCCACGTTCGGGTCGACGGGCAAGTTCTATGCGCAGATTAAGAATGGCGCGCCGTTCGAGGTGCTGCTGTCAGCCGACGACCAGACCCCGGCCAAATTGGAGGAGGAGGGCGCCGGCGTGGCCAACACCCGTTTTACGTATGCAATCGGCAAGTTAGTATTGTGGAGCGCCCAGCCGGGCATGGTCGATAGCAATGGTGATGTGTTGAAGAAGGGGGCCTTTGAGCACCTCGCGATCGCCGATCCGAAGCTGGCGCCCTATGGAGCGGCGGCCGTGAGCGCGCTGCGCAAGCTCCAACTGCTTGACCTGCTAGCGCCGAAGTTCGTGCGGGGCGACAATATCGCCCAAACCCATCAGTTTGTGGTGTCTGGCGCCGCGGCGCTGGGTTTTGTCGCTGCTGCGCAAGTGTATGAAGACGGCAAGCTCAAGTCCGGTTCGGCGTGGTTGGTGCCGGCCACGTTGTACAACCCGCTTCGCCAGGATGCACTGTTGCTGGAAAAGGGCAAGGGCAAGCCTGCGGCCGTCGCCTTTCTGCGCTACATGAAGAGCAAAAAGGCGCTCATTGTGATGCGCTCCTACGGTTACGCACTGTAGAGAGACGCGCGTGCTCGATACCGACGACTGGGGGGCGATCTGGCTGAGCCTGAAACTGGCCGGCAGCGTCACGATCCTGCTGCTGCTGCTGGGGACCCCGGTGGCATGGTGGCTTGCGCAGACCCGTTCGCGTCTGAAAACACTGGTTGGCGCGGTCGTTGCGCTGCCGCTGGTGCTGCCGCCATCGGTGCTGGGCTTTTACCTGCTGGTGGCGATGGGACCGCACGGGCCGCTCGGCCACCTGACACAGGCGCTCGGACTTGGACTGCTGCCGTTCACGTTTCCTGGTCTGGTGATCGGTTCGCTGGTGTACTCGATGCCCTTCGTGGTGCAACCGCTGCAAAACGCGTTCGAGGCGATCGGCGCGCGCCCGCTGGAAGTGGCGGCGACGTTGCGCGCCAGTCCGCTCGATACCTTCTTTTCGGTGGTGATTCCACTGGCAAAGCCGGGCTTCATCACCGCCGCGACGCTCGGTTTTGCGCATACGCTGGGCGAGTTCGGCGTGGTGCTGATGATCGGCGGGAATATTCCCGACAAGACGCGGGTGGTGTCGGTGCAGATCTACGGCCACGTCGAAGCACTCGAATACGCACAAGCGCACTGGTTGTCTGGCGGCATGCTGCTGATGAGTTTTTTGGCATTGGTGCTGCTATACACGTTCAATCCCACCAGGAAAACCCAATGAGGCCACAGCGATGAGCGCGCCGTCCGTCATCTGCGCGCAGTTCGATATTGTTCGTTCGGGTTTCGGCATGCGCGTGCGCCTGGAGTTGCCTGGGCGCGGGGTAACGGCACTGTTTGGCCACTCCGGTTCCGGCAAGACAACGCTGTTGCGCGCGGTCGCGGGACTGGACCGGCACGCGGGTGGCTATCTGGAAGTGAATGGTGAACTCTGGCAGGATGACAAGCGAGGACTGTTTGTTCCGGCGCACAAGCGTGCGCTAGGCTATGTGTTTCAGGAGGCCAGCCTATTTCCGCATCTGACAGTGCAAGGCAATCTCGACTTTGCGCGCCGGCGCGCGCACGCACCCGACGGTGAGCAGGTCATGGGGCACGCGCTGAAGCTGCTCGGTATCGGGCACTTGCTCGAGCGCCGTAGTGCCGACCTGTCCGGCGGGGAACGTCAGCGCGTCGCCATCGCCAGAGCGCTGCTGACCAAGCCGCGCCTGCTGCTGATGGACGAGCCGCTCGCTTCGCTGGACGGCAAACGCAAGGAAGAAGTTCTGCCATATCTGGAGCGCATTCACGCCCAACTCGACGTGCCGATGCTGTACGTCAGCCATTCGACCGAGGAGGTAGCGCGCTTGGCCGATCATGTCGTGCTCCTTGACGGTGGCAACGTGGTGGCCAGCGGTTCTGCAGCCGAAACGCTGGCGCGGGTCGATCTGTCAATGGGGCTGGCCGAGGATGCCGCCGTATTGGTCGATGGTGTCGTTGATGACTACGATGATCACTATGGTTTGCTGCGCCTGCGGGCCGCTGGCGCCATCATGCACGTCGCACACAGCGCGCTGGCGCCGGGTGCGCAGCTGCGCCTGCGTATCCTGGCGCGCGATGTCAGCCTGACGCTGGCCCAACAAGTGGACAGCTCGATCCTCAATCATCTGCGCGCCACGGTGCTGGCCGTATGGCCGGCCAATAGCGAGGCACACGTGGTCGTCAAACTCGATGCCGGCGGCACACCCTTATTGGCGCGCATCACCCGTCGGTCGCGCGACCAACTGGACTTGCAGGTAGGCAAACCGGTGTGGGCGCAGGTAAAGGCGGCGGCGCTGCTGTCGCTCCATTGAGCCGGCCAAGCAACAACGACAACGGTGACGTTCCGTGCCGATACTTCCACTGCAGACACAAGGCGACGCGATGACCACGAGGATGGAGGTGAAGGTGCGCCTGATGCGCGACGACGATGTCGCGATGGGGCCGGGCAAAGCTGATTTGCTCGACGCGATTGCGCAAAGCGGTTCGATCAGTGGCGCGGCGCGCGCGATGCATATGTCGTATCGGCGGGCCTGGATGCTGGTCGACGTGATGAATCGCAGCTTTCGTGAACCGCTGGTGCACAGCGTGACGGGCGGCCACCAAGGCGGCGGAGCCAGACTCACCGACGCGGGCGTCCACGTGCTGGCGCAATACCGCGTAATGGAAGCGGCGGCGGTGGCTGCGGCACGAGTCTATTTGGACGCGTTAGCCGGGCAGCTTAACGCAAACCTCGGCCGTTGACGATCCGTATTGGAGGTACGGTGAACACGCAGGGAGGGGACGCGCCGAATCAGAAATATCGATCAATCTCGCATTTAACATAATATAAATTATGCGTAATTTGAGCAACAAGTTCGAATCGTGCGTCATAGACTGCTTTTGATGCAATATCGAGTCTTCTCGCACGGTCATCGGCGTTGCGCACCTTGATTCTTAAGGACATATCGGCGTCCGCAATTGCGCGCCATGCAAGGACCGGCAAGCAAAGCAAACACGCGACCATCAGCCAACTACCGATCACCGCAATGGCGAACGCCTGCGCGCACGCCGCCCCGATGCGAAGGTCCAGTGCGGCACATGCCAGCCAGCGCCCCCGACGCGGCGGAACTGACCACGCGTGGAAAACTCTAATGAATTGTCATCTCTGAACATGGATGAAAAGGAGTTCATCATGCGCCGAATCGATAGAAAGTTGAATGTTCTGATCAGCCTCGTTGTACTTAGCGGATGTGCCGACATGTCGCCCCAGCAGCGCAATACCGTGATCGGCGCGGCCGTCGGCGGCGTCGCTGGCTCAGCCCTGAGCAATGGCAGTCCCGCCGGTACCGTGGGGGGCGCCGCAGTAGGCGGCCTGATTGGTAATCAAATTAAAAAGTAATAACACGCCTCGCCGGCCTGGTTGATTTGCCGGCCACCGTGCTCACTATTCGCGCACCGCAGCGGCCCTGCGGATGCACCAACTCAAGGAGTTCGAAATGAAATGTGCAACCCACGGCGCCCTCGGCGCCCTCGGCGCCATTGTCGCAGTCGCTGTGCTTGCCATCGCACCAGCGTTTGCATCGCAGGAGCAATCATTACCACCGATCAAAGAGCAAGGTTCGGTCAAATACCTGACGGGCGGTGTTGGGAAGGACGAAGCGCGGGCAGTCCGAAACGTTTTGCCTCAATATTCGCTGTCACTCGAATTCGTCCAGCATGCCAAACCCAGAGATGAATTCCTGGCCGACGTCGATGTGGAGATCAAGGACCACAAAGGCCGAACCGTACTAAAAACCGTCTCGGACGGACCTTTCCTGTTGGCCAACGTGCCGCCTGGCGACTACACCGTCAAGGCCGAGGGCGCTGGGAAGATGAAGGTGCGTCGAATTACCGTCGCAGAACAGAAGCCTGAGCACGTGGTCGTCGTCTGGTAACCGTTCTCTGGTCGCCACCGGCATCACGGCGGCCCTTCCCTGAGGTGTGCATCGCTCGCAGCGCGATGGCCGGTTGCCGATGTTGCACTCTTTTCAGTGCCAGTTGCGGCGCGTACTAGCCTTGCATCTACCGCGCTCTCGCCGCGCGGATTGCGGCGGAGCACTAGGTGTCCGATTTGCCGCGTGCTTCGTACGCCTTCCGCCTGCGTAGACGTCGCCCTGTTTAAATGGGGCAACGCATAGCGGGGACGTTGAGTGGCGGAAAATGGCTTGTCTCGCCAGCGAACGCGCACAGGATCGGAAGCGTCAGCTTCGCGCAGCGCCGTGGCCCCTCCCCTTGCAATTAGGACAGATTCTCTTCCCGTAGCGCAAGATCGGCACTATCATTAACGGGAGGCCGATGCGCCGGTTGTGCTCGTCGGTTTGTCGATCAGCCACTCTGGAGTACATCATGTCCTCTCCGTCTACCCCCGCCAGCCTCAAGCTCTGGCATAAGTTCTTGATTCTGAGCTTGATCGCCCTATTGCTTGCGAGCATTCCAACGATGCTTTACATGCGCGAAGCGGGCAAAGCACTCGACGCCTACACAGCCGAGCAGGAAGGCATGAGCCCGGTTGCATCGGTATTGAAAATGATACAACTGACGCAACAACACCGCGGACTGTCGGCGCTGAGCCTGGGCGGAATCAGTACGGCCGATGACAAGCGCGCGGCCAAGCAGCGCGAGGCTGATCAGGTCTATGAGACGGTCGATAAGATGATCAAGGGACTGGCCGACCCCGCCGTCGAACAGGCTTGGGCCCCGGCGCTGCGCGACTGGGCGAGCCTGCGCGCCGGCGTCGCCAACAAGACCCTGACAGTCCCTGATAGCTATTTGGCGCATACAGCACTGATACCCAAACTGCTCAAGGTGGGCGATCTGGTGGGCGACCATTTTGGCCTGAGCCTCGATCCGGACAAGGATAGCTACCAGCTGATTCAGTCGATGTACTACCAGTTGCCCTACCTGAGCGAGGAGCTGGGAAAAACGCGCGCCAAAGGTGCCGGCTTGTTGCTCAAGAAAGAGGCCTCGAACGGCGACAGGATCACCCTGTCCGCCACCATCGGACGCGTCAACGACCGGCTTGACCAAACCCTTACTGCCTATAATAAGGCGGCTGCGGAAAACCCGGCGATTCAGGCCATGCTCGGTGATGCGATGCGCGACGCGGTCAACGCTGCCGCTGGCCTGACGCAATTGGCCACCGAACAGATCGTCAAACCAGACACCCTCACCTACCCGCCGGAGCAGTACGTCGCATTGGCTACCCAGGCGATCGACGCCCAGTTCAAGGTCAATGCCGCTGCTGGAAAGCTGATCGAAGCGATGGTGGCCGACAAGATCCGTGACTTTCACCGCACTCGCTGGACCATGATCGCCAGCATGATCGGACTGATCGCCTGCGCAGGTGTCGTCGTGCGCCTGATCTCGCAGTCAATCACCCGCCCCCTTCAGTACGCCATCTCACTGACCGAGCGGGTCGCGCACGGTGACCTGATGTCCGACTTCCAGCTTGGCGCCCACAATGAGGTGGGGGTCATGCTGCGTGCGCTCAAGGAGATGAACGATGGCTTGCGCACCATGGTCGGCGACGTACGCGGTGGCATCGACAACATCGGCGCGGCTACCCGCGATATCGCCAGCGGAAACGCCGACGTGTCGGCCCGGCTCGAATCGCAGGCCTCCAACCTGGAGCAGACGGCCTCGTCGATGGAGCAAATGACCGCCACCGTCAAGCAGAACGCCGCCAATGCCCAGCAGGCCAATGAACTGGTGGGCACGGCCTCGCGCGTGGCCAGCCGTGGCGGCAGCGTGGTAGCCCAAGTGGTGCAGACCATGGGAGAAATTAACGACAGCTCGCGCCGCATCGTCGACATCATCGCCGTCATCGATGGCATTGCATTCCAGACCAACATCCTGGCCTTGAATGCCGCCGTCGAGGCTGCGCGCGCCGGCGAGCAGGGGCGCGGGTTCGCCGTCGTCGCCAGCGAAGTGCGCAACCTGGCGCAGCGCTCAGCGAGCGCCGCCAAGGAAATCAAGGAATTGATCGCGGCCAGCGTCGAAAAGGTCGACGCCGGCAATCGCCTGGCCGATCAGGCCGGCGTGGCGATGACGGAAATCGCCAGCAGTGTTGGGCAGATCACCGCCATCATGGCGGAAATTGCCGTTGCCTCGGCCGAACAAGGGTCGGGGATCGAGCAGATCAATCTGGCGGTCACCCAGATGGATGACATGACCCAGCAGAACGCGGCGCTGGTCGAGCAGACAGCGGCCGCCTCGGCAAGTTTGCAAGACCAGGCAGAAAAGCTGATTGTGTCTATGAGTATGTTTAAGTTGGGCAATGAACGTTCGTCACCACGTGCGAATGTGCCCGCGCGCGCAGCGGGGCGCGCTCAGCTTGTCATGACCGAGGCTTAGCTGCCGCTGGCGCCGGGCTGGCGTCAGCGACCCGGACTGCCGCGCACGATGCGCGCCGGCAGCATCACGAGCGCACGCAACAGCTCAAACACTCCCTCGACGCCGATGCCGATCAGGCGAAATGGCAGCATCAGTAGCCACACCAGTGGGTATAGCAGCAATGCGAGCAACGCCAACGGCCAACACACAACTAACAGCACCACCCATAGTAAAAAACTCAACATCGCGCTCTCCTTGAATCGGGCGGCGGCGTCGACACTGGACGCCGCCCATAGCCGTCAATTTACCCGCCGATGGATGCGATGGCAAAGCGGCTGCGACCAATTGCGTCCTGGCGGGGCTGAACGGTAATTCGGCGGCCCGAACGGTGTCGCAGCAAGGGCGTTTACTGGCCGACGCAGATGATTTTGGTGACGTATTCGTGCGCGGCGGCTTTCTTGCTGCCTGCCCAGTCGATCACCTGCTGGGCCTGCGCGACTGTCATGATGCTGGCCTTGTCCTTGTTCTTGATAAAGGACACGCCTTCAAACGCACCGTCCTTGCTGCGCATGACTTTGGCAAACACTGGGGGTTTCTTGTCGCCGTCGCTGATCTTGTTTTGCTGAACCAAATAGCGCAGGTCGTTGTTTTCCATATTGAGACTCGAGAGTGGCACGCGCGGCTGCGCGAAAGCCACATTTTACGGTGTATGAGCCGTTTCGAGCTAGGAAAAATGGCCCGGCACGGGTGGCCGGGCCAAGTCCTCAGGCGTAAGCAGCTTGCCGCGGCAGCGGTTGCAGGGCCGCCTCGTAGACCACATCGACCCGCAATCCCGCCTGCAGCGAAGGGATGGAGCCGCCCGCCCGATACTGGAACGACACCTGCAGCACGTCGCCAGCATGCACCTGCACCGGGGATGCCACCGGCAAGGTCATGTAGTGATTGAGCCAGTCGATCGTGGTGTTGCGTTCGCTGACCACGGCCAGGATGTTCTTGGTGACAAAGCGCATCGCATTGACCATGCCATCGCGCTCGACAACGAACTTGCCTTCCCAGGCGATCGTCAATCCAGTCGGCGCGCTGAAGTCGATAATGCTATACACGGACGGCGCGGCCAATTCGACCGTTCCTGGATAGATCACCGTGGTTTCCTGAAACTGCACAATAGGCGCGTAAAAGCCTTCAAAATCGTATTCTTGTTGCAAGGGTTGCGCCGCCATGATGACGGCCTCGGGCAGGAAGCGCGGCAGCGGGCCGCCGAAGCGCGCCAGATAGCGCTGCTTGAACGACTCAATCACTTCGACCTGTTTTTCTCGCAACATACCAACGTGGATCATTTCGCAGATCACCACATCGACCGGTTCGGGCGGCAGGTATTCGAACGCATCGGCATGCACCACCTCGACCTTGTGGCCGTTCGGATTCATGGCCAGCATCTTGCGCGCCTCCTTGACCATGTCCGGATTGAATTCGACGCACCAGACCTTGTCGGCCTTGGCAGCGGCAAACCAGGATAGCACGCCGGTGCCGCCGCCCAGTTCCAGCACCTTCGCGCCGGGAAACACGGCGTAGTCGATCGCCGACTTGAAACCGTGCATCCGGTTCTGATCCATCAACATATTGTGGTGATAGTGGACGGGAATGAATTGTCCCAGGTAGCAGCTCTCGATCTCTCGTTCATTCAGCATAATTTTCCTTTTGTATCCTTGGCCGGCGCCCCGCCCCGGGGCCGCGTCGTGTTCATCTGCGCCGCTGTTGCACTAAGGCAGGACGCCTGTCCTCGCCGTAATGGCAACCTGTCCATTATCGTGAATGGCAGCGCAACGTGATGCCGCGAGATAGCGCGCGAATACCCGCCAGTTCGACGCTTCGGTCTGCGTATCGGAGCCCGCAAACAAGGGGACGCCATTGCACGCTACGGAGCGCGTCTGACACTGGGACAGGGTGGCGTGAATGGCAAACAACCGTTCTGCACGCCGTGCAACGTCGGCCGGCGCCCCAGCGGGGGCGAGAGGCGAGAAAGGCAAGGCCGTCGCGCGTGAGCGGTGAAGTTGGCGGCAACCTCATCGTCGATCACGGCGCAGTTTCTGTGCAGGCATTCCGACCTGGCTGCCACAACGCGACCGCATACGTCGTTTGTCTGCGGAGGGGGCTACACGATCAACGCCAGTTAAGGCTCATGTTGGCGACGCGGGCTGTTCGTCGGCATTGTGCTTGCGGACAAAGCTGTTGATCGCGTCGGAGAACACCTTTGCACTCACTGTTTCCTGACGGCGAGCCTGCAAGTCCATGATTTGCTGAAAGTCCAGTGGGGTGCTGCGGATGATTCCCATCGACCACCTCTGAAACATTCGTTCATTGGCGGGCGAGATATGGATGATCCGGCAGTCGCTGTGTCGCCGGTCATCCATGATCTTCCCGTACAGGCGAAGTACGGCTTGCTCGGGCCCCTCGATGATCTGCGCGAACAGTCCCCCCATGTGAACCAGAACGCTGGTCACGCCCGCAGCCGGATTGTTGCGGTGCGCCGTCGCCAGAATATCCTGCACCTGCTCGTCAGAGATCGCACTGGTAGCATGGCTAAGATAGAAAATACGTAGCATTAAAAATGGTCCATGTGCTCAACCCCACGCCGACGGGTCAATCACACCGATGGCCCGGAATGCCGGTTTGCAGAAGAAATACCCCTGCATCAGATCGATGCCGGAATCGCGCAGAAAGTCGCGCTCAGCCTTGGTTTCTATTCCCTCGGCCAGCACGCGCACATCAAGCGCGGCGCAGATTGCCACGATGCCGTTGACGATCGCCTGTTTCGGCTTGCTGGTATCGATGTCGCGTACCAGTTCCATGTCGATCTTGATGATGTCCGGCTGATAGTCGGACAGCAGGCTCAGACCTGCATAGCCGGCGCCGAAGTCGTCGATCGCAGTATGAAAACCGAAGCGGCGATATTCGCGGAAGATATTGACCAGATGCGGCCGGTCTTGCACGCGCTCGCCTTCGGTCACTTCAAAAATGATGCGCTCGATGGGAAATTGGTAGCGCTGCGCCGCTTCGAATGTGCTGCGAATGCAGGCCGCCGGCTGGTAGACCGCGTTCGGCAGAAAATTAATCGACAACAACTCTTTCAGGCCAAGCTCGGCACCGCCTTTGATGGCTTGCACCCGGCATGCCTGGTCAAACGAATATCGCGTCGCGTCCGTCACTTGGGACAGCACCGAATAGGCCGATTCGCCGTTCGGGCCACGCACCAGCGCCTCGTGTGCATAGATCGAGCGGGCGCGCAGATCGACGATAGGCTGATAGGCGAACACAATATCAAAGCCCAGTTCCTGCCCTTCTTTGCATTTATGGCATCCAACTGACGACGTGTCGTTTTGCGCGATCGGGATCGAATTCATACGAGATCTATTCTTTCTGGAAGTGGAGCAGTATGGAAATCGAGAAATCACTGCCGCTGCTTGCGGGATCAGCTTAATCACGCCGGTGCTTGCATGAAACATAGTACTCTCATCGGCCCAAAATGTCGGGAGGATGCCCCACTGGTGTGAGCCGATGCAGTGCAGACCCGGGGTTCTGAGCGCACTGCGGCCCGACGTCAAAATGGTGGCGATTGGCAGCCCTGGGCACGGCAGCGGCGACAGACATCAAGCTGCTCATCAGCATATCAGTCGAGCAGGTCGATGCGGGCAGCAAACTGGTCGAGCAGGCTGGCACGTCGATGCCCGAAATTGTGCAGAGCAGTGGACGGGTGGCCGCCCCCCTCCCCATTGGCGTCGGCTAGACCAGCGCATGGCAGGCACTTGCACGATCCGGGTAGTGATCGCGCTGGGCGTCTGGCGGTACCGTCCAGGAGCGCACCCGCAAGTGGCCTGACGACACCTGCTCCGCGCCGTTGATGATCGTCCAGATCGATCTGATCTATTTCTTGGCGGCCAGGCTGGCGCGGATTGCCGCGACGATCAAGGGCTGATCTGCCCGCTCGGCATAGTCGGCGGCGGTGTTGCCATCGCTGCTCTTCAAACTGGCATCGGCGCCGGCGTCAAGCAGCAATTGCACCGTGAACTGGTGCGCCTCACGCGCGGCGATCATCAAAGGCGTGATGCCGGCCGGGGCGGCGGCATTGATGTGTGCATGACGTTCAAGCAAGATCTGGACGATCTCATCGTCGCCGCTGGCGGCCGCGTAGTGCAAGGCGGTCCAACCGGCGCGATTGACCTGCGCGCCCTTGTCCAGCAGGGCCAGCAAGGCCGGCTTGTTCTTGCGAAAAGCGGCCATCATCAAGGCCGTGTTGCCATTCTTTGCGTTCAGTTCCAGTTCGATCGCCGGTTGCGCCATCAGGACCTGAAACACCTTCATCGCATCATTGCGCAGGGCCAGCACCAAGCCTGACTCACCGCTGTTGGGTTCGCGGATATTCGGACTGAGATTAGCTGAAAGCAATTCCGTAACGGCGTCGGCGTTATCGATCTGTACCGCCCGAAAGTACGCGACGCTCGCTTCGGCAGCGCTCACCGGCGCTGCCGCGAGCACGATAGCGAACAGTAACGAGGCGCCACACAGCGTCTTTATCGCGCTAAAGTGAACTCGCATGAAACTAGCGTACGACATTGAATAGCTTAAAGAAATTGTCCGTTGTCTGTTGTGCGACCTGGGCCAGTGGCAGGCCTTTCAGCGTCGCCAGATATTCGGCCACGTGGCACACGAATCCCGGTTCATTCATCCTTCCCCGATGGGGAATCGGCGCCAGATACGGCGAATCGGTTTCGATCAGGATGCGCTCGAGCGGCACGGCCTTGGCCACGGCCTGCAAATCCTTGGCGCTCTTGAACGTCACGATGCCGGAAAACGAAATATAGAAACCCATCGCCAGCGCAGCCTCAGCCACCTCGAGCGATTCGGTAAAGCAGTGCATGACGCCTGCCACGCCACCAGCATCGGTGCCGGCACCCTCTTCCTGCATCAGGCGTATCGTGTCGGCGCTGGCCGCACGGGTGTGGATGATCAAAGGCTTGCGGGTCAGGCGCGACGCGCGGATATGCACCCGAAAGCGCTCGCGCTGCCATTCCAGGTCGCCTTCGAGGCGATAATAGTCGAGCCCGGTCTCGCCGATCGCGATGATCTTCGGATGCTGCGACAGACGCACCAGTTCTTCGACACTGGGCTCCGGGGTGTTTTCGTAGTCCGGGTGGACGCCGACCGACGCGTAGATGTGGGGATATTGTTCAGCGAGGGCCAGCACCTGTGGAAAATCGGGCAGGTCGACCGAGACGCACAGCGCGTGGGTGACCCGGTTCTCTGCCATCTTGGCGAGGATTTCGGGCATCCGGGCAGCCAGCTCGGGAAAATTAATATGGCAATGGGAATCGATATACATGGCGCGATTGTACGCGAGCCGCGCCGGGCGAGCCAGCGCAGCGCCCGTGCGGACTCAATCGACCCGTTTGCCCAGAATAATCAAGTCGCGCTCGACGCCGTCCAGCGTGGCCACACGCGGCAAGGTGGCCCAGGTGGCAAACCCGAAGCGCGCGAACAAACCCAAGCTGGGTTGGTTATGCCCAAAGATAAACCCCAGCAGCGTATGCACGCCGATCGTCGGTGCGAAGTCGATCGCCTGCTGCAAGCAATACCGTCCCAGCCCCCGTCCGCGCCACGCCTCGGCCAGATAGATCGACAATTCGGCCGTCCCCGCGTAGGCCGGGCGGCCGTAGAAATTCGAATATGACAGCCAGCCGAGGATCTGCGGCGCCGCGGCGCTATCGTCGGCTGCGTGGATTACCCACAGGGGGCGCCGCTGCGGGTCGTGCTCGGCAAACCAAGCCTCGCGCGACGCGACCGTCACTGGCTCGGTATCGGCCGTCACCTCGCGCGAGGCGACCGTCGAGTTGTAAATGGCGACGATGGCAGGCAAGTCGTCGGGACGGGCAATGCGATGTAGGAATGACGGCATGAGGAAACGGCGTAGCGGTGATCAACGGTTAAAGAGTGTGTGTGGCGCGCGACGAGCGCAACGCCGCGCCGAGGATTTCCTCGATGCGCAGACGGGCCCGCAAGCCCGTTTCGTCGTCCGGAAAATGCACACCGATGCCTTGCGCCTTGTTGTTGTTGGCGCCACCGGGCGTGATCCACGCTACTTTGCCGGCGATCGGATATTTGTTGGCGTCCTCCATCAGCGCGAGGATCAGATAAATTTCGTCGCCGATCTGGTAGGCCTTCTGGGTCGGCACAAACATGCCGCCATTCTGAAGGAAAGGCATATACGCCGCGTAGAGCGCGGCCTTTTCCTTGATGGCAAGCGAGAGCACCGACGGCCGCGCTACTTGCGGAGTGTTTGGCTCTAGGGGTTTGCCGGTCATTCAGTTCCTTTCACGCACAGCAGGCGGTGTAATCAAGTAACAGGTCTTCGACGAACAATTTCGGCGACAAGGGATGGTCGGCGATCGCGCGCCGCTCATTGGCGCCCTTGATGGCACGCAACAGGCTGGCGGTCGGCACTTTGGCCGCCAGTCCCGCAAGTTCCTTCTGGTAACGCGGATAGTACCGGATGTTTCCAGTCAATTGGTAGGAAAACAGATCGTACAACCAGCGTTGCTGCCACACGACCAGCGAAGACAACGGTGTTTTGCTGAGTTTTTCCGCTGTTTTTAGCGCAGCATCGACACTCGGATTAGCCAGCAGTTGCAACAATGCCTCCATGTCGTCGCGATTGCCCGTCTCGGACTGCGCCAGCGCCGACAGCGGCGCGCCGCCCTGCTCGCGCAGCCAGCTATCGGCGTCCGCCAGTCCCTGTTCCTTGAGCCAGCCGAGCGCCTCGGCATGGCTTGGCAAGGCCAGCGCAAACTTGCGACAGCGCGACAGGATGGTCGGCAGCAAGCGGTCCAGGCTGTTCGAGGCGAGCAGGAACACGGTACCCGGGGGCGGCTCTTCCAGCGTTTTTAACAAGGCATTCGAGGCCGGGGTGTTGAGCGCCTCGGCCGGGTACAGCACCACCACCCGCAAGCCTTGGCGGTGGGTAGAAATGTTCATGAAGTCGGCCAGCGCGCGGATCTGCTCGATCTTGATTTCCTTGGACGGTGCCTTGGTCGACTTCGCGCTCTTCTTGACCTCGGCGCCGTCGGCGCCCTCCTCGCCTTCCGGCGCCTCGTCCTCCAGCGCCTCCGGACGCACGCGCCGGTAGTCGGGATGGTTTTGCTGAACAAACCAGCCGCACGAGACGCAGGTGTCGCAGGCATGACCATCAGAGCGCACGTTCTCGCACAGCAAGGACTGAGCAAAACGTTCGATGAAATCGGCCTTGCCGATCCCGGCCGCGCCGTGAAACAGGATCGCATGCGGCATGCGCGGGCGCAATAGTTGCAATTGCTCCCATGCCGCTTGCTGCCACGGATAAATTGAATGACTCATCTGACCTATTAAGAATAAAAACAACTACTTACATGCCGAACCTTATGTCGTTCGGCACATGCTATTGCAAGTACTTGGCACCATCAATTAAAGTAAAGTCTCAACAATAATCGCCAGTTCCGCACGAATTTCGGCGATGCTGCGGGTCGAATCGATGACCCGTATGCGTTGGGGAAACTGGGCCGCGCGGCGCAGGTATTCCTTGCGCGCAGCGTCAAAAAAGGTTGCCTGCTCCTGCTCAAATTTGTCGAGCGTGCGGGTGGCATCGAGGCGCGCGCGCGCTACATCGAGTGGCACGTCGAACAGCAAGGTCAGAACAGGCTGCAGGTGGGGGTGCACCCATTGCTCCAGCGCATCGAGTTTGGACAGCGCAAGGCCGCGCCCGCCGCCTTGATAGGCAAAGCTGGCATCGGTGAAACGGTCCGAAATGACCCAGTCGCCGCGCGCCAGTGCCGGCGCGATCACTTGCGCGATGTGTTCGCGCCGGCTGGCAAACATCAGCAGCGCTTCCGTTTCAAGGTGCATTTTTTCATGCAGCAACAATTCGCGCAGCTTCTCGCCCAACGCGGTGCCGCCCGGCTCACGCGTACTCAGCACAGTCTTGCCGCGCGTGCTGAGCAGTTCGCTGACAAAGCCGATGTGGGTGGACTTGCCGGCCCCGTCGATGCCTTCAAAGCTGATAAATTTACCTGCTGGGGTGGTGCTTTGCTCGATCATGAAACGTCTTGCCTATCGTTGAAATTGATTCACTGCCCGATTATGGTCGGGCAGGTTGCCGGAAAACTGACTGGTGCCATCGCCGCGCGCGACGAAATACAGCGCGTCGCTGGGCGCTGGCGCCAATGCGGCGGCCAGCGATTGCACGCCAGGCAATGCGATCGGGGTGGGTGGCAAACCGCTACGCGTATAGGTATTGTACGGGGTGTCCGTTTCCAGGTCGCGCTTGCGGATCTTGCCGTCGTACTTGTCGCCCATGCCATAGATCACCGTCGGATCGGTCTGCAACAGCATGCCAGCCTTGAGGCGGTTGACGAACACGGCCGCAATGAGCTTGCGTTCCGATTTCTGCCCAGTTTCCTTTTCCACGATCGAGGCCATGATCAAGGCCTGATACGCGCTGCGGTAAGGTAGCGACGGATCGCGCTTGGCCCAGGCTTCGGCCAGCCGGGCAACCATCATCGTATGCGCCTGGCGGTAAATCTGCAGGTCGCTGGCACCTTTTGCAAACAAATAGGTATCCGGGAAAAACAGGCCTTCCGGCTGCTTGTACTCGGACGAAATGCGCGCCATCAGCTCATGATCGGTCAGCGCCGCCGTGTCGTGCTTGAGTCCGGCGCTGGCCGCCACCGCCAGGCGCATCTGTTTAAAAGTCCAGCCCTCGATGATGGTCAGCGATTCTTGTGCAAATTCGCCGCGCACCAGTTGGTCGATCAGGCGCAGTGGCGTCGTGCCGGGTTTCAGTTCGTAGGAGCCGGCCTTGATCCGGGCGCTTTTCTGGGTCACGCGCGCCAGCACGGAAAACAGGATAGGATTGATCGGCACGCCGGCGGCAGCGATTTGCTGGGCCGCAGCGCCGACGCCGCTACCGGCCTCGACGCTAAAATCGATGGGCGGCTCGCCGTCCGTAATCGGTTCGCGCGCCCAATAGTTGAAGGCCGCGCCGCCCACGGCGGATACGATGAGTGTACTCAGTAGTACTTTTTTTATGAATGCCATTCCAAGACCAAATTGATGTGTTGCCGGGTTTCGCACAGCGCCGCGCATGCCGCAGCATGCCAGCGCCCATTTTGCGCCGTGTTCGACGCGATTTTCCCGACATCTCTATAATGAGCCCGTAATGATAATGCCTTAAACGGGAAACTTTTGGGATTTTATGAATAACTGGAACCAATTTCTGAGCGCCGAGGGCGCGCGCGTCGGCCAAACCGACCCTGCGCAGGTGCAAGATTTCGGGCGCGTGCTGAGCGCCGCCGAGCTCGCGCAGGGGTTTGTCTGCGTCATCACCGACCTGGGCCTGATCGCGGCGACCGGCGCGGACGCGGCCTCCTTCCTGCATAACCAACTGAGCAACGACGTCGAACACCTCGGCCAGACCGACGTGCGACTGGCCGCGTATTGCACGCCCAAGGGGCGCATGCTGGCCAGTTTCCAGATGTGGCGCGATGCCGAGACGATCTTCCTGCAATTGCCGCGCGAGATACAGGGGACGCTGCAAAAACGCCTGCAGATGTTCATCATGCGCGCCAAGGCCAAGCTCTCAGACGCTGGCGACATGCCCAATGTTCAGGTCAGCCTGGGACTCGGTGGCAGCAAGGCCGAGGCGCTGTTGCGCGCCCAGTTCGGCAGCTTGCCGGCGACTCCGTACAGCCGCATCGACCATGCGCTGGGCATGTTGCTGCGCGTTGGCGACGCCTTCGGTGCGCCGCGCTACCAGTGGCTGACATCGGCCGACACCGCCATGGCGGTATGGCCAGCGTTGAGTGCTGCGCTGGCGCCGGGCGGCACCGATGCCTGGAATTTGGCATGCATCCACGCTGGCGTGCCGCAGGTCACACTCGCCACGCAGGAGCAATTCGTGCCCCAGATGGTCAATTTCGAATTGCTCGGCGGGGTCAATTTCAAGAAGGGCTGCTACCCGGGTCAGGAAATCGTCGCGCGCAGCCAGTATCTGGGCAAACTCAAGCGGCGTACCGCGCTGGCCTCGATCGACGTCGCCGCGGCCTTGGTCGGCAGCGAGGTGTTTGCCGTGTCAGACCCCGATCAACCTTGCGGCATGCTGGTTAACGTGGCCAACAACGGTCTGGGCGGTGTCGATGCGCTCGTCGAAATTAAACTCTCCGCGCTCGAGCAGGGCGACATCCGGCTTGGCTCGGCGGGCGGCGTGGCGCTGGTGTTTCACAGCATGCCGTATGCGCTCGATGCCCTAGAGCTCTAGATCATGGTCGACCTGTATATCTATTACCAGGTACGCGAGCACGACGCAGCGGTGCTCGCGCCGCGTCTGCTGTCGATGCAGGCACGGCTGGGCGCGGCGCATCAGGTGGGTGTGGCGCTCAAGCGGCGCCCCGAAACGCGCGACGGCTTGCAAACCTGGATGGAAATCTATACCGCCACCAACGATGGCTTTGGCGCCGCGCTCGACGCCGCATTGCAGGATGCCGGCGTGTCAGCAATGATCGTCGGCACACGTCACCCTGAAGTATTCATGGACTTGAAATCATGTGTCTGATTGTCTTTGCATGGCAAGTTGTGCCTGGCATGCCGCTGGTGGCCGCCGCCAACCGGGACGAATTCTACGAGCGCCCTTCCGCGCCGGCGGAGAGCTGGCCCGAACATCCGCAAGTGTATGCGGGCCGCGACCTGCAAGGTGGCGGCAGCTGGATGGGTATCACGCAGCAAGGCGCGCACGGTCCCCGTTTCGCCGCCATCACGAACATCCGCGGGCCGCTGGAGCGACGCACCGACGCGCCTTCGCGCGGCGCACTGGTGGCCAACTATCTGTCGGGCGACTTGGACGCGGCCCAGTATATTGAACAAATTCGAGCAGGCTGCGATGCCTACAACGGCTTCAACCTGGTACTGGGCGACCGGCACAAGATGTATTGGTTCTCCAACCGGGGCGACGCAGACGAGCGCAACGGTGCCGAACTGGCTCCCGGCATCTACGGCATTTCCAACGGCCTGCTCGATGCGCCGTGGCCCAAGGTGGTGCGCACCAAAGCGCAGTTCGCCAGTTTGCTTTGCCAGGGCGCGCCCGAAGAAGCGTATTTCGAAATGCTGGCCGACACCACCCGCGCGCCGGACGTGCGCCTGCCCGACACCGGCGTGGCGCTGGACCTGGAACGGGTGCTTTCGGCCGTTTGCATCGAAACCCCCGGCTACGGCACGCGCACCTCGACCGTCGTCAAACTGTACGCGCAGGCGCCGGCCGAACTGCACGAGCATGTCTTGCAGTAGTCGGTCGCGTTTATAGCAACTTGGCGTACACGACAAAGCCTGTGCGATCGGCCAACTGATCGTACAGCGCCATCGCCGGCGTGTTTGATTCGCGCGTTTGCCAGTAGACCCGCGCCGCGCCGGCAGCGCGCGCGCGCTGGTACACCGCCTCGATCAGCGCACGGCCGACGCCCTGCCCACGCGCCGTATCGAGCGTAAACAGGTCTTGCAGATAGCACGTCGGGCCGATCATGATCGTGTTGCGATGAAAAATATAGTGCACTATGCCCAGCAGTTCGCCGGCGCGCTCGGCCACCAGTGCATGTACAGGTTCGTTAAGGTCAAAGAACCGTGCCCATGTCGACTCTGTGATCGCGCAGGCCAGCGCCGTTGCGCCCGCGCGCCCGTAAAACGCATTGTAGCCGTCCCATAAGGTCGACCAGGCGGCCAGGTCCGATTCACGCACGGCGCGGATTTCTACAGTATTTGCCATGCACGTGTCCCTACTTGATGTGAAACATCGCCGATCGGACGGTCGCTATGCTTGCCCGAAGAGTGCATTGAGTCGGCTGGAGCTCAGTTCCGTCTGTGCATACGCGAACGAGCCCTCGTTGAGCATCGCCCGACCGGCGCGCATCAATGCATCGTAGGCGACCTTGGCCAGCGCGCCGCCCACACTAACACGGCGCACGCCAAGCCCGGCAAGCTCACCCATCGTGAGCGGATTGGCGCCCAGGCTCATTACGACATTGAGCGGCCGATCGAGCGCGCTGGCAGCGGCGCGGATATCGTCGGGCGTCGTCAAGCCGGGCGCAAACAAGACATCGGCGCCCGCTTCCTGGTAAGCTTGAAGGCGCCGGATCGTGTCCTTCAAGTCGGCGCGCCCGTACAAATAGTTTTCCGCGCGCGCGGTCAGTACAAATGGGAAATCGAGCGCCTTGGCCGCTTGCGATGCGGCCGCAATACGCTCGGTGGCAAGGCCGATATCGTAGATCGGCTGACTCGGATCGCTGCTTGCATCCTCGATCGAGCCGCCCACCACGCCGCACTGGGCGGCCTCGGTGATGCAGCTGGCGACGTCGCTCGGCGCATCGGCAAAGCCGTTTTGCAGGTCGGCACTGACCGGCAGCGCGGTGGCCGCGCACAGTTCGCGCAAGAACGCCATTTTCGCCGAGCGCGTCACGCTCAAGTCGGGCTGGCCATGGGACCACGCCAAATTGGCGCTGCTGGTCGCCAGCGCCTCGAAACCCATCGATTCGAGAATGCGTGCGGAACCGATGTCCCATGGGTTAGGAATGAGGAAGCAACGCTGGTGCAATTCAACGAAACGCTGCGCTTTTTCCATCTGGGTTGGCATATGGTCCTTGTCTGAGTGGGATCGGCGCGCCGCGCCGCGACCTTCTAGTGTAACGAAGATTTAAAAACATTGCTTGAAGCGCAAGTCGGGGGGGGGGCGACGCGCACCCTGTCCGGTACTGCCCGGTGCGCTGGCGCGCCAGAGCGATCGCGTTGTCGAGCCGATCATTACCGCCAACCATGTCGCAGGCGACACTGGCAGGGCAAGGCGCGGCGTTTGCACCGCTGGCGCTGGTGCGCCCACTGCTCGAGCAAGGAAGGTTGGTGCTGGCCCGTGCGTGCCAACCAAGCGTCGTCAATGACGGATACTGGCTGGTGGCCTGCGGCGTCCCACTGAGCGAGGACGCCGCGCTGGTACGCGACGCACTATTGGCCGAAGCCTAGTAGCGCGCTGCCTGAGTCGCCGCGAACACGTCAGTGACGCCAGCCCGATGCGAAGCTGGCGCCGAGTGCTTGATTAGGCGGCCAGCGCGCTGCGCTCGTCGAGAGCGACGTCGATCTCATCGAACGGGGTTCGGATCAAATAGTCGAATGCAGACAGCGCCGCCTTGGCGCCGTCGCCAACGGCGATGACGATCTGCTTGAACGGTACCGTCGTCACATCGCCGGCGGCGAACACGCCGGGCAGCGAAGTTTGTCCGCGCGCGTCGACCTCGATTTCGCCGTGGCGCGACAAGGCCACCGTCCCCTTCAGCCATTCGGTGTTCGGCACCAGGCCAATCTGGATGAAAACGCCGTCGAGTTCAAGACGTTTGCTCAGGCCTGAGGTGCGCTCGGTATAGCCCAATGCCGTCACCTTCTTGCCATCGCCGACAATTTCGCTCGTTTGCGCCGACAGGATCACCGTCACATTGGGCAAGCTGGCCAGTTTGCGCTGCAATACCGCATCGGCGCGCAAGGCGCTATCGAACTCGATCAGCGTCACGTGGGCCGTCAGGCCGGCCAGGTCGATCGCCGCCTCGACGCCCGAATTGCCACCACCAATGACAGCGACGCGCTTGCCTTTGAACAGCGGACCGTCGCAATGCGGGCAATATGCCACGCCATGATTGCGGTATTCGCGCTCGCCCGGCACGTTGATTTCGCGCCAGCGCGCGCCGGTGGCCAGAATCACCGACTTGCTCTTGAGGCGAGCGCCGTCCTTGGTGACGATTTCGATCAGACCGCCCGGCACCAGGCTGACCGCCTGCTGCATGTTCATGATGTCGACGTCGTAGGCTTTTACGTGCTGCTCAAGCGCCACGGCAAAGTGCGGCCCGTCAGTGGCCTGGACGGAAACGAAGTTTTCGATCGCCAGCGTGTCGAGCACCTGGCCGCCGAAGCGCTCGGCCAGCACGCCGGTGCGAATGCCCTTGCGTGCGGCATAGATTGCCGCTGCCGCGCCGGCCGGCCCACCGCCGACGATCAGCACGTCAAAGACGGGCTTGGTACTCAGCTGAGCAGCCTGGCGCGCGGCGGCGCCGCTGTCGAGCTTGGCGAGGATCTCCTCGACCCCGGTGCGGCCCTGGCCGAACACCGCGCCATTCAAGTAGGTCGTTGGCACCGACATGATCTGGCGCGCCTCGACTTCGGGCTGAAACAGCGCGCCGTCGATGGTGGTGACGCGAATGCGCGGATTGATCACCGCCATCGTGTTGAGTGCCTGCACTACTTCCGGGCAGTTCTGGCAGGACAGCGAGATATACGTTTCAAACTGGTAGTCGCCGTCGAGATTGCGGATCTGTTCGATCACAGCGTCATCGAGCTTGGGCGGATGTCCGCCCACTTGCAGCAGCGCCAGGACCAGCGAGGTGAATTCATGACCCATCGGAATACCGGCGAAATGGACGCTGATATCGGTGCCGGGTCGCGTGATGGCAAACGAGGGCTTGCGCTGCGCGTTGTCTGCTCGCTCAAGTACGGTCACTTTGGCATTCAGTGATGCGATGTCCGACAGCAATGCACGCAACTCATGCGCGCTGGCGCTGTCGTCCAGGTAGGCGACGATCTCAATTGGCCACACGAGCTTTTCCAAATAGGCTTGCAACTGGGTTTTAAGGCTGGCGTCCAACATGAGAGAGTCTTTCAAAACGAGAATAGTGCGACGGAGTGCCGGACCGGACGCGGGTCCGGGCCGGCTTCAAACGGTGATTAAATCTTGCCGACCAAATCGAGCGATGGGGTCAGGGTAGCGGCGCCTTCGGTCCATTTAGCAGGGCAAACTTGACCTGGGTGGGCGGCGACGTATTGCGCAGCTTTGACTTTGCGCAGCAGTTCCGACGCGTCACGGCCGATGCCGTTGTCGTGGATCTCGCACAGCTTGATTCGGCCTTCGGGGTTGATG
>JBBQZO010000026.1:0-93237 GCA_038207625.1 Burkholderiales bacterium | reverse complement strand
CATCTGTGCTGCGCCGGTGATCATGTTTTTGATGTAATCGGCGTGGCCTGGGCAGTCAACGTGCGCGTAGTGACGCGCAGCCGTTTCGTACTCAACGTGGGCGGTGTTAATGGTGATACCGCGCGCTTTTTCTTCTGGTGCCGCATCGATCTGGTCGTATGCTTTAGCTTCGCCGCCGAATTTCTTCGACAGAACGGTTGCGATCGCAGCCGTCAGGGTGGTCTTGCCGTGATCGACGTGGCCAATTGTGCCGACGTTGACGTGCGGCTTGGTCCGTTCGAATTTGCCTTTTGCCATTTTAGACTCCTAACGATTTTGAGAATAGCCCAGGCACACGCCCGACTGTCTGATTGAGATGCTGATGCAAGGTACTACTTGAATTCTGGTGCCCTTGACGTGGATCGAACACGTGGCCTCTCCCTTACCAAGGGAGTGCTCTACCACTGAGCTACAAGGGCTGATATTGCGGCGCTACTGCGTATTGCAAGAACTTGGAGCGGGTGAAGGGAATCGAACCCTCGTCGTAAGCTTGGAAGGCTTCTGCTCTACCATTGAGCTACACCCGCGAGGTTCTCAACACCGACTTCAACATCCTGCAAAAAACTTGGTGGAGGGGGCTGGATTCGAACCAGCGTACACATAGTGAGCAGATTTACAGTCTGCCGCCTTTAACCACTCGGCCACCCCTCCGCGAGGAACCGCAGAGTATGAAGCAACCACAAATAACTGTCAACTAATTCTGCCGCTGTTTTGACATGAACTGACGTATTGGCTGCTTCGGGGCATGATTTTAACCGCAGCTTGCCACATAGCGCAAGTGCGATCTTGCAGCTCTTTTTTTTCCGCTACAATCGATGCAGCATCTGGCAAACCGGCGACGCGCCTGCGCGTGGCGCTCGCGCCACATCGACCCCGAAGGAGCGGCACGATTGGAAACCCGGGCAGCGAGCTGGCGCACTCTCCTGATGGCCAACATCGGGCTGGTGCTCGCCTACGTGATCACCGGCAAGCTGGCGCTGCTGCTGGCCCTGCCACCGGGTTACGCGACGCCGCTGTTCCCGCCCGCCGGCATCGCGCTGGCGGCCGTGGTGACGGGCGGCGCGCGCCTGCTGCCCGGCGTGCTGCTGGGCGCGCTCCTGCTGAACCTGTTGGTACCGAATCCGGACGGCAGCGCCGTGTCGCTGCTGTGGATACTGGCGGCACTGGCGGCGGCGCTCGCCTCGACCGTGCAAGCCTGGGCCGGCATGCACCTGTTGCCGCGCGTGGCGCGTGCGCAACTGGCGTCCGCACGCGACGTGATCAGTTTCCTGTTATTTGCCCCCGCGATGTGCGGCGTGGCCGCCACGCTGGCGCTGTCGGCGATGCTGGTGCTGGGCGTGATGTCGCCTGGCGCGGCCGGGGCCAACTGGATCACCTGGTGGGTGGGCGACACCATCGGGGTGCTGCTGGCCGCGCCGCTGTGCTGGATACTGTTCGGTCAGCCGCGCAAGCTGTGGCGGCGCCGGCGCGCGCTGGTTGGCGTGCCGCTGCTGCTGGCGGCGGGCGCCTTCATCGTCATCTATGAGCAAGTGCTGCACGCCGAACAGGCGCGCCAACTGCAGACGTTCCGTCAGAAAGCCGAACAGGCGGGCGCATTGCTGCAAGCCCAGTTCAACGAACACGAGCGCTTTCTGCGCACGCTCGCAAAAGCCTTCGACACGCCCGCCCTGCCCGCACACGAGCAGTTTCATCTGGTCGCCAGCAGCTATATGGCGCAAGGCTCCGGGCTGCTGGCGATGGTGTGGCTCACGCGGGTGGTCGACGCCGAGCGCGCGCAATTCGAGCGCGCCGCCAGCACGCCGGCCGACGGCTCCTATGCGCTGCGCGAACTGGGCGCGGACCGACTGCGCGTGGCGGCGCGGCGCGCCAACTACTATCCGGTGCTGTACGTCGAGCCGCACAGCATGGCGGCGCTGCGCGGTTTCGACTTTCTGTCCGAGCCGGTGCGCGCCGATGCACTCACACGCGCGCTGGCCAGCGCCACGCCGGCCGCCAGCGCGCCGGTCACACTGGTCACCAGCGGGCGCCCCGGCGTCGTGCTGCTGCAGGCGATCAGCAGCCGCGCCGACGTTGGCGCGCCCGGCGCGGTGCTGGGCATGCTGCTGCAGTTCGACCTGTATCTGGCGCATGCGCTGGGCCAGACCGGCTTCGATGGCTTTGCCGCGCGGGTCGATGATGTGACCGAGCCGGCCCGTGTTCGGGTACTGCATGACGACATCGGCCACCCGTCCTACGGCGACGAGTACCTGCACCAGTTGCAGCTGGGCGGACGCAACTATCAGTTGCGGCTGGCCCCGACCGCCGCCTACCTGGCCAAGCACCACGGCTGGCAGAGCTGGACGGTGCTCACCAGCGGCCTGCTGCTGACGGGCCTGCTGGGCGCGCTGATGCTGCTCGTCAGCGGCGAGCGCGAGCAGATCCACAGCCAGGTGCGCGAAGGCACCGCCACGTTGCGCGAGCGCGAAGCGCGCCTGCAGGCGATCCTCGACACGGCCGGCGACGCCATCCTGACCATGGACGCGCACGGCACGCTCGAGACGGCCAATCCGGCCGCCGAATCGCTGTTCGGGTACGCGCCGGGCGCGATGTACGGTCTGGCACTGGCCCAGTTACTGCCGCTGGCCGGACAGGAAGACACGGCCGCGCTGCTGCACCAACTGGCCGCCGGCAAGCCGTTCGAGCGCGAGCTCAGCGGGCGCAAGAACGACGCCAGCAGCTTCCCCCTGTCGATCTCGGTAAGCCAGGTGGCGCTGGCCGGCGGCGCGCTGGTGGTGGCGATCCTGCACGACCTGTCCGAGCAGCAGCGCGCCCAGGCGCACATTTACCAACTGGCCCACCACGATCCGCTGACCGGGCTGGAAAACCGCTTTTCGCTGAACCTGCGACTCGAGCAGGTAATCGTGCAGATGCGCCGCGCGCGCGCGCAGGCGGCGGTGCTGTTCATCGACCTGGACCACTTCAAGAAGATCAACGATACACACGGCCACCAGGCCGGCGACGCGCTGCTGACAAAAGTGGCGCACCGTCTGCAGCAACAGCTGCGCGACGTCGATACCATCGCCCGGCTGGGCGGCGACGAGTTTGTCGTCGTGATGGCCGGCGCGCTCACGCCCGACAGCGTCACCGGGGTGGCGCTGCGCATCGTGGCGGCGCTGGCCGAGCCGGTGCAGCTCGACGGCACCGTCTGTCACAGCGGCGCCAGCGTGGGCGTGGCGATGTACCCGGCCGACGGGGCCGACGTGAGCACCTTGCTGCGCCACGCCGACACGGCGATGTACGCGGCAAAAAGCCAGGGACGCGGCAATTTCCAGTTCTTTTCGGCGGCCATGAACGCCGCCACCCACGAGCGCCTGCTGCTGGAGAACCGTCTCTGGCTGGCACTCGAGCAGAACGAATTCGCCTTGTACCTGCAGCCTCAGGTGAGCTTGCGCGACGGCGCCGTGATCGGGGCCGAGGCGCTGTTGCGCTGGCACCATCCGGAGCTGGGACTGATCGGGCCGGAGCGCATCATTCCGATCGCCGAGGAATGCGGCCTGATTGTGCCACTGGGCGAATGGGTGCTGGCGCGCGCCGTCGCCCAACTGGCCGAGTGGCGCCGCGACGGCCGCGGCACGCTGCGGCTGGCGGTGAACCTGTCGGCGCGCCAGTGCCACGGCACGACCCTGCTGGCGCAACTGGACGCGTTGCTGGCAGCGAGCGCGATCGACCCGAGCCGGCTGGAGCTGGAAATCACCGAGTCGGCCGCAATGCAAGACCCGCAACGCACGGCCGCGCTGCTGCGCCAACTGCGCCAGCGCGGCATCCAGGTGGCGATCGACGACTTCGGCACCGGCTATTCATCGCTGAGCTACCTGAAGCTGTTCGCGCTGGACCGGCTCAAGATCGACCGCAGCTTCGTCACCGATATCGAGACCGATTCGAACGACGCGGTGATCGTCGCGGCCACCATCGCGCTGGCCCATTCGCTGGGCTTGGCGGTGCTGGCCGAAGGGGTCGAAAGCGCGGCCCAGCGCGATTTCCTGCGCGCCAAGCAGTGCGACGAGGCGCAGGGTTTTCTGTTTGCCCACCCGATGCCCGCCGCGCAGCTGCGCGCCTGGCTGGACGGCGCGGGCGCGCCGCTTACGGGCCCAGCGCGATCAGCACCTGGCCCTTGAGCGCCTTGATCAGCGACGTCTCGTCGGGCGGCACGCCTTCCGGCGCGGCATGTACACGGTCGGCGTAGAACAGGCCCAGCTGCACCTTGCCCACCACCAGCGGCAGCACGATGAAGCTTTTCGCGTCCGGCAGCAAGGCGCGGTGCCAGGACGGCACCAGGTCGCGGATCTTCGGGCTGGACGCGTCGGCGATCATCAGGTCGGCATCGTTTTCCATGGCCAGGTGGAACAGGTCGCGGGAACTTTGCAGCGCAAACACGAAACCGTTCTGGCGCCGCACATGGTCGTCGCCAAACGCCAGCCGGGCCCGGTACTGGCCGTTGCGCGCATCCTTCAGGCACACGGTGGCGAAGCGAAACCCCATGCTGCGGTACAGCGTTTCGAGCACCGCCAGAATCAGCTCATTGACCTTGCTCTGGCCCGATGCGCGCATCTGCGTGACGTCCTGCACGCCGGCCAGCAGCAATTCGCGCGCATTGAGCGGCTTGCCGCTCGGATGATGACCGTCGGCAGCGGCGTCGCCCGCGTCCATCGTCGCCAGCAGCAGGACGTTGGGCAGGCCGTCGTGGTTTTCCTGCTCCAGCGGGGTCTGTGGCACCAGGTTCATGCTTTGCAACAGCGTACTCATTTCACCGCGCACGGCGGCGAACAGGGTTTCCATGCGCGCCGCGTCGACGTTCAGCGCCACGCCGTAACGGGTGAGCAGATTGCGCGCTTCGGGACTGCTGGCCGGGTCGATCGTGCGTCCCATCAGCTTGGCCACATCCATGCTGAAAGCGGCCACCAGGCGCATCCATTCGGGCCGGCTGGCCGGCACTTTCTGCACGCCCGCCGGGATCGTCGCCAGCGTGCGCACGATCGCCTCGGGAATCTTCCATTCGGCCATCACCGCTTCGGACAGCGCGTCGTAGCTGCAGCCGAGGATCATCTGCGAGGCCTGGCCGGTGGTGTGTTTGCCCGAGGCGATCAGCGCCGTGATTTCACGGTAGCGCTCGTGTTCCAGCGAGGCCACCAGCAAGGGGCCCAGGTTCTTGAACAGCGCGCCGATCGACGCTTCCTCTGCGCCCTGGTAAAACGACAGGCGCGCCATTTCGCGCCCCACCAGGCTGGCGCACAGCGATGCTTCGAGTTCGACGCGCACGCTGGCCGCGTGCTTGCTGTTGGCCAGCGTGTCCACCAGCAGCATCGCCAGCGCGGTGGTCTTGACGTTGTCAAAACCGAGCAGCGAGATGGCGCGCGAAATGGTGGTGACGGCGCCGCCCGAGGCGCTGCGGTAACTGGCGGTGTTTGACAGGCGCAGGATCTTCTGGGTCAGCGCCGCGTCCGACAGCACGAAGTAGGCCAGGTCGTGGGTGCCCTGATCGTCCGACCCGGCCATTTCGACCACCCGCGCGACCGAACTGCCCAGCGCGAACATGTCCTCGCCGCCGCACACTTTTTGCAGCAGGGCGGCGCGCACCGGACGCGCTTCGCCCGGTGTGCCGGACGGTGATTGGGAGGCAGCCATATGCATTTCTTCGTGATTCGTGACGCGGCGCGCCGCTTCGGATTAAGCCGGCCGCGCGGCGTGCGCGCCAACAGGCCCGCCAGCGTGCGCGGGCCGGCGGCTCAAGTCTTCTTGCCGTCTTTGCCGCGGCCCGGTTTGATGTCGTATTTTTTCAGGATCTGCTGGTGCAGGCCGGCCAGCGCCGGCAGCTTGGGGTTGATCGGATCGAGCCGGCGCACGGTGTCGATCAGGTTCAGCGCGTACTGGCCCAGGCGCTCGTCCCAGCCCATGTTCTCGAGGCACTTCAACACCGCCACCGCCGCGTTGAACACCACCTGCGGATTGTCGGGCAACTTGTTGACCGCCTCGGCCATCAGCGACACGGCGCCGCGGAAGTCGCCGCTCTTGGCCTTGGCCGCGCCCGAGGCGACCATGTCGACGACGTGCTGGCGGCTTTCCTGCGCCAGCGACAGCGCCAGTTCGCCCCGTCCGGCCTTCTCGAACACGCTCATCGCTTTGGCCATGGCGGCGTTATTGGAGGCGTTGCGCATCACTTCGCGCATCACCTCGGAGGCGCCCTCCTCCATATTGTTTTGCAGGCAGTTGCGCGCCAACTCCATCTTCATCTCGTTGGACAGGCCGGTGCTGTCCTTGCAGGCGGCCAGCGCACTGGTCAAGGACTCGGCCAGACGCGTCTCGTTGCCGGTGTATTCGTGCAGCATGGCCGACGAGATGGCGCTGCACAGCGAGGCGTTTTTCTGCCCGCCGAGCGACTTGTCGAGGTCGCGGATGACGGCAGCGGCCTGCACCGGATCGCCCTTCTTGACCAGCGTCTGGACCAGTTTTACATGATCTTCCGGGTCGCGGAACTCGGAATACTTGGCCTTGCTGACGACCTGCTTGAGTACCTTTTCGGCGGTATCGACGTCGCCCGTTTCCAGCGCCACCTCGCCCAGTTTGCGCAGCCGGCGTACCGCGTGCGGCGACACCGCCACCGCGTCGCCCAGTACCATCTGCGACTGCTCGAGCTGGCCGATCGCCGCGTGGGTCTTGGCCAGCCAGTCGTAGGCGTCGACGAATTTCTTGTTGCTGCCCACCAGATCCTCGAGGATGGCCTGGGCCTCGACGAAGCGCTCGCGCATGAACATGGTCTTGGCCAGGCCCAGCCGGGCCCAGGCGATCGCCTTCGCTTCGATCAGCTGCTGGTAGATCGGTTCGGCCTCGGCCGGCTCACCGAGGAAGATGTGCAGCTCGGCGCGCAGGCGCAGGAAGTCGATCGCGTATCGGGGAAAGGCGATGGCGCCGTCGACGCAGGCGCCGATCGCCTCGCGCTGATTGCCCACTTCCATGAACTGGTACACCGGCATGAAGGAATTGCGCTTGTCGAGCGCGCGCGCGATGCGCTCGAGTAGTCGGTCGGCGGTGAACGGCTTGAGGATGTAGTCGGTGGGCGCGAGCTCGGCGGCGCTGACGACCTTGCTGTAATTGCCCTCGGCGGTGACCATGAAGAACATCGTCGCCAGACTGATCAGCTGATGGTGGCGCAGATCCTCGAGCAATTGCTGGCCGTCCTGGCCGCCGTCGAGGTCGTATTCGCACAAGATCAGGTCGAAGCTTTTCAATCCCAGGTGCTTGATCGCCGCGCCCGAGCTGCCGGCGTGCTCGATCTTGGTCAGGCCGCACAAATTGAGCATATTGTGGATGCTGGCGCGCATGCCGGCATGCGGTTCGATGATCAGCGCGGTCAGTCCGTCAAGTTCATTCATTGCAATTCTTCCCGATGTGGTACCGGCATGGCCGCCGGCAACGCGCGCTACGCTGGCGCACGACAGCCTCAAGAGTATATTACGGCACGCCAACACAATACTGAATGGCGCACACCGCCGCGCCGCGCTAAGTTTCGGTGTGCACCAACTCCGGTTCGAGTTCGATAATCGTCAACAGCGCCGTCACCACGTCAGGATCGAACTGGCTGCCGCTGCGCTCCTTGATGTAGTTGACCACGGCCGTGTACGGCCACGGTTCCTTGTACGGGCGGCGGTGCAGCAGCGCGTCGAACACGTCGACGACGGCGACGATGCGCGCGGCCAGCGGAATGGCGCGCCCCGCTAATCCATTGGGGTAGCCGGCGCCGTCGAAGTGCTCGTGGTGCGAGCCGGCGATCTGGGCGCCGTAGGTCAGGTAGCTGACGCCGTCGACCATCACCGAGGCGCGCTCGAGGATCGCGCGGCCGATCTCGGCGTGGGTGCGCATCACGGTGCGCTCCTCGAGCGTATGGGCGGACGGCTTGAGCAGCACCTGGTCAGGCGTCGACACCTTGCCCACATCGTGCAAGATGCTGGCCAAGCCGATCATTTCGATCAGCTGCGGGGTCAGCTCGGTGTCGTCGACGCCGTTGTGGCGCATGCGCGCGGCGATTCCGCTGGAAATTTGCTGGACCCGGCGCACGTGCCCGCCCGTGTCGCGGTCGCGGAACTCGGCCAGGTCGGCCAGCGCCACCACGGTGGCTTCCTGGGCCTTGCGCAGCTGGCCGAACATGTACAGATTGTCGAACGCGGCGGCGATGCGCTGGCAGAACACCTCCAGCAGATCGCGCTGGATCTGCGCCAGCGGCCACGGCGGGGTGACCGAGATGGCCAGCTCGCGGTCCTCCATCGTGTGGATGAACAGCACGTTGGCAGGGTGCTCGAACTGGCTGCGTTTTTCCTCGAAGGCCTTGGCGATGGTGGGCAGCAGCGGGTGCCCGGGCGGCATCAGTTCGTTGTCGGCCAGCGCCGCGTAGCTGCCGGTGGCCGCCACCACGGTGGGCACGCCGTCGCCGGCCTGCATCACGCACAGCACGCCGTCGGCCCCCACGTCGAGGATCGCGCTGACCTGGTTGAGCACGCCCGAGGCGAATTCGCGCAGCGAATGCACGTGGTACAAATTGGTGGCGCCGGCCAGGATCTTGCCCAGTCCGATGCGGCTGCGCTCGAGCATCATCAGGCTCTCGTAGGCGCGCAGCGCCGAGATCACCGTGGTAAACAGCTTTTGCGTGGTCAGCTCGGTTTTCGCTTTGTAGTCGTTGATGTCGTATTCGATGATCACGCGCTGCTCGGGCGCCTGGCCCGGCTGGCCGGTGCGCAGCACCACCCGCACGATATGGTTGCCCAGCTCCTCGCGGATGCGGCGCGCCAGGATCAGGCCGGCGTCGTCCGTTTCCATCACCACGTCCAGCAGCACCAGCGCGATATCGGGGGTGTCGCGCAGGATCTGATAGCCCTCCTGACCGCTGTAGGCGGAAAACAGCTCAAGCTCGCGACCCTTGAAGCTGACGTTGCGCAGTGCCAGCCGGGTCACCGCATGCACATCGACATCGTCGTCAACAATAAGCACGCGCCACAAGCGTTGATCGATGCCGCCCTGGTTTGCCGGGGTCGTCACTTCGTCGTCTTCGTCGATCAGCCAATTGTCGTCTGTCGCGTTTGGGTCGGTCATACATGCTCCTTAGGGGCGACTTGCGCAATGCGAAAGCGCGGGCACGACCGGTACGGCCCTCCCGCCGCGCCATACCCTGGCGCAACTGACCTTCACGACCCGATTATAAACAAAGTACACCCCAAGTCCAGCGTTGCCTTGCCGAGAGCGCCGGCGCGCCACACAGGCGGGCGGCGGCGCCCGTGCGGCCGGGCGGGAGCGGCCGATCGCGGCCGGGCTATTTTTGCACAAAGCCGACAGGTCAGTCTCGTAATATAACGGAGACTCTGCTACTCTTTCACGCAATGCCAACGGTCCGCCCGCAGTTGGCCGCCCCCGCCGGATGCCTCCTCCGACCCACCTGCCTTTCTGACAAGGACACGACTATGCAAGCATCTGCCTCCCCTTCCAGCATCACCCAGGCCAGCTCCGGCAAGGAGATCGCCGGCCACGAATTTCTCGCCTTCACGCTCGGCTCCGAGGAATACGGCATCGACATTCTGAAGGTGCAGGAGATCCGCGGCTACGAGGCGGTCACCCGCATCGCCAACGCGCCCGAGTTCATCAAGGGCGTGATCAACCTGCGCGGCATCATCATTCCCGTGGTCGACATGCGCATCAAGTTCAACCTGGGCACGCCGGTGTACGACCAGTTCACCGTCGTCATCATCCTCAATATCGCCGGACGCATCATGGGCATGGTAGTCGACTCGGTGTCGGACGTGACCACGCTCACGCCCGACCAGGTCAAGCCGGCCCCGGAGATGGGCACCGCCTTCAACTCGGACTACATGATTGGCCTGGGCACGATCGACGAGCGCATGCTGATCCTGGTCGACATCGACAAGCTGATGTCGTCCTCCGAAATGGGACTGATCGAAACGCTGTCCGCCTGACCCCGACCACGCCAACCTGGACACTCCCATGAACCTTGCCAATTTCAACATCAAGACCCGTCTGGGTGCCGGCTTCGGCCTGCTGGTTTTGATGATGCTGATCATGATCGCCGCCAGCATCGGGCGCTTCGCCTCTATCGGAAAAAGCAACAAGACGATGGTCGAGAGCGACTGGCCCAGCGCCTCGGCAGCCTACTCGATCGACTCGGCCGCGCGCGAGGACGCACGCCGCACGCTGGCGCTGTTCATCGTCAGCGACAAGGAGCAGCGCGGCAAGAACTATGCGCAGATCGACCTGGACAAGAAGCTGATCGACACCGAACTGGCCGCGCTGGACAAGCTCACGGAAGGTCCCGAAGAAAAAGCCATGCTGGCCAAACTGATCAGCGCGCGCGGCGCCTATTCGGTGTCGTTCCTGAAAGTGGCCGACCTGGTCGAAGGCGACAAGAAGGACGAGGCGGCCACGCTGATGAACGCCGAGACTTTCCCGGCGCTCGAAGCACTGCTTGGCGCCACCCGCGTGCTGGTCGACAAGCAGCACAAGGATATCGAGGCCGACGGCGCCGTGACCGAACGCGACATCGAGTTTTCGCGCAATTTGATGATCGGCATGGGCATCGCCGCCCTCTTGGTGTCGATCGCGCTGGCCTACCTGATCACCGCCTCGATCACCGGCCCGCTCAATGAAGCGGTGGCCATTGCCAAGAGCGTCGCCGCGGGCGACCTGACCACCCGCATCGAGGTGCACTCGCACGACGAGATGGGCGAGCTGCTCACGGCACTCAAGGACATGAATGCCTCGCTGGCACGCACCGTGGGCAATGTGCGTCAGAGCACCCACACCATTTCGACGGCTTCGTCAGAGATCGCCAGCGGCAATCTGGACCTGTCCTCGCGCACCGAGTCGCAGGCCAGCAGCCTGGAGGAGACGGCCAGCTCGATGGAAGAGCTGACCTCGACGGTCAAGCAGAACGCCGACAATGCACGCCAGGCCAACCAGCTGGTCATCTCGGCGTCGTCGGTGGCGGTGCGCGGCGGCCAGGTGGTGGCCCAGGTGGTCGACACCATGGCCTCGATCAAGGAAAGCTCGCGCAAGATCGTCGACATCATCGGCGTCATCGACGGCATTGCGTTCCAGACCAACATTCTGGCGCTCAATGCTGCCGTCGAGGCGGCACGCGCCGGCGAGCAGGGGCGCGGCTTCGCGGTGGTGGCCGCCGAGGTGCGCAATCTGGCCCAGCGCAGCGCTGGCGCGGCCAAGGAAATCAAGACGCTGATCGGCGATTCGGTCGAGAAGGTCGACGGTGGCGGGCGGCTGGTCGACGAGGCCGGCCAGACCATGGAACTGATCGTCACCTCGGTCAAGCAGGTGGCCGACATCATGAGCGAGATCACCGCCGCCAGCGAGGAGCAAAGCCTGGGCATCGAGCAGGTCAACGAGGCGATCACCCAGATGGACGAGATGACCCAGCAAAACGCGGCGCTGGTCGAACAGGCGGCCGCGGCGGCCCAGAGCATGCAAGACGAGGCCGGCACGCTGAGCGAGGCGGTGGCGGTGTTCACGCTGCACGAATCGGCCGGCATGATGGCCGCGCCGGCGCGCGCCAAACCGAAACCGGCCGCGCGCGCGCCACACCGTCCCGCCGCGCCGGCGCGCCAGTTGAAGGCGTCCGCGCCGGCAGCGCCGGCAGCGCCGGCGGCCAAGCCGAAGGCCAGCGCCCCCGCAACGGACGACTGGGAAGAGTTTTAAGCGCGGGTACGCAAACGCACAGCGTGTGCCGGCCTAGCTGGCCACGCTTTTCTTGCGGCTCGGGCAGTCGCCCTTGAGCGCGCCGATATCGAGATTCTGGTAGCGCACCTCGTACTTGCCGGCGGCCAGCTGGTCGACCGTGATCTTGTCATGCGCCAGCACGAACAGGTGGCGCACATTCGAATGGCGGTCCAGGTCATACACCTTGACGAACACGCCAGAACCATTGGCGCTGTTGTCCACTTCCAGCTGCATTTCTTCACCCTTGTTACCCAGCGGGTAGCCGTCCACATAGCCGGACTGGGCCGGCCACGGCTCGCCATTGGGCGCCACCATCGTCTGCAGATCGGTGTCGCAATCGGGCGCCTTGGGCGGAATGATCAGCTGGGTGATGCCCAGCGCGCGGATCTCGGGCGGCTTCGGATTGGCCGACTCGGGCACATACGCCTTGCCCACCGCCCAGTTATCGGGACCGGGGTCCGGTTCGGCCTTTGCTTCGCTCTTGTAGTCGCGCCGCGCGGACGCCGCCAGTTCGGGGCGCGCCTCGCCGGCCACACCCGGCACCGCGCTCAGCGTCAGGGCCTTGGGCTGGGTCGCCAGCATCAGGCCGGCCACGCAACCGAGTCCGAAGCACAAGCCCAGGCCGAGCCACCAGGCCGGGTCGCGCGTGGCCCGGTAGACCGGCGCCACGCCCAGCTGTTCGGCCGGACGCGCCTGCAGTTCGCCGCGCGCGCGCTCGCGCACGTCGTCGGCGCGGGTGCTCTCCAGCCATTCGATCTCCCACTCCTCGGCCGCGATCCACTCGTCGTGCTCCTTGCGGCGCTGCGGATCGGCCAGCGTGCTGTAGGCCGTGTTGAGGATGGCCATGATGCGGGCGGCCTTCTCGTCACCGGGATTTTTGTCCGGATGGTACTTCTGGCTGAGCGCCTTGTAGGCCGCGCGGATGACTTCCTGCGGCGCCATGCGCGCCACCTTCAGGTTGTCATAATGGGTATGTATCTTTGCCATGGTTCCGATCTGTCCGGCCGATCCTCAAACGATGATGATAGCCCAAAGCGATGGCCGTCCGCGCGATCGGACAGCATAGCCGCCTTCGCCCGCTAAAGGCAAGGCCGGCGTTACAGGCGCACGCTGCGGTCGGCCCGCGCCAGCGCCTCGGGCAGCTGCACGGCGCGCCCCACCACCAGCACCTTGAACAATTCGCCCATCTCGGCCGGCGAGACCAGCTTTTGCAGCGCATTGGCCTGCGGCAGGAAGGCCTGCGCGTCGGCCGGGTCGGTGCGCAGCAGCAGCTCGCCAATCCCCGCGCCAAGCAGGAAGGCGGCCTGGCTCATGTAAGCGATCACGTCCAGCCCGGCGTCCTGGGCGGCGCGCGCCATCGCCGTGAAGTCGACGTGGGCGGTGATGTCCTGCAGGCCGGGCAGGTAGAACGGATCGGGATGGGCGTGGTGGCGGTAATGGCACATCAGGGTGCCGGCGCTGCGTTGGTCCAGATAGTATTCGTGGGCCGGAAAGCCGTAGTCGAGCAGCAGCGCCGCGCCCGTTCCCAGCATGCGCGCCAGCGACGCCATGAAGCCGCAGGCGATCGGGTGCAGTTCGCTGACGTAGCCCTCGGGCAGGTTGTCGGCGTCGGGCACTTGCAGCGCCAGTTGCGCGAGCAAATCGGCGCCAGGCGCGCGCGCGACAAACGCAAACTCGCCCTGCTCGACCGTCACGGCCAGTTCGCGCCAGCCGTCGGCGTCCTTGCGCACCAGCTGCACCGGCATCGCGTCGAGCACCTCGTTACCGATCACCACGCCATCGAAGGCGGGCGGAAAGTCGTCCAGCCAGACCACTTGGGGGAAGTCGGCCAGCGCCAGTTGCTGGCGCGCGCGCAGTTCGCCCGACAGTTCGACGATCGCGTAACGCTCGAGATGCACACCCAGGCGCGCCAGCTCGAGCAGGATATCGCGCGCCAGCTTGCCGGTGCCGGCCCCGAATTCAAGGATGTGCGGCGCGCTTTGGGCGATAATAGCGGCTGCCACGCCGGCCAGCGCCGCGCCGAACAGCGGTGTGATTTCGGGCGCGGTTGTAAAATCGCCATCCCGGCCCAGTTTCGCGGCGCCGCCGCTGTAGTAGCCCAGATCGGGGGCGTACAGGGCCAGCTCCATGAAACGGGCGAAGGAAATGGCGCCCGATTGCTGCGCGATGTCGGCGGCAATCCGGTGCTGCAAGGCGTGGGACGCGGCCAGCGCGTCGCTATCAGGTACGGGTAGGGACATGCCGGCATTGTAGCCAATTGCGCGCAAGCGCAACAGATTGTGCAAATCAGCACAGAAATTTTTCACCCATTTAGCAGACCATGACGCACACATCGACCACAGCACCCATTGGCGTGGCCCTCGTCACCGGCGGCGCGCGCCGCATCGGGCGCGCCATCGCGCTTGCGCTGGCCAAGGCCGGCTGGGACGTGGCGCTGCACTATCACCGTTCGCATGCCGATGCCGAAGACACCGCCCGCGCGGTTCACGCGCTGGGACGGCGCGCGGCGCTGTTGCCATGCGACCTGGCCGACGAGAAGGCAGTCAGACAGTTGCTGGCGCGCGCGCAGGCGGCGCTGGGGCCAGTTAGCTGCGTCGTCAACAACGCGTCGCTGTTCGAGCAGGACAGCGCGCACGACTTCTCTGCGACATGCCTGAACGCGCACATGCAGGCCAATCTGGTCGCGCCGGTGCTGCTGGCGCAGGCCTTGCACGCGGCCACCCCAAGCGGCGCGCAATCGGTGGTCATCAACCTGCTGGACCAGAAGCTGTACAATCTCAATCCGGATTTTCTGTCGTACACGCTGTCGAAGGCGGCGCTGCACAGCGCCACCACGATGCTGGCACAGGCGCTTGCGCCCACAGTAAGGGTGGTCGGCGTGGCCCCCGGCCTGACCATGGTGTCGGGCGCGCAAACGCAAGAAGGTTTTTTGCGCGCGCACCGCGCCACGCCACTGGGGCGCTCGAGCACCCCGGACGATGTGGCCGACGCGGTTGTCTACGTCGCCGGCGCGCGCGCGCTGACCGGCACCACTTTGCTGGTCGATGGCGGCCAGCACCTGACGCCGCAGGCGCGCGACGTCATGTTTACCAACTGACGCCAGAACACCCATTCAGCCCCCCATTCCCGCATTCCCGAAAAGGTAAGAAACCATGTTGTCCGCCCTGTACCACCCTAGACTGTCCGACTGCCGCCGCCTGTTCCTGCGCAATTACGAAGTGATGATCAACATCGGCGTGCACGATTTTGAAAAGAAGGGCGAGCAACGCGTCCTGATCAACGTCGATCTGTACATCCCGCTGGCGCTGTCGACGCCGGTGGGCGACCATCTGGCCGAGGTCGTCGACTACGATTTCATGCGCGAGACGATCGCCCAGCGCATGGCCGTGGGGCACGTGCATCTGCAGGAGACGCTGTGCGACGACGTGGTGCGCAAGATGCTGGCGCACCCGAACGTGCGCGCGGTGCGTGTGTCGACCATGAAGCCGGACGTGTATCCTGACTGCGAAGGCGTGGGCGTGGAAGTATTCCAGATCAAGGACGAGGCATGAGCGACGTCGAACTGCTGGAGACGCCCGAAGTGAGCGTCAAATCGGCCGAGAAGGTCCTCTACGAGAACAACAAGCTGCACAAGCGCCTGTGCCGCTTGGTCGGCCAGGCGATCGGCGACTTCAACATGATCGAAGACGGCGACAAGGTGATGGTGTGCCTGTCCGGCGGCAAGGACAGCTACGCGCTGCTGGACATCCTGATGACGCTGCGCGAACGCGCGCCGATCAATTTCGAGATCATCGCCGTCAACCTGGACCAGAAGCAGCCGAACTTCCCGGCCGATATCCTGCCAGCCTATCTGACCAAATTGGGCGTGCCGTTCCACATCGAGAACCAGGACACCTACAGCATCGTCAAGCGCCTGATCCCGGAAGGCAAAACCACCTGCTCGCTGTGCTCGCGCCTGCGCCGCGGCATCTTGTACCGCGTGGCCGATGAACTGGGCTGCAACAAGATCGCGCTGGGCCACCACCGCGACGACATCCTCGAGACCTTCTTCCTGAATATGTTCTTCGGCGGGAAACTGAAAGGCATGCCCGCCAAGCTGCAGTCGGACGACGGCAAACACATCGTGATCCGTCCGATGGCGTATGTGAAGGAAGCCGATTCGAGCCGTTACGCCGAAGTGAAGAACTTCCCGATCATCCCGTGCGACCTGTGCGGCTCGCAGGAGAACCTGCAGCGCAAGCAGATCAAGGGCCTGATGCGCGAATGGGACAAGAAATTCCCGGGGCGCGTAGACAGCATCTTCTCGGCGCTGTCGACCGTGGTGCCGTCGCACCTGATGGACCGCAGCATGTTCGGCTTCGCCGACCTGAAGGCGGACGGCGTGGCCAGCCCGCTGGGCGACATCGCCTTTGACGACGAACCCTGCTCGACGGTGGCCAGCCTGCCCGGCATGATCCCCCTGCAAGCGCTGTAAAAAAACCAGGCCGCCGCGTCGGTTTGATAGCAAACCAGCGGCGTAACGGCAGTTCGCAGAGCAGCGGCGCAACGGCAGTTCGCAGAGCACCGCGCAACGGCAGTCAGCAAACCACCGGCGCAGTTACATAGGGTCAGAGGGGGGCGCCGAGCCTTTTTTTTCGCGGCACTTTGCGAAAATTACTCTGACCCTATTCAACGTACCGCAGTGCGCAGCTTCAGCAAACCAACATCACATCAAGGCGCCACCAACGCGCGCATCACCGGATACAGATTGAAACGCTCGTCCCACGACGCATGACGGCGTGCAAAAAAGTCCAGCCGCGCATTGCCATTCTTGGCAAACTCCGCATCGGTGTCGACCTTGTGCTTGAACTCGGCGGCCAGCGCCGGGTTGGCAGCCATCTGCGCGCGCGCCTCGTCCTCGGCCACGTACTCCTCCATGTATTCCTTGCGCTCGAAGGCGTTATTAAAACTGCCCCAGGCAAGCATCGAATCGGGTGCCTGCGGCTCGAACAGCGCCAGTACCAGGCGCGCCTTGGGCTGCGCGATCGGCACGAACAAAGCCCCCTTGCCAAGCGCGCGCACCTCATGTTTCCAGCTGCCCGTCACGCTCAGACTTTGATGCCCCTCGAACGAGCCGGCGCCAAATTTGGTCGACTCGGCGCGGAAGGTCTCCACCTCGACCTTCGGCTGATCGGCAGCCAGCGTGCGGTACACGACGCCATGCAGCGCCAGCTTGGCCGCCACCATTTTGGCGTGTGCCGCCGGCACCAGATAGCCGGCGGCCGGCGCGTTGACCACCAGGTCGGGCAGCACGTCGTCGCGCAGCGGCACGGTCCACAGCTGCGGCGTCTTCTCGTCGTAATGCGTCATCAACATTCCCGACACGTCCGACAGCGTGCGCGTGTAGGCATAGCCGCGAAACGTCACCATGTGGCTCTTGGCGCTGGTCTTGTACGTCAGCGGCAGCGGGGTGCCGGCCAATTTCAGCGCCGCCGCGTCCGCTGCAGCCGCAGCCTTCTGCCACTCGGCGCCGTGCGCCGCCACCTGGGCCAGCACCGACAGCACCGTGTTGTGGGTGATCCGCACGCGGGTCGGATAATCCTTCCACGAATGGGTCTCGACGAGCATCGCCATCCGGTTGCGCAATTGGAAATAGCCGGTCGAGAAACGCGGATCGGACACGGCGTCGGCAAAGCCCGAGGCCGGGTTGTCGTTCTCCTCGAACGACATGTAATACGACTGCGGCAGCGAACCCTGCTTGGCGATATCGGCGATCACGCTGTCGCGCAGCGCCACACCGGCGCGGCGCATGCCCGCGTCGCCCGAATAGGCCGGCTCGACCTGGATCGAAATATCGTGTTCAAACTTGGCGCCATCGGTTACGTGCAGGTCGACATAGGTGAGCGGATCCCAGGCATTGACCAGCGCCAGCATGGCCTGCATTTCCGGCGCGTCGGCCTTCACGTAGTCGCGATTGAGGTTGTAGTTCTGCGCCGTGGTGCGCCAGCCCATCTCGACCGGGCCGCGCTGATTGGGGCGGTTCCATTTCGCGAAGCGCTCATGGCCGTCGACGTTAAACACCGGCACAAACAGCAGCACCTGCTTGTCGAGCGCGCCGGGCGCGGCGCGGTTTTCCAGCACCTCGCGCAGCGCCAGGAAACCGGCATCCTTGCCGTCGATTTCGCCGGCGTGGATGCCGCCCTGGATCAGCGTCACGGGAATGGCGCGCGCCTTGGCCTGGGCCGGCGTCATCGCGCCCGTGCGGGTGGCCAGCAGCGCCAGCAGCGGCCGCCCTTCCGGCGTGCGCCCGAACTCGATGCACTTGACCTGCTTCGGATAGGCCGCCTGGAACGCGGCGCATAGCTTGACCACTTCGTCGTAGCGGCCGGTGCGCTCAAATCCGGAACGTTCGGACACGGTGGAGAGGTCGGGTGCGGCGTGGGACAGCGGTACGGCGCTCAACAGGGCAAGCAGCAAGGCAGAACGGATCATCGATAAAGCTCCGGCAGATTGGGTGCAAACGGACAACGCGGCGCGGGTGGCGCGCCGGTCACACTGGCGGGAAATTATAGCGGCTTTAACAGAGCGCAATGGCATGCGCCAAAAAAGATGGGGTTGTGCTAAGGTTGACCAACGGCAAAATGTTGTCCGCTCGCGCCGCCCGCACTTTCAACCACACACACAGACGAAGGAAACCGCATGAGCGATGAACTGATCATTTTGGGCTGGACCCTTGCGCTGGCCCTGTTCCAGATCCTGCTGACGGCCGCATTTCGCAACCGCGAAACGGGTCTGGCCTACAACATGAGTGCGCGCGACGCGCCGGCCCCGCCAATGGGCACGGTCACCGCCCGCCTGAGCCGGGCTCAGCACAATCTGGCCGAGACACTGCCGCTGTTCGCCGGCGCGATCCTGATCGCCCATGCGGGCGGGCGCGAAGGTGGCTATACGCTGGTGGGCGCGCAAATGTACCTGGCCGCACGCTTGCTGTACGTGCCCCTGTACGCGGCCGGCGTGCCGATCGTGCGCTCGCTGGTATGGGGTGCCTCGATGGTCGGCCTGGGCATGGTGTTGTACGCCGCGCTGCGCCACCTGTAAGCGGCCAGGCGCAGCGGGCCGGCGCAGCACGCCCTCCCGGCCGTGCTTATTTCTTCTCGCCCAGCGCGACCCGATAGCGCTCGAGCTTCGCTTCGTAGTCGTCGGCGTCGCCGTAGTCAAGGAATTCGGCGTAGCGCGCGTGGGTGCCTAGCATCTTGCGCGCGTGCTTGATCGGGCAGAAATACTGCTCGGTGCGGGCGATGATTTCACCGATGTAAGCGACCAGCCCGGTACCGTAGGCGCAGTAGGTGCAGTGGAATTTCTCGATGAAATTGAGGTATTCCAGGTGCTGGCGGTCGATCACGATGTAGTCGCCCCGACGCACCTTGGCGATCCCGTAGATCGGGAAGCAGCTGGCCTGGTAAAACGTGATGCACAGGTCAAAGAACAGCAGTGGGATCACCATCCCGTAAATGATCGGGCCGGTGATCAGGTTCTGCGGGCGGTAGGTGACGAGCCAGCGGAAAAAGCCCGTCTTCAGGCGGCGGTGCGCCTGCTTGATGGTTTGCTCGAATTCGACGCGTTTCCCCTTGATCTGGAAAAACATCTTTTGCTCGCGCTGTTGCAGGGCCGTGGCCAGCTCGTCTTCGAGCGCGGCCATCTGGGCCAGCAGGCTGCGGATATTGTCGTTCATGGTAGTCCCGTACAAAGGCGCGCCAAGGCGACACGCATACGCTACCGTAGCACAGGCGACCTGACCTGTTGCTGAGCGAAACCTCTAAGTACGCGCGCCCTGTGCCGCGCGACGTCACTCAGGCACCGTATTCCAGCGCCAGCGTGTAGACGCCCACCATCTCGCCGGCCTTGACCTCGGCCGTGCCGCTGCCACTGACACCGGCAAACCCACCCGTGCCGCTGCCGGCGGCCACGCGCAGCGTCGCGTGCACGCCGCTGGTGGCCGAATACACGCCGTCGTGCTGCACGGTGAAGCTGCCGCTGCGCGCGCCGATGCGCCCGATGATACGTTCATAGCCGATGAAGGGCACGTCGGCGCCGGCGCTGGCCGGGTAGCTCATCAGGTAGACCAGCACGCCTTCGCCCTCGATCTCGCCGGCCAAGGCGTTGACGATGGACGCGCGCGACAACTTGCCGGCCCCCTCCATGTCGTGAAACGACACTTCGTCCCAGCTTTTGCCGGTGGCGGTGCAGTTCACAGTTTGTGCGGTGCTTGAGGTCATGATGGCTCCTGATTGGTGATGGAATGGATGAACATCAGGCGATCCGCGCTGGCGGCCGCTGCCCTATAATCGGGCCGGCCATCGCCACGCCGCCGCATCGCCCGATGCGCGTAAAACATAAGGCCACTGTAGCCGGTGGCAGGGACAGCGTCTTGCAAAAAACCGACAGCAGCACCGAAACGCCAGCCCCGTTGACGGACACGCCGAAGGGGCTGGTCGATCCGCTGGGTGCGCGCCAACGCATCCGCCTGGGACGCTATGCGCCGTCGGCGGCGCTCGCGCCGTTCGTCGACTACTTCTGGGTCGTGCAATGGGATCTGGCCGACGGCGCGCCGCAGGTGCAGCGCGTGCTGCCGTATCCGAACGCGCATCTGGTCTTCGAGGCCGGCGCCAGCGGCGTGTTTGGCGTCGTGCGCGGCGTGTATCAGCGGCGCGTGGCCGGCGCCGGCCGGGCGCTGGGCGCGCGCTTTCGCCCGGGCGGCCTGCGCCCCTTTCTGGACAGACCAATGGCGGCGCTGACCGACACCACGCTGGCCATCGACGAGGTATTCCCGATCACGACCGCCGACGCCGAGCAGCGCCTGCTGAGTTGCCCCGACGACGCCGCGATGATTGCCGCCGCCGAAGCGCTCATCCTGCCGGCGCTGCCAAGCATCGACGAGCGCGCACTGCTGGCCGAGCGCGTGATCGGCGCGGCCGCCGTCGACAATGGTCCCGTCAGCGTGGCGGCGCTGTGCGCGCAGGCGGGCATGGACGAACGAGCGCTGCAAAGGCTGTTTGCCAACTACGTGGGCGTGTCGCCGAAATGGGTGATCCAACGCTACCGGCTGCAGGAGGCGACCTGGCGCCTGTCCGCGACCGGCGCGCCGGACCTGGCCGAGCTGGCGCAATCGTTGGGATTCTACGATCAGGCGCACTTCACGCACGCGTTCACGAAACTGGTCGGGCAGTCGCCCCGGGACTATTGGAAATCGCAGCGGCCGGCAAGCGCGGCCGCTGCGCAAGAGTAAGGATCGGCTGGCGCGGCTTCAGGCCCGACGGCGGCGCAGCAAGCCGATCATGCCCAAGCCAGCCAGCAGCAGCGCGTAGCTTTCCGGCTCCGGGACGGGGGCGAATACCGAGTTGCTATCGACATGCGCACGCCACAGCCCCGCCCCGGCTGGCGCAATGGCGAGGATCACCACCGAGCCACCGTCGACCGTCACGACCGGGTCGTACGTGTAGGTCAATTCGCCCGTGGCGTCGTTGTAGTGCTCGTTCTGGCGCGCACGACCGTCCAGCGCGGAGTCGTTATTGTATGGGTCGGCAGTACTGTTAAAGATCGTCGCACCCAGGTGGGCCGAATTGAGTTCGTTCACGTTCGCGAACAGCGCCGGAAACGTCGTCGCGGATGCCGTCGACCAGCTCATGTAGCCGCCGCCGAGCATGTTGACGGCCAGGCTAGCCTGCGATCCATCGGCGTACATGGACACGATCCCCTTGGCTGAATCGCCAACGAGCGAGTAGACGGTCGAGTTGATCGACAGGTGGCCGCCCATCACGGCATCGTAGTACACACTTTGCGATGTATTGGCCAGGTCGGAATCGACGACATTGGTATTGATCGCATACTCGACGGACCAATTGGCGTTACTAAAACTGACGCCGTTGACGTTGCCGTTGGCGCCGCCGCCGCTGAAGCTCAGGTAGACCGGGGTTGTCGTCGCAAAACTTGGCAGGGCGACACTGATCGCGGCGATGAAAAGGCAGTTACGAATCAAACTCATGGGTTCTCCAAATTGGTGGGGACTGGCGTGCGTGGAATCGTCGGAACGGACTCCACCGCTGGCGATACCGACATTCATGAATTGTTGATAATATCATAGTCAAATTGACATTTATCATTTCGACGGTCCGGCCGAGGTGGCTTGCGCCAACACGAATGCCCTGCAACTTGCGCACGGCGTGAGCGCAGATACGCGCGCGGGCGGCCCCCCATGGTGGGAAGCGGCCCGCGCGGTGACAACGGTGACTTAAGCGGCGCGGGGAGCGCTGCCCGTTGGTGCGTTTGGCGTATGGAAGGCGGCGATCAGCGTCGCTTCCTTCTGCTTGGCCGCCTTGAGGTGACGCTCTTTCACGTGGCCGTAACCGCGGATATCCTCAGGGATGCTGGCAATGGCCACCGCTTGCGCCAGATTGTCGCTCGTCAGTTTGCCCAGCAAGGCGCCGACGCTGGCGCGATACTGGCCGATCAGGGCGCGTTCCATCTTGCGCTCGGCGCTGTAGCCGAAAATGTCGAGCGCACCGCCACGCAGGCCCTTGAACTTGGCCAGCATACCGAACGCCTTCATCATCCACGGACCGAATTCCTGCTTGATCAGATGACCTTGCGCGTCGACCTTGGCAAACAGCGGCGGCGCAAGGTGGAACTTGAGCTTGATGTCGCCTTCGAACATGCCCGCGATTTTTTCCGCGAACGCGCCGTTGGTGTACAGACGGGCCACTTCATACTCGTCCTTGTACGCCATCAGCTTGTAGAAGTAACGCGCGACCGCTTCGCTCAAGCGGGTGCCCTTGCCCAGCTTGGTTTCTTCGGCACGCACCTGATCGACAAACGATTTATACTGATTCGCGTAGGCGACATCCTGATAAGCGGTCAACAGTTCGACGCGCTTGTTAATGATGTCGTCGAGCGTCTGGGTGCGCTTGAATTCGATGACCTTGGACGGCGTCGTCATCTTCACCAGCGCAGCCAGATCATGCGCCGCGCCACGGCCCCAGTTGAACGCGCTCTTGTTGAAACCAACGGCCACGCCATTCAATTCGATCGCCTTCATGATCGACGCTTCGGTCAGCGGCACGCGGCCTTTTTGCCATGCGTAACCGAGCATGAACATATTGGTCGCGATCGAGTCGCCCATCAAGGCGGTGGCGATCTGGCCGGCATCGACAAAATCAACCTTGTCGCTGCCGCAGGCCTTGACGATTTCGCTTTGCGACGAGGCGCCCGGGAACTGCCAGTCCGGGTTTTTCACAAACGCGGCCGTGGACGAACCGGTCGAGTTGATGAAGGCCGTGGTGCGCCCTTCGCCCATGCGCGACAGTGCGTCGCGGCTGGCCGTGACGATCAAGTCGCAACCGATCACCAGGTCGGCCGCGCCGGTGCCGACGCGGGTGGTGTGGATATCTTCCTGGCGGTCAGCCAGGCGCACGTGCGACATCACCGGGCCGCCCTTTTGGGCCAGTCCGCTCATGTCCAGCACCGACGAGCCCTTGCCTTCGACGTGCGCCGCCATCGCCAGAATCTGACCGACGGTGACGACACCGGTGCCGCCGATACCGGTCACCAGGATGCCGAACGGCGTCGCGGTGGACGGAATTTGCGGAGTCGGCAAAGCAGGCATTTCGGCACTGCCGGCGGCTGCCTTCTTCGGCTTTTTCAGCGCGCCGCCTTCGACCGTCACAAAGCTCGGGCAGAAACCGGTGGTGCACGAAAAATCCTTGTTGCAGGACGACTGGTTGATCTGGCGCTTGCGCCCCAGTTCCGTTTCCAGCGGTTCCACCGACAGGCAGTTCGACTGCACGCTGCAATCGCCGCAGCCTTCGCACACGGCCTCGTTGATGACGGCGCGTTTGGCTGGGTCCGGGTACTCGTTGCGCTTGCGGCGGCGGCGTTTTTCCGACGCACAGGTCTGGTCGTAGATCATCGCCGACACGCCCGGGCATTCGCGCAGTTCGCGCTGCACGGCATCGAGTTCGGAGCGGTGACGCACCGTCACCCCTGGCGCCCACGCGTAGTCGGCCGGGTATTTGTCCGGTTCGTCGGTGACGACGATGATCGGGGTCACGCCTTCGGCGGCGATCTGGCGCGAGATGATGGCCGGCGACAGCGGACCGTCGAATTCCTGCCCGCCCGTCATCGCGACGGCGTCGTTGAACAGGATCTTGTAGGTGATGTTGACCTTGGCCGACACCGCCGCGCGGATCGCCAGGATACCGGAGTGGAAGTAGGTGCCGTCACCGAGATTGGTGAACACGTGCTTCTCGTTGGTGAACGGCGCCTGGCCGACCCAGGTCACGCCTTCCGCACCCATGTGGGTGAAGGTCGACGTTTCGCGGTCCATCCACAGCACCATGTAATGGCAGCCGATACCGGCCAGCGCGCGCGACCCTTCGGGCACCTTGGTCGACGAATTGTGCGGGCAGCCGGAGCAGAAATACGGCGTGCGGTCGGTCTGCGGATTAGGCTTGACGCTGACCGAGTTGAGCACCAGTTCCTTCGCCTCCAAAAACGCGATGCGCTCCTTGACGCGCTGCTCGACCGGATGGCCGGCGCAGTAGCGCGAAATGCGGCTGGCGATGGCGCGCGCGATCAGCGCCGGGTTCAGCTCGTAGGTGGCCGGCAGCAGCCAGTCGCCGTGACCGGTGCGGTGCTCATTGCTCCACTCGCCCGTGTCGTCGAACTTGCCGACCACGCGCGGACGCTGACCGTCGGGCAGGTTGTACAACTCTTCCTTCAACGCGTATTCCAGAATCTGGCGCTTCTCTTCGACCACCAGGATCTCGTCCAAGCCCTTGGCGAATTCGTGCACGCCGTCCGCTTCGAGCGGCCAGGTCATGCCGATTTTGTAGAGGCGGATGCCCAGATCGATCGCCGCCTGCTCGTCGATACCCAGGTCGGCCAGCGCCTGGCGCGTGTCGAGGTAGGCCTTGCCGGCGGTGATGATGCCGATCTTCGCTTTCGGGCTGTCCCAGATGATCTTGTTAAGCTTGTTGGCACGCACATAGGCCAGCGCGGCGTACCACTTGTAGCTGTTCATCCGCACTTCCATGTCGAGCACGGTGTCCGGCCAGCGGATGTTCAGGCCGCCCGGTGGCAGCTCGAAGTCCTCAGGCATGACGATCTTCACGCGGTCCGGATCGAAGTCGACCACGGCGCCGGACTCGATGATGTCGGTGACGCATTTCATCGACACCCACAGACCCGTGTAGCGGCTCATCGCCCAGGCGTGCAGGCCGTAGTCGATGTATTCCTGCACCGAGGACGGAAACAGCACCGGAATGCCGCAGGCGTTGAGGATATGGTCGGACTGGTGCGCGGTGGACGAGGACTTGGCCGCATGGTCGTCGCCGGCCAGCACCAAGACGCCGCCGTGCTTGGCGGTGCCGGCGTTGTTGGCGTGCTTGAACACGTCGCCGCAGCGATCCACGCCCGGGCCCTTGCCGTACCACATGGAAAATACGCCGTCGTACTTGGCGTCTTTGAACAGATTGGTTTGCTGCGTACCCCAGACGGCGGTGGCCGCCAGATCTTCGTTCATGCCGGGGTGAAATTTGACGTGGTGCGCGTCGAGGAATTTCTTCGCCTTCACCGCCGTCATGTCAACGCTGGTGACGGGCGAGCCGCGGTAGCCGGTGATGTAGCCGGCCGTGTTCAGGCCGGCGGCCAGGTCGCGTTCACGCTGCAGCATCGGCAGGCGGATCAGGGCCTGGGTGCCGGTGATGAAAGCGCGTCCGCGCTCGAGCGTGTACTTGTCGTCGAGGGAAATGTCGTGCGCTGGTTCGCCAGGGGCGAGCTGCGTACGGTCTAGCGGTGCATTCATTGTTGGGGTCTCCGTAAATTCTGATGCGGCGTGCGGTCCGAAGCAACGTTGGCTTGGAGCACGCGCAGTGACTGGCCTTGTGGGCCAGTCACTGCGCAAAGGGTCAGGGTCGTGCCTGAATGTTAAACAGGGTAGCACAGGCGCGCCACGCCTAAAAGCGCCGGCGCGCGCTGGTGTTTTAGTCCGCCGTGGCGCTCAATACGCCGCGCTTGATCTGGTCCAGTTCGATCGATTCGAACAGCGCGCGGAAGTTGCCTTCGCCAAAGCCCTGATCGCCCTTGCGCTGGATGATCTCGAAGAAGATCGGGCCGATCACGGTCTGGGTGAAGATCTGCAGCAGCAGTTCGCGTTCGGTCTCGGTGCTCTGGCCGTCGATCAGGATGCGCAGGCGGCGCAGCGCGTCGAGGTCTTCGCCGTGGCCTGGCAGGCGCCGGTTGACCAGCTCGTAATACGTCTCGATGGTGTCCTGGAACACGATGCCGGCCTGGCGCATCACTTCGACCGAGCCGTAGATATTGTCGGTGCCCAGCGCGATGTGCTGGATGCCTTCGCCGTGATACTGGTCGAGGTATTCGGCGATCTGCGACTTGTCGTCCGAGGACTCGTTGATCGGGATGCGGATCTTGCCGCACGGCGAAGTCATCGCCTTCGATTTCAGGCCCGTGTGCATGCCCTTGATGTCGAAGTAGCGCACTTCGCGGAAGTTGAACAGGTTCTCGTAGAACTCGGCCCATTCCTTCATGCGGCCACGGTGCACATTGTGGGTCAGGTGGTCGATATAGGTCAGGCCATTGCCGACCGGATTGGCGCAGGCGCCCGGAATGGCCACGAAGTCGACGTCGTAAATGCTGATGTCGCCGATCGCGCCCGCTTCCACGCCTTTCGCCGCGCCCTTGCCGCGCCAGCGGTCGACGAAGTAGATCAGCGAATCGCCCACGCCCTTGATGGCGGGGATGTTCAGCTCCATCGGACCGTTTTTATTGTCGAAACCCCAGGCGCCCAGTTCGAGCGCACGCTGGTAGGCATACGCGGCGTCGTCGACGCGGATCGCGATTGCGCACACCGACTGGCCGTGCTGGCGCGCGAAGCGCTGCGCGAACGAATCCTGCTCGGCGTTGATGATGAAGTTGATCTCTCCCTGGCGATACAGCGTCACGTCCTTGTGACGGTGGCGCGCGATGGCGGCAAAACCCATTTGTTCGAACAAGGCGCCCAGCGCTTTCGGATCGGGTGCGGCGTATTCGATGAATTCAAATCCATCGGTACCCATCGGGTTGTCCCAAGGCTGAAATTGCATGGCGGTCTCCTCGTTTTTAATAGCGCACAGTATAGTCCGCGCCCCTCGGCATTAAATTGCAAACAATTCCCGTGCGTGCTTGATTTGCGCAATAATATTGCGTCAATAACCAACATACGGTGGAATATGGCCAAGATCGCGCTGGACAAGACGGATCGCAAGATCCTCGCCATTTTGCAGGCGGACGGGCGCTGCTCGAACCAGGACATCGCCGAGCAAGTGAGCCTGTCGCCCTCGCCCTGCCTGCGCCGCATCAAGCGGCTCGAGGACGCGGGCGTGATCCGCCAGTATGTGGCGCTGCTCGACCCGGACAAGATCGGGCTGGGCCTGCTGGCGTATGTGAATGTGCGGCTGGAAAAGCACAGCGAAGGCCAGGCCGGCGGGCGCATGACGGGCGCCACCCCGCGCGGCGATTTTGCCGCGTCGGTGGCGCACTGGCCCGAAGTGGTCGCCTGTTACGCGATGACGGGCGAAATGGATTATTTGCTGCGCGTGCATGTGCAGGACATGGACCATTTTTCGCGCTTCATGATGGCGACGCTGTTGCGCCACCCGGCGGTGCTGGATGTCAAGTCGAGTTTCGCGCTGCAACGTATCAAGGACACCACGGCGCTGCCGCTGCAGGCGAGCTGACGGTGCGCGCTGGCGCCGTGTCCGTTTGCCAAGCGCGGCCGGTGTAAACCCGATGCGCCGTATCCGCGCGCGCAGCCCGTCTCCTTCAGCGCAAAGTGTTGCTTTAGAGTTCAAACTGCAGCGCGGCGACCCGGTGCAGCCCCTTGCCGGGGTACAATACTGACCTCCGCAATTTAGCTCCAACGCTCTCACCATGTGCTTGCCCCTGGCTCGCGCAGGCGCATCCGTGCCACCCATGACCGCGTACTACCTCGACACCGATATGTTCAGAACACACAAACTCATCCTTACCGCCCTGCTTCTGTGCGCCAGCCTGACTGCGCACGCCACCGACATCAGCGGCTCCGGTTCGTCCGCCGCCAAATTGCTGTACGCCAAGCTGTCCGCGTCCTACAGCAAGGTCAGCGCGACCAAGCTGCAGTATCAGCCGATCGGCTCGGCCGGCGGGCTCAAGCAAGCCAAGGAGCGCAGCGTCGATTTCGGCGCCAGCGATGTGGCGCTGTCGGCCGCCGAGCAAAAAAGTGGCAAGCTGATTTGCTTTCCGACGGCCATCTCCGGCGTCGTGCCGGTGTTTAACCTGCCGGGCATCAAGAGCGGCGAGCTGCTGCTGACGGGCGAAGTGCTGGCCGACATTTTTTCGCGCAAGATCACCAAATGGAACGATCCCCAGTTGCAAGCGCTCAATCCGCGCCTGGCGCTGCCGGCCAGCACCATCGTCGTCGTGGTGCGTCAGGACGGCTCGGGCTCGACCTACCATTTCACCGACTACCTGAGCAAGCGCAGCCCCGCCTGGGCCCAGAGCTACGGTCGCAAGCTGACGATCGCCTGGCCGGCCGACACCACGGCCGTGCAAGGCAGCGCCGGCGTGGTCGCGGCGCTCAAGCAAACCAGCGGCGCGATCGGCTATGTCGACTTTAGCTACGTGCAACAGGACCGGCTGGCGTATGCCAAGCTGCGCAATCACGACGGCAAAGTGGTGGCGCCCCAGCGTGACGGCTTCGCGGCCGCACTGGCCAACAGCGGCTGGAAGAATCAGGTGACGTTCGAGGAAACCTTGAGCGACAAGCCCGGCGACGCCAGCTGGCCGATCACCATGGGCACCTTCATCATCCTCAATCAGGCCGCCAGCAATCCGCAGCGCACCATCGCGACCTTGATGTTCTTTACCTGGGCCTTCATGAACGGCAATCCGGTGGTCGACGAAGTCAATTTCGTGCGCCTGCCCGACGTGCTCAAGGGACGCATCTACAATGAATTTACCAAGCTCACGGACATGAACGGCAATGCACTGGAATGGTCCTTGCAAGATGTGATGAACCAGCACCTGTAAGCGCCCGCGCGCCGGTCCCGTTCACTGGCCGGGCCGCTTAGCGTTTCAGGCCGAACCACTTGGCGGCGGCGCGCGTGTTGGCCTTGAACGTGTAATCGAGCGTGGCAAACTGCTCTTCGACGGCCTCTTGCATCACGGTGGACGGGTTGGGCGGCAGCAAGGTCAGATAGGCGTCCGCCTCGCCATAGTCGCGCTGGATTTCCATGCCAGCCTTTTTGGCGATATGCATCATGGTCTTGTTGGACGACAGGCAGTGCATATACAGGGTGTCGACGTCGGCGTTGCGGCAGTGAATCGCGGCGCGCTCGAACAACTTCGAGCCCACGCCCATGCCGCGCACCGAGCGCGCCACCGACACGCCGAATTCGGCCACCTTGTCCTTGGTCGTGCTGGTTTTGCCGAACGGCAGGGAATCGGTCGGCGCGAACGCCAGATGGCCCACCGCAACGAGGCGAAACACCCGGTTGTAGACGCCGTAGACAGTATCGCGCTGCATGTCGAGCTTGGCCACATAGGCGCTGATCTGCTCATCGGGCAGCACGGTGCCGAAACGTAGTAAGCGGTCGCTATCTTCGAGCGTCAGGAAATGCTTGAGAATGCGGCGACGGTCGCGCTCGGCCAGTTGTTTGACCAGCACCGTCGGGCGCAACTTTCCATCGTCCGGCGACGCACGCCAACGGCGCAGTGGATTCTGAAACATACTCTCGAACATCAGTTTCTCCTTCCGTTGGCGGCTGGGCACGCTTGCATCAATAATATTGTGCAGCGCAACATATCGACCCATTGTAGCGTATCCGCGCGCCCCGTTTGGAGGCTTTCCACTAGAGAATTGTCAGTCCCCGTCCTGCATGCCGGCCATCGCCTTGAGCGCCGACACGCGCGCCGCGTGCAGCGCCTCGGGGATGCGCGCCTTGTTCTCGCCGCAGCGCAGCGCCACCGCGCCGCCGTTGACCGAGCGCGCCGCCGCCAGCGCTTCGATCAGATAGGCCGCCTGCGGGAAGGGTTTGCTGCGAAAGCCGTCGGCGTCGCTGCCACGCCCGCGGAAATCGCATTCGGTCGCCAGCAGCATTTGCTCGAAACGCTGCGGCTTGCGAAAGCCATCGCAGCGCTCGAACAGCGACACCAGCGTGTTGGCGCGCAGGCTCAGCGCGCGTCCCACGTTGCCGTGCTCGCGCGCCGTCATCACGGCCAGCTCGCGGCATTCGCTGGGCACGCGCAGACGCTGGCATAGCGTCTCGATCAGCGCCACGCCCGCGCCTTCGTGACCGTGGTGGCTGGGCCATGCGGCGGGCGGCGTGAGGCCTTTGCCCAGATCGTGCATCAGCGCGGTGAAGCGGGTCGGCAGCGCCAGTTCACGCTCGGCCGCGTAGTCGATCACCAGCATCATGTGCGCGCCGGTGTCGATCTCGGGATGGTGCTGGGGCGGCTGCGGCACGCCCCACAGCGCGTCCAGTTCGGGCAGCACGCGCGCCAGCGCGCCGCAAGCGCGCAGCACCGTCAGCATGCGCGAGGGGCGCTGTTCCATCAAGCCGCGCGCCAGTTCCTGCCAGACCCGTTCGGCCACCAGCGCGTCGACCTCGCCGGCCGCCACCATCGCCTGCATCAGCGCATTGGTTTCCGGCGCCACCTGGAAGTCGGGGAAGCGCGCGGCGAAACGCGCCAGGCGCAGAATGCGCACCGGGTCCTCGGCGAAGGACGGGGATACGTGGCGAAAAACGCGCGCCTGCAGATCCTGCTGGCCGCCGAAGGGGTCGGTCAGCGTGCCGTCCTCGGCCATCGCGATGGCGTTGATGGTCAGGTCGCGCCGCACCAGATCCTGCTCGAGCGTGACGTCGGTGGCGGCGTGGAACACGAAGCCGTGATAGCCAGGCGCGGTCTTGCGCTCGGTGCGCGCCAGCGCGTATTCCTCCTGCGTGTCGGGATGCAGGAACACGGGAAAGTCCTTGCCCACCGGGCGAAAGCCCTGCGCCACCATTTGCTCGGGCGTGGCGCCGACCACCACATGGTCGCGGTCGTGCACCGGCAGGCCGAGCAGCTGGTCGCGCACGGCGCCGCCCACAATGTAAGTCTTCATCGAACTCCGTCAGTTGGTCTCTTATTCGGGCGGCGCGTCGTGATGCGGCGCCGTCTCGTCTTCGGCCAGCGCCTCGCGCATCCAGCGCACCACCGCGGGATGGGCCAGCACACGGTTGCAATAGCCTTGCAGGGCCGGTGCCAGCGCCACGCCGTAGCTGCGAAAGCGCAGCACGATGGGCGCGTAATAGGCGTCGGCCAGCGAGAACTCGCCGAACAGGAACTGATGGTGGCCAAAGCGCGACAGGCATTCTTCCCAGATCTCGCAGATGCGCCCGATGTCGGCCTGCGCCGCCGGCGTGCGCCCTTGTCCGGGACTGCTCACCCGCACATTGAACGACATCGCGCTGCGCAAGCCGGAAAAACCGGCATGCATCTCGGCGCAGATCGAGCGGGCCATCGCACGCGCGGCCACGTCCTGCGGCCACAGCTGCTTGTCAGGGAACTGTTCGGCCAGGTATTCGCAGATGGCCAGACTGTCCCACACCGTCATCGGCCCGGCCAGCAGCAACGGCACCCGCCCGGAGCTGGAATATTCGGCGATCCGGGCCGACGTGTCGGGCTGGTCGAGCAGCACGCGCACCTCGCGAAAAGCAATGCCGAAGGCGCTCATCGCCAGCCACGGCCGCATCGACCAGGACGAATAGTTCTTGTTGCCGATGACCAGCGTCAGGCCCCCGTGGCTAGCCTGGGCGAGCGTGTTGGCGAGGGTGGTGTCGGTGGCGGTGCTGTGCATGGCTGGTTCTCGGGTGCGGGTGGCAAAGTGGAGCGCGCCTAGCGGCCGGCGCGCGCGCGATACTGGTCGAAGCGCGAGCGCGGCGCCAGGTAATGCGGCGCGATCGCCTCGATCGCGGACAGGCGGATGCCCAGCGCGGCGGCGGTGCCCGATTCGATGGCCGGGTCGATCACGTTGTCGACCTTCATCGAATCGAGGTTGTCGCGGCTGAGCAGGGTCGGGCCGGGCAGCAGCTCGAACAGCAGCGCCTGGAAATACGCCAGCGCGTCCGGCAACGCCAGCACCATGCGCGGGTGGCCGCTGTAGCGCCCGGCCATGCGCACCAGTTCGGCCAGCGAGTAGATCGCCGGTCCGCCCAGCTGGTAGACCTGGTGGCGGGTGCTCTGATCGGCCAGCGCGTTGACGAAGGCCTGCGCCACGTCGCCCACATAGACCGGCTGAAAATTGGTGTCGGCGCAGGCCAGTGGCACCACTTCCAGCCATTTTTGCATGCGCGCGAAGGTGTTCAGGAAGGCGTCGCCGGGCCCGAACACGACCGACGGGCGGAAGATGGTGGCGGCCACGGTCGGCTCGCTGCGCGCGGCCAGTTCGCCGTCGGCCTTCGAGCGCAGATACATCGACGGACCGTCCAGCGCGGCGCCCAGCGCGCTCATGTGCAGGTAGCGCGCCACCTTGTGACGCGCACAGGCGGCCACCACGCGTTGCGGCAGCGCGACGTGGGCGCGCGCAAATTCGGGACCGTAGGGCGTGCCGGGGCGGGAATGCAGCACGCCGACCAGGTTCAGCACCGCGTCGGCGCGCGCCACCAGCGCATCGAGCGCGGCGTCATCGTTGATGTCGGCCTCGCTCACTTCCACGCGCGGCAAAAAAATCAGGTGCTTGGCGCGCTCGTAGCGGCGGGTCGGCACCAGCACGCGTGCGCCCCGTTCGACCAGGCGCGCCACCACATGGCTGCCAATGAAACCGGAACCGCCCAATACCAAGATCGTTAAATTATCCATCTGATGCCTTTCGGGTTGGCCTGCGATGTTACTACGGCAATTCGTTGGTCTGGCGGCCACGTGGGCTGACCACGCCCAGTCGCGCCTTCAGCGATTGCGGCCGGTTGTCGAACAACGCGGCGTAATTGGTGGCGTTCGAGAGCACGTTCTTGACGTAGGCGCGCGTCTCGGGATACGGAATGGTTTCGGCGAACACCGCCCCCTCGACCGGCGCGGCCAGCGTGGCGCGCCAGGTGCGCAGGCGGCCCGGCCCGGCGTTGTAGGCGGCCGTGGCCAGCGTCTGCGAGCCGTCCAGGCTCACCAGCACCATGTTCAGGTAATTGGTGCCCAGCAGGATGTTGGTGCGCAGGTCCGACAGCATCGTCTGCACAAAGCCGACCAGGCCGATCTTGCGCGCCACATACTGGCCCGTCGACGGCATCACCTGCATCAGGCCGGAGGCGCCCACGCGCGACTGGGCGTCCATGATGAAGCGCGACTCCTGGCGGATCAGGCCATACACCCAGGCCTTGTCCAGGCCCAGCGCGACGGTGGCCGGATGCATGATGTCGTTGTGCGGCGCCGGAAAGCGTTGCGTGTAATCGAGCTCGGTGCGGGTGCGCTCGGAGGTGTTGACCATGCGGTCGAACAGCTCGTTCTGGCGCGCGTACTCGGCCGCGGCCAGATGTTCGCGTTCGCTCAGCTTGCGCAGCTCCCAGTTCCATTCGCGCGTGCCCTCGAAACGCAGGCGCATGCTGACAAATTTGAGCGCGCGCGCAAAGCCCGGGTTGGCCGCCATCGGCGCCAGCTCGGCTGCCGAGATGGGCACGCCGGCGGGCGGAATCGTCACCAGCTGTCCGAGTTCCTCCATCGCCAGCTGGCCGTAAAAACTGCTCTGCTCGGCGATGCGCCGGTACAGGGCCAGCGCCGCATCCTGGTTGGCCGGCCCGCCTTCGGCCTGCAAGGCGCGCCCCAGCCAGTACAGCCAGGTCGGGTCGCTGCGCAGCGCCGGCGCCATTGCGTCGATCGCCGCGTGCAGCGCGCTCCAGTCGCCGGCGCGCAAGGCGATACGCGCCTTCCACTGCTGCGCTTCGCTCGACAGCGGCGCGCCGTTCGATTTTTGCCAGTATTCAAGCGCTTCCGGCGCCAGCCCGATCGAGGCCGGCAAGGCCAGGTTGGCCCAGCCGATGGCCTGCTCCTGCGCGCTCAACTGCGGCAGATTCTTGCGCAGTGCGATGGCGGCCAGCTTGTGGCTGGTGCGCGCCATGCGGCCCAGCGCCACCAGATAGATTTCGTGCTCGACGCGCCCGCTGCCCACACCGCGCGCCATCACCAGCGCGGGCAACTCGACCGCCTGCGCGGCGCGCGTTTCGGATGCGCCCAGCAGCGCCGCGGCGCGCCGCGCCTGGCCGCTGGCATTGGTTTCGCCGGCCAGGCGCAACTGCACCAGCAGGTCGTTGCTGTCGAACTGGGCGCTTTGCGCCAGCGTCGCGATCAAGGTATTGCACGGCTCGCCGTAGACGGGCGGGCTGACCAGCAGCGCGCGCGCCTCGTCGGCCACGCGCTGGCCTTTGACGGCGCGCGAGGTGAGCGCGTAACATTTGACCTGGGTGTCGTCGTTCAGTACGAACAGCGGCAATTGCTGGTCGAAGTTGGCCCAGTCGCGCTTGCGTCCCAGTTCGAGCAACCAGTCGTTGCGCATCCGGTCGGCGATGGCGCTGCCTTCGTAGCGCTGCAAAAACCAGCGCACTTCGTCATTCGATGCGTCGCGCAGGCGCGACTTGAGGCGATAATAATCGACGTAGGAGCCGATCGCGTAATTCGGAATGCGCGCCGCGTACAGCGCCGCTTTCTGGGCATCGTCCTTGCGCGCCGCATCGCGCAGCGCCAGGAAGGTATCATCGTCGGCGCGCAGTTCGGCCGCATCGGCCGCCAGCGCGACCGAGGAGCATAAACAGGCGCCGGCAAAGGCCGCGCCCAATAACCATTTCGACGGGAACATCAGTGTGCAACTCTCAGTGTAAGCTTCGTTCTATCATATGACCCGCGAACCTAGAATACCATGCGATCCGAGCGCGCCGCCAGCGTCCAGCCAGGCGGACGCGAGCGACGCCTTGGCGCACCACAAAATACAGCTGCGCAAGACGCTGCTGGCGCGTCGGCGCGCGCTCGCGCCGGACGACAAGGCCGCGCTGGACGCGCGCATCGGACAGCACATTCTGGCCTGGGCCGCCGACGCGGGCATAACGCAACTGGGAGTGTACTGGCCGCTGGCGGGCGAACCCGACCTGCGCGGTGCGTATGCCGAGCTGGCCACGCGCGGCGTGCGGCTGGCGCTGCCGGTGGTGCTGGCGCGCGACGCGGCGCTGGCGTTTTCCCACTGGCTGCCGGGCGAGGCGCTGGTTAAGGATGCGATGGGTGTGGCGGTGCCGGCCCAACTGCGCTTGTGCTCCACCCCGTCCGCGCTGCTGATACCTTGCCTCGGTTTTAACGGCGCGCAGTTCCGGCTCGGCTACGGCGGCGGCTACTACGACCGCACACTGGCGGCCATCCCCCGTCCGTATACGGTGGGGGTGGCCTACGCGGATCTGGCCGCGCAGTTCGCCAGCGCCGCGCACGACATCGCGCTCGACCGCATCGTCACGGAACGCGCTTAGGACGTGGCCAGGCGCTGCCACAAGGCAGTCGTCGCCTGCGCCTGGTTCATGCTGTAGAAATGCAGGCCCGGCGCGCCGCCGGCCAGCAGGCGCTCGCCCATCTGGCTCACCACATCCAGGCCAAACGCCTTGATCGAGGCGCTGTCGTCGCCGTAGCTGGCCAGTTTCAAGCGCACCCAGCGCGGGATCTCGGCGCCGCACATGTCGGAAAAACGCATCAGCTGGGTATAGTTCGTGATCGGCATGATGCCGGCCACGATGGGCACATCCACGCCCAGTTTGCGGGCCTGGTCGACGAACTGGAAGTACGCGTCGGCGTTATAGAAATACTGCGTGATGGCGGCGTTGGCACCGGCCTGCACCTTGCGCGCAAAATTTTGCAAATCATCCTGCGGCGAGCGCGCCTGCGGATGCACTTCCGGATAGGCCGCCACTTCGATGTGGAACCAGGCGCCCGTTTCGGCGCGGATGAATTCGACCAGTTCGCTGGCATAGCGGAACTCGCCGGCGGCGCCGTAACCGCTGGGCAGATCGCCGCGCAAGGCCACCACGCGGCGGATGCCGTGCGATTGGAACTCGGCGAGGATGGCGCGGATCGACTCGCGCGTGCCGCCCACGCAGGACAGGTGGGGCGCGCCGACATGGCCTTCGGCCATGATTTCGAGCACCGTGTCGAGCGTGCCACGCTGGGTACTGCCGCCGGCGCCGAAGGTCACCGAAAAGTACTTCGGCTTGAGCAGGGCCAGCTTGGCGCGCGCGATGCGCAGTTTATCGGCCCCTTCCGCCGTCTTGGGCGGATAGAACTCGATACTGAAATTAGGAGTTTCCATTGTTTTTCAGAAGTAAAGTGGACAGCGTCCATGAGATCACACTGTAGAGCAAGGCGGCGCCCACGGCCCACCAGAAGCTGTCGACGTGAAACCCGTCGACCCATTGCGCCACCAGCCAGAACATGAAGCCGTTGATGACGAAGATGAACAAGCCCATCGACACCAGCGTGACCGGCAGCGTCAACAGCAGCAGCACCGGACGGATCAGGGTATTGACCAGGCCCAGCACAAGGGCGGCGACCAGCGCCGTGCTCAGGCTGTCGATACTCACGGAATGGAGCAGATAGGGCAGCGCGAGCAGTGCCGCCGCATTGATAAACCAGGTCAATAACAGGCGCATGATGGATCGCTAGAAAGTGAAATCGGACAGGCGACGGCCGCTGCCGTCATCCCGGATAAACAGGCTCATAGAGAGAGCAAACAGGGGCAGCGTCGAATGAATCGCAACAGCACACTGAGCCGTAATCAATGCGACTCCGGCTCTATTGATTGCATTACAGCATTACCAACCATCAATCGGGGCAGCGTCGATTCAATGTGCACGGCGAACGGAGCCGCAACCAAATTGACGCTGCCCCCAGTCAATTAGTAACGGTAATGGTCCGGCTTGTACGGACCTTCTTTGCTCACCGTGATGTAGGCCGCTTGCTCGTCCGTCAGTACGGTCAGTTGCGCGTTAAGCTTGCGCAATTGCAGGCGCGCGACTTTCTCGTCGAGGTGCTTGGGCAGCACGTACACGCCGACCGGATATTTCGCCGTGTTGGCGAACAATTCGATCTGGGCGATGGTCTGGTTGGCGAACGACGAACTCATCACGTAGGACGGGTGGCCCGTGCCGCAGCCCAGGTTGACCAGACGGCCTTCGGCCAGCAGGATGATGCGCTTGCCCGACGGGAAAATCACATGATCGACTTGCGGCTTGATGTTTTCCCACTCGTATTTCTTGAGCGCGGCGACATCGATCTCATTGTCGAAGTGGCCGATATTGCACACGATGGCCTGGTCTTTCATGGCCAGCATGTGACGTTCGGTGAGGATGTGATAGTTGCCGGTGCAGGTGACGAAGATGTCGCCGTGTTCGGCCGCATAATCCATCGTCACGACACGGTAGCCTTCCATGGCCGCCTGCAGCGCGCAGATCGGGTCGATTTCGGTGACCCACACTTGCGCCGACAGCGCGCGCATCGCTTGCGCCGAGCCCTTGCCCACGTCGCCGTAACCGGCGATCACGGCCACTTTACCGGCGATCATCACGTCGGTGGCGCGCTTGATGCCGTCGACCAGCGATTCGCGGCAACCGTACAGGTTGTCGAACTTCGATTTGGTGACCGAATCGTTGACGTTAATCGCCGGGAAGGCCAGCTTGCCGTCCTTGTGCATCTGGTACAGGCGATGTACGCCGGTGGTGGTTTCCTCGGTCACGCCCAGAATTTCCGGCAGACGCTTCGAGTACCAGTTGGCGTCTTTCGCCAGATGGGCCTTGATCGAATTGAACAGGCAGATCTCTTCTTCCGAACCGGGGTTGGCCAGCACCGACAGGTCGGTCTCGGCGCGCGTGCCCAGATGCAGCAGCAAGGTGGCGTCGCCGCCGTCGTCGAGGATCATGTTCGAGTACACGGCGCCGGCGGCGTTGCTTGGCCACTCGAAGATGCGGTGGGTGTAATCCCAGTACTCGTCCAGCGTTTCGCCTTTGACGGCGAACACTGGCGTGCCGGCCGCGGCGATGGCGGCAGCGGCGTGGTCCTGGGTCGAGTAGATATTGCACGAAGCCCAGCGCACTTGCGCGCCCAGCGCTTCGAGCGTCTGGATCAGCACAGCGGTCTGGATCGTCATGTGCAGCGAACCGGTGATGCGCGCGCCCTTCAAGGGCTGGCTGGCGGCGAATTCCTCGCGGATTGCCATCAGGCCAGGCATTTCGGTTTCGGCGATGCGGATTTCTTTGTCGCCCCAGGCGGCCAGGGAGATGTCAGCGATGTGGAAGTCTTGCGAAGATTTGAGTACGGCGTTCATCACGCCCTCCTTTCAGTTAGAAAAAAGTAACGTGAGCGCAGTTGCGGAAAAACCCGAGCCTGGCGAAATGAATTCGTCGCAACGCTCCTCGGACTTCGCAGTTTAGCACCGTGGCGACCGGTTTTGCCAGCCAAATTTTGCGCACTGTTGCGTCGCGTGCGTCGCAAACGGGCAAAAAAAATGCGTCCTAGGCCGGGCCGGGACGCACCTTTACGCTGCGCGCAGGGGCCAAGTGGCCCGTGCACGCGCAAATAACTTAGCTCAGACCCGCTTCGGCGCGCAGCAGCGCCACCTTGTCGGTGCGCTCCCAGGTGAATTCCGGCTCTTCGCGGCCGAAGTGGCCGTAGGCTGCGCTCTTCTGGTAAATCGGGCGCAGCAGATCGAGCATTTGCACGATGCCTTTCGGGCGCAGGTCGAAATGCTCATGCACCAGCGCGGCGATCTGCGCGTCGGGAATCACGCCCGTGCCTTCGGTGTAGACGGTGATGTTGATCGGCTTGGCCACGCCGATGGCGTAGCTGACCTGGATCTGGCACTGGCGCGCCAGACCAGCCGCGACGATGTTCTTGGCCACGTAACGGGCCGCGTAGGCAGCCGAACGGTCGACCTTGGACGGATCCTTGCCGGAGAACGCCCCGCCGCCATGCGGGCAGGCGCCGCCGTAGGTGTCAACGATGATCTTGCGTCCGGTCAGGCCGCAATCGCCTTGCGGTCCGCCGATCACGAAACGCCCGGTCGGGTTGACCAGATAGCGCGTGTTGACCAGCCACTCGCGCGGCAATACCTGCTTGATGATGTCTTCGATCACCGCTTCTTCGATGTGCTTGTGCGAAATATCGGGCGAGTGCTGGGTCGACAGCACCACCGTGTCGACGCCGACCGGCTGGCCGTCGACGTAGCGCAGCGTGACCTGCGACTTGGCGTCCGGACGCAGCCATGGCAGGCGGCCGTCCTTGCGCAGTTGCGACTGGCGCTCGACCAGTCGGTGCGCATAGTAAATCGCGGCCGGCATCAGTTCCGGCGTCTCGTCGCAAGCGTAGCCAAACATCAGGCCCTGGTCGCCGGCGCCCTGATCGAGGTCCATGCCAGCGCCTTCGTCAACACCCTGGGCGATGTCGGGCGACTGCTTGTCATAGCACACCATCACGGCGCAGCCGCGATAGTCGATGCCGAAGTCGGTATTGTCATAGCCGATGCGCTTGATGGTTTCGCGCGCGACATGGATATAATCGACGTTGGCGTGGGTGGTAATCTCGCCGGCCAGCACCACCAGACCGGTGTTGCACAGCGTTTCGGCGGCGACGCGCGCTTTCGGGTCTTGTGCCAGGATGGCGTCAAGGATGGCGTCGGAAATCTGATCCGCGACTTTATCGGGATGGCCTTCCGACACGGATTCGGAGGTGAAGAGGTAGTCGTTCGACATAGCAAGCTCCTGTTGCTGGTTGAGTACTTGTCGCAGCAAACACACCGCCTGCGACGCTTTAGCGATATTTATATTCCGCTTCGCAAGTTGTCTATTAACTCAGCGGATCCTGCATACGTGGTATTTTACGCTTCTTAAAAAAAATTTGGTTGGGCAACTGCCCACTCCTAGCAAGCTATCAGACCGATGTTAGTCCCTCTATTCCGCCTTTTGTCCATCCTGCCCTTGCCCATATTGCATGCTTTCGGCAGCACGCTGGGCTGGCTGGTCTACCTTGCCGCGCCGTCCTATCGGCGGCGCCTGCGCAGCAACCTCACGCATGCCGGTTTTGCCGATCATCTGAGCCGCGCCATCGCCGAAGCGGGCAAGAGCATCGTCGAGCTGCCCTTCATCTGGTGCGCCGCGCCCGAGCGGGTGGCACGCCACGCGCGCGACGACAACTGGGATTATGTGCAAAGCGTACTCGACAGCGGGCGCGGCATCGTGTTCCTCACGCCCCACCTGGGTTGCTTCGAGATCACCGCCCAGCAGATCGCCCAGCGCACGCCACTCACCGTGATGTACCGCCCGCCGCGCAAGGCGGCGTTGAAACCGCTGATCGAAGGGGCGCGCGCGCGCCACAATCTGCACTTGGCGCCGGCCAACCTGTCCGGCGTGCGCATCCTGGCCAAGACGCTCAAGCGCGGCTTGCCGATCGGCCTGCTGCCGGACCAGGTGCCCTCCGCCGGCGAGGGTGTGTGGGCCGATTTTTTCGGACGCAGCGCCTACACAATGACGCTGCCGGCCAAGCTGGCCCAGATGGGCGACGCGCAGATCATTCTGGTGTATGCCGAGCGGCTTTCCTGGGGACGCGGCTTCGTGGTGCGCTTCGTGCCCTTCGAGGGCGAACTGAGCGGCGACGCGCAACAGCAGGCGCGCGCCATCAACTTTGCGATGGAGCAGTTGATCGCGCGCTGCCCGGCGCAGTATTTCTGGAGCTACAACCGCTACAAACAACCACCAGGCGTCCCGGCGCCGGCGCCCGAGGTGGCCCCGTGAGGCTGCTGCTGGGCCTGATGTGGCTGCTGCACTGGCTGCCCTTGCCGCTGCTGGGGCGCTTCGGCAACTTCGTCGGCAGCGTGCTGTTCCTGCTGCTCAAGGCGCGCCGTCACGTGGCACTGACCAATTTGCGCCTGTGCATGCCGCAGCTGTCGGAAGCGCAGCGGGTCACGCTGGCGCGCCAGCATTTCCAGGCCTATTCGCGCAGCGTGTGGGAGCGCGGTATTTTGTGGTGGGCCTCGCCACAGCGCCTGCGCCGCCTGATCGTCGTCGAACCGGGCGTGCCGCTGGCGGCGATCGCGGCCGGCCCGACCATCCTGCTGTGCCCGCACTTCGTCTGCCTGGACGTGGCCGGCGTGGCGGTGATGCTCGAGTCGAGCTTGTGCTCGATTTATGTGCAACAAAAGAATCGCGCCTTCGACGAGGTGTTGCGGCGCGGCCGTTCGCGCTTCCGGCCGGTCCAGCTGTTCTCGCGCCAGCAGGGTGTGAAGCCGATCCTGCGCGCGATTCGCGACGGCCTGCCGTATTTCATGCTGCCGGACATGGATTTCGGCCCCAAGGATGCCACTTTCGTGCCCTTCTTCGGCGTGCCGGCGGCCACGCTGACGGCGCCGGCGCGCATCGCCGGCGCCGTCAGCGCGCAAGTGATCCCGGTGGTGGCGACCTTCCTGCCGAACTTCCAGGGCTGGCGCGTGAAGTTCTATCCGGCCTGGGACAACTACCCGGACGATGACCTGGTGGCCGCCACCCGGCGCATGAACGCCTTCATCGAAGAACGCGTGCACGAGGCGCCGGCCGAGTATTTCTGGACCCACAAGCGTTTCAAGACCCGTCCGCCCGGCGCACCGTCGCTGTATGGCACCGCGTCGGCCGACACCGACAGCGAGCAGGCGCTGCAGTCCTGAGCGGCGCGGCCCGGATCGACGTATACTATTAGCATGAAACTCAAATTCACCAAAATGCACGGGGCCGGCAATGACTTCATCGTCATCGACGCGATCAACCAGACGGTCGACCTGAGCGCGGCCCAGTGGCGGCGCTTGGCCGACCGGCGCTTTGGCATCGGCGCCGACCAGATCCTGATCGTCGAGGCATCGACCACACCCGATTGCGATTTTCGCTACCGCATCTTCAACGCCGATGGCGGCGAAGTCGAGCAATGCGGCAACGGCGCGCGCGCCTTCGCCCGTTTCGTGGCCGACCACGGACTGAGCCAGGCGCGCAGCATCCGCGTGCAAACCATGGCCGGCATCATCGCCCCGCGCCTGGAAGATGATGGCAGCGTCACGGTCGACATGGGCGCGCCCGAACTCGATCCGGCCAAGGTGCCCTTCGACGCGGCCGGCCTGGATGGCATCGCACAGGGACGCGACACGCTGTGGCCACTCACATTGGACGGCACGCCGGGCGTCGCGGTCTCGGTGGTGTCGATGGGCAATCCGCACGCGGTGCAGGTGGTCGATGACGTGGGCACGGCGCCACTGGCCGTCAGCGGCCCGCAAATCGAACATCATGCGCGCTTTCCGCGCCGGGTCAATGCCGGTTACATGCAAGTGCTGGACCGCCAGCACATCGCCTTGCGGGTCTGGGAACGGGGCGCCGGCGAGACGCTCGCCTGCGGCACCGGTTCGTGTGCGGCGGTGGTGGCCGGCATCCGGCGCGGCTTGCTCGACTCGCCAGTGGCGGTGCGTGCGCGCGGCGGCGAGTTGTCGATCGCCTGGGCCGGCGAAGGCAGCCCGGTGTTTCTGACCGGACCGGCTGTGACCGTGTTTGAAGGTGAAATCGCGCTGTAAGAACCGACGCTGGCGCTGCGCCGCGTCAATCCGCCGGTTCGTCGGCGCGCTCGGCGAAGGTGCCTGGCAACAAGGTTTTGAAACGGTACAGCCGCTGGCGGTAGTTGCCTTCCGGTCCGCTCGGGCCGCAATCGATATCCTCGAACAGGCGCACGATGCGGTCCAGCCCCTGACGTTCCTGGGCCGTTTGCAGCAACACCACGCGGCGCTTGCTGCGCCGGTAGCTGGCGCGGATATCGACCAGCAGGCAATGGCCGTGGTCGGCCGCTTTGACATCGAGCAGCAGGGCCTCGGCGCGCGTCAGGTTGAACAGCGCCGCCAGTTCGATGCGCGCGGCCAGAAATGGATGGCTGCTGATCAGATCGCGTGACAGGGCCGCGTCGCCCCAGTCGAGCGGCGCGCCGCGCGGCGCGATCTTCAGCAGCGCCGCCTGGGCCTGCGGGCAACCCTGCCCGGCCGCCTTCTGCAGCCAGTAGCTGGCCCGCACATCATTGTGCTCCTGCTCGCGGCGCGCCCGCCAGGCGTTCAGGCCGCACTCGAGCTGGGCGTCGCGATAGCCCATGTCGGCGGCGCGCTCAAGATAGTCCTGAGCGATCGCGATATTGCGCTGCGAAAATTCGGGCTTGCTGTAGATGCGCGACAGCGCGAACCAGGCTTCGGCCAGCCCCTGCTCACCGGCCAGCGCCAGCCAGCGAATGGCCTTCTTGAAATTGGCCGAACCGGGCCCGTCGTTGGTGCGGCTGCCATTGACTTCCATGCGCGCCAGCCACAGCCCCATCGCCAGCTGCGCCGTACGCTCGTGCCCGTGCGCGGCCAGTTCCCAGAAACGTTGGATGCGCGCCGGTTCGAGCGTCTGCGCGACGCGCCCGTCGGTCAGCAACTGGGCGCAGCGCGCCAGCAGCCGCAGCGCGTCCGGCGACAGACCGGCGGGCGCACTCTGGTCGGCCAGCGTCTGCGCCAGCGGCAAGGCGCGTTCGATGTACAGCGCCCATTGCTCGCCGTCCCAGGCCCGTTCGATCAACGCGAAGCGCGCCTCGGGCACGCCGCTGTCGGCGGCGCGCTCTAGCCATTGCGCGTGATACGGGTCGGGCAGGCCGGGCGCCGCCAGCGGGGCGCTGGACGGCATCGGCACGGCGCTATCCAGCGCCCGCTGACGCGCCAGCAGCCACTGGGCTTCCGGCAAGCCCGACTGGGCCGCCGCGTCCAGCGCCGTCAGTGCCTTGACGCGCAGCAAGGCGTCACCCTGATCGCCGTCGAGCACCAGTTGCGCCAACACCAGGCCAGCCTGGGCGTCGCCGTCGTCGTAGGCGCGCTCGTACCATGGCGTCAAACGCGACGCGTCGCGCTGCGCCAGCTCGAGCGGAATATGGGTGGCGATCAGCTTCCACGCTTCATCACAGTCTTGCTGGGCAGCCCGGTCCAGCCAATGCACCGCCGTCGGCAGGCTCTTGGGCAAACCTGTGCTGCCGGACAGATACAACTTGCCCAGCGCTAGCTGCGCTTCTGCGCGCCCGGCGCGGGCACCACGGATGATGCCGAGTTCTTCACGATTTGCCATCGTCTAATAGATACCATTGTTTCGTTAGCTGAGTTCGACGCAGATGTTACAAAACATTTCTGTTTATATAATTTTTGCACCAAGGTTTCCAATATACAACAAATCAGGGAAAGCCGTCGCAGGCCAGAACAGTGTAGGCGATGCGGGCCGCCAGCGTGCTTGCCGCATGGACAGAGCTTGATGCAGCACAAGGTTCGCATCGCGCGCACGCCTGCTCCGGCACGCAGCAGCCCCGCCATTGCGCACAAAACGGCACGATCACGCCGATTCCCGCGTTTCAAAAATACAACAATGCACGTCGAATTATTAGCTTTCAACCAATGAGACCCCTCATAATTCACCAATCCGACAAGATTGACGCAACAAGCATTTAAGGTTCAGCTCATCCGAGTGTTCAGTAACTCGCACCTCAATGCTCTACGGATTCAATCGATTCACTTTTTAAGGAATAACACATGAAAAAATCACTGTTGGCGCTGGCACTTCTGGGCGCATTCGCCGGTGTAGCACACGCACAATCGGCTGTCACCATCTACGGCACGATCGATGCTGGCGTCACCAAGAAGTCCGAGTCCACCCTGGCCATCGGCAAACGCGATAACAACAAGCTGGGTTTCAAAGGTACTGAAGAACTGGGCAATGGCCTGAAAGCAACGTTCCAACTGGAAGTGCGTTACGAGCCAGATACCGGCACCCCGGAAAGCACCACCCGTCCGTTGTTCCAAGGCGAGTCGCGCGTCGGCCTGCAAGGTGATTTCGGTCAAGTTCGTCTGGGCCGTGGCCTGACCGCTTACCAAGCGTCCGTTGGCGCCTTCGATCCATGGAACGGTGTACCGTCGACTGCCGGTTACCTCACCGACATTCTGGTCGCCGGCTATGCGACGACCTACGGTTCGGGTTCGGGCAGCGCTCCGCTCGATCCAGCTGGCAACTCGGGTAACCGCTTCTCGAATGCAATCTTCTACAACTCGCCAGAATTCGGCGGCGGCTTCCAAGCCAATGTCACCGTCGGCGCCAAAGAAGCCAATGGTGGCCCGGCGATCATCGGTCACGGCAACGCCCTCGCACCGCAGTACGCAGCAGGCGCAGAAGCATCGGCCACGCCTTACTCGCTGTCGGGCACCTACAAGAACGCCAACGTTGGCGCCATGTTGGCCTTCGAGCGCAATGCCGTCGAGACCAAAATCTGGTCGATCGCCGGTAGCGTTGCTCCTGTTGCTGATCTGAAATTGACGGCACTGTACGCTCGTCAAAACCAAGGTCACACACTGGTAACTAATGCCACCACCAAAGCTTGGGTGCTGGGCGCGAACTACACCGTCGGCGCCGGCAAATTCCTGGCAGGTTACGGCCAGAAGTCGCCAGACGGCCTGGTCAAGACCAAGCAGTTCTCGCTGGGCTACGAGTACAGCCTGTCGAAGCGTACCTACGTGTATGTCGAAGCATCGCAGCGCAAGCAGCCAAGCACCGCGTCCGCTCTGGGCACGAGCAACTTCTTCGCCATGGGCGTGCACCACAATTTCTAATCACCCGGGAAGACGTCGGTCTTCTGTGCTGATTTGAAAGACGTAGCAAGAAAAAGGGCGGACATGGCGACATGTCCGCCTTTTTTCGTTCTATGCTGAAGCGCTGCCACGGTCACTGGCGGCGCGCTTGGCGCCACCCTTTGTGTGTTTTCCACAACCTGTCTTGGCAACGCCGAGCGCGATTCTGTACAAGCCTGACGAACAATGGCATATTGGTCAGGACGAATTAGTACGCACGTTCGTTTTACAGATAAAAATACCCTTGGAGACGCAATGAAAACAAAATTACTCGCTGCAACCATCGCAAGCTGCTTCGCCATTCCGGCGCTGGCACAATCGAGCGTGACCGTGTACGGCATCGCCGATGCGGGCGTGATGTATGCCAAGAATGGCGGCAGCGACACCTCGGTGAAGATCGTCAGCGGGATCGCCGACGGCTCGCGCCTCGGCTTCAAGGGCGTCGAAGACATCGGCGGCGGCTACAAGGCAATCTTCACTCTGGAAGCGCGCGTTGAACTCGACAAGGGCACCCAGCAAGCGGGCAATTTGAGCAGCAATCAGGGTTATGCCTTGACCGATGGACTGGCCTTTGGCGTTCCGGCCGCTGCCGGTGGCGCGACCACGGCCGCCAAGCTGCTCGCTGGCGTGCGCGCCGCGCTGCAACCGGCCATTAACGTCAATCCCAACAACGCCCTGTTCGACCGTACCGCGATGGTCGGCCTGATCACGCCAGGCGGCGCCGTCATGATCGGGCGCATGTACACCCCAGCCTATGAAGTGTTTGCTGCTGCCGATGCGTTCGAAGCGGGCACCGGTGGTGGCTGGGGCGGTATCGTCGGCGGCACAGGCGGCCTGCTCACTGCCGGCATCACGATTCGCTCCGACAAGTCGATTCAATACCGTATGGAACTGCCGAGCGGTTTCGGCGCGGCCGTCATGTATGGCGTGGAAAAGTCCGGTTATGTCGGGCTGGACAAGAAAATGTGGTCGGCCAACGCCAAATACAAGGCCAATGGCTTTGACGTCGGCCTCGGCTACGGTCGCGGCACCGACCAGGTCGGCAATCCTGGCCTGATCACCACCACGATCGGTGGCTCCTACAGCACCGGCGACATGAAGTTCTTCGCCGGCTACCACAAGCAACGCAATGAAAACTCGGTCATCATCCGAGTCGCCAACGATGCGCTGGCACCGACCTTCGCCGCTTTCGGACCTGCTCTGGGCGGCGCCCTGGCCGGCCAGTTGAATACCGCTTTGGTGCGTAACTTCAACCTCGACGCGGCCAGCTACCAGATCGGCATGCACTACAAGATGGGCAGCGGTCGTCTGATGGGTTCGATCAGCCGCCAGGATGACAAGACGGCCTCGAACAGCGATGCCACCCAGTATGCACTCGGTTATGACTACAATCTGTCCAAGCGCACCGACTTCTACACCGTCGTCGCGTATATCAAGAACCAGAACCTGGGTCAGTACGCAGTTGGCGCGGCCAGCGCCTCGGGCGGCTTCACCGGCACGGCCGGCGAATCGAGCCGCGCGCTGCAAGTGGGCATGCGTCACAGGTTCTAAGCAACCGGGGGCGGCGCCAGCCCGCCCTGCCGACCGGGACGCCTGCGGGCGTCCCTTTTTCATGGCGCCGCGCGATTTGCGCCCGCCACGCCGCCCCCGCGCCGCGCGGTCGGTTAGAATTGCGCTTGGCCCGCGCGCCGCCGCGCCGCGCCCCCCCCCCTGTTCACCACACCGAAGATTACCCATGATCGCAACACTCGACCACGCCGCTGTCGCCCAATTTCTCACCGACAATCCGCATTTTTTCGAACAGCACGCCGCGCTGCTGGGCGAGATCAAACTGGCCAGCCCGCTGACCGGACGCGCCGTGTCGCTGCAGGAGCGCCAGATGGAAGTGATGCGCGACAAGTACAAGACACTGGAACTGCGCATGGACGAGCTGATCCGCATGGCCCAGGACAATGCCACCATCGCCAACAAATTCCACGCCTGGACCCAGGCCCTGCTGACGGCGCGCCACGACGCCGAGCTGCCGCGCATCCTGGTCGACGCCTTGAAGACCCAGTTCCAGGTGCCCCAGGCCACACTGCGCCTGTGGGGCGCCGGCCCCGACTACGCCGGCGACTGGTTCGCCGCCGGCGTCTCGGACGACGCGCGCATGTTCGCCAACAGCCTGCTGGCGCCCTACTGTGGCAGCAACCACGACTTCGAGGCAGTACGCTGGCTGGACGGCGCCGCCAGCACCGTCTCGACCGCCATCTTGCCGCTGCGCAGCGCAAGCGCCGGCACCTTCGGTCTGCTGATCCTCGGCTCGGCCGATCCGGAACGTTTCACCGCCAGCATGGGCACGGATTTCCTGGTGCATATCGGCGCCACCGCCAGCGCCGCCCTGGCGGCCCTGCTGGCCTAAGCCTGCGATGGCGCAGCCCGACAGCAAGCGCGACTGGCTGCAGCGCTATCTGCACGAGTTGGCCACCTTGCGCCAGCTGTCGCCCCATACGGTGAGTGCTTACCGACGCGACCTGATGGCGCTGGCCCTGTTTGCCGGCGACGCTCCGTGGACCGCGCTGGGCCACGCCCAGATCCGCAGCTACACCTCACGCCTGCACGCCCAGCAACTCGACCCGCGCAGCATCGCGCGCAAGCTGTCGGCCTGGCGCGGTTTCTTCGACTGGCTGGGACGCCAGACGGCGCTGCCCGCCAATCCGGTCGACGCGGTACGCGCGCCCAAGCGCGCCAAGACGCTGCCCAAGGCCCTGTCGGTGGACGACGCGGTGCACCTGGTGGCCAGCGGCGCCCATGCGCACAGCACGCCATCGCCCGATCAGCTGTGCAACCGGGCCATGTTCGAGCTGCTCTATTCGAGTGGCCTGCGGGTGTCCGAACTGGCCAGCCTGGACCTGCATTACAGTGCCGCCGACGGCGCCCGCCCGGGTGCGCTGGGCTGGATCGACCTGGCCGAGCGCGAGGTGCTGGTGACCGGCAAGGGCAACAAGATGCGCAAGGTGCCGGTGGGTGCGCCGGCGCTGGCCGCACTGGCAGCCTGGCTGGCGGTGCGCCCGCCCGCGCGCGACGGCGGCAATGCGCTGTTCCTGTCCAGCCGCGCCAGCCGCATCACGGCGCGCGTGATCCAGCTGCGCCTGAAGGCGCACGGCCAGGCCGTTGGCACGCCGGCCAGCGTGCACCCGCACATGCTGCGCCACTCGTTCGCCTCGCACCTGCTGCAATCGTCGGGCGACCTGCGCGCCGTGCAGGACTTGCTCGGCCACAGCAGCATCACCTCGACCCAGGTGTACACCGCGCTCGACTTCCAGCACCTGGCCAAGATCTACGACGCGGCCCATCCGCGCGCCAAGCTCAAATAGCGTCGCCGCGTTTGATGCAGCGCAAGACTGGACGGCGTATTTGCAATCGAATTATAAATTCCGGCATAATCGGCCGGTTCCGATATCCCATTCCGCGAGCCCCCAGACGACCATGGCAGCCATCCCCACCACCATCCTGACCGGTTTCCTCGGCGCCGACAAAACCACCTTGCTCAACGCCATACTGCAAGGCGATCACGGGCTGCGCATCGCCGTCATCGAGAATGAATTCGGCCAGGAGAACATCGACAACGAGATCCTCGTGCAAGACAGCGGCGAGCAGATCGTCGAGATGAACAACGGCTGCATCTGCTGCACCGTGCGCGGCGACCTGATCGTGGCGCTCGGCGCACTGGCGCAACGGCGCGCAGACGGCGAACTGCGTTTCGACCGGGTCGTCATCGAAACGACCGGCCTGGCCAATCCGGGCCCGGTGGCCCAGACCTTCTTCGTCGACGAGCAGGTGCGCGCCCATTACGTGCTCGACGCGGTGATCACCGTGGTCGACGCGCACCACGCGATGGACCAGCTCGATGCGCACGAGGAAGCCCAGCGCCAGGTCGGCTTCGCCGACAAGATCCTGCTCTCCAAGGCCGATCTGGTGGACGCCGCGGCGCTGGCGCGCCTGACCGCGCGCCTGAAGCACATCAATCCGCGCGCGCCGATCGTCAGCGCCAGTTTCGGTCAGACGCAGCTCTCCGAGGTGCTTGACCTGCGCGGCTTCAACCTCAACGACAAGCTCGAGATCGACCCGGATTTCCTCGCCGCCGACGCCGCGCACGCGCATCAGCACGACCACGACCACGACCACGATCATGAGCACGTGCACAGCGCCGCCTGCGATCACCGCACCGACCACCATCACGCCCACCACAGCGACGACATCGCCGCCTTCGTGTTCAAGAGCACGCGCCCGTTCGACAGCGCGCGGCTGGACGAATTTCTCGGCTCGCTGGTGCAAGTGTTCGGTCCGCGCATGCTGCGCTACAAGGGCGTGCTGCTGATGCAAGGGGCCGAACGCAAGGTGGTATTCCAGGGCGTGCACCAGATCATGGGCAGCGACCTGGGGGCAAAATGGGCGGAAAACGAAGAGCGTGGTAGTAAAATGGTTTTTATTGGCAAAAATTTACCAAAAGACGTGTTTATTCGTGGTTTGGAACAATGTTTGGTATAAACTATCCGGGTTTTGCGATGTACCGCTCATACGCCACGCTGTGCCGGCCCGCGACCGACCGCGCCGACGCCGATGGCCTTTGACTGACCAGTGAATTGCCGACACGCCGAGATTGGCGAGGGGAAGACAACGGGATGGCAATATGAAGGAATCCGTAACCAAACCGGCTAGAAAAGCGGCCGCCGCGACGCTGATCGCCCGCACGCGCGCACCGACCGACGTCCTCAAGGCGGTCGCCGTGGCGTTGGCGGGCAAGCTGACCGCCGCCCAGCCTACGCCGGCCAGCCCGGCGTGCACCCCGGCCCGCCAGCGCGCCGGCGCTGCAGCGGCCGAGCTGGTGGTGCCGCGCAAGGTCGGCGCAGCCGCTCCCGCCAAGGCGAGCAAGCGCACGCCGGCAGTGACAGCAGCCCCCGAGGCCAGCCCTGCACCAACCAAGAATCCACCCAAGCGTGCCGCCACCGCAGCGGCGTCGCCGGCGGCACAATCAGGTAAGGCCACACCAGCGCCTTTGCAACACAGCGCTGTCATCAACAAGACGGAAACAGCAAAATCGGTCAGCGCGCGCGCCACCCCACGCGACGGCGATGCAATCGCCGCAGCAGGTGTGCCGTTAGCTGATAAAATGAAACATTCTGTCGTATCGAAGGTAAGTGAAGTCATGACTAAAACAACTAAATCGACCCCCGCCGTGAGCACAGAAAGCCGACTCCTGACCGAAGACGAAATTCGGGTGATGGGCGAGAAGGACTACATGAATCCGGCGCAGCTGGCCTTTTTCAAAGCACGCTTGCAAACGCTGGAAAAAGAATTGCTCAAAAATGCGGGCGAGACCACCGAACATCTGCGCGAAACCGTGCTGGTGCCCGATCCGGCCGACCGCGCCACCATTGAGGAAGAGCATGCGCTCGAACTGCGTACGCGCGACCGCGAACGCAAGCTGCTCAAGAAAGTGCAGCAGTCCATCGCCAGCATCGACGGGGGCGACTATGGCTGGTGCGAAGAGACGGGCGAGCCGATCGGCATCCCGCGCCTGATCGCGCGTCCGACCGCCACGCTGTCACTGGAAGCGCAACAGCGGCGCGAACTGAAACAGAAACTGTACGGCGATTAAGCATCAGCCCCCGTTCGGCCACGAAAAGCATGCGCGCCCGGCCCGCATGCTTTTTGTTTTCTGTGTCAGCCGAGGCGACACTGATCGTGCCCATCGGCTACACTAGATGGCGGGCCGCAATCTGCGCCATCATTGCGCTGCGATCCAGTCCGGCGCAAGCGGCCTCCGCGCTGCCGTGCTAACTTGACGGCAACAAACATCACACAGGAAACGACGTGAGTATTTTCTCAATTTTCAAGAGAAAACCGGAACCGCCAGCCACGCCGGCAGCGGGCGCGCGCGCGCCGCGCCCGGCCGCGTCGTCGCGCCTGATGGTCGACAGCGAGGCCGAACGGGCGCGCCAGCGCGACATCGCGCGCGCCACGGCGATGAAGATCGACGCGATCGAATCGGCCATGGCCTTCGACATCTTCAACGCGCCCGAACCAAGCTGGGGCAGCACCCCCAAACGCGCCCCGCGCGCCACCTACAGCAACGGCGAGGCGGGCAGCCCGCCGACGCTGCCGATGGTCGAACTGGCCACCACCGTCTTGCTCAGTGACGACAGCGAGCCGGAACCGGCCGTGCCGGCCCAGACCGCCCCGCTGATCGAAGAAATCGCGATCATGTACGCCAACGGCCAGGATGCGCTGGCCGAACAGATGCTCAGCGACAGCCTCGGCGAGCTGGGCCAGGTCGACCGCGCCGTCTGGTGGATGCTGTTCGACCTGCTGCAAATTGAAGGCAAGCAGGACCAGTTCGACAGCGTCGCGATCGACTACGCCAGCCACTTCGAAACCTCGCCGCCATCCTGGCTGGCCACCCAGACGAACCTGCCGGCGGCCCAGTCCTACGCCGGTCTGACGCCGACCGAGGCGCTGGCCGGCGTGCTCGACGCCGGCGTGGCGCCCCAGCTGGAGCGCCTGCTGCACCTGGCACCGAACAATCCCGTGCTGCGCCTGGACTTGAGCCGGATCAGCGACCTCGACGGCGACGGCTGCGCCCAGCTGCTGGGCGCGCTGCAGCGCCTGCGCGCGCGCCGCCACGAGCTGATCGTGGTGGGCGCGGCCGAGCTGACCGAGCTGATCGGCGCGAGCATCGAAATCGGCCGGCGCGACAGCAATCCTGCCCCCTGGCTGCTGCAACTCGAACTGCTGCAACTGCTGGGACGCGAGAAGGAATTCGAAGAGGCGGCGATGGATTACTGCGTCACCTACGAGGTGTCGCCCCCGTCGTTCGAGGCGCCCACCCACGTGGCGATGGCGGCGGCCGAGCGCAGCAGCGGCGCCTCGGACCGCTTCATGCTGCCACCCGTGATCGAAGGCAAGGTCAACACGCTGCTCGACGCGATCGACGAATACGCGGTGCACTACCACCCGGTGGTGCTGGACTGTTCGCGCCTGGCGCGCATCGACTACAGCGCCGCCGGCCAGTTGCTGGCGCGCCTGCGTCCGCTGGCCGTGGGCGGCAAGACGATCGAATTTCGCGACGTCAACCATCTGGTGGCGGCGCTGCTGCGCCTGCTCGGCTTCGCCGACCTGGCCCGGCTCTACCCGCACAAATACTAACCGCCCTGCGCGCTCTTGCGCGCCTTGCAATCGGCGCGACGACCCCCATGTCCTTGGGATAGTCCACTCCCGCTCGCCACAGAGGCAAACATGGAACAATTTCACGGCACCACCATCTTGTGCGTTCGGCGCGGCAAGCAAGTCGCGCTGGGCGGCGACGGCCAGGTCACGCTGGGCAATATCGTCATGAAGGGCACGGCGCGCAAGGTGCGCAAGCTGTACCAGGGCAAGGTGCTGGTCGGCTTCGCCGGCGGCACCGCCGACGCGTTCACGCTGCTCGACCGCTTCGAGGGCAAGCTGGAAAAGCACCAGGGCAATCTGCTGCGCGCCTCGGTCGAACTGGCCAAGGACTGGCGCACCGACCGCGTGCTGCGCCGCCTCGAGGCAATGCTGCTGGTGGCCGACAGCGAATCGACGCTGGTCATCACCGGCAACGGCGACGTGCTCGAACCGGAGGACGGCATCGGCGCGATCGGCTCGGGCGGCATCTACGCCCAGTCGGCCGCCAAGGCGCTGCAGGAGAACACCGAGCTGACGCCGCTCGAGATCGTCAGGAAGTCGCTCACCATCGCCGCCGACCTGTGCATCTACACGAATATGTCGCACACCATTGAAACGCTGGACTGAACGCGCCTCCTGGACCCCATCATGAACCTCACTCCGCTGGAAATTGTCGCCGAACTCGATAAACACGTCGTCGGCCAGGGCCGCGCCAAGCGCGCCGTGGCCATCGCGCTGCGCAACCGCTGGCGCCGCCAACAGGTGGCCGAGCCGCTGCGCCACGAGATCACCCCGAAAAACATCCTGATGATCGGCCCCACCGGGGTCGGCAAGACCGAGATCGCGCGCCGCCTGGCCAGGCTGGCCGAGGCGCCCTTCATCAAGATCGAGGCCACCAAATTCACCGAGGTGGGCTACGTCGGGCGCGACGTCGACACCATCATCCGCGACCTGATCGACATCGGCATCAAGCAGACCCGCGCTTCCGAGATGGCCAAGGTGCATCAGCGCGCCGAGGAGGCCGCCGAGGAGCGCATCCTCGACATCCTGCTGCCGCCGCCGCGCGACTTCGGCTTTGCCGTCACACCCGCCGGGGCCGACGCCAAGGAGGGCGACGGCACCCGCCAGACGCTGCGCAAGCGCCTGCGCGAGGGTGCGCTCGACGAGCGCGACGTCGAGGTTGAACTGGCCGAGCAGGCCCCGCAAATGGAGATCATGGCGCCGCCCGGCATGGAAGAGATGACCGAGCAGATCAAGTCGATGTTCTCCGGCATGGGCGGCGCGCGCAAGAAGGCGCGCAAGGTCAAGGTCAAGGAGGCGCTCAAGTTCCTGCTCGACGAGGAGGCCGCCAAGCTGATCAACGAAGACGAGCTGAAACGGCGCGCCATCGTCAACGTCGAACAGCACGGCATCGTGTTCCTCGACGAGATCGACAAGATCGCCACCCGCTCGGAAGTGGGCGGGGCCGACGTGTCGCGCGCCGGCGTGCAGCGCGACCTGCTGCCGCTGGTCGAAGGCACCACCGTGAACACCAAGTACGGCATGATACGCACCGACCACATCCTGTTCATCGCCTCGGGCGCTTTCCACCTGGCCAAGCCGTCCGACCTGATCCCCGAGCTGCAGGGACGCTTTCCGATCCGGGTCGAACTCGAATCGCTGTCGATCGCCGACTTCGAACGCATACTCACCAGTACCGACGCCTGCCTGACCAGGCAATACGAGGCGCTGCTGGCGACCGAGCACGTGACGCTGCAGTTCACGCCGGACGGCATCACGCGGCTCGCCGAGATCGCCTTTTCAGTCAACGAACGCACCGAGAACATCGGCGCGCGGCGCCTCTACACGGTGATGGAAAAGCTGCTTGAGGAGGTGTCGTTTGACGCCAGTGCGCCCGGCAGCAGCGCCGTCGTGATCAACGCCGGGTACGTCAACGAGCGGCTCGACAAGCTGGCCATCGACGAGGACCTGTCGCGCTACGTGTTGTAGCGCGCGATCGGCTATGGCGAACAAGGCATTGGCGACCCGCCAAAAAATGCGCATCCGGATAGAACCGTCGCAGCAAACCACCAAGCCGCGCAATCCGGTGGCGCTGGCCGCGCAACAGCGCGCGCCGGGCGCGGCCGGGGCGCATGCGAAAGGCGCGCGCAGCCTGCGCCAGGCAGCCAAGCGCGCACTGGCCAAGACCGCCCTCAAGCCCGAGGACTAAGGGGCCGTGTGCGGGCGCCGCGATGGCGCCCGCGTTCAGGCCAAACGGTGACGCGCCGACGCGCCTAGAAGTGGTAAGAGGCGCCCACGGTGAACATGTTCACATTGGTGCGCTGGGCATCGCTGAACTTGACCGGCACCCGGTCCCAGTCGACATGCAAGCTCCAGTTCTTGTCGAGCGCGTAGCCGGCGCCGATGCCATAGGTCACACCGAAGGCGTTGTGGGCGTCGCTGCCGCCTTGCGCATAGTCGACCGAGCCGCGCGTGTAGGCCACCCCGAGGCGCGGGTCCAGCTCCCAGCGATCGATGCGGAAGTAGCCCGCGTTGACCAGCGCCATTCCCTGAAACTTGCCTGCGCCTTGCAGATAGGTGCCGGCCGGCGTGTGGAAACCGGCGTCGGCCGCGCCGCCCGCATACGCCATCAGTTCGAGCGCACGCACCGCCTCGCCGGTGAAGAAGGGGCGCGAGCCGAACACATAGCCGGCGTACAGCTTGCCGCTTTGATTGGTGTGCAGATCGCACGTCGCGCCGCTGATGCAGTCGAGGCCGTAGCTGCTGCGCAGACCCACGCCGGCGCCGACATACACGCCCGCCGCGACCGGTGCCGCGCTCGTATCGGCGGCCGGCGCCGCGCTCGTGTCGGCGGCCGTCGCCATGCCGGCGGCGGCGACGGAAAGCAACAGCGCAAGGAGGATCGGGTGCTTGGCCATGATGAATTCTTTCAAGTGAGGGTGGAGGTTGACCAGTGCGCCGGGCACGTGGCTCAGCTCGGAGCGCAGTGTCGCAAGTTTCGATGAAAAGTACCATTCACTTGTGCGTGGCACTGAAACTCTGTACATTCGGTACCGGAATACAGTACATCCTCGCCACCACAGGGAATCGACCATGAGTTCACCCGAACGGGTATTGCAGGTGCTGCGCGCCGAATTGCGCGGCGCCGGCCTGACCTACAAATTGCTGGCCCAGCGCATCGGCATGAGCGAATCGTCGGTCAAGCGCATGTTCGGCCAGAAGGATATGGCGCTGTCGCGCCTGGCCCACATCTGCAAGGAGTCCGGCATCGCGATGGAGGACGTGTTGCGCCGCGCCGCCGACGTGCAGGCGCACGCCGACACGCTCACGCTGGTGCAGGAAAAATCGCTGATCGCCAATCCGCGCCTGCTGCTGGTGGCGATCTGCTGCCTGGGCCACTGGAGCATCGAGCAGGTGCTGGAAACGTATGCGCTGTCCGAGCCGGAGTGCATCGTGTTCCTGGCCGAGCTGGACCGGCTGGGAGTGATCGAGTTGAAATCGATGAATCGCTACAGCCTGCGCGTGTCCAATGCGTTCCGCTGGCTGGCCGACGGACCGGTGCAGCAGTATTTCCGCGAGCATGTGGTGAGCGACTATTTCAGCGGACCGTTCGATGCGGTCGGCGAGACGCTGATGTGCCTGCCGGCGCGCCTGTCGCTGCCCAGTGCGCAGGAGCTGGTGCAAAAGATTCAGCAGCTGGCCGGCGAACTGGCGCGGCTGCACCAGAACGACCGCAAGCTGGCGCCCGCGCAACGCGACGGCTACACGCTGCTGCTGGGCTTTCGTTCATGGGAGTTCGCCGCCTTTACCGCGCTGCGCCGGCCCGATGCCGGCGCCACTCACCAGACCGGGCCGAGAAACAGGTAGACCGTGCTGCCCACGCCGCGCGTGGCGCCGGCGGCCACGTACAGCGGACCGAAACGGGTATCGAGCGCGATGAAGGCGCTGCCGGCCTGCTTCAGCGCGCCCGACTTGAGCGGCTGGTCGCGGTCGAAGGCGGCGCCCAGCTCGAGCGAAAAACCAACCCGCACCGCGCCGCCCAGCGGGGCCGGCATGGCGCCGATGCGGCGCGCCATCACCAGCCGGCTCAAGGCCACGCTGTGTCCGTCGATCGCGCCGGCCTGGGTGCCCGACAGGTTCAGAAAGCCCCCCAGCCGCATCAGCGCCGTGCCGCTTTGGGCGTGCGCCCATTCGGCGTACAGGTGACCGGCCCAGTCGAGCGTGTGGAACGCCGACAGCGCCTGTACGGTCGACTGGGCCGAGGCCGGATTGTAGGCCCCGTCGGCGTAGGAGCGCTCCCAGCGCGCGTCGAGCAGATAGCCACGGCTGGGGAAGGCCAGCGAATCGAGCGTGTCGACCCGCACCCGCACGAACTGCACGGTGCCGTAGCCGTGCTGGGTCGGCAGCAGGGGGCTGTCCGGAATCGAGGGCTGCGCGTCGGCCACCTGGCGCGTCAGACCCAGCTCGACATTGCCCCAGTTGCCCAGCTGGCGCCCGCCGATCAGCGTGACGCCGCGCGAGCTTGACGCGTAGCGCAGCAGGCGCCTGCCCTCGTTGAAGATATCCACGTCCAACGAGCCGAATTCGAGCGAGGGCGCGACGAACCACGGCGAGCCGGCGCCCAGCGGCTGCCAGAACTGCACGCCCAGCGAGCGCTCGCTGCCGATCCCGGCCACCGTGCGCAGTTCGGCGCCCCAGCTGTTGAGCGAGGAGCGCACGTGCATCAGCTTCAGTGCAAACGTGTTGCTGTCCTTGAAGTCGCTGGCCAGCTCCAGCCCCACGCGCACCCGGCTGCTGGCCCAGTCGGCCTCGGTCGAGCGGATCGACACGTGGCGCTTGCCGCCGCTGTCACGCACGTCGGTTTCCACATGCGCCAGGTCGCCCCGTCCGTACAGGGTGGCGGCGGCCTGGCGCACCTGGTCGAGCGTGACCAGCTGGCCCTCCTGCAGGCCCGATTGCAGGTTCAGCGCGTCAGGATTGATGTTGCCCTCGTGCTGAACCTCGAGCCGGGCCAGCGGCAACGCCCTGTCCTGCTGGGCCGGCGCGGCCAGCCGGCGCGTCTCGCGCTGCGCGTACTCTGGCGCCGCCAGCGCCAGCGGCGCGAGGCGCCCGGCCAGCATGCGCGCCGCCTGCTCGCCGGCCTTGATGGCCTTGTCGTGGCTCTGGAAATCGAGAAAGCCGATGCCCGACAGGTCGGGCGCGATCAGGATGTCGCGCGGCCCCAGCTCCTTGATCGAACGCTGCACGTTTTGTTCGGTCAGGATCTGCAGCATCTGTTGGGCCACCCCGACGGCGCTGCCCAATTCACTCTCGGGCGCCAGCGGGGTGCCGACGTTGACGGCGATGACGATGTCGGCGCCCATCGCGCGTGCCATGTCGACCGGCAGGTTGCGTACCAGGCCGCCGTCGACCACCAGGCGCTGGTTCACGCGCACCGGCGCGAACACGCCCGGCACGGCCAGCGAGGCGCGCATGGCCAGGAACAGCGGGGTATCGACCAGCTCGACCAGCTCGCCGCTGAGCAGGTCCGAGGCGACTGAACGGAACGGCAGCGCCAGGTGGCTGACCGGGGTGTCGCGCGTGCCCGGGGGCAGCATGCGCGCCAGCGCCAGTTCCAGCGCCGCATTGCCGGCCGCCGCCGGCGGCAGCGTGACGCCGCGCCCGTTGACGCCGAACTCGATACGCGACGGCAGCAGCACGTCCTCCTCGCGACGCCGGAAACTGAGGTCGTCGCGCGCCGGCCGGTCGGCGATCACGCTGTCCCAGTCGGTGTGGTGGACCAGCTTTTCCAGCTCGTCGACCGACACGCCGGCGGCGAACGCGCCGCCGATCACGCCGCCCATGCTGGTGCCTAGCACCATGTCGACCGGGATCTGCATGTCGCGCAGCGCACGCAGCACGCCAATGTGGGCGAAGCCGCGCGCGCCCCCGCCCGACAGCACCAGCGCAACCTTGGGGCGGGCCGGCGCGGCCACATTCTGCGCGTGCAGCGCGCCGGCCTGCAGCAGACACAGGCCCAGCGCGATGAGCGTGCGCAGCGTGTGCCTACTGGCCCAGCGCGGGTTCAGGTGCACACCCATGCATGCTACTCGGTGACCTGCTGCGCGCCCGGTGGCGGCGGCACGCCGGTCGGCGTGACGCCGTTGGCGCGCACGCCCGGTGGCGCCTGCGGCGGCGCCACGTAGACCGGCGGCGGTGCCACCGGCGAGGCCGGCATACCGGCCGGTGCGATGCCGCCGCTGGCACCCTTGGCGTCGGCGGCCAGTTCAAGACGTTTGCTCACGCCGCCTTCAAGCAGCAACACGAAGCGCGGCTGGACCTGCTTGACGGTGATGCCCGGGGCCAGCTCGCGCCCCACCTTGAGCGCCAGCGCCGGCTTGCCGTCGATGGCGATGATGGCCACGCTGTCGCGCCCGTTGATGGCCGCCACCACACCTTTGAGCTGGTAGTTCGACACCGCCACGCTGGCCGGCTGGCCGCCGAACAAACTGGCGGCCGCCTCCAGCGGCGCGTCCGGCACGCTGGCCACCGCCCCGGCCAGCTGGGTGCGCACCGGGCCCTTGTAGAAATGCTGGCCCCAGTAGGTCAGCGAGGCCGACAGGGCGACCACGGCCAGCACGGTCAAAATGGATTGCAAACGCTTCATCGGATTCCTTAGTTACCGCACCAGCTGATTAATTTCGATGATCGGCATCAGCACCGCCAGCACGATCAGCAGCACCACCACGCCCATCGCCAGGATCAGCGCCGGCTCAAGCAGGCCGGCGATGGTCAAGGTGCGCCGCTCCAGGTCCTGCTGCTGCGAATTGGCCGCGCGCTCGAGCATGGCCGGCAGCTCGCCGGTGATTTCGCCGGCCCGTATCATGTGGATCAGCATTGGTGGAAAATGCTTCTGGGCCGACAGCGCGCGCGCCAGACTGACGCCTTCGCGCACACTGGCGCTGGCCTCTTCGACCAGCTCCTTCATGGCGACGTTGGAGAGCGTGTCGCGGCTGGTCTGCAGCGCGCGCAAGATCGGCACGCCCGAGCCGGTGGTGATGGCCAGCGTGCTGGCAAAGCGCGCCGTGTTCAGGCTGCGCTCGAACTTGCCGTAGATCGGCGCCGTCAGCAACCAGCTGTGCCAGCGCCGCTTGAGCGCCGGATCGCGCAGCGCGCGCCGCCACAGCACCCAGGCGCCGATCAGCGCGACCAGCACGATCAGGCCATAGGCGCGCACGAAATTCGATACCGCCAGCATCATCAGCGTCAACAGCGGCAGCTTCTGCTTGGTGTTGGCGAACACCGACACGATCTGCGGCACCACGTACGTGAGCAGGAAAATCACGATCGAGAACGCTACCACCGTGACGATGGCCGGATAGGTGAACGCCAGCCGCACTTTCTGCACCAGCGCGTTGCGCCGCTCGATGTAGTCGGCCAGGCGCGAAAGCACGCGCGCCAGGTGGCCGATCTGCTCGCCCGAGGCGACCAGCGCACGGTAGATTTCGGCGAAGTCGCGCGGGTGGTGGGTCAGCACGTCGGAAAAGCCGGCGCCGCCCATCACCTCGGAACGGATCGAGGCGATCAGGTCGCGCACGTACGGGCGTTCGGCCTGTTCGAGCAAGGCCGTCAGGGCCTGCTCGAGCGGCAGCCCCGCTTCCAGCAGGCTGGCCAGCTGGCGCGTAAATAGCGCCAGCTCGTCGCTCGACAGACGCTCGCCGAAGCCGCGCGCGCGCGCCGCGCCGGACGCGTCGAGCTGGGCGGCGATCGGCAGCACCGACAGCGGCACCAGGTCCTGGGCGCGCAGGTCGGCGCGCGCCGAGCGCGCGCTGTCGGCGTTGACCACCCCTTTGCGGGTGGCCCCGGACGCGTCCACCGCTTCGTAGCGAAATGCTGGCATGGCCGTTATTCCTTGGTCACACGCAGCAGCTCGGCCTGCGTGGTGGTGCCGTCGTGGAGCCAGCGTTCACCGTCCTCGCGCATGCTCAGCATGCCGGCCTGCTGGGCCGCGTTGCGGATCTCGGCCTCGGAGGCGCGGTTGTGGATCTGGGCCCGGATCGCGTCGCTGGTGGCGAGCAGTTCGTACACCCCGACCCGACCCTGGTAGCCGGTGTGGCCGCACTTGTCGCAGCCCACGGCCACGTAATACGCGCCCTCCTGGCGCTTGCAGTGCACGCACAGCTTGCGCACCAGCCGTTGCGCCAGCACGCCCAGCAACGACGACGACAGCAGGAACGGTTCGATCCCCATGTCGAGCAAACGCGTGACGGCGGCAGCGGCGTCGTTGGTGTGCAAGGTAGCCAGCACCAGATGGCCCGTCAGCGAAGCCTGCACGGCGATCTGCGCCGTTTCCAGGTCGCGGATTTCGCCGATCATGATCACGTCCGGGTCCTGGCGCAAGATCGCGCGCAGCGCCTTGGCGAACGTCATGTCGATGCGCGCGTTGACCTGGGTCTGGCCCACGCCCAGCAAATCGTATTCGATCGGGTCTTCCACCGTCAGGATGTTGGTGGTGGCCGCGTTCAGGCGCGCCAGCGCCGCATACAGCGTGGTGGTCTTGCCCGAGCCGGTAGGTCCCGTGACCAGCACGATGCCGTGCGGCTGCTTGATCAGCGCGTCGAACTGCGGCAGCAGATGGTCGCCCATGCCCAGGTGGCCCAGGTCGAGCCGGCCGGCCTCCTTGTCGAGCAGACGCAGCACGGCGCGCTCGCCATGCCCGGTTGGCAGCGTCGACACGCGCACGTCGACCGGCTTGCCACCCACCCGCAGCGTGATGCGGCCATCCTGCGGCAGGCGCTTTTCGGCGATGTCGAGCTGGGCCATGATCTTGATGCGCGAAATGAGCGAAGCATGGATGGCCTTTTTCGGACGCACCACGTCGCGCAAACTGCCGTCGATGCGAAAACGCACCACCGAGGTCACCTCGAACGGTTCGATGTGGATGTCCGAGGCGCCTTCGCGCAGCGCCTGCGTGAGCAGCGCGTTGATCATCCGGATCACCGGCGCGTCGTCGGACGATTCGAGCAAGTCTTCGATGGCCGGCACGTCCTGCAGCAAGCGGGTCAGGTCGAGGTCGGCCTCGAACTCGTCGACCACCTGCGAGGCGTCGCCGCCGGCGCCGGCGTAGGCCGACGCGATGGCCGCGTCAAGCGCCTCGCGCGTCATCGGCAGCAGCGCCACGCGCCCGAAGCGGCGCGACACCTCGGCGATCGCGAACGGCACCGTGGCCTCCGAGATCCACACCTCGACGGTGTTTTCCAGTTCGCTGCTATAGCTGGCCAGCACGCCATAGTCGCGTGCGAAGGCATACGGTAACAGGTGGCTCATCGCGGCGCGTCGCCCGCTGGAGCCGGCGCGGCCGGCGCGGCCTTGGCCGGCAGCGGCGCCATCAGGCGCCCCTCGACCGGCTGGCCGTTGTCAAGCTTGGGCAGCACCGGCGCACCCAGATTCTTCAGCAGCACGTTGCTGGTGTCGGGCTGCACGCTCAGTTCGGCCGCGCGCATGTAGTCGTAGCGGTCGGACGCCAGGCTGTTGCTCTGCTCCTTGCTGCGCACCACCACCGGACGCAGGAACACCATCAGATTGGTCTTCTTGCGGTCGCGGTTCTGGTACTTGAACAGGTTGCCGATGATCGGGATATCGCCCAGCCCGCGCACCTTGTCGACGCCATCGCTGGCGCTGTCCTCGATCAGGCCGCCCAGCACGATGATCTGGCCGTCGTCGGCCACCACATTGTTTTCGATCACGCGGTTATTGGTCGTCACGCCGGCCGGGTCCTTCAGCGAGGCCGGATCGACGCTGGAAGTTTCGTGGTAGATCGCCATCTTGATGGTGCCACCTTCGGAAATTTGCGGGCGCACCCTGAGCGTCAGACCGACATCTTTCCGGTCGATGGTCTGGAACGGATTGGCGTTGGCACCGCCGGTCGAGGTGGTGAACTGGCCGCTGATGATCGGCACGTTCTTGCCGACCTTGATGGTGGACACCTCGTTGTCAAGCGTGAGCATGTTCGGCGTCGACAGGATGTTGGCGCCGGCGTCCGTTTCGAGCGCATGCGCCAGCGCGCCCAGACCCAGCTGGCCGTTGATCTGCTTGAACAGGCCGACCGTGAAACCGGCCGAAGGCAGTACCTTGCCGCTGGCCAGCGAGAGCAGATCGCCGCCGGCGCCGGGCAGCGACTGCACGCCGCCCAGTCGGTAATTGCTGGTCTTGTCACCGGACAGACCGAGCCACTGGACGCCGAATTCGGACGCCTTGGTCGAGGTCACCTCGACGATCAGCGATTCGATGTAGACCTGGGCGCGGCGCACGTCGAGCTGGTCGATCACGGCGCGCAAATTGCGGTACACCGATTCGTTGGCGGTGATGATCAAGGTGTTGGTGGACGCGTCGGCCTGGATGAAACCGGCCGTGCCGCCCGAGGACAAGGCCGGCGGCGCGTTCGACAACGACGCGCCGCCGCTGGTGCCGCCCGGGGTTTGCGAGTTGGCGCCGGGCTGGCTGGTTGCGCCCAGGCTGGCCGGCGCGTTGCCCGAGGTCGGCACGGCCGAGCCGTCCGAGGACACCACCGAGCGCAGCGTCTGCGCCAGTTTGGTGGCGTCGGCGTTTTTCAGGTACACCACGTGCACATTGCCCAGCTGGGTGGTGGGCTGATCGAGCTTGGCGATGAGCGACTTGGCCAGGCTGGCGCGCGCCTGGGTGGGCGCGCGCAGCACCACCGAATTGGTGCGCGGATCGGCCAGCACGGAGACCCGTCCGGAGTCGCCGCCGGCGGCCGGCTCGAGCAGTTTGTTGACCATCGCCGCCAGGTCGCTGGCGATCGCGTAGCGTACCGGGATCACGTCCAGGTCGGACGACACCGGCACGTCCAGCGCGGCGATGATCTTCGACAGGCGCGCCAGGTTGTCGGCGTAGTCGGTGATCACCAGCGTGTTGTTGCCGGGGTCGGCGTTGATGGTGTTGTTGGCCGAGATCAGCGGACGCAGCACGGTGGTCAGGTTGACCGCCGATTCGTAATTGATATGATAGATCTGGGTGGCCACCTGGTCGCCGGAGATCTTCGGGCTGCCCCCGCCCACGTGGGTGGGCGAGGACTGCAGCTTGGCCTCGGCCTCCGGCACCACCTTGGCGTAGCCGTCGCCGGTGACCACCGCGAAGCCTTGCAGGCGCAACTGCGAACTGAGCAGCGCGAACGCCTGCGTCTTGGTCAGGGTTTTTTCCGACACCAGCGTCAGCGTGCCCTTGACGCGCGGGTCGACGATGAAGGTGGTGTTGGTGTAGTGCCCGACCGCCTTGATCACCGTCTCGATGTCGACACCGACGAAGTTGAGCGAAGCTTCGTCGCTGGCGCCCAGCGCGAGCGGCGCAGCGCCGACCGCACAGCACATCAGCGCCGCGGCGCACAGACGGCGCAGGGTAGGAACGGAGGTGTTACCAGACTGTTTTTTCATCATTTGAACTCTAATGCGATTATGTTTTTGTCGCCAATCATTCGGCGCTGGCCCAGCAAATTCAACAGGTTGCCCAGCGTGTCTTCATATCCTTTGGCCGCCTCGGCCTGGCCGGAAAACTGCAGGCGGCCGTGTTCGAGTCCACCCTTGCCCGACAACAGCAGCGCACCGCGCAGCGTCGTCAAGGTCAGCTGCGCCTGCTGACCGTGCCAGTCCATCGCCAGCGCATAGCTGCCCAAGGGATTGACGTTCGACAGGCGCGAGGCCATGTCGCTCATTTCCAGCGTAGTGCGCCCGTCCACGCTGATGCCGCCCGCCACGCGCGCCAGCGCCAGCGCACTCCACACCAGGCGCATATTGCCCGACGGCGCGATGGTGTTCAACGGCGCGCCCAGCCCGGCCAGACCGGCGGCCGGCAGCATCAAGCTGTCGGCGCTGAGCTGCCACTGCGACCAGTCGCCCGTCAGGCTCAAGGGCTGCAACAGCGCTTCGTCGTTCTCCAGGCGCAGATCGAGCTGGCCTAACAAGACCATCGGCGACAGACGCCAGGCGAAACGCCCCGGCAGCAGTGGCGTCACGCCGCCCTGCGCGCCGGGTGCCGCGCCGATGAAGGCCGAGCCGCGCCACAGCGACCCTTGCGGGTCGCCCAGCGTCAAACGCCCGCCGGTCTGGCTTTCGACCGCCTGGGCCAGCCAGGCGGCCGGCAGAAACGCCAGCAGCGTCACCAGCACCGTCGCCGCGATCAGCGCTAACCATAGCACGGCCCGCTTCATCGTTCGTGTTTTTTCATGGCGCCGTGCCGCTGTCCTGGCGCAGCACCAGCGTTGCCGTCACCAGCCCCGGCTGGGTCTGTGCCAGCACGCTGGCGTCCTGCACGCTGACGCGGTTTTCACGCCGCTGCGCGTCCAGCCAGGCGACGACGGCGGCGAATGGCGCGTCCTTCAACTCGATCTTGGCGAACTCGCCCGTCATGCTCAGTGCGCTCGGCGTCAGGCCCTGCGCGCTCAGGCTGGCGTGCAGCGCATCGCGCGCCATCGGCTGCAACTGTGGCACCGGCAAACGGGCCAGCTCGCCCGCCTCGGCCGCCATCGCCTGCAACTGGGCGGCCTGCTGGCGCAACTGCGGCAAGCTCTTCTCGAGCGCGGCACGCCCGCTCACGGCCGGCGCGATCAGCGTCGCGTATAGCAGCGCGGCCAACAGCACGGCGGCGCCGACGCCGATCACGCGCTGCTCCTGCTCGCTGCGCGCGCCCCAGTACACCGCAAGCGCACCGCGCAACTCCTGGATGGTCGTCATGACACTCATTTCTTCACTCCCGCACTGCGAATTTGCCAGACATTGGCCGCACCTTCGGTCACGCCCAGCTTATGCACGGCCAGCGCGGCGCCCAGCGCCTGCAGCGTGGCCGGATCGCTGCTGTCGGGCTTGAAATGAACCGACAGCGCATGCTCGCGATACTCGATCCCGATAATGTCGGGTTTCTTCGGCAGCGCGCGGCTCGCTTCGCCATACGCCGCACTCAAACCGATGAAATCGTCGGTGCTGGTCTGGCCGCTGGCGGCCTTGGCCGCGGCGATCTTCTGGCGCATCTGCAGGATCGGATCCTGGATCACGGTTTCTTTCGGGTAGGTGGTCTTGAACGTTTGCAGCATCGCCAGCCGCAGCGCGTCGCCTTCGCGCTTCATGCGCAACCATTCGACGTTCAACGCGACGACGTTGACCAGCAGCGCGGCGAGCGCAATGCGCAACGGCCAGCGCCAGCGCGCCCAGTTGTGCGCGTGCGCGCCGGCCGCGCCCAGACCGGGCACCAGGTCGAGCGTGCAGATTTTTGCGGCGCCTATCCAGTGCGTCCATTGCTCGGCCTCGAGCGCGATGCCGGCCGCACCAACGGCCTGGAACGCGCCCAACTGCTCGGCGGCCAGCGTCAACGTGACGTCGGCCGTGCCGGCCAGCGCGCGCACGGTCGCGAGCACCGCGGCCGGCGTGCCGCCCACCGTCACGCCCATGCCGGCCGATTGCGACTGACGCATCGTCAGGTCGTGCGCGCCCAGCGCGGCGCTGACGGCGCCCGGCTGGAACGGCAGGCATAACTGGAACGGCAGCGCCGTCACCTGCTGCGCGCCCTGCGCGCGCACGCTCTTGACCAGTGTCTCGAGCCAGGCGCGCTGGGCCACGGCGATGGTGCGCATGGCGGCGTCGCCGCTGGGCGCCCCCGGCACCAGCACGCAGTCGGCCGGGTCGCCCAGGATATGGTCTTCGACCAGGCCGGGCAAGGCCGCCGTCAGGCGCGCCTTGGACAGCGGCGGCACCTTCAGCTGCAGCAGCGTCACGTCGGTCCCGGCCAACAGCAGCACCACGCGGCGCGCTTGCCCGATCAGCTCGCGCAGCGCGCCCAGCATGCAGGCGCCCTGCTGCAGCAGCGCGCCGCCGCTGGCCACCAGCGCATACTGGCAGGGCGTGGTGGCGCCGTCGGCGCGCCCCGGATGGCGGATATAAAGGGTAGTCAAAGGATCTCGCTTTCGTTCATTTCCGTGTTCATTGTGCTAGTTTTCCCGTATCCAGACCAGCGTGGTGCGACCGCCGCTGGACGCCTGGCGCCAGATCAGCGCCTCCGCGTCCAGCGCGGCGCGCTCCAGGCGCACCTTGCTATACACCAGAAAATAATCGCTCTTGACGTCGATCCCCGCGGGGGTCGACGTGATGCCCAGCGCAAGCGTCACTTTGGTCGGGTCATTGAACGGCGCCTGCTTGCGCGCCTGCACCAGCGACTGTCCCTGTGACAACGGCACGCCCAGCACCGCCGCCAGCACTTCCGCCGGCGCCGTGTTGGCATTCACGCCGGGCAGCGTCATCGGCCCGGGAGTACCGACCGCCGGCGCTGGCAACACCACCACAAAATCGCGCAGCTTGGCCACGACATCCGGCGTATAGCCCGGCAGCGCCAGCAAATCATCCAACTGTATCAGGTCAAGCGGCGCACTGTCAGCCTGCAGCGCCATGGGCGGCAGCAAATTGCCCTGCGGCGCCGGCTGGCCCTGCGGCGGCGCCAGCTGCGATCTGGCCAGGCCTTGCGCGGCCGTCATCGCCAGCGCGCCGTCCAGACCCAGATTGCGCAGCAAGCTCTCGAACACCTTCACCTGATTTTTGTCGATCTGGCGTTGGGTTGCCAATTTATTCAGATTGTAGCGCGCCTGCGCATCCGTGACATGGCCCGACAGTGTCGCGTCGAAGGTTTCGCCCTCGACCCGGTCGCGTTCAATGTACTGGTCCATGCGCGTTTCGGCCAGCGGCGTGGCCCACACCCCGTCGAGCGTGGTCAAGCCCTGGTTGTCGACGCCGGACTGGTGCAGGATCAGACGGGCCCAGTCCATCGCGCCACGCACGATCCATTTGGTCTGCAGGTGCAGACGCTGGTTTTCCATCGAGCGCACCTGCACCTGCTGCTGCCAGAACAGGCTGGCCACGATCGTCACCGCCAGCGTCGTCAGCAGCAAGGCGGTGATCACGGCCACGCCGCGCTGGCGCTGGAATTGGCGGCGCATCATACGCCGCCCAGCAAAAAGGCTTTGGTCATGCTGGTGGTCTGCCCCTTGACCTGCAGCGCCACCTCCAGCCCGCTCGGGGCCACCAGCGGCGCGGCGGCCGTCAGTACCATCCAGCCGGTGCCGCTCCAGACCTGGACCAGCATCCCGGTGACACCCTGCTGCAGCACCACCGGGGCGCTGCTGTCGGCGTCGCCGGTGGCGGCCTTCCAGGCGGCGTCGAGCGCGATCAGGTCGCGCACACCGGCCGACTCGCGCCGTGTCAGCACCCCGTCAATGATGCGATAGGCCACCACTTGCAGGCGGGTCGGCTCGTTTTCGGCGAACACCGTGCGCACCATGGTCAGGCGGTCGTGATCGGCCAGCAGGTACGGGCGCAGATGCACCTGTTCGGGCGTGACCATGTGCTGGCAATCGCTTTGCATCTGGGCGAACGCGAGCTGCATGCCGCGCGTGGTCTCCATCTGCGCCGTCAGGGCGATGCGCGCGCGCACGATGCCATCGAGTCCGCGCCAGCCCAGCACGGCCACCAACGCCAGGATGCTGATCGCCACCAGCAGTTCGACCAGCGTGAAACCGCGCGCGCGCCTCATTCGTTGAGCACCAGTTGGAACAGCTTGACGATGCGGCGCGCGCGATTGTCGACGTTGTACACGCTCACCTCGACGCGGCGCAGGCGCGGATTCAAGGTGCCCAGCACTTCCTGGTCGCACACCAGCACCAGGTCGCCCTGCGGACAGTCGAAAGTCTGCTTGCCGATGGCGGGAAACTGTTTCGAAAGACGTACTTTGACCAGCTGGTTTTCGGCCGACCAGGTGGCCATCATGGTGCTGCGCAGCTCGCTGCTGTTCTGGGTCAGGCTGCCCACTGCGCGCAGCGAAGCGCCCAGCGCGGTGCCGACGATGACCAGCGCCACCAGCACTTCGAGCAGGGTGAAGCCGGCGCTGGCACGGCGCATCGGGCGGCCCATCATTCGACGACAAAGTGGCCGATGCCGTCGGCGCGGATGGCGGCGGCGTGCGTGCCGCTGGCCAGCGTCAGCACGAACGGCTTGTCGACCGGTTCGCGTCCGAAGGTGATGCGCAAAGGACCGACCACGCCGCTGACGGGCGGATCGATCGACAGCGCCACCGGGGCGTTCTTGAACGCGCGCTCGCGCAGCAGGTCATCCTCGAGCACGGGCGCCCAGCTGGTATCGTTGCGCACCAGAAAACGATAGTGTTCGGCATCGGCTTCGAAGGCGACCAGGCGGTTGCGCACGATCGCTTCATCGCGCGCCAGCTGCAACAGCAGCGCGATGCGCTGGGCCTCGTTCTGCAGATTCTGGTCCTGGCTGGGAAGGGCGTTGAGCGACACCATCCCCAGCGTGATGCCGATGATGACAACCACCACCATCAGCTCCACCAGCGTGAAGCCGCGCGCAACGCGCACTGGCCGACGCTTGGGCATGGCCTGACTCAGTTTTCCCACGAACCGATATCGGCATCTTCGCCGCTGCCGCCCGGCTGACCGTCAGCGCCCAGCGAGAAGATGTCGACCTCGCCGTGGATGCCGGGCGACAGATACTGGTAGGGATTGCCCCACGGATCTTTCGGCAATTTATCGATATAGCCACCGGTCTTCCAGCCATTCGCGGCCGGGCCGGCGGTGGGCTTGGTGGTCAGCGCCGTCAGGCTCTGCTCGGTGGTGGGGTAGCGCTGATTGTCGAGCTTGTAGAGCTTGAGCGCCGACATCAAGGTCGAAATGTCGACCCTGGCGGCGACCACGCGCGACTCGCCCGTGCGTCCCAGCAGCTTGGGCACGACCAGCGCGCCGAGGATGCCGATAATGACGACCACGACCATGATCTCGACCAGCGTGAAGCCGCGTGTGCGGCGGCGATTCGAAGCAATTTGCATATGATTAGGTCAGTGTTGGCAAAGGATGAAGTCAGAGTATAAGGCCGAATCGTCGCAACGACAAAAACAGTCGTGTAATCGGGTCAAATCGTCGGTCCGCGCCGGGCGCGCAGGCCTGCTTTGCGCGTATTGACGGGCCGGCCCGACCAGCTCGCCGCGCTGTTGCTGCCCCTTGAACAAGCGCTCGTAGCGCACGCGCAAGGCATCCGAACTGGCCAGGCGCGACGACGCGCATCACCGTTGCGCATGGCGATGCTCGGCACCAGCGCCGTCACGCTGCCGCCTTGCCGCATGCTCGGCGGCAAGGCCTGCAGCTTGCGCCGCGCGCTGGCCAGTCGATCGGCGTGCCCGTGCAGCAGTATCGGCAGGGCCTTGTCGGGCTTGCCCATCGCGCTGACCTGGCGCGCGCCGGACCCGCTTACGGTTGCCGAACCAGCGCGCGCAAGCGCGGCGCGGCACTGACGAACGGCGCGATGCCCAGCGCCTGGTCGATCTCGTGCGGGTAGATCAGCACACCGCGCGTGATCACCAAAGCGACCTTGCGGATGTCGCCGATCTGGCGCGTCGGATCGCCATCGACCAGCACCAGGTCGGCCAGCTTGCCCGGCGTGATCGAGCCGCGCTGATCGCTGGTGCGGGTGTAACGCGCGCCGTTGCGGGTGGCGATCTGCAGCGCGTCGACCGGACGCAGGCCCGCCTGCACCAGCATTTCCAGTTCGGCCTGCAAGGTGAAGCCGGCCAGGTCGTCGGTGCCGGCCACCAGCGGCACGCCGGCCCGGTACAGGCGCCCGACAAACTCGACCATCTTGGCGTAGGAGCGCTGGTAGCGCTGCAAGGTGGCGTCGTCGGCGATCTTCATGCCGCCCACGTACAAGCTGCGCTGCACGTCGGGCGGCAGGTGCGCGGCGACGGCGGCGAACGGCACGCTCAGGTCGCCGTCGCGCTGCTTCAGGAAGGCGAATGCGGCCATCGTCGGGTCGATCACGATCTGTTTGGCGGCCAGCGTGGCGATAAATTGCTGCACCGGCGCCGCGTCGAAATCGAGTCCCGCCACTTTCTCCGACGGCAGCACGAAACGCTCCAGCGTGCGCGTGTCGGTGGCGGGCGTGACCAGGAAATTGAGCATCAGCTGATTGATGTGCTGGATTTCGTCGAAGCCCCGTTCGACGACATCCTGCGCGCGCAGCCCGGCCGGCACGTGGCCGGACACCCGCATGCCGCGGCTGTGCGCATAGGCGACCGTGTCGCGCAGCAGCGCCGCTGGAAACGAGTTGTAGATTTTCAGCTGCGGATAGCCGTGCTGGGCGTACCAGTCGACCGCGTTCTTGGCGCCGCCCAGGTCGCGGATCACATAGCCGAGTTTGGCCGAGTACGGGCTCTCGCCCTCCAGGAAGCCGCTCGGCACGATCTGCGGCGAGAGCAGCTTGCCGTCGGTGATTTCGTCGACCATCTGCTGCAGCTGCACGTTGTCGTTGCCCATGTCGCGCACGCTGGTCACGCCGGCGGCCAGATTCAGGCCGCCTTCCCAGCGGCTCACGTGCGCATGCATGTCAAACAGGCCGGGCAACAGGATGCGCCCGGCCGCATCGATCTCGGCGCTGGCGCCGCGCGCGTCCGATCCCGCTGGCAGCACGGCGGTGATTTTCCCGCGCAGCAGGTACACATCCATCGGCGCGGTCAGCTCGGCCTTGTCGCTGTCGAACACGCGCGCGTTGCGCAGCACCGTCACGCCATCCAACCGGTGCTGCAAGTGGCCGGCCAAGTCGGCCAGCATGCGGCTTTCGGCCAGCTTTTGGCGCGCCGCCAGCGCCGCGCCATGGCTTTCCCAGCCCTGTTCGATCAGCGTCGTCGCACCGGGATTGATGGCGGCGAACAGACGCGGCTTGACGCCCGTGCCGGCCCACACGAAGCTGGGCGACAGCCCCAGCCCGCTCTGCGCCAGCAGCTGCACCTTGCGGCTCACACCGGCGTGGCTGAGGATCATCTCGTCGAGCTTGCGAAAGCTGAGCGCGCCCGAGGGCAGCAACGCCAGGCTGGCGTTGCTGCCCGCCAGCGCGCCCAGCGCCAGCGACGTCATTTCGTACGAGCCGTTCAGCGGCACATACAAGGCCGCGCCCTTGACGGCGCTGCTGCCGTGCTCCGACGTGGACTGCCAGCTGGCGCTCGCCGCGCCACGGCTAAATTGTTCGTCCACCGGCGCGCCGAAGGTGGAACTGCCCTTGACCTGGTAGGCGGCCAGCGTGCCGTCTTTGTTGAAGCGGAACTGCTCGTCAAGCTCCGGTCCGCGTCCATTGTTCTTGAATGCGTAGTGCACCCGCGTGACACCGTCGGCGCCCCGCTCGACGCGCTGTTCGCCGGCCAGCTTGTCGTTATCGACGAAAATCAGATAGCGGGTCGCGTCGGTGGCCGCGCTGGCCGCCGCGCCGCCGTTCGCGACCAAGGCCAGCGCCAGCGCTGCGCTCAGAGTCTTCATCGTTGCTCCGTTTGAAAAAAGGGGAATGTCAGGCGCCGCACACCGGGCAGGCGGGGTTGCGCGCAATGCCGATCGTGTTCCACTCCATGGCGCGCCCGTCCAGCAGCAGCAGGCGCCCGGCCAGCGATTGGCCGATGCCGATCATCAGCTTGAGCGCCTCGGCCGCCTGCATCGCGCCAATCACCCCCACCAGCGGGGCGAACACGCCCATGCTGCTGCAGGCGGCGTCCTCGAACTGCTGGTCCTGCGGGAACAGGCAGGAGTAGCACGGCGAGGCGGCGCTGCGCGGGTCGAACACGCTGATCTGGCCGTCGAAGCGGATCACCGCGCCCGACACCAGCGGCACTTTGTGCGCCACGCAGGCGCGGTTGACCGCGTGGCGGGTGGCGAAGTTGTCGCTGCAGTCGAGCACCACGCTGGCGGCCTGTACCAGCTCGGCCAGACGCGCGTCCTGGACCCGTTCGCGCAGCGCGTGGATGGTGATCTCGGGATTAATCTGGTGCAGCGCGTTGCGCGCCGAGTCGACCTTGGGCTGGCCCACCCGCGCGGTGGTATGCAAGATCTGGCGCTGCAAATTGGTCAGGTCGACGTCGTCGTCGTCGACCAGCGTGATGGTGCCTACCCCGGCCGAGGCCAGGTACAGCGCGGCGGGCGAACCAAGCCCGCCGGCACCGATCACCAGCGCATGCGCGTCCAGCACACGTTGCTGGCCCTCGATGCCGATCTCGTCGAGCAGGATATGGCGCGAATAGCGCAACAGCTGCTGGTCGTTCATCAGGCGCGTCCCTGCCCCATTACTTCTTGCTGCCGTGCTGCAAGTCCGGCACCTTCGGCGCGGCCTTGGGTGCGGCCTTGTCGGCCTCGGGCTCGCTGCGCAGGTCCGGCTTGACCTTCGACAGCTGCAGCGGCAAGCCCTTGAAGTGCTTGATCGCCTGAGCCAGCTGGAAGTCGTCCTTGCTGCCGTATTCGAGCGGCTTGCGCTTTTTCTCTTGCGCGATGATGCGCTGCTCTTCTTCCAGATCGTCGCGCCGTGCGCGCGCCGCCTCGTCGCCACTCTTGTCGCCCTCGTTGGCCAGATGCTTGCCCAGATCGGCTTCGCGCACACCCAAGCCATCGAGTCCGGCGCCGTCGGCGTATTCGTCGACCATCAGGTCGGGGATGATGCCGCGCGCCTGGATCGAGCGTTTATTGGGCGTGTAGTAGCGCGCCGTGGTCAGCTTGACGGCGGTGTCGGCCGACAGCTGGCGCAAGGTCTGCACCGAACCCTTGCCGAAAGTCTGGCTGCCCATGATGATGGCGCGCTTGTAGTCCTGCAGCGCGCCGGCCACGATCTCCGAGGCCGAGGCCGAACCGACGTTGACCAGCACCACGATCGGCACCGTTTTCAGCGCCGCCGGCAACTTGGCCAGCGGATCAGGGCCGGCCTGTTCGGCGTAGAACTCGCGCCGGCCGTAAAAACTCTGCTTCGAATCGGCCAATTGGCCGTTGGTCGAGACGATTTCGGCGTCCTTTGGCAGGAAGGCGGCCGAGACGCCGATCGCACCGGGCAGCAAGCCGCCCGGATCGTTGCGCAGGTCCAGCACGATGCCCTTGATATGCGGGTCCTGGGCATACAGCGCGCCCAGCTTCTTGGCCATGTCCTCGACCGTCTGCTCCTGGAACTGGGTGATGCGCAACCACACATAGCCCGGCTCGATCATCTTGCCCTTGATGCTTTGCACGATGATCTCCTCGCGCATTACCGGGATCGTCAACGGCTTGTCCTCGCCGCGGCGCGAAATTGTCAGCGTGATCTTGGTGTGCGGATCACCGCGCATCTTCTTGATCGCCTCGTCCAGGTTCATGCCCTTGACCAGCACCCCGTCGATGCGGGTGACCAGATCGCCCGCCTTGATGCCGGCGCGCCAGGCGGGCGAATCCTCGATCGGCGCGACCACCTTCACGTAGCCGTCGTCCATCGCCACCTCGATGCCCAGGCCGACGAAGCGCCCCTGCATGCTCTCGCGCATTTCCTGGAAGGCTTTCTTGTCGAGATAGACCGAGTGCGGGTCGAGCGAGGCCACCATGCCGGAGATGGCTTCGGCGAGCAGCTTCTTGTCCTCGACCGGCTCGACGTAGTCGCTCTTGATCAGGCTGAACACGTCGGCCAGTTGGCGCAGTTCGCCCAACGGCAGCGCCGTCTCGGGGCCTTTTTGCGCCACGGCGGAAAACTGGAACGAGGCTGCCACCCCTGCCACCATGCCAAACCCGATCAGACCGACGCTCTTCAATTTCATGCCCATGTATGTACCGTTATCCGCGAAAAAAGAAGCCAAAATGACCGTGCTAGAACTTGACCCAGCCGACCGGATCGAAGGGAAGTGTGTTGTGTCGCATCTCAAAGTATAAACCCGATTCCTGCTGCCCCCCTGTCTTGCCGGCGCTGGCGATCGACTCGCCGCTCTTGACGGCGTCGCCGGCGCGCTTGAACAGCGACTGGTTGAAACCATAAATGGTCCAGTACCCGCTGCCGTGATCGACCATGATCAGGTTGCCGTAGCCGCGCACCCAGTCGGCATAGATCACCCGCCCGGCCGCCACCGCCTTGACGTCGCTGCCCTCGTCGACCTTGAGGAACACGCCTTTCCAGCGCGGCGCGTCGTCGCGCTTGCTGCCGAACTTGACGGCGACCTTGCCGCTGACGGGCGCGCGCAACTGCCCGCGCAGGCTGGCAAAGGCGCCGTCGGGTGCGGCCGGCGCCAGCGAAATGGCGGCCGGCTTGGTTTCCGGCTTGGCCTCGGTGGGCTGTTGCGCCAGCTCCGGCTCGGGCGCTTCGACCGGCTCGGGCTTGACCGGCACGGCCGGTTTGACGCCCGGTCTGGCGGCCTCTTTGGCCAGCCGTTCGCGCTCGGCCTGGGCCTTCGCCCTGGCCAGTGCGCGCGCCTGCGCCCTGGCCTGCGCGTCGGCGCGGGCCTTGGCGGCCAAGGCCTCCTGGCGGCGCTGTTCGGCCGCTGCGGCCTCGGCCTCGTCCTTGATCAGCTTGGACAGTTTGCCGACCAGGCCGTCGAGGCGTTGTTCGTCGCGTTCGATATTGCCCGCTTCCTTGCGCTGCGCTGCCAGCCGCTGCGACAGCGTGCCCAGCAGGGCGGCGCGGCGCGCCTTTTCCTGTTCGAGCACGGTTTTCTGCTCGTGCTGTTCCTGGGCGATCTCGTCAAGTTCATCCTTGGCGTTCTGCGCCTCATGCTGATTGGCCTCGACCGCCGCCAGATTGGTACGCAGCGCGCCCAGCAGGCGCGCCTGGGCCTGCGACACATAGGCCATCATCTGCAGGTCGCGGTTGATGCGGTTCGGATTGTCGCCCGACAGCAGCAGCTTGATGCGGTCCTCGTTGCCGGCCACGTACTGCTCGCGCAGCAGCGTGGCGAGCTGCTTTTTCTGCGCCTCGATGGTCTGCGCCAGCTGCACGCCGCTGGCGGCCAGTTCATTGAGCTTGGCACTGGTCTGGCTTTGTTCGTCCGTCAGGTCGCGCAGCGAACGGTTGGCGTTGGAAATCGCTTTTTCGGACGCGGCCAGGGTATCGGCGGCGCTGTCCTTTTCGCTTTCGGTGCGCCCGATGTCGCGCTTCAAGGCCGACAGCTTTTGCTGCAGGCTGGCGCGGGTGGTCTCGGCGAGCGCCTTTTGCTTGCTGCGCTCGGTGACCTTGCTGGTCTGTGCGGCCTGGACGGCGCCGCCCAGCAGCGCGCACGCCAGACACAGCAAGGCGCCCAGGCGCCGGCTGCGGTACAACGGTGGGGAGAGGATCAAAACCTACTGGGCCTTACCTTGGTTGGCGACGGCCTTCATCGCGGCGGCAATCGCGGCCGGGTCGCCCAGATAATAGCTGCGAATCGGTTTCAGGTCGGCGTCCAGTTCATACACCAGCGGCTGGCCGTTGGGAATGTTCAGGCCGACGATGTCGGCATCGCTGATCCCGTCGAGCATCTTGATCAGCGCACGCAGGCTGTTGCCGTGCGCCGAGATCAGGATCTGGCGGCCGGCGCGGATGGCCGGGGCGATTTCCTCGTCCCACACCGGCATCACGCGCGCCACGGTGTCCTTCAGGCATTCGGTGAGCGGCACCGCGCTGCGCGGCAGACCGGCGTAGCGCGGGTCGGCGTAGGAGGTGCGTTCGTCGTCGGCAGCGAGCGCCGGAGGCGGCGTGTCATAGCTGCGGCGCCACACCAGCACCTGCTCGTCACCGTACTTGGCGGCCGTCTCGGCCTTGTCCAGACCTTGCAGGGCGCCGTAATGACGCTCGTTGAGGCGCCAGTCGTGCTTGACGGGCAGCCACATTGCATCCATTTCGTCGAGCGCCAGCCAGAGCGTGCGGATGGCGCGTTTGAGCACCGAGGTGTACGTCAAATCGAAGGTGAAGCCCGCCTCCTTGAGCGCGATGCCGGCGCCGCGCGCCTCCTGCACGCCCTTCTCCGTCAGGTCGACGTCGGTCCAGCCGGTGAAGCGGTTATCGAGGTTCCAGGTGGACTCGCCGTGGCGCATGAATACGATTTTATACATGAAATGCTCTTCAAAAAGTCGGGGGAGGACAGGCCAGGCGCGGCCCGAAAACGCTGCAAACATCAATGCTTCAGCATCTATTTTATAATGGGCGCATTGCCTTAACCATTGGAACCTTCGTGAAATTCATTATTGACAATTTTCTTTGGGTCGCCGTCGCCCTCGTCTCGGGTGGCGCGCTGCTCTGGCCGGTGCTGACCGGGCGCGGTAAAAAAGCGTCCCCGCTGGAGGCGACGCTGCTGCTCAACCGCGGCAAGAGCATGCTGCTCGACGTGCGTGAAACGGCTGAATTTGCCGCCGCCCACATCCGCGACGCCAAGCACATTCCGCTGGGCGAGCTCGAAAAACGCATCGGCGAGCTGGAAAAATCGAAGACCAAGACCATCGTCGTCGTCTGCCAGAGCGGCGCGCGCTCGGCCAAGGCCGTCGCCAAGCTCGCGCAAGCGGGCTTTGACGCGGTCAGTCTGGAAGGCGGCCTGGCCGCATGGCAAGCCCAAGGTTTGCCGGTCACTAAATAATTTTTGAGAGAACTGCCATGACTGCCCATGTTGTGTTGTACCACACTGCCTCCTGCCCCTACTGTGTGCGCGCCGAGCGTTTGCTCGAAGCGAAGGGCGTGACGGGGATCGAAAAAATCCGCGTCGACCTCGACCCCGAGCAACGCGTGATCATGATGGAAAAGACCGGCCGCCGTTCGGTGCCGCAGATCTACATCGGCGCCACCCACGTGGGCGGTTTCGACGATTTGTACGCTTTGGACCAGGCCGGTGCACTGGACCCCTTGTTAAACGCCGCCTGAGCACCATCTAGACGGCTAAGTCGGCGCGCGATGGCAGAAACTGTCTGTTTCGAGGCGGTTTTGATACAATTGCCCTCGCGTTTGATTTGTGCCTGATTGAACCCAATGTGCAGCATCGAGGGAACGGCGTCTCGCCGTTCTTTATCCATCCCAACGAAAGCGTTCCATGTCCGACGAAATCCTGCAACCTGTATTCCAAATCCAACGCGTCTACCTGAAAGACATGTCGCTGGAGCAACCAAATTCCCCATCGATCTTCCTCGACCAAGAAGCGCCAGCGATCGAAGTGTCGCTCGACGTCGGTTCCGAAGCGATCGCCGACGGCATCTTTGAATCGACCGTGACGATCACCGTCACCGCCAAAATCAAGGACAAAGTAGCGTTCCTGGTCGAAGGCAAGCAAGCCGGTATCTTCGAAGCGCGCAACATTCCTGCCGATCAACTCGATCCGCTGCTGGGAATCGGTTGCCCGAACATCGTCTACCCTTACCTGCGCGCCAACATCGCCGACGTGATCACCCGTGCCGGCTTCCCGCCTGTGCACCTGGCTGAGATCAACTTCGAAGTGTTCTACCAGCAACGTCGCGCCGCGATCGAATCGGCCGCCGCCGCCGCGCCAGCCGCTGAAAACACGCACTAAGCATTACCGGCCGGCTGCGCGCCGCGCGCGCGCACGAGGCCAGACACCACGGTCACCAGACCGTGGTGTTCCCCCACTCCCAGGCGAAGGCCACATCATGACATTTCCCCGTTTTCTTGCAGGCACAGCGTTGCTGTTGGCCAGCGTGAGCGTCCACGCGCTCGATTTCAAGAGCGTCGGCGCGGCCCCTGCCATCCTGTACGACGCACCCTCGTTGAAGGGTGGCAAGCTGTTCGTCGCCCCGCGCGGCATGCCGGTCGAAGTGGTGATCAGCCATGGCGACTGGGTCAAAGTGCGCGACGCCAGCGGCGAGATGGCCTGGACCGAAGCGAAGCTGCTGTCGCCCAAACGCACCGTCGTGGTGCGCGCGGCCGGCGCCAAGGTGCGCGAACGCGCCGACGACGGCGCTGCCACCCTGCTCAGCGCCGACAAGGGCGTGCTGCTCGAGTTGCTCGACGGGCCCGCCAGCAGCTGGGTCAAGGTCAAGCACCGCGATGGCGCCACCGGCTTCATCAAGACCGCCGAGGTCTGGGGCACCTGAGCGTTTGAGCGTGTTTGAGTGTGTTTCGAACATGCCCGAACAGCTCTCGTCGTCTGAGTCGCCCTGTCGTTCCACCGCCCCTTTACCGAGCTAGCCGTCATGCACGCTGTCCATAAAATTCCTCACAAAATTACCGTCCTGGGCGCCGGTGCCTGGGGCACGGCGGTCGCGATGGCGCTGGCGGCGCGCCACGATGTGCTGCTGTGGGGCCGCGACACCGCGGCCATGGCCAGCATGCACGCCACGCGCGAGAACACCAGCTACCTGCCCGGCTTTGCGCTGCCGGCCGCACTGCGCCTGACGGCCGATTTCGACGCCGCGCTGGCGCATGTGCTGGGCGCCAGCGCCGCCGAGGCGCCGCTGCTGATCGCCGCCTGCCCGGTGGCTGGCCTGCGCCCGCTGCTTGAGCGCCTGAAGGGCCAGGCAATTCCCAACATCGTCTGGCTGTGCAAGGGCTTCGAAGGCGACACCGGCCTGCTGCCGCATCAGGTGGTGCGCGCCGTGCTGGGCGCTGACGTGCCCGGCGGCGCACTGTCGGGCCCCTCGTTCGCGCAGGAAGTGGCGCGCGGCCTGCCGTGCGCGCTGACCATCGCCTCCGGCGCGCCGGCCTTGCGCGAGCAGGTGGTCGACGCGCTGCACGGCGGCACCATCCGGGTCTACTCGTCGGACGACGTGGTGGGCGTGGAAGTGGGCGGCGCCGTGAAAAACGTGCTCGCCATTGCCACCGGCGTGGCCGACGGCCTGGGTCTGGGCCTGAACGCGCGCGCCGCGCTGATCACCCGCGGGCTGGCCGAAATCACCCGGCTGGGCACGGCGCTGGGCGGCCATCCGAATACCTTCATGGGTTTGACCGGCATGGGCGACCTGATCCTCACCTGCACGGGCGACCTGTCGCGCAACCGCCGCGTCGGGCTTGGGCTGGCGCAGGGCAAGCCGCTGGCCACCATCGTCGATGAACTGGGCCATGTGGCCGAAGGCGTGCCGTGCGCCAAGGCAGTGCGCGCACTGGCCCTGACGCTGGGGGTGGAGATGCCGATCGCCAATGCGGTGGCCGGCGTGCTATTTGATGGCGTCGCGCCGCACGACATGGTGGCGCGTCTGATGGCGCGCGATCCGCGCGGCGAAGCGGCGTAACGTCGTTTAGTGGGGCAGCAGGATCGTCAGCAGCGCCACCGTATCCTGCAGCGCGCGCACCGCGTGCGCTTGCGAGCCGGCCAGCCACAGCATCTGGCCCGGCTGCAGCACCGTGGTGGTGCCATGCGCATCGACCGCCACTTCGCCTTCCAGGCACTGCAAGGTCATCTCGCCGGCGACCTTGTGCTCGGCCATCTCGCGCCCCTGCGGCAGCACCAGCCGGATCACCTCCATGTGCTCGGTCTTGGCCAGCGCCACCGAGGTGAAGTAGGCGATATCGTCGTCATCGCGCTTGAGTGCGATCAGTTGTCCGGACGCGGCGTGTTGCAAGGCCATGGCTTTACTCCTTGTGAATTATTCTTCGGCTGCCACTTTCACGGTGCGCAGCCAGCTGACCAGCGCGAACGCATCCTTGAGCCCGGCCGCCAGATCCGGCACCAGTTGATCGGGCGCGTTTTGCTTGAGTTCGACCTCGGTCCAGACGAAGAAACTCTTCAGCTTCAGATACTCGACATGCACGTGCTCGGCGTCGAAACCTTTGGGCGGGCGCGCCAGCTTGTCTTCCGTTTGCAGGTCGCCAAAGCGCGCGCGCATGGGCTTATTCTTGAGCATTTTGGCAAACCCTGTCGCATCGTTGACGATCTGGGCGCGAATCGCGCGCAGGCGCGCCGGCGGCGGCATGTATTCACCGGCGCCGAACAGCAGCTTGCCGGTGCCGTCGATCTGCAGGTAATACACCGGGCCACCCGCGTCGCCCGGGCGCTTCATGTCGTTGGGCACGATGGCGGCCGAGAAACGCGTCTTGTACGGACTCTTGTCGTGCGAAAAGCGGATATCGCGGTTGATGCGAAACAGCGCTTTTTTCGGATTGCAGGCGATGATGGGGCGGTCGAACTTGGCCAGTTCAAAGATCAGGCTGGTGACGGTGTCGAGAAACTCCTCGCGCAAGATGTCGTAGCGCGGCTTGTTCATGATGAACCAGGGCCGGTTGTTATTGTCGGCCAGTTCTTTTAAAAATTGCGTGAGGTCGCGCAAATGCATGGATCGCGTTCCTTCGTTGGGAAATTGTTTATGTGGAGAAATGCTTAATTGGTGCGCGGGCGCTTGCCGACCATCACGTCGAGCGTGGCCTCGCGGTTCTTGCGCATCACCGTCATGCGCGCCTTGCCGCCCGGCGCCAGTTGGGCGATCAGGTTGAGCATCTCGGTGGTGTCGGAGACGCTCTTGCCGTCCACCGCCATCAGGATGTCGCCCGGGCGGATGCCGGCCTTGTCGGCCGGGCCGTTGCGCACCACGCCGGCGATGATGGCGCCGGTTTGGCGCGTCAGGCCGAAGCTTTCCGCCAATTCCGGCGTGATGTCCTGCGACTCGACCCCGATCCAGCCGCGCACCACGTGGCCGGACTTGATGATCTCCTCCATCACCGACTTGGCCGTCGAGACGGGGATCGCAAAGCCGATGCCGACCGAACCGCCGCTTTGCGAATAAATCGCCGAGTTGATGCCCAACAAATTGCCGTTGATGTCGACCAGTGCCCCGCCCGAATTGCCGAAGTTGATGGCCGCGTCGGTCTGGATGAAGTTTTCGAAATGGTTGATGTGCAGATTCTTGCGCCCCAGCGCCGAGACAATGCCCATCGTGACGGTCTGGCCCACGCCGAACGGGTTGCCGATGGCCAGCACGATGTCGCCCACGCGGGCCTGCTCGGCATGCCCGAGCACAATCACCGGCAGCTTGGGCAGCGCGATGCGGATCACCGCCAGGTCGGTTTCCGGATCGGTGCCGACGATCTTGGCCGGAGCCTTGCGCCCGTCGGCCAGCACCACCTCGATTTCGTCGGCCGCCTCGACGACGTGATTATTGGTCAGGATATAGCCTTCGGCGCTGACGATCACGCCCGAGCCCAGGCTGGACTCCTGCTCGTCGTCGCCGCCGCGCTCGCCAAAGAAGCGCCGGAACAGCGGATCCTTCAGACGCGGATTGACGGCCCGCTTGGGCGCCTGGGTGGTGAGGATGTTGACCACGGCCGGCATCGCCCGTTCGGCGGCGGCGCGGTAGGTGCTGCTCGACGGCGCCAGCGGCGCCTGCAGCACGGTGGCGCTGACAGGCACGGCGCGTACCACGGGGCGCCCGAGCAACTCCGGACGCAAGGTGGCCAGCACGAAATACACGGCCAGCGCGATCGTGACAGCCTGCGCAAACAACAACCAATAACGTCGCATCCGAATCCCTGAGCTAAAAACGGGCATGGCGCGGCGCGGTTGCGCCGACGCGGCCCCTTACTTTTTCAATGCGTCGCGGATCTCGCGCAGCAGCACGATATCCTCCGGCGTGACGACGGCCGCCGGCGCGGGCGCCTCGTTGGCGCGCATTTTGTTGACCAGACGCACCATCTGGAAAATCACGAAGGCGAGGATCAGAAAATTGATCAGGATGGTAATGAAATTGCCGTATGCAAATACCGCACCGGCTTTCTTCGCTTCGATCAGCGTCAGTTCGGTGCTTTGGTGATTCAAGGGCAGGTAATAATTGGCAAAGTCGAGACCGCCAAATACCTTGCTGATCGGCGGCATGATGATGTCCTGCACCAGCGAATCGACGATCTTGCCGAAGGCCGAACCGATGATCACGCCGACCGCCAGGTCCATCACATTGCCCTTCATTGCAAACTGCTTGAATTCGCTCATCATCGACATCGGCCATCCCCTCATTGAATTGTGCACAAACTTACAGCGCGATCATACTATCGATTGAACCATATTCCAAACCCGGCATGTGCGCCCCCTTCCATCAGAAACCTTGCATGAATGCACAGCCCATGCGCAAATATCCCTTGAAATATGCCGGATTGGGGTCTCGGCAACGTTTTTTCTTTAATTCGGAACGCGCTTCCCTTATAATTTAAGGTTGCTAGAAGTTCTGTTAACACTTCTTACGATTTCGCATTTTGACTGATTGGGGTTGGTATGAGTAACGAAAAGCAGGTCGATTCGAGCCGCCGGGGCTTGCTCGTCGCAACGTGCGCGGCGGGCGGCGTGGTGGGTTTGTCCACGGCGGGAGCCTTGGTAAGTACGTTTCAGCCGTCGGAACGGGCGAAAGCTGCCGGCGCACCAGTAGAAGTCGATATCGCGGGCATGGCGCCGGGCGAGATGAAAACGGTGGAATGGCGCGGCAAGCCCGTGTGGATCCTGAAGCGTACGCCAGAAATGGTCGCCTCGCTGAAAAGCACCGATGCCAAAGTCGCCGATCCCCAGTCCGAGCGCAAAGTCGACGAACTGACCCCGGACTACGCGCGCAACGAACACCGCTCGATCAAGCCGGAAATCCTGGTGGCCGTGGGCATCTGCTCGCACCTGGGTTGCTCGCCATCGTCGAAATTCGCCGCCGGCCCGCAAGCGTCGCTGCCGGACGACTGGGCCGGTGGTTTCCTGTGCCCATGCCACGGTTCGACCTTCGACCTGGCCGGCCGCGTCTACAAGAACAAGCCAGCGCCGGACAATCTGCAAGTTCCGCGTCATATGTACCTGAGCGACAGCAAACTGCTGATCGGCAAAGACGAGAAAGGCGAGGCATAAAACATGGCTGCTTTTAAAGAAACCAAATTCTCGGCTGACGCCCCGATCGCTGAAAAAGCGCTGGGCTGGGTCGATGACCGCTTTCCGCTGACCAAGCTGTGGAACGATCAGTGGGGCAAGTACTACGCGCCGAAAAACTTCAACTTCTGGTACATCTTCGGCTCCCTGGCGATGCTGGTGCTGGTACTGCAGATCGTCACCGGCATCTTCCTGACGATGCACTACAAGCCGGACGCGCTGCTGGCCTTCGGGTCGGTCGAATACATCATGCGCGAAGTGCCGGCTGGCTGGCTGGTGCGCTATATGCACTCGACGGGCGCCTCGGCGTTCTTCATCATCGTCTATCTGCACATGACGCGCGGCCTGCTGTACGGTTCCTACCGCAAGCCACGTGAACTGATCTGGCTGTTCGGTTTCGCGATTTTCCTGTGCCTGATGGCTGAAGCCTTCTTCGGCTACCTGCTGCCATGGGGCCAGATGTCCTACTGGGGCGCGCAAGTGATCGTCAACCTGTTCGGCGCGATTCCTTTCATCGGTCCCGACCTGTCGCTGTGGATTCGTGGTGACTATGTCGTCTCCGATGCCACGCTGAACCGTTTCTTCGCTTTCCACGTGATCGCGATCCCGCTGGTTCTGCTGGGCCTGGTTGCCGCGCATCTGATCGCGCTGCACGAAGTGGGCTCGAGCAATCCGGACGGCATCGAAGTCAAAGAACACCTGGGCGCCGACGGCCACCCACTCGATTCGATTCCTTCGCATCCTTACTACACGGTGCACGATCTGTTTGGCGTGTCGGTGTTCCTCGTCATCTTCAGCGCCGTGGTGTTCTTCGCGCCGGAAATGGGCGGCTACTTCCTCGAGTACAACAACTTCATCCCTGCTGACTCGCTGAAAACGCCCCCGCACATCGCGCCAACCTGGTACTTCACGCCGTTCTACTCGGTGCTGCGGGCAACCACGTCGGACTTCCTGAAAGTGCTGATCCCGATTCTGGGCGCGTACGTCGCTTTCCTGTGGGTCAAGTCGAACCTGTCGAAACTGACCAAGATTATCGTCTCGGTGGTCACCGTGGCCGCCTGCGTGGGCATGCTGCCATCGGGCCTGGATGCGAAATTCTGGGGCGTGGTGTTGTTTGGCACCTCGGTGATGATACTGGCCGGCCTGCCTTGGCTGGATCATTCGAAAGCGAAGTCGATCCGCTATCGTCCTGACTGGCACAAGTATGTCTACACGGTGTTCGGCCTGTCGTTCCTGGCGTTGGGCTACCTGGGCACCATGCCGCCGTCCGACAGCCGTACGCTGATCGCGCAAGTATGCACGCTGATCTATTTTGGTTTCTTCATGCTGATGCCGTGGTGGAGCGCGATGGGCACCTTCAAGACCGTGCCCACTCGTGTGACGTTTCATCCGCACTAATTGACGACATCACATAAGCGCAAAAGGACATACTATGAATTTTCATAAAAAACTGATCGCTATCCTGGCCTTGCTGCCGGGCCTGGCGTTGGCGAACGAAGGTGGTTTCCCCCTGGACAAGGCGCCTGAGCGCGCCAGCATGGCCTCGCTGCAAAACGGCGCCAAGCTGTTCGTGAACTACTGCCTGAACTGCCACGCGGCGGCGTCGATGCGTTACAACCGCCTGCGCGACCTGGACCTGACCGAAGAGCAGATCAAGAACAGCCTGCTGTTCACGACCGACAAAGTGGGCGCCCTGATGACCACCTCGCTCGCCCCGGCTGACGCGAAAGCGTGGTTCGGCGTGATTCCGCCGGATCTGTCGGTGATCGTGCGCGCCCGCTCGTCGGAAGCGGGCAGCGGTTCGGACTACCTGTACACCTACCTGCGCAGCTTCTACAAGGACGAGACCCGTCCGACCGGCTGGAACAACATGGTCGTCAACAATGTGGCCATGCCCCATGTGTTGTACGAGCTGCAGGGTGTGCGCACGGTGAAGATGGTGGAAGAAGAAGATCCGCATGAGCACGGCAAGATGGTGCACAAGTTCGGTGGCTTCCAGCAAGTCAAGCCGGGCAAGCTGTCGGCCTACGAGTACGACACGGCGGTGGCCGACCTGGTCGCCTACATGGGCTGGATGGCCGAACCGGCCCAAGGCACGCGCAAGCGCCTGGGCGTCTGGGTGGTGCTGTTCCTGTCGATGTTCGCCCTGCTGGCATGGCGCTTGAATGCGTCGTACTGGAAAGAAGTCAAGTAACACTGCCCCGTGGCGCATGCTCGCGTGCGTCACAAGGCAACAGCATTCGTGTATTGTCCGCAGTGCGGACAATCGTTTCGGGGTGATCCGCCAGGCGTGTCACCCCCTTCGTTTCTAAGGAACTATAAAAAATGATGGTTCTCTATTCGGGCACAACCTGCCCCTTCTCCCAACGCTGCCGTCTGGTCCTGTTTGAAAAAGGCATGGACTTCGAAGTGCGCGATGTGGACTTGTTCAACAAGCCGGAAGACATTTCGACGATGAATCCGTACGGCCAGGTGCCTATCCTGGTCGAGCGCGAACTGATTCTGTACGAATCGAACATCATCAACGAATACATCGACGAACGCTTCCCGCATCCGCAACTGATGCCGGCCGACCCGTTGATGCGCGCGCGCGCGCGCCTGATGCTGTTCAACTTCGAAAAAGAGTTGTTCGTGCATGTGCATGTGCTGGAAAGCGAACGCGCAAAAGGCAACGACAAGAGCCACGACAAGGCACGCGCGGAAATCCGCGACCGCCTGACCACGCTCGCGCCGCTGTTCCTGAAAAACAAATACATGCTGGGCGACGAATTTTCGATGCTCGACGTGGCTGTTGCGCCGCTGCTGTGGCGCCTGGACCACTACGGCATCGAACTGTCGAAGACCGCCGCGCCGCTGATGAAGTATGCCGAACGCATCTTCTCGCGTCCGGCCTACATCGAAGCGCTGACCCCGTCCGAAAAGGTCATGCGCCGTTAATTGCTGTCGCACTGCGCGCCCGGACGCTTGCCGCCGGACGCGCAGCGCTTGTTTCACTGCCCCTCCCAATACCATGCCCGACATCTCAACGAAGCCCTACATGCTGCGCGCCATCTACGAATGGTGCACCGACAGCGGCTATACCCCCTACCTCGCGGTCAAGGTCGACGCCGGCACCCAGGTGCCGATGGAATTCGTCAAACAGGGCGAAATCGTGCTCAACATCAGCTTCGGCGCCACCAGCGGCCTGAAGATGGACAACGATGCGGTGCGCTTTCATGCGCGCTTTGGCGGCGTCTCGCGCGAACTGTACATCCCGATCAACAACGTGATGGCGATCTATGCCAACGAGAACGGCCAAGGCATGGCTTTCGACGTGCAGGCAGCCGGCGCCGACGCGCCTGCGGTCGAACTGGCGACCAGCGCGCCGACACTGAGCGCCGTTCCCAGCAGCCCGGAACTGGCCACGCCCGCCTCGTCAAGCACACCGAACGACGACGACGAACCGCCAAAAAAAGGCAGCCGCCCGACCCTCACGCGTATCAAATAGCGTATAATTCGCCGCTTATAAGTTTTTCGCCGACTTAGCTCATTTGGTAGAGCAGTTGATTTGTAATCATCAGGTGGCCAGTTCGAAACCGGCAGTCGGCACCAGAATTTCGCAGTAAATCAAAGGGTTACCCGCTTAGGCCGGTAGCCTTTTTTTTCGTCGGGTAGCCCGCGCCACGTGGACCATGCCGGCACACCGCGTACCTATCCTCCCCGCCAAGCGGATCGAACGCCGCCCCTTTGCGTTGTCGCAATCCTCCGCATCGAAGCTTGCAATACAGCTATTTCGCAGTCCTGGCCGCTGTCGTCGCATGCACAATTCGTTTGTTTTTTGATATGCACCTTCGCTAAAACCGATAACTTTTGCATAAGATCAAAAGTCCCCACGCCAACGATCGTTACCATTTAAACAATGGAGGATGACTATGAGCGATGTGAATGGATTGGAAGAATGGGAAATTGCAGCAACCGTGCGTGAAGGCGCATTCATCGGACAGCTATTGGGCACGGCCGATGCGGCCCGCTACCTGCGTGCGCGCGGCATCAGCCTGGCGCTCGCACTGGAGCTACTGACCGTGCCGCACCGCCGGCACAGTGCCGCGCATGCGGCGATGGCCGCCCGCCATGCGGTGGAGGCGCCGCTCGACATCAGCGATCTGATGTGACACCTGGCCTGGTCATGCGGGCACACTGCCACCGTGCCGCGCCGCAAACGCCTACCACGGTGGCAGTGCCCTTGCGCCGCTGCGTTGAGGCCGGTCAGGATGGCAGCCACGACCGATCGGGCCTGGCGGCCCGGTCGGTCCCGCGTCGGCACGGGCGCGTCGTGGCGGCCCGTTTTAGCGCTGCCGGTACGCCTGTTCGGCGCGCGTTCCGCGCCGCATTCGCGCGTCCTGTCCCGCCTAACATGCCGTTCGTCGCATTCCGGTGGTTGGCCAATAGGCGCCTCGCTATAGTTCAATCACAGCAGCGCAACCAGTACAAGGAAATATCATGAACATCGCAAAAAACATGGAAGCCATCTTCGTTATCACGCTCGCATTGATCAGCGCAACGAGCGTCGCCACCGCGGCTTTGCCAGCCCGCCATGTCGCACCACAGATCGTCGCCGATGCAGGCGCACCGATGCAGGTCGTCGTTATCAGCGGCAAGCGCTTGAGCGCCGTTGAAAAGGCTGCGCTGCCGCAATAAAGATCAACGCGTGAGCGGGCACCAAGCTGCGCCGCTCCGCACTCCTTCCCGCCGGACGCGGCCTGCGCGCCCGGCGGCGCAAGACAGCGTCGACATGGCATGGCAGCTATGTCCAGGCTCACTGGCATGCAAGCGCGCACCGTTCTCCGCACCCAAGCGACGGCGTGCAGGCCGGCCGGCTTGCTCAGCGACCCCGTTACTTGACGACCAGTGCGCCCATGACGGACGTGACGCTGCCCACCGTTCTGGCGAGCGCACTGCGCTGCCTAACACTGTCGGGCAAACTGACAAAAGCGCGCAGCTGCAAGCTGCCCGTGCATGTTGCAACATGGATGTCGGCCGCTTTCAGCGCCGGCTCGCCCACAAAGGCGGCCTTGAGCGTGCCAGCGCAGACGCTATCGTTGACGTACTCGCCGGTCGACTCCTGCGTGGTACCTGCCGCGCACGCGCCCGGTAGCGCCGACCAGGTGCCGGCCAGCGCGCAGCGCCCCATCGTCGTTGCACATGCCATCGCCGACACCGTTTGATGGCCCGCTCCCCGCGATGCTCGACGCCCACGCCATCCGTGCTAAGGACGTTGTCACACCACGCACGCGTCAGCCGGCGCGACCAGCGGCGAGCGGGCCAGCCACCGCGTTGCTTTGCGCCGCCCCGGTTTGCGCCGGCGTGGCGCGCAGTAGGTCGCGCCCGATCACCAGGCGTACGTCAGCAGGCTTGCAGTTGTCGACCGCGCGCAACTCGCTCGCGCCCAGACGCGCCGCCAGTTCGGACGCGGCGAGCTGGTATTGCGGCCCGTATTCGAGGCGCGTCAGTTGTACACGATAGCCCTTCTCATTGCTCAGTCGCACCACGCGCACGCCGTGCTCGCCGATGCGCCGTCCCAGCGCCGCCGCCATGCCAGCGACCCCGTTGCCGTTGCGAATTTCCAGGCGCACCTGTTCCGGCATCGGCCCGGGCACCTCGGGCGCCGCCGCGACCACACGCGCCGGCGCGCCGACCTGGCGCAGCGTGACCATGCCGTCGCTGGCCTGGCCGACAATCTCGCTGGCCGGCCAGCCCGGTGCGGACGCCGCGCCGCTGTCGATCGCCTGCTCGACGGCGTGCCCCGCAGCGAGCGCCAGCTGCGCGTAGTCGGCCTTGATATCGTGTGCCTGCAAACTGCTGGCCTGGCGAAACATGCGCAGCGCACGCTCGCTTTGGCCCAGCTGCTGCAGCGCGCTACCCAGGTGCTGCCAGGCCAGCTGGTTCGAAGGATCGAGCAGGCATGCTTTTTCCAGCGCGACACGGGCATTCTCCGGTTCGCCGTTCAGGAAATAGGCGTAGCCAAGATTGCCAAACAGAAACGCGTACTCGGGACCGCTGGCGCTGCCCAAGGCGCTGGTGAGCGCGTGCCAGCGCGCGATCGCCGCGCCCAGCTGCCCCTGTTCGGCGTACAGCGTGGCCAAGCCATTGCTGGCATTGATGTGGGCCGCGTCGGCCCGCAGCGCGGCCAGGTAGAGCTGCTCGGCCTGCACGTAGCGGCGCGCCAGATGGGCGCCGCGCCCCAGCGTGTAGGCCGCCTCGGCAGCCCCTGCCTGGGTCGGCGCGGGCGCCGGCGTCCCAGGCGCCCGCGGAACCCCGGCGCCTGCGCATGCCAGCAACAGCGCGCCGGCGCACACGCCGGCGCTGCATTTCAAATAGCGATGCATGGTCGTCTCCCTTAATGCGTGGCTGCCACCGAAGGCAGGATGCCCCGCATCAGCATGATGCCGGCCGGGCCAAGTAACACCATCATCAACGCCGGAAAAATACAAAACACCAGCGGGAACAGCAGTTTCAGCGCGATCTTGGCGGCCGCTTCCTCGGCCAGCAGGCGGCGTTTTCCGCGCAGATTCTCGGAATGCACGCGCAGCGCGTCGCCCATGCTGGTGCCGAAGCGCTCGGACTGGATCAGCATCGCCACCAGCGTATCGACGTCTTCGACGCCACTGCGCAAGGCCAGGTTGCGCAACGCTTTTTCCTTGCTGAAGCCAGCGCGCATTTCCATCAGCACCAGTTGCAGTTCCTGGGCCAGCACCACGCTCTTGATGCCGATCTCGGTGGCCACCTTGACCAGCGCGCGCTCGAGCGACAAGCCGGCTTCGACGCAGACGGTGAGCAAATCGAGCGCGTCCGGCACGTTCTCGAAGATGTCGCGCTGGCGTCGCTGCGCGCTGCGCGCCAACACCACATTGGGCAGGTAGTAGCCCAGCGCGGCCCCGCCGAACAGCACCAGCAGCAGGTAGCGCCGCCCGCTGCCCGGAAACGCCGACGCCAGCAGCACCAACGCCACGGGCAGCCCCAACGCAAGTACGGTTTTCGCCGCAAAATACAGTACCGGCGCGTTCGCATTGCGCCAGCCGGCGTTCATGAAGCGGGTGCGCAGCATGGACTTTTCCCAACCCTCCTCCTGTACCGACAACTTGGAAAATGGCTGGGCGACCTTGGCGACCCGTTCGACCCAGCCGGCGCCGGGCGCGGCGCTGGGAGCGACGCCGCCGGGCAGACGGGCGCGTACGCTGCCCGGCCCGAACAGCGTCAACGCCAGCCAGGCCAGGCCCGCCACGATGCCAAACACGAGCGCCAGAAACAGCAATTGCACTGCACTCATCGGTTCTCTCCTCGCCGCGCTGGCGGTTTCACACCCGGATCCTGATCACCACCCGCATCCACAACACACCGAGCACGATCATGCCGGCGCCGTACCACAACAGCGCGATCCCGCTCGGCTCGGTCCACAACACGCGGATGTAGTCCGGGTTGATCACGTCCATCACCCCCATGATGACCAGCGGCAGCGCGCCCATGACCCAGGCCGACAGACGCCCCTCGGCCGACATCACCTGCACCTGGGCCAGCAGTTTCAGGCGGGCCCGGATGGTGCGGCCAAGGCCGCCCAGCACCTCGGCCAGATTGCCGCCCGACTCGCGCTGGATCAGCACGGCGATCACCAGATAACGCAGGTCCGTCAGCGGCACCCGCGCAGCCAGGTTGTGCAGCGCGTCCTGCATCGGCACGCCGTAATTGATTTCCTCATGCACGGTGCGAAATTCGCCGCTGATCGGTTCGGGCAGCTCCTGCCCCACCATTTGCAACACGTTGGCGAACGCGTGCCCGGCGCGCAGCGCGCGACCGAGGAAGTCGGCCGTCTCCGGCAGTTGCTCTTCGATCTTGCGCAGGCGCGCGGCGCGCGCGCGCACCAGCAGCGCATACGGCAATGCGCCGCACAGCAGCGGCAGCGCCGCGCCCGCCCAGCCCGGCACCGCCCACAGTTGCGACGGCAGCAGGCCGGCCAGCGCCAGCGCCAGCGCCGCGCACAGGAACTGCGCCACCGACCATTTCACGCCGGCCTGTTGCAGGCGCTGATCGAGCGCGCGCAGCGCCGGCACGCGCGCGAGCCAGCGCTCGGCGGCGGGCCAGGTGCTGAGCCGGCGCTGCTTCAGGATCGAGACCCGCTCGGTGCCGTCGGCGCGCGCGCCCGACATCCGGCGCAGCCGCAGCGCAACGCGCCGGGCGGCGCCGCCGCGCGTGTCGGACCACCACAGCCAGGCCCCCTCGATGAGCAGAATCACGGCGGCGAAGGTGAGCACCGCCACCGCGTCGAACATCAGGTCCATGCCCGCCTCCTTGTCGGCCCGTCATTCATAGATCAGGCCCGGGTCGAACACGCTGTCGGGCACCGGCGCGCCGAACAGGCGCAGCCGTTCGGCAAAGCGCGGGCGCACGCCGGTGGCGCAAAAATGGCCCAGTACGCGCCCCTCCGGATCGACCCCGCTTTGCTCGAAGCGGAAGATCTCCTGCATCGCCACCACGTCGCCCTCCATGCCGGTGATCTCGCACAGGCTCACCAGTTTGCGCGCGCCGTCGGTCAGGCGCGACACCTGCAGCACCACCGTCACCGCCGCGCTGATCTGCTGGCGCGTGGCGCGCGGGGTCAGCGTCACGCCGGCCATGCCGACCATGTTTTCCAGCCGCGCCAGTGCGTCGCGCGGGGTGTTCGAATGGATCGTCGCAAACGAGCCTTCGTGCCCGGTGTTCATCGCCTGCAGCATGTCGAGCGCCTCGGCCCCGCGCACCTCGCCCAGGATGATGCGGTCGGGACGCATGCGCAGCGCGTTGCGCACCAGCGCGCGCTGGCTCACCTCGCCCTTGCCCTCGATATTGGGCGGGCGCGTCTCCAGCCGGACGACATGCGGTTGCTGCAACTGCAACTCGGCCGAATCTTCAATCGTGACGATGCGCTGGTCTTCGGGGATGAAGGCGGAGAGCGCGTTCAAGAGCGTCGTTTTGCCTGAGCCTGTGCCGCCAGAGATGAGTATGTTGAGCCGCGCGTGGACGCACATCTCGAACATGTCCGCCATATCTTTCGTCAGCGCGTTCAACTCAATCAGCTTATTCATGCGCAACGGGTCTGTGCCGAAGCGACGGATGGAGACGACGGGGCCGTCGAGCGCGAGCGGCGGAATGATCGCGTTAACGCGCGAGCCGTCGGCGAGGCGCGCGTCCACCATCGGGGAGGATTCGTCTATGCGGCGACCGACCGACGAGACGATGCGCTCGATGACACGCATCAGATGTTCGTCGTCTTTGAAGGCCACGTCGGTGCGCTCAAGTTTGCCGCGCCGCTCGATGTAGATGTTCTGCGGCCCGTTGACGAGGATGTCGGAGATGGTCGGATCAGCCAGCAACGGCTCAAGCGGCCCCAAGCCGAACAACTCGTGCCGCACCTCCTCGACCAAACGCTCGCGCTCGTTCGCCGACAACGGCGCATTCTCGGCCGCAATCAATCCTTCCGCCAGGCGCGAGACTTCCGAGCGCAACTGCTCCGGCTCAAGCTGGCTCAGCTTGCTCAAGTCCATCCGATTGATGATCGCGCGATGCAAGCGCGCCTTCATCTCTTGAAACGAATGCTGGCTCGGTGCCGCATCGTCGCCGCCGCCGTTGCCGCCGTTGCCGTTAGCGCGCGCCGCGCCGCCGACCACTGCCGGATTCGTTTCTCTGATTAGTCTCTCGCGTAATGACATGATGCGTTACTTTCGATTTCAAATTTGAAATTTGAAATATCAAATACAGTTGGTTAGATCGCGGCCGGCGCTTTGTCTTTGTCGAGTCGCCCTGGCAAGGCGAACGCTGTAGATGCGCCTTTCCGTCGTTGAAACATGGAACCGAGGAAGCTGCGCGACTGCTCTGCTTGCACCGGTTCTTGCGTCGCCCCGGTGAGACCGGCCGCG
>JBBQZO010000025.1:0-95641 GCA_038207625.1 Burkholderiales bacterium | reverse complement strand
GCGGTTCCGGCATAACGGCTTCGGTCGCGCCGTTCGTTGCAAGCTCACGCGCATCGGCCAACATGGCGCTCGTTCGGACTGGCCGGGTGCGCCGCAGGTCATCATTTAATCCGCTGGCGGCCAGCCGCACAGCTCTACGTTGGCCGTTGCCAGGTTTTTTGGCTGCATGCGCCGCGTACCGGTTCGGCGTTTTGGTCCGGTGGTTTTTCAGCGGCATGGCTTCGGTAATGTTTTGGTTCGTGGCGGCATCGCGGATAATGGCAAGGTTTTGCGTTTCGGCTGGTGGCGGTTCCGGCATGTCGGCTTCGGTCGCGCCGTTCGTTGCAAGCTCACGCGCATCGGCCAACATGGCGCTCGTTCGGACTGGCCGGGTGCGCCGCAGGTCATCATTTAATCCGCTGGCGGCCAGCCGCACAGCTCTACGTTGGGCGGTATGCGAACAATAGTCATCGACTGCAGTGACGTAACCTGTGAATCAGAGTTTTGGCAGACGTATCTGGACGTCACGCGGCCCGACGGGGCGGAATATTTTGGCTGCAATCTTGACGCGTTCAACGATGCTATAACGGCCGGAGGACCTGGTTGGCCTGGTGAATGTGAGCTTCGATTCACATATATGTCGCAAGTGCAAGTATTCCGAGGCGGCACGTTCTATAGAGTTTTGCAGCGAATCGCCAGTGACGCGACGAATGTTCATATCCATTTTGAAGTACTTCCATTAGCCGAAAAGCCTTGGTGGAAAATTTGGTAGCTATTGCCCAACAATTAGGTCGAGTCGGCGGACTGGCCGGATGCGGCGCAGTTTATAGTTTTATTTCCGGGCGGCCAGTCACTCACCATCACGTTGGTCGTTGCAAGGTTTTGATCGGCACACGCCGCGAATCAAATCGGTGTTTGGGCCGGTGGTTTTCGAGCCGTGCGGCTTCGGTAAAGGTTTGGTCCGTGGCGGCATCGCGGGCAGTGGCAAGGTCTTGCGTTTTGGCTGGTGGCGGTTCAGGCATGTCGGCTTCGGTCGCGCCGTTCGTTGCAAGCTCACGCGCATCGGCCAACCCGGCGCTCAAGCGGACTGGCCGGTGCGCGCCGGTGTCCGTAATTTAATCCGCTGGCGGCCATCCGCTTAGCTTGAACGTTATGCCCGACATTGAGGCCCACTGATCGTGCTTTATCTCATACTTGCCGTCTTGCTTGCCGCAGCTTCGCTAATGCTCGATATCACGGCAGCTTGGGGGAAGGCCGTCGACGCCATGCGAACCGGTGGCGCCGTCGGCGGAACGTCTATCCTTCCTGGGCTGGTGTTTTTTCCTGTAACTGGCTGCGGGCTAGCCTGGCTAATCGAACGCGTTTTTCCCGGGTACGCAATTTTTGTCATTGGCATTCCAGCGCTCTTGGTGGTACTTTTAGCATTCGTGTTTTATCTTCGTTACCGTTACCTGGTTCGAAGCAAAGCCCGTGTGTCATAACAGTTCCGTCGAGTCGGACTGGCCGGATACAGCGCAGTTCATTGTTTAATTTTCGGGCGGCCAGCCGCTCACGTCAACGTTAGACGGACCTATATGCATCTCGCGGAACGAGTTAAGCGATTTTTCGCAGTTGTGATTCTGATCTGCTTCTTCCTTCCACTGGCACAATGTTCTTCCAAAGAACCTGCCGGCGAAGAAGTTCGATTGAACAAACCATCCACTCAAGTGCTGGTGCAGGCCCATGACGTGAAGTTCAAATCCCTTGAAGAAATTCCTTTAGTGGCTATGTACGTTTGGCCGCTGGCATTCATTTATGTGCGAGCTAAATTTCGATCCAGGCTCTCCGTGGCTCTGGTAAGCCTTACGGAGGCCGCCATTGGCGGTCTGGTGTTGTGGTGCGTGGTGCAAACCATCAACCTCTGGGGTACAGTTCGTTACGGAGGTATCATTCTGGTTGTCACTCATGTGGCATATTTGGCGGCCGTTGCTATCACGTTGCACATCTGTGTGCGCGATCCGTCGAACTCCTCATTCAACGGGACGCCTGGCGGCGCCCGTTAATTCAAACGTTGGGTACGCCACCGAGATTTGCTATGATTACAAAGGAAACGGCGCCGGTCGGCTGGGCTATGCTCATGTACGAACTGGAAGACGCTAAGGAGCACCTGTCGCAACTAATTGTCGAAATGGAAAGTGATCCTGAGTACGGCGAAGGAAATCTACGTATCGACCTTGGACATGTTTTTTCTCACCTGAACCGGGCATGGAATCGTCGTGATATCCCTGATGATTTGAATGACGAACAGTGGGAGCAAGCAAGTCAATTTCCGGACGACCTCTCTCCGCTATAGAGAATCGCCCAACATTTAGGTCGAGTCGGACTGGCCGGACGCGGCGCAGTTCGTTGTTCAATCTACGGGCGGCCCGCCGCTCACCATTACGTTGGGCGCCAATAATAGGTATGTGCTGAATGCCGTCTATGAACGAAGAATTGCTTGAATTCGGTGATGCTCTTGAGGCGGAAGCGGCGAATTCGCAAGTAGATCGCCTTCGCGAAATCACCAAAGAGTACCTTTCGAGCACAATATCTAGTTCCGCACCTCTTGCCTGTCGGGTTCTTGGGGCAGATGTTACTGTAGACGGCATGGCCACTCTCGTTCCGCAAGAAACTCAGGTGCTGCTCTACTTTGAGAACTACGGAAAGGTTGTTAGGTCAAGCTGGATGAATTTCGCCAGTTTCTACCTGCAGCGTGAGCCTTGGCAGGACTACGATATTTGTGCATTTCCGGAAGTCGGCGCGTGGTGCATTGCGCTGACTCACAATGAGCGCATCGTGGTTGCCGGGATGGATGCTCCCGTGCAGTTGGCGCCCAACAATTCGTTGCACGCGCGACAGCCCAGACGGGCTGCGGCCTGAACTCAAACGTTGGCCATTTTTTCGGATTTCGATATGATTACTAAGGAAACGGCGCCGCTTGGCTGGAGCGGACTGATGTATGAACTGGAAGATGCAAAAGAGCATTTATCTAATTTGATTTTCGAAATTGAAAATGATCATGAGTACGATGAAGTGAATTTTAGAATTGATTTGGGGCATGTCTTTTCTCATCTCAACAGGGCGTGGCATCGGCGAAATGCACCCGACGGATTGACTGAAGAACAATGGATTGAGGCCAGTGAATTTCCAACCGATCTCGATGTGACCTAGATTCGTCCAATCAACGTTGGGAGTCATAAATGTACGTTCTCTTCGAATCACCGAAGCCACTTGACGATTTCGGCGGGTGGGGCGGCAACGTCGGGAACTTTGATCAAGTCGTTGGATATTCTTTCTTGGGGCATATGTTCGTCACAATGTCGATTTCGCCTGAATACGCGGTACTTCATCCTTTTCGTGAATCCTACAAGCAGTACGGGCAGTTTTCCGACGTCGCTGAATTCCGACACAACATCCTGGACGACGCTGGTTTCGCTGAATATGTGTTACGCCCGCTTCATGTGGAGCGGCTCGCCGCCATCCTTGGCCCACTAGCTAAAGATCAGGTTTATATTCCTCTACCATATCCACACTTGGGCGGTGACGAGTCGCTGGAGTCGTACACAACGGGAAAGTTCCGCGAATTCATGATTCTCGTTGCCGCGTCGCACGGCTACGCGTGATTCCCAACTTGGCAGTCAACCGGCCTGCTTTCGCGCTGCGCGCTCCAGCAGCCTGTTACTTTGGACGTTGGGCGTTTATTTCATTTTCGAAGGAATTACGGAAGAGGGGGACGTATGCTTGGATTTCTTCCTTGGGAAAAATTCCCACCGCTTGTGCTTGGTCCGATAATTTTTTTTATCGGTCTACTTAATGTGATCGACGGTCCACCGCCGGGGAAGGGGTGGGACGATCTGATTGTTGGATTCATTGCCATTCTGGGTGGAATCGCCATAGTGATTTATGGCATCGTTGACTACGTTCGGAAAAAATCCGAAGAAACAACTAAATTGTAGAAGTCATTCTTCCCAACAGTTCCGTCGAGTCGGACTGGCCGAAAACGGCGCAGTTCATTGTTAATTTCCGGGCGGCCAGCCGCTCACGTCAACGTTGAGTATCCGAATACATGCACCGTCCTATCATCACTGCGTTACTTGCGAGTTTGTGCCAGCTCGCATCTGCACAGACGCCTGTCTATGCAATCTACGGCACAATGGCAGAAGGCAATCTTGGCACCGTTAAATCAGTCAACGTCGGAATTTTGCCTAGTGGGAAACAGGCCGAGTGTCTTCGTCAGATTGAAGTATTCGAAGCTGCGGTTCGCCGTAGCACGGTAGCGGGTGGTCCCGAACTCGTTCCCTCCATGTGTGTCACCACTTTGCCTGGAAAATTGCAGCCGATGATTCTGGAACGTCAACTAAAAGATAGATGCATATGTTGTCAAACAATCGGGAAACTGGGCGCCAATCTACACGGCTTGGTATGGCCTACCAATTGCAGATCCGACAGCCATGTGCGAAAGGCTTATCAGTGGAATGCGGTCTACGCTCAAGCCTGGTCAGGCTGATATAACGTGTTTAGCTCCAAAGTCAGCGAGATAGTAGCCATGAATGAAGTCCAGACATTCACCGGGATACCCGACAATGCGCTCCACCGGACACCCTTGTCGCTGCGCGCCAAGGCCGCCGATGAGCTTGAACGTTAGGCACTAGAAAGCATGGAATGGCTCATCCCCTGGCACTCATCAACCAGCCCGGCCAACGGAGTCGATGAACTTCTTCGCGAGGTTCCGCGAGGTCACGTCCTATGGGGAATTGGCGTACGCTCATTGGCGTATCGCCAAGATTGTGATGATGTGCTGTTCGCACTGGAGGATGGGTCCTTTCGAGTTGCGGTCGTGCACTTGAGTTTTCAAGCGGAAAAGAATCTGCGGTGGCCTGAGACTGAAATATTCAGCTCACTGCAGGAGTTTGCGAGCCACCGCATGGCCCCAGACCACGACGACTTCTGTTCCTAGAGTTCGTTCCTAACAATTCATTCAAGCCGCCCGCCGGGGTCGGGCAACTCATAAAGCAATCGTCCCGGGCCGGCGGCGGCTTAATTCCCGCATTGGCCGCGTACCGGTTCGGTGTTTAAGTAGGTAGTGTTTCGGCAGCGTGGCGTCGGCGCCGTCTACTGCGTCAGCTCGGCCCGTTTGCGAACGAGGCCGAATCTATATCCGTTTATAGGAAATTGTGAACATGAATAAACGACTGTACAGTCAACTTATCAAAATAGTTGCTATTTTTGGCATTCTAGGATTTCTTGCAGGCTGTGAATCGATACTCCGCGTTATTCTCAACGATGGACACGGTCTTCGTTCTCAGATCGAGGAATCGCCAGTATCTTTGATCCAAGTTGCCCGCGCGGAAAAAATGCCGGAAGTTCTTCCTGCGCAGCAGTTGTTGTCCACGCCAATGACCGGAATCGGCCCTGCCATTGGCGGTGACGACTTGTTGTCGTTTGAATTGAGCAGCAGTCTTGCCTTCGAACGCAATAGCTTGCCAAGCGATTCCAAGTAATTCGATCTCGTCGGACTGGCCTTCTGCGGCGCAGCCCGTCTGTCTGCCACGGGCGGCCAGCCGCGCACCACCAGACAACGGCTATGACTCTCAACGAAGTCACCGACCCTGCACTCGCTGTCGGCGCGTCGGTCGCGTTCTACAAGCGCCTCGGACGCACGCTTATCGTCAGTTCGCCGCACTATGCGCGCTTCACGTGTCCAGCGGACGACGCGACGTTCTCGGTGCAGCTGGTCGATGCAGTTCAGCCGTCTTCAAGCACGCTGGTCTACTTTGAAACTGCGTCACTGGACGAAACGGTTAAGCAGTTGCAGCGCGACCACATGGCGTTTGTGCAGCAGTCGCGTGGCGAACCGTGGTTGTGGCGTGAAGCGCTCATTGCCGAGCCGGCTGGCAATGTCATCTGCTTGTACTGGGCAGGTGTCAATCGTCTCAATCGACCCTGGCGCATCGGGTCGTAGAGCGTGCGTTCTCAAGCAACAATTCAACAGTCGGGATGGCCTTCGCTGCAAATGCCAGTGCCTTGCGTCGCGGGCATACAACATCGCGGGGCACAGTTGCTCGTTGTGGCAGCGTCAGCAGCGCAGTTGCGTGCATTGCGCGTTAGACCTTACGCGCTCACCACGTTTTCAATCGGTCAAGCTAGAATGTCGGTGGCCGCAGAAACTCCCTCTAAGACACGGAGACGCAAATGAGAACGCTTAAAATCATCGAACACATTTCGCTCGACGGTGTGATCCAGCATTCCACCGATGGCGACGATTTTCCCTACAGCGACTGGACCGCGCCGTATCGGACCCCCGCTGGCCGGGATGCCATGCTTGCAGCGTATGGCGGAAACTTCGATCTGCTGCTTGGCCGTCGCACCTACGATATCTGGTCGGGCTTCTGGCCGAAGGCGCCGAGCAGTCCGATGGGGGACGCCCTGAATGCGGCAACAAAATATATCGCAACTCACCGTCCGGACAGCCTTGAATGGGGGCCGTTCGAGGGCGTCGGGCCGGACTTCGTCGAGGGCGTTCGCCGCATCAAGGCGCAGGGCGGTCCGGACCTTATCGTCTCGGGTAGCTCCACGTTGACATCGACGCTGCTCGAGCATGGGCTTGCCGATGAAGTTTTGCTGGCTGTGTATCCGGTGCTGCTGGGGACGGGGAAGCGGTTCTTTGCGGAGGGAACCCCGCCGCGCTCATTCGATCTTGTCAGCACGACCGCTTTCCCGTCCGGCATCATCTTCAGTACGTACAAGGTCGCAGGGCCGTTGAAGAAAGCATAGTTCTCCCATTCCAGGCCCAGCAACCGCCACCGCGCGCGCCGTTCTCAATCCAGTCGATTGAGCCCTCGGTCAGGCTGACGGCTATCCTGGGGCAGCACGCACGCACAAATTACAGGAGCTCACGCATGTCACAAGATATTTGGTTAAACCTGCCTGTCAACAATGTCGCCAAGTCGGCCGCGTTTTTTACCGAGATTGGCTTTGCGCCCAATCCGGGTCCGGGAAACAGCGAACACTCGGCCAGTTTTACCATCGGTGAGAAGAAAATCGTCCTGATGCTGTTCGCAAAAGACCTGTTTTCCGGTTTCACAAGCAACGCGCTGTCTGACACAAGCAAGGGCACCGAGGTGCTGTTTTCCTTGGGCGCAGAGAGCCGCGAGCAGGTCGATGAGTTGGCCAAACGCGCCACGGCGGCCGGCGGAACGGTCTATAGCGCGCCGCGCGAAGCGAATGGTTTCATGTATGGTTGCGGCTTTTGCGACCTTGACGGTCATCGCTGGAACGCGCTGTACATGGACCTTGGTAAGATGCCCAAGTAGGCGCGCTGCGCCACGGTCCAGTTGACGCCTTGGCGCCCCAGCGAACCAATGTCGCCGGGCGCCGTTGGCGGCGATGCCATCGACACACCAACACTCATAATTGATGAATAATTTACTGCAAGAGATGCTGTTTTGTGAATTCATGCTCGTCTGTGAATCCTACGGTTGCCGCGAGTTTTTTGAATTCGACGAGGTCGCTTGCGATCCGATGGATGCCTGGTCCGCAAGGGCCGCCGTTGTCGCCGAGCAGTGCGGCTGGACGATTGGTCATACGGGGCTGGTGAAATGCCCGAACTGCGCCTCAGCAGCGCTCAAAAACGTTGACGCAACGTAGCGGCAATCCATCGGCGCCGGCGCGACTATCCGCGTCCATGAATGTGGACGCCGTCGTCGCGCGTCATTATTTTGCGTCGTCGCGGCGCGTGCCGGCGACGCCAAACACCACCACAGGAATCTCGTGACAAGCAGCTCCGTTCCACCAAATAGTGACTTGCCCGTGCTGATCCGCCGGCTGGCGCCACCCGACGCCGCCGCGTTTCAGGCGCTGCGCATGACGGCGCTGCGCACCTGTCCCACCGCGTTTAGTTCGAGTTACGAGGAGGAGTGCGACACGACACTGGCAACGCGCGAGGGGCAATTGGCCGCCGGCTCCGGACGCAACTTCTTCGGCGCCTTTATCGGGGACGCGCTAATCGGCATGGTTGGCGTCGGGCGCGAGCAAGCGCTCAAGGTCAGGCACAAGGGCTATGTCCGCGCCATGTATGTCGCGGCGGCGCATTCCGGCAAGGGCATCGGGCGGCGTCTTTTGGCGCAGGCGCTGGATTTTGCGGCGACCATGGAGGGGCTGCGCCATGTGGGTTTGTCCGTGACCGCCGGAAACGACAATGCGCTCGCCCTGTACGCGTCGATGGGCTTTTCCGTCGTCGGACGCGAGCCGGGCGCCTTGCTCGTTGACGGTGTGTTCTACGACGATGTGCAGATGGTGCGCAGCATCGACGCCGGGCCCGCCATCGGTACCGCGTAATCGGACCCGCCGCGCTCGCATGGCCTGGGCGCGCAAGTCATTTGCGAGGGGGCATCGCGCGCGGCCGATTCCCGCTGCGCAAAAAGATTGTCGCATCGCCATGTCATTCGGTGCTAAAGTGCCAATCTTGCAGGCGACATGCTTTTGCCCGTCAATCTAGTCGGGAAATCGGTCGCCAATATCAATGCGCACAGATCGCTGGAGCTGGGATGAGTAAGAACCGCATGAGTCAGGTCGCAGCGCAACGAACGCATTCGATGCAGACGGTGCTGGCAGGAGCTCTGCTGAGTGCTGGCCTGTGCGCATGCGATAGCGCGCCGACCAGTCCCGAGCCATCGCACGCGCCGGCCAAGCCGCTGATGGTTGGCGCTGATCGGGATAGTCACGGCTGCATCGGTTCGGCTGGCTACGCCTGGTGCGAGAAGCAAACCGCCTGCGTGCGGCCCTGGGAGCTGGCAAAGGAAAAAGGATTCAATCCGGGCGCCGAGGAGTTTGAATCATTTTGCGCCAAGGTGGCGAAATAGTCTCGTTGCGCTCAGACGGAAAAATCGATGCAAACGACCATAACGTTCTCCGACGCGCTGCCCGAGGCGGGCGCCTTCAAACTGCTGTACGACACCACCAACTGGGGACCGGCGTCGCGCGAGGCGGCGTTTTACGGCGCGGCACTGGCCGGCTCGTGGCGTTCGCGCGCGGCCTATGCAGACGGGCGCCTGATCGGCTTTGTGCGCGCCATTTCGGACGGCCGACTGCACGCTTTTATCACCGAGATGATCATCCACCCCGACTATCAGGGCATGCGCATCGGCAAGGCCTTGCTCAATGCGCTGGTGGCGCAGTGCCTGGCGGCCGGCATCACCGATATTCAGCTGTTTTGCGCCCAGGGCAAGGCCGAGTATTACCTTGGCGTGGGCTTCGTTGTGCGACCGGTCGATGCGCCGGGCATGCAGTATGTCGGCGCCGCGTAGGACAAGCGCGCGCACGGTGAAACCGACGTGCCGGCGATGATGGACGATCCCTTCAAGCTGCAGCGCTTTGTCGACGCCCAAGAGGGCGTGTACGACAGCGTGCTGGCCGAATTGTGCGCCGGGCGCAAGCGCAGCCACTGGATCTGGTTCATCTTTCCGCAGCTTGCAGGGCTGGGGCGCAGCCCGACGGCGCAGTTCTACGCGCTCGCGTCGCGCGCCGAAGCGCTGGCCTACCTGGCGCATCCCGTGCTGGGCGCGCGCCTGCGCGCCTGCAGTGCGCTGGTGCTTGCCATCGAAGGCCGCACGGCCGATGCCGTGTTCGGCGACCCGGACACGCTCAAGTTCCACTCGTCGATGACGCTGTTCGCCCAGGTGGCGCCGGAGCAGCCGGTGTTTCAGGCCTGCCTGGACAAATTCTATGCCGGCCAGCCGGACCGGCTGACGCTGGGGTTGCTGTAGCGCGCCCACTTTGCAACCGTCAAACGGGCCGCGCGCCGTGGAAAGTTGGGCAGAATGGCGCGATATTGCTGAAATCGTCATAATTTGTGCAGATTTGCTAACATCCAAAAGCGTCCTAAATCGGTACCATGGTGCTTGTTTTCAACCCTGGTAGAGATGGCGATGCACAAGTTCAGAATCGGCATGGCGCGCGGCGCGCAGAACAGCGGCGCACCCGACGCAGCAGGCAAGGGGAGCGCTCATGGCACACGCTAGTACCCACAGCGTGGCCGCGCGCGACACCTGTACGGCGGCCCCCGAGCGCGAGGCGCATGGGGCGGCGCCGTCCCAGCTGCCCGATTTTTACGCCGAACACCGCGTTGCGCGGCCCGACCCGCTGTTCGACCTGCTATCCGACAGCTTCTATTTCGCCAAGAATCGCGCCGGCCAGTATGTCTGTCCCAGCCAGCTGATGCAGGAAAAGTTCCAGCTTGCCAGCCCAGACGCGGTGATCGGCAAGTCCGACCACGATCTGTTTCGGATGGACATTGCCGACCGCATCCGCGCCGACGACTTGTTGGTGATGCAGGACGGCGTGACGCTGCGCGACAAGCTCGAAGTGATCGAAGGCGCGAACGGCAAGCTGTACTGGTTGTTGACGACCAAGGCACCGCTGCGCAATGTCGATGGCGTCATCGTCGGCGTTCAGGGCTTTAGCAAGGATGCCGAACGGGCGCGCGTGCTGCTCGAGCCTTACCAGGCCTTCCGCAGCTGCATCGAGTACCTGCAAAAGCAGCACAAGTACGACGTCAGCGTGGCCTATCTGGCGCGCCTGGCCAGCATGTCGCTCAGCTCCTTCGAGCGCAAGTTCAAGAAGCACTTCATGCAAACGCCCAAGCAGTTCATCAAACAGATGAAGATACGCGCCGCCTGCCGCATGCTCGGTGACGCGTTCAGCATCCGGCGCGCCGCGCTCGAGTCCGGTTTTTGCGACCAGAGCTATTTCACCAAGGAGTTCAAAAGCGTCGTCGGGATGACGCCACGCCACTACCAACTGTCCCTGAAAGAGAAGGAGCGGCAGCTGCGCATTGGACGGGTGCGCTTTCACGGTACCATTTAATGAAAAGCAATAGTAGGCAAAACGCCAACGACGTGGCAAAATCCATAGATTACTTAAATAGCAATCGCTGTAGCCGTTTGTTAACCCCGTGGCACCAGCCCTACCGGAAAAAGGAGATTGAATGAGCATTCTGAAGCACTTGCGCGCATTGACCATGGTATCTGCCGCCGGCATGGGCATGATGGGCGGGGAGGCCAGCGCCGATTCGCATCCGCGCATCAGCGTGCAACTGTGGTCGTTGAAGGACGATGTGAGCCGCGATTTTGAGGGCTCAATCCGCAAGCTGGCCGCGATGGGTTTCGAAGGCGTCGAATTTGCCGGCAATTTTGGCCGTTTCGCGCACAATCCACGCGGCTTGAAAGCCTTCCTGGCGCAGAACGGGATGGTGGCGTCGGGCGCGCACCTGCCATTCGAGCGCTTCGACGTCGAACATTTCGCCACCACGGTGGCGTTTTACCACGCGCTGGGATGCCAGAATCTGATCATCACGCGCGATCCGCGCGGCGACACCAAGGAAGGCATGCGCCAGATTGCGGCCGAACTGGCCGAGCTGTCGGGCCGCCTGAAACCGTTCGGCATGCGCATCGGCTACCACAACGACGCCGAACTGGGCGACCTGGACCAGCAAGCCCATTGGGACATCCTGGCCACGTCGACGCCGCATGACGTGATCTTGCAGCAGGCGGTCGGGCGCACCGATTACGCGCAAGCGCCGAACTTCGCGCAGAAGTATCCGGGGCGCCGCATCAGCACCCATTACCAGCCGACTTTGCGCAAGGAGAGCGACGACAGCGCGCACAGCATCGGCCAGGACAGCGTGCACTGGGCTGAACTGGTGCTGGCCAATGCGACCGTGGGCGGCACCCAGTGGCTCACCGTCGCGCAGGCCGAGTACCCGGCTGGCATGACACCGCTCGACTGTGTCGAAGCGTCGATGCGCGGCTTGAAGCAGGTCATCGCCGCGCTCAGCGTCAAGGCTTAAAGGCGGCCCGCCGCGCGGGCGGCGGCGCTGGTGTATATTGCTGGCGATTCGCTTTGTCACTCGCACCGGATCGCCATGTCGCCCGTACTCTTGTTTTGCATTCTGCTGGCCTATTTCGCCGCGCTCGCAGCGGTTGCCTGGCGCACCGGCCGCAGCGCCAGCAGCGACGGTTTTTACATCGGCAACCGGCGCAGCAACTGGATGCTGGTCGCCTTTGGCATGGTCGGCACGTCGCTCTCGGGCGTGACCTTCGTGAGCGTGCCGGGTGCGGTCGGGCGCGACGGTTTCGGCTACTTCCAGATCGTGCTTGGCTATGCGCTGGGCTATCTGGTGGTCGCCGCCGTGCTGCTGCCACTGTATTACCGGCTCAAGCTCACGTCGATCTACCACTACCTCGAACTGCGTCTGGGACGGCGCGCCTGTCAGAGCGGCGCCGCGTTTTTCATCGGCTCGCGCCTGCTGGGCGCCACCGCGCGCCTGTACCTGGTGGTCAATATCCTGCAAGCGTGCATCCTGGACGGGCTCGGCGTGCCGTTCTGGCTGAGCACCTGCGCGATCCTGGCGATGATCGTGCTGTACACCTACCGCGGCGGCGTGAAGACCATCGTCTGGACCGACACTTTGCAAACCGGCTGCATGCTGGTCGGTTTGCTCGCATGCGTCCTCGCGCTGCTGCACGCGCTGGCGCTGACGCCACTGAGCGCGCTGGCGCAGATGCAGGCGCGCGGCATCGCCAGCGTATTTACCGGCGCCGTCGACAGCCCCAATTTCTTCCTCAAACAGATCGTGGCCGGCGCCTTCATCGTGATCACGATGACGGGCATGGATCAGGAGATGATGCAGAAAACGATTTCGGTCGAGACGCTGGCCGACTCGCAGAAGAACATCGTCAGCCTGGCCTTCATCATGCTCGCCGTGCTGGGCTTGTTTCTGTTCCTGGGCGGCTTGCTGGCGCTGTACGCGCCGCTGGTGGGCGTGCATGCCAGCGGCGACAAGCTGTTTCCGGCCGTGGTGCTGGGCCATTTGCCGGTCGCGGTGCAGCTCATTTTTCTGATTGCGCTGGTGTCGGCGCTGTTTCCCAGCGCCGACGGAGCCATCACCGCGCTCACCGCCAGCGTCTGCATCGACTTGCTGCAACTGACCCGGCGCAGCGACTTGTCCGAGGCGACCAAGCTGCGCTGGCGCCACCGCGTGCATTTAGGTTTTGCCTTCCTGTTCTTGCTCATGGTGATGCTGTTCAAGTGGGCTGACAATCCGAGCATGATCGGCGTGATCTTGAAACTGGCCAGCTATACCTACGGACCGCTGCTTGGCCTGTTCGCCTTCGGCATGCTGACCCGGCGCATGCCCCGTTCAAGCATGGTGCCGCTGGCGGTGCTGGTCGGGCCGCTGCTGTGCGGCCTGCTCGATCTGTTCCAGGCGCAGCTGCTGGGCAGCTACCGGCTCGGGCTGGAATTGTTGATATTGAATGGCGCGCTGGTGTTCGCGGCGCTGCTGGCGATGTCGACGCCACCGGCGTTGCCTGCACCGGTGTTGCTGCATTGACCGCGCCATCGCGTTTTCGCTTACAGTAGCAACTTGGCGCACCAAACCACTTATCACCAGCCGGAGTTCCGATGACCTTGAATCCTTTTTCGTACCTGCGCCGCGCGTTCGCCTTTGTGTGGCGGGCCATCGACATGGGCCGTCGCGTGACGATGAACCTGATTTTCCTGACCGTCGCCGTGCTGATCCTGTTGACCACGTTCGGCGGCGGCGTCAAACCGCTGGCCAACAAGACGGCGCTGGTGCTCGATCTGAAGGGGCAGATCGTCGAACAGCACGCGGCCAGCGCGCGTGACCTGATCATGTCCAATGTGCGCGGCGACAGCAAAAAAACGGTGCAGCTGCGCGACGTGCTGACGGTGCTCGACGCCGCCGCCAAGGATGCGCATATCAGCAGTGTGGTGCTGGTGCTTGACGAGATGCAGGGCGGCGGTCTGCCGATGCTGCACGAAATCGGCGCCGCGCTCGACCGTGTCAAGGCGGCCGGCAAGCCGGTGGTGGCCTGGGGCGGCGGCTACGACCAGCGCCAGTACCTGATCGCCACGCATGCCAGCGAGGTGTACATGCACCCGATGGGCCTGGTCTACCTGGAGGGCTTCGGGCATTACCGCAATTACTACCGCGACGCGCTCGACAAGCTGGGCGTAACGGTCAACCTGCTGCGCGTGGGTACCTACAAGAGTTTCGCCGAACCGTACATCGCCAATGGCCCGTCGGCGGCGGCCAGCGAGGCCGAATCGTATCTGTATAACGCGCTGTGGAGCAGCTACACGGGCGAGGTGGAAAAGCAGCGCAAGCTGGCGCCCGGCGCCGTCATGCAGGGCATCGACACGCTGCCCGTGCTGATTGCTGCGGCCGGCGGCGACTTGGGCAAAGTGGCGCTGAACACCAAGCTGGTGGACGGCCTGAAAACGCGCGACGAAGTGCGCCAGCTGATGATCAAGCGCGGCGCGCCCGACAGCGACGGCAAGAGCTTTCGCCAGATCGGGTTTGACGACTACCTGGCACGCCAGCGTCCTAAGCTGTTTGGCGACGGCATCGGCGTGATCGTGGCGAGCGGCGAAATCAGCGACGGCACCGCCGGCCCGGGCGCCATCGGCGGCGTCTCGACGGCTGCGCTGATCCGCCAGGCGCGCGAGAACGATCAGATCAAGGCGCTGGTGCTGCGGGTGGACTCGCCCGGCGGCAGCCCGTACGGCTCGGAGCTGATCCGGCGCGAGCTGGAGCTGACGCGCGCGGCCGGCAAGCCGGTGGTGGTGTCGATGGGCAGCGTGGCCGCTTCGGGCGGCTACTGGATCACGATGGCGGCCGATGAAGTGATGGCCGATCCGAGCAGCGTGACCGGTTCAATCGGCGTGTTCGCGATTTTGCCGCGCGCCGACAAGGTGCTCGACAAGCTGGGCATCCACACGGCCGGCACCACCACCACCTGGCTGGCCGACGCGGCCAATCCGCTGCGCCCGCTCGATCCGCGCTTCGGCCAGGTGATCCAGGGCTCGATCAATCACGTGTACGCCGACTTCACCAGCAAGGCCGCGGCGGCGCGCAAGACCACCGTCGAGAAGATCGACGCCGTCGCGCAAGGGCGCGTGTGGACCGGCGCGCAGGCCAAGGAGCGCGGGCTGGTCGATACGCTGGGCAGCTACGGCGACGCGCTGGCCTCGGCAGCCAAGCGCGCCAAGCTGACGGGCGACTACCGGATCAGCTATATCGAGCGCGAAAGCTCGCGGCTGGACCGAGTGCTCGACTTGTTCGGCGTGTCGGGCGCGCAGGCGCTGTCGCTGCAGGTGAAGCTGGGCCTGGCGCCGACCGGACTGCCATTCACGTCGGCGGTCGAGGTGGCCAAGGAGATGAGCTGGTTGTCCGATATGGCCGACAGCCACAAGCCGTTCGCAGCGCTGACCCATTGCCTGTGTACGGTGCCGTAAGCGCCGCACGCGCACGCGCGGGCGGCAGACAGTCTTAGCGGCGGGGCGGTTGGAGACAATTATTCATCGTGGTGATGTGCGTCATTGTGAAATGTGATTGGCTTAATATGTTGCGGCGCGCCATACTTCACTTGTCTCCTCCAGCTCTTCAAAAGAATTGGATTTAACCCGCCCTCAGTTGGCGGGTTTTTTTTAGCCAAAATTTCGTTTGCACCGCAGATATCAGCACCTGGTGCAAGCATGGCTGACACAGCAACCGGCGCCAGCTGATCGACTGTTCTGTCAATGATGTGGCGCGGAAAAAATCTTGAAATATTTTTGCAAGTAATTGATTTTAAAATGTTTTCGGTATAAAGTTTGAAAATACATAAAAATACCGAGAAACCTGTGATGCTAGAGCGGCCAGCCGATGTGATGCGGCAGTACATTGACGCAGTTGCCACGTTTGAGGCTTACGAAGATGCTCTGGCCGAAGCGGCCAAGGTGCGCGGTGGCATGTACTGGCACAAAGGGCCTGTCTCAGCCCCTGATCAACACTTCTTGGTGCGTACCAGTGCTTCCGGTGGCGAAAAAAGCCTTGGTCCCAGGTCGCCCGACACGGAGGCCATGTACGCCAATTTCCGCCAGCGCAAAGAGCTGGCGGAGCAGCGCCGCGACGGCTTGAAAGCAGCGCTGGCCAAGCACAAGAGGATGAACCGCGCGCTGCGGGTGGGACGCGTTGCGCCGCTCGTCGTGGACATCTTGAATCGTCTCTCCGCCACCAAACTGGGCGAGCATTTTCGAGTGGTTGGCACCCACGCGCTGTATGCATACGAGGCGGCGGCCGGCGTCACATTCGACGACGCCGCAGTGGCTACGCGTGACATCGACTTGCTGTGGGATGTGCGCAAGCGGGTGGCGTTTGCCACTGCCTTGCGCCAAGTCGATACCTCGATGTTGGGTGTGCTTCAGAAAGTGGACTCGACGTTTCGGGTGCGCAGTACCCAGAAATATACGGCCGTCAATATGGACGGATTCGAGGTCGACATTATCCGCCGCGAACAAGTCAGTGATGACCCGCACCCCATAAGGCTGAGCGATGACGAAGACGATTTTTGGGTAGCGCAGGCCCCGCGATCCCAAGAGCTGCTGGATTCGCCTCAATTTTCGGCCGTCATCGTCGCCAGCAACGGCGATATGGCCAGAATGAATACGCTCGACCCGAGGGTGTTTGTCCGTTTCAAGCAGTGGATGAGCGCGTTATCCGAACGGGACCCGCTCAAGCGTCGACGGGATGCCCTGCAAGCGAGCGCGGTCGACGAGGTGGTGCGGGAGTACCTGCCACAGTGGGCCAAGGACTGAACCGGCGGCGCTGTGAACGTGTTCGGAAAGCATCCGAATTTAAATGTCGCGCCACGCGCTTGCGCATGGCCGGGCTGGCGCATGATCGGTCAGCCTGGTGCGCGGTTTGACCGCTCCACTGATGAGGCACCCATGAGTCTTACTAGCAATGTCGAGGCACTCGTCGCGCGTTGGCGAAATGAGGGCGTGGAAATTCTCCCGCCCGCAAACGAGATGTTGGTGAGGCAAACATACAGCGCAGCTGGCGGGAATGCGTCAGCGGACGTCGTCGCCTTGTATAGGGTTCTCGGCGGCATGTCCGAGATGGACAACGAGTATTGGAAAATGTGCTCGCTCCAGGAGATCAAAGACGCAAAGCGAGAACACCCGCAGGCAGGCGTTCTCTTCGCCAACTACTGCATGGACTGCTACCGTTATCGGCTCAAGCCGGTCGACGAATTGACGTCATCGGTTTGGATTGCGGGATTCGACTATGGACCGCCGGTACTCATTGCGAGTAGCCTTGCGGCGTCTTTCGATGCGTATATCTTGATTCCGGACTTGGTGCTCAAGGCACCCGCTTCACGGGCGGAATACCACCGGCCGGCTACGCTGTCGAGTATTCAGACTCCCATCGCACATGCAAGCGCGTTTCGCTCCAAACCCAAGCAGGGCAGCGAATATCATATGCTTGGACTGGTCGTCGCTTTTTTTGTGGCGCTTTCCGTGCTTGCCGCAGTCTCGTCTTTGCCGCGCGTTTCGATACTTGTCTCGGCACTTGGTGTGCTTGCAAGTTTTGAACGGATTCATAGGCTGATTCGAAATGCCACTTCGAACGTCGCGCGTGCTGTTCCCTTGATTCTTGGATCGCTCATCTTCACGGCGTTCATGTGGGCCACTTCACGGCTTTGGTAGCATCCGCACGGCGGCTGCTTAGTTTCGCCAAACGGTGTAAGTAGCGTTTTGGCGGACGGGCTGGGTCGAGAAGACTCCCGATTCATTTACGTGGCATACCTGGCGCTCGATCCGACTGGCCGCTCGCGCGTCCTGATCGTTTGCCAATTCGATGGCGACCAGCGCCTCGTCTCTACGATATACTGCGCCTGCATTCTTCAATCAGGGGGTATATCTTGTTCAAATCCATCGCTTTACCCGTCGTCCTGCTAGGCGCATTCGCTACCGCGAGCGCCGACGAGGGCCAGTGGCAACCACACCAACTGCCGCAACTCAAATCCGAACTGAGCCGCATCGGCATCACCATCCCGGCCGACAAGCTGGCCGACCTCTCCAAGCATCCGATGAGCGCGATCGTCTCGCTGGGCGGCTGCTCGGCCTCGTTCGTGTCGAACGCCGGCCTGATCGTCACCAATCATCATTGCGGCTACGACGCGATCCAGCGCAATTCCAGCCCCGAACACAATTACATCGTCAACGGTTTTCTGGCGCCGACCCGCGCGCAGGAACTGGCGGCCGGTCCGAACGCGCGCGTGTACGTCACCGACAAGGTCGAAAACGTCAGCGCGCGCGTGCTCAAGGACCTGGCGCCCACGCTGTCCGGACGCGAGCGCCACGAAGAAGTGGAAAGCCGCATCAAGGCCTTGATCGCCGAATGCGAGCAGGACAAGGCCTACCGTTGCTCGGTGCCCGCGTTCCATCGCGGCCTTGAGTACTACCGTATCCGCCAGTTGATGATCCGCGACGTGCGCCTGGTGTACGCGCCGTCCGACCGGATCGGCAACTTTGGCGGCGACGTCGATAACTACGAATGGCCGCGCCAGACCGGCGACTTCTCGTTCCTGCGCGCGTACGTGGGCAAGGATGGCCGCCCGGCCGATCCGTCGCCCGACAACGTGCCGTACGTGTCGAAGGACTTCCTGGTGGTGTCGGCCGAAGGGCTGAAAAACGGCAATCCTATCCTGCTGGCCGGTTATCCGGGACGCACCAGCCGCTACAAGCTGCCGGCCGAGATCCGCGCCGCGCGCGACACCAACTATCCGGAGCGCGTCGCCGACATGACGGCCGACCTGGCCGTGATCGCCAGCGCTACGCATGGCAACGCGGCCTCGGACGTGCGCTACGCCAGCGTCGTCAAGGGCATCAACAATGTGCTGAAAAAGACCCAGGGTTTGCTGGACGGGTTTGCGCGCAAGGACATTGCCGCGATCAAGGACGTGCAGGACGCCGAGTTCCGCGCCTGGTTCAACAAGCCGGCCAATCAGGTCAATGTGTCGAAGACGCTGCTGAAAGACCTCGATGCGGTGATTAGCGCCGACATGGCCTTGGGCGAAGAGGAATTTGCCTGGTCGGTCGCCACCAATAGCGACCTGCTGAAAAGCGCGCGCACGCTGTATCGCCTGGCGCTCGAGCGCGCCAAGCCGGACGCCAAGCGCGAGAGCGGTTTCCAGGAGCGCGACGTGTCCTTCATCAAGGCGCGCCAGAGTCGCCTGGAGCAGTCATTTGTGGCCAGCGTCGACCAGGCACGCTTCACCGCCTCGCTGCAGCGCTATGCCAAACTGCCGGCGGCAATCCATCCGCAAGGTCTGGACGCGCTGCTGCCGGCGCCGGACGCGGTCGCCGCGCTGTACCCGCAATCGCAACTGGGCGACACCGCCAAGCGGCTGGGCTGGATGACGCCGGATACGGCCGCATTCGCCAAGTCGGACGACGCCTTCATCAAGCTGGCCGTCAAGATGAGCGACGTTGGACTGGCGCTGGAAAACCGCCGCAAGGAAATCGACGGCAATCTGGAACGGGTGATCCCGCAGTACATGCAGGCCGTGATCGCGTGGAAAAAATCGCTCGGCAAGCCGGTCTACCCGGACGCCAATTCGACCTTGCGCGTGACCTTCGGCACCGTGTCATCGTATTCGCCGCGTGACGGCGTCGTCAAGGGACCGTTCACCACCGTCGACGGTATCGTCGAGAAGCACACCGGCAAGGATCCGTTCATCGCGCCCCAGCCTTTGCTCGACGCGGTCAAGGCCAAGCGTTTTGGCGTGTTCAAGGATGCGGCGTTGGGCACCGTGCCGGTCAATTTCCTGTCCAGCGCGGACACCACCGGCGGCAATTCCGGTTCGGCCGTGATGAACAAGCGTGGCGAACTGGTGGGGCTGAACTTCGATTCGACCTATGAATCGATCACCAAGGACTGGTACTTCGACAGCGCCATCACGCGTGCGATCCACGTCGATATCCGTTACATGCTGTGGGTGATGCAGCAGGTTGACCATGCCGACAACGTGTTGAAGGAAATGACGGTCAAGTACCCGCACAAGTAAGCACTAACGCGGAGCAGCGGGGCGCAGGCGCGGTGACACGCGGCTGCGCCCCGTTTGCTTTTGGGCCGGCTTTTTGTGCAGATGACGCCGCACACTTAGCGCGCCAGCATCGTGCCCGTGTCGCGCAGGCGCACATGCCAGGCCAATGCCTGTTCGAGCACATGCGGCGTGTGCCCGCCACCCGGATTGGCGGCGTCCACATAGTCCTGCAGCATCTGCCGATATGGTTCGGCGACGCAATTGGCGATGATGCAGCGGGCCCGCTCGCGCGGCGCCAGGCCGCGCAGGTCGGCCAGTCCCACTTCGGTGACGAGGATGTCGACATCGTGCTCGGTGTGGTCGACATGCGCGACCATCGGCACGATGCTCGAGATCTTGCCACCCTTGGCGACGGACTTGGTGGCGAACACCGACAGATAGGCGTTGCGCGCGAAGTCGCCCGAGCCGCCGATGCCGTTCATCATGTGGGTGCCCAGCACGTGAGTCGAATTAACGTTACCGTAGATGTCCGCCTCGAGCGCGGTATTGATGGCGATGATGCCCAGCCGGCGGATCACCTCGGGATGGTTGCTCACTTCCTGCGGGCGCAGCACCAGCCGGTCCTTGTAGCGGGCGATGTCGCCGAACACCTGCGCACTTTTCGTCTCAGATAATGTGATCGACGAGCCGGACGCGAAATCGAGCTTGCCGGCGTCGAACAGGTCGAAGGTCGAATCCTGCAGCACCTCCGAATACATGGTCAGGTGTTCGAACGGGCTGTCGATGAAGCCGGCCATGACGGCGTTGGCGATGGTGCCGATGCCAGCCTGGATCGGCATCAGGCTGCTGGTGAGCCGGCCGCGTTCGACTTCGTGCTCGAAAAAACGCACCAGGTGGGCGGCGATGGCGGCCGTGTCGGCGTCCGGCGGCAGGATGGTCGAGCAGCTGTCTTGCTTGTCGGTGATGACGATGGCGACGATTTTTTCCGGCGCGATGCGTATGGCAGTGCTGCCGACCCGGTCGGACGGCGTCATGAGCGGGATCGGCTCGCGCTGCGGACGCAGCTTGGGAATGAAGATGTCGTGCAGCCCTTCCAGCGCGAGCGCCTGATTCAGATTGATTTCGACGATCACCTTGTCGGCCAGGATCGCGAAGCTGGCGCTGTTACCCACCGACGTGGTGGGAATGATGGCGCCGTCCTCGGTGATCGCGATTGCCTCGATGATGGCCACGTCGATCGGGGCAAGCTGGCCGGTGCGCAGCAGTTCGACCGTCTCCGACAGGTGCTGGTCGACGTACATCACCTCGCCACGGTTGATGGCCGCGCGCAGCACGGGATCGGCCTGGAACGGCAGGCGGCGCGCCAGCACGCCCGCTTCGGTGAGCGTTTTGTCGACGTCGTTGCCCAGCGAGGCGCCGGTCATCAGCGTGATTTTTAATCTCTCGTGACGCGCCCGTTCGGCCAGCGCCAGCGGCACCGCCTTGGCGTCGCCGGCGCGCGTGAAGCCGCTCATGCCAACGGTCATGCCGTCCTGTATCCATTGGGCCGCCGCAGCAGCGCTGCCGACGCGCTCCCGCAGCAAGGGGAGGCGGATGCGCTCGCGGTATGCATCATGCATGGTGGGGTGTCCTTTTTATTGGCAATGGGGATGGGGGCTCAGGTGAGGCAATAGTTGAGCGGCGCCAGCGGCACCGGCACGACGCTGTCGTGCAGTGCGGCGCGCAGGTCGATCTCGATGGCGCGGCACAGCGCGTCAAGCGGCAGGTCGTTGGAATCGAGTCCGAACGGCTCCTCGATCTCGTCGCCCAGCGCATCAAGGCCGAAGAAGGTGTAGGCCACGACGGCCACCACGAAGGGCGTCATGAAGCCGATCGAGTCGACCAGCCCGAACGGCAGCAGGAAGCAGTAGATGTAGGCGGTGCGGTGCAGCAGCAGCGTGTAGGAAAACGGAATCGGCGTGTTCTTGATGCGTTCGCACGAGGCGCCGGCCGCCGTCATCGACGACAGGCTCGCGTCGATGGACGCGGCCAGGCAGGGATCGATGCGGCCATCCTTGAGACAGGTGCGCAAGTCCAGGCCCATTTGCTGCATCAGAAAATCGGGCTTGTTCGATGCCCGTGCCAGCTGGGCCAGTTCAGCCGGCAGCAGCAGCGTCGCCAGTTCGGGCGCCGTGTCCTTGGCGCGCAGCAGGTCGCGCAGCGCGTGCGCATAGGCGATGGCGCGGTAGACCATGCGCACCCGCGCGTCAGTCAAACCGGTGCTGGCCAGCGCCGGCTCCGGATAGTCGATCAGGCTCACGCACTGGCGCGCCAGGCTGCGGCTGCGATGCACCAGTTCGCCCCACAGCTTGCGCCCTTCCCAGAAACGGTCGTAGGCGGCGTTGTTGCGAAAGCCCAGGAAGATGGCGATCGGCAGTCCGATCAGCGTGAATGGAATCGTCGTCAGCGTGATCTTGAGCTTGAACAGGTCGCCGTGCGAGATGGTGACGAGCGTCGCGATGACGATGTTCACCAGCAGCGTGGGCAGGATCCTTGGCAGCACGGAGCCGCGCAGCAGCAGGAACAGGCGCAGGCCGGAAGGGCGGTCACGCACGATCATGTGGTGGCCTTGACGTGGAGTGCGGTGTTGAATGGCGTGAAATTTACTAGCATGTTAGTGAGTTAATCACTAATATGTTAGCAAGTCAAGGCGCATCTTGCCGGCAGTCAAAAATTCCCGCATACAATACACACTCGACATGGAGGACAACTTGGCACACCGGATCACCCACCGCAATTTGCCCCAGCAATTTTTGAAGGCGCGCGACAGCCTGATGGCGCATTTTCGGCCCATCCTCAACCATTTTGGCCTCAGTGAGCAACAGTGGCGCATCCTGCGCGCGCTCGACGAGCATGCACAGTTGGAGCCGCGTGAAATGTGCGAGCTGTGCCAGATCCACAGCAGCAGCATGGCCGGCGTACTGGCGCGCATGGAGGAGATGGAACTGGTCGCGCGCACCCGCGTGGCGGCGGACCAGCGCCGCGTGTTGGTGCGCCTGGCGCACAAGGGTGACGCGCTGATCGACCAGATGGCGCCGCTGATCGAGGCGCAATACAGCGCGCTGGAGCAGGTGTTCGGTCAGCACACGCTCGATGCGCTGTCGACGGCGCTCACCGATTTCATCGCTGCGCAAAGCAAACCGGTGGCGCAGGTTGCGTTGCCGGCCACGGCGCCGCCATCGGCCGGCCGGCGCACAACGGCGGCGCCGGACGCTGACGCCGCCTAGCCGCAGCGCTTGCAAATGCCATGACCGCGCGCCCGACCCGCAACGCGTGTCCCCGGTGCCGGGTAAATCGGTGCATTCGGCCTGAGGTCGCCGGCACCGATACCGGCACCGCTACCGCAGCCCACAGCGCAGCCGCAGCGAAGGGCCGCTATGGCGCCGGCAAGTGCGGCGCAGCCGGCCCGGTCAGGCGCACCGACAGCCCACCCGAGCCGGGGGCAGTGCTTAGCGCGATGTCGACACCGTGCACCTCGGCGATGCGGCGCACGATCGACCAGCCCAGTCCGGTGCCGCTGGCCGCGTTGCCCGGCAGCCGAAAGAAGCGTTCGCCCAGCCGGGCCAGCGCGTCCGCCTCCAGACCCGGCCCGTCGTCTTCGACCGTCAGGCACACCGCGCCGCCGTTGCGCTGCACGCGCACGTTGATCGCGCTGGCGTTCGGGCAGTAGCGGATCGCGTTGTCGACCAGATTGCGCACCAGGATCATCAGCAAGGTGTCGTTGGCCAGCACCTGGCAATGCGCGGCACCGTCGAAGGCCAGCGTCTGCCCTTTGCCGAGCGCCTTGGCTGCCATCTCGCCGACCACGTTCTGGGCCAGCGCGCTCAGGTCGAGCACGCGCATGTCGGGCGCTTCGCCGCCTTCGAGGCGCGACAGCGTGAGCAGCTGTTCGACAACGCGGGTGGCGCGGTCGCAGCCGGCGATGGTCGCCTCGAGCGCGTGGCGGCGCAGGTCCGGCTCGGCTTCGGCGCGCGCCACCTGGGCCTGGGCCCGGATGGCGGCGATCGGCGTGCGCAGTTCGTGCGCGGCGTCGGCCGTGAAGCGCCGCTCGGACTCGATCAGCGCCCCGGTTCGGGCGAACAGGCGGTTCAGCGCGTCGACCATCGGCACCATTTCGCTGGTGATGCCGGCGCTGTCGATCGGCTCGGTCGCTTGCGGCTGGCGCTGGCCGATGGCGCGCCCCAGCCGGCGCATCGGCGCCACGCCGATGTGGATGGCCCACCACGCCGCCAGTGCCAGCAAGGGCAGGGCGGCGGCCATCGGCCACAGCGCGCCGCGCAGCACGGCCCACAGAATGGCACTGCGCGAGGCGGTTTGCTCGCCCACATACACCACGATGTCGCGCTCGGCGCCGCGTGCGGCGAATACCCGCCAGCTGTTGCCGTCGATGGCGATGGTGGAAAAGCCGCTCGCTGGCGCCGCGCCCGGCGCGACCATCGGCGCGAGCGGGGCGTTGTTCGAGCGCAGCGCCAGGCGTCCCTCGTGGAAGACCTGGAACATCACGGTCGGCGCATAGCGGTGCAGGCTCGGTGCATCGACTTCATCGCCCTCGATGCCGTGCGCCTGCTGCGCCACCAGCAAGGCGGCCGCCTGGGCCAGATGGCCGTCGAGCAGTTCGTCCAGTTCGTGGCGCGTGTCGAACCAGGTGAAGGCCGCCGCCGCCAGCCAGAGCGCGACCACCACCGCCAGCACCAGCGTGAGCAGGCGCGCCTGCAGCGAACGGGGCGGCCGGTTCATGCGGGCGCCCGGCTCAGCAAGATGTAGCCGACCCCGCGCACCGTCTGGATCAGCGGCGCGCCCAGTTTGCGGCGCAGATTGTGGATATGTACTTCAATGGCGTTGCTGTCGACTTCCTGTCCCCAGCTGTAAAGGTGCTGTTCGAGCTGTTCGCGCGAGAGCACGCGGTCGGTGTTGAGCATCAGCGCGTGCAGCAGGTCGAATTCGCGCGCCGACAGCGCCACGCTCTGGCCGGCCCGCTGCACGGTGCGCGCGGCGGCGTCTAGCAGCACGTCCTGCACGCCAAGCAGCGCCTGCGTTTGTCCGTGCGCGCGCCGCACCAGCGCGCGCAAGCGGGCCGCCAGTTCGTCCAGGTCCACCGGTTTGATGACGTAGTCGTCGCCACCGCCGTTCAAGCCGCGCACCCGCTCGCTGACCGCGTCGCGCGCCGTCAGGATCAGCACCGGCAGCGTGACGCCGGCACGGCGCGCCTCGGCCAGCACGTCCATGCCATCCTTGAGCGGCAGGCCCAGGTCGAGCACCGCCGCTGCGTACGGTTGGGCGCGCAGTTCGCGCGCGGCGGCCTCGCCGTCACGCACCCAGTCGACCAGAAAGCCGTGCTGGCGCAGACCCGCGCGCAGACCGTCGCCCAGCAGGGCATCGTCTTCCGCCAACAATATACGCATGGTCAAGTCGCCCGTGTGGAGGTTAGTCGTCGTGCTCGCGCTGCGCCGCGCCGGCCGCAGGCGCGTCCTGCGCTGCGCCCGCAGCCGGCGCGCTTTGCCACTGCAGCCAGCCAAAGCCTAACACGCCGGCCAGCAGCAGCACGGCGACGATGCGCCAGCTTTTGCCGATGCCCTCGCCAGGCAGGCCACGCTTGCGTCCTGTGATCATCGCTGCCACCAGATTCTCGCGGTGGCGCCAGCTCGTCAGCAGCACGGCCGCCACATGCAGGCCGACCAGCGCGAGCATCGCATTGGCCAGCACCTCGTGCAGGTCCTCGAACGCCTCGCCGGCGCCGCTGTTGTAGAGCGCCCAGCCGGACAGCGCGATGGCCAGCGTCAGGCCGAGCAGGCCCAGGATCGCCAGCGCGCCGGCCGGATTGTGGCCGGTGTGGTGCTCGGGCTGCGCCGTAAACAGCGCGCCGAGGTAACGCTTGATCGCCTGAGGGCCGCGCACAAACTGGGTAAAGCGCGCGTAACGGGTGCCGATTACGCCCCACAAGATGCGAAACACCACCAGGGCGGCCATGCTGTAGCCGAGCGTGACATGCAGCAGGCGCCAATGCTCGCTTTCGGCGGTGAGATAGGCGCCGGCAAAGCACAGCACCATCAGCCAGTGAAATACGCGCACCGGCGCATCCCAGACGCGGACGCTGGTGCTGGCCTGCTGCGCAGGTCCAGGTCCAGGTCCAGGTCCAGGTCCAGGTGCAGGAGCAGGAGCAAGTGCTGCGTTAGCGGGGGATACGGACTGCGTGTTCATTGAAGTCTCCTTGGTTGGCGCCGGTATGGCAGGCGGCGCAGTTCGACGCACTCTTGATGGCAGCGCGTTTCCAGGTGGCGGGGGCGATCTCGTCGTGTTCATGGATGAACCAGGCCGCGCGGGTGATCCGGTCCTGCGGCGGCGCGGGACGGGCACGCCGCGCGCCGGCCGCCTCGCCGCTCAGCCAGGCCGACAACTGCGTCAGCGCGGCCGGGTCGAGCGAGGCGTCGGTGCCGAAGTGATGCGGCAAGTCGGCCATGATGCGCTGCCATGAGACGGGCGGCAGCATGTCGGGCCGGTAGGCGACATGGCAGGACGCGCATTCCTGGCGGTACAGCGTGGCGGGAGCGGGCGCGGCCGGCGGCTGGGCGGCGTTGGCCGCGCCCGCGAGGCCCGCCAGCGCTAGCGCACACAGTGTGGCCAGCGGCCAACGCGTGGTGGTGTGTTGATGCATGGTCTGTTCTCCTTGAATGATGGGTTGGCGGCGATGGCGCTATTTGAGCGTCATCAGCCAACTGAGTACGTCGGACTTCTCCTGCGCGCTGCACGCGCGTCCGAGCACGTCGTTGCAGTTGCGTCGAAACCATTTTTCGACCTTGGCCGGGTCGGTAAAGCGCTGCGCATTGAAGGCTGGCGCCATCGGCCCGATCGGCTTGCCGGTGGCAGCGTGCTGGCCGGCCTGGGTGGGCGTGACGCCATGACAGGAAGCGCAGCGCCATTCCCGTCCGTGGCTGGCGGTAAACAGCTGCTGGCCGCGTGCCGGCTGCGGTGCCGCCCCGGCCTGGGCGGTGTAGTCGTTCAGTATCTGCTGCGGCGTGAGCGCCTGCGCAGGCGGCGTGGCCAGCAGCGCCGCCAGGCTCAGGATGGCGGACAGGGCCGGCAAGCGGCGCGACAATCGGGTACGGTTCATGGCAACTCCTTGGTTGCCTCCATACTGCTGGCGCGACCTTAAGGTTTTCTTAGCGGCGCCGGCGCCCGACCAAACGCGCCTCAGAATTGCTTAAGCTGGCGGCCCGATACTGGCTGCATCGCCACCACCGCAAGAAGGAAACCGTCATGGATACCGCTCTGAGTCAGTTCATTCGTCAATATGTGTTGGTCCTGTGCGCCAGTTGCCTGCCGGTGCTTGCGCTGACCTTCGTTGCCTTGCCCCTTTCGCTGGGCGTCCATCCGGGTGAGGCCAGCACGACCGCGCAGATCGGGGAGCGCCACATGACCTGACATGCGCAGGCAGCGAAGCTTTGCCAAGCTATGCAAAATGCTGCATAATTCGGCCTTCGCTTTTTGAGCCTGACAGCATGCACAGTGTGCCCACCAACGGCCTGGCCGACGATGTCCTGATGCGGCGTGCACTGGCGCTGGCGCTTGAGCAATGGTTGCGCGCCAGCGGCCTGACCCAGACCGCTGCGGCCGACGTGCTTGGCACCACCCAGGCACGCGTGTCCGACATCAAACACGGCAAAGTCGAGCAGTTCAGCCTCGATCTGCTGGTGCGCCTGGCCGCGCGGGCCGGCTTGCGACCGCGTATTTCCTTGCATGCCGCTTGATGCGGCGCGCCGGCGCTTGCCCACCAATCCACTCCTAACGGGCGCGCCGCGCTACCCCTGATGAATGACACCCTCGCACTGCTCGGTTTTTCCACTACGCCGCTGGAACTGATCTCCTTCGTCCTGTCGGTGATCACGGTGCTGCTCAACATCCGCCAGACCCACTGGGCCTGGCTGTTTTCGATCATCTCCTCGGCCACCTACGGCGTGGTGTTTTTCGGCTCGCGCCTGTACGGCGACATGGGCTTGCAGCTGGTATTCATCCTGGTGTCGGTGTGGGGCTGGTACCAGTGGCTGGGCAAGGGCACGGTCAGCGCGACGCTGGACGTGTCGACGCTCAGCGCGCGCGGCTGGCAGTGGTCGGTGGCCGGCTGGCTGCTCGGCTTTGCCGCGCTGGCCGCCTTCCTGAAAAACTGGACCGATACCGACGTACCCTACGCGGACGGCTTCCTGACGGCCGGCAGCCTGCTCGGCCAGCTGCTGCTGTCGCGCAAAAAAATCGAGAACTGGCATGTCTGGATCGCGGTCGACGTGCTGTACGTGTGCCTGTACGTGCACAAGGCGCTGATCCTGACGGCGATCCTGTATGCGGTGTTCGTGCTGCTGGCGCTGATCGGCTTGCGCGCCTGGCGCCAGGTCGAGCGGGCGGTGGCGCAGTGAGCGCCCAACCATGCCGGCGCGTGGCGATCCTGGGCGCCGAATCGTCCGGCAAGTCGACGCTGGCGCAGGCGCTGGCGCAACACTATCGCAGCGTGTGGGTGCCGGAGTACTTGCGCGAGTTCGTCGAGACCGAGGGACGGGTGCCCTGCGCGCTCGACCAGTTCGGCATCGGGCGCACCCAGCAGCAGCGCGAGGATGCGGCCGCCGTATTGGCCACCGACTACCTGTTTTGCGATACCACGCCGCTGATGACGGCGCTCTACAGCAGTTTCTATTTCGGCGGCCCCGATCCCGCGCTGACGGCGCTGGTGCAGCGCCACGACTATGCGCTCACGCTGGTGACCGCGCCCGATGGTCCGTGGATTGCTGACGGCTTGCAGCGCGAGTCCGAAGCGGTGCGTCAGACCATCCACAGCCAGTTGCTGGCGCTGCTGGCGCACCGGGCCATTCCGTTTGTGCTGGTCGAAGGGACGCTGGAACAACGCTTGCGCCGGGTTGAGGTGCTGTTGGGCGCCTGATCTTGCCGCGGACCTTCCCGCGCGGGCGTCAAACAAGTAGAATCGACGGGACAGTGGTGTAACCAACTGTCGTCGTCTTCTTACTTGCGCGGGCAACCCACTTATGAAAAAGCTGATCGTATTGGCGGCGCTGACGGTAGCGGCCCAAGCGGCCCTGGCGGGCACCGGCTATTACCTGGTGTCGACCTATCCCGAGGCGGGCGAACGCACCGTTGACTTCAAATACTGGAACGCCAAACCATCGGGCAGGCCGCCGCGCAGCGCACCCGAACTGGGGCTGGGCTACAACGTCAACGCGCGTTGGTTTACCGAGCTCAGTGCCAGCTGGTTTCAGCTCAGTCCCGGACCGCTCGAATTGGCCGCGCTCGAATGGCAGAACGACGTGATGCTCACGCAGGGACAGTATCCGGTCGATGTGGCGCTGCACACGACGCTCGAGCGCCCGCGCGATGCCAGCGAAGGCTACGGCGTCGAGTTCGGCCCGGTCATGCAAACCGAGCTGGGACGCACCCAGTTCAACCTGAACCTGTTCTTCTCGCGCGACTATCGCAGCGCCACGGCCAACGCGATGCAGCTGGCCTACCAGTGGCAGGTTAAATACCGCTGGAAGCCGGCGCTCGAATTTGGTGTGCAAGGTTTTGGCGAGGTCGGTGAGTGGGATCACTGGTCGGCGCGCGACCAACAGTCACACCGGATCGGACCGGCACTGTTTGGCCATATCGACGGGGCGGGCAAGCAGCAATGGAAGTACGAAGCGGCCTACCTGATCGGCACCAATTCAGCGCGCAACGCCAAGACTGTCACGCTGCGCCTGCAGTACGTATTCTGACGAGACGCCTGCATCACGCAAAAGGCGCCATGGGGCGGCTGTACGCCGCGCCATGGCGCCTTGTTTATTGACCGGCCACGCTTAGAAATCGAACTGGGCCGATACCTTGAACACGCGCGAGGCGCCTGGCAGCAAATAGCCGCCCAGCGCCGGCGTCACGTCGCGCCAGTAGAACTTGTCGAACACATTGTCGACGTTCACGCGCACCGTGGTGGCGACGCCGCCGATCTGGGTCAGGTAGGCGCCGCCCAGATTGAGCAGATGGTAGCTCGGCACGTTGACGGTGTTGGCGCGATCGAAGGCTTTCGAGCCGGCGTAGTTCCAGCTGCCGTTCAGTGTCAGGCCGGGCAGGGCGGCGACCTTGTAGTCGAACCAGCTGGTCGATTTGAAGTTGGGTACGTCGGTGACGCGCTTGCCGTCGGTGTCGGCCTGGCCGGTGCCTTCCTGCTTGGTGTTCATGGCCGTTAGCGATACGCCGACACGCAGCTCGGCGCTGGCGCGCGCCGTGGCAGTCAGCTCGAGCCCGCGATGGGTTTCCACGCCGTTGCGCACGTAGGTGGGCGTGGCATCGGTGTACTCGAGGCCCTTGCGGATCTGGAACAGCGCCGCCGCCACGTTCAAGCCATGTCCCAGTTCGGCTTTGGTACCCAGTTCGAACTGCTTCGAGCGGCTGGGCGACAGCGCCTGGTTGGCGTTGGTGATTTCAGCTTGGCCGTCCGGCGCGACCGGGGCGATGCCGCCGTGTTCGAGACCGTGTGCGAGCGCGCCATACACCGACCAGTTTGCCTGAGGGCTATACACCAGCGCGATATTGGGCAGCACGAAACCGCTGTCGGTCTGTGCGTTGGCCGCGCCAGGCACGACTTCGTCGCGCTTGACCTGCACGTAGCGCAGACCGGCGTGCAGCGTCGTTTGCGGCGTCAGCGTGACGACGTCCTGCACGAACAGCGCGCGTTCGTGTTCGGTGCGGCGTTCGGTCACCGGGCCGGTGCTGTCCGTCGATGGCGGCACGATCACGTTATGGTAGATGTTGCTGGTACCGACCAGCGCATAGACGTAGTTGCCGAACTTGTCGTGGCGCTCGAACAGCGACGCGCCCACGGTCAGCGCGTGTGCAAATGCGCCGGTGGCGAACTTGCCCTGAAGCTGGGCCTGCACACCCAGCGGCGACTTGGACTCGCCCACGCTCTGGTAGTCGTACACGTCGTAGTCGCCGTTGGCGCAATAACCCGGGTACAGGTTCTCGGCGCCGCAGCCATACGGGAAGGCGGTGTAGTCGTCGCGCTTGAACCAGTGCTTGTTGGCGGCGATGCTGGCGTGCCAGTCGGCGTTGAACTGGTACGCGAAACGCAGGCCGAGATTGCGCGACACGGTGTCGACCGGCTTGCTCCATGGTTGCGCGTTGAGCAGTGTGTCGGGCGAGACGCCGCTCGGCAGCGCGGTGCCGCCGATCAGCTGGTAGCCGGGCGCGCTGATTTGCGACTTGTGCTGGTAATCCATGTCCAGTTGCAGCAGCGCCTGGGGCGAAATCTGCCAGTCGAACGCGCCGGAGACGAACTCGCGCTTGCCGTCGGCGCCCTTGACGTAGGAGCGCAGGCGCTCGTTGGCCGCGTTGACGCGATAGCCAAAGCGCTTGTCGTCGAAACGTCCGCCCAGGTCGATGCTGCCGTACAGCGTGCCGCGCTCACTCACTTCGAGCGTGACCTGGCGCAGCGGCGCGTCGGTCGCACGCTTGGTGACGTAGTTGATGATGCCGCCCGGCGCGGCCACGCCCGCCTGCAGACCGGCCAGGCCCTTGAGCACTTCGATGCGCTCCTTGTTTTCCAGCGGGATCTGGGTGTCGCCCGGAATGGCAAAGCCGTCCTTGCGGTAGCTCGACGTGTTGTCGAGCACGAAGCCGCGGATCGAAAACTGTTCGGCGTAGCCGACCGCGTTGTACGAATCGCTCACGCTTGCGTCGTAGTGCATCGCGTCGCTGCTCGAACGGATGCGCAGGTCCTGCATCTGCTCGCGCCCGAACACGCTCACCGAGGCCGGCGTTTGCAGCAGCGGCGCGTCGGAAAAACCGGCCACGGCGGCGCGTTCAAGGCCGCCCGTCTTACTGCCGGAGATGACCACTTCGGGCATGGCCTGGGGGGCAGTTTGCGCCAGCGCGGATGCGGCGCAGGCTTGCAGGACCGCCAGGGCGATCAGGGAATAGTTTGGTGTTGACATAGTTTGCTCGTGGTGCATCGCGCAGCGGCGCGACAGGAAGAAGGCCGGGACCAGCGCGGGGAGCAAACAAAGGAGGGGGACTACTTTGCGCTTTCCTTCGCTGGCATTATCCAGATCAGGTACGGAGGGTATCTCTCACCCGGAAAATACGTTTCCAGGACCCCTAGCGAAGCCGAAGCTTACCACGAACGCCCCCGCTCGGCCGGCCTGGCGTGGCTTACACACAACGCCCGCCTTGCGCGATATCAATAGGAAAAGCCCGTATATCCATTTGGCGGAGTTTAATTTTACCTATCACACTTATTGAAAAAACCAACTTGTGGAATTGCTAGCGCGCGCTCAGAATGGACGCTGAATCTGGCGCGCTGGCGCCGGTTTCTTCCAACCGTCGCAGGCCACCACGGCGCCGATCCGGGCTGCGGGAAACTTGTTGGGCAAGCGACACTGCTATTTCACGACCAAGGAGATACGCATGAGCAACCTCAAGGGCAGCCGCACCGAAGCCAATCTGAAAGCCGCGTTCGCCGGCGAATCGCAGGCCAACCGGCGCTATTTGTACTTCGCCAACAAGGCCGACATCGAAGGCCAGAACGACATCGCGGCGCTGTTTCGCTCCACCGCCGAGGGCGAGACGGGCCATGCGCACGGCCACCTGGAGTATCTCGAGGCGGTGGGCGACCCGGCCACCGGCTTGCCGATCGGCTCGTCGCGCCAGAACCTGACGGCGGCCGTGGCGGGCGAAACGCACGAGTACACCGACATGTATCCGGGCATGGCCAAGGCGGCGCGCGAAGAAGGTTTCGACGAAATCGCCGACTGGTTCGAGACGCTGGCCAAGGCCGAGCGTTCGCACGCGAACCGCTACACCAAGGCGCTGGCCGAGCTGGTCGACTAGCGTTGTGACGCAGTACGCCCGCCGCACGGCGCGGGCGCTGCGCATGCGCGCCTGACCGCAAGCCGGTCGGTGCGCTGACGGCAGTCTCACCGAGCGAGGACGCGCATGGCTACCGAAGGCAATCTGCAAGCACCAACCCGCCATCCGCTGGACTGGAAAAGTGCGCAGTTCTACGACCCGGCTGCGCTCGACGGCGAGCTTGAACGGGTGTTCGACATCTGTCACGGCTGCCGCCGCTGCGTGTCCTTGTGCGGCGCGTTTCCGACCCTGTTCGAGCTGGTCGACAATTCGGCGACGATGGAGGTCGACGGCATCGCCAAGCAGGATTTCTGGAAGGTCGTCGATCAATGCTATCTGTGCGACATCTGCTACATGACCAAGTGCCCGTACACGCCGCCGCATCCTTGGAATGTCGATTTCCCGCACCTGATGCTGCGCGCGAAAGCGCTCAAGTACCGCCACGGCGAAGTTCGCCGGCGCGATAAATTTCTTGCCAATACCGACGCCAACGGCAAGCTGGCCGGCATTCCCGTGGTGACCCAGACGGTCAACGCGATCAACCGCACGCAGGCAGCGCGCGCGCTGATGGAGGCGACGCTGGGCGTCGACAAGCAGGCCTGGCTGCCGGCCTTCGCCACACGCAAGTTTCGCAGCGGCGCCGCGCCGTCGCCGGCCTGGCCGGTGCGCGCCGGCGCGCTCACGCAAGGCAAGGTGGCCGTGTATGCGAGCTGCTACGTGAACTACAACGAGCCGGGCATCGGCCACGATCTGCTGGCGCTGCTGGCCCATAACGAGATCCCATACGTGCTGGTGCAAGGCGAGGTGTGTTGTGGCATGCCCAAGCTCGAACAGGGCGACCTGGACGGCGTCGAGCAAAAGAAGAACATCAACATGCCGCGTCTGGCCGCGCTGGCGCGCGAAGGCTACGCGATCGTCACGCCGGTGCCATCTTGCACCTTGATGTACAAGCAGGAGCTGCCGCTGATGTTCCCCGACTGTGCCGACACGCAGGCGGTCAAGGCGGCCATGTGGGACCCGTTCGAATATTTTGTCGCGCGCAAGCGCGACGGTCTGCTCAGACTCGACTTCAAGCAGGCGCTGGGGCAGGTGTCCTACCATGTGCCGTGCCACTCACGGGTGCAGAACATCGGCCGCAAGACCGCTGAGATGCTGCAGTTGGTGCCCGACACCACGCTCAATATCGTCGAGCGCTGCTCGGGACACGCCGGCACCTTCGGCGTCAAAAAAGAGTTCCATGCGATCGCCATGAAGATCGGCAAACCGGTGTTCAAGGCGATGGCCAATCCGCCCGCCGCGTATATCGCCTCCGACTGCCAGCTGGCCGGACACCACATCGCGCAGGGGATCGGCGAGGCCGGCCTGCCACAGGCGCAACTGGCCCATCCACTGACGCTGCTGCGCAAAGCCTACGCCATTTAGAGGGAGACAGCGATGTCCAATGAAGGTTATCACGAGCCGATCGAAAAGCTGTCCGCGCAAACGCTGGACATGCACCGCGCCATCAGCTCGCTGATGGAGGAGTTTGAGGCGCTCGACTGGTACAACCAGCGGGTCGACGCCTGCACCGATCCCGAGCTCAAGCTGATCCTGGCGCACAATCGCGACGAGGAAAAAGAGCATGCGGCGATGCTGCTCGAGTGGATACGCCGGCGCGATCCGAAGATGGACCACGAGCTGCGCGATGCGCTGTTCAAGGCCGGGCCGATCACCACGCCCCATCATCACCCGATCAAACCATGAGCGCGCCGCTGATACGGCGCGACAGCTTGCTGACGCTGGAAGCGTATGCGAAGGCGCGCCCCGCGCTGCGCGACGCGGCCATCGCGCATAAAAAACTGCGCCGGGTCCAGCTGGGTAATCACGTGTCGCTGTTGTTCGAGGATGAGATCACGCTGCGTTACCAGATCCAGGAGATGCTGCGCATCGAGAAGACCTTCGACGAGGCGGGCATTGAGGCCGAGCTCGACGTCTACAACGCGCTGTTGCCGCGGGGCAGCGAGTTCAAGGCGACCATGCTGATCGAATACACGGACGAACTGGCGCGGCGCGCCGCGCTGGCGCGCCTGATCGGTATCGAGGATCACCTGTTCATTCAGGTCGAAGGCCAGGTGCGCGTGTATGCGATCGCCGACGAGGACATGGCGCGCGAGACGCCGGACAAGACGTCGGCGGTGCATTTCGTGCGCTTCGCGCTGAGCGCGCCGATGAAGCAGGCACTGCAGGGCGGCGCGCAGATGATGCTCGGCTGCGATCATCCGAACTATCCCGCCCACCTCGAAGAGCTGGCGCAGGAAACCCTGGCCGCGCTGCTGGTCGACCTGAACTAGCCGCGTTTGTGGCACACTGCGCGCAGGCCGGCGCTGTTGCCGCGCCACGGCCTGTGCGCGCGCTTGCGGGCGGCGCCGCCTTCATCGTTTTCGGGACGCCAGATGCGCCGTACATGCTTGTTGTTGTCGCTGTTCTCATCCACCCTGGCCGGCGCCACCGGCGGTCCGTCCGACACGCGCGCCGCCGGCGGTCCGTCCGACACGCGCGCCGCGACAGAGCAGGAAGGGGCGTCGTTTGCGCCGCTCGCGCAGCAGCTGGCGGGCGGCGCGGCGGTGCCGCCGGCGCAGCTGAGCGTGACGCGCGCCCCCGGCGACACAGCGTGGCGCGTGACGGGCGCAGCATACACGGCGCCGCAGCGCGGCTATCGCACGCTGTGCCGGATGAACAAAATAAGCTACCTGTACGCGCCCGGCAGCGCAGCGCCATGGCGCCCCAGCGGCGCGCCGCAGCAGTACGCCTGGCTTGAGCCGGCCGGCGTGTGCCGCGCGATCGGCCAGCGCATCCGCATCGCGACGCACCTGCCCGATACCGAACTGGCGCGCCTGCTGGAAAATCAGGCGGCGATCCTGGCCAAGGCGCGCCTGCTATTGGCCGGCAACAGCGCCTGCAGCGTACTGCGCAGCCGCCTGTTCAGCCTGACGACGATCGACGTGGGCACGCTCGGTGCCGGTGTGGAGGAAATGTATGAGCTCAGTTATCTGAGCGACCGGGGTAACCCGGCGCGGGTGCAGGTGCGCAAGGACGGGCAGGACTTCATTGCGTGGAACGTGGCCTGTCCGGCTGCGTGATGGGGCCGGCCAGCCGGGGCAATGCCCGGCCGGCGCGGCGCTGAACGCTATTTTTCGGCGGCCGCTTTCATGTTGACCAGGCCCGCTTCGAAGTCCTTGCCGATCATGCTATCCATACTGACGAACACGCTCATCAGCTTGGAAATATACGGGCTGGGACCGTGCATGGCCCACACCACTTTGGTGCTGTCGCCTTGCGCTTCGAGGGTGAATTCGGTGATGTTGTGGGCCGCGAACGGTTTCAGGAAATCGAGTGCGATGGTGACCTTGGCCGGGGCGTTGGCGTCGATGATTTCCATGCGGCCCGAGCCGACCTTGTCGTTGCCTTCCCATTTGTAGGTCGCGCCCATGCCGTTGGGCGCGCCGCTGAAGGTGCGCTTCATGGCCAGATCGAGTTTTTCCCACGGCGACCAGCTGCCCCAATTGTGGAAATCATTGATCAAGCCTGCGATTTTTGCCGGTGTCGCCTTGATCGTGATTTCGCGCCGCACCTCGAAGGAATCGGGTTTGGTCATCGCAAAGATCAGGATGACGGCGATGAGGGCGGCGATGGCGCCGGCGGCAATGGCTAGTTTCTTGATCATTGATACCTCGTCGGTGGTGGTGAGAGAATCTGCAAGCGAAGATCGGTTTGGTGTTGCCAGCGATGGTATCAGATTCGGCGCGGCGAAAATAGCCCGTTGCCGGCCCGTCGCCCAGAGTGCGATGGGCCGGCGCGCGAATCGGGCATCGGCGTTCAGCGCGCCCTGTTTTTTGTGGAGAGACGATATGTTTACCGGATTGAATCACCTGACCCTGGCGGTCGCCGACCTTGCCGTCAGCGTTCACTTTTACCAGCATACGCTGGGCCTGCGCCTGCATGCGCGCTGGACCGATGGCGCCTACCTGTCGGCTGGGACGTTGTGGCTATGCCTGTCGCTCGAGCCGCAGCGCCCAGCCGGCGCGCAGTCGGACTATACCCACTACGCGCTATCGATTGCGCAGCACGAGTTCGCCGGCTTTGTCGCGCGCATGGGCGCGGCCGGCGTCGTCCCGTGGAAGCGCAACGCCAGCGAAGGCGCATCGTTCTATTTCCAGGACCCGGACGGGCATCGGCTCGAGGCGCATGTGGGCGACCTGGCGCAACGCCTGGCCGCTTGCCGCGCCGCGCCGTATGCGCAGATGGAGCTGTTCGACTAGGGCTGCTGGCGCGACGGCGCGGGTGGGGGCGGAGCGCCGTTGCGCGGGCGATCCGGCACCAGCACCAGGCGCATCTTGCACACGCCGCTGATGCTTTCGCCGCGCGGGTTGACGGCGTAGGCGAGCTCGCCTTCCTTCTTGCCGTTACACGCTTCGAGCGGACCGATGGTGGGAATGCCGTGCAGGCGTGGTATTTCCTGCTGCGCCGACGCGCCCAGGATGGTGCAACAAAACAGCAGCAGGGCAGGCAGCTTCATGGTGAACTTTCGCGGCAAGGTTGGGCGGGGCGTGCGCGCGCCGCAAGGGCTCAATATAGACTGTTTTTGACCCGTTCGGCCAGGTTGGCGTCATACTCGGCGCCATCGAACGGTGTCGTGCTGACGCCGGCGAGCATGCTGCCGGCGCTGGGCAGCGTGCTGCGCGCGATCTGGCGCGTCGGATCCCACAGGGCCGAGCGCAGCAGCGCGCGGCTGCACTGAAAATACACCGACTCGACGTGGATGCGCAGCACGCTGCGCGGCGCCTTGCCGTCCACGGCGAAGCGCGCCAGCACGCTCGGTGTGACCAGGATCTGGGCGCGTCCGTTCACGCGCAGCGTTTCGTTCACGCCCGGCACCAGCAGCAGCAGCGCCACGCGCGGATCGGCGACGATGTTGCGCAGGCTGTCGACGCGGTTATTGCCGCGCCGGTCGGGCAGCAGCAGCGTGTGCGCGTCCTCGATGTGGATGAAGCCGGGGCCGTCGCCGCGCGGCGACGCGTCCAGGCCGCCCGGGCCACTGGTGGCCAGCATCGCGAACGGCGCGGCCCGGATGAATGCTTGGTACAGCGGATGCAGGTAGTCGATTTCCTTGTTGCGCGAGGCGGCCGCCGGTTCTCCGTAGATCTGTTCCAGCGTCTGCAGGTCGGTGACGATGTCGGGTTCGCTCATGGTGCTCCTGTAGGGAATGCGCTTGCGCGGGTGTGGCTAATTCAATGCCTGCATCAGTATGTCGATCTGCAGGCCGCCGCCGGGACGGTTGCGCACCTGCAGTTCGGCGTGGTGGCGTGAAATCACCCGTTCGACAATGGCCAGTCCCAGCCCGGCGCCGTTGGCCTGGCCGCGCGCGCTGTCAAGGCGCGTGAATGGTTTAAGCAACTCGTCGATCTGCGCCTCGGGCACGCCGCAGCCGTGGTCGGCGACGCTGATGATCACGCGCGGGCCGTGCGGGTGCGCTTCGACACGGCAGCCCAGCTCGACGTCGGCGATGTCGCTGCCGTCGGTCTTGCCGTAGCGGCGCGCGTTCTCGATCAGGTTGTTGATGACGCGGCGCAGGTCGACCGGATTGCCCATCACGTGCACGTCCGGTGCGATGGCCGTCGTCACGTGCAGGTCCTGCTGGCGCGCCACTTCATGGGCCACGTCGGCCAGCAGCGTGCTCAGGTCGACCGGCGTGAAACTGGCCGCGTCGGTCGGCTTGGCGTAGTCGAGGAACTGGCCGATGATCGCGTCCATCTGGGCGATGTCGGACTGGATGCCGTCGCGCGCGGCGTCCGACAGGTGCGCCATTTCCACTTCCAGCGCCATGCGCGCCAGCGGCGTGCGCAGGTCGTGCGAAATGCCGGCCAGGATCACGGCGCGGTCCGACTCGACCCGCTGCAGATCGGCGATCATCTGGTTGAAGCTGCGGTTGGCCTCGATGATTTCGGTCGAGCCTTTTTCGGGCAGCGGCTCGGGGCGCTTGCCCTTGGCGATGGTGCGCGCGGCCGCCGTCAGGCGTGCCAGCGGCAGGTTGACCAGACTCGAAATGATGGCCGCGCCCAGCAAGGACAACAGGCCGACCAGGCTGATGCCGACCAGCCACTGGGCCCCGGTCAGGCCCTCGATGCGCTCGCGTTCGAGCATCAGCCAGTACTTGTCGTCGTCGATCTTGAAGCTGACCCAGAAACCGGGCATGCCGTTCACGCGCGCGGAAAAGCGCGTGTCCGAGCCCAGTTTGGCGCGGATCAGTGCTTCGATGTCGGGCATCAGCGCATAGTCGGGCGGCGGCTCGACCGTGTTCGAGTTCTCCAGCAGGATCACGCGGATGCCCTCGTTGCTGACCAGGTCGAACATCAGTTCGTTGACGCGCTCGGGCGCCGAATGGGTCAGCGCGGCCTGCGTGATGGTGACGATCGAGATCACCTGGGCGGCGATCTGCTGCGCCTGCGGGCCGCGCTGGACGACGCTGATCATGCTGATCCAGGACGCCATCGACAGCGTCGTCAGGATCCCGATCAGCACGAAGGTGCGCCAGAACAGGCCCCGGCTGGGCCAGCTGAGGCGGTTAAGCAGCGAAGACAACAGCATCGGCGCGCCTAGCGTGGTTGTCCCTCGGGGATGAACACATAGCCCAGCCCCCACACGGTCTGGATGTATAGCGGCGACGACGGGTCCGGTTCGATCAGTTTGCGCAGACGCGAAATCTGCACGTCCAGACTGCGGTCGAACACCTCGTATTCACGCCCGCGCGCCAACTCCATCAGCTTCTCGCGCGAGAGCGGCTGGCGCGCGTGACGGGCGAACACCTTGAGCACCGAGAATTCACCGGTCGTCAACGGCACCGTCTCACCGCCTTTTTTCAGCGTGCGCGTGCCCAGGTCGAGCACGAACTGGCCGAACTCGAAGGACTGCGGGGTTTCCGACGGCGCGCCGGGAATCTCGTCGGGGCCGCGCCGGCGCAGCACCGCGCCGATGCGCGCCACCAGTTCGCGCGGATTGAACGGTTTCGGCAGATAGTCGTCGGCGCCCATTTCCAGTCCGACGATGCGGTCCACGTCTTCGCCCTTGGCGGTGAGCATGATGATCGGGGTCAGGTCGCCCGCGCCGCGCAGGCGCCGGCAGATCGACAGGCCGTCTTCGCCCGGCAGCATCAGGTCCAGCACCAGCAGGTCGTAGCGCTCGCGCAGCCACAGTTTGTTCATCGCCGGCGCGCTGTCGGCGGTGACCACCGCGAAGCCCTGCTCGGTCAGATAACGGCGCAGCAGATCGCGCAGACGCACGTCGTCGTCAACTACCATAATCTTCGCCTGATGGCCATTGGTGGTCACGGGCGTTGTATTGTTGGGTGTATTGCTGAACGTAGGTGTGCTCATGGGGCTGTCAGATTTGTCATATTCATGTTGCTATGGTAACGTCTTAACGCGCGCCGCGGAACGCGGTTTGCGACCCATTACAATGTGTTACAAACTTTACCCAATTGCACTTATCGGCTGAGGGAAACCGACATACACTTGGGTTCAGGTGGAATGAAGCTTACTTGTTTTCAAGGCATCGCGGAAGAGGAATACCATGAACCACGCGCACACTACAATTTATGCAGCACACAGCGCCGGTTCGTGCGTTTTGACATCGGTGCGTTCGCTCGCGCTCGCCTGTACGGTCGGCTGCGCCATGGCCGCCAATGCCTTGGCACTGCCTAATGATAACGTGAACGGCAATTCTCCGCCGCAGCACAAGGAGGAGCGGGCCCAAGCTGCCCGCGCTGAGCGCCCGGCGCCGCAGCGCCAGGAAGCGCGCGCCGAGGCAGCCCGTGTCCAGGAGGTGCGCGCCGAGCAGCGTGCCGATTCGCGTGCCGACGAGGCACGCCGCGGCCAGCAGGAGCAGGGCGCGCGCAATCAGGACGCATTCAAGCGCAACGGTCACCTGACTGCCGACGAACGGCGCGACCTGCGCCGCCAGATCAATGAGGCGGGCCAGGATATCTACCGCGATACGCCGCGCCGCTAGAGCCGGTTCGGCGGCGCCGTCTTGATCGGCGGCGCCACCTGTCAAAATAATTCCTTGCGGCACTATTTTTGTGCGCATTCCTGCCGTTATCTATATGGACGGGAATGCGCTTTGGCGCATTCGCTTGTTCCGCTAGCGCGACTGTGTATTAAATCGCGGCGAGCATGTTACACTAAGTAAACCTTGCTTTTGTTGGGATAAGGTTGTAGTTGCGGTTGTAGTTTCGCCGTTCACATTGCCGGACGCTGATATGCAGAACGTGAGTAATGACTCGCTCGTCGAAGACCCCGCCGAATTGATGGCGCAGCCTGCGACGCCTGCCGCGCCGGTGTCGACCGCGAATGAGCAGGGCAACGATCGCTGCATCGTCAAGCGCAGCGATGGCGTGTATGTCGACGCCGGCGTGCTCGGCGCAACGTTCGAGACGGCCGTCAACAACCTGTTTTGTACGCACGCCTATTTCGCCGGCCTCAATTACGCAGTATTTCTGAAGGTCATGTTTGGTCACGGCCCTGACCTGCCGCGCGCGGTCAACGGCGAAACGATGATCCGCTTTGCCGCCGACATCGTGCCGTTCACACCCGAGCGGCGCGAACTGTACCGCGCCGTCAAGATCAGTGATGGCAACGCCGAATACTATTTCGAACCGGTGTTCCTGCGCAATCAGAACGACCCGCAAGGCGGCGATTTGCCCGCCATGCTGGACGTGGACGAGTTCATCTCCGACCTGTGGGTCAAGGGCATACGCTTTGGCGTGAAGGTGGCGGCGGTGCGCGCGGCCATGTTGCCCGGCAAGAGCGAGCGCGTCACGGTGGCCCAGCGGCTTGATCCGGTGTTAGGGGTCGATGCCCACATCGTCGAAGTGTCGGAGGACATCCATCGCAGCGACGCGCCGCGCCAGCTGGCCAACGGCAAGCTCGATCTGATGGCGTTCCAGAACCGCTTCCCGCAGATCAAGAAGGGCATGCGCCTGCTGAAGAAAGTGCCACGCAAGGCAGGGGTGCACGGCTTCGAATTGTCGGGCATGATCATCGAACCGCCGATTCCCACCGATATCGAATTGGGCAAGCTGGCCGGCCCGGGCACGGTCATCGAGTCGAGCGCGGCGGGCGAATTTCTGGTGTCGTTGCAGGCCGGATTTCTGGCCGTCGATGGCAAGACCCAGCAGATTTCGGTGGGCGACAAGATCGTCAGCCGTGACGGCGTGAGCGCGCGCACCACCGGCAATTTGCAGCTGACGGGCGACTACGAAGAGTACGGCGAAGTGCAGGAAAAGCGCCTGATCGAGGGCGACAGCATCTTGTTGCATGCCGACGTGTTCGGCAACATCGTCTCGCGCGGGGGCACCATCATGCTCGACAGCAATCTGGTCGGCGGCACGGCGCACAACGCCAACGGCGACATCTGCGTGCGGGGCGTCATTTCCGGCTCGGTCGTGCAGACCAAACACGGCACGGTGACGCTGCACCGCGCCGAGAGCTGTGTCATTTCCGGTACCCGGGTGCAAATCGACCATGCCAGTAATTGCGAGATCATCGCCGACGAGGTGTTCATCACCACCGCCGAAGGCTGCGCGATCGCCGGGCGGCGCATCGTGCTCGAAAGCGCCGGGCCGCGCAAGCAGAGCGAGATGGCGATCTATGCGCTGGTGCCCGACAGCGCCACGATCGACGCCCAATTGGCCGAGCTAAACGCCAAGGTCGAGGCCTGCGCGCAGGGCATCGTCAAGCGTCAGGGCGACATGGACGCGCTGACCAACCTGCCCGAAGTGCGCCAGTACATGACGCTGGCGACCAAGATCCGCAAGAAGGAAATGACGCTGACACCCGAGCAGGAGCCGCAGTTCCAGAAAATGCTGGTGGCCGTCGGTCCGACCTTGAAGGCGATCGGCGCGCTGTCGAACGACGTGAAGACGCTAGGCGTTGGCAAGCAAGCCATTCTCGATATGGTGTCTCAGGTGGTGCGCCAGAAGAACGAGGTGGCCGGCGAAGGCTATGTCAAGGTCAGCATGGTCAACGGCGACACGCTGGCCAGTAGCATGAAATTCCATCCGGACGGCAGCAGCCTGTTCGACCTGACGCCGAAGGACATCAAGGCCAAGCTGCGCCGCGTCGACACGCCAGGCGACGTGATCTTCAGCGGCGACTGCGGCGCCATCGACTGGAAGCTGGTTTAGTCCTGCGCCTCGCGGCGGCGCTGTCGCCGTCGCTTCCCATCTCCGCCTGACACGATCCGGTGCGCCCGCGCGCCTAGTCGCTGACCTTGCCGCGCAGCGCCTTTTGCATGCCGTGCGTGCTCTTGCTGTCGAGTCGCTTGCGCTGCGAGCTACGGGTGGGCCGGGTGGCGCGTCGCAGCACCGGCAGCACGGCCGCCTTGTCGATCAATTCCTGCAAGCGCTTGAACGCGTCGATACGGTTCTGCTCCTGGCTGCGCGATTGCTGTGCTTTGAGCACCAGCACGCCATCCTTGGTGATGCGCTGGTCGTGCAGCGCGAGCAGGCGCTGTTTGACGGCATCGGGCAGCGACGAGCGGGCGATATCGAAGCGCACATGCACGGCGCTGGACACCTTGTTGACATTTTGCCCGCCCGGACCCTGGGCGCGCACGGCGCTGATTTCGACGTCATCCGGATTGAGCAGTACGTTCATCGGCCGGCCCCGCGGGCGCGTGCGCCGGCCTTGTGCGCGCCGCTCACGGACGCACGGCGGCGGCGTCGGGCAGCTCGGTGGCGGGGGTGTCGTCGACGGAAAACTGATGGTAGCAAGCCAGCGCGCTGGCCGACAGACCGTGGAACAGGCGCGCATCGCCTTCGGTGAGGCGGTCGGCCTCGACCAGCGCGCGCACCTTCGACAGATAGTCGGACAAGGACAGCAGCCGGCCCAGCGGCGATATGGGCACGCCCTTGCGCACGGTGCCCTGTTCGCTGATGGCCAGCGTGACGGCGGGCGGGAAGTCCCATTCCTCGCCGATGCTGCAACTGAGCTTGCGTGCATTGCGCAGCAGGCGTGAGCAGAACATGGTCGAGCCGACCGTCTGGCCATTTTTGGCCGACTGGTCCATGATGCGCAGCGACACCATCAGGCCGACGTATTGCACCAGGCCGGCCAGGAAGGCGTCGAACGGCGCGATGCCCATCTCTTCGGCCAGGCGCCGGTTGGCCACCGCGCAGCGCTCCGACTGGGCCCAGATGCGCGGCGCCAGCGAGCGCGTGATGGCGCCCGAGTTCAGGTCGATGATGGGGCGGAACGCGATACTGGTGATCAGCTGGCGCAAGCCTTCCTGGCCGATCACGATCACCGCGTGCTCGATGCTGGTGATGGTCTTGCCGGTGCCCTGGAATGAGCTGTTGGCCAGCCTGATCAGCGCCGCCACCAGCACCACGTCGTTGGAGATGGTGCGCGAGAGCTGGGCGCCGGAAAAGTCGCTGCTGCGCAGGCTTTGCAGCAGTTGCGGGATCAAACCGGGCAGACGCCGCACCAGCGCCGCGCCCGACTGCTCGGAGGCGATGATTTTTTCCAGCGTCTCCAGCACGTCCGTTTCCACCTCGTTGGTGTTCAGGTCGGACTCGTCGGGCGTGTCGAACAGCCAGCTGTAGTAGTTGGCGTTGACGTCGTCCTTCTGCTCGAACGACACATTGCTGGCCGGCGCACTGGGCGCTGGCCGCGCGGGCGCGCTGGCTTGGACGGGCGCCGCAGCCGCTGCGACTGGCGCGGGCGCAACGGGGGCCGGCGCGCGCGCCGGGGCGGGGCCGGAAAACAACTGCGTCAACCACTGAAACATCGATAGTTCCTCACATGAATGCCAACGGTGGAAATGTAACAGGGCAAGCCCATTGTATCGACTTCCCTGGTGTTTGCAAACCTGCCGGCGTTGTTGCCGGCCGGGGCGCCACTGGCAAAATCGCGTGGCGGCCACTCCAGCATGGGGGCGCAACGAGCGCGGTCGTAACATGCCTTGGCGCAAGCACGGGGCGGTCGGCGTTTTCGATCGGCATGGCGGCGCGCCGGGACGGGGCAAGGCGCAAACGCGCCGCTGCGCTGGGGCGCCCCTTGCGACGCCGGGAAATATTGACAGCGGTCAATAACCGAAATTGCATGGGGGCTACTATGGGATCTCGCGAGCCTGATTGGAAACGACGAAACGAAAGGACCATCATGTATTTCACCGAATCGCATTCCGACGGGCGCACCCGCACCGCCGGCAGCAGGATGGAATTTTTGAGTTTCCGCCTCGGCGGTCTCGAATACGGGCTCGATTTCCGCAAAGTGCAGGAGTTGCGCGTGCTTAAGTCGCTCGAGCGCTTCGCCTCGGAGGGCGAAATCATCAACGGGGTGGCCGTCTCGCGCGGCGTGATCATGCCAATCGTCGACATGCGCATCGCCTTCGGCGGCCAGGACCGCGGCGTCGACCCGCTCACGGACGTCATCATCTTGCGCCTGTCGAGCTGTATCATGGGCATGGTGGTCGACGGGGTGACCGACGTGGTGACCATCTGCACCGACCAGATCAAGCCGATTCCCGGCGTTGCCGAAGGCGCCGAAGTCGACTACCTGATCGGACTGGGCGAAGTGGGCGAGCGCAGGCTGATCCTGGTCGATATCGACAAGCTGATGTCGATTCGCAAAACCGAGGCCGGCGCCGAACAAGTTGCGTCCGGCGCCCGGCAGGCCGCTTAGGCGCCCAGCGCTTCGAGTTGCTCCTGCAGTGCCAGCCATTCTGCTTCGAGCTGTGCCAGATCTTTGGTGAAGAAGGTCTGGTCGGCCAGCAGCGTTTTTAGCTTGGCCTTGTTGGCCGCGTCGTAGGCGCCCGGCAGCGCCAGTTGGGCGTCGACGGCTTCCTTCTGGCCGTTGCGTTTGGCGATCTGCTCTTCCTGGCGCTTGATCTTCTGCTCGAGCGGCTTTTTCAAAGTCGCCAAGCGCTGGCGATCTTCCGCTGCGGCACGCTTCTGGTCCTTCTTGTCGACCGCCGGCGCGCCCGCCACGGGCGAAGCCACCGGGAAGTCGGTCTTGTTTTCCTTGCCCGCCGCCGGCAGCACGTTGGTGCCCTTGCCCAGCTTGGTCTGGAACATCCAATCCTTGTAATCGTCCAGGTCGCCGTCGAATGGCTGCACCTTGCCGTCGGCCACGATGATGAACTGGTCGGTGGTGGCGCGCAGCAGATGGCGATCATGCGATACCACCACCAGCGTGCCTTCGAACTGGGCCAGTGCCATCGTCAGCGCTTCGCGCGTTTCCAGATCCAGATGGTTGGTCGGCTCATCGAGCAGCAGCAGGTTGGGGCGCTGCCAGACGATCAGGGCCAGCGCCAGGCGGGCTTTTTCACCGCCCGAGAACGGCGCGATCGAGCTGGTCACCATGTTGCCGGGGAAGTTGAAGCCGCCCAGGAAGTTGCGCAGCTCTTGCTCGCGCACGTTCGGCGCGATTTTGCCCAGATGCCAAAGCGGCGATTCGTCGTGGCGCAGCATCTCCACTTGATGCTGGGCGAAGTAGCCGATCGACAGGCCTTTGCCGAGCACGGCGTCGCCCGTCAGTGGTGCCAGTTCGCCGGCGATGGTCTTGATCAGCGTCGACTTACCGGCGCCGTTCACGCCCAGCAGGCCTATGCGTTGGCCGATCTGCAGCGAGAAGTTGATGCCCTTGACGATGGTTTTTTCGGTGACCGTGTAGTCTTCGTTTTCGATCTTGTAGCCGGCGTTGACTTCTTCCAGCACCAGCAGCGGGTTCGGCGCGGCCAGCGGCTCGCGGAACTCGAACGAGAATTCGGCAGCCGCGCGCAGCGGGGCCAGCTCCTGCATCTTGGCCAACGCCTTCATGCGGCTTTGCGCCTGGCGCGCTTTCGAGGCCTGGGCCTTGAAGCGGTTCACGAAGGACTCCAGGTGAGCCCGTTGGCGGGTCTGCTTTTCCAGCGCGCCGGCGGCCAAAATCATCTGGGCCGCGCGTTGGCGCTCGAAGCTTGAGTAATTGCCCGAGTAGCGTTTCAGTTTGCGCTCGTCGATGTGCACGACGACGTTGACGACGCCATCCAAAAAGTCGCGATCATGCGAAATGATGATCAGGGTGCCGGCGTAGCGATTGAGCCAGTCTTCCAGCCAGATGATCGCGTCCAGATCCAAGTGGTTGGTCGGTTCATCGAGCAGCAGCAGGTCGGACGGGCACATCAGCGCCTGCGCCAGATTCAGACGCATCCGCCAGCCGCCCGAAAAACTCGCCACCGGCAAGCGCATCTGGTCGAGCGAGAAGCCCAGACCGAGCAGCAATTGCTCGCCGCGCGACTGCACCGTGTAGGCGTCGGCATCGGCCAGCGCGCTGTAGATGTGGCCGATGGCGATGCCGTTTTCGGTGGTTTCCGGCTCGCCTTCCAGGCGCGTCAGTTCCGCTTCCAGTTTGCGCAGCGTGACGTCGCCGTCGATCGCGTAGTCCAGCGCGGCGCGGTCCAGCGCCGGCGTTTCCTGGGCCACGTAGGCCATGCGCCATTTGGTGGGGAAGTCGATTTCACCAAGGTCCGGATGCAGTTCGCCGCGCAGCATGCCGAACAGGCTGGACTTGCCGGCGCCGTTGGCGCCGATCAGGCCGATCTTGTCGCCCGGGTTGAGCGTCACATCGACTGCTTCGAGCAGCGGCTTGGTGCCGCGCATCAGGCTTACTTGGAGAAAACGTATCATTTTTAGCTTTTCAAAAGGGGTGAAAACACAACCCCGGTGCCACAGGGTGTTGCGGTGACGGCGAACGGCGCGGCGCGGCGCCCGCTTATTGCAATTGCAACTGGTCGGCGGTGAGCAGGAACACCATGTCGTCGCCCGCGCTGGTGGTCAGCCAGGTCAGACCCAGCGCGCCAAAGGCCGCTTCGGCGAACTCGCGCTCATTGCCGATTTCGACCATCAGGATGCCGTCGTCGGTGAGCCGCTCGGCGGCGCCGGCGATGATTTTACGCACCAGGTCCATGCCGTCGGCGCCGCCGTCGAGCGCAATTTGCGGCTCGCACAGGTACTCCTGCGGCAGCTTGCCCATCGAGCCCGAATTGACGTAAGGCGGGTTGGTGATGATCAGGTCGTATTTCTTGTTCGGCACGTTCTGGTACAGGTCCGACTGGATCAGCGTGACGCGGTCTTCCAGCTTGTAGGTGGCCACGTTGCGGCGCGCCACGTCGAGCGCGTCGGGCGAGATGTCGACCGCGTCCACCAGGGCGTTCGGGAAGGCGTCGGCCAGCATGATCGCCAGGCAGCCGGAACCGGTGCACAGTTCAAGCACGTTTTCGATCGCCTCGTAGTCGCCCACCCATGGGCTGAACAGGTCGGGGATCAATTCAGCGATGAAGGAGCGCGGCACGATCACGCGCTCATCGACGTAAAACGCGTAGGTGCCCAACCAGCCTTCATTTGTCAGATAGGCGGCCGGCACCCGGTCCACCGTGCGCCGCTCGATCACGGCCAGCACGCGCTGGACTTCTTCGGGCAGCAGTTGCGCGTCCAGAAACGGGTCGAGCTTGTCGAGCGGCAGATGCAGCGTGTGCAGGATCAGGTAGGCGGCCTCGTCGAGCGCTTCGGCCGAGCCGTGCCCGAAGTACAGCTTGGCGGCGTTGAAACGGCTGACGGCATAGCGCAGCAGGTCGCGCGGCGTGGTGAAAGGAGTGGCGTTCATGGCAGTTCTCGTCGTATTGGGTGTGGTCGCAAGGTCGCCGCGGCATCAAGCCAGCAGGTTTTCCAGTGTGCGGCGGTAGATATTCTTCAGCGGATCGATGAAACGCAGCTCGATATGCTCGTCGATCTTGTGGATGCTGGCATTCGGAGGGCCGAATTCTATCACCTGCGGGCAGATCCGAGCGATGAAACGCCCGTCTGAGGTCCCGCCGGTGGTCGACAACTCGGTGTGCACGCCCGTTTCGGCGTGGATCGCCGCCGCCAGCGCGTCCGACAATTCGCCGCGCGGGGTCAGGAAGGGCAGGCCGCCCACCACCCACTTGATGTCGTAGTCGAGCGCGTGCTTGTCGAGGATCGCATGCACGCGCGCCTGCAGGCCTTCGGCCGTGCTGGCGGTCGAGAAGCGGAAATTGAAGTCGACCACCATCTCGCCGGCGATGACGTTGTTGGCGCCGGTGCCGGCGTGGATGTTGGACATCTGCCACGACGTGGGGAGGTAGTACTCGTTGCCCTCGTCCCACTGCTCGGCGACCAGTTCGGCCAGCGCGGGCGCGGCCAGGTGGATCGGGTTGCGCGCCAGTTGCGGATAGGCGATGTGGCCCTGCATGCCCTTGACGGTCAGCTTGCCCGAGCAGGAGCCGCGCCGGCCGTTCTTGATCATGTCGCCCAGCACGTGCGCCGAGGTCGGCTCGCCCACCAGGCAAAAGTCGATCTGTTCGCCGCGCGCGGTGAGCATGTCGCAGACGATGACGGTGCCATCGGTGGCCGGGCCTTCCTCGTCGCTGGTGATCAGGAAGGCGATCGAGCCGCCATGCGCGGGACGCGCGGCGACGAATTCTTCGACAGCCACGACCATCGCCGCAATCGAGGTCTTCATGTCGGCCGCACCGCGCCCGTACAGCTTGCCGTCGCGGTGGGTGGGCACAAACGGTTTCGAGCCCCATTGTTCGACCGGGCCGGTGGGCACCACGTCGGTGTGGCCGGCGAACACGAACAGCGGCGCCGTCGAACCCCTGCGCGCCCACAGATTGGTCACGTCGTTCGAAGTGATGGTCTCGCACACGAAGCCGAGCGGCTCCAGTAGTTCGATCAGCAGCTGCTGGCAGCCTTTGTCTTCCGGGGTCACCGAGGACAGCGCGATCAAATGTTCGGTCAGCGCCAGGGTCTTGGAGGTCGTCATGGGAGTTCTTATAGATTGAAAATCTGTCGGTACTGGGCGTCGGAGAATCCCACGCTCAGCTGTTCGGCACGCGCCAGCACGGGGCGCTTGATGACGGACGGGTAGGCCAGCATCAATTCGGCGGCACTGGCCGCATCGATCACGGCGGCGCGTTGCGCGTCGGTGAGGCCGCGCCAGGTGGTGCCTTTGCGGTTGACCAGCACGGTCCAGTCGAGCTGGTCCAGCCAGCCGGTGACGGTGGCCAGGTTCAAGCCTTGCTTTTTGACGTCGTGGAAGGTGAACTCTTGCGCGTTGGCGGCGAGCCAGACGCGGGCTTTCTTGACCGTGTCGCAGTTCGGGATGCCGTACAGGAAAATTGTCATGGGGCGTCAGGGCGAAAAAGGGTGGTTTGTCGCGCAGCTGCGGGCCGGCGCACAGGTGGCGCTAGCCGATTGTGGCCGCGCGCGAGGCGACATTATAGCCGCGCCGGACAAATCGCATCGGCGCCGGGCCGATCCCGCTTGCCAAAGCGCGTGCGCGCGGGGCGCCGCGCCGCACATCGGCAAGTGATGACGGTACGCCTGAGCGCGCACGGGTGTCAAGCACGCCGCGGCGCGGCGCCCGCGAAACAACAGCGCGTGCATCGCTGTTGCATTCGGCGCGCCGCGGTCCATACTCAATAGTGCGGCAATGCGGCGTGCAAGAGCGCAGCTGCGTATTGGTGCGCATCGCCCCTTGGCGCCGACGCGACCGTGTCCGGGCGGCCTGCCATGTGGCGCGCCGACGTCGTCCAGTGGGCGGTTTGGCGCTGATACCACAGCGTCTGGGGGCTTGCGCGGCGGCGCCGTTGCCGCCATTGAAGGAGCGACCATGCACCGCTTGACCATCGTTTGCTGGTGCCTGGCCGCTTGCTGCGGCACCGCGTGCGCGGCCGAGCCGATCAAGCTGCACATCGTCACCGACGATGCCTACCCGCCGTATTCATATGCCGAGCAGGGCGAGGCGCGCGGCATTTATCCGGCCATCATTCGCAAGGCGCTGGCGCGCATGCCGGAGTTTCAGCTTGAACTGACGCCGGTGCCGTGGAAGCGCGGCCTGAAAATGCTGGAAACGGGCGAGGAATTCGCGCTGGCGCCGCCCTATTTTCGGCCCGCGGAGCGCCCGTATATGGACTATTCGGTGGCCATGTTGGACGAGCGCGTGGTGCTGTTCTGTAACGCGGCGCTGGCTGCGACGGGCCGACTGAAGCGCTGGCCGGACGACTTCACGGGGCTGCGTATCGGCATGAACGCGGGCTTTCTGATCGGCGGCACGCAATTTCGCCAGGCCATCCGGCAGGGCAAGATGGTGCTTGAAGAAGCGCGCGGCACCAGCGGCAATTTGCGCAAGGTGCTGCTGGGCCGGCTCGATTGCTATATGAACGACCGCTATGCGGTGCTGCAGGAGTTATCGCACATCCGCCAGGACGGCAGCTTTCGCGCCAGCGCCAGCCTGGTCGAGGTGGCGCAGATCAGCGAGGAGCACGGTTACCTGGGCTATACCCGTCAGAGCGCGGCCAAGTTTTCGTTCAAGGAGGAATTCGCGCGTCAGTTCGATGCCGCCATCAGCGACATGAAACGCAGTGGCGAGATCGAGCAGATCGTCGCGGCCGAACTGCGCCGCTGAACGGGCGCGCCGGCGCGCACCAGATCACACGTTGAGCGTGAATTCCGTGAACGATGCTTCGGCGGCCGGCTCGACGGTCGGCGCCATTTCCTGGGGCAGGCTGGAGCTGGCGGTGGCATTGTTGAGCAGCCACAGCAAGTTGGTGGCCGAGTCGGCGTTGGCCAATGCCTCGTCGCGGCTGATCAGCCCCTCCTTGACCAGTTGCATCAAGGCCAGTTCGAACGACTGCGAACCGGGCGACAGACTCTTTTCCAGCGCCTCCTTGATCTGGCTGATTTCGCCTTTCTCGATCAGGTCGGCGATGTGGCGGGTGTTGACCATGATCTCGACGGCGGCCGTACGCGCGCCGCCGGCCGACGAGCGCACCAGCCGCTGCGAGGCGATCGCCTTGATGGTCGAGGACAGATCCTGCAGCAGCGCGGCGCGGTTCTCCATCGGATAAAAACTGATGATGCGGTTGAGCGCGTTGTAGCTGTTGTTGGCGTGCAGCGTGGCCAGCACCAAGTGGCCGGACTGGGCGTAGGCCAGCGCGGCGGCCATGGTTTCCCTGTCGCGGATCTCGCCGATCAGGATGCAGTCGGGCGCCTGGCGCATCGAATTGCGCAGCGCCGTGTAGAAGTCGACCGTGTCGGCGCCGATTTCGCGCTGGCTGATGATCGCTTTCTTGTTCTTGAACAGGTACTCGATCGGGTCTTCCAGCGTCAGGATGTGGCCCGATTTGAGTTCATTGCGGTGGTCCAGCATGGCCGCAATGGTGGTCGACTTGCCCGAGCCGGTGGCGCCCACCAGCAGCAGCAGGCCGCGCTTTTCCATGATCAGCTCGGCCAGGATGGGCGGCAGGCGCAGGTCGGCCAGCGCCGGAATATTCGCCGGCACGAAGCGGAACACGACCGAGATCGAGCCGCGCTGGCGGAACGCCGACAAACGAAAGCGCCCCAGGTTGTGCACCGACACACCCATGTTGAGCTCGTTGTCGCGCTCGAGCACTTCCAGTTGGGCCGGCGTGCAAATCTCCGACAGCAGCGAGTTGATATTGTCCGGGTCCAGCTTTTGCTGGTTAATCGGAATGAGATTGCCGTTAATCTTCAGATGCACCGGCGAATTGACCGCGAAGAACATGTCCGACGCGTTCTTTTCCTTCATCAGCTGAAACAAGCGATCCATGGCCATCGTAATCTCCTCACTTCGTTAGAGCAGCCCGGGACGGGGTCAGATACCGCGCAACAGTTCGTTGATGCCCGTCTTGGCGCGCGTTTTCGCGTCGACCCGCTTGACGATGACGGCGCAGTACAGGCTGTACGAACCGTCCGGCGAGGGCAGGTTGCCCGACACCACGACGGAGCCGGCCGGCACGCGACCATAGGTGACTTCGCCGGTGGCGCGATCGTAGATCTTGGTCGACTGGCCGATGTAGACGCCCATCGAGATGACCGAGTTTTCCTCGACGATGACGCCTTCGACGATTTCCGAACGGGCGCCGATGAAGCAGTTGTCTTCGATGATGGTCGGGTTGGCCTGCATCGGTTCGAGCACGCCGCCGATGCCCACGCCGCCGGACAGGTGAACGTTCTTGCCGATCTGGGCGCATGAGCCGACCGTGGCCCAGGTGTCGATCATGGCGCCTTCGTCGACGTAGGCGCCGATGTTGACGTAGGACGGCATCAGCACGACGTTCTTGGCGATGAAGCTGCCGCGCCGCGCCACCGCCGGTGGCACCACGCGAAAACCGCCGCGCGCGAAATCGTCGGCCGTGTAATTGGCGAACTTGGTGGGCACCTTGTCGTAGAACTGCATGGTGCCGTCGCCCGTCATGACGCTGTTGTTTTCCAGTCGGAACGAGAGCAGCACGGCTTTCTTGATCCACTGGTTGACGACCCAGTCGGCGCCGGTTTTTTGCGCCACGCGCAAGCTGCCGTCGTCCAGGCCATGGATGACGTGGCCGACCGCCTCGCGCAGTTCGGCGCTGCCGTTGGCCGGGGTGATGTCGGCGCGCTGTTCCCAGGCCTGGTCGATCAGTTGTTGAAGTTGTTGGGTCATGATGATGTCAGTCGTAGAGTGTCGGATCGGGATGCGAATAGTCAGGCATTGGCTAAGCTGTGGCAGAACTGGACGATGCGTTGCGCCGCTTCGAGGCCTTCGTCGACTTCGGCCACCAGCGCCATGCGGATGCGCCCGGCGCCGGGGTTGATCCCGTGCGCGTCGCGCGCCAGATAGCTCCCTGGCAGTACCGTGACGTGGTATTCGGCGTACAGACGGCGCGCGAACTCGGTGTCGGACAAACCCGTGGCCGAGATGTCGGCCCACAGGTAAAACCCGGCGTCGGGCAGGGCAACGTGCATCACCGTTTGCAGCAGCGGTGTGATGAGGTGGAACTTCTCGCGGTATTTGGCGCGATTGTCGGCGACGTGGGTCTCGTCGCCCCATGCGGCGGCCGACGCCAGTTGCACCGGCGGGGCCATGGCACCGCCCTGGTAGGTGCGGTACAGCAGGAATTTTTTCAGCGTGGCGGCGCAGCCGGCCACGAAACCGGAGCGCATGCCCGGCACGTTGGAGCGTTTGGACAGGCTGGAGAACACCACCAGGCGGGCATACGCGTGCTCTCCCGTGCTGCGCCCGAGCTGGTGGGCCGCTTCCAGCGCGCCCAGCGGCGCGGCGCTGCCGTGGTAGATCTCGGAATAGCATTCGTCGGCGGCGATCACGAAACCGTAGCGGTCCGACAGCGCGAACAGGCGCGTCCAGTCGTCGATCGTCAGGATCGCGCCGGTCGGATTGCCCGGCGAGCACAGGTACAGCAGCTGCACGCGCGCCCATACCGAGTCGGGCACGCTGGCGTAGTCGCAGGCGAAATTGCGCGCCGGGTCCGAATTGACGAAGTAGGGCTCGGCGCCGGCCAGATAGGCGGCGCCTTCATAGATCTGGTAGAACGGGTTCGGGCACATCACCAGCGCATTCGCGTTCGGGTCGATTACCGTGTGGGCGATCGCAAACAGCGCCTCGCGCGAGCCGTTCACCGGCAGCACCTGGGTGGCCGGGTCCAGCGTTGGCACATCATAGCGGCGCACCAGCCAGTCGGCGATCGCCACGCGCAGCGCGTCGCTGCCGTGCGTGCTGGGATAGTTGGCCAGTCCCTGCAGATTGTGGCTGAGCGCTTTCTGGATGAAGGCCGGTGTCGGATGCTTGGGCTCGCCTATCCCCAGGCTGATGGCGCTGTAGTCCGGATTCGGCGTGACGCCGGCGAACAGCTGACGCAGCTTTTCGAACGGGTAGGGATGCAGTTTGTCGAGATGTGGGTTCACGGCGCAGGCTATGGTTAGAAACGCGAAAATGGCCCGGGCATTATAGCGCCGATAAGCATCACCGGTGCGCCGCCGGCCCGGAGTCTAGCGGCGCGGCTCGCGCAAGGAGCCGGGATTGACGCCCGACCATTCCTTGAATGCATGGTTGAACGCGCTTTGTTCCTGGTAGCCAAGCAAGAAGGCGATGTCGACCAGCGACAGGCCTGGCTGGCGCAGATAGTCCTTGGCCAGCGCGTAACGGGCCTGGTCGAGCACCTGGCCGAAGGTGGCGCCAGCCTCGGCCAGCTTGCGCTGCAGCGTGCGCGGCGCGATCTTCAGTTCGTCGGCGATCGAGGACAGGCGCACCTTGTCGTGCGCCAGGTTGCGGATGATGGCCGCATGCACTTGCGCGACGACGCCCTGGTCGAGCGGCGCGCGCTGCTTGAGCAACTGCTCGGCGTGTTGCTGCAGCACCGGATACAGGCCGACGTCGGCGTTGGGCACCGGCCAGGCCAGCATCCGCGCGTCGAAGCTGGCCACGTTGGTGGGCGCGCCAAAGCTGGGCAGCAGGCCAAAGACGCGCAGGTATTCGCCTGCATCGGCGCCGCTGTGGTGGCGAAACGCCAGCTCGCTGGCCGGCAGCGCCGTGCCGGCCAGCCAGTTGCCGAACACCCGGATGCCGGCGAACACGCTCTCGACCAGGTGGCGCTGACCGTCCGCGTAGTTGCTCAGCCATTCGTAGTGGGCGGTGGCGCCGTCCAGATGCAGCGCCGAGCGGCCCAGGTCGTGCGCCAGCTGCTCGTAGCGCACGGTTTGCTGCAAGGCCTGGCCGAAGTCGCCGCAACTGAGCAGTATCAGGCCGTACACGCTGTAGGTGCCCAGCTTGACGCGCTCGCCCACGTGCAGGCCGAAGTGCGCATCGTCGGCCAGCGCCGCGCCCGTTTCCAGCAGGCGCACATAGTCATCGGCGCCCAGCGACTCGGGCAGCGGGCACAGCGCGTCGTCGGCCAGACCGGCGCCGCGCGCCAGTGCCAGCGCATCGACACCGCGCGCAGCGGCCGCCTCCAGCAAGGGCTGCAAATAGGAGCCGGTTACGCGGCGTGTGTCAGTCGGGGATGGTGGCATGATCGAACAAGGCGAATGTCATAAAAGCGCAATACCGGCGCAAGCTGCTCGCTTACTCTGGTGGAATCGACAGTGCGGCTACGAAATGCGCCTAAGTATAACGGGAAAAAACTGATGAGACGATGGAATGGTTGGGGCGACGACGCGATTGAATTTGCATTGAACGCTGATGCGTTGGCATTTTTGGCCACGCTGGTGGGGCCGGGGCGTCCGGGCGGCGACGCGCTGCGTGCCGATGTGTGCGCGCAGATCGCGCCTGGGCGCCTGCCGCCCCATCCGCTGATCGACGTCACGGCGTCGACCCGGCTGGCCAATGCGCTGGGCCAAAGCCTGCCGGACTGGCTCAAATTGCGCTATGGCCGGGTCGGCACGGTGCCCGATGGGGTCGCGTTTCCCGACAGCGCAGAGCAGGTGCGCGAACTGCTGGCATTTGCCAAGGCCAACGACGTGCTGCTGATCCCTTACGGTGGCGGCACCAGCGTGGCCGGCCACCTGAGCGCACCTGAAGGCGCCAAACCGGTGCTGACGCTGAACCTGACGCGCCTGTGCAATTTGAAAAATCTGGACAAAGACGCCCAACTGGCCACCTTCGGCGCCGGCGTGTTCGGTCCCGACATGGAAGCGCAGTTGCGCGCGCACGGCTACACGCTGGGCCACTTCCCGCAATCGTTCGAATATTCGACGCTGGGCGGCTGGGTCGTCACGCGCTCGTCGGGCCAGCAGTCGCTGCGCTACGGACGCATCGAACAGATGTTCGCCGGCGGCCAGGTGGAAACCCCGGCCGGTACGCTGTCGATCCCCACCTTTCCCGCCTCGGCGGCCGGCACCGACCTGCGCGAAATGGTGCTCGGTTCGGAAGGACGGCTGGGCGTGCTGACCGAAGCGACCGTGCGCGTGACGCCGTTGCCCGAGCATGAAGCGTTTCACGCGGTGTTCTTCCCGGACTGGGAAACGGCGCGCAACGCGGTGCGCGCGGTGGTCCAGGCCAAGCTGCCCTTGTCGATGCTGCGCCTGTCCAACGGGCTCGAGACGATGACGATGCTGACGCTGGCCGGCCATAAAAAGCTGATCGGCGCGCTGGAAACCTATCTGGGCTGGCGCGGCTGCAAGGAAGGCAAGTGCATGCTGATGATCGGCGTGAGCGGGCAGAAGCGCACCACCGGCGCGGCCCTGAAGTCGGCGCTGGCGATCACGCGCCAATTTCACGGCGTGCACATCGGGCGCAGCATGGGCGACAAGTGGAAGCAGAACCGTTTCCGCAACGTCTACCTGCGCAACGCCGCCTGGCAGCATGGCTACGCGATCGACACCTGCGAGACTGCCGTCGACTGGAGCCGCGTGACGCCGATGATGGAAGCGGTCGAGCGGGCCGCCGTAATCGCGTTTGGCGCGTCCGGCGAAAAGGTGCATGCCTACACCCATCTGTCGCACCTGTATGCGCAAGGGGCCAGCGTCTACACCACGTTCGTGTATCGGCTGACCGGCAATTACGAGGAAGATCTGGCGCGCTGGCAGGCGCTCAAGGCGGCCGTGTGCCAGGCCATCGTGGCCAATGGCGGCACCATCAGCCACCAGCATGGTGTGGGCGTTGACCATGCGCCCTATCTGGAAGCGGAAAAAGGCCCGCTGGGCATCAGCGCGATGCGCGCGATGTTCCGTCATTTCGATCCGGACGGCCGGATGAATCCCGGCAAGCTGGTGACGCCTTGACGCGCGCCTGGGCCAGCGGCTGGCGCGACGCGTTGCCCGAGGTGCTGGCGCGCGAATGGGATGTCGTCATCATCGGCGGAGGCATCACCGGCGCCGGCATCCTGCTCGAAGCGTCGCGCCGCGGCTTGAAGGCGCTGCTGGTCGAGCAGCGCGATTTCGCCTGGGGCACGTCGAGCCGCTCGTCCAAGCTGGTGCATGGCGGCTTGCGCTATCTGAAAGAGGGCAAGCTGGCACTGACGCGCGAATCGGTGCAGGAACGCCAGAACCTGTTGCACGAGGCGCCCGGCCTGGTCGAGCGCCAAAGCTTCGCGTTCGCCGATTACACCGGCGGCAAACCTGGACGCAAGCTGTTCCTGCTTGGCCTGGCGATCTACGATTTTCTGGCCGGACAGCGCGAACGCCACTATTACAAGACCGACGAATTTTTGATGATGGCGCCCAATATCGGACGCGCCAATCTGAACGGCGGCATGCGCTACACCGACGCCAAGACCGACGACGCGCGCCTGGTGCTGCGCGTGCTGCAAGAGGCGCAGCAACACGGCGGCGTGGCGCTGAACTACATGGCGGCGCAGTCGCTGCTGCGGCACGACGGCAAGGTGTGCGGCGCGCAATTGGTCGATGGCCTGTCCGGCGCCAGTCACGCTGTGCGCGCGCGCCTGGTGATCAGTGCCACCGGCGCCTGGGCCGACGGGCTGCGCGGTCAGACGGGCGCCAAGGCGCGCCTGCGCCCGCTGCGCGGCAGTCATCTGGTGCTGCCGGCCTGGCGTTTGCCGCTGGCGCAGGCGATCAGCCTGATGCATCCGCGCGACGGGCGCCCGGTGTTTGCTTTCCCGTGGGAGGGCGTGACGCTGGTGGGCACCACCGACGTGGACCACGGCGCCGACCTGAACGTGGAAGCGCGCATCACGCGCGCCGAAGTCGATTATCTGATGCAAGCCTTGCGCGTCCAGTTTCCCGCCATCGACCTGTGCGAGGGCGACGTGCTGGCCACCTACGCCGGCGTGCGTCCGGTGATCGACAGCGGCCAGAGCGACCCGTCCAAGGAAGCGCGCGACCATGCGGTATGGTTGGATGCCGGCCTGCTGACGGTCACCGGCGGCAAGATGACGACCTTTCGCGTCATTGCGCTGGACGCGCTCAAGCATGCGATGCCCTTGCTGCCCGGCTGGCACGACGCGCTCAAGCCGGCGCCCATTTTCGCGCGCGTGGCACGCGCCGATGCCGGCCGACGCCTGACCGCCCAGCAACTGGAACGCCTGTTGGGCCGTCACGGCGCACAGGCGCAGGCGCTGATCGATTGCGCCCAGCCGGGCGAGCTGGAAACCATCCCCGGCACCGACACCCTGTGGGCCGAACTGCGCTGGGCCGCGCGCGCCGAAGCGGTACTGCACCTGGAAGACCTGCTGCTGCGGCGCACCCGGCTCGGCCTGCAACTGGCGCATGGCGGAGCCGCGCTGCTCACGCGCATTCGCGTGATCTGCCAGTTCGAGCTGGGCTGGGACGACGCGCGCTGGGACACCGAACAAGCTGCCTATCTGGCACTATGGCAGGCCAGCTATAGCCTGCCACCACTTTAAAGCACATCAGGAAGCCATGTCCGACTCCACCATCCTCGCCATCGACAACGGCACCCAGAGCGTGCGCGCAATTCTGTTCGACCTGGCCGGCAATATCGTCGCCAAGTCGCAGGTGCACCTGGAAGCGTATTTTTCCACCCACCCGGGCTGGGCCGAGCACGAGGCGGACGATTACTGGCTGGCGGTGTGCGCCGCCTGCCAGGGTCTGTGGACCCAGCCGGGGGTGGACAAGTCCAGCATCCGTGGTGTGGCGGTGACGACCCAGCGCGGCACCGTCGTCAATCTGGACAAGGACGGCCGTCCGCTGCGCCCGGCCATCACCTGGCTGGACCAGCGCCGCACCGACGAGGTGCCGCCGCTGGGGCTGTTGTGGCGCACCGCGTTCAAGCTGGCGCGGGTCGACTCGACCATCAATTTTTTTCGCGGCGAAGCGGAGATCAACTGGATCAAGGCCAATCAGCCCGAGGTGTGGGCCAAGACCGACAAATTCCTGCTGTTGTCCGGTTACCTGAACTACCGCCTGTGCAATCGCTTCGTCGACTCGACCGGATCGCAAGTTGGCTATGTGCCGTTCGACTACAAGGGCCAGGCCTGGGCCGGCGCGCGCGACTGGAAGTGGCAGGCGCTGGCGATCAAGCCGTCGATGCTGCCCGAGCTGGTGGCGCCGGGCACCATCATCGGCACCATCGACGCGCAGGCGGCCGTGGCCACCGGCATCCCGCTGGGCACGCCGCTGGTGGCAGCCGCCGCCGACAAGGCCTGCGAGGTGATCGGGGCCGGTTGCGAGCAGCCGCACATCGGCTGCCTGAGCTACGGCACCACCGCCACCATCAACACCACCAGCGCCAAATATGTCGAAGTGACGCCGTTCATTCCGCCGTACCCGGCCGCCATTCCGCACGCGTACAGCACCGAGGTGCAGATTTTTCGCGGCTACTGGATGGTCAACTGGTTCAAGGAGCAGTTCGGCCACCATGAGCAGGTGCAGGCGAAGGCCCAGGGCGTGCCGCCCGAGCACCTGTTCGACGAACTGGTCAACTCGGTGCCGCCCGGCTCGATGGGGCTGATGCTGCAACCGTACTGGAGCCCGGGCATCCGCGTGCCGGGGCCGGAGGCGAAGGGGGCGATCATCGGTTTCGGCGACGTGCACACGCGCGCGCACATGTACCGCGCGATCCTCGAAGGGCTGGCCTACGCGCTGCGCGAGGGCAAGGAGCGCATCGAAAAACGCAGCGGCGTGCCGATCACGCAGTTGCGTATTTCCGGCGGCGGCTCGCAAAGCGACGCGGCCATGCAGCTCACGGCCGACATTTTCGGTCTGCCCACGGCGCGCCCGCACATCTACGAAACGTCCGGTCTGGGCGCGGCCATCGACGCGGCCGTCGGACTGGGCTTGTATCCCGATTTCGCCAGCGCGATCAAGGCGATGACCCGCATCGGCCGGGTGTTCGAACCGATCGCGGCCAACCACCAGGTGTACGACCGGCTGTACCGGCGCGTGTATCAGAAGATGTATGCGCGTCTGCAGCCGATGTACGCCGAGATCGCCGACATTACCGGTTATCCGAAACAGGTGTGACTGGCTGCGCGCGCAGCATCAGGGCCAGCAGCGCCTCGCACTCGGCGTTGCCAGGGGCGACTGCGGTGACCCGGTTGCGTCCGCCATCCTTACTCGCGTACATGGCCCGGTCGGCCGCCGCGAACAGCGTCTGGACCGCGTCCTGCGGGGTGGGGACCATGCTCGCCACGCCCACGCTGACGGTCAGCCACGGCGAGCTCGGCGAGCGCGGATGGGGCAGGTGCAGGTGCTCGACGTGGCGCCGGATCGCTTCGGCCAGCGCCAGTGCCGTCTCGCCGCTGGTCTCGGCGAACAGCAGCGCGAATTCTTCGCCGCCGTAGCGCGCCGCCAGATCGGTCGGGCGCATCGCGTGCGCCTGCGTTGCCTCGGCCACCTGCTGCAGGCAATGGTCGCCGGCCTGGTGGCCCAGCGCGTCGTTGTATAGCTTGAAGTGGTCCACGTCCAGCACCACCAGCGACATCGGCGTGCCGGTGCGCAGCGCGCGCTGCCATTCATGGTCGAGGAAACTGTCGAAGTGGCGCCGGTTGGCGATGTGCGTGAGCGGGTCGACCTGGGCGGCGCGTTGCAGTGCGTCTTCGTGCTGCTTGTGGCGCGTGATGTCGTGCAGCAGGCCGATGAACAGCGGCGCGCGTCCGCTCATCGGTGTCAGTGTCAGGTCCATGCACACGCTGCCACCGTCGCGATGGGCCAGTGTCACTTCGCGCGCGCCAAGCAGGTGGGCACCGTCGGGATGCGCGACGTAGCGCGCGAAGTCGTCGAGGTATTCGGCCGCCACCGCGGCGCTCAGTAAGGTGCTGATCGAGCGCCCGGCCAGTTCGTTGGCGCTGTAGCCGAGGTAGCGGTCGCAGGCCGGATTGGTCGACTGGATGACGCCGTCGGCGTCGATCATCATCAAGCCTTCGGCCATGCTGTTGACGATGGTGCGCAGCCGCTCGGCCTGTTGCTGGTGATTGTCGCTGTGGGTGCGCTGGTACAACTGGGCGCGCACTCGGGCGCACACCTCGGCCATGTGCAAAGGTTTGCTCAGGTAGTCGATCGCGCCGTGCTCGAAGCCTGACACCACCGCATCGGTGTCGTTGCAGGCGCTCATGAAGATCACCGGAATGGCGCTGGTTGCGGCATCGGCCTTCAGGCGCCGGCACGTTTCGAAGCCGTCGATGCCGGGCATGACGACGTCGAGCAAGATCAGGTCGGGATGCACGCTGCGCGCCAACGCGAGCGCCTGCTCGCCGCTGTTGGCGATGTGGGTCTGATAGCCTTGTTGGAGCAGGCTGGTGCGCAGCACATGCAGCGCGTCGGGCGCGTCGTCGACGATCAGAATAACCGCGCTGCGCCCGGCACTGCTGCTCACTCGGTTGATCATGCCGCGCTTTCGACGCAAGGTGGTGCGCGCAAGGCCGCTCTCGCAGCTCCACACCGTCCGGTTTGCTTGGTCGCCGGTTCGCCGCGCAGCAGGCGAAGTCGACGATTTTGCGCGCGCGCGGTGAAAGACATGGCTGGCTCGAAGAGGTGAAAGATTCGGTTAAATACTAACACTTTGTAGCTAAAGTTGGGTAACTATCCTGTCGCGGCCCGCCGTGGCAGTTTGGCGGCACGCGCCGCCGGCTACGAACCTTGGTTACATTTTTCCCGTATTCGGAATCCGGATCCATTCGCCGGCAAAACCGCAAACGGCGCTGTCGCTCGGATTGTGCGCGGCACAGTGATGAGAGTTGGTGGCTATTCCGGGCGAAAATATTGACGAAACCATGTTGTATGGTGACAACCAGTTATCTTTGGTGTACATGATGGTCGCTATTCGGTGCGCCCGTGGCAGCCCGAGCGCTTGGCGCAACCGGGTCGGCCAGATCGTCCTCGGCCAGTAAATACGCAAGGCCGGCCGCGCTCGCGAAAGCGCCGATCAGCGTGCATACCCACCATTTTCGAAGCAAGGCCATCATCAGCGTCGGAATCACTCGGTTGGCAAGGCACAAGATGCGACCACCAGCGACTGGTGGACCCGATCTTGATTGGACTTGGGCCGTGAAAAGGAGTTCGCGCTGGCGCGCCAAACACACCGAGGCTGGTCCGGTATGTGCGCGCCCGCATCAGCGCAGCATCGTGACGGCCATCGCCAGCACCGCGCCGCCCATCGCCACCGTGCAAGCCCATCCCAGCACGCTCAGGCGGCGCGAGATGACCAGCTTGCCCATGATTTCCGCGCGCGCGGCCATCAACATCATGACGATCATGATGGGCACCGAAATGACGCCATTGATCACGGCGCTCCAGTACAGGGCCTTGATCGGATCGAGTCTGGTGAAACACAGCGCCACGCCGATCAAGGTCGACAGCGCGATGATGGCGTAAAACTTCTTTGCCGTCACCGGTTGTGCTTCCAGGCTGTTTTTCCATTGAAATGCGCCGGCGATCGCGTAGGCCGCCGAGCCGGCCAGCACGGGAACGGCCAGCAGGCCGGTGCCGATGATGCCGACGGCAAACAGCACGAACGCGAAGTCGCCGGCGATGGGGCGCAGCGCGCTGGCCGCCTGGGCCGCCGTGTCGATTTGCGTGATGCCGTGCGCGTTCAGGGTGACCGCCGTCGTCAAGATGATGAAGAACGCGACCAGGTTTGAAAACGCCATGCCGATCACCGTATCGAGCCTGATCCGGCGAAAGCTGGCGGGCGCCTGCTCGGGTGACTGCGTCAGGGCCTGCGCATGCGGATCGGCACGCAGGTCTTCGACCTCTTGCGAGGCTTGCCAAAAGAACAGGTAGGGACTGATGGTGGTGCCGAACACGGCCACGACGGTGGTGACGTAGGCGCCATTCCAGCGTATCTGGGGGTGCACGGTGTTGGCCAGCACGCTGCCCCAGGGAATGTGCACCACCAGCGCCGTGGCGAAATAGGCCAGCAAGGCCAGCGTCAACCACTTCAGAATGCGCACATAGCGGCGGTAAGGGACGAACACCTGCAGTATCAGAGAGAGCACGCCAAAAGCGAGCGCGAACAGGTGCGCCGGACCGTTGACGAGCAGCTTGAGCGCCGAGCCCATGGCGGCGATGTCGGCGGCGATATTGATGGTGTTGGCCACCAGCAGCAGGCTGATGATCGCGTACAGCAGCCAGCGGGGGTAATACTTGCGGATATTGCTCGCCAGCCCGTGCCCGCTGACGCGGCCGATCTTGGCGCTGATCATCTGGATGCCGACCATCAGCGGATACGTGAACAGGATGGTCCACAACATGCCAAAGCCAAATTGCGCGCCCGCTTGCGAATAGGTGGCGATACCGCTCGGGTCGTCATCGGCGGCGCCGGTGATCAAGCCGGGGCCCAGTTTTTGCAGCCACGTTTGCTCGTCTGGCTGGCCGGCTTGGTCGCCGGCGCGTTCGCTGTGTACAGTCTGCATGGGCGCTCCCGTCTCGGTGGCTAGGCCGCACACGGTTGGCAGCGTCCGGTCCTGCGTTCAATAGTCGCGCCAGAGTGTCGCGGTGTCGGTGCGTTCGCAGACAGAGCGGCATCGAAATGTCCGGATTGGTGGCCGTTTGCCCGAGCTCGATACCCGCGGGGCGCTCGGACTGTGCCGCAACGCGGCCGGCCAGGGAGGATGCGCGCTCACTTGATGCGCTTTGGGGGCGGGCAATGATGGATCTGCGCCGCGACGACGGCGCTGCGCCGAGGGGCACGGCGGCGCGGCGCCCTGGTACTGCGCATGGCGGCTTGACGGTGCGGGCGCCCGAGGGGCCCGCACCGGACTGCTTAGACTTTCGCTGCGATCAGCTTGCCGAGGATGGCGATGCCTTCGCGGATTTTTTCCGGCGACACCGTCACGAACGACAGGCGCAGCGTGTTCGTTTCCGGCGAATTGGCGTAGAACGGCGCGCCCGGCACGAAGGCGACCTTGTTGGCGATCGCCTCGTCAAGCAGCGCCATCGCGTCGATATGGGCCGGCAGCGTGACCCAGATGAACATGCCGCCTTCCGGACGGGTCCAGCTAACGCCGGCCGGGAAGCAGGCGTCCATCGCGTCGAGCATGGCCTGGCACTGCTTGCCGTACAGCGTGCGGATGGTCGGGATGTGGCGTTCCAGAAAGCCGTCCTTGATCACCTCATGGACTACCATCTGGGTCAGCTGGGCGGTGTGCAGGTCGGCCGCTTGCTTGGCCAGTTCCAGGCGGCGCACCAGCGGCAGCGGCGCCACCACGTAGCCCAGGCGAATGCCCGGCGTGAGCACTTTCGAGAACGAGCCCATGTAGATGACGCCGTCCGGATTCATCGTCAGCATCTTCGGCGAAGGCTCGCCCTTGTAGCTGAGCGCGCCGTACGGATCGTCTTCGATCAAAGGCAGGCCGAGGCGGGCGCAGGTTTCGACCAGTTCGACGCGGCGCTCGACGGACAAGCTGCGCCCGGTCGGGTTCTGGAAGTTCGGCAGCGCGTACAGCAGGCGCGCGCCTTCGGCCACCGGCACCACCGAGTGCGGCACCAGACCATGGTCGTCGGTTTCGACCGACACGAATTCGGGACGGTAGACGGAGAACGCTTGCAGCGCGCCCAGGTAGCTTGGCGTTTCAACGAGCACGCGGCTGCCTTCGTCGATCAGCACTTTACCGAGCAGGTCGAGCGCCTGCTGCGAGCCCGACGTCATCAGCACTTGCTCGGGCAGGATCTTGACGCCGTCGTTCGACAGCGAATTGGCGATCCATTCGCGCAGCGGCGGAAAACCGTCGGTCGGACCGTATTGCAGGGCCACTTTGCCGCTGTTGGTCAACACCTTGTCGAACGCTTCCTTCATTTCCGCGACCGGGAAGGTGGCCGGCGAAGGCAGGCCGCCGGCGAACGAGATGATCTCGGGACGCTGGGTGATCTTCAGGATCTCGCGGATGAACGAGCTTTGCAGCTGCTCGGCACGCTCGGCGAAGCGCCACTGGATAGGATTCGGATTTTCGATTTTCATACACGTCTCACTGGGAAGGAGGCTCTGGGCCTCTGATTGAACACGCTGGGTAAGCGGCTCTGGAAGGATGGCACCGGGTAAGCGCCACCCGGATTCGGTCTACTTAAGCGATTTCAACGACCATGTCGATTTCCACGCAGGCGCCCAGCGGGATCTGCGCCACGCCGAAGGCCGCGCGCGCATGTTTGCCGTGCTCGCCGAACACTTCGCCCAGCAGGCTCGAACAGCCATTGGTAACGAGGTGGTGATCGATGTAGTCGGGTGTCGAATTGACCAGGCTGGTCAGCTTGACGATGCGCTTGAGGCGGTTCAGATCGCCCCCGCAAGCGTGTTCGATGGTGCCGATCAGGGCGATTGCGATGTTGCGCGCAGCGTGCTGGCCTTGCTCGGTGGTGACGTCCTTGCCCAACTGCCCGGCCCACACGCTACCGTCGTCGCGCTTGGCCAGATGGCCGGAGATGAACACCAGATTACCGGTTTGCACGTACATGACATAGGCCGCGACGGGCGCCGCTGGCGCGGTCAGGGTGATCTCGAGGGCTGTAAGTTTTTCGTAGAAAGACATGGCTATCCAAATAGTGGGCCGCAAAAACCGATGCGGCGGTTGACATTGTCAGGGCAGGCATAGGCGCCATCGGCGCGCACAAGCATCTGGTATTGTACTTCGAGCTGGCCGCGCTGCCCACTTTTGCCGTGAAATCGTCAGCGCCGAACCTGCATCCGGCGCCCGACAAACACCACCGCGATGACGGCGGCGGCAAACAGGAAGTTGGACCACTCCAGAGCTTCGCCCAACAGCACCCAGGCGCCCAGCTGGGTCAGGAAGGGCTGCACCAGCTGCACCTGGCCGACCCGCGCGATGCCGCCCTTGGCCAGGCCGCGATACCAGAAGAAGAAGCCGATGAACATCGACAACGCCGACACGTAGGCGAATGCGCACCAGCTGCGCGCGCCGACGGCGCCAAACTCGCCCGCGTGCGCCCAGCATAGATACAGCGTCAGCGGCAGCAGCAAGGGCAGCGACAGCACCAGCGCCCAGCTGATCACCTGTTGGCCTCCCATGCTTTGGGCCAGCCGGCCGCCCTCGGCGTAGCCGGCCCCGGCCAGCAGCACCGCGCCCAGCATGGCCAGGTCGGCCGGGTGAAAACTGCCGCCACTCTTGTGCAGCGCGAAACCGATCACCAGGCTCGATCCCGTCAGCGCCATCAGCCAGAAGCCGAGCGACGGTTTCTCGTGTCCGCGCAGCGCCGAGCACACCGCCGTGGCCAGCGGCAGCAGGCCGGCCATCACGGCGCCGTGGGCCGCCGGCAAGGTGCGCATGGCGATCGAGGATAGCCACGGAAAGCCGATGATGCACCCGCCCGACACCACCGCCAGCGGCAGCAGCGCCGCGCGCGGCGGCCAGCTCGCGCCGTTCCAGCGCAACCAGACGCCCGCCAGCAGGGCGGCCACCACGGCGCGCCCGAAGGCGATGAAAGCCGGGTCCAGTTCGGCCACGGCGATGCGCGTGAACGGCAGCGTCAGGCTGAAAATGATGACGCCGACGAGGCCCAGCAGCATGCCGGTGGTCTCGTTGGACAGGCCCGTTGTGGTGGTGCGCGGCGCGGCCAGGGTGGCGCTGTCGTTCATGGACTACTCCTTGATGTTGGCAGGACTGCTGCGCAGGATGGCGCCAAAACGTTCGGCATCGACGTTGGCGCCGGACAGCGGCACGCCGACCTTGCGCCCTTGGACGCGCGGGTCCGCGCGCAGTTGCAGGGCCGCCGCCAGCGCGGCCGCGCCGGCCCCTTCGGCCACGTTGTGGGTGGCGCCGTAATACAGCCGCATGGCCGCACCGATTTCAAGGTCGCTCACCGCGACGACATCGTCGACCGCTTCGAGCACGATCGCCAGCGAGTCGGGGTCCGGCACGCGGCAGGCCAGGCCGTCGGCGATCGCGGTGCTGACCGGCGCTTCGATCAGGCGGCGCGCCCGGAACGACAGTTGATAGGCCGGCGCGTGCTGCGAGACGACGCCGATGATGCGCGTTGTCAGGCCCAGCGCGCGGCGCGCGGCCACGGCGGCGCAGATGCCCGAACCCTGGCCGATCGGCACGAACAAGGTCTCCAGGTCGGGCTGGGCGCGCAGCAGTTCGAGCCAGCCGGTGGCCACGCCGGCCACCAGGTCGGGGTGCAGCGAGGGCACCATGTGCAGGCCGTCGCGCTCGGCCAGCATGTGCGCATGGTCGCGGCTGTCCTGAAATTCGGCGCCGAATTCGATCAGCTCGGCGCCCAGCGCGCGCATGGCGGCGTTCTTCTCGACGCTATTGCCGTGCGGGACGACGATGCGCGCCCGCATGCCGTGCCGACCGGCCGCGAAAGCGATCGCCTGCCCGTGGTTGCCGCGCGTGGCGCACACGATCCCTTTGACATCGGGCAGACGGCGGCTCAGCGCGTCCAGGTACACCAGGCCGCCGCGCACCTTAAACGAACCGGTCGCGGTGTGGTTCTCGTGTTTGACCCACAGCTCGGTGCCGACCGCCGCGTTGAGCTGCGGCCAGGAAAACTGCGGGGTGGCCGGCATGGCGGCGTACACGATGGCGGCGGCGGCGTCGAGATCGGAGGCATTGGGCAAATGCATGGCGGGCTTTCAAAAAAATGCTGGTGTGGGCGGGCGATGGGTATATCCTAGACGAGAATCCCAGTACACTACCAATACACCTGACGACATAATTTCATATACTGTAATGGTAAAATGACCAATACACCGCCGACCCGTCCCGCCCGCGCCACGCTGCTGCCGATGGTGAGCCTGCTGTCGCGCGCCTCGGGCGAATCGCTGATCGACCAGATCGTGCGTTCGGTGGCGGCGCGCATCGACGACCGTCTGCTGCGCAGCGGCGCGCGCATGCCCTCGATCCGCCAGTTCGCCGCCAGTCACGGTGTGTCCTGTTTTACGGTGGTGGCCAGCTACGACAAGCTCGTCGGGCAGGGCTATCTGGCGTCGCGCCGCGGCGCCGGCTTCTTTGTGCGCGCGCGCGCACCGCTGAACGGTACCGAGCGCGCACCCGTCGACGGCACGGACGGCGCCACCGCCGTTGTTGCGCAGGTTGACAGCAAGCCGCTCGACGTGGTCTGGCTGATCCGCAATATGTTCCGCAACACGCCAAACCAGCGCGTGCCCGGCTCGGGTGTATTGCCGTCCGAATGGCTCGATGGCGCCAGCGTGGCCAACGCGCTGCGCGCGATCAGCCGCCAGCACAGCAGTTTGCTGCTCAATTACGGCGCGCCGCAGGGTTTCCTGCCACTGCGCCAGCAACTGCAACTCAAGCTCGCCTTGCTGGAAATCGAGGCCGCGCCCGAGCAGATCGTCACCACCGTTGGCGTCACTCAGGCGCTGGATCTGGTGGCGCGCGAATTCACCCGTCCGGGCGACACCGTCTTCGTCGACGACCCGGCCTGGTTCCTGATGTTTGGTTCGTTCGCGGCGATGGGGCTGAAGGTAATCGGTATCCCGCGCCTGCCGGACGGTCCCGACATCGCCTTGCTGGCCCAGTTGGCGGCGCTGCACAAGCCCAAGCTGTACGTGATCAACTCGGTGCTGCACAATCCGACCTCGACGTCGCTGTCGGCGGCCAAGGCCTTCCAGGTGCTGCGCATCGCCGAGGAACACGCGATCACGATCGTCGAGGACGACATCTACTGCGATATGCATCCGGGCAGCGCCGTGCAAAGCGCCACCAGGATGGCCGCGCTGGACCAGTTGCAGCGCGTGATCTATCTGGGCGGCTTCTCGAAAACGCTGGCGGCCAATCTGCGCGTGGGCTTCATCGCCACCTCGCTGGAGCTGGCCCAGCGCCTGGCGGACCGCAAGATGCTGGCCACATTGACCACCAGCGACCTGGGCGAGCGGGTGGTCTACAAGATTCTCTCCGAGGGCCAGTACCGCAAGCATACTGACCGCATCCGCAGCCGACTCGACGCGGTGCGCGCCAAGACGGTGCGCCAGATGGAAAGGGTCGGCCTGCGCGTTGACGTGGCGCCGCCGGCCGGCATGTTCGTCTGGGCCGACGCCGGGCGCGACACCAATCTACTGACCGCGCAGGCGATGCCCGAAGGCCTGCTGCTGGCGCCGGGCAGCCTGTTTTCGCCCAATCAGCTGCCCTCGACCCGGATGCGTCTGAACGTGGCGAGCATGCAGGAGCCCACCGTGTGGGCGTTTTTGGAGCGCGCGCTGGACGCCCGCGAGGGCGGCGCGGACCACCCGGCGCGGGCAGTTTCCGCCCACACCTTGAAATCGCTTTTATAATCCCCACTTGGCAAGAATCGTTCAACCAAACACTACGAGGATAAAATGGCTGTCTCCGAAAAACAAACCCTTGGATTTCAAGCGGAAGTCAAGCAACTGCTGCAACTGATGATCCACTCGCTGTACTCGAACAAGGAAATTTTCCTGCGCGAGCTGATCTCGAACGCGTCCGACGCGTCCGATAAATTGCGCTTCGAGGCGATCAACAACGACGCCCTGTACGGCAACGACCACGAACTGAAGATCAAGGTCAGTTTCGACAAGGCCGCGCGCACCATCACCATTTCCGACAACGGCATCGGGATGGACCGCGACGAGGCGATCTCGCACCTGGGCACCATCGCCAAGTCGGGCACCAAGGAATTCTTCGGCAAACTGTCGGGCGACCAGCAGCAGGACGCGGCCCTGATCGGCCAGTTCGGTGTGGGTTTCTACTCCGGCTTCATCGTGGCCGACAAGATCACCGTCGAAACGCGCCGCGCCGGTGCCGAGGCGAACCAGGGCGTGCGCTGGGAATCGGGCGGCGAGGGTGACTACACGGTCGAAATGATCGAAAAAACCGGCCGCGGCACCGACGTCGTGCTGCACCTGCGCGAAGGCGAGGACGAGCTGCTGTCGTCGTGGAAGATCAAGTCGATCATCCGTAAATATTCGGACCACATCTCGCTGCCTATCCTGATGCAAAAAGATGAATGGGACGCCGAGACGAGCGAAACCGTGCTCAAGGACGAGTTCGAGACCGTCAACCAGGCCAGCGCGCTGTGGGCCCGCAACAAGTCCGACATCACGCCCGAGCAGTACGAAGAATTCTACAAACATGTCTCGCACGACTTCCAGGCGCCGCTGACCCACACGCACAACCGCGTCGAAGGGCGCAGCGAGTACACCCAGCTGCTGTACATCCCTAGCCACGCGCCGTTCGACCTGTGGGACCGCAACAAGCGCGGCGGCATCAAGCTGTACGTCAAGCGCGTGTTCATCATGGACGACGCCGAACAACTGATGCCGACCTACCTGCGCTTCGTGAAAGGCGTGATCGATTCGAATGACCTGCCGCTGAACGTCTCGCGCGAAATCTTGCAAGAGTCGCGCGACGTGAAAGTGATCCGCGAAGGCTCGACCAAGCGCGTGCTGGGCATGCTGGAAGAATTGGCCAACGCCGACGAGCAGGAAAAGAAGGACAAGTACACGACCTTCTGGAAGGACTTCGGCCAGGTATTGAAAGAGGGCGTGGGCGAAGACGCGACCAACAAGGACCGCATCGCCAAGCTGCTGCGCTTTGCGTCGACCCAGGCCGACAACGCTGAGCAAACCACCTCGTTCGCCGACTACATCGGGCGCATGAAGGAAGGCCAGGACAAGATCTACTACGTCGCCGCCGACAACTACAAGGCCGCCAAGAGCAGCCCGCACCTTGAGATCTTCCGCAAGAAGGGCGTCGAAGTGCTGCTGCTGACGGACCGGGTCGACGAATGGATGCTGTCCTTCCTGTCCGAATTCGAAGGCAAGGAAGTCGTCTCGGTCGCCAAGGGCGGCCTGGATCTGGGCAAGCTGGAAGACGAAGCCGAGAAGAAGGAACATGAAGAAACCGAAACCTCGTACAAGGAACTGGTTGAGCGCATGAAGGCGGCCCTGACCGAGAAGGCCAAGGACGTGCGCGTGACGTTCCGCCTGACCGATTCGCCAGCCTGCCTGGTGGCCGACGAGAACGAATTGTCGGGCAACCTGCTGCGCATGCTGAAAGCGGCTGGCCAGAGTGCGCCGGAGTCGATGCCTATTCTGGAAATCAACCCCGACCACCCTTTGGTGACGCGCCTGAAGTACGAAGACGCGGCCAGCACCCAGTTCGCCGACTGGGCGCACATCCTGTTCGACCAGGCGTTGCTGGCCGAAGGCGGATCGCTGACCGACCCGGCCGCGTTCGTGAAGCGCATGAACGACATGCTGCTGACCACCGCCGCGAAGTAAGTATGTAAAACGGGGGCGCCACCGCGCCCCCGTTCGCAAGGACATAGAAATGGGGTCGGCGTTTTTTTCGCGGGGCAGCATCCGCGAAAACTACGCTGATTCCATTTTTGCGTTCTAGCCCTGCCGACACAGCATGTAGTCCCTGAAACGGCTTACTGGTGCAGCGCGATCGCGTCGCTCATCGTCGTTGACCGTTGGGCAGCTCGAATTACCGGTCCTTTCGTCCCGCCGGCGATTTTGTCTCGGCATCAAGTGACGGCAGGCGGCGACCAAGCCGTTCTCGCGCCCATTTTCTGAGCCGGCAACCAGCGATTTCTGCAGTCCGGACGGAGCGCTCGCGTCAGAACGGCTCGACTCGGGCTTCCTTCACATAGACCAGGCGCCGCACATTGTCGCCAGCGACTTTCCAGTTGGCTTGCCGCGCCGCCCGAGCCAGGCCGATCAGTTATGTTGATTCAAACGCGCGTCGGGTTCGCCATCGACGCCGCCTTTGTCGGCCAGGATGTCGCGCTGCGAGTTGGTCGGATCGAGCACCTCATCAAAGTGGAACGTATCGCGTTCGCCGGCCGCGCTCACGACGATCTCGCGCACCAGCTTGTAACGCTTATCGGCGTTGGTCGACATCTGGTCGCCGTAGTGGGATTTGCCGTGCTACGTTACGCGGGCGGCCATATCCTGCAGGCGGCGCTTGGCGGGACGCCACTTCATTGGCATCGCTCCTTCGCAGGCCAGCGCCGTGCCGTCCTTGCTCATCGGCTGACTCGGCGTTTGCACGACGCTCGCGTCGACCATCTGCCCGCCGCGCGCCATACAGCGGTGGTTGGAAAGCTGCCGATAGGCCGCGTCGAAGATGCTCTCGCTGGCGCCGGCTTTGATCAGGCGCTACTTGAAGGTCAAGACCGTCGTGCGTTCCAGAATCTGCCAGCTCGATCTCAGGCCAATGAAGCGTTGAAGACTCAGGTGGGAGAACCGCTGGAATTCCATATGCTCGCCGCCCCAATTTAACGTTTGCTGGATCAGCGGAACCCGAACCAGCATCTCCGTTGGGAACGGCGGTCGGCCGGCGCGCTCACGGCTTGGGGGCGGCGCAGCGCGGTCGACTTCGTCCGCCAAAGTGGCGAAGTCAACGTGCTACTCCGGCACCCTCAGCCGGTCGCCACGCTTGTTCAGCGTCGCCTCGAGCGCCTGTTCGCCAAGAAAGGCTGGAATTGGTCAGGAAACTTTCGTCAGAATCGGTGTGGCCACATCAATCCAGAAACGGGATGGTTGTTCGAGGTACCTCGTTGTTGGGTAACTCGAAAATACCTTCCCGGATCGCTTCCCTTCAATGTCAATTCACTCGCTCGATTCGCGCAAACGGGTCGCGCTAGTATTGGCAAGTGCTGCCATCCGGAAGACTCTGGGCAATTAATGGTATAGCCACGCCAACTTGTGTCGACCGACGCCGCAGCGCGTCTGGTAAAAGGCGCTCACGAGCAATCGCATTCGCTTCAATGCTGACATCAAGTGGTTTCATTGACTTCGCAGTGTGCGCAAACGTCCGATTTGCTTAACTGGGAAGGTTTTGTTTCGCGCCGACGGATTGTCAAATCCCCCGTGAATGCAGAACAAATCGGCACAAGCAGACTCGTGGCCAGCGTTTATCCTTGACGCCCGCATCCACATTGTTTAACTTCGAAACATTGCACAAACAACAGCGCAGTACTTTTTAGGCATGTAAATGGAAAACCAGTTTTACCTGTGCGTGCATCGTCGCCAAGCGATCTCCAATTTAATACACCTGATCATGGTCGGCGCATTTTTTGATATACGGGCTCTTGTTATTGAAGCCTTGTATTCGATCCGCACTGTCCGGCGGATCTTTACCGGTCTGGCTCTGATAACCTTGGTGCCGGTTATTTATGCTAGCGACATCCCTTGCACCCCTGAGGGTACATTTGAAGTCGGAAAACTTAAATCGCACGTGATCGTTATTAGCGAACTGCACGGAACAAATGAAATTCCGGATCTGGTTGGCCGTTTGGCGTGCACATTAGTAAAAAATGGAAAGAAACTGATTGTTGGATTGGAAATTCCGACAGATCGGCAGGATGCAATCAATCGGTACATGGCATCGGAGGGCAGCGATCAGGACATCGCAACTTTGATTCACAGCGATTTTGGCAAGCTAGAAGACGGTCGTTCAAGTCAGGCAATTCTTCGGCTGGTAGAAACGCTGCGAAGAATTCGTCAGAGCGGCGCGCTTATCGCCGTTATGGGCTACGATATTAGTGTCGGAAGCCTGCCGATCCCACTGTTCAAGAACGAACAAATATGGTCTGGAGAGCGCGATCTCGCCATGGCAAGAAACATAGAAAGTCGAGCAAGGGTATATGGCGACTTCATCCTGCTAAATCTAGTTGGAGCTTTTCACGCCTCCAAATCAAAAGGGGTTGCGTGGAATAGCGAATATGAGCCTATGGCATACCTACTATCCCAGCGCATCCCGATTCATTCAATAAGCGTAGAGTTTGCTGGCGGTACGGCGTGGGGATGCCTCAAGCCCAAGCCGGACGGCGCCATGAATTGCCTGATTAACTCGGTTGGGAAATTCACGAAAAATGATGATATTGATGTCGATACATGGATGTCGCTAGGAGTCGTGTCGGCATCGGTTCCAATGCGACGAAAATAATTCAATCCACCGCTGATATGACTTTTTTGGCGCCTTGGACCGCAGACAAGGTGCTTTTTAACCCTGCGGAAACAATTAAAAGGAATTACCATGTTCGAAAAAAAAGAAAATACCCCAACGCAAGCGCCTCGTACGCTCGGCTATGCCGTCGCGCGTGAATTATCTATGACGGAAATCGAAATGGTTAGTGGCGGTGGTGCAAACGGCTGCCAATCTCAGGATTCAAGCTGGTGCACTGGTTGCGATGGCCGTTGCACCCAGGCGGATTGCTAATTCAAGCGTAGCACTCAGCTAAAATTTGACTTCACACTCAAGAATCTTGAGTGTGAAGTTGGTTAAATATTGATTGATTTTATATCGATATTAATTTACTTGATGTTTCAGGCCGGTTTCTATTCAAGGTGGCCGCGTCAGGTAAAATAGAAAATCACATGAATGGTCTTGAATTAAAGGCTTTCAACGGCAGCATTATTTTTAGCGAGTGAAATAACAGCTTTGTTTTTCAGACCCGTAAAAATAGATGTCGGCCGTAGTGTTTCAGGCGCCAAATTGATTTGATAATTACCCTGTACTTGCGTCTTTCATTAAATCTTCTCACGTGCTCAATGCATACAAAATAAAATGCCGACTCCTTCAATGAAAACTGCTGTCGACTCTCCTGCTATATTAATTTTTTCCAGTGAGTGGGATCTGCACGCGCGTGCGGTTTCGTGGGCGCTCAATGGTAAAAATATCCTATCTAAAATACTTGATGTCAGTCGATTTCCAAGTTGCACAACCTTATCGATTTCACCGATCTGTTCGGTTGATGCTGCGATCGAATATGAGGCGCCGGGCAATGATCAGGCGCACCTTTCTATTGCTAATGTAGTAACTGTGTGGTGCCGGAGAATGATGGTTGCTCCAAACATTCTGGATTACAGCGCAGTGCACCCAGCTGATTTGAATAATGTTATTGCTGATTCAACTGCTTTTATTAATGGTATGTGGCACTTTATATACGAGTCCCTAGGCACTGACGCAACATGGGTCAACCCGCTAAAAAATATTGGCTGCGGTGGGAGTAAAGCGACGCAACTTCGCGTTGCGCACTCAATTGGTTTTTGTGTGCCAGATACAATCATGGGAAATAATCCAGTATTGATTCGCGAGTTCTGCGCCAGGCATGGTGGTTCCATCGTCATGAAACCTTTTCTCCAAAAAGGATGGAATGAAGGCGGTGTTACGCAAATGCAAATGACAGCGAGGGTCACGATGGATCAACTGCTCGACGATTTGCCGATAAAGTTGTGTCCAGCGATCTATCAAAACATGATTGAGAAAAAATTCGAACTTCGTGTGGTCGTCTTAGGGGAAAAAATTATTGCAGCCAAGTTGAATTCACAGGCACATGACCATTCGCGATTGGACTGGAGACTTGATGCATACAAGGAGGTCATGTCTATTGAGCCATATTTTCTAAGTGACGCTGACAACGATAAAATCAAAGAATTTATGGGGAAAATTGGATTGGTGATGGGTAGTTTGGATTTCATTGTTGATGTGGATGATAAGTTGGTATTTCTTGAAGTTAATGAGCAAGGTCAGTTTTTGTTTCTTGACAGGCAGTGCCCTGGACTGAATATATTGCAGGAGACTTGTGCGTTCATTTCTTCCAGAGTTAATGTGGATATGAATTTTACGTGGCCGAGCTATGCCGACTATGTTCTTTCCGATGACTATGCGATGCTCATGGCGGAGCACAAGGAATATTACTCAAAAGAGATACGTGAAGTTAGGTACGTACTCTAGAACGGTGAAATAAGAATTCACAATTTTCCGCCAATGTTTTCTTGAAATCGACGATGAACTATTTATATTTGACCCCCAACATTCTTGTCGTCTTCATACTATTGGTCGCGCTATTCACGAAAGGAAGCGTGCCGTTGGTGCGGGCGATTGGAGCCGATCCAATGAAGCAATCTAGATTGACTAAAATAATCGAGAATATTCATTTCCCGTACGTAATAGTGGTGTCGTTTTTATTGATTGATACTAATTCCATAGGCATGCAGGCGATTGGCGCTGCGCTGCAGCTATTTTTGATTCTGTTCGCGTTAATTTTGAGGCAAGTGAAATTCATAGGCGAATGTAATTGTTACGGTAAATTGATTGGTAATAATAAAAGAACGGCGACGATATTTAATTTTGTTGTAATTTTATCTTGTTTGATCATATTCTCAAGGGCTGCAATGGCCGTTTTTTGGGGAGGCGGTGAACGACTATTTTCGGTTGGGAGCGATGGATACTATCTGCTCATGCTATTGGTGTCCAGTGCAGGGTTGCTCGCCAATATTAGGTTAAATCTTGACACTCATCAATCAGTGGCGACGGCTACGCAGAAGCGATATTTTCAATCGAATCGGCCAATTGGAACAAATCAAGACGGTACGGAGGTAACGTTAAGTACGCCAACAAGTATGGCTCCTTTAGTTATGCTTGTAGGATTATCGACCAATTGCGACGATTGCAATCACGCCAAGCACGATTTGTTGATGCTGGCCGAGACGTTTTCAAGTAAGATTCAAACTATTTTTTTATGTGATAACACCCCTGTTTTTTCAAGCTCAACCGCCGGGGTATCGGTGCTTAAATACAACGAAGTCTTTTTTGTTGAACTTGGGGCAGCTGGATATCCATACGCAGTGTTGGTCAATCCGGCTGACTTCAGTCAGATGGGGGTGACGGTATATACGTCAAAGAATATCTGGACGCTATTTCATCTGGGACTTAATCTCTTGACACCGATCAACTAGGGTTGAGCGGAAAATTCACTAAATGGTTGTCGCCGGCTCACCCGGCGGGAAAATCGTGTCGTCTCGTTGGCAACGCGGCCGCTCACCATCCCGCCAAGATCGCGGCCTGGTTCCCGGTCCCTTTTGGTAAAGCCGGCTATTTTAATTTTGAAGCTGCATTGCATAGATATCTGGATAGGTTAGATCAAATGCGGTATCGAAATAGACGCTATTCTTGTGATCGCCTTTTGGTGAAGATGCGCTAACCCAATTCGGATAGGCCCCAGTGATTCCCATCAACGCTGCTTCATGTCATTTGATCGGGTAAAAAATCGCACTTTACGGTGCAGGCAGTCGAAAATCCCGATTTGTTTCGCCTAGCGGAATTCTTCCATAGATTTCGGCTTGGCGTACATTGAAGCTAACTTCTCGCAAATAAACGTTCGTGGGTCGGCAGGTAGACCATAGATCGGACGATTAACGCACAAATAGTATTCTTATAATCGGCATTACCGCTATCTTTCATCGTGACGTGCGATGCGGAAAATGGCAACTATTTTTCTGGAATTGAAATTGAAATCAGAGTCGGTTATTGCGAAAAATGAAGTCGAAACTTCTCAACAGCTTTTTAGAGAGGAATCAGTAGGGTATGCATGTGCCGGTCAGTATGGAACTGTTCTACTGGCACGTTCGCCAAGTCATAGTCTGATGACGGTTTTTTTCGTAGGTATCGCTTTCGCCATCGTGATGTTCGCCTTGTTCTTTGAAACCACCAGAAAAGCACAGTGCCAAGGGGTGTTGGTTCCAATAGATGGGGTGATCCGGATCGTGCCGGGCCAAGCCGGCCTAATTACATCGATGAATGTCTCCGAGGGACAACTTGTCAAAGCCGGTGATGTACTCTTCAGGCTATTGAGTGAACGCCGCACCAATGAGAGCGATGCCACACAAAGATCAATTTCCGCGTTGCTGAGCAGTCGACGTGATAGCTTCGAAGCGGAATTGCGGCAATCACGTATGCAGGCACGACAACGGGCAGTCCTTGGACAGCGGCGCCGCACTGATTTGGAATTGGAACTTGAGCATATGAGCAAACAGGTAGCGTTGCAGGAGCGCAGGGTTGCTTTGGCGGAGAAAGGAACCAAGCGCTTCGGGGAGTTGCTCGCGACCAAATACATCTCGGATGCGCAATTTCAAGAAAAGGAAGCGGAATTGCTCGATCAACGACAGCGTCTCGCGGAGCTTCAGCGCTTGATGCTCGTCACCGAGCGCGAATTGACAACAATAGAGGCGGAAACACGCGATCTGGTCATTCAGGCAGAGCGCGATGCGCTCGCATTGCGACGCAACGCTTCTGTGGTGCAGCAGGATTTGGTCGACAACGAGGCCCGTCGCGAGATATTGGTGTGTGCGCCACACGGGGGAGTGATAACCGCAATTACGCTAGGTGTGGGGCAAACGGTCGGTGCCAACACGATCCTCGCGTCGATTCTTCCAGCGCGGTCAGAACTGCAGGCGGAAATCTACGTCACGTCGCGCTCAATTGGTTTCGTCAGGCCAGGTATGAGGGTTTTATTGCGCTATCAGAGTTACCCGTACCAGAAATTTGGTCAGTATACGGCGCACGTTCAAGAGGTCGCCAATACCTCATTTCGTCCTGATGAGATCGTATTGCCCGGTCCGGTGTTCGGAACTGGATCAGAGCCTCTGTATCGCATCCGGCTCAAACTGGAGAAACAGTCTGTGCGCGCATATGGAAGCGCAATGCCGCTAAAATCCGGGATGTTGATAGATGCGAGTATTCAGTTGGAAAAAAGACGTCTTTACGAATGGGTGCTCGATCCGCTCTTTAGTATTTCTGGCAGAACGTGATGTCGATAATAGAATTATTTTCTTTCTGTACAAGAACGCGAAAAGGTACAAAGAATTAATTGCCAAGCTTCACATTGGTCGATCGTCGTGAATCCCGGCGAGCACTAGTTGATTTTTTTTGCGAGCCAATATTAATAGTGTTTAAGATAGTTAGATGAAATTCAAAGATCTGAATCAATCGTCGTTTTGGGGCGCGCGGCGTCTACCTGTGCTGCTGCAGACTGAGTCATCCGAGTGCGGCCTGGTATGCTTGGCAATGATCGCAAGTTATTGGGGTAATCAATTTGATATCGCAGGCATGCGTCGCCGTTTTTCGGTTTCTTTGAAAGGCATTACACTGAAAGGATTGATAACGATGGCGCAGGGACTGTGCTTGCAAGCCCGCCCACTCAGGCTGGATATGCAGCAGCTCGGCGATCTTAAGCTTCCTTGTATTTTGCACTGGAATTTGAACCATTATGTTGTATTAAAATCGGTTTCGAAAAACGCTGCAGTGATTCATGACCCAGGTGTCGGCGAACGGCACCTGAAACTCTTCGAAATAGCTAAACATTTTACCGGTGTGGCGCTCGAATTGGCGCCAACCGTGGGATTCGAAATCAAGAAGGACGTACAAGCTGTCTCGTTATTGTCCTTGATGGGAAACGTGATTGGGCTGAAACGTGGACTGGCTCGTATCTTAACGTTGGGATTGGTCCTCCAGGTATGTTCTTTGGCAGCACCTTTCTATATGCAATGGTTAGTTGATGAGGCTATACTGGCTGCCGATCGTAACTTAATTGCGATACTGGGGTGCGGGTTCTTACTCTTGTCCGTATTGCAGACGGCGATCGGCGCATTGCGTTCGTGGACCACCATGGTGTTGGCGACACAGCTAAATATGCAATGGCTTGGCAATGCGTTCGCGCATCTGATGAAGCTGCCGTTGCCGTATTTTGAGAAGCGTCATACGGGTGACATTGTGTCGCGTTTTAGTTCAATTCAGACTATTCAGCACAGCCTTACCACGCAATTTATTGAGGGAGTGATTGATGGCGTGCTTGTGCTGGGCACGCTGGGAATGATGCTGATGTATAGTCCTTTGCTAGTTGCCGTTGCCTGTGTGGCAGTTGCTCTGTATGTGTTGCTGCGCTGGGCCATGTTTCGCTCTTTGAAGGAGGCAACCGCGGAACAGATAATTCATGCATCTAAACAGCAAACACATTTTTTGGAGTCGGTGCGGGGAGTTCAAAGCGTTCGTTTGTTTGGACGTCAAGAAGAACGTCGCGCTGGATGGATGAATGCGTTGGCGGACCAGTTCAATGCCGAGTTGCGGATAGCCAGATTGGCTGTGACCTATCAGACTGCGAATTCTTTCTTGTTCAGCACTGAACGAATTATTGTTCTATGGATTGGCGCATTGGCAGTGCTGGAAAATAGTTTTTCGATCGGAATGTTGTTCGCATTTATTAGTTATAAGGATCAATTTAGCCAAAGAACGGCAAGTCTGGTGGATAAGTTGTTTGAACTGAGGATGTTACGCCTTCATGGATCGCGCGTGGCGGATATCGTGATGGCCGAGGTCGAGCAGGATTTGAATTTGATAGAGATTGGCGCCGAGTCAATCACACCTTCAATCGAGGTACGTAATCTTAGTTTTAGATATTCTGACAACGATCCGAATATCCTGGATTCCCTGAACTTGGTCATTCCTTCCGGTCAGTGTATTGCAATCACTGGTCCGTCTGGCAGCGGTAAAACTACATTGATGAAACTACTTATCGGTCTCTTGGAACCGACCAATGGCGAAATTCTTGTCGGCGGTGTTGCGATGGCTCAACTCGGACTCAGAAACTTTCGGCGAATTGTCGGCACGGTTATGCAAGACGATACATTGTTTGCGGGGTCGATCGCTGACAACATTAGTTTTTTCGATCCATCGCCAGATCAAAATCAGATTCGTGCTTGCGCCAAAATCGCGGCGGTTGACAATGAGATTTTGGCCATGCCGATGGGGTACAACACCTTGGTCGGTGACATTGGTACGGGTCTGTCTGGCGGGCAAAAGCAACGTATCCTGCTTGCTCGGGCGTTATATAAAAATCCTAAATTGTTGATGTTGGACGAGGCGACAAGTAATTTGGATGTCATGAATGAACTGGCCGTGAGCAAGGCTGTACAACGAATCCAGATGACTCGTATCATCGTAGCGCACCGTCCCGAAACAATTAAAATGGCCGAGCGGGTGATCGTTTTGAGGGCTGGGCGGGTTGTGGAGGATGTTGTTCAGGAGGCATACCAGCACTTCCCCCGACAGGCATGATTCTAACTGACTCCGCGGAGCCGGCTGGCTGCCAGTCTGAGTTATTGCAGATCATGCCGTTGAATCCATACGGTTATACGCAGCTGTTGGTGGAGGAGTGATGTAATTTAGGTAGTCTTCCGGGGACTGTCGTTCACCCACGACTAGCACCGAAAATAGCTTGAAAACGCGCCGGCGTTCAGATCTGCTCTGGCCTTTTTGGCGCCGTATTTGTGACCGAATTGACCCAATGGGTGGACGATGAATTTGCAGACGATGGCCCTGGAGATGCGTGCCTCGACAACCGAGCGAGGAAGATCATCGAGCGGTTCCCGGCCAATCCGAGCACGCGCATCGCGCAGACTTGCAACGGCCGGGGCGAAATCGGCGCTTTCCGCGGTTGTGGAAAACGAGCCGATCGAATAGCGGTTCATCATGGTGCCGCACTGGGGGCGGACGGAGAAATGTTCCAAGGAGGAACGAGTTTGCTTGGATTTTCTGGAAATTTCGGTCACGCAGCATGCGTGTCAGCGCAGGTCATTGATCGCGTTTCCAGGTGACCTACAGCGCAATGATCGACAGCGGCGTCGTGATGCACATCGTTGCGCACACCACCGCCGTTGCGCTTCAGGGCCGAAGCGGGCGCCAGCAACGTCAACGGAGCGTTGACCCGGGTCTACGAGCATGTGCGCTCGCAGCCGCATAGCGTGGTTGCGATGCCTGTGTCGCGCTGCTGTTTGGCGTGCTGGGGTTGCGTCGTCCGCTGGCGCCGATCGGGACAACCCCGTTGCTTGGCAGCGAGCTGGCGGCGCGCAACGTCGCTGCCGCATCGGATGACGCCCGCGATGGCGTCTTGTTCGTGTCCGAGCCGGGTGAGCGGCTGATCGGCCAGTCCCAGGGGGCCGGCGCGCTCGCGGCGCAGTCGAATCTTCGCGTCGTTGAGACTCCCAACGGTGACGGATCAGTGTCGGTCAGCGCCCGCGTGCAGGCGTACTCGAAATAGTGTCGATTCTGCGCTGATGGGCTAAGGGCGGGCGACTCGTCCGGGCCTGTCTCGCAACGCCCGTCGGCGTCTCGTTGCGTTAATGCATATGGGCCTGGGTCGGCCAGCGTCCGCGCTACAGGGACAACTCCGACAAGACCGCGTCGATCCCTGCGCGCATCGCCACGCCGTAGGCGTTGTCATAGTTCGGCGAGTTTTTGTTGAGCAGGATCGCATAACTGACCCCGGTGCTGCGTTGGCGCACGATTGACTGGGTACCGGCCCATTCGCCGTACCACCAGCCATCGACAAAGCTGCCCTTCAACAGCCGGCCGGAGGCGGTGTCGCCGCCGACATCGACCCCGCCAATTTGATATTGTCCGGCGAATGTCGCCATGGCTCTGGACGTGGTCACGGCAAACCCCACCGACACCCAATTGTTCGGGTTGAAAAATCCATCATTCCACAGCACGATGGCGCCGGGCACATACACGCTCGCACCGCTGCTGCTGGTGAGGTAGTTCGGCTCGCGCGGATTGCGATCCTTCAGCAGCGCCGCCATGGCCACGAATTCGGTGCTGGGTATGCCCATCGGCGCCATGACGGCGCTGTTGACATAGGCGATGTACGGCATGCCAGAGGCCTGTTCGATGATCTGACCCAGGATCAGGAAGCCGAAATTGGAATAGGCGGTGCGGCTTCCCGGTGCGAAGTCGAGCGGACGCGCCATGCCGTAGCGGATCACGTCGGTGCGCTGGGGCGGCGTCGTCAGGCCGTATTTTTTCTCAATGATGGCCTCGTCCATGATCGGGTCGCCCGAGACGGCGCGATCGAAGCCGCCGCTCATGACGATCAGTTCGGTGATCGTGATGGCGCCGGCGCGCGCGTCCGAGCCGGGCGACAGCAGGCTGGCCGGCAGCCAGCAGGGCGCGTTCTGGCCGGTGCAAAATGCGTGGTCAGTGAGCTTCAATTTACCCGCGACGGCCAGCGTCTGCAGCGCCGCGGCGGTCACCGGCTTGACGATGCTGGCCGTGACCATCATCGCATTGCTCGTCAGCGCGACCTTGCCCGCCGCGTCCTGATAGCCGTAAGCCTTGTCATACAGCGCCACGCCGTCACGCATGACGGTCACGGTGGCGGCGCTGGTACCGGTGCTGGCCATCAGTTGCTGCATGACGCAATCGACACCGGCGCCAAGCGCGCTCGCGCTCGGGCAGTTCACCTGCGGCTGGTGCGCGCTGTCGGCGCCGCCGCCACCGCAGCCGTTGAGCATTGCGCTGAGGCCGACCAGCGTCATGGATAGCAAACAGCGTCGCATCATCTTGTACATGGGGTTCCATTGAACGAATCATGGTAATTTACCAAGGTGGCGATTGTACCAATGTAATCCATGCAATATATAAAAATCACATGCATGCGGCGTCATGCCGATCGCACCGCGCTTCTTCCCTGTGCGGCAGGTGCCCGGGCGGTTACCACCTGCACGAATGGCCAATTGACATATCGAATGGCGTATGCCGGCTATCGCGCTTTCCCGATCAGATGTTGTCGCCGATGCCATAAGCTTCGATCGATGGGCAGATCCGCTTTCATTCAAGGCCCAGTGTCGTGACCAGGTAAAACCCGGTACAACGGCGCAGGGCGGAACGAGATGACGACTTAAAACATACGACGAGACACCCTGAAGCAGGCCACGCAGAGCCCGCCTCAGTGGCCAATAAATACAGGAGCAATTCGATCATGACCCAACCCCAACTGAAGGCGGTGCCCGCCTTCGCGCCGATCGCCGGCAACGCCGGAAAAATCGACTACTATTTTCAAATCAGCGCACGCGGCAGCACCCAAAAACGCGAAATCGTGGCCGGCATCACCACCTTTCTGGCCATGGTGTATTCGGTGTTCGTGGTGCCCGGCATTCTTGGCCAGGCTGGCTTTGATGTCAGCGCAGTGTATGTCGCCGTCTGCCTGACGGCCGCTTTCGGTTCGCTGTTGATGGGCCTGTGGGCGCGCCTGCCGATCGCCGTCGGCTGCGCCATTTCCTTGACCGCCTTCACGGCCTTCGGGCTGGTGCTGGGCAAAGGCTTGTCGCCGCAGGTCGCGCTGGGCGCGGTGTTCCTGATGGGCGTGGTGTTTACCGCCATCTCGGTGACCGGCGTGCGTTCGTGGATTTTGCAGAACCTGCCATCGGGCGTGGCGCATGGCACCGGCGTCGGGATCGGTTTGTTCTTGTTGCTGATCGCGTCGAGCGAAGTGGGCTTGGTGGTCAAGAATGCCGGCGCCGGTTTGCCGGTAGCGCTTGGTCACATCACCGCGTTTCCGGTCGTGATGAGCGTGCTGGGACTGGCCGCCATCTTCGGTCTGGAACAGCGCCGCATTCCGGGCGGGATCCTGATGGTGGTGGTGGGCATTTCACTGATCGGCCTGGTGTTTGACCCGGCCGTTAAATTTACCGGTGTGTTCGCCTGGCCGGCGCTGAGCAAACCAGGACACGCTGCGCTGATCGGCGCGATGGACGTCAAGGGTGCACTGAGCATGGCGGTGCTGCCTAGCGTGCTGGCGTTGGTGATGACGGCGGTGTTCGACGCCACCGGCACGATCCGCGCTGTGGCAGGTCAAGCAGGGCAGGTCAACCAAAAGGGGTATATCCACAACGGCGGCAAGGCGCTGACGGCCGATTCGCTGAGCTCGATTTTTTCCAGCCTGGTGGGCGGCGCACCTGCCGCGGCCTACATCGAATCGACCGTCGGCACCGCCGCTGGCGCCAAGACGGGGCTGACGGCAGTGGTCGTCGGTGTGCTGTTTCTCGGCTTGATTTTCTTCTCGCCGCTGGCCGGCCTGGTGCCTTCCTACGCGACCGCTCCGGCGCTGATGTATGTCGGCTTGCTGATGCTCGGCAGCGTCGCCCACATCAGCATGGATGACAAGATCGACGCCATGTCTGGCCTGGTGTGCGCAGTGTTCATTCTACTGACCTGCAATATCGTCACCGGCATCATGCTGGGCTTTTGCACGCTGGTGGTGGCGCGCGTGATCTCCGGCGAATACCGCAAACTGAACGTGGGCACGGTGACGATCGCCGTCGCACTGGCCGCGTTCTATGCGGGCGGTTGGGCGATCTGAGTTGGCCCGATCACGCCGCACTGCAAGCGCGGCGTGATCGGCGGCCCCTGCTTGCCGGCGTGATGCCGCGCAGGCCGACAAAAACGGCGCGGCCTTACAGCGCGGTGCGCAGCGCGAACAGTTCTGGGAACAGCACCACGTCGAGCATTTTGCGCAGGTAGCTGACGCCGGCCGTGCCGCCGGTGCCGGTCTTGAAGCCGATGATGCGCTCGACCGTCGTCACGTGCCGGAAGCGCCAGAAACGGAACGCCGTCTCCAGATCCACCAGCTTCTCGGCCAGTTCGTACAGCGCCCAATGCTTGCCCGGGTCCTGGTACACCGCCAGCCACGCGGCCTTGACCGATTCGTCGGTGGCGGTTGCCAGCGTCCAGTCGGCGCCAAGGCGCTCGGGCGCGATGTCCAAGCCGCTGCGTGCGAGCAGCATGATCGCTTCGTCGTACAGCGACGGCGTGCGCAATGCCGAGTCGAGCAGCGCAAACGCGGCCGGTGCGGTGGCGTGCACGTTCAACAGCGCCGCGTTCTTGTTCCCGAGGATGAATTCCAGCTCGCGGTACTGGTAGGACTGGAAACCCGACGAGGCGCCCAGATAGGGGCGAATGGCCGTGTATTCGGGCGGCGTCATGGTTGCCAGCACATCCCACGCGTGCACCAGCTGGTCCATGATGCGTGCCACCCGGGCCAGCATCTTGAAGGCCGGCGCCAGCTGGTCGGCCTGCATGTTGGCGCGCACCGCGTGCAGTTCGTGCAGCATCAGTTTGATCCACAGTTCGCTGGTCTGGTGCTGGACGATGAACAGCATTTCATTGTGGTTCGGCGAGCGCGGATGCTGGGCATTGAGAATCTGGTCGAGTGCCAGATAGTCGCCGTAGCTCATCGAGGTGCTGAAATCCATCTTTGCGCCATGCCATTGGGCGGCGTCTTTGTTATCGGTAGACATAGTCGGTTCTTTCGGTATCGGGTCAGGTGACGGCATCGCGCGCCGCGTCGAGGTCGTAGGCCTGCTGGTCGAGGATCTCGCTGAGAATCTCGACCGCATCCCACACGTCGGCAAAGCTGGTGTACAGCGGTGTAAAACCAAAGCGCATGATGGCCGGCTCGCGGTAATCGCCGATCACGCCGCGCCGTATCAGTGCCTGCATCACCGCATAGCCGTGCGGGTGGCTGAAGCTGACCTGGCTGCCGCGCCGCGCATGCTCGCGCGGCGTTTCCAGCAACAGCGGATGGGACGCACAGCGCTGTTCGACCAGCGCGATGAACAGGTCCGTCAGGGCCAGCGACTTGCTGCGGATCGCCGCCATGCTGGTCTGCTCAAACACGTCAAGACCGCATGCGACCAGCGACAGCGACACGATCGGCTGGGTGCCGCACAGCGCACGTCCGATGCCTTCGGTGGGCGCGAAGTCGGGCAGCATGGCAAACGGGGCGGCATGTCCCCACCAGCCCGACAGGGGCTGGCTAAAATTTGCCTGATGACGCTGCGGGACCCAGATGAAGGCGGGCGAACCGGGCCCGCCGTTGAGGTATTTATAGGTGCAGCCGACGGCCAGATCGGCGCCATCGGCATGCAAGTTCAGCGGCACCGCGCCGGCCGAGTGGGCCAGGTCCCAGACGATCAGGGCGCCGGCCTGGTGCGCCTGGGCCGACATGGCCGCCATGTCGTGCTGGTAGCCGGTGCGGTAGTTCACATGGGTGAGCATGACGACGGCGCATTCGCCATCAATCGCGCCGGCCAGTGCATCGACGCTATCGACCAGGCGCACCGTATAGCCGCGCGCCAGCCAGCTGGCCAGTCCTTGCGCCATGTAGATATCGGTGGGGAAGTTGCTGCGCTCGGTGACGATGACGCGCCGTGCGGCACGCTGCGGATCGGCCGCTTGCATGTGCAGCGCGGCGGCCAGCGCCTTGAACAGGTTCAGCGACGTCGTGTCGGTGATCACCACTTCGCCGGCGCGCGCGCCGATCAGCGGCGCGAGTCGGTCGCCCAGTCGTTTGGGCGCGTCGAACCAGCCGGCCGTGTTCCAGCTGCGGATCAGGTCCTGGCCCCATTCGCGCGCGATCACGTCTTGCGCGCGCGCCAACGCCGCGCGCGGACGCGCGCCCAGCGAGTTGCCGTCGAGGTAGATGACGCCAGCGGGCAGTGCAAACTGTTCGCGCAATGGCGCCAGCGCGTCGCGCGCGTCGCGCGCCGTGCAGTCGGCGCGGCTGATCATGCCGCCTCCTTGGCGAGCAGGGCGGGGCGCTGGCCCCGGAGAGTGGCAATGTGCATGTGGAAACCTCGCTAGATACTTTAGACCTCAATTATCTCAGACCCGGCGTGCGAGCACGGGAAAAATAAAGTGAGCAGAGAATCAATTTAAATGATATATTAGGCAATCATGATTAATAATGTAGCCAGGAAACTAATCGTGTGCCGGTCGTTTGAAGTTTTTTAAAAATATCTGCAAACAGCCCTAAAGTTCCTTTGGCAGGGGTCGTTAAAGACTACATGAAAGAAAATTCGAGAAATCTTCAATTTTTTTCAGATCGACCCTCAAGTTCTTCGAAATGCTGCCGTTACCGGTAAAGAACATAAGTTGATCTACGTCAAAGTATCGAAGTAGCGCACTTTGCACGCACTCCATGCCGCACCTTTCTCATAGGTGCGCGACCATGATCCAGGGACGTTTGTCAGACAAACGCCTACGGGTCGTGTCCGTCATTCTCCGATCTAAAATACAGACTTCCGCCTATTTCAGGTTTCTCCTCGTCCGTTCAGAATGTATCTCACTGGCAATACAAACGTGCCGCCAGATTACAAATGATCGAAGGAGATGGAAATGACTGCAAACGATATGATGGCGGAAATCCGGGATGCGAATTTGAGCTACCTGATGTTGGCCCAGCAGATGATCCGTGCGGACAAAGTGACCGCGATCTTCCGTCTCGGCATCGCCGCTGAGATCGCCGAGCTGATCGAAGGCATGAGTAATGCGCAGATCCTCAAGCTTGCCGGCGGCAACATGATGCTGGCGCGCTTCCGCTTCGACGACAGCGCCATCTTGTCGATGTTGACGAATTACAACAAAGACCGCGTGCTGGCCCAGTCGCACGCCGCGATCCTGATGGCTGGCCAGGCAGTCGAAGAAATCGTCTAAACTGCAGACGTTGCATAGTTGTCAGACTGTCATGCGCAGCAGCGCTGGCGGCACAAGAAGAACCAAGCCGGAGTAGACAAAATGAGCAAGAAAAGCGTCGTCTCGGAAGCCCAGGAAATTCAGCTGGCGATCGAACTGATCCAGCTTGGCGCCCGCCTTCAATTGCTCGAAACGGAAGTGTCGCTGTCGCGCGAACGTTTGCTCAAGCTCTACAAGGAACTGCGCGGCATGTCGCCGCCGAAGGGCATGTTGCCCTTCTCGACAGACTGGTTCCTGACCTGGCAACCGAATATCCACTCCTCGCTGTTCATCAATATCCACCGTTTCCTCGTCGAGCACGCCGGCGCCACCGGCATCGAGGCGGTGATGAAAGCCTATAAGCTGTATCTTGAACAAATGCCACCCGAGCCGGGCCAGGAAGCGCTGCTGTCGCTGACGCGCGCGTGGACGCTGGTGCGCTTCTTTAGTAGCAAGATGCTGGCGCTGGCCCCGTGTGAGAAATGCCAGGGCAAGTTCGTCGTCAACTGCCTCGATCTGCATACCAACTATGTCTGTGGCCTGTGCCACATGCCTTCGCGCGCCGGCAAGACCAAGAAACTGAAAGAAGCCACTGCGGCGGCGCTGCCGCTGGCGGCGTGACCGGCACAGTCTTATCGACCCCGCTGCTGGGCAGGGCGTGAGCCTGGCCCGCATCCTGCGTGCGCCTGCTGTCCAGGCTGCGCTGCTGCAGTTGCTCGCCGTGCTGCCCATGCTGGCCACGGTGTATCTGCTGGCCCGCCTCACCGGTCCCGTTTCCTATGTCAGTTGTGCCTTGCTGCAGGGCGCCTACGCGTGCGCGCTGACGTGGTGGCGCGGTCTGGCGCGCTGGTGGTGCGCGATGCAACTGCTGTTTCCCGGCGCCTTGCTGTTTACTAATACGCTGGGTCTGCCGCCCGGGCTATTTCTGTTGGTGTTTGTGCTGATGCTGGGCTGGTACTGGTCGACGTTTCGCACCCAGGTACCGTTCTATCCATCCGGTCCACGCACCTGGGATGCCGTGGCGCAGCTGCTGCCGCCCGGACCCGTGACAATGATCGATATCGGCAGCGGCCTGGGCGGACTGGTGCTGGCGTTGGCGCGCCGGCGTCCCGATGCGCAGTGCATCGGCATCGAGCTGGCGCCGTTGCCGTGGCTGATTAGCCGCTTGCGCGCGCGCCTGTCCGGCAGCGCGGCCCGTTTCGTGCGCGGTGACTACGAGTTACTCGACTTTCGCGCTTACGACGTGGTGTTTGCCTACCTGTCGCCGGCCGCCATGAGCGCCCTGTGGCGCAAGGCGTCCGGCGAAATGCGGCCGGGCACAATGCTGCTCAGTTATGAGTTCGTCATCACCGAAAAAGCGCCGGATCATACCATCCTCACCACAGTGGGCGGGCCCTCTCTTTACGTATGGCACTTTTAGGCGACACGCCCCTAGTTTTACTTGCTCGGTAGCCTTTCTCACGTTATTGTAGTTCCACGTGTAAAACTATTGAATCTTGCTTGAAGTCACGATACATTTCGGCCCCGGCCGGTTTGGATGACGATTTTGACATAGCAAGGCGGGTCGTCGGCCCGCTCTAACGTTGGGAGTGTGCGCTTGTTAGTAATCATTGGTTATGTCGTAGTGTGTGTGGGCGTGTTCGGCGGTTATGCGCTCGGCGGCGGGCATTTGGCTGTGCTGTTTCAGCCGCTCGAACTGGTGATGATCGGCGGCGGTGCGGTCGGTGCTTTTCTTGTCGGTAATAATGGCAAGTCGATCAAGGCGACCGTGAAGGCCTTGCCGAGCCTGTTGCAGGGGTCGCGTTACACCCGCGAACTGTATATGGAACTGATGGCCTTGCAGTTCGATATCTTGTCGAAGGTACGCAAGGAAGGTCTGATGTCGATCGAAGGCGATATCGAGAAGCCGCACGACAGCCCCTTGTTCAGCAAGTACCCCGGTGTCTTGCATGACCACCACATCATCGAATTCATGACCGATTACCTGCGCCTGATGGTGTCGGGGAATATGGATGCGTTTCAGATCGAAAACCTGATGGACAATGAAATCGAAACCCATCATCACGAAGGGGCGGTCGCTGGCCACTGCATCGCCGCGCTCGGTGACGGCCTGCCCGCGTTCGGTATCGTCGCCGCCGTGATGGGGGTGGTGCACACGATGGAATCGGTGGGTATTCCGCCGGCCGAACTGGGCATCCTGATCGCCCACGCGCTGGTGGGTACCTTCCTGGGGATTTTGCTCGCGTACGGCTTTGTCGGCCCGCTGGCCGGCCTGCTGGGACAAAAACTCGACGAATCGAGCAAGATGTTTCAATGCGTCAAAGTGACGCTGCTGGCGAGCCTGAACGGTTACGCGCCGGCGCTGGCGGTCGAATTCGGACGCAAAGTACTATACTCGACGGAGCGCCCGACCTTCGCCGAATTGGAAGACCATATCAAGAAATCGAAGGCGAAATAAGTGCAGTGTACGGTGGTGGACAAGAACATTCGCAAGGTGCAGTACTTAGCCCGGAGCACACATGGCTGATGAGGGCTTACGGCCGATAATCGTCAAACGCATCAAGAAAGCAGGCGGCGGTCACCACGGTGGCGCCTGGAAGATTGCGTACGCCGACTTCGTGACGGCGATGATGGCCTTCTTTCTGCTGATGTGGTTGCTCGGTTCGACCACCAAAGGCGACCTGAACGGCATCTCCGAATTTTTCAAGACGCCGCTCAAGGTGGCCATGTCGGGCGGCTCGGGCAGCGGCGACAGCACCTCGGTGATTCCCGGCGGGGGCACCGACCTGACCCGGCGCGAAGGCCAGGTCAAGAAGGCCGACCAGCCGGGCGAGCGCAAGATCTCCGACATCAAGGCGGCCAAGGCGGCTGTCGAGAAGGCCGAGGCGGAGCGGCTCAAGGCGCTCAAGGCGAAGATCGAGGAAACCATCGACGCCAGTCCGATGCTCAAGAAGTACAAGAAACAGCTGCTGCTCGATATCACCAGTGAAGGCTTGCGGATCCAGATCGTCGACGAGCAGAACCGGCCGATGTTCGCGCTGGCCAAGGCCGAGCTGCAGCCGTACACGCGTGAAATTTTGCACGAAATCGGCATCGTATTAAATGAGGTCCCCAACAAGATCGGCCTGTCCGGCCATACCGATGCGCTGCCGTATGTCAGCGACAGCGGCTACAGCAACTGGGAGTTGTCGGCCGACCGGGCCAATGCCTCGCGCCGCGAACTGGTGCTCGGTGGCCTGGAAGACAGCAAGATCATGCGCGTGGTGGGGCTGGCCTCGGCGGCCAACCTGGACCGGCAGGATCCGTTTAACCCGATCAACCGGCGCATCAGCATCATCGTGATGAACAAGGCAACCGAAGAAGCAGTGCGGCGCGACGGCGCCTCGATGGAAGTGCCGGCCGACACGGCGGCAGCAGCAAAGGCGCCGGCCAAGTGAGCGCCAGGGCGCCGCGTTGTGCGGCGCACGGTTGATACGAGGGGACTTTCTATGACCAGAAAAAAAATACTTGGCTCGCACGTGAAACGCCTGTTCTCCGGCGTATCCGATCATGGGAAAAAACATCTGACCGAAGTCGAGACCGACCTGATCCAGACCGAGTTGCTGCTCGAAGAAGCGATCGAGAAGCTCACCAGCAGTTTCATGGCGATTCACTCGACCGTCAGCGCGCAGCAGGAAACCATCGATCTGCTGCTGGCCGGCGGCACGCCCAGCGCCGAGTCGAGCGCCAGCCTGACCGGCATGTCGGGCGAGATCGGTTCGCACGTCAACGCCGCCATCACCAGCATGCAGTTCCAGGACATGACGAGCCAGCTGATCGACCGCACCCTGAAACGGGTGACCGGCTTGCGCGAGTTCCTCGGCACGCTCGGTGCGCACGGCGCCGACTTGCTGCCCGAGAGCGACAACGACGAGATCGTCGAACTGCTTGGCAAGGTCAGCATGGCGCTGGCGATCCAAAGCCTGGAGTTGCGCAGCGTGCTGCGCAAGGCGGTCAATCAGCAGCATCTGGAAAGCGGCGATATAGAACTGTTCTAGTGACGGTTACGGTAAGCAAACACGGGCAGGTGCCCGGCATTGAACATAGTGGGAGCAACGATGGCAAAAACGATACTCGCAGTCGACGATTCAAGTTCGCTGCGTCAAATGGTGGCATTTAGCCTCAAGGCGGCCGGCTATCTGGTGGTCGAGGCGGTGGACGGTCAGGACGGGCTGGAAAAGGCCAAGAACCAGACGGTCGATCTGGTGCTGACGGACCAGAACATGCCGCGCATGGACGGGCTGTCGCTGATCAAGCTGCTGCGCGGCCTGCAGACCTATCAAAAGGTGCCGATCCTGATGCTGACGACCGAATCGTCCGACGAGATGAAAGCCAAGGGGCGCGCAGCCGGCGCCAATGGCTGGCTCGTCAAGCCGTTCGATCCGCAGCGTTTGATCGAAGTCGTCAAAAAAGTCATCGGCTGATCGCGGTCAGGGAGTGTTGGTAATGAAGCATCACGAACGTGACGGAGTCTCATCATGACCATCGATATCAGCCAGTTCTACCAAGTCTTCTTCGATGAGGCGGAAGAACTGCTGGCCGAAAAAGAGCGCCTGCTGCTGGCGGTCGACATTAGTGCGCCCGATCCCGAGGATCTGAACGCGATCTTTCGCACCGCCCATTCGATCAAGGGCGGCGCCTCGACCTTCGGCCTGAACGACATGACCGAGGTGACCCACATCCTCGAGTCGCTGCTGGACCGCATCCGCAAGGGCGAGATGGCCTTGACGTCCGAGCACGTGGACGCCTTTTTGGCGGCCAAGGACATCCTCAAGATGCAGCTCGACGGGCACCGCAACGGCGCCCCGGTCGACCAGGACGCCGTCGCCAATGTGCGCATGATGTTGCAGGAACTGTCGCTCGACGTGGTGCCACTGGCCGCGCGCGCCGCGCCGTCGTTCGTGCAGACCGAGGCCAAGGCCCATGTGGTGGGCGAGGGCGCGCGGCGCTTTCGCATCGAACTGCCGGTGGTGTCGCAGCGCGACGTGAACGCGCTGGCCGCCGAACTCGGTTTGCTCGGTCCCATCTCGGTGGTGCCGCTGGGGGGCGAGCGCCACGCGCTGAACCTGACCACCAGCGAGAGCTTGGACGACATCATCGCGATCTGCTCGTTCGTGCTCAACCCCGACGACCTGAAGATCACCGAAGCGCCGCCGTTGACGCCGCAGCAGGAGGCGATCGAAAACGCCGCCCGCGCCAAGGTCGAGGACGCTCAGGGGTATGGCTTTTTCGACCCGATCGAACCGGAGGTGGTGGCCGAGGCCACCGACACCGAGCGGGGCTACGGCTTCTTCCAGCCGCTCGCCGAGATCCGCGCGCTCAGTGGCAATACCAGCCCGGCGCCGACCATCAGCGCGCCGCCACCCAGCACGCGCATCAGCGCCAGCGAAGTCGATGACAGCGCTGCGAGCGACAAGAAGGCCGCCGCCCGCAAGGACGGCGACAAGGGCGGCGCGCCCGGTGCCGAATCGTCCTCGATCCGTGTCTCGATCGAAAAGGTCGACCAGCTGATCAACCTGATCGGCGAACTGGTGATCACCCAGGCGATGATCGAACAGCGCACCGACACGCTCGATCCGATGGTGCATGAGCGCCTACTGAACAGCGTCTCGCAGTTGACGCGCAACACGCGCGACCTGCAGGAAGCGGTGATGTCGATCCGCATGATGCCGATGGACTTCGTGTTCTCGCGCTTCCCGCGCATGGTGCGCGACCTGGCCGCCAAACTGGGCAAGAAGGTCGACTTCATCACGCACGGCGCCGCCACCGAACTCGACAAGGGACTGATCGAGCGCATCGTCGATCCGCTGACCCATTTGGTGAGGAACAGCATCGACCATGGCATCGAAATGCCGGCCGCGCGTAACGCTGCCGGCAAGAGCGAAGCGGGGCGGTTGTTCCTGTCGGCCGGCCACCAGGGCGGCAACATCGTCATCGAGGTGTCCGACGATGGCGGCGGTCTGAATCGCGAACGGATCCTGGCCAAGGCGGCCGAAAGCGGCCTGCCGGTGTCGGACGCGATGCCCGACAGCGAAGTCTGGCAGCTGATCTTTGCACCTGGCTTTTCCACCGCCGAAGCGGTCACCGACGTGTCCGGGCGCGGGGTTGGCATGGACGTCGTCAAGCGTAACATCACCGCCATGGGCGGCACCGTCGACATCCGTTCGGCCAAGGGTTTTGGCACCACCATCTCGATCTCGCTGCCGCTGACGCTGGCCATTTTGGACGGCATGTCGATCCGGGTCGGCGAGGAGGTCTACATCCTGCCTTTGGGCTTCGTCGTCGAGTCGCTGCAGCCGGCCCCCGAGGACGTCAAGGAAATTTCCGGCAAGGGCCGGGTGATCAAGGTGCGCGGCGAGTACCTGCCGCTGATCCCCTTGTATCAGATGTTCGAGATTACCCCGCGCTTCACCAATCCGTCCGAGGGCATCGTCGTCATTCTGGAGGCGGACGGGCGCAAGGCCGGCCTGTTCGTCGACGACCTGGTCGGCCAGCAGCAGGTGGTGGTCAAGAACCTCGAATCGAATTACCGCAAGGTGACCGGCATTTCCGGCGCCACCATCCTTGGCGATGGGGGCGTGTCACTCATTCTCGACGTGTCGGCCCTAATGCGTTCGTCGCGCCAGTTGGCCGACGATGCCATATTTTCCTGAGGAGTCCAGCATGTCTATGAACAGCAATCCAAGAGCGGGCACTGGCGCTGACGGCGCCGGCAGCGAATTTCTCGCCTTTACTTTGGGCTCCGAAGAATACGGGATCGACATCCTGAAGGTGCAGGAAATTCGCGGCTACGAAGCGGTGACCCGGATCGCCAACGCGCCTGAGTTCATCAAGGGCGTCATTAACCTGCGCGGCATCATCATCCCCGTCGTCGACATGCGCATCAAGTTCAAGCTCGGCACGCCGGTGTACGACCAGTTCACCGTCGTCATCATCCTCAACAGTGGCGGGCGCATCGCCGGCATGGTCGTCGACAG
>JBBQZO010000024.1:0-99264 GCA_038207625.1 Burkholderiales bacterium | reverse complement strand
GTTGCTGGCGCTGGCGCTGTGCGGCACCGTCAGCATGATCTACCTGATGTTCATCGTCATCATCGGCCCTGTCAAGCGGCTCGAGGAAGGGCTTGCCCGCATGAAGGAAGAGGACTTCGCGGTCCGCCTGGCGGTCGAGAGCGACAACGAGATCGGCCAGCTGGCGTCCGGCTTCAACGCCATGGCCGACCGCCTGCAGGCGCTGTACGGCAATCTGGAGGCGCTGGTCGCCACCAAGACCGCCACGCTGGAACGCCAGAACGGCGAACTGGCGCTGCTGTACGACAGCGCCGCCTTCCTGCAGCGCCCGCAGCCGCTGGCGGCGCTGTGCGACGGCTTCCTGCAGCGCATCGCCGATTACTTCGGCGCCGACGGCGGCTCGGTGCGCGTGCTCGACTGCGCGCGCGGCAACGTCCACCTGGTGGTGCATCGCGGGCTGTCGGCCGAACTGGTCGAGACTGAGCGCTGCCTGAAGGTGGGCGACTGCCTGTGCGGCGAAGCGGTGCAGGCGAAGATTGCGGTGGTGCACGACCTGAGCAAGCTCGACCGCGCGCACGAAAAGCAGTGCCACCGCGACGGCTTCCAGACCGTGTCGGTGTTCCACATCGTCGCCCAGGAACAGCACCTGGGCTTTTTCAACCTGCATTTCCGCACCGTCAAGACGTTCGGCAAGGGCGACGAAGCGCTGCTCGAAACGCTCGGCCAGCTGCTCGGCATCGCCGTCGAAACGCTGCGCCTGGCCGCGCGCGAACGCGAGATGGCCATTTCCGAAGAGCGCAACCTGGTCGCCCAGGGCCTGCACGACAGCATTGCCCAGGGCCTCAATTACCTCAACCTGCAGGTGCAGATGCTCGACAGCTCGGTGCGCGACGGCCGCCTCGACCAGGCCGCCGAGATCGTGCCGGCGCTGCGCACGGGGGTACAGGAAAGCTACGAGGACGTGCGCGAGCTGCTGCTCAACTTCCGCAGCCGGCTCGCCGAGGACGACCTGGTCGCCGCGCTGCAGGCCACCGCCGACAAGTTTTCGCGCCAGACCGGCGTCGCGGTCGAACTGAAAGCCGATGGCGACGGCGCGCCGTTCCCGCGCGAGCAGCAATTGCAGCTGCTGTTCATCGTGCAGGAAGCCTTGTCGAACATCCGCAAGCACGCGCTGGCGAGCCGGGTCCAGATCGTCATCGACGACGGCGAGGACTTCCGCCTGGCGATCCGCGACAACGGCGTCGGCTTCGACCCGCTGCTGCTGGCCGAGCGCGGCGACAGCCACGTCGGCGTGCACATCATGCGCGAGCGCGCCCAGCGCATCGACGCCACCCTTGCGGTCGAATCGGCGCCCGGCGCCGGCACCACCGTGCTATTGCAGCTGCCGCGCGCCCAGCGGCGCGCAGCCTGATTCAACAAAATAAAACGGAGTTTGCATGGACAACCCAGCCAAGCCGATCAGCGTGTTGCTGGTTGACGATCACACCTTGTTTCGCAGCGGCATACGCTCGCTGCTGCAACGGCATACCGAATTTGTCGTCGTCGGCGAGGCAGCCGACGGCGTCGAAGGCATCAAGCGGGTCCAGCAACTGCGCCCCGACGTGGTGCTGCTGGACCTGAACATGCCTGGCATGTCCGGCGTCGAGACGCTGCAACTGATGCTGCAGGATTGCCCCGAGACGGCCATCGTGATGCTGACGGTGTCCGAGGATGCGGACGACCTGACCACCGCGCTCAAGGCCGGCGCCTGCGGTTACCTGATCAAGAACATCGAGGCCGACTATCTGGTGCGCGCGATCCGCCGCGCCGCGGCCGGCGAAACCGTGGTGGCCGAGGCGATGACGGGCAAGCTGGTCGCTCAGCTGCAAGGCGGTGTGGCGCGCACCGAGCGCGTCTCCGAGCTCGACAAGCTGACGCCGCGTGAAAAAGACATCATCGCCTGCCTGGCGCGCGGCGAGAGCAACAAGACCATCGCGCGCACGCTCGACCTGGCCGAGAGCACCGTCAAGATTCACGTCCAGAACGTGCTGAAGAAACTCAAGCTGAGCAGCCGGGTGCAGGCGGCCGTGTTCGCCGTCGAGCAGCGTCTGCAAAACGGCGCGACCGAACGCTAAACGGCGCCGGAACACCCAACCACGCCGGAACGTCAATTGGCGTCGGAAGGCAAAAAAGCGCCGGGCGGGCGCGCGGCGCGCTGGGACTGTGCGACAGGGGAGCGCTGCCAACTGCACAGCGCAAGGAGCGGCCCCGCTGCGGGGCCGTGTGGCGTCAGGCGCTGCAGGAGCAGACGGCGCAGCCGCCGCAACCGCGCGTAAAGGCCGACGCTTGATCGGTCTCGGCGCGGTAGCCCGCTTGCGTCAGCGCGGCGTGGATCTGGTCCGAGCTGACCGTTTGCTCGTCAAACTCGACCCGGGCGTGCTTGCTGGCGAGCGAGACGCGCACTTCGCGCACGCCGTCGAGCGCTTCGAGCGCCTGGGTGATCGTGTCGGCGCAGCCTTCGCCGTTGATGCCGTGTACTTTCAATACTTCGATTTGCATAGTGTCCCCATGTTCTGAAAAATAGTCGTTGGCGCGCCCGCTCAGTGGCACATCCAGACCGGCACCGTCATCGTCTTGAGCACCGTGCGGGTCACGCCGCCGAGCAGGATTTCGCGCAGGCGCGAATGGCCGTAGCCGCCCATGACGATCAGGTCGGCGTCGCTGTCGGCGGCCAGCGACAGCAGCGCGTTGCCCACGTCGATGTCGGTCGTTTGCGGCGCCACCTCGACGCGCACGTTGTGGCGCGCCAGATACAGTGCGATATCGGCGCCGACCTGCTCGCCACGGGTCTGGCGGTGCGAGGCCGCATTGAACACGGCCACCGTGACCAGACTGGCGCGCTGCAGCAGCGGGATCGCGCTGGTGACGGCGCGGGTCGCTTCCAGACTGCCGTCCCAGGCGATCAGGACCTTGCTGCCGACGCTCTTGAAGTGGCCCATGTACGGCACGATCAGTACCGGCCGGCCGGAATGGAGCACCACGTATTCGGGAAAGTCGGGCAGCACCGCCGGCGACATTTCGTCCGGGTCGGTCTGGCCGATTACCAGCAGGTCGCAGTAACGCGCCTGCTTGCTCATGCCATCGCCCGCTTCGTCGTTGATCAGGCGCGCCTCGATGCTGTGCACGCCGATGCCCTGGACGCGCTGCTCGAATTCCTGCAGCGCGCTCTCGGCGCGCTTTTGCAGCAGGTCCAGTTCGAACGCCAGGCCGGACGCCTCGGCGCCGACCACGCTGACGCGGTGGGTGTAGGCGGACAGGCCCGTCATGGCCGCACCGATCAGATGGGCGTTCGACAGCAGCGCGATTTGCGCGGCGATCTGAAATCGTTCGGCGGCATGGCGGGATTTATCGGCATGCACGAGAATGGTCTTGTACTCCATGTCCAGGTCCTTTTCAGTCGATTGTGCGTTGCGACGCCGGCCTTCGTAGCTGGCGCGCATCGGCGCGCCTAGTTCCAGCGTCATGTGGTGCCAGCGTATGCCAGCCGGCAAGGCCAGTCCAGCGGCGCATGGTGCTAGCCCAGTTTAATTTTGGGAAACTTGATGCATATCAAATTGTCTAGCGACGCCAGGCGCGATAGCTTGACCTAGCTGCCTGCTGGACCCGCTACGCGTCCTCGCGGTAGGGCGAATTGGCGGCGGCAATCCCGCGCGCGGCAGCCATATGCGGGATTGCAAAGCGCGCCAATTAAAAGTAGTATGTTGCATACACCTTTAACTAGCGAGTCCACCATGAGCCTGCTGACGATAGACGAACCCGATACGCCCCAGCATAGCGCGCTCTGGCGTGGCGCCCACCCGCTGTGGGCTTTGGGCTTTCGCCCGTTCTACCTGCTGGCGGCGCTGTTCGCCGCGCTCAGCGTGCCCCTGTGGGTCGCGCGGTTTTACGGCTTGCTGCCGGGCTGGCCGCATGTCGGTATCAACTGGCACATGCATGAAATGATCTTTGGCATGGCCATCGCCGTCATCATCGGGTTCATGTTCACGGCCGGGCGCAACTGGACCGGCCTGTGGACCCCGCGCAAGGGCCATCTGGCCGCGCTGGCGGGACTGTGGTTGGCCGGGCGGATTGCGATGCTCAGCGCGCCGCCCTGGCTGGCCGCCTGCGTCGACATGTTGTTCCTGCCGCTGGCCGCGTGGCCGATGTACCAGGTGCTCAAGCAGTCGGGCAACCAGCGCAATATGTTCTTGATCGTGCTGCTTGGTCTGCTGACGCTGGCCAATGGGGTGTTTCACGCGGCCGTGCTGGGCCTGGTCAACGTTGCGCCGGCGCTGCCGATCCAGGCCGCGATCCTGGTGGTGGTGGTGATCGAGTCGGTGATCGGGGCGCGCGTGATTCCCATGTTTACCACCAACGGCGCACCGGGCACCAAACCGATCGTGCATCCGAAGCGCGATGTGATCGCACTGGCGCTGATGGCCGGCGCCAGTCTGGCATGGATCGCTGGCGTGCCGGGACCCGCCGTGGCGGCGCTGGCGCTGGCGGCGGCCTGCGCGACCATGCTGCGCCTGGCCGGGTGGAAGCCGCATCGGACCGTGCGCGTGCCGCTGCTGTGGATCTTGCATCTGTCGTATGGCTGGATACCGATCGGTTTCGTGTTGATCGCACTGGCGGCCTTGCATCTGGTGAGCCCGAGCGCCGCTTTTCATGCCTTGACGGTGGGGTCGATGGCCGGCCTGATTCTGGGCATGATGACCCGCACCACGCTGGGCCACACGGGGCGCATGCTGGCGGCGGGGCGCGCCGAAGTGGCGATCTTCCTGCTGATACAGGCCGGTGCGCTGGCGCGCGTGTGCGCCGCGCTGCTCGCGCCAGGCATGCACAGCGGCGCGCTGATCGCCGCCACCTTGTGCTGGTCGCTGGCGTTCCTGGTATTCGTTGTGGTATACGGACCGTATTTGCTGCGCGTGCGCATCGACGGTCGCGAAGGTTAGGCGGGCGCGCCAAAGCGCGCTATCCTTCGGTGTTGAATGTGATCGGGCGCGGCGCGTGGGTTGCGGCGCGCTCGATTCGGTCAGGGCCGCCGCGCCGCCATCGAGGACACCGCATGAGCATCAGGAACCTGCAGCACCTGTTCAATCCGCAATCGGTGGCGCTGATCGGCGCGTCCGACAAGCCGCAAGGCATCGGCGCGATCGCCATGCGCAATCTGAGCGAAGGGCGCTACAAGGGGACCATCCTGCCCGTCAATCCGAAATACACGACGCTGGCTGGCTACGATACCTACCGCAGCGTGGCCAGCCTGCCGATCGCGCCGGAGCTGGCGCTGATCTGCACGCCGGCGGCGAGTATCCCCAACATCATCAGCGAATTGGGTGCCAAGGGCAACCGCGCCGCGATCGTGCTCAGTTCCGGTCTGGACGCCGAGGGCGGCGACGGACGCAGCCTGCGCCAGGCGATGCTGGACGCGGCCAAACCATACTTGATGCGCATTCTCGGCCCCGACAGCGTGGGCTTGCTGGTGCCGGCGCTGGGCCTGAACGCGGGTTTTGCGCACACCGATGCGCGCGCCGGCCAGGTCGCCTTTGTGTCGCAGTCGGGCGCGCTGGCCAGCGGGTTGCTGGACTGGGCCAGTTCGCGCGGCATCGGCTTTTCCAAATTCATCGCACTCGGTGAGTGCGCCGACGTCGACGTGGGCGACGTGCTCGACTATCTGGCCAGCGATGCCGACACGCGCGCGATCTTGCTGTACGTGGAGGACCTGCGCCATGCGCGCAAATTCATGTCGGCTGCGCGCGCGGCCGCGCGCAGTAAACCCACCTTGGTGCTGCGCGCCGGGCGTGCTGGCCCAGGCCTGGCCGACGCCGCCATCGATGCCGCAATCCGGCGTGCCGGTATGCTGCGCGTGTCGGGCAGCGACGACCTGTTCGGCGCCGTCGAGACGCTGACCAACGCGCGTGCGATGGCCGGCGAACGCCTGGTAATCCTCAGTAACGGCGCCGGTCCCGCGCTGATGGCCGTCGATGCCTTGCATGACGCCGGCGGCACGCTGGCGGGCCTGGCGCCGGCCACCATCGAGGCGCTCGACGCGCTGCTGGCAAGTAGCTGGGGACAGCGCAACCCGGTCGAAATCGGCGTGGCAGCACCGCCGCAGCATTACCTGGCCGCGCTCGAGGCGCTGCAGCGCGACCCCGGTTGCGACGCCGTGCTGCTGATCCACGCGCCCAGCGCCTTGGCCGACAGCACCGCCATCGCCCACGCGCTGGCGCAGATGGCGCGGGCGAGCAGCGGCAATGTGCTGGCCTGCTGGCTGGGCGGTGACGCGGTGATGCAGGCGCGCGCGCGGTTCTCGCAAGCGGGCATCGCCAGCTACGACACGCCCGAAAAGGCGGTGCGTGGCTTCATGCAGATCGTTCAGTATCACCGTAATCAGCACTTGCTGATGCAGGTGCCGCCATCGCCGCCGGGCGAGTTCCTGCCCGAGCGCGCGCGCGCGCTGGCGCTGGTGCGTGCGGCGTTGGCCGAAGGGCGCACCAGCTTGTCCGAGCCGGAGGCGAAGAACTTGTTGGCCAGCTATGGCATCCCGGCCGTGCTCAGTCATACCGCCGCCTCAGTCGAGGCGGCGGTCGACTGCGCGCGCCAGATCGGCTTTCCGGTGGCGTTGAAGATCCTCGCGCCGAATGTGGCGCATCGCTTCGATCTGGGCGGGGTGGTGCTGGACCTGGACTCGCCCGAGGCGGTGCGCGCGCAAGCGCAGGCGATGCATGCGCGCGTGGAGCAGTTGTTGCCCGGTGCAAGCTTGCAGGGATTTTGCGTGCAGGCGATGGCGCGCCGCCCGCAGGGACACGCATTGACGCTGAGCGTGCGCAGCGACCCGCTGTTTGGCCCCGTGATCCTGTGCGGCCAGGGCGGGGCCGGTGAGCAGGCCGAGGAACCCGTGGTCGGCCTGCCGCCCTTGAACGCGGTGCTGGCGCGCGACATGCTGGCGCACACCCGCATCGGCGCGCTGCTGGCCGACCAGCGCGAGCACGGCGCGTCCGACGCCGAGGCGATCTGCCGCACGCTGATCGCGCTGTCGCAGCTGGTCACCGACCTGGCCGAGGTGATCGAACTGGACATTGAACCCTTGCTCGTCGATGGCGACGACGTGCTGGCGCTGGATGTGCGGGTGCGCCTGTGCGCGCCCGGCCCACGGCAGCGCGACCGGCTGGCGATCCGGCCCTATCCGCAGGAATTGGAGCAGCACCTACTGTGGCAGGGCCAGCAACTGGTGGTGCGCCCCGTTAAGCCGGAGGACGGCGCCGCCCACGCGCGCTTTTTCAAGGCGCTCGCTCCGGAGGATGTGCACTTTCGCACCTTCAGCCGGATGCGCGAATTGCAGCCGTCCCAGCTGGCGCGCCTGACCCAGATCGATTACGACCGCGAGATGGCCTTCATCGCCAGCCGCGCCGGTGCCGACGGCGGCTGGGAAACGCTGGGCGTGGCGCGCTCGATCGCCGACCCGGACAACAGCACGGCCGAGTTCGCCGTGATCGTGCGCTCGGACCTGAAAGGGCAGGGCTTGGGCAAGCTGCTGATGCATACGCTGATCGCCTATTGCCGCAGTCGCGCCACCGGCGCCATTGTCGGCGAGGCGCTGGCCGAGAATGTGGGCGTGCTGAAACTGGTGCGCGGGCTCGGCTTTGGCGTCACGCCCACCCCGGGCGACAATACGATGCAGCTGCGCCTGGCGCTGGACGGCACGGGCGTGGCGGACGACGCCGGTGCCGACGGGCCGGCGGCCGACTGGCTGGCCAAGTAGCGCCCGGGCGCTGCTGGCACGGGGCTTTCGGGCGATTTTGATGTAGGTCAAGGTAATTGTCACAGCGCATCTCTACACTCCGAACGATTCTGGTCATGTTTCGAACCTCGGCATGACCGCCAGCAGGAGTGATCTACATGGTGGTATCTGCAATTCCGGTGTCGGTGGTGCCGTCAGTTCAATTCGACGCGGCCTTGCTGCGCAAGCTCAATCAAGTCGGCCCGCGCTACACCTCGTATCCGACCGTCGAACACTACACCGAATCGTTCGGCTATCGCGACTACCTGCAGGCGGTGGCCGGCCTGCGCACGCGCGGCAGCGCCCATCCGCTGGCGCTGTACGTGCATATCCCGTTTTGCGCCAGCGCCTGCCACTTCTGCTCCTGCCACAAGCTCGTCACCAAAGACCATGACAAGGCCGTCACCTACCTCAGCTACCTCAAACGCGAGATCGAGATGCAGGGGCGGCTGTTCGCCGGTATGAACCAGATCGAGCAGTTGCACATGGGCGGGGGCACGCCGACCTACCTGTCGGACGCGCAACTGGGCGATTTGATGACCCATCTGCGCCGCTGGTTTCAGTTCGCGCCCGACGACCTGGGCGAATACGCGATCGAAGTCGATCCGCGCTCAATCTCGCCCGAGCGCGTGCACAGCCTGCGCTCGCAGGGATTCAATCGCATCAGCCTGGGCGTGCAGGATTTCGACGCCGACGTGCAGCAGGCGGTCAACCGGATCCAGTCCGAGCGGCAGACGCTGGCCATCATCGACGCGGCGCGAGCGGCGCGCTTTCGCTCGGTCAGCGTGGACCTGATCTACGGCTTGCCGCGCCAGAGCGTGATGACGATGGCGCAGACGCTGGCCAAGGTGATCGGCGCCGCGCCCGACCGCATCGCCATCTACAACTACGCGCACATGCCGCAGCAGTTCAAGGCGCAACGCCGGATCGCCGAGCACGAGCTGCCCGGCGTCGAGAGCAAGCTTGACATGCTGGCGCTGTGCATCAAGCGCCTGAGCGGGGCCGGCTATGTGTACATCGGCATGGACCACTTCGCCCGTCCCACCGACGATCTGGCGGTGGCCCAGAGCCAGGGCCGGCTGCACCGCAATTTCCAGGGCTATTCGACGCACGCCAAGGCCGACCTGATTTCCTGCGGCGTGTCGGCCATCAGCGCCGTGGCCGCCACCTACAGCCAGAACGTGAAGACGCTCGAAGCCTATTACGACCATCTCGACAATAACGAGCTGCCCATTGCGCGCGGCATTAAACTGAACATGGACGATGCGCTGCGGCGCGGTATCATCCAGATGTTAATGTGCAGTTTCGAGCTGTCGATCGCGTCGATCGAGCAAGCCTATCCGATCACCTTTGCCAGCTATTTCCGCAGCGAGCTTGAACAACTGGCACTGATGGAGCAGGATGGCTTGCTCACCGTGAGCGCCGACTGGATCAGCGTGACGTTGCGCGGTCGTCTGCTGGTGCGCAATATCTGCATGGTGTTCGACCGCTATCTGCAAGCGACGCCGGCGCGCTCTTCCAAGCCGTGAGAAAGCATAGTCAATGACTGGCCTGAGCCTTCTTCCCCTGTTCATGATCGGATTGCTGGGCAGCGTGCACTGCGTGGGCATGTGCGGGGGCATCGTCGGCGCATTCTCGATGGCAGCGCCAACCCGGCGCAGCTTTCCTTTGCCCGTCAACGGCGCAGTCGCGTCGGCCATGCCCGGCGCCGCTGCGTTCGATGGCGTGGCGCGCGTGCTGGCCTACAACGCCGGACGCATCGGCAGCTATGCGCTGGCCGGCGCGCTGGCCGGCGGCCTGGCCAACGCGGCGCGCACGCTGGTCGGCGTGGCGCTGTTGCAGGCGCTGGGCTACTGGCTGGCCAATCTGATGCTGGTGGCGCTGGGCTTGTATTTGATGGATCTGTGGCGCGGCCTGGCCCGGCTCGAGGCGCTCGGCCAGACAGTGTGGCGGCGCATCGAGCCGCTGACCCGGCGCCTGCTGCCGCTCGACAGCCTGTTGAAGATGGTTGCGCTCGGCAGCTTGTGGGGCTGGCTGCCATGCGGCATGGTCTACAGCGTGCTGCTGACGGCGATGCTGAGTGGCTCGGCGCTGTCCGGCGCGAGCGTGATGCTGGCCTTCGGACTGGGCACCTTGCCCACTTTGCTGGCGATGGGCCTGGCCGGCGCGCGGCTGCGCGCGCTGCTGCAGCGGCGCCCGGTGCGTCTGGCCAGCGGCCTGCTGGTGCTGACGTTCGGTGTGCTGGGATTGCTGCGCGCCGCGCACGGCATGCCCGGCAGCTGGCTCGACGCGCTGTGCCTGACGCCGATGGGCGGGAGTCTGCCATGAGCGTGCTCGCGCAAGGGGCCGCCGATGTGCGCATCGACGACGCGGTGGGCGCCTGCTTTCACTGCGGCTTGCCGTTGCCGGCGCACGCGCCGTGGCAGGTCGAGATCGACGGCGTGGCGCAGGCCATGTGCTGTCCCGGCTGCGCGGCGGTGGCGCACAGCATCGTCGAGAACGGACTGGCCGACTATTACCGCACGCGCAGTGCATTTTCTGTCACGGCCGGTCCGGCTGCGTTGGTGCCACCCGAGCTGCAACTGTACGACAACGATGAACGCGTCGTCGATGGTGCGGGCGAGACCTGCGAACTGAGCTTTTCGGTGGAAGGAATCCGCTGCGCGGCCTGCGTATGGCTGATCGAACGCCAGCTCGCGCGCCTGCCGGGCGTGCACAGCGCGACCATGAACGTGGCGGCCGAACGCGTGCAAGTGCGCTGGCAGCGCGCGCTCTGCAAACCGAGCGTGCTGCTGATGGCGCTGCGCGCGATCGGCTATGTGGCCTATCCTTACGATCCGGTCAAGCACGGCGAGCAGCTCGAACGCTCGCGCAAGACCATGTTCCGCCAGTTGTTCATCGCCGGTCTGTCGATGATGCAGGTGATGATGTATGCACTGCCCGTCTACCTGGCCACCGACGGCACCATGGACGGCGACATGCACGCGCTGATGCGCTGGGCCGGCTTGCTGCTGACGTTGCCGGCCATCGTGTATTCGGCGCGGCCGTTCTTCCTGGGCGCCTGGGTCAACCTGAAAAGCGGCATGCTGGGCATGGACGTGCCGGTTGCGCTGGGAATTGGCGCAGCCTTCGGAGCGAGCATCGTGGCCACCGTGCGTGGCCAGGGGGAAGTGTATTTCGACTCGGTGACGATGTTCATCTTCCTGCTGCTGGGCAGCCGCTATCTGGAATTCGTGGCGCGCCGCAAGGCTGCTTCGGCGCTGGATAATTTGCAGCATGCGTTGCCGGCGTCGGCCTTGCGCATGCTCGACTACCCGGCGCGCCAGGACACCGCCTTGGTCGCGCTTGATCAACTGCGTGAAGGCGATTTCATTCTGGTCAAACCGGGCGAGGCGGTCGGCGCCGACGGCGTCATCGTCGAGGGCGACACGGCGCTCGACCTGTCGCTGCTGACGGGCGAGAGCGCGGCCCAGCGCAAGCTGGTCGGCGACAGCGTGCCGGGCGGCGCCGTCAACGCCGGCCAGCCGCTGGTGCTGCGCGTGAGCCGCGCGGCGCGTGACAGCACGCTGTCGATGTTGGTCAAGCTGGTCGAGCGGGCCGGGCAGGGCAAGCCCCAGCTGGCACTGTGGGCCGACCGCGTGGCGGCCTGGTTCGTGACGCTGCTGCTGCTGTTTGCGCTGGCCGTGTTTGGTTACTGGGAATGGGCCGACGCGGCGCGCGCCTGGCCGATCGCGATCGCCGTGCTGGTGGTGTCCTGCCCCTGCGCGCTGTCGCTGGCCACGCCGACCGCGCTGGCCGCCGCGACCGACCGGCTGGTGCGCCAGGGCGTGCTGATCGTCCAGCGCCGAGGACTCGAAACGCTGCCGCGCGCCCGCCATGTGGTGTTCGACAAGACCGGCACGCTGACGGTCGGCAAACCGGTGCTGAAGGATCTGGTCAGTCTGGGCGGCCAGTCGAGCGACTGGTGTTTGCAGGTCGCCGCCGCGCTGGAAGCGTCCAGCGCCCATCCGTTGGCCGGGGCCATCGTCGCGGCCGCCCAGCAGGCGGCGCTGCGCGGTGTGCCCGGCCAGCGCGCCAGCGCGGTGCGCCACGTCGTCGGCCAAGGTGTCGAAGGGGTCGTCGATGGCACCATCTACCGGCTCGGCAGCGCGGCCTACGTCAGTGCGAATCAGGCGGGCGACCTGGCGCGGCTGGCGCCGCCCAACGTCAGCGCGATCTACCTCGGCGTGGGCGGGCGCGCGCTGGCCCGCTTCGATCTGGCCGATGCCTTGCGCGGCGACGCGCGCGACGTGGTGCGCGCCTTCCAGGGCGCCGGCAAGCGCGTCATTCTGCTTAGCGGCGACGAGCAGGCGGTGACGCGCCAGGTGGCCGACCAACTCGGTATCGACACGGCGCTGGGCCAGTACCTGCCCGAACAGAAGCTGGCCTATGTGCAAAGCCTGCAGGCGGTTGGCGCGGTGGTGGCGATGGTGGGCGATGGCGTCAACGACGCGGCCGTCCTGCGTGGCGCCGACGTGTCGTTCGCGATGGGCGGGGGCACCGCGCTGGCCCAGATGCACGCCGACTGTGTGCTGCTGTCCGGACGGCTCGCGTCGCTGTCGGACGTGGCGCTGGCGGCGCGCCAGACCATCTCGGTGGTGCGCCAGAATCTGGCCTGGGCCACGCTGTACAACCTGATCGCCATTCCCGCCGCCGCGCTGGGCCTGCTCAATCCCTGGATGTCCGGGATCGGGATGTCGCTCAGTTCGGCCGTGGTGGTACTGAACGCGCTGCGCCTGCGCCGCATCAAGCGCGCGCAGAGCGCCGCCGCAACGGCGCGCGCTGCGTTGCCTCAACACATCGCTTAACCAGGAAACCGATCATGGAAGCACTATTTTTGCTCGTGCCGCTGAGCATTCTGGTCGTCTTTTTGGCGATCTGGGTGTTCTTCGGCGCCTCCGACGGCGGCCAGTTCGATGATCTGGTCGGCCCCGCATGGCGCATTTTGCAAGACGACGACGGCGTCGAGGCAGCGCCCGTCGCCGCCCCATCGAAGCCGCTACCCTGACGACCCGAGCGCGCCGCTTGCGCCATACCCCCATTTTACGAAAGCACCGTGTATGTGTACCCACTGCATCACCAGCCAGGAACGCTCCGACAAGATGTCGATTGCCATGCTGCGGCGCGACTACAGCCGCGCCAGTCTGTCCGAACTGGACGTGGCGCCCGATCCGGTGGCGCAGTTTGCGCTGTGGATGGACGAGGCGCGTCAGGCCGAGCTGTCCGAGCGCAACGCGATGAGCGTGTCGACCGTCGGCGCCAACGGGCGGCCGTCGTCGCGCATCGTGCTGCTCAAGGATTTCGACGCGCACGGTTTTACCTGGTACACCAACTACGACAGCCGCAAGGGCCAGGACCTGAGTGCCCATCCGTACGCGGCGCTGTTGTTCTACTGGGATGAGCTCGAGCGCCAGGTGCATATCGAAGGGCGCGTCGAGCGGGTCGATGCGGCCACCAGCGAAGCGTATTTTCAAAGCCGCCCGGCCAAGAGCCGGATCGGCGCGCATGCCTCGCATCAAAGCGCGCCGATCGCCAGCCGCGCGCTGCTGGACCAGCAATTCGCGGCCGCCGAGCAGCAATTTGGCGAGCAGGCACCGCGTCCGCCGCACTGGGGCGGCTACCGGCTGGTGCCGGAGCGGGTCGAGTTCTGGCAGGGCCGCAGCTCACGCCTGCATGACCGTGTCGTCTACACGCTGGACGCGCACGGCAACTGGTCGCGGGAGCGTCTGCAACCGTAATCTGCCGGTCGGGCGGTGCGGACCAGTTTGCGCCGGCGCTTCGCGCTGGCGCGCTGTCCGGCGCCGTGCGTGCGCGCGTCGACGGCAATGGCGACGAACGTTTGCTGACCATCGACAACTTCATACACGGGCCCGTGCCTGATGCATCGACGCGCGCTTGTGGAGCGCTGCGTCTCCCCACACACTAGCGATTGGCGCAAAATTCAATTCGCACATGCTCGCCGGCCTTGGCGCGCGTATCCGGGACGCCATTGCGCACCTCAAACGACGCGCTGCGGGTCGCTCATCGCACTCCCGTCGCAGGCCTTGATCGCGCCAGCGGGGCCCGCGCAAGGTGCTTGTGGCGCCAATTTTGTGACATTTGGCGCCGCCTGGCAGGGCAAATTCCGACATTTCACAGTCCAAATGTGTTGACTTGGGCCAATTTGATTCAGATCAAAGATTTTAGACGCCCTGACTCTTACTCTCTCATCATCATTGTTGCATTACTGGGAGATTATCAGTGGAAACAGAACTGAACTACAACTACAAGATCGTCCGGCAATTCGCGATCGCCACTGTAGTGTGGGGCGTTATCGGCATGTTGGTCGGCGTATTCATCGCCGCACAGTTGGCTTGGCCGGCGCTCAACTTGGACATACCCTGGCTGACCTATGGTCGGCTGCGGCCCTTGCATACCAACGCCGTCATCTTTGCGTTCGGTATCTGCGGGCTGTTCGCTACCTCGTACTACGTGGTGCAACGCACCTGTCAGGTCCGCTTGTTTTCCGACAAGCTGGCCGCCTTCACATTCTGGGGTTGGCAAGCGGTGCTGGTATCGGCCGCGATCACGCTGCCGATGGGCCTGACGCGCGGCAAGGAATACGCCGAGCTCGAATGGCCGATCAGCATCCTGATCGCCGTCGTCTGGGTGGTCTATGCGGTGGTGTTCTTCGGCACGCTGCTCAAGCGTAAAGTGGCGCATATCTACGTGGCCAACTGGTTCTTCGGCGCTTACATCATCGCCGTGGCCATTTTGCACATCGTCAACGGTGCCAGCATGCCTGCCTCGATCGGCAAATCGTACTCCGCCTACTCGGGCGTGCAGGATGCGATGATCCAGTGGTGGTACGGCCACAACGCGGTCGGCTTCATTCTCACCGCCGGTTACCTGGGCATGGTCTACTACTTCATTCCGAAGCAGGCCGAGCGCCCGGTGTATTCGTATCGCCTGTCGATCGTGCACTTCTGGGCGCTGATTTTCACCTACATGTGGGCCGGCCCGCATCACCTGCATTACACCGCCTTGCCTGACTGGACCCAATCGATCGGCATGGTGTTCTCGCTGATCCTGCTGGCACCATCGTGGGGCGGCATGATCAACGGCATGATGACCTTGTCGGGCGCCTGGCACAAGTTGCGTTCCGATCCGATCCTCAAGTTCATGATCGTCTCGCTGTCGTTCTACGGCATGGCCACCTTCGAAGGTCCGATGATGTCGATCAAGACCGTCAACTCGCTGTCCCATTACACCGACTGGAGCATCGCTCACGTGCATGCCGGCGCCTTGGGCTGGGTGGGCTTCATCACCATGGGTTCGATCTACTACCTGCTGCCGCGCTTGGCCGGCAAGACCCAGATGTGGAGCACGAAACTGATCGACACCCACTTCTGGGTGGCCACCATCGGCATCGTGCTGTACATCGCCTCGATGTGGATCGCCGGCGTCATGCAGGGCCTGATGTGGCGCGCGGTCAACGCCGACGGCACCCTGACCTACACCTTCGTCGAAGGCGTCAAGGCGACCTATCCGTACTACGTGGTGCGTTTTGGCGGTGGTTTGCTGTATTTGTCGGGCATGCTGATGATGGCCTACAACACCTTCATGACGATGCGCGACGGGACAGCGGTCGACGTGCGTATTCCATCCCTGTTACCCGCACACGCATAGATTGCGAGGAGTTGAAATGAAATTTTCTCATGAATGGATTGAAAAGAACCCCTGGCTGCTGATCGCGCTGGTCTTGCTGGTCATCAGTGTCGGCGGTCTGGTTGAAATCGTGCCTTTGTTCTTCCAGAAGTCGACCACCGAACCGATCGCCGGGCTCAAGCCGTATTCGCCGCTGCGCCTGACCGGCCGCGACATTTACGTGCGCGAAGGCTGCTACAACTGCCACTCGCAGATGATTCGTCCGTTTCGCGCCGAGACCGAACGCTATGGTCACTATTCGGTGGCTGGCGAGTTTGTCTATGACCGTCCGTTCCAGTGGGGTTCCAAGCGCACCGGGCCCGATCTGGCCCGCGTAGGCGGTCGCTACAGCGACGAATGGCACCGTACCCATCTGGACAATCCGCGCGACGTGGTGCCGGAATCGAATATGCCGAACTATCCGTGGCTGGCAAAAACCAAGCTGGTGCCCGACGATGTCATGCCCAAGATGCGCGCGCTGAAACGGCTTGGCGTGCCGTACACGGACGCCGAAGTGGTGGCCGCGCCGGCCACGCTGGTTGACAAGACCGAGCAGGATGCGCTGATCGCCTACCTGCAAGGCCTGGGCACTCTGATCAAGGCGAGGAACTGACTATGTCTATCGATAACTTGTTTGATGGCGCCAGCAGCGTCATGACGGTGGTCAGCCTGGCCACCTTTATCGGCATCCTGTGGTGGACCTTCTGGCACAAGAGCAAGAGCGACTTTGACGAGGCCGCCCGCTTGCCGTTTGCCGACGGCGCCGACGAGCCACAGAATTTGGAGAAGCAACATGGCTGACTTTACTAGCGATTTCTGGAACATCTACATCACCGTGCTGACGCTGCTGGGCATCTTCGGTTGCGCCTTGCTGCTGTATTCGCAATCCGTGCACAAGGTCATCGTGCACAAGGATGCCAAGCCGCTCGCGCCGGGCCAGGTGGAAACGACCGGCCACGTGTGGGACGAAAACTTGACGGAGCTGAACACGCCGATGCCGCGTTGGTGGATGTGGTTGTTCTACCTGACGATCGTGTTCGGTCTGGCCTATCTGTATCTGTATCCGGGCTTAGGCGACTATGCCGGCAAATTGGGCTGGAAGTCGAGCGGTGCGTATGCCGACGAACTGAAGGCGGCCGATGCCGAATATGGTCCACTGTTTGCCAAGTACCTGAAGCAGGATTTGAAAACGGTGGCGGCCGACCCGCAGGCGCATGCAATTGGCGAGCGACTGTTTCTCACTTACTGCGCACAGTGCCACGGCTCGGATGCGCACGGCAACAAGGGCTTCCCCAACTTGACCGACAAGGATTGGCTGTATGGCGGCGAGCCGGACACGATCAAGACTACCATCCTGCACGGTCGCAACGGCGTGATGCCGACGATGGCCGCCGCACTGGGCTCGGATCAGGATGTCGAAAACGTCGCCCAGTATGTGCTCAGCCTGTCCGGATCGACCTTCGACCCGATCAAGGCCGCGTTCGGCAAACCCAAGTTCGGCGCCTGCGCCGCCTGCCACGGCGCGGATGCGCACGGCAACCAGGCGATCGGTTCGCCCAACCTGACCGACAAGGTCTGGCTGTATGGCGGCAGCGCCAATACCATCATGGAAACGATCCGCAAGGGTCGCAATAACGTGATGCCGGCATTCCAGGATTTCCTTGGCGAGCCGAAGGTACATGTGCTGGCCGCGTATGTGTGGAGCCTGTCAAATGAACAGCCAGCCACGGCGCAAAAGTGATACGGTGATGACTGGTCGTAGAGTGAGCCCCAATGAACAACGCTGATACCAAAGTTTCTGTCATTAAAATGTATTCCGCGCGCGAGGAAATCTATCCGCGCGAGGCCAAGGGGCGTTATGCCTCCTGGCGGTGGCTGTGCGTGTGGCTCACGCAAGTGGTGTTTTACGGTTTGCCCTGGCTGCAGTGGAATGGCCGCCAGGCGGTGTTGTTCGACCTGGGCGCGCGTAAGTTCTATATCTTCGGCGTGGTGCTGTGGCCGCAGGATTTCATCTATCTGGCGGCCCTGCTGATCATCTGTGCCTACGCGTTGTTCCTGTTTACCGCCATCGCCGGGCGCGTCTGGTGCGGTTTCGCCTGCCCGCAAACGGTCTACACGGAGATTTTCCTGTGGATCGAGCGGCGCATCGAGGGCACCCGCAGCGCCCGCATACGGCTCGACAAACAACCTTGGTCGCTGGAAAAGCTGGCCAGGAAAAGCAGCAAGCATGCGGTGTGGGCGGGGGTTTCGCTGTGGACCGGGTTCACCTTCGTTGCCTATTTCACGCCGGCCAAGTCGCTGATGGTCGAGGTGGGCGGGCTGACGCTGGGGCCGTGGGAGTCGTTCTGGATTTTGTTCTATGCGTTCGCCACCTACGGCAACGCAGGCTGGATGCGCGAACAGGTGTGCAAGTACATGTGTCCGTACGCGCGCTTCCAGAGCTCGATGTTCGACAAAGACACCCTGATCATCACCTACGACACCGAGCGTGGCGAACCGCGCGGCGCGCGCGGCAAGAAAGACGAGGCCTCGCTCAAGCTGCAAGGCGATTGTATCGATTGCTCGCTGTGCGTGCAGGTGTGTCCGACCGGGATCGACATCCGCAACGGCTTGCAGTACGAGTGCATCGGCTGCGCCGCCTGCATCGACGCCTGCGATACGGTGATGGAGAAGATCGATCTTCCGAAAGGCTTGATCCGGTATTCGACCGAACACGCGATCAAGAAAAAATGGTCGGTCAAGCAGATCCGTGCGCGTGTGCTGCGTCCACGCGTGTTGATCTACACCGGTTTGCTGGCGCTGATCGTGTGCGCCTTCTTGACGATGCTGGTGTTGCGCACGCCGTTGAAGATGGATGTAATCCGCGACCGCGGCGCGATGGGGCGCGAGGTCGAGGACGGCGCGATCGAAAACGTGTACCGGCTGCAGATCATGAACACGGCCGAGACGGCGCATCGCTTTCGCATCCAGGTCAAGGGTATCGACTCGATCCGGCTCGCCTCCGACGACATCGTCACACTGGAAGGGACCGGATCGCGCGCGGTACCGGTGCGGGTGCGGCTCGATCATGGCAAGGGTAAGCCCGGGTCCAACAAGATCGAATTCGAACTGACGGCGCTCGATGATGTGCACCTGAAATTGGAAGAACACGCAGTATTTTTCGTACCAAGATAGACGTCAAGGAGACGCACATGCAGTCTGCACATTTTCCGATCGACGGCGCGACCAGCGTGAAACCCTGGTTCAAGCAGAAGTGGCCGTGGCTGCTGATGCTGGGACCGGCCGTCGTCGTGGTCGCCGGCACGTTTACCGGCTACCTGGCGTTCACGCGTCAGGACGCGATGGTGGTGGACGATTATTACGTCAAGGGCAAGGCGATCAATCAGGATCTGCGCCGCGATACTGCGGCAACGGCCTTGGGTCTGGCGGTGAAGCTGCGCTATGATGCAGCCAATGGCAAATTGAACGGCACGATGACCAGCTTCGGCAAGCCGCATGCCGACCTGATCCTGGTCCACCTGGCCCATGCAACGCGGCCGGAAAAGGACCTGAACCTGACGGTGCAATCGGACCAGCGCGGCGAATTTAGCGTCGCGTTGCCGATGCTGGAGCGGGCTCGCTGGGAGGTGTCGGTCGAAAGCGTGCAGCGTGCCTGGCGCCTGGCCGGCGTATGGAAGTGGCCGGCCCAGCCGACGTTGGACATCAAAGCCGATTTGCCGCCTGCTGACTGATACCGGAGAGTACATGTTGCGACTTGCGATGAGCATACTGTGGCCATCATTTTTGGTGGCGATCATGGCGGAAGGATGTTTCTTTTCACTGTTCGACGCACATGAATTGCTGCACCTGACCGGGCGGGTGGATTCGCCACCGATCGCCGCCTACACGCTGGGTTTCTTTTTCTTCTGGCTGTTCGGCGCGCTGGCGAGCATGCTGACGTACTACCTGATCAACGTGCCGAACGATCACAATCCGCCGTTCTGAACGGTGCTGTGTTTGGCGTGCACGCAAGAAATATTTTGGACTGATATAATTTCAGGATGGGAATGAACCGCATCACACGCCAATTTGCCGCCTGGGTCGCCTGCTTGGCGATTCTGTTCGGTGCGTTGGCGCCCGCGATTTCGCACGCGCTGACGACGGCGCGCGGCGAAGCCTGGGCCGAGGTGTGTGGTGTCGACGGCCCGAAACTGGTCAAACTCAGCGCCGATCAGGGTGGGCTGTCGGCCCCGCTGACCACCAAGCTGGCGCACACTGAACACTGTCCCTACTGCGCCACGCATGGCGGCGCACCGGCGCTGCCGCCCGGCGTGCGCCCATTGATTGCCCAGGTTGACGCACGCGATGCGCAACCGATGCTGTTCCTGCAATCGCCCCATCCTCTGCCCATCTGGTCTGCCGCGCAATCGCGCGCGCCCCCCGCAAGCGTCTGATCGATCCGGATGCTGGCTCGACGCACGCCGATGGCGCGCCGACGGCAGCACTGAACGCAGTCCCGTCACGTCCGCGCTCCGCCGTTTGCCATATCACCTGGCCAGGCGCTGCGTGCCCGTTCTGCGTTATCGCACGGATCACCCCGACACCCACCTAATGGGACGCTGCCGCCGGACGCGCATGAAAGCGCCGCGCCAGCACCGCCGATCACAAGAACGATTTCGATGCAGGGATTTTGTATGAAGTTTCACCACACCCCATTGTGCGCCGCCCTGATGAGGGCTTGCGCTTGCGGCGCCGTGTTGCACGCCCCGTTCGCCGCGGCCGACGCCACGGGCACGGACACCAACCGGATGGCGGAGATCGTCGTCACCGGCGCGCGCCCTGCGGTGCCGGCCAGCGTGCTGGCGACGACCGAGAGCGTCAGCGCCGAACAGATCGCCGAGTCGATCAACGCCGTCACCAGCGCCGCCGTGCTGAACTACCTGCCCAGCGTGCATGTGCGCGAACGCTATATTGGCGACCGCAACGGCATCCTCGTCATGCGCGTGAACAGCTCCATTTCCAGTGCGCAGACCACGGTGTATGCCGACAATCTGCTGCTGTCGAACTTCCTCAACAACAGCTTCAGTACCGCGCCGCGCTGGGGCATGGTGGGACCGGCCGAGATCGACCGCGTGGACGTCATCTACGGGCCATTTTCGGCGCTGTATCCGGGCAATTCGGCCGGCGGTGTGGTGTTGATGAGCACCCACATGCCCAACAAGTTCGAAGCCCACGTCGGGATCGACCTGATCGGCCAGCAATTTAAACTCTACAACACCGACCAGCGCTTCAACGGCTCGCACCTGAGCGCGGCCGTGGGCAACAAGGCTGGCGCCTGGTCGTACTGGATCAGCGCCGACCATCTGGACAGCCACGCGCAGCCGCAAACCTTTGGCGTGGCCACCAAGGCTGCGGCCAGCGCGACGCTTGGATCGACGACGCCATTTACCGCCGTCAGCGGCGCCGTGCGCGACACCGATACCAGCGGCAATGCGCGCGTGATCACCAGTTCGGTCGGGGCCGACCGCAGCGTCCAGGACACCGACAGAATCAAGCTGGCCTACGAGCTCAGTCCCACGCTGCGCGCCAGTTATACGCTGGGCGTGTGGCAGAACAAGTCCGATACCGACGTCGTCAGCTATCTGCGCGACGCCAGCGGCAAGGCGGTCTACAACACCAGTGCGAGCGGCGCCAAAGTGCCGAGCTACGTCAAATTCGCCGGCGACGCCAATTACTACACCTTGGCCGCCAACGCGCCCGGGTATAGCGCCAGCGAGCACACGATGCACGGCCTGTCGCTCAAGAGCAGCACGCACGGCAGCTGGGACTGGGAAGCGGTGGCCAGCGTCTACACGCAAAACAGCGACGTCAGTCGCAGCGCGGCCAACACGGGCGACCTGTACGACTCCGGCACCGGCGCGCAACGCCCCGGCGGCACCATCACGGTGGCCGATGGCACCGGCTGGCGCAATCTCGACCTGCGCGGCGACTGGCGCCCGGATGGCGACATGAAAAGCGCGCATCAAGTGAGCTTCGGCTACCACGCCGACCGCTACGAACTCAAATCGCTCACCTCCGCCGTGCCCGACGACTGGCTGTACGGCGCAGCATCAGCCACGCCAAGCAGCAATTCCTACGGCAAGACCGAAACCCAGGCGCTGTATCTGCAGGACGCCTGGCAGATCGCGCCGGCCTGGAAACTGGTCGGCGGCGCGCGCGCCGAGCACTGGCGCGCTTTCGATGGCAGCAATCTCAACGTGGCCAACGCGCCCGCCTACCGGCAGCTCAATTACGCCGCGCGCTCGAGCACCGATGTGTCGCCCAAACTGGCGCTGTCGTTTGCCGCGTCGCCCGACTGGGCCTTGCGCGCCTCGCTCGGCAAGGCGGTGCGTTACCCGACCGTGGCGGAGATTTTCCAGGTCATCAGCTTGCCGGGCAACGTCAAGAAAAATGATCCGGACCTGAAACCGGAGCGCGTGCTGTCGGGCGAACTGGTGGCCGAGCGCGCGTTTGCGAGCGCCATGCTGCGCTCGTCGCTGTTCTGGGAATCCAAGCACGACGCCTTGATTTCACAAACCGACACGACCGTCACGCCTAACGTGTCGAGCATCCAGAACGTCGATCACCTGCGCACGTATGGCCTGGAAGAAGCGTTCGACATCAGCGACCTGGGCGTGCGCGGCTTGAACCTGAACGGCAGCGCAACCTACACCCGTTCGACCATCGTGGCCGACAGCAGAAACCCCGGCCTGGTCGGCACCGACCAGCCGCGCATCCCGACCTGGCGCGCGACGCTGGTGGCCACTTACCATGCCAGCTCGCGTCTGTCGTACAGCCTGAGCTACCGGTTCAGCGGGCGCCAGCACAATGCGCTCTACGATACGGCGAGCATGCAATACAAGGACGTCAATCCCAATGTGTACGGCGCGGTCAGCCATTACAGCGTAGTCGACGCCAGGTTACTGTACAAACTGGACAAACAATGGTCGGCGGCGATCGGCATGAATAACGTCGGCAGCTTCCGCTATTTCGTCAATCCGAACCCTTATCCGCAACGCACGCTGTTTGCCAGCGTGAAGTTCGACTATTGATCGGGCGGGAAATCACTATGAAAAGCGAATCGCAGATGAATCAGTCAAACACGACAACACCCTGGCGCGCGGTGTATGCCGCCGGCTTGCTGGTGCTGGGCGCATGGTGCGGCAATAGCGCCGCCCAAGGCATGCCAGCGCACCACATGAAAGCGGGCAAAGCGCCCGAATTGGGCATCGGCGCTGCCGTCGACGGGCAAGGACGGCTGTGGGTCGTGCGCAAGGAAACCGAGGGCGCGGCGCAGTTTCTGACGCTGCAAAACAGCGCCGACGCCGGCAAGACGTGGTCGGCGCCCAAACGCTTGCAACGCGAACCCGAAGCGATTTCGGCGGACGGCGAGAATCGCCCGAAACTGGCCTTCGGCAGCAAGGGTGAACTGTACATCAGTTATACCAAGCCGCTGGCCAAACCGTATACCGGCGACATCCGTTTCATCCGCTCGCTCGACGGCGGTGCCACGTTTGACGCGCCAATCACCGTGCATGCCAATCGGGCCATCATCACGCACCGCTTCGACGCCTTGCAGGTGGACCCGCAAGGACGCATCTACATCGCGTGGATCGACAAGCGCGACGTCGAGGCGGCCGCCGCGCGCAAGCAGTCCTACGCTGGCGCGGCCGTGTATTACGCCGTGTCGGACAATCGCGGCGCCAGCTTCAAGGGCGACTACAAACTGGCCGAGCATAGCTGCGAGTGCTGCCGCATCGCGCTGGCCAACACGCCTGACGGCAAGGTGATGGCCTTGTGGCGCCACGTGTTCGAGCCCAATATCCGCGACCACGCACTGGCCGAGCTGACCCCGAACGGCGCGGTGGCGGCGCCCCAGCGTGCCAGTTTCGACGACTGGCGCATCGACGCCTGCCCGCATCAGGGACCGGCGCTGGCCTATGGCAGCGACGGCACCCGGCACCAGAGCTGGTTTGCCGTCAAGGGCGAGGAGGGCGGGGTGTTCTACGCCAATGCCCCGCGCGGCGGCGTGCTGGGCACGCCGATCAAGCTTGGCTCCGACCAGGCCGACCATGCCGCCATCGCGGTCGATGGCGCGACGGTGCTGCTGGCCTGGCGCCAGTTCGACGGCAAGACCAGCGCCATCCTGGGCAAATTGTCCGGCGACGGCGGGCGCAACTGGCGTGATCTGGAACTGGCGCGTACCGCGCAAGCGTCCGATCATCCGCAGTTGCTGAACACGGGCGCCGGCATCGTGCTGGTGTGGCGCACCCAGGACGAAGGCGTGCGCGTGATCGCCGTCAAAGCGGAGAAATGACATGAAAAAACTGTTCACCCTGATGCTCGCGGCAGTGCTTGGCCTGCTGGCTGGCGTGGCGCAGGCCAAGGCCGTCACGCGCGCATTCGAACACGACAGCCTCGAACAGATCCAGGCCAGCCACAAGGGCAAGCCTTTCGTGCTGATCCTATGGTCGCTCGATTGCGTGTATTGCCAGGCCAGTCTGGACGCGCTGGCGCAGCAGAAACGGCGCCAGCCGGGGCTGGCGGTGGTCACCTTGTCGACCGATGCGATGGGCGATGCGGCTACCGATGCGCTGATCGGTGCGCGTTTGCGCGCGCTCGGCCTGACGGCCAACAGCTGGGCCTTCGGCGCGCAGCCACCCGAGCAACTGCGTTACGCGCTCGACCCGAAATGGCACGGCGAAATGCCGCGCAGCTATTGGTTCGACGCGCAGGGAAAGCGCGTCGCGTATTCGGGTGTGCTGACGCCGGCCGTCATCGCCGAGTTGTCGGCCCACTGAGGCGCCCGACCGGTCGGTGCGCGCCGAAGTGAATCTGCACCGACGCCATCGCCGTCCCGGCGCGTGTCGATGCCAGGCCTGCCGCATTTACATGGGGCGGCAGGTTTCGGTGCCGGCCGCCAGCGCCTTGAGCATGGCCGGGTCGAGCAGCGTTATCTCGCGCTTGTCGACCTTCAGCCAACCTTGCTTTTTGAAGCGCGACAACAGGCGGCTGACGCTTTCAATCGTCAGGCCGAGGTAGTTGCCGATGTCTTCGCGCGACATGCGCAGCTGAAAATTGATCGGCGAATAGCCGCGCGCCGCGTAACGCGACGACAGATTGATCAGGAAGGCGGCGAAGCGCTGCTCGGCGCGCATATTGCCCAGCAACAGCATGACGTTTTGTTCGCGCGTGATTTCCTGGCTCATCATCCTGTGAAAGTGGTGCAGCAGCGTGGGGATCTTGCCGAACAGCTCTTCAAGGCGCGGGAACGGGATTTCGCACACTTCGCTGTCTTCCAGCGCTACCGCGTCGCAGTGGTGGCGGTCGGCGCTGATCGCATCCATGCCCAGCAACTCGCCGGCCATCTGGAAACCGGTGATCTGCTGCTCGCCGCTGGGGTTGTTCTGGTAAGTTTTGAAATGCCCGAAACGGATCGCGAACAGGTTGCGAAACGGGTCGTTGATGCGGTACAGCGGCTCGTCGCGCGCGACGCGCCGGCGCCGCCCGATGATCTGGTCGAGGCGGCCGATGTCGTCCACATCCAGGCCCATCGGCAGGCAAAGCTGGTGCATGCTGCAGCCGGCGCAGCCGACTTTGAGGGCGCTCGCGTTCAGCGGCGCCAATGGGGAAATAACTTCAGGTTCTGTCATAAGAAAAGCCTTGCATAAATAGCCATACAACATGGCGGTTTGATGACCGAATGTACCTGAATTGCTGGCGAGATACAAATTTATGTGCGCTGCAGCATTCTTTGCGTCATCTTCGACACTGTCACGTGTCGCGCTGGCGCGCTGGCATGCCCATGATAGGGCAGATGGGACGCTCAAGTGTTGTCGGTTTTGACAAAAAGCCGTCACCAACGGGCGTGAAGGACGTGGTATTTTTTGGCGCGGAACGGCGGGGGCGACGCGGCAACGGGGTGCCTTGTCCCTTTGGAAGCAGGACGGGGGGAGCGCTTGCCGACCCGCTGCGCAACGTTATGCGGCAGCGGGCGGGCAGCCTTACGGTGTCGGTTTGTGGACCAGCGTCGGCATGATGACGAGCTTGAAGGCGTCGCCCGAATCGGCCTGCAGGCTGACGCGCATTTCTTGCGCAAAGCCGCCCTCAAGGCGCGGCTGGCCGAGCAGTGTCATTGCGCCGTGGACGGGGGCGTACAGCGCCAGTCCCAGTGCCAGCCGGTCGGCGCCTTCGCGCTGCGGTGCAAAAGCCACCTTGAGGCTGTTGTCGATCAAGATGGTCGCTTGTTCGCCAAACTGCGTGATCACTTTGGGCTGGCCCTGCAAGGCGTCGTTCTTGTAGAGCTTGAGCTCAAGTTGGAGGTAGTCCGGCGTTGTCGTTACAGTGGGCGCATCGCCGATCGCCGCGTGTGCATACAAACTCATGCACAGCGTGACACTGGCCAGCATGGCCGCCGCTGCCTTCCAGCTGAACGCTTGGGGTTCGGGACGAATCAGGTTCTTGATACGGGTCATCAAATTTCCTCCATGTGCCGCTTGGGCGAGGTGGGGTGGATAAGGCTGGAGTCGCTCCAGGTGTTGCAATGCGAGCGCCAACTGGCGCGGATGTCCCACAGCCCGTGCGGCCAGTTCGTCGGCGATCAGTTCGCGCTCACGCCGGATTTGGCGCGAGATCCACCAGACGGCCGGATGGTAGAACAGCAGCGTCTCGATCACCCGTTGCAGCAGGTTCACTGCGTAATCGTGGCGCTGGACGTGTGCCAGTTCGTGCGCCAGCAGTGCCTCAAGCAGCTCGGCCGGCATGCCGCTCAGTAGCGCGGCCGGCACGAACACCACCGGGCGCCACCAGCCGGCGGTCATCGGACTGGGCAGGTTTGCGACGACGCGCCAGTTCACTCCACGGCGCAGCGCGAACTTGGCGGACAGCGCGCGCACGCGGTATTCCCACGCTGGATCGAGCACTGCGGCCGTTTCATGCACGAGGCGGCGCACCCACAGCAGGCCGGCGGCCAGGCGCAGCGCCAGCACACCCACGCCCGCGCCCCAGCCCACAACGAGCGCCGCCAGATGCGCGTCGCACCAGGCAAGCAGCGCGTTGGGGACGTCGCCGGCCAGCGCGGCGCTGGTCAGTGCTGCTGCGACGGCCGCGTGCGCCGCGCCGTCTGGTAAGTCGGCGCGAAGGCCGACGCTCATCGACAGCATCGGCATGAGCACGCACGCGAGCAGGGACAGGCAGGCAAACAGGTAGCGAGCCTGTGGCTTGACATTGCGCAACAGCGTCAATCCCAATCCACTCAGGGCGCCCAATAGCGCGCCTTGCCAGACGAAATGCAGCAGCGCCCAGCCGAGCGACGCACTGAGCGCAGGGAGCGTACTGCTCATGGTGTCGGCCACGTCAGAACGGCCAGTATCTTGGCGTGCTCGGCCCGGCCGCGTTGCCGCTGTGTGCGCACGAAATTCAGTTCGGCCGCTGTCGTGGAACGGAGCATGGGATGCCTGTGTTGTTGAGCGTGCAAGTAGAATATACGTTCTAGGTGGGCCTGTCTAGAACTAAATTTCTATATCGCCAGGCCGGCGCGATGGCGGTTTTGCGTTCAAGCGGGCGCGCTGCTGATATGGCAGGGTGCGCGTGCGCGGCGCATGCCAGCACCATCAACTGGTGCCGAGACCGAAGGCCAGTCTGGCTTGCGGCGGAGCGCCGGCCGCTGCGCGCGCGACTTGTCGCCGAGCACGTCACGTTTACCGAGCGGTTCGGGCAGGCGGGTCTAGTTCAGGCCGAAGCGTCGAATCAGTCCCGTCTTCAATAATTGGGTCAGGCCGAGGTAGCCTGCCAAAATCACGGGCAGGGCCAGCCAGAACAGCGCCGGCATGGGCGCAAAGCCGAGCGCGGCGCCAAATGGCGAGCTGGGCAGCCACAGGCCCAGCAAGCAGATCGCGCCGGTGGTGATCAGCAAGGGCGTGCTGGCACGGCTTTGCACGAAGGGGATCTTGCCGGTGCGGAAAACGTGCACCACCAGCGTCTGCGACAGCAGCGATTCGAGAAACCAGCCGGTCTGAAACATGCGCGGCTGCTGCGCCGCGCCCAGGCCGAACCACAGCACGGCAAACGTCAGGTAGTCGAACAGCGCGCTGAGCGGCCCGAACACGAGCATCGTGCGTCCGATGTTGGCGATGTCCCAGCGGCGCGGCAGCAAGATGTAGTCGGCGTCCACATGGTCGGTCGCCAACGTGGTCTGGGAGAAATCGTACAGCAGGTTGTTGAGCAGAATCTGCACCGGCGCCATCGGCAGGAACGGCAGCAGCAAGCTGGCGCCGAGCATGCTGAGCATATTGCCGAAGTTCGAACTGGCGCTCATGCGCAAGTATTTGCTGATGTTGCCGAACACCTTGCGTCCCTCGACGACGCCCTCCTTGAGCGCCATCAGGCTTTTCTTGAGAAGAATGATGTCGGCCGATTCTTTGGCGATGTCGACCGCGCTATCGACCGAGATGCCCACGTCGGCCGCCTTCAGCGCGGCGCCGTCGTTGATGCCGTCACCCAGATAGCCGACCACATGGGCGCGGCTTTGCAGCGCGCGGATCACGCGCGCTTTTTGCTGCGGCGCCAATTTGGCGAAGATGGTGGTGGCCTCGGCGCGCTCGGCCAGTTGGGACTGGTCGAGCTCATCGATCTCGCTGCCCAGCATCACCTGCTCGCTGGGCAGGCCGACATGGCGGCACACGCAGCGCGCCACCGCCGCGTTGTCGCCCGTGAGTACCTTGACGGCCACGCCGTAGCGCTTGAGCGCGCGCAGTGCTTCGCCGGCGCTGTCCTTGGGCGGATCGAGGAAGGCGATGTAGCCCACCAGCACCAGATCGCTTTCGGTCAGACTGTCGAAATTCTGCGCGCCGGGCGCCAGTTCGCGGCACGCCACGGCGATCACCCGAAAGCCGTCGTCGTTCAAGTCCTGCACCACGCGGCCTAGTTGCGCGCCATGTTCGGCGGCCAGCGGCACCAGTTGGCCGCCTTGCTCGGCACGGCTGCACACGGCCAGCACCTCCTCGACCGCGCCCTTGCAGATCAGTATGCGGCTGCCGTCGCGCCGCGCGACGATGACCGACATGCGCCGGCGCTGGAAGTCGAACGGAATCTCGTCGACCTTGGTGAACTCGGTGTCGGCCTGCAGCTTGTCATGCACATCGACGTATTTCAGAATCGCCACGTCGAGCAGATTTTTCAAACCGGTCTGGTGGAAGCTGTTCAGGTAGGCGTACTCGGTCACCTTGGCCGAGTCCTTGCCGTCGATGTCGACATGCTTTTCCAGGATCACCTTGTCCTGGGTCAGCGTGCCGGTCTTGTCGGTGCACAGGATGTCCATCGCACCGAAATTCTGGATTGCGTTCAGGCGTTTGACGACGACCTTTTTGTCGGCCATCGCCAGCGCGCCCTTGGCCAGGTTGATCGTGATGATCATCGGCAGCATCTCGGGCGCCAGTCCCACCGCCACCGCTACCGCAAACAGCAGCGCCTGCAGCCAGTCGCCTTTGCCCAGACCGTTGGCCAGCAACACCAGCGGCACCATCACCAGCATCGCGCGCAGCATCAGGCCGATGAACTTGTTGATGCCCCGGTCAAAGCTGGTCGGTGCGCGTTGCCCGCTCAGGTCGGCCGCGATGTGACCGAAAGCGGTGCGGGCACCGGTGGCCAGCACCACCGCGCTGGCCGTGCCGCTGATGACGTTGGTGCCCATGAAGGCGATGTTGTCGAGGTCGAGCACGCTAGCGCAGTCGCCCTGGTTGGGCAGCGCGAATTTCTCGACCGGCATCGATTCGCCCGTCAACGCCGACTGGCTCAGAAACAGGTCGCGGCTGGCCAGGATGCGCAGGTCGGCCGGCACCAGCGTGCCCACCGACAGCATGACGATGTCGCCGGGCACCAGCGCAGCCAGCGCCAGTTCGAGCTTGTCGCTGGCGCCGCCGTCGGCGCGCGCGCGCAGCACCGTTGCGGTGGTGCCGACCATCGCACGCAGGCGTTCGGCGGCCCGATCCGAGCGATATTCCTGTACAAATGACAGCAGCGTCGACAACAGCACCATGGCGGCAATCACGCTGCCGGCCCACACTTCGCCGATCAGGAAGTTGATCACCGCCAGCACCAACAGCAGCAGCGACAGCGGAGCGGCCAGCAAACCGAGGAAGTGGCGCAGCGCACCCCGACTGGCCTGGTGAGCGAGCGTGTTCGGGCCGCTGCGTTTGAGACGGGCCGCTGCCTCTGTCGCGTTCAGGCCTTGCGCGCTGCTGCCCAGTTGCGTCAGCAGCGCGTCGGCGCGCTGGACGGCGCTGGCGCGCAAGGCGGCGTCGCTGGCCGGTTCGCACGCGCCAACGTCACGGGCGCGCGCGCCGGCAGGGGATTCTGGCATCGAGGTGGCTTTCTAATGGGGGGCGGTGGCAGCCGGAATGGCCACGATGGTGTCGTCGCGGCCGGCCAGCACGACCCGGTTGCGCCCCGAGTTTTTGGCGCGGTACAGGGCCGCATCGGCATCCTTGAGCAGGGCGCTCCAGTTGGCGTGGTGCGGCTGCAATACCGCTACGCCGATACTGACGGTAAATTGCAGCGGCCCTTGCGGCGTCGGCACCTGTAATGCGGCCAGACACAGGCGCAGGCGTTCGGCGCATTGCAAGGCCTCGTCCTGCTCCGTTTCAGGCAGCACGCAGACGAATTCCTCGCCGCCGATGCGCCCGAAATGGTCGATCACGCGCAGCGTATCGGCGCAGGTGTGGGCCAGTTGCTGGATCACCAGGTCGCCGATCGCATGACCGTGGTTGTCGTTGACGTGCTTGAAGTGGTCGATGTCGAGCATCGCCACGGCCAACGCGCGCCCGTGCCGGCGCGCCAGCGCGATCTCGCGCTCGGCCAGTTCGGTCAGGTAGCCGCGGTTGTAGGCGCCGGTCAGGCTGTCGTGGTGCGACATGTGCAGCAGTTCGCGCTCGAACAGATAGGCCTTCTGGCGGAACGAGCGCACCACCAGCAGCGCGATGCCGGCCATCCCCACCGTAAACAGGTACAGCATGACGATATTAATAAAGCCCAGTAATGGCGTCGCCAGCGCGCTGAGCACCACCAGCAGCAGCGTCGGCAGGCTCAGGATCAGCAGAAAGGTGCGCAGGCTCAACGTGAGCAGTGCGACCGTGAAGACGCTGGCCGTGATGCCGGGCAGACCGTACAGAAAACCGTCCTTGAGCAGGAATTGCGAAACGATGATCGGCGTGACATGGGTTAGGTAGACGTAGACGCAACGCTGGGCGACGCTCCAGTTGAGGCGATTAGGCATGTAGGCGAGCGAACCGATCAGCACGCACAGGGCGCGCAGCGGCACGGTCAGCCAGGCGTGCGACGCATCGATCCAATAGTCCCACGCGCCGAACAGCAGCACCACCAGGCCGAACACCGGACCAAGCAAGGGGAGCAGGTGCTGCAGTTCGGCGTCGTGCTGTTTGCTCAGCTCGTGTGCCGCAGGTTCTGGCAGTGCGCGCAGGCTGGAGAAATCGAACATCGTCATGCTAGCCTTGACCTATTAAATCGAGCGTGCGTCCGGGTGGGACGCGCGTCGCCGTCAGCGCTGCAACACATACAGGCCAGGCGCGTCGCCCAGATCCGGGCCCATCGGTGGCGGCGCGCCCAGTTCGCCGGCACGGCCAGCCAGCCAGGACGCCCATTCGGGCCACCAGGAACCTTGTTGCTGCGCCACGCTTTGCTGCCAGGTGTCTGCGTCAACATAGGGATCCTCGTGGGCATGGCGTGCCACCTGATAGGCGCGGCGCGGTTGCCCAGGAGGCGACACCACGCCCGCGTTGTGGCCTCCTGATGTTAGCAGGAATGTTACCTCAGTGTCGGTCAGTAAATGGATTTTGTAGACAGAACGCCACGGCGCGACATGGTCAGTGAGGGTGCCGACGGCGAAGATGGGGGCCTCGATGTCGGTCAGGCCGATGGTGCGCCCGTCGGTGCGGTAACGCCCTGCGGCGAGCGCGTTGTTGAGGAACAGTTGGCGCAGGTAGTCCGAATGCATGCGGTAAGGCATGCGCGTGGCGTCGGCGTTCCAGGCCGTCAGGTCGGTTTCCTGGTCGGGCAGACCGAGCAGGTACTGGTTCAGGCGGCGCGACCAGATCAGGTCGTGCGAGCGCAGCAGGTGGAAGGCGCCGGCCATCTGGCGCGTATTCAGATAGCCCTGGTACCACATGATCGCTTCGAGGAAGCTGATCTGGCTCTCGTCGATGAACAGCGACAGCTCGCCCGGCTCGGTGAAGTCGACTTGCGAGGCGAGCAGCGTCACGCTGGCCAGCCGGCGGTCGCCGTCGCGCGCCATGCTGGCCGCCGCGATCGACAGCAGCGTGCCGCCCAGGCAGTAGCCCAGTGCATTCACGTCCGGCGCGCCGGTGATGCGCGTGACGGCGTCGAGCGCATCCATGACGCCAAGCTTGCGGTAGTCCTCCATCGACAGATCGCGGTCGTTGGCGTCCGGGTTTTTCCACGAGATCATGAATACCGTGTGGCCTTTGCCGACCAGGTAGCGCACCAGCGAATTGGGTGGCGACAGGTCGAGAATGTAGTACTTCATGATCCAGGCGGGGATGCACAGCAGCGGGCGCGCGTGCACGCTGGGGGTGCTGGGCGTGTATTGGATCAGTTCGATCAGGCGGTTGCGGTACACCACCTTGCCGGGCGTCACGGCGACCGCCTCGCCGACCTTGAAGTCCTCGTGGCGGGGCGCGCGGATGCCGCTGAACTGACGCAGCCAGTCGGCGTACGCGCGTTGGGCGCCGGCGATCAGGTTGGCGCCATTGCGCTGCACGGTTTCTTCCAGCACGACCGGATTGGTCAGCAGGAAGTTTGACGGCGCCATCATGTCGAGCAGTTGGCGGGTGGTAAACGTGACCACGTCCTCGTGGTGGCGCGACACGCCGCGAATGCCAGTGGTGGCGCGGTGCCACCACTGCTGGTTGAGCAGGAAACCCTGCGCGAGCGCATTGAAGGGCCATTGTTGCCAGGCGGGCGCGTCGAAGCGCTTGTCCTGCGGCAGAGGAACGATGCAAGGCGCTTGCGCGCTGTGATCGTGGCAGCTTGCATCGAGCATGAAATGGGACCAGCGCGTCACCTTCTGCGCCGCCTTCTGGATCAGCTTTGCCTGCTTGGTGGGCGACAGCGCCAAATGGGTCAGCCAGTCAAAATAGGCATTGGCCAGCGCGGCCGGCGAGATGTTGCCAGTGACGCGACCGAGCCATGCGTTGAGCACCAGATCGAGCTGGGCCGACGGATAGTGTTGCTCGGATTGCTCGGGGTTATTCACTCCCAGCCATGCGCTTGCCAGACGCTCGGTGCGGGCCGGTGCAGATAGTTTTGACGTGTCCATGACGGGGCCCGGTCGCGAGAGAATCTGACCAGAATAACAATGGGCTAGCGAAAAAATTTGATGGACATCAAATCCTCCGCTAACAGTGTGAAAAGCGCAGACTTGATGCCAGTCTGGCGGCTTGGCAACGCACAAGGGCAAGCCTGGGCAGGCCTGCACGCACAGTATTTGATGTCAAACATGCCAATTTGCCTCTATACTATCGCCGCAGTGCCGTTCCCACGTAGTGCCATCAACAGGACACCTGAATGAATACTGAAGTGAACTCCAACATGATATTTTGCCGCGCGTGCGGAAAACAGATGCATGCCAGTGCCACCGCTTGCCCCGGTTGCGGCGCGCTGCAGACGCCGGCCGGCGCGACCGATAAACGCATCCTGCCGGCGGCGTTGCTGTGCTTTTTTCTCGGCGTGCTGGGCGTGCACCGCTTCTATGTCGGCAAGGTCGGCACCGGCATCTTGCAACTGGTGACGCTGGGCGGCTTTGGCCTGTGGACGTTGATCGACTTCATCATGATCGTCGTGGGCGCATTTACCGACAAGGATGGCAACAAGATCACCCTGTGGACCTGATAGCGACGGCGCGCAACGCTCGGCAAGCGCTGCGCGCTGGTGCTTAACTGGCGGCGTAAATGCGCACGTCGGGCGCGCTTTGCAGCAAGGGTTTGAGTGCGCTGACCACGTCGCGGTTGAACAGGTCGCTGGCCAGATAGCTGGTGGCGTTGTCCACGCTGTCGAAACCGTGCAGCACCTGCACGTCCTCGGCGCGGATCAGCAGTTCCTTGGAGGCGGCGCCGCGCGCCTGATTCAGGAACGCATCCTTGTAGCGGGCATACACGGCCGCTGCGGCCGGGCGATCTTGCTGGGCGATGTTGAGGCTGATTTGTAAATAGACCATCGAATTGCTCCTTGCTGGTAAGTGGGGAAGTGGTCGGCTTAGCAGCCGACTGGAAGCAAGTCTAGCGATCTTGCGTTTGATAGAGAAATTGTCGTTTTACATGCGATTGATTCAGATAGGCTATAAATCGACGATGAATCTGAATCAACTCCGCTTTGCCAGCGCCGTCGCCGCCACTGGCTCGTTTACGGCCGCAGCCACCGCATGCTGTGTGACCCAGCCAACCCTGTCGAACGCCATCGCGCAGCTTGAACAGGAGCTGGGCGAGCGGCTGTTCGCGCGCACCACGCGTAAGGTCGCGCCGACGCCGTTTGGCGCGCATCTGCTGCCCTACCTGGCGCAGGTGCTGGCGGCCCAGGCGACGCTGGTGCAGCAAGCGCAAGCGTACCTGCGCCCGGATACGCGCTTGATACGCATCGGTACCTCGCCGCTGGTCAATTCGCAGCTGCTGGCGCTGATGCTCGAGCCGTTTCGCTCGCAGCATCCCGATGTCGAGGTGGTGCTGCGCGAGATGAATATGACGCAGCTGTACGGCATGCTCGATGCGGGCTTGCTCGATGTCGTGTTTGGTGTCGCCAACGGACAAAAGGGGCGCTGGACGTCGACCTTCCTGTACGCCGAAGCGCTGCTGTTTCTGCCGCGTGGTGCGCACTGGCCGAACGGTGCGCGCGTGCACGCGGTGGCGTTCAATGAAATTTGCGCCGAAACCTTCGTGATGGTGCCGGACGCCTGCGGGCTGGCGCGTGCTACCCATGCGCTGTTTCGCAGCCATCGGCGCAAGCTGCATGCCTATTCCGGCCAGGCGATGAGCTATCAGGTGCTGGCCGAATGGGCTGCGCTGGGCATCGGCGCGGCGATCCTGCCAAAGTCCAAGCTGGCCGCCGGCGCCCAGTCGGCGTATGCCATCACAGACCGGCGCGGCGCCGATGTGATGCTCGGGTTTGAGGCGAGCTGGTTGCGCACAAGCGAACAGGCCGAGCATCTGCATGCATTCGCGCACCATCTGCGCGTGCTGGTGCCCAGCATCATGGCCGGGCTCGACCTGGGCGCGCCGGCCTGAGCGGACCGTGCGCGATCAGGCGGGGGTGGCCGGATAGCCGGCCGTCGCCAACGCGGCCAACACGGCGTTCAGCGGCACGCTGCTGTCAAGTTCGACGCGCCGCGCCGGTACGTCGAAACTGAGCGCCGCAGCTGGATCGAGCGCCTTGACGGTGCTGGTGATTACGGCGACGCAATGGCCGCAACTCATGTCGGGTATCGTTAGTGTGTTCATGGTCTGCTCCTGGTTGGTGTACTTCTCGCTACTGATGATGCACCTTCCTACGGTGGCAAGGTCAAGTCTTATTTTGCGAGGCGCGCGCTCGGCCTATACTGGACAACGGCAATGTGCAAACCTGCACACGGCCACCTGAATAGCTGAAGGACATGCGATGAATCAGGTGATCTACCATTTTCGTTTTGCCGACGGACCCGAGGTCGCGATTTCCACGCTGCCTGCGCCATCCCCGGCGCCGCCCGATGCGCCCGACTGGACCCGGCTGGCATTTCACCAATGCCCGAACTGTCCGTTGACGCCCGAGCGCACGCCGCACTGTCCGCTGGCGTTGCAATTGGTGCCCTTGTTTGCCAGCCTGGGCGCGCTGCGTTCCTACGACCAGGTCGAGGTGCACGTCGAGATGGCTGAGCGCAGCGTCAGCAAAAGCACCACCGTGCAGCGCGCCATCGGTTCGCTGATGGGGCTACTGGCTGCCAACAGTGGCTGTCCGCACATGGACGTGCTCAAGCCAATGGCCAATTTCCACCTTCCGTTTGCCACCGAAGACGAAACCATCTATCGCAGCGCGTCGATGTATCTGCTGACGCAGTACTTCGTGCAGCAGCAGGGCGGTCAGCCGGACTGGCAGCTCGATGGGCTGAAGGCCAGCTATCAGGCGCTGCACCGGGTCAATGGGGCCATGGCGCGACGCTTGCGCTGCGTCGGTGAGGAGGACGGCGCAATCAATGCGCTGGTGCTGCTGGACTTGCTGGCAAAGGCGTTGCCGTATTCGATCGACGATGCGCTCGACCAGATCGGCTGCGTGTTCGGACCCGCCGGCGCGCACGGCACCAGCGCAAAAGACGGCGCTTGACCTTCCCATCATGGTAAGGTGGAGACTGACGTCATACCATTACCACAGGACTTGCCATGACCACCGAGACACTGACCGAACTGAAGCTGCCCATCGAAGGCATGAGCTGCGCCTCCTGCGTGGGGCGGGTCGAGCGCGCGCTGTCAGGCGTGCCGGGCGTGCGCGAGGTGTCGGTCAACCTGGCCAACGAGTCGGCGCGGGTGCGCGTCGACGCTGGCGTGGCGCCCGAACTGTTGGGCGCGGCGGTGCAGCGCGCCGGCTATGCGCTGGCCCAGAGCGAGGTCACACTGGAGATCCGCGGCATGACCTGTTCGTCGTGCGCCGGGCGGGTGGAAAAGGCGCTGCGCGCCGTCCCCGGCGTGCTCAGTGCCAACGTTAACCTGGCCACTGAACGCGCGCGCGTTGTCAGCGCCGGCGCCGGCGCCGACAGCACCCGGACGGCGTTGATCGGCGCCGTCGAACGGGCCGGCTATCACGCCAGGGTCAGCGTCAGCGCCAGCGGCGCGGCGCCGCTGGCAAGCTCGGACGCGTGGCAGATCATCGTCTCGGGCGTCCTTAGCGTGCCGCTGCTTGCGCCCATGCTGGCGCAGCTGTTTGGCGTGCACCTGATGCTGCCCGGTCTGCTGCAATGGCTGTTGGCGACGCCGGTGCAGTTCTGGATAGGCGCGCGCTTTTATCGGGCCGGCTGGAAGGCGCTGCGCGCCGGCACCGGCAATATGGATTTGCTGGTGGCATTGGGCACCTCAGCGGCCTACGGCCTGAGTCTGTACCAGTGGCTGGGCGCGCCGGGCGGCGCGTCCCAGCACCTGTATTTCGAGGCCGGCGCCGTGGTCATCACGCTGGTGCGGCTGGGGAAATGGCTGGAAACGCGCGCCAAACGCCAGACCACCGAGGCGATCCGCGCGCTGCAAGCCTTGCGCCCGGCGACGGCGCGCGTGCGCACACCCGACGGCGAGCGCGACGTGCCGATCGACACGCTGCGGGTGGGCGACCTGGTGGTGGTTCGCCCGGGTGAACGGATTCCGATGGATGGCGAACTGATAGAAGGGCGCAGTCACGTCGACGAGTCGATGCTCACCGGCGAGAGCCTGCCCGTTAGCAAAGCGCCCGGCGCGGCGCTGGTGGGCGGCGCCGTCAACGGCGAAGGCCTGATCGTGGCGCGCACCACGGCGGTCGGCACCGAGACGACGCTGGCGCGCATCATCAGCGCCGTCGAAAACGCCCAGGCGGCCAAGGCGCCGATCCAGCGCCTGGTCGACCGGGTCAGCGCGGTGTTCGTGCCGACCATTGTGGCGATTGCCGTGCTGACGTTCGGGCTCTGGTGCCTTGTCAACGGTGACTGGCGTCACGCGCTGCTCAACGCGGTGGCGGTGCTGGTGATTGCCTGTCCGTGCGCGCTTGGTCTGGCCACGCCGACGGCGATCATGGCCGGCACCGGCGCGGCGGCCAAGCGCGGCATCCTGATCAAGGACGCTGAGGCGCTGGAATTGATGCACGGCGTGCAAGTGATCGCGTTTGACAAGACCGGCACGCTGACGGTCGGGCGCCCGCGCCTGCTGGCCACACTGGCGGCCGATGGCGCCAGCGAACAGGTGCTCAGCCTGGCGGCATCGGTGCAGCACGGCAGCGAGCATCCGTTGGCGCGCGCGGTGCGCAGCGCCGCCCAAGAGGCCAAACTGAGCCCGGCCGCCGCGCACGATATGCGCGCGCTGGCCGGGCTGGGCGTGGTGGCCGGCGTCGGCGCGCTGACGCTGGCGCTGGGTAACGACCGGCTGATGGCGCAATACGGCATCGCGCTCGCGCCGCTGCAGGCCCAGGCCGACGCGCAGGCGCAGGGCGGCGCCAGTATCGCCTGGCTGGCCCAGCTCGCGCCCGAGGCCAAATTACTGGGCGTGCTGGCGTTCGGCGACGCGCTCAAGCCGGAGAGCCTGGAGACGATCAAGCGCTTGCATCAGATGGGTATCCGCACCGTGCTGCTGACGGGCGACAACCGCGCCAGCGCCGGCAAGGTGGCCGAAGCGCTGGGCATCGACGAGGTGCACGCGGAGATGCTGCCGGTGCAGAAGGCGGCCATGGTGAGCGCCTTGCGCGCCGGCGGACTGCGCGTGGCGATGGTGGGCGACGGCATCAACGACGCGCCGGCGCTGGCGGCGGCCGATATCGGCGTGGCAATGGGCGGTGGCACTGACGTGGCTATGCAGGCAGCTGGCGTGACGCTGATGCGCGACGATCCGCGCATGCTGGTCGATGCGATCGACATTTCGCGTCTGACCTACAGCAAGATCCGCCAGAACCTGTTCTGGGCTTTCGTGTTCAACCTGATCGGCGTGCCGCTGGCCGCCTTCGGTCTGCTCAATCCGATGATCGCCGGCGCTGCGATGGCGTTTTCCAGCGTCAGCGTGGTCAGCAACGCCTTGTTGCTGAAACGCTGGAAGGGCGTGGCGGACAGTGCGCGGGCGGGCGCATGAAGCCCGGCGCGGTGCCTCAGCCGACGCTGCTAACCATTGGCCAGGCGGCCAAGGCGTCCGGCGTGTCGGCCAAGATGATCCGCCATTACGAAGCGATCGGGCTGACCGGCCCGGCCCTGCGCACCGAGTCCGACTACCGCCTGTACACCGAACAGGATGTGCGCACGCTGCAGTTCATCCATCGGGCGCGCGCGCTGGGCTTTTCGCTCGAGCAGATCGGTGATCTGCTGGCGCTGTGGCAGGACCGCCGGCGCGCCAGCAAGGATGTGCGTGCGCTGGCGCGCCGCCACATCGTCGAGTTAGATCAGCGCATCGAGGCGATGGCGGCGATGCGGCGCACGCTCGAGGCCTTGGTGTCGGCCTGTCACGGCGACGCGCGGCCCGACTGCCCGATTTTGGACGATCTGGCCGCGCCCTGACTGGCGTCACTGGCGCGCTGTGGCAGTGCCGAGCGCTGTCGGGCCGCTGCGCCGCGACGGGCCGCGCACTGCGCTACTGCAGCACCTCGGTCGACAAGGCCAGCGTTTCCTTGATCTCCTCCATCACCACATAGCTCTTCGACTGCGCCGCGCCGGGCAGTTGCAGCAGCATGTCGCCGAGCAGTTTGCGGTATTCGGCCATTTCGTGGATGCGCGCCTTGATCAGATAATCGAAATCGCCCGACACCAGGTGGCATTCCTGCACCTCGGGAATTTGCAGCACTTCGCGGCGGAACTGTTCGAATGCCGAAGCCGATTTCTGGTTCAGCGTGATTTCAACGAACACCAGCAATTTGGCGCCTAAGGAAGCGGGATTGACCTTGGCGTGGTAGCCGGTGATGACGCCGTCGCGCTCCATGCGCTTGACGCGCTCGATGCAGGGGGTGATCGACAGCCCGACCCGCTCGCCCAGATCTTTCATCGACAAGCGTCCCTCCTGCTGCAGGATGCGCAGGATGGCGCGGTCGAGCTTATCGAGGCTGCGGCTCGATTCTTTGACGATTCGCATGATTTTTTCCTGATTTATTCAATTTATACGTGAACAAAAACTAGCTGTTTGTCAATATCATAGCGATTAATTTGGCATTCTGTTGAAATTTGATCGAGGGATATATGCGTATTGTGATTCTCGGTAGTGGCGTCATCGGTGTAACCAGTGCCTATTATCTGGCCAAGGCGGGTCACGATGTGACGGTGCTCGATCGCCAGCCCGGTCCCGGCCTGGAAACGAGTTTTGCCAACGCAGGGCAGATCTCGCCCGGCTACGCCTCGCCGTGGGCCGCGCCCGGCATCCCTTTGAAGGCTGTCAAATGGATGATGCAGCGCCATGCGCCGCTGTCGATCACGCCCGACGGCTCGCTGTTCCAGCTGCAATGGATGTGGCAAATGCTGCGCAACTGCACGCCGGACCGTTACGCGGTCAATAAAGAACGTATGGTACGCCTTGCCGAATATAGCCGCGACTGCTTTAAGACGCTGCGCGCCGAAGCCGGTATCAGTTACGAAGGACGCCAGAAGGGCACGATGCAGTTGTTCCGCACCGAGAAGCAGTTTGCCGATGCCGCCAAGGACATTCAGGTGCTCAAGGATTCGGGCGTGCCTTATGAGCTGCTCACGCGCGACGAACTGGCGCGCGCCGAGCCGGCGCTGGCCGCCGTCAAGGACAAGCTGGTGGGCAGTCTGCGCCTGCCTAACGACGAGACGGGCGACTGCCAGTTGTTTACCACTCGCCTGGCCGAGATGGCCAGCGCGTTGGGCGTCAAGTTCCGCTACAACGTCTCGATCGACAGTTTGGTGACGGCCGGCGATGCGATCGCCGGCGTTACCTGCGGTACCGAGCTGGTGCAAGGCGACGCCTACGTGGTGGCGCTGGGCGCGTATTCGACGACGTTGCTCAAGTCCGTGGTCGCCATTCCCGTCTACCCATTGAAAGGCTATTCGATCACGGTGCCCATCGTGAACGCCAAGGCGGCCCCGACCTCGACCATTCTGGACGAAACCTACAAGATCGCCGTGACCCGGTTTGATGACCGGATCCGGGTGGGCGGCATGGCCGAGATCGCCGGTTTCGACACGCGCCTCAATCCGCGCCGCCGCGCCACGCTGGAAATGGTGGTCAACGACTTGTTCCCGGGCGCCGGCGACACGGCGCAAGCGTCGTTCTGGACCGGTTTGCGTCCGATGACGCCGGACGGCACGCCGATCGTCGGCCGCACGCCCTTGCGCAATCTTTACCTCAACACCGGCCACGGCACGCTGGGCTGGACCATGTCCTGCGGTTCGGCGCAGATGCTCGCCGACGTCATGTCCGGCAAGAACCCCGCCATCCGCGCCGAGGACTTGTCGGTTAGCCGCTATATGGCCGAGCAGCGCAGCCCGCGCCTGCAGTACGCCGACGCCTAAGCGCCGCCCTGTCGCGCATACAAACCGCTGATGTCAGCGGTTTTTTTTGCGCCATGGCGCCATGGCGCCGCCTGCGCCGCCGCATCAGCTGCGATCCGGCCCGCGCGTGTGTTGTGCCGGCGGCTCGCCGGTGCACTGCTGCCAAATGAATTCGAACAACTGTCCGCAACCGTCGCAATCGCCGACCTCGCTCGTCGTCGAGTAGACTTTGACACCGATCCCCGACATATTGGCCAGTCGGGGCGCGAAGCGCAGCATCTTGCCGTTCTTGACCTGGTAATAGTGGCCGACATACATCGAGCGCAGGCTGTCGCGATCATCGATGCCCAGACTGTTGAGTTTTCGGATGTCGAGCCGATTGACGATCTCGTTGGTCAGGTAGCGCACTTCGAAATTCTTTTCGTGGAACTGGCGCGCCTGCCTGACGGCCAGCTCCACGGCGGCATGGAAATCGATCTCGTTGCGCATGTCGTCCGAGCGATAGCACAGGTTGTAGATTCTGCGTATTTTCAGTCCGCGCCCGAGCGCATCGTGGGTCGATGCATGGAAGCCATCCTTGATGCTGGCGTACAGCCAGACGTTGGAGATCGCGTCGTACGCGTCGCCCGCGCTCATCGCGCGCATTTGCGCGGCCAACAATTGCAAGGTGATATCGCGCCGCTCGGGCGGAAAGTAATCCGGCACCGACACGGCGATATCGTCGTTGCCGTCGATCAGTCCTTCCAAAATGGAGCGGGTGGCGACAGCGGCCGGAACGACATACGAGGTGATGATCCAGGACAACCACCGGATGTACTCTTCCGGTTCCTTGCATGGCTGGTGGTTCTTGTCGTCGAGCTTGTGTTTCAGGAGGTTGATGGCGTGAATTTCGGTGAGCACGCGTTCCAGTCCGTCGATGGTCTGCGCGTGCAGTTGCGGATTGAGCAGCCGCACCAGCCAGCGCCGGATCAGGTTGACGGAGCGTCGGTCGATCGCATATTCATCAAGCAGATGGCGCACCTCGCGCCCGGTGGCGATCAGTCTTTTTGTGTTTTGCTCCATCCTGAATTTTTCAGCCGTGATACCGGCTTGTGCGTTGAAAAAATCGTAGAAGATGCCAACCAGCGCCGAGACGATCAGGGCGATACCCAAGTCGCGCACGATTTCGCGCACGTCGTGGTCCGCTTCGGTGATGAGCGCCGCGTGCGAGGCGACGATCGCGCACAATCCCAGACTGAGCGTGATGCCACCGAATAGCCAGACCTTGCGGCGGTGATGCCAGATGGTGTTGATGATTTCCTGCTCGAGCGCGTCGTCGGCGTCGCCCGCCGGTGGCGTCGATGGCTGCGCACCGTCGGAATTGCTGTCCAAATCTTTCACCATTCCCCCCCCCCACCGTCGCCCGCACAAGCGGGCCCAAGGACTGATCAAGGCCGCCCGCAGCATCGTGGGACGGAGATAATGGTGAGATGTTATTTTGAAAGCTTGGTTCGACCTGCTGCGTCGCGATGCCTGAGCCGTATCAGCGGCGCCCGATGGCGCTGCGGCGACGGCGGGCACGCAAATCAAAACGCAAAACGCTAGGCCAGGTCGGGTTTATTGCCGGTTCTATCGCTACTTTCCCGGTTCCATCGGATAATACGGCGCGTACCGGTTGGTGCTTGCTATCTTTCACCCAAGCCCACCGAAGAGGAACCTATCATGATCACCAGTCTATTTTTTATCATCCGCATCGCGCTGGCCTGGATGCTGGTGTTTGCTGTCGTCACGATCAGCTTTGTCGAATTGCTGCTACCTGGCCAATCGAAACAGCCGCTTGAGGGACTGATCTTCCTGTCCGGCCTGCTGTTGGCCAGTGCCGTGCTCAGCGGCGCGTTTTCGCACCTGCGCCGGGTCCGCCTGATCGCCGGCAGCGTCAATCGCAGCGCCATCGCCAACCGCCAGCGGCGCCAGATCGAGATCCCGTTCGAAGCGGGCGAGGCGTTCGACTTGATCGACGCGGCGATCCGCGAGTTGCCCGGCAGCGAAGACGTCAGCAGCGCGCGCGACAGCCTGCAAGTGCGCGCCAAGGTGAGGCGCATCGATCCCTACACCAGCGCGACGCCGGCGCGCTTCACGTTGGCCGCGCTGTTTGGTGCCAGCCGCAATCAGATCCTGGCTACCGTCACGCCCAACGGCGAGGCCGGCAGCGTCACGCTGATCTGCGAGCCCGAGCGCGCCGCCTGGAGCGACGCGCTGCTGGTGGACGACGGTACCAATCTGGAGAACGCCGAAGCGATCGTGCGCGCCATCACGCGCCGGGTGGCCGAGCGGCGCCGCAGCGAACAGGTGGCCGCGCAACAGACGGTGACGGAGAAGGAGCTGACGGTTGCCAAGTTGAGCTTGCTGCATGCCCAAGTGGAACCACATTTTTTGTACAACACCCTGGCCAGTGCGCAGATTCTCACGCGCAGCGATCCGGCGCGCGCCGACCAGATGCTGGGCAACCTGATTACCTATTTGCGCCACTCGCTGCCGCGCACCGACGACGCCTTGTCGACGCTGGGCGTGGAGCTGGAACGCGCCCAGGCCTACCTGGACATCCTGCGCATCCGGATGGGCGCGCGGCTGGCCTTGCAGGTCGACGTGGCCGACGCCTTCAAGTCGCAGCTGTTCCCGGCGATGATGCTGCAAACGCTGGTGGAAAATGCCATCAAGCACGGGCTCGAGCCGAAACCGGGCGGCGGCACGGTATGGATCCTGGCGCGCGAGCAGGGCGGGGCGCTGGCGGTCACGGTGGCCGACGACGGGCGCGGCTTTAGCGCCGATGGCGGCGGCACTGGCATCGGTTTGCGCAACGTGCGCGAACGGCTGCGCCTGGCGTACGGCACGGCGGCCAGCTTCGTGATCGTCGCCAATTTTCCCAGCGGGGTGGCGGCCACCATCACCGTGCCAAGCAGCGCACGCAAGGACGGCCAGCATGTCGGCGCTTAACTGTGTGATTGCCGAAGACGAGACGCTGCTGCGCGACGCGCTGGTTGACTTGCTGGCCGAGGTCTGGCCGCAGCTGCAGGTGCTCGCTGCCTGCGACGATGGCGGCAGCGCGCTCGAAGCGATCGCCGCGCATCAGCCGGACGTGGCGTTTCTGGACATTCGCATGCCCGGCCTGAGTGGCCTGGAGGTGGCTGCAGCGCTGGCCGAGGCCAGTCCGCGCACCCAGATCGTGTTCGTGACGGCCTACGACCAGTACGCCATCGACGCCTTCGAGCGCGGCGCGGTGGACTACCTGTTGAAACCGGTCACGCGCGAGCGCCTGGTGGGCACCGTGCGACGCCTGACGACACGCGTGGCGCGGGGACCGGCCGATGCCGACGCACTGGCCGCGCTGCTGCAGGGCCTGGCCGGCGTGCTGCCCCATACCAGCAAGGCGCCGCCGCTGGTGTGGATCACCGCCAGCGCCGGCCAGGAAACGCGCCTGATCATGGTCGAGGACGTCGCCTATTTTCAGTCCGACAGCAAATATACGGTGGTGATGACGGCCGAGGGCGAGGCGCTGCTGCGCAAGCCCATCCGCGAGCTGCTCGACGTGCTCGACCCGACGGTGTTCAAGCAGATCCACCGTTCAACGATCGTCAACCTGAGAGCGATCGCGGCCATTTCGCGCGACGAATTTGGCAAAGGGCTGGTGCGTCTGAAGACGCGGCCCGAGACCTTGTCGGTCAGTCAGCCGTTCATGTCGCTGTTTCGCAACATGTAGTGGACGCGCGCCGGCTTACAATGCACGTTTTGGCAAGCTGATGCTTGCGACCACGACGAGGATATTATGCGTTTATCGACCCCGAGCTGCCTGCTGTTGCTGGCATCGATTTCACTGACGGCGCAGGCCGACGAGCCGGCCGTGACGCCGTACCGCCCATCGGTATCGAGCCCGGCCCAGCTGTCCGCCGCCGGCCAGCTGGAGTTCGAGATCGGCGTGCTGGGCAGCCGTTCGGACGGCGCGCGCCGCGACAGCCTGCCGTTCCTGTTCAAACTGGCGTTCAATGAACAGTGGGCGCTGTTGTTGGGCGGCGAGGCGTATGTGTCGGCGCACGATGACGCCGGTGCGCGCGCGCACGGCGTGGGCGATGGCAATCTGGTGCTCAAGCGCGCCTTCGTGCTGGACCCGGAGACGGCGTTCGGCATCGAGCTGGGCGCCAAACTGCCCACGGCCAAGGACGCGATCGGCAGCGGCAAGGCCGACTACACGCTCAACACCATCTACAGCCGCGATCTGGGCAAAGTGCATATGGATGCGAACGCCAATGTCACCCGGCTGGGCGCGCTCGAGCCCGACACCGGACGCGTTCAGACGGGGCTGTCGGCATCGTTCTCGACGCCGCTGTCCGAGCAGTGGGGCGTGACGGCGGAATTGTCGGGCACCCGGCGCGACGGCACGGCCAGCACGGCGCAAGTGCTGCTGGCGGCCGGCTACAGTCCCAGCAAACGGCTGACGATCGACTTTGGCGTCGCGCATGGCCTGAACGCGGCATCGACCGACTGGTCGGTGTTCAGCGGCGTGGTCATTCCGCTGGCCAAGCTCTGGTAGAGCGCTGCACGCGACGGGCCTGGCAAGCGGGGCCGATCGTGCGCCAGCGTACATACTGCTGGGCACGATTGGCTATACTGGCCATGTCCATATGCGATACGTGCCGTCTCGCCGCAGTCCACTGAAAGAGGTTTGAACATGAAAGCCCTAGTATTCGCAGCAACCCTATTTGCCGCCGCCGCTCCCGTGATGGCTGGTAGCACCAACGTCAGCGTGTCGATCGGTCAGCCGAATTTTTATGGCCGTATCGATATTGGCGCCTTTCCCCAGCCGACGGTGGTGTACGCCGAACCGGTGATCATCGAACGCCCGACCCGTGTCATCGGCCGCCCGATCTACCTGCGCGTGCCGCCGGGCCACATGAAACACTGGGATAAGCATTGCCGCGCCTATAACGCCTGCGGTCAGCAAGTGTACTTCGTCAATGACCGTTGGTATAACGACGTGTATTCGACGCATTACCGGGAAGAGTCGCGTCGCCATTATGAGCGCGAGCAGGAACATGGACGTGACCATGGCGATCGCGGCCATGACCGTGGCGATGATGACCACGACCGCGGTCACGGTCACGACAAGCATGACAAACACGACAAACACGACAAGCACGACTAAGCGTTGAACCGGCGTCGCCATCGTTGGCGCCGCGCGGGCTGGGTGCGTGGTCGAGGCAGGAGGTGCTGTTACACCGCGTCTCTATGCGGCGCCGCGCAGTCAGTGTTGCGTCCGCATACCCGCAGCATCCCTGTCGAACCTGCTTAGCGGCTCTGTTCCAGGTACTTGATCTTCAGATTGTAGGCGCTCGACATATTGTCAGCCGGCTCAGGCGGTTCAGCCGGCGCTGCCGGCACCACCGTCAGCTCGGCCTTGCGGTGATACAGCTCAGCCAGACTGTCCGACGACGGGTAAGGCGCATCCTCGGCCGGTTTGGCTACCAGTTTTGGCGCCGCCGAACGCAGGCCGGGTGCTTTCGGGCGTGCGGGCACGCTGGCGGGCATCGGTCGCGCGGTGACGAATTGTTGCTCGCTCAAGAAGCCAATAATAAGCATCAGTTCGTCCTTGGACAAGGCCGTGCTGAGCGTGTGCAGGGGCTTGACCCCATCGAGCATGATCAACACACTGCGCTGCTTGGCGCTGAGCGCGGCGCTGCGTTTGCTGATCTCATCGCGGCCCTTGTCAGTCTTGACGAAAACCGTGTCCGGCGCATGGGCGTGGGGGGCTGGCGGTAACGAATCGCTGTGCATGATGGCTTTCGCAATGATGATTGACGAGCCATTCTAGCAGCCAACGTCATGACGGTGGTTGGTAAAAATACACGAATGGTGTATCTGGACAAGCGTATTCAATATATTTATATTGCGCACCCTGATTTGCGTGGTTCGAGTAGAAAGCTGGCGTGCCGGAGGGGCGCTTGGTGTGCTTGCCGATGTGCTCGGGCGCTTGCCGACGCGACGCGCGACTGTTGCCGAAAAAAAAGCCCGCTAAAGAGCGGGCTGAATCTATTTCCGTTACGGAGACAGAGGAGACAGAGAAAGTATGCAGTTTTCTACCTGATAGATCCAATTTATATTCGTGATTTCGGCCATTTCTATTGTGAATAATGCCCAGCCCAGCCCAGCCCAGCCCAGCCCAGCCCAGCCCAGCCCAGCCCAGCCCAGCCCAGCCCAGCCCAGCCCAGCCCAGCCCAGCCCAGCACCGGAAGACGTTTGCACAATCATATCATTGCGCTATCATGAACGACAGCGCGACTCCGCGCGCGCAGACCAGGGGCAGCGCATGGCAACCATCGTCAGACACCGGCAGGTCAACATCGTCGTCCTCGACCTGCACGAAACGATCGCGGCGCACTGCCAGCCGGGCGATATCGCGGTAGTGCCGGACACAGCCGGGTGGTGGACCAAGTTCATCGATGCCGCCGGCAACATCGACAGCTACGACATTCCCTACGCCAGTTACAAGGAAGCGTTGTGGGCGGCCAAAGCCGCCGCCGAGTACGGGCTGGGCTGACGATGCGCGCCGCCCGCCGCCTTATTCGAACAGCGGCGTGATCGCCAGCGGCATGCTGCGGCTGAGCACCTGGGCGCCGGCCGGCAGTGGTGCGAAACTGAGCGCGACCACCTTGAAATTATTGACCGCGTCGCCGGGATAGGCCGGCCCGTCCTTGACCGGCAACGCCATGGGCGCGTGTTCCGCCTGGCGCCACTTGACATCGGGCGCCGCTTCACCTTGCGCGTAGGCGAACTGGACGCCGACGCACTTCTTGGCGCCGCCCCAGCGACTGTTGATATCGCGCAGGTAGGCGAGCAACTGGTCGCAGGCGGTGCGCAGGTCGGCCACCTCGTACACGCCATCGCTGCGCGTGACGATCGATAGCCACACGCCAAACTCGAACAGACCGGCCTTGCGATTGATGCTGATCTCGGCGTTGTCGTCATAGGCCGCTTTCGACAGCGGAAACGCGGTGCGTCCAAGCGCGTCGAGCACCAGGTTCAGATGCATCGACTTGCTGTTGATGGTCAGGCGCACGCCGTCCAGCGCAGTGGCTTTGTCGCGCGGCGCGACGCGGTAGTGGTGCTGCAGGAATTGCTTGGGCTTGCCGTATTTTTCAAGCAAGATCATCGCGCGATACGCGTCCCGATAGGCGACCCAGTCGCTACCGGCAGCGGCGTCGGGCGCACGCACGGGGGGCGACTGCGCCAGCGCGGCGCCGGCCACCAGATACAAGGCGGCGCATACGGCTGAGATTTGCTTGATCATGAGCGTGTCCGTGCTGGCTAGAACCGGTAACCAAGGCCGGTCGAATAGGTGATCAGATTGCGTCGTCCCACAATTGGACTGTCCGCCGCATCGCGCCCCAGGCGTCGCAGCGCCACGCCGGAGTTGACCATCCAGCTGCTGCTAAGTGCCCAATTCCAGTTGGCGCCGACGCTCGCATTGACCAGGCCGCCACCGGGCGCATAATTGTCGCGCTCGACGCCGGCTGCGGCCGCGGCAGCGTGGTTGATGCCGTATTGCTGTTGCATCGTCGCCCGGTTCGCCAGCATCAGGCCGGCCGACAGGGTCACGCTGTGGTGGGGCGCAATCTCAGCGAAGGTTTTCTGTAGTCCGGTAAACAGCTGCAGGCCATTGACACTGTGCAGATAGTACAGCGACGAGGTCAGGTGCAGCTGGGCGCCGAGATCGATGTTGATGAAGGCGCCGGGGTTGAACGTGCCGGCGATTGTCTCGCTACCGCGCAGTCGCCAGTCGTCGGCCGGCGCGCGGCCGTTCTGATACCCCAACAGGGGGCCGTATTCGATGCCGGGCGTGGACGAGAGCTTCATGCCCAGCTCGTTTCCGTACATGAACAGGCCGCTGCTCCACTCGATTTTCAACAGGGGCGTCAGCGACGTCCATTCATCGCTGAGCTTGGCATAGTGCGGGGTCGTCGAGATGCGCAAGCCGACGTACATATCCTTGCTGCCGTCGGGCATCAAGTCGCTGCCGACGCTTTGGGCGAAGGCGGAACTGGCGCAGCAGGAGAGAATCAGGAACAGCTTTTTCATCAGTATTGGGTCGTGATCGGGTTGGTGGGTTGCGGCGGACCGGCGCGCGTGGAAAGTCCAGCCCAGCCGCATTCTAATGTCAAACGGGGCGCGCCGAATTAAAACGTGTAGCGCAGGCCCAGCGACAGCGCGTTCATGCCCCAGCTGAAGGTATTGATGACGCTGGGATTGCCGTAGCGCTCCAGTTCGGCCGTCACGGCCAGATTTTTGTTGATGATGTATGCCCCGCCTACGCTGGCATACACGCCCGAGCTATTGCCGCTGATGCTGTCCGACTCGCCGTGCCCGCTCGCTGAAACCTCCACGTGACGGCGCGCCAGCCCGAGTTTTCCGGTCAGCGACCATTGCTCGTTGATGGGCCAGCTTGCGGTGCCGGCAAGGTGGTAGGCGTGTGATGCGACGGCGGCCGTGATGCCGCTGCCGATATCGAAATCGGCGGTGCCAAAGCGATGGTAGCCCATCTCGACGCCGAAGTTGGCGCTCAGGCTCAGCCCTCCCGCCAGCGCCAGGCCGACCGGGCGATTGCTGCTGTCGCCGTTGAAATCGACGCCGTCGCCGACCAGATGAGCTTTGGCGCGGCCGTTCGGGCTGGCCGAGGCGGCCACGTAGTAGTCGACGGCGCTAGCGAATTGGGTGGCGCAGGCGCCGCCGATCAGGATGGCGCAGCTGAGGATTTTGTGCATGCTTCACTTTCATGGTTGGGGTAAGAGCTATGCATGTTAGCGATTGCCCCGAGCGAAATCCGCTCCAAACTGTCGTGCAATTGTCATCGATTTGTACGCGTCATTTGTCGTTCAAATGTACGCCCGTGTATGCGATTGTCGGAATGCCCCGATGCGCGCGCCGCTCTTATACAATGGCGCCCAAACAGGGAGCGGCGATGGTGCGAGTAATGCTGGTGGAGGACGATGCGCGGCTGGCCGCGCTGGTCAAGGAATACCTCGATGAATACGAATTCACGGTCGATGTGGTTGGTCGCGGCGACACCGCGCTGGCGCATTTCAATGCCACCTTGCCGGCGCTGGTGGTACTCGACCTGACGCTGCCGGGCATGGACGGGATGGTGGTGTGCCGCCAGATCCGCCAGGTGAGCAGCGTGCCGGTGCTGATCCTGACCGCGCGCGAAGACATGTTCGACGAGGTGTCGGGGCTCGAGCAGGGCGCCGACGACTACGTCAACAAGCCGATCCAGCCGCGTGTGCTGCTGGCGCGTTTGCGCGCGCTGATGCGCCGTGTCGAGGCGCCCGCGCCGCCCGCGTCGAGCGAACTGGTGATCGGCGCGCTGCGCGTGTCGAAGCAAAACCGCGCGGTGTTCTGGCACGGTGGCGAGATCGCCATGAACAGCGCCGAGTTCAAGCTGTTTCTGATCCTGGCCGAAGCGTCCGGCCAGGTGCTCTCGCGCAACGACATCCTGGTGAAGATGCGCGGCATCGAATTCGACGGCCTCGATCGCAGCATCGACAACTGCATCTCGCGGCTGCGGCGCAAGTTCGACGACGCCAACGCCGAAAAAATCAAGACCGTGTGGGGCGAAGGCTATCTGTTCAGTCCGGCCGCCTGGTCGTAGACGATGAACCGTCTTTTCCTGCGCTTCGTGGTGCTGGTATTGCTGGCGATCGTGCTGGCGACCGGTGTCACCTACATCATCTTCAGTCACCTGTTTGGCGATCCGCTTGACGACATCGCGCTCAAGCAGGCTTCCGGCCAGGTGTTCTTGCTCGAGCAGTACGTCGATAAGGCGCCTGCCGATGAATGGCTGGTGCGTTTGAACAAGGTGCGCGAAGTGTCTGAGCTGGACCTGGAACTGCTGCCCTTGGCGAGCGCGCTGGCCCGGCTGCCCGAGGCCAAGCGCGCGGCGCTGCTGCATGGCGCGCTGGTGATCGATGTGGCCAGCAAATCGTTTTTTCGCCGCGTTGACCTGAACGGCAGTCGCTACATCGACAGCGACACGGAGGTGATCCACGCGCAGCATTTGCCGATCGATGTGGCGCTGGCGCTGCGCATGGAGGCGATCCGCGTCGTGGTCATCGCGCTGTTCCTGCTGCTGCCCATCGGCTGGTGGTCGCGCCGGCACTGGCGCAGCCTGCAGGCACTGGCGCGCGTAGCCGACCAGGTCGGCGAAGGCCAGCTTGACGCGCGCGCGCAGGTAGCCAAGACGTCCAGCATCTATCCGCTGGCGGCGCGCATCAACGAGATGGCCGGGCGTATCGAGCGGCTGCTCGAGGCGCGCAAGACTCTGCTCCATTCGGTCTCGCACGAGTTGCGCACGCCGATCGCCCGGCTAGAGTTCGGGCTCGAACTGCTGCGCAAGGCGGCCGCCAACGGGGCTTTGGACGGGCGCATCGATGCACTGGAAAACGATGTTGTCGAACTCAACGCCTTGGTCAGCGAATTATTGAGCCTGACCCAGCTCGATCATCCGCAATCGGTGCGCCGGGTGGCGTTTGCGATCGGCCCGCTGTTGCAGGCGTGTGCGCAGAACCTCGAGGCGGGCTTGCGCGGCAAGCGCCTCGACTGCGATGTGCCGGCCGAGTTGGGCGAGGTGGTGGGCGACGCGCGCCTGCTCGCGCGCGCGCTGGGCAACCTGCTGGGCAACGCGGCCAAGTACGCGGGCACGCGCGTGCGGATGTCGGCCCGCCGGCTCGACCCGGCCACTGTGCTGGTAATGATTGAAGACGACGGTCCGGGCATTCCGCCCGAGGAGCGCGAGCGGGTGTTCGAAGCGTTTTATCGACTCGCACGCGAGCAGGGCGGCGGCGCCGGCGGCTTCGGCCTGGGTTTGGCGATCGCGCAGACGGCGCTGCGCATTCATGGCGGGCAGATCGAGATTGACCAATCGGCGCTCGGTGGCGCCCGGTTGCGCGTGACGATACCGAATCCGTGACGCGCTGCGCCTGCGCCGCCGCTGGCGGGCAGGCCGTTTGAACGCTTACTTGATGTCGACCACTGGCATCGATATAAAGCTGGCCGCGTCGTTGGCGTGATACACGCGCTGGGTGGCCTTCACGTAGTCCGCCGGCTTGGCAAAGAAGATGTTCGGCACGAAGCTTTGCGGATTGCGATCGTACAGCGGGAACCAGCTCGACTGCACCTGCACCATGATCCGGTGGCCTGGCAGGAAGGTGTGGTTGGCGGTTGGCAGCGTGAACTTGTAGGCCAGCGCCTGGTTCGGCGCGATCGCCTTGGGCGCGGCGAAGCTTTCGCGGTAGCGCCCGCGGAAGATGTCCATGCCCACGGCCAGCTGGTAGCCACCCATGGCCGGCTGGCCGGGCACCTCGTCCGGATACACGTCGATCAGCTTGACGACCCAGTCGCTGTCGGTGCCGCTGGTCGAGGCGACCAGGTTGACGAAGGGCGCGCCACTGATCTTGAGCGGCGCGTTCAACGGTTCGGTGGTGTAGCTGAGCACATCGGTGCGGTCGACCACGCTGCGCTGGTCGCTAACCAGCCAGGGCTTCCAGACGTCGCCGTCGGTAAAGTGGATCGGACGTGGCAAGTAGGGCACCGGCTTGGCCGGGTCCGATACGTACTCGTCATAAGCCGGGCCGGCGCCGTCGGGCGCCGTGAACGACAGCGCCGCTCCGGCGCGCAGGTACAAGGGCTTGGACTGGACGGCGCAGCCGCCATCGCAGGCCAGCGGCCAGTGCTGCAGCCGGTCCCAATGGTTTTCCCCGGTGTTGTAGATGAACACGGGCGGCGTGTCGGCCTTCGGCGCGCCGTCTTTCAGGTACTGGTCGAAGAAGGGGCGCAGCACGTCGCGCCGGAATTGCAGCGCCGTGTCGCCGTCGAACTTGAGCGGGCCGAGAGCGGAACCGTCGTAGTTGACGCCGCTGTGGCGCCACGGTCCCATCACCAGGAAGTTCTTGTCGTTGGCGACGTCCTTCGGCTCGGTTGCCGCGTAGGAGTGGATCGCGCCCCACATGTCCTCCTGGTCCCACAAGCCCTGCAGCCACATGGTGGGCACTTTCAAGGGTTGGCTGGCCATGATCTTGTCAAGCGCCTGATTCTGCCAATAGCTGTCGTAGGCGGGGTGCTCGGACAGCTTGCGCCAGTAGGGCAGCTGGTCCAGCCCCGCGGCCCGTGCGAAGTCGCCGGTCGAGCCGGCGCGGCGGAAATTGTCATAGTCGTCGCTGCCCTGGCGCACGATGCTTTCGCCTTCGCCGCGCAGGCTGGTCTGCTCGGTGAAGTAGTCGAGGTTGTTCTGGCGGAAGGCGCCATGATGGAACCAGTCGTCGCCCATCCAGCCATCGACCATTGGGCTCTCTGGTGCGGCCACCTTCAGCGCCGGATGGGGGTTGATCAGCGCCATCACCACCGTGAAGCCTTCATACGACGAGCCGATCATGCCGACCTTGCCGTTCGATTCGGGCAGGTGCTTGACCAGGTAGTCGATGGTGTCCCACGCGTCCGTCGCATGGTCGATGGCGCTGGCGTTGAGCGGGCCGCGCAGCGGGCGAGTCATCACGTACTCGCCCTCGGAACCGTGCTTGCCGCGCACGTCCTGAAACACGCGAATATACCCGCCGGCGACGAATACGTCGTCGCCTTGCGGCAGGATCGCCTGCATGTGCACGCTGTCAAAGCGCGCGGCCCGTTTGGCCGCGTTGTAGGGCGTGCGCGTGAGCAAAATGGGTGCGCCCTTGGCGTTTTTGGGCAGCACCACCACCGTGTACAGCTTGGTGCCGTCGCGCATGGGGATCATCAGCACGCGCTTGTCGTAGTCGTTGGCCGTCTTGGGGGCTTCGAAGCTTTTCGGAACGTCCGCCAGCATGGCCGGGGTCTGGGCGCAGGCGCTGCCGAACAGGGTCAGCAGGGCGGCAGCGATGATGGTGCGTGGCAGGGCAAAACTCATCAGTGGAACTCCATGTACAGGTCGTCGTCGATCGTCGATGCCGGCGTCGTCGCGGGCACGCTGCACCATATTAAGCTATTGCATGAAATATAAACAGTTTGATATGACCAGCTACGCATGCGGTCTGCACGGTGGCCGATTGAAGGGGGCGCGGTGTGGCGTCCTTGCCGTCGCGGCGCCACAGCCGCCAGATGGCGCAGACATCACTCAGTGTGCGGTTCGGAGAGGTGCAATATTCGAACCATTATTGGCAAATTGCAAATGGTTCGTGGTATGCTCTTGCGATAGAAAATAAATTGCTTTGCGGCATGCTTGTGCGTCGCACCACCTTGCTTCGCGTCGCTGGCTGTGCCAGTGCATGGTTCTGGTGGCGTTGATCGGATTGCGCCGCGCGTTCGCGCACACTTAACCCGAGGTTGCGCCGGGCTTGTTCGTACCGCTGCTGCGGCGCAACAGGGCCGACGTCCTTGATATTTTTTCAATCCCTTAGAAATGGGACTCGCACATGCGAAAGATATTACTAGTTTCAAGCGTAGCAATGATCGCCACGGGTTGCGCCACAGTCACCAAGCAGACGATCAGTGCGCAATCGGCGGCCGTGCTGAAGCACCAAACGATCACCAGTACCACCCGGGCGGTGCCGAGTTTCACCGCGTTTAGTCCCGGTAATGCGGTGTTCGGTCTGATCGGCGGCCTGGCCGCCGTCTCGAACGGCAATAGCATCGTCGCCAAGAACAATGTGGCCGATCCTGCCCCGGCGATCGCCGCCGGCCTGATGGCGGTGCTGACGAATTCGCATGGAACGCGTGTCGTCACGCCGGCCGTCGCCGTCAGTGGGGACGATCCGTCACAGGTGGCCAACGCGGCGCGCGGTGCGGCCCGTTTCGTGCTCGACGTGCAAACGACAGGTTGGACCATGCTCTATTTTTCGAGCAATTGGACGCACTATCACCTGATGTACAGCGCCAAGGCCCGCCTGATCGACACCGAGACCAAGAACGTGGTGGCAGAAGGCGTTTGCAAGCACTTTCCCGAGTCCGATGTGGGGGCGCCTACCTATGATGAATTCGTCGACAACCAGGCGGCCGGATTGAAGAAAGAGCTGGCGCTGGCCGCTGACAACTGCGTGCAAACGCTGGCGGCGGAGATGTTGTTGACGAAAGATCTGGCGCATGTGGGCGCGACGAGAACGCCGGCAGTGTCCGATGTTGCGCCGACAACGCCAGTTGCGCGGACAGTGCCAGCGAAAGAGCTCGCCAAGGTGGCGTCTGCGCCTGCTCGCGACGCAGCCCCTGTCGCGCCGGTGCGCAACGTGAGCGCAGTTGCACTCGCGTCGCCAGCGCCGTTTGTGCCGGTGGCGTCCGTCGCGCCTGCGCCGGTTGCCGCCGCTGCGCCGGTTACCGCCGCTGTTCCGGTTGCTGCCGCTGCGCCGGTCGTTGTAGCGGCATCGGTTGCTGCTGCACCATCGGTGGCTGAACAGGGTCCGGCGGACGACAACGTTACCCAGTCTGGTGTGACAACTGGCGAACCTGCGTATCGGATGCAGGATCAGGGCGCGCCTGCGGGCCCTGCCGCGCAGTTTGCAAGCGATGGCATCTATGAACGAACGTTGGCGCAGCTGCGGGCATCCCATCCGCAAATCAATCCAAGCTCGCCGTGGTACAAGAAGGACGTCGTCGACTGGGTGATGGCCAGAAAGTCGGAGTACGTCAGCGGCGGCATGGCACACGAACTGGCGTTGCGACGCGCCGTACAGAACCTGGACAAAGATTAGTCTGGCTTGATACGCGTCTGAAGAGCCGTGCCAAAAAGCCCGCCGTGATGCGGGCTTTTTCTATCTGGGGCAATCGGTCGCCGCTTGCCCCCCATGAGCGCAGGTTAGTGCTGCGTCACGATCGACGTGGGTAGCCCGACTTCCCATGGCTGTCGCCGAGTCGGTCCAGCGCGCTGTGTCCGCAAATCAAAAAAGGGTCCGGAGATTGCTCTCTGGACCCTCGTTCAATACGAATTTTGGTGCGGCTGGCAGGAATTGAACCCACGACCCCTTGGTTCGTAGCCAAGTACTCTATCCAACTGAGCTACAGCCGCGAAAAACAAGATTATAGCATAGGCATTTCCGTTCTGGAAGTGCCTATGTGCAACGTCGACGCCCTCAGTGCGTGCCTGCCTTCAGGGCCGCGCTGCCCGAGCCGAAGCTGACGGGCGCCTGCGCCGCCATCCAGGCAAACACCGCGTAGGCGGCGGCGGCCTGCTTGATGCGGGACGGCTCGATCTTGTCGAAGGTGTCGTCGGCCGTGTGGTGCAGGCGGAAGTAGTCGCCCTCGTCGAGACTGAGATTGAAGCTGGCCATGCCAGCATCGCGCAGGTCGCCCATGTCCGGGCCCGGGTAGGCTGTGTTGCTGCCCGCCGTCACGCCCAGCGGCGCGAGCAGCGTCTGCATCTGGCGCACGGAGCCCAAGGCCTCTGGCTGAACGTAGGAGTCCAGTCGTAACACGGGGCCCTGGCCGCTGTCCGCTTCGGACGCCGCCTGGATCTTGTCCAGTTCGGCGCGGTGCGCGTTCAGATAGGCTTTGCCGCCCCACAGGCCACGCTCTTCGTTGGCAAACAACACCACGCGGATGCTGCGCTTGGGTTTCAGTCCGCGCCGCTTGATCAGCTCGGCCGCCGCCATCGAGATCGCGCAGCCGGCGCCGTCGTCGATCGCGCCGGTGCCCAGATCCCAGGAGTCGAGGTGGCCGCCGATCATCACGTACTCGTTGGGGCGTTCGCTGCCGGTCATTTCGCCGATCACGTTGTACGACGTGATGTCGGGCCCGACCACCGAGCCGAGCTTGAGGCTCAGTGTGACAGGCGCGCCGCGCGAGAGCATGCGCACCACCAGGTCGGCGTCGGCGTTGGACATCGCGGCCGCCGGAATCTGCGCCACACCGGGGCTGTACCACATCGCGCCGGTATGCGCCGAGCGGGTGCTGTCGGTGCCGACCGAGCGGATCACCAGCGCCAATGCGCCTTTTTTGGCCGCCTCGGAAGCGCCCGATTTGCGACCGGCCGACACGCTGCCATAGTCACGTGCGGTTTGCATCTTGTGATTGATAAACACGATCTTGCCCCGTACGCGCTCAGGTGCGGCCGCGACCAACTCGGCCAGCGTGGCGAACTGGACCAGTTCGCCCGTTATCCCTGTGGCCGGCGTGGCGACGCTGTTGCCCAGCGCCGTGATGACCAGCGGCTGGCGGAATGGCGCGATGATCTCGGCGCTTTCGGCGCCGCGCGTCCAGCCTGGCGACGTGACGGGTTCCTTCCAGACCTTGTCGAAGCCGAGCTCCTTGAACTTGGCCTCGGCCCAGGCGACGGCGCGCGCTTCGGCGGGCGAGCCGGCCATGCGCGGCCCCACCTCGGTGGTCAGTGATTCGAGGATGCGGTAACTGGCGTTGTCTTGCATGGCAGCGTCGCGCAGCGCGGCCGCCGTTTGCAGATCCAGCGCGCTGAAGCTGGCCGGCGTCGTGGCAGCGTCGGCGCCTTGGGCATGCGCGCCGATCAGACACAGCGACAGCGCCGTTCCCAATAATGATTTTCTAAACATTACTTCTTCTCCATGGTTGCGACGAGTGCGTTAGACTACCAGAGTGCGCCACTCCTTGCATTCGGACAACGCCGCCAGCAGGCAGTACAGCGGCGCCGGCGCCGTGCACACGGCGGTGCCGGCGCGCCACGTCGCGTGTGCGCCGCGCGCTACGCTCACTGACGTTTGTTTGAAATAAATATCTCAGCGCCGCACGCCAAGGTCGGCGGCCTTCACCATCCACAGGACCCGAATCGATGAATAAATCCATTTTCACTTGTTTGCTGATGCATGCGGTATGCGCCGGCGCTGCGGCGCAGGAACCGTGGCGCGTTGAGAGCAGCGGCACGACGGTCGAGTTGCGCGGCCTGTCGGTGCTCAGTTCCACCGTCGCCTGGGCCAGCGGGGCCAAAGGCACGGTATTGCGCACCATCGACGGCGCGCACTGGCAGACGCTGGCCGTGCCGGACGCCGGCGCGCTCGACTTTCGCGATATCCATGCGACGAGCGCCAGCAGCGCGCTGATCATGAGCGCGGGGCCGGGCGACGCCTCGCGCATCTACCGCACCGTCGACGGCGGTGCGAGCTGGCAACTGCAGGCGCGCAATCCGGATGCGGCCGGCTTCTGGGACGCGATGGCGTTCTGGGACGACCAGAACGGCATCGTGTTTGGCGACCCGGTCGAGGGCCATTTTCAAGTGCTGGTAACCAGTGATGCCGGTGTTAGCTGGCGCGCGCAAAACAATCCGGCCGGCGCCGTGACGGCGCTGCAGGATGAGGGCGCGTTCGCCGCCAGCGGTACCTGCCTGACGGTGGCCGGCACGCGCGACGCGTGGATCAGCACCGGCGGCGCGACAGTAGCGCGGGTGCTGCACTCGTCGGACCGGGGCGCGAGCTGGACGGCGGCGACGCTGCCGATCCCGGCCGGCGCGCCCACCAAGGGCGCGTTTTCGGTCGGCTTCCAGAATCCGCGCCAGGGCATGGCCGTGGGTGGCGACTACAAGCTGCCGGCGCTGGCGAGCCTGAACGGTGCCCGCACGGAGGACGGCGGCGCCAGCTGGAACGCGGTGGCCGTGCTGCCGGAGGGGTTCATGTCGGTGGTGCTGCCGGTGCCGGGCGCCAGCCACAGCTATGTGGCGGCAGGCCTGGCCGGCTCGGGGTTTTCCATCGACGACGGCAAGAGCTGGACGGTGCTGGGGCGCACGCCGATCAACACGGTTGGCTTCGCCAGCCCCACCAGCGGCTGGGCGATCGGGCCGAAGGGCTTGCTGCTCAAGTATGTCGGCGCGCCACTGGTGCCGGTGAAGGTCGCCGCGCCCTAAGCGAGGGATCGCAGTGGGTGGGCGCGCTCAGGAGGCAAGGCCAAAGCGCTGCTGCATCATCTGCAGGTAGCCTGTCTCGCCCAACCGCGCGCGCGCGTCCAGCAGTGCGGTGGCATCGGCGCCGGCCACATAGCTGACCTGGGCGCTGCCGTCGGTGGCCGCTTGCCACACCACTTGCGCGATCTGTTCCGGCGTCGAATACGCGCCGCTGCGCTGCGCGAAGGCGGCGCTGACTTTGTCAACGATGTCGACATACGCATGCGCGCTGTCGTCGTAGGTGCGCGCCAGCGAGCGGCCGGCAAAGTCGGTCGACACGCCGCCTGGCGCGACGAACTTGCTGGCGATGCCAAACGGCGCCAGCTCGTAGCTCAGCGCCTCGGTGAAACCGACCACCGCGTATTTGGTCGCGTGGTAGATCGCGTTGAGCGGCATCGTCGTCAGCCCGCCGATCGAGGCGATGTTGATGATGGTGCCGCTGCGCTGGCGGCGCATCAAGGGCAGGGCGGCGCGCGTCATGTTCATCACGGCGGTTAAATTGGTGGCCAGTTGCAGGTCGATCAGCGCCGGGGTGGCCGTTTCGAACGGACCGAAGGCGCCGAAGCCGGCGTTGTTGACGAGCGCATCGATGCGGCCGAACTCAGCCTCGACGCCGGCAAACAGCGTGGCGATCGATTCAGGCACCGTCACGTCCAGTGCGCGCACGGTGATGCCCGGGTGGTCGCTCAAGTCGCCGGCCTTGCTGACGTCGCGCATGGTGGCGACCACCTGCCAGTCATTGGAGGCGAACAACAGCGCGCTGGCGCGCCCGATGCCGCTGGAGCAACCGGTAATGAGTATGAGTTTTTTCATTTTATGTCGAATGGATATTCGGTTAAAGTTTAAAATTAAGAGAAACTAGGCTTTGATTGCATCCCAGCACAGCATGAATGCAGTATTGCGCGTTTCTTCGTTGTCGAGCAGCCCACCCGCACGAATTTGCCGTGCCGTTTCGCGGCTCGATCCGGCGATGCTGGCGATCAGAAACGCGATGGGAACAGCTTTCAGGATCTCTTCGGCCTGACCGCGCGCCAGAAATTCGCTGAAGAAACGGGCGAACTGCGCACCGAGTTCGCGGTTCGCCGCGCTGATGTTTGGCGAGCCGTGATATTGCTCCTGGAATAGCAGTTGCGCGTGACGCTCAAGGCGATCGGCCAACATGTTGAGCCACATGCGCCGCACCCGCATTTTATAGGGGGCGGCGCTATCGTCGCCCTGAGTCCAGCGTGAAAAAGTGGCGTTCTTGGCGCCGCCGTACAGCGCGTCGAGCAGCGCTTCCTTGGACGGATAGTAGACATACAGCGTGCTGGTCGCGATGTGCGCGGCGCGCGCGATATCGGCCAGAGTCAGGCCGAACAGGCCCCGCTGCCCCACCAGTTGATAGGTGGCGGCGGCGATCGCTGCCAGTTTTTTCTCGTCTTTCGGTTTCATGGGCACAGTTTAGGCGAATATATATTCGGCGCCAAGCTGTTTTCACTGCAAGCCCTGCGTCGCGCCTTGCATCGGGGCGTGGCGCCGCAGGAGCGCCGTTGCTGGTCGACGATGCGCGCGGCGTAGCACGCTGCGCATTGCGTGCGGACATGAAAAAAGGGCTTAGAGTGATCTCTAAGCCCTTCATTTCAATACGAATTTTGGTGCGGCTGGCAGGAATTGAACCCACGACCCCTTGGTTCGTAGCCAAGTACTCTATCCAACTGAGCTACAGCCGCGAAAGCAGCATCATAGCACAGCCCCTGTCACTCTGGAAAGGGACAGGGGGGAAAGTGTGCTTGCTCAAGGTGGCCGATCGATTCGGCTGCGCGCGGGCGGCATCGACGTGACTGACCTGCCGGTGTTCAATCAGTGGCCCACGCTCACCGCGCGCGTCCGCGCATGGGCAGGAGCGCATGCCGGGGAGGGTGCTGTGCGCCGCATGGATCAGCCCTGCCGGGCGCGCCAACTACGGCGCCGGTGTGGCCAGCGGCTTGCCTTTTTCGACCACGTAGACGCCGACCAGGTGCATCGGCACGGTGCCGGTGTTTTTAGCGCTGTGGATGGTGCCGGCTGGAACGACGAAGGCGTCGCCAGGCTTGAGCACGCGCGCTGGGGCGCCATCGATCAGCAATTCGCCTTCGCCATCGAGCACGTAGCTGATTTCGTCGCCCGGATGGGTGTGACGGCCGGCCAGGCCGCCGGCGGCGATCTCGACGCGCGCGACCACCGCCTCGTGATTTGGCTGGGCCACGTCGGCCGTGAGGATAGGGGTGCGCTTGATGGCGGTGTTCTGGGCCAGTGCCGGGCCGCCAATGACCAGCGCCAGTGACAGCGCCAGCGTGAAACGAATGTGCATACTCATCGGTTCGCTCTCCTGTGGGTGCGGGCGGTATGCCCGCTCCCATCTTAGTGCGATTCTGCGCGCGCCAGCAAGTAGGCGTCGACAATCGAGCCGATCCAGCACAGCAGCATCAGCATGTTCACCAGCGTGTCGGTGTTGCTGCTCTGGGCGCTGATCTGCGCCGCGATCAGCTCCGGGTCGAGCGCCAGTGTGCCTGCCTGCATTTGCGTGACGATGGCGTCGGCGCGGTCAATGGCTGCGCGCACCAGGTAGGCCACCCCCAGCGCGCTCGGCAGTGCAAACAGGGCTGCGCGTGCATAGCGCCGCAAATAGCACTGGCCGGCGCCAGGGAAAACAAGCGCCGACAGCAGCACGGCAGCGGTGGAACGTTTCATCAGCAAGATCCTTCATGTCAAAAAGTGGGCCGTGCGCGCATGCTGGTCGCAATGCTTGCGCCGGCACAAACCGAACTTATCGGGCAAGCGTACATTAGCCAATGCGCATAGGAAATATTGCGCTTGGAATACGCAACAGACGTCGCCGCCATCATACCTGTGTCGCACCCGCGCGCCAGTGCAGTCATCGAATCGGGAGTCGATTATGAGAAATTTCATCGCCAGTGTGTGTGTCGCCTGTACCTGTCTGTGGCCGCACGTGGTGCAGGCCGACGCCACCGAAAAAGATGCGATCGCGCTGGCCGAACGGGGCGCGCAATTCGTCAAGGCGCACGGCAAGGCCGAAATGATCAAGCGTATCAACAGCAAAGATCCGGAATTTAACCAGGGCGCCCTGTACCTGGCCATGCGCGATCTCGATGGCATCACGGTCGCGCACCCGACCAATGCGCTAATTGGCAAGAACTTGCTCGATGTGCCGGACGCCGACGGCAAGCTGTTCCGGCGCGACATGCTGGGACTGGCCAAGGGCAAGGGCAAGGGCTGGGTCGACTACAAGTTCAAAAATCCCAGCACGGGCAAGGTCGAGGCCAAGACGACCTACGTGCTGCGGGTCGAGGATGTGGCGCTGGAGGCCGGCATTTACAAGCACTGAGCCGTTTCATGTTGATGTCAGGCGCCGCCGCCGCGGCTGGGAACTCCCATGCTAAGCAAACTTCGAATCGGCCCCAAGCTGTTGCTCGCGCCGGGGCTCGTCCTGATCCTGCTCGTTCTGCTGTCAGCGGGCGCGTACACGGCGATGGTGCGCCAGAATCAATCGCTCGAGACGATTGTGCAGCAGCGCGGGGCGCGCCTGAAAGCGACCGCCGACCTGGTGGCCGGTGCCAATCGGGCGCATACCGAAATCTACCAGATGCTGACGTGGATCAATGCCAGTTTCTCGCCCAACCGGGTGGAGGCGCTGGTGCGCACGTTGCACCAGCACCATACCGAACTGGCGGGCCAGTTCGACCAGTTGAGCAAAGTGACCGAGCCCGGCGGCGCCGAGCGCAAGTTCGTCGAACAGGCCGCTGGCGCCGATTTGCTGTATGTGAAGGCGGTCTCGGATGTGATCGAGTTGTCCGCCGTGGACCAGTCGATGGGCACCAACGCGATGTCCAAGGCGGAGAAGGCGTTTGACGTGGTGGCGCTGCGCCTGGAGGAATTGGCCAAGTTGGAGCAGCAGCTCAGCGAGCAGGCGATCAGCGCCGCCGAGTCCGATTTTCAGGTGGTCTCGACGGTGCTGCCGGCGGTGGTGGCGGTGTCGATCGCGCTGTCCTTGCTGCTGACGATGGTGGTGCGCAAGGCGCTGCTGGTCGAAGTGGCGGCGATCGGGGAGGCTGCCACCGATCTGGCCAGCGGCGACTTGCGCGTCAAGGATCGGGTCTACGGGCGCGATGAAATTGCCGACACGGCGCGCACGCTCGACACCAGTATCCGCAACCTGAATGCGACGCTCAAGAACATCCTCAACTCGGCCCAGTCGATCGGCACCGCCTCGCGCGAGATCGCGCAAGGTAATGCCGATCTGTCCAGTCGCACCGAGGCGCAGGCCAGCTCGCTCGAACAGACTGCCTCCTCGATGGAGGAACTGACCGCCACCGTCAACCAGACCGCCAGCAATGCCAAAGTGGCCAACCAGCTGGCCGAATGTGCGTCCAATTTTGCCCAGCGCGGCGGCACCGTGGTCGACCGGCTGGTGTTGACGATGGCCTCGATCAAGGGCAGTTCGCGCAAAGTGGTCGAAATCGTCGGGGTCATCGACGGGATCGCCAATCAGACCAATATCCTGGCCTTGAATGCGGCCGTCGAGGCGGCTCGCGCCGGCGAGCACGGACGCGGCTTCGCCGTCGTCGCGACCGAGGTGCGTTCGCTGGCGCAGCGTTCGGCCAGCGCGGCAATGGAAATCAAGGCGCTGATTGCGGCGTCCGTGCTGGAGATCGAGGGCGGCAACCATTCGGTGGTCGAGGCCGGCACCAGCATGGCCGACATCGTCGCTTCGGTGCAGCAGGTGGGAGATTTGATCAATCAGATCAGCACTGCCAGCAGCGAGCAGGCCTGCGGCATCAGCGAAGTGAATCTGGCGATCGTGCAGATGGATCAGATGACGCAGCAAAATTCGGCGCTGGTCGAGCAGGCGGCAGCGGCAGCGGAGAGCTTGCAGTGCCAGGCGATGAATCTGTCGCGGGCCGTGGCCAGCTTCAGACTCGATGACAGTTTGGCAGCGCCGGCGCAGCCGGCATTGCCCGACAGCGCCAGCGGCGCTGGCGCCATCGCCGGTGGCGCCAGCACACCAGCCAGCCGCGCGCATCTGCGGCTGGCCTCCAAGCGCGCGTGAACTTACTCGTAGTCGCTGATCGGCGCGCAACCGCACATCAGATTACGGTCACCGTACACGTTGTCGGCGCGTCCGACCGGCGGCCAGTACTTTTGCTTGCGCAGCGAGGCGACCGGGAAGGCGGCCACTTCACGGCTGTACTGGTGTTCCCACACGTCGGCGGTGACCACTTCGGCGGTGTGCGGCGCGCCCTTCAAGGGGTTGTCGAGGCGATCGAACTCGCCGCGTTCGACCTTGGTGATTTCGGCGCGAATGGCGATCATCGCGTCGACGAAACGGTCGATCTCGACTTTCGACTCGCTCTCGGTCGGCTCGATCATCAAGGTGCCCGGCACCGGGAAGCTCATGGTCGGCGCGTGGAAACCGAAGTCCATCAGACGCTTGGCGACGTCCTCGTTGCTGATGCCGGTGGCGTCGGTGAGCGGACGCAGGTCCAGGATGCACTCGTGCGCGACCAGACCGTCGTGGCCGGAGTACAGCACCGGATAGTGCGGCGACAGGCGGCGCGCGATGTAGTTCGCTGCCAGGATCGCCGTTTCGGTGGCTGCCGTCAGGCCTTCGCCGCCCATCATCGCGATGTACATCCACGAGATCGGCAGGATCGAGGCCGAGCCGTACGGCGCCGCGCTGACCGCGCCGATGCCGGCTGCGTCGCGCTGGTAACCGGACGAGCGCTGGTTCGGCAGGAACTTGGCCAGGTGCGCGCCCACGCCGATCGGGCCCACGCCCGGTCCGCCGCCGCCGTGCGGAATGCAGAACGTCTTGTGCAGGTTCAGGTGGCTGACGTCGCCGCCGAAGCTGCCCGGCGAAGCCACGCCGACCAGCGCGTTCATGTTGGCGCCGTCGATGTAGACCTGGCCGCCGTGCGAATGGATGATCTCGCACAGTTCGGCGATGCCTTCTTCGAACACGCCGTGGGTGGACGGGTAGGTGACCATCACGCAGGCCAGGTTTTTGCTGTGCAGCTCGGCCTTGGCCTTCAGGTCGACCAGGTCGACGTTGCCGCTGGCGTCGCAGGCGGTAACCACCACGTGCATGCCGACCATGTTGGCCGAGGCCGGGTTGGTGCCGTGCGCCGAGGACGGGATCAGGCAGATGTTGCGATGGCCTTCGCCGCGTGACGCGTGGTAAGCCTTGATCACCAACAGGCCCGCGTATTCGCCCTGCGAGCCGGCGTTCGGCTGCAGCGAGATGGCGGCGTAACCGGTCAGCGCGCACAGCATTTCTTCCAGTTGACCGATCATTTCGCGGTAGCCGACCGTCTGCGCATCCGGCGCGAACGGGTGGATGCTGGAAAACTCGGGCCAGGTGACGGGAATCATCTCGCTGGTGGCGTTGAGCTTCATGGTGCACGAACCGAGCGGGATCATGGTGCGGTCCAGCGCCAGATCCTTGTCGGCCAGGCTGCGCAGGTAGCGCAGCATTTCGTGTTCGGCGTGGTAGCGGCTGAAGGTCGGGTGGGTCAGGTAGGCGCTGGTGCGGGCCAGCGCGTCCGGGAACGCGTTCTGGGCGCTGGCGTCGATCGCGTCCACGTCCGGTGCGGCCGGGCTGCCCGACACGCCGTGGGCGAACACGCTCCACAGCAGCGCGATATCGTCGCGCGTGGTGGTTTCGTCAAGCGACAGGCCGAGGTGGCCGGCGTCGATCTTGCGCAGGTTGATGCCTTTTTCAACGGCCAGCGCGTGCAATTGCTCGGCGCGTTCGGTCTTGATGGTGAGCGTGTCGAAGTAGGTCTTGTTGGCGATCTCGTAGCCCAGCAGGTTCAGCTTGGCGGCCAGCACGTTGGTGAAGCGGTGCACGCGGCGGGCGATCTGCGCCAGCCCGGCGGGGCCGTGGTAGACCGCGTACATCGACGCCATCACGGCCAGCAGCACTTGCGCGGTGCAGATGTTGGAAGTCGCTTTTTCGCGGCGGATGTGCTGCTCGCGCGTTTGCAGCGCCAGACGGTAAGCCTGGTTGCCTTGCGCGTCGACGGTCACGCCAACCAGGCGGCCCGACATGTTGCGCTTGAATTCGTCGCGCGTGGCCAAGTAGCCGGCGTGCGGGCCGCCGAAACCGAGCGGCACGCCGAAGCGTTGGCTGTTACCGACCACCACGTCGGCGCCCCATTCGCCCGGCGGCGTCAGCAGCGTCAGCGCCAGCAGGTCAGCGGCGGCGATCACCATCGCGCCCTTGGCGTGCAAGGACTCGACGGCGGCGCGGTAGTCGCGCACGTCGCCATTCACGCCCGGGTATTGCAGCAGCACGCCGAAGCATGCTTCGTTCAGGCTGCCGATCTCGCCGGCGGCGACGGTGCGCACTTCGATGCCGATCGGCAGAGCGCGCGTCTCGATCACTTCGCGCGTTTGCGGCAGCACGTCGTCGGCCACGTAGAACACTTTCGAGGCCGATTTACCGACGCGCTGGATCAGCGTCATCGCTTCGGCGGCGGCGGTGCCCTCGTCGAGCATCGAGGCGTTGGCGATGCCCATGCCGGTCAGGTCGGTGATCATTTGCTGGAAGTTCAGGATCGCTTCCAGGCGGCCTTGCGAAATCTCTGGCTGGTAAGGCGTGTAGGCGGTGTACCAAGCCGGGTTTTCAAAGATGTTGCGCAGGATGACGCCGGGGGTGTGGCTGTTGTAATAGCCCTGGCCGATCATCGATTTCATGACCCGGTTCTTGCCAGCGAGTTCCTTCAAGGCGGCCAGCGCGGCTTGCTCGGGCATCGGTTCGAAGAATTTGCCCAGCGGCAGACGGCTTTGGTTGCGGATGTTGGCCGGCACCAGCGCGTCGATCAGCGCGGCGCGCGATGCGTAGCCGAGGGTCGACAGCATCGCTGCCTGTTCAGATTCGGAAGGGCCGATGTGGCGCGGGATGAACGCGTCGCGTGCTTCAAGTTGGGTCAGGCTGGTGCGGGTCATGATTAGAGGCCAAATAAAGACTGGCGGCCAACGCGAAAGTCGGCGGCCGGTTGAAAGAGGGGACAAGCTGGGACCGGCGCGCCATGGCGCGCCGGCGGCACGATTACTCGGCCGTGTTTTTGCCGTAGGCGGCAGCGTCGAGCAGGCCGTCGATCGCCGCTGGATCGCTCGGCTTCATCTTGAACATCCAGGCGCCGAAGGCGTCGCTGTTGATCGAGTCAGGCGCGTCGGTGACGGCGGCGTTGACGGCGATGACTTCGCCGGCCACTGGCGCGAAGATGTCGCTGGCGGCCTTGACCGATTCCACCACGGCGGCGTCGTCGCCGGCGGCGTAGGTTTTGCCCACGGTTGGCAGTTCGACGAACACGATGTCACCGAGTGCATCTTGGGCGAATTCGGTGATGCCGACGGTGATGGTGCCGTCCGCTTCAGCGCGTACCCATTCGTGGGATTCGGTGTACTTCAGGTCTGCAGGAATGTTCATGTAAGGCTCCAGAGGTGGGGTATCGCAGTTAATGGGTGCAAAAAACGAAAGGGTGTGACGCTCTCAGACAGCGAGGATTTTACCGTTGCGCACGAACGGCAGCTTGACCACGCTGGCGGCCAGCTTCTTGTCGCGGATTTCCACGTGCACGGTGTCGCCCACGGCGACATCCATCGGCACGCGCGCCAGCGCAATGGCTTGCTGCATGCTTGGGCTGAAGGTGCCGCTGGTGATTTCGCCGACCGCGCCGGAGGCGGTGATAACTTTTTGATGGGCGCGCAGCACGCCGCCCTTTTCGCGCAGGATCAGACCGAGGAATTGAAAGTTCTGGCCCATCGCCAGCAGCGCCGCCTTGCCGGTGAAGTCGCGCTCGGAGACCAGGTCGATGGTCCATGCCAGACCGGCGTCGAGCGGATTGACCGTCTCGTCCATGTCCTGGCCGTACAGATTCATGCCCGCTTCGAGGCGCAGCGTGTCGCGTGCGCCCAGACCGGCAGGCTTGACGCCGGCGGCGACCAGCGCATCCCACAGTGCGTCAGCCTGGGACGCCGGAAATGCCAGCTCAAAACCGTCTTCGCCCGTGTAGCCGGTGCGCGCCACCATCACTTCGCCGAACGCCGTGTCTTTGACGATCACGGCGTTGAACGGTTTCAAGGGCTCGGAGGCGGCCTGGGTGGTCGGCAGAACTTGCCAGACCTTGGCGCGCGCGTTCGGACCTTGCACGGCGATCAGCGCCATCGGCTCGGCCGAATCGCGCCGCTCGGTGATGGTCACGCCGCTGTTGGTGGCGCTGTTGTGCGCGCTGATCCAGGCGATGTCTTTTTCGGCCGTGCCGGCATTGACCACCAGGCGGAACCAGGTTTCGGAGAAGAAGTAGACGATCAGGTCGTCGATGACGAAGCCTTGCGGGTTCAGCATGCACGAGTACAGCGCTTTGCCGGCCACTTGCAGCTTGTCGACGTTATTGGCCAGCAGGGAGCGCAGGAAAGGGCGCACGTTTTCGCCTATCAGGTCGACCACGCACATGTGCGAGACGTCGAACATGCCGACATCGGTGCGCACCGTGTGGTGCTCGTCGATTTGCGAGCCGTAGTTGACGGGCATGTCCCAGCCGCCGAAATCGACCATGCGGGCGCCTGCTTTGCGGTGTGCGGAATTAAGTGGTGTCGCTTTGAGCGTCATGAGAGTCTCTGGCCAAATGAAAAAGGGGTTGTAACGGAACAAACAGGAAGAGCTGCAACAGCCATTTCCACATGTGATCGCCGACCCCTCTGTCCTTGGTACCTGAGAGATAACGGGAGATGACTCCCGCGTGCCCCTTCGGTGTGCCGCCGGCATGTTGCCGCGGAAGCTCTCCAGAGTTGAACCATACGCAACGCGCAGGGTTCCTTGATCAGTCCTTTTGCCTGAGAGTTTTTGGGTTGTGCCCCTTCGGCGGCAGCGCTAGGCTACCCTCTCCCGATCAAGAGTGCAGAGGATATGCCAGGGCGGCTCTATTGTCAACCCGTGCACGGCGCCAGGTGGCGCGCCCGATGGCCACAATTTGCTAGAATAAGGGACCGACCTTGCGAGCGACAACCATGAGCGATGACCCGGTAGAACATCACGCGAACGCCTATTTCACGCTGTCGGGCGACGTCAACCACGACATGGTCAGGCGCGTCTTCGATGCCGTATCGGCCATGAGCGAGGGGCGGGTCGATACCGCCCATATCTTGCTGCAGTCGAATGGCGGCTACGTCAGCGACGGCATCTGCCTGTACAACTTTCTGTCGAATGCGCCCATCGAGTTTGTCATGTATAACTGCGGTGCGGTCGCCTCGATCGCGGTGGTGCTGTTTTTGGCTGGCAAGCACCGATATGCCAGCGAAACGGCGCGCTTCATGGTGCACAAGTCGCACGCGACGGCGGCGCCGGGCTCCCGGCCCGAAGCGCTCAAAATTATCGTCGAAGGCCTGCAGGCCGACGACTTGCGTACCGAGCAGATCCTGCGCCAGCATGTGCAACTGTCCGCCGACCATTGGGCAGTGCATGCCTACTCCGATTTGCACCTGACGGCCCACGAAGCGCTGGCGGTCGGCATGATCGACGCTGTGGCCGAGTTCGCTCCGCCCAAAGGCGCGCTGATTCTTAATATCTAGGCCCTGGCCGACACACTTGCGCTGCGCGGGGAGGGGGCACGCGGCGTGCAGCGCGTACGGAGCGCGCGGCGCAGCGGCCAAGCATTGCGTCTACTAACACAAAGCTGTGCAAATAGGCGTCATGCACCGAGGCGGGCTAGCGCAAGTGCGCTTGGTTGCGCCAGACCTGAAGCAGGCATACTTGCACCAGGCCTGAAGCAGATATACGCTATTGCGGCAATGCTGGCGGCCTCTTCATGCACCACTCCGTCGTCCATGGTCCTCGGCTGGGTTCGCGTTTGCCATTTGCAGTGGCTACACACGTGAACTGGTCTGGCCGGTTTGGTCTGTGTGGGGGGGCAGGCGGGCGTTTAAGTTTCCGTACATCAATCTATTATGGCGATCTGCGAGCTGTGTCAACGGACCGTCCGGCGCCACAGCGGCAATGTATCTTAGAGAAAATGTAGTCAGAGTAGAATTTTTTGTGTGCATCTGCGAAAATTCTGACAGAATGCACGTGCTGGAATTGGCCTTGTCGTTTAATCGCGACATGGGAGTTGTCGTGGTTAGCACACACAGATGAATGCCCTATGACATCTGTGCTGAATTCTAGCCAGAAGAGTGAGAAATATGCAGATAGTTTCAAATTCCCTATTGCCTTGCGGCAATAATGTGCCAGAATACGAACAGGGCAACTGGCGAGCTCAATTAAATTAGGCCGCACCACGATCCGATGCGCAAGGCAGACCACATCATGGCACCAACTCCAATCACGGCAGCAGCGACGGGCGCGACGGATTCGTCGCTTCACGCGCTATGGGAAAGCTTGATCGGTGTGGTTACGCGCAGTGTCAATGAACAATTGACAGGTTTGACAAGTCGTCTGTCGGGCGCATTGCTCGACGTGGAAGACATGGCCGGCGACGCATACGTGGTGCATCAGCGTTTCAAGGCTGGCAGCCTGCTCAAAAGCAATAGCTATGCCTTTATTCATCTGGTGTCGACCGAGGTCGAGCGCTGCGTGCGCGCCGAGATCGCGCTGTTGACGCCGTCGAGCATGCCACTGCGGCGCGACGCCGACCACTCATTGTCGCTGGTGCCCTATTCGGAGATGGACAGCAAGGTCATTTTCAGTGGTATTAGCCGGCCGTTCGAGACCGATCAGGCAGAGCGCCTTGCCACCTTGAATGTGCGCTTGGGCTACATGCTCGAGCGCGACGTGTTGCGCATCGGGCAAAATCCCTTCCGTCCCGAGGTTTTACTGCAGGCAACCAATCAGGCCTGGTGCCAGTTCGAACCCGACGAAGCATCCCATCCAATGCTGTTGAGCTTGCTGCGTCCGAATCTGTTCCTCGACCTTGGTCCGATGTACGAGGCGCTGAACCTGGCGCTGGTGCGCAAAGGCGTACTGGCCGGCGGCATCGACAACTACCGGATCCGTAAGACCGATCCAGCCACGGCGGCTCCGGCGCGCGCTGCAAAACAGGCTGAACTGGCGCAGCAGTTGCGCCACTTCTTTGGCAGTGAGGTGGCCCAGATGCCCGATCTGGGCATTCCGATGATTCCCGATCTGCCCGGCCTGGGCGGGGCGCAGCACGCGCCGTGGCAGTCCGGCGGGCGCGATGGGGGCGGATCGCATGGCGCCGGTTACAGCGGTTCGGCTGGTGGTTCTTATGGTGCTGGCGCATCGGCTGGCGGCTACGGCACAGGCAGTGCCGCAGGTGGCAGGTATCAAGGCGGCGCCGCACAAGGCGGTGGCTATGGCGCAGGCGGCCCCGGCGCCGAGGCGATGGGACGGCAAGACGGCGGACATGGCGGCGCAGCGCAGGGGCGTCGCCAGTTGATGAGCTTTTTGGCCGCGATGCAGCAGGCGACGCCGATGGCCGGCGCGCCGGCAGCGGCGGGCGCCAACGCGTCGAATGTGTTCCATCTGCCCAAGATCAAGGACAGCGTGCCCGAGGGCAGTCTGAGCCGGCACGACGAAGGCACGATTGATCTGTTGTCGAAAATTTTCGACACGGTTTTCCATGATCAAAGCATTCCGGAGGAAATACGGGAGTTGATCCGCTTCCTGCAGATCCCCGTGCTCAAGGCGGCGTTGGTCGACAAGGACTTCTTCTTCCAGGAAGCACATCCGGCGCGGCGCATGATCGACCTGCTCTCGCGCATGGGGTGGGAGCAGCGCAAGGGTGCCGATGATCCCTTGTTCCAGGCGATGCAGCGCAACGTCACGCGGGTCGGACGTGAGACCGAGCATGAGCTGGCGGTGTTCGTCGAAGCAGTGGCGGACCTGGAAGAATCGATCAAGGTCGAGGAGAAAGTGGCCACCGAGGCGATCGCCGAACCGATCGCGGTCGCGCTGAAACAGGAGAAAATGGCCGAGGCCAGCAGTTCGGCGCGGCACGCGTTGGGATTGCGGCTCAGTAGTGGCGGGGTGGTTTCCGTCGTCGAATCGTTCCTGGAAAATAAATGGAAATCGGTGCTGACGATTGCCTACAGCGTCGAGACGGAAAAACCCGGCGCAGTGGAGAATGCCACCCGCACAATGGACGACCTGATCTGGAGCGTGCAGCCGAAGATTACCCAAGCACAAAGACGTGCGTTGATCTCGCGCCTGCCGACCTTGTTGGCCGGCCTGAATACCTGGCTCGACATCATCAAATGGCAAGATGCCGCGCGCCTGCAATTTTTTGCCGAGCTGGCCGAGTGCCACGCGTCGATCGTGCGCGCACCGCTAGAACTGTCGCCCGAGCGGCAACTGGAAATCGCCGTCGAGGTCGCTCAGAAGGATGCCGAGCGCCGCATCGCGCTTGAGCTGGCCCCGCCGCCGCCGCGTCCGCCCGAAGTCGCTGGCGAAGTGCTCGATACCCTGCAGCGCGGCATGTGGCTCGAATTTACCGACGCCGAAACCGGTAGCCGCAAAGTCAAGTTGGCCTGGATCAGCCCGCTGCGCACCTTGTTCATCTTTTCCACCGGCGCGCGCCAGGAAGCGTTTTCAATGTCCTCCGAGAAGCTTGGCGCGGCCTTCCAGGCTGAGCAGGCAAGACTGATCCGCATTGACGACGTGGTCGGCGTCGCACTGTCCGATGCCTTGGCCGCGGCGGCCGTCAACGATACTGATGCACACACCGCTGCCTGCGCATAAAAAACTATTTCCTCACGGTAATTGTCTGTAGAATGCCGTCCGCCCGCTTGCCCTCGCCGGCGGTTCGGGTTACCTTTCCCTCCGTAAATTGAGACTGCCCTGGTTCGCCAGTGCGTCGCCGCGTCGGATACTTTTTGAAGTGATTGATTATGCAATGGTGGTATGTTGTGACACACACGGGCGGCCTGTCCGTGACGGCGCCGGCCGCGCTGGCGATCGCCGCCTGGCTGGCGGCCGGCCACTGCTGGCGCCTGGCGCTGCACTGGTGCGTGCTGTTCGCCGGCGCGATGTTGTTGGTGGTGGCCTCCAAGGTGGCTTTCTTTGGCTGGGGCATCGGCATCGAGTCGATCGGCTTCACCGGTTTTAGCGGGCACGCCGCGCGCGCCGCAGCCGTATTCCCGGTGGCCTGCTACATTTTGCTGCAGGCGCGCTCGAAGGCGCTGCTCGATGCCGGCGTCATGGCCGGCGTGCTGTGCGCGGCGCTGGTGGCGATCTCGCGCGTGGTGCTGCACGCCCATCCGGTGTCCGAGGCGGCGCTGGGATTTTCGCTTGGCCTGTGCGTGGCGCTGCTGTTCATCCGGCGCGCCCAGAATGCGCCGCGGCGCGTGCTGCGCCCGTGGCTGGTGGGCGTGAGTTTGCTGGTGTTGGCGGGCAGTTCGAACGCCGAGCCCGCGATGGGCCAGACCGAGCCATGGATGGTGGGGTTGGCGCTGCGTTTGTCGGGCCATCCGACGCCCTACGACAGGCGCACCTGGGCGATGGCGCCGGCGCCGCGCCAATTGCGCGCCGCCTGTATCAGCCGCACGATACCGTACGCTTGTTCGTGGCCGAAATGAGGCAATAAAATGGTATGATGATCACCTTTTCATCCGAGAAAGCTGGGTGCGACAAGGTGTCGCAGTGCCGGTTCCGCGAGCTCCATATTGCCGGTTAAGGCGAAGAACAGTCTACAACGTGCGTCTATCTTCCATTAAATTGTCGGGATTTAAGTCTTTCGTCGATCCCACCAATTTCCAGGTGCCGGGTCAGCTGGTTGGCGTCGTCGGTCCGAATGGCTGCGGAAAATCCAACATTATCGACGCCGTGCGCTGGGTGCTGGGCGAATCGAAGGCGTCCGAACTGCGCGGCGAGTCGATGCAGGACGTTATTTTCAATGGTTCGACCCACCGCAAACCGGCCGGACGCGCCTCGGTCGAGCTGGTATTTGACAACAACGACGGCAAGGCCGCCGGCCAATGGGGCCAGTACGCCGAAATCGCCGTCAAGCGCACGCTCACGCGCGACGGCACGTCGACCTATTACATCAACAGTCAGCCGGTGCGCCGGCGCGATATTCAGGATATTTTCCTTGGCACGGGGCTGGGCCCGCGCGCCTACGCGATCATCGGCCAGGGCATGATCTCGCGCATCATCGAGTCGCGCCCGGAGGAGTTGCGGGTGTTCCTTGAAGAGGCGGCCGGGGTATCGAAGTACAAGGAGCGCCGGCGCGAAACTGAGAATCGGCTCAACGACACGCGCGAGAATCTGCTGCGCGTCGACGATATCTTGCGCGAACTGAATGCCAACCTGGAAAAGCTCGAAGCGCAAGCCGTGGTGGCGACCAAATTCCACAACTTGCAGGCCGACCAGGAAGAAAAGCAAAAACTGCTGTGGCTGCTGCGCAAGAACGAAGCGCACAACGAACAGAGCCGCTTCCAACGCGAAGTCGAGCAAGCCCAGACCGATCTGGAAGAACAGACCGCCAAGTTGCGCCACGTGGAACTGGAGCTGGAACACATGCGCCAGGCGCATTTCAGCGTGGGCGACCGCTTGCATCAGGCACAGGGTCATCTGTATCAGACCAACGCGGAAATCGGCAGCCTGGAAGCGCAGATCAAGTATGTGCTCGAGTCGCGCAGCCGTCTGCAAAATCAGTTGGGCACCCTGACGGCGCAGCGCGATCAGTGGCAGCATCAGGGGCAGCAATATCAGGAGCAAAGCGAGGAAGCCGAGTTTCGCCTCGAAGAGCTGGGGGCGCGCGTCGAGCAATCGCAGATGAATGCGGAGCAGGGCAGCGAACGCTTGCCGGCGCTGGAAGCGCAGTGGCGCGCGGCGCAACAGAAAACCACCGAGTCGCGCGCCAAGATCATGCAGGCGCAGCAGCAGATCGCACTCGAGGCGACCCACCAGCGCAATGCGTCCAACATCCTGGCCGGACTGCTGACACGGCGCGAGCGTCTGCAGCAGGAAAAAAGCGGTTTGAATCTGCCCGACAGCAGCCATCTGGCCAATCTGAAGCTGCAACTGGAAGAAAAACAGCAGTCGCTGGAAGAGCAGACGATGATGCTCGAGGCGGCGCTCGAACAGCAGCAACAGATCGAGCAGGAGCGCGCCCAGGCGCAGCAACAGGTCAACACGGAAACAGCGGCCAACGCTCAGTTGGAAGCGCGTCTGTCGGCGCTAAAGCAGATGCAGGAGCGCGTGCAGACCCAGGGCAAGGTCCAGCCGTGGCTGAAAAAACACGAACTCGATACGCTGCCGCGCTTGTGGCAAAAGCTGCACATCGAGCAGGGTTGGGAAACGGCGATGGAGGCGATCCTGCGCGAGCGCACCTCGGCGCTGGAAGTGTCGAACATCGATTGGACCCGTGCTTTTTTCAGCGACGCGCCGCCGGCCAAGCTGGCCATCTACGCGCCGTCGATGGCGCAGGCGGTGCCGCCGGCCGAGATCGACGGCTTAAAACCGTTCGCCAGTCTGCTCAAGCTCAACGAATCGGGCCTGCGCGGCCTGCTGCACGACTGGTTGCACAATGTATTCGTGGCCAACGACGCGGCCCAGGCGTTCGCCGAGCGTGCGCGCCTGCCGGCGGGCGGCTGCTTCGTCACCATCGAAGGGCACGTCGTGTCGGCGTCCAGCGTGCGTTTCTACGCGGCCGACGCCGAGCAGGACGGCGTGCTGGGACGTCAGCAGGAGATCGACAACATCGGCAAACAGTCGCGCGCCCAGCACATGCTGGCCGACGAGGCGCGCGCGCGCGCGGTGCGCGCCGATGCGGCGGTAGCCAATCTGACGCGCCAGTTGCAGGACGCGCGCGCGCGCAGCGCCAGCTTGACCGCGCAGGTGCACAATCTGCAAATCGACGTCGTCAAACAGTGCGAGGTCGAGGCCCGTTTCAACGCGCGCAGTACCCAGATCCAGACCGATTTGCATGAGATCGCCGAGCAGGAAGCCGAGCAGCTGCATATCAAGCTCGAGTCGGAAGAGAAGTTCGAGCAGCTCGATATGGCGCTGGCCGATCTGCAAGGCGCACACGAAGACGGCCAGACCGAGTTCCTCACACTCGAGCAGCGCCTGACGGACGCGCGCGGCCAATTGCGCGAGCTCGAACGGGCCGCCCAGGAGGCCCAGTTCGCCGAGAAAACCCAGCGCAGCAAGATCGATGAGCTGCGTCGTAACATTGCCACCGCCAACATCCAGGCGGCCCAGGTCAGCGCCAGCCTGCTCGCTGGTCAGGAAGAACTGGCCAACCTGGAAACGGGCGCGGCCAACGACGGTCTGCAAGATCTGCTGGACCGCCGCACGACGCAGGAACGCGCGCTGTCGGATGCGCGCCATGAGCTCGACCAGATCACCATGCAGCTGCGCACCTTCGAGGAGGCGAGGCTGCAGTCCGAGCGCAGCTTGCAGCCGCAGCGCGACAAGATCATGGAAATGCAGCTCAAGGAGCAGGCCGCGCGCCTGAACCAGGAGCAGTTCTCCGAGGCGCTGCTGGCGGTGCAGGCGGACGAGGCGGCGCTCACTGAAAAACTGCATCCGGACATGAAGCCGTCCTACCTGCAAGGCGAGGTGACGCGCCTGACCAATGCCATCACGGGCCTGGGCGCCGTGAACCTGGCCGCGCTGGACGAACTGGCCCAGGCGTCCGAGCGGAAGAACTTCCTCGACGCGCAAAACGCCGACCTGTGCGAGGCGATCAGCACGCTCGAAGACGCGATCCACAAGATCGACAAAGAGACACGCGACCTGCTGCAAGATACCTTCGACCGGGTCAACCAGCATTTCTCCGAACTGTTCCCGATTCTGTTCGGCGGCGGCCAGGCCAAACTGACCATGACGGGCGACGAAATCCTCGATTCCGGCGTGCAGGTGATGGCCCAGCCACCTGGCAAAAAGAACGCCACGATTCACCTGCTGTCCGGCGGCGAGAAAGCTTTGACCGCGACGGCGCTGGTGTTTTCGATGTTCAGATTGAACCCGGCGCCGTTTTGCCTGCTCGACGAGGTTGACGCGCCGCTCGACGACGCCAATACTGAGCGTTTCTGCAAAATGGTGAAACGGATGTCCGACCATACCCAATTCCTGTTTATTTCGCATAATAAGATTGCGATGGAAATGGCCAACCAATTGATCGGTGTGACGATGCAAGAGCAGGGCGTATCGCGCATTGTGGCAGTGGACATGGAGTCCGCTGCGAATTTTGCTTCCGAGGCACAAGCAGCATGACAGATCTTCAAATGAGTTTGATCGCCGCCAGCGGCGTGTTCGTCGCCGGCGTCGTCGTCTACAACAAGTGGCAGGAGTACAAGGCCAAGAAAAGCGTCGAACGGGCCTTCTCCGGCAACCATGACGACGTGCTGATGCGCGCCCCTGGCGCCGGTGCCGAACAGCGCCAGGAGCCCAGCTTTGGCGGCGAACTGGCCGACGTGGCCGAACCGGTCGCGCCGGTCGGTGTCGATGTTGGCACGCCGGCGGCCGAACTGGCCACCAGCCTGGTCGATCCGCTGATCGACTGCCTCATTCCACTGGCGCTGGAGGTGGCCGTGCGCGGCGACAAAATCCTGCCGGTGCTGCAGACGCTGCGTCATGTCGGCAACAAGCCGATCCACTACATCGGCCTGCACGTGAATGGCGACTGGGAACCGATTACGCACGGCGGCGTGTACACCAAGCTGCAGGTGGGGGTGCAACTGGCCAGCCGCACCACGGCGCTCAATGAGCTTGAATACTCCGAGCTGGTGACGCGCCTGCGCACCGTGGCCGACGACATCGGCGCCGAGCCGGAGGTGCCGGACATGATCGAGGTGATGGGCGAGGCGCGCACCTTGCACCGTTTCGTGTCGGGCCACGACGCGCAGCTGGGCGTGAACCTGATGTCGAACGGCGCGCCCTGGTCGATCTCGACCTTGATCGTCGCGCTGGAAAAGCAGGGCTTTGACGTGCGTCCGGACGGGCGCTATGCAATGCCCGACGGCGACGGCCGTTTCCTGTTTACGCTCTCGACCAACGTCACTTTGGCGGCCGAAACGACCTCGCGCCTGACGCTGCTGCTCGATGTGCCCTGCGTGGCGCCGATGCGCGACGGTTTTGGCAGCATGGTCGCGTGCGCGCGCGCGCTGGTGGGCCGGCTCGACGCGACCATCGTCGACGACGGCAACGCGCCGCTGTCGGACGAGGCGCTGGCCGAAATCAATGGCCAGGTGCTCGAGTTTTACCAGGAAATGGAGGCGGCCGACATCCCCGCCGGCTCGACCCGCGCGCTGCGCCTGTTTAGCTGAGACACCCGAACAACCGATTAGACTGACCAACGCGTGACGATAGATACTAATTCCGACCTGGCCCGCATGGCCTGGTTGACCAATGAACTGAACCGGCACATCTACGCCTATCATGTGCTCGATGCGCCGACCATCCCGGACGCCGAGTACGACCGCCTGTTCGCCCAATTGCAGCAGCTCGAGGCGGGCCATCCCGAGGCCGCTGCGGCCGATTCGCCGACCCAGCGGGTGGGCGCGGCGCCCATCTCCGCATTCAAGCAGGTGATCCACAGCGTGCCGATGCTGTCGCTTAACAACGGCTTCTCGGACGAGGACATCATCAATTTCGACCGGCGCGTGCGCGAGTCGCTCGACGCGCAGCACGTGGACTACGCGGCCGAACTGAAGTTTGACGGACTGGCCATCAATTTGCGCTACGAGCACGGGGTGTTCGTGCAGGCGGCCACGCGTGGCGACGGCGCCACCGGCGAGGACGTCACGACCAACATCCGTACGGTGCGCGCCATTCCGCTGCGCCTGCATGGCGACCATCCGCCTGCAGTGCTCGACGTGCGCGGTGAGGTGTTGATGTACAAGGCCGATTTCGCGCGTCTGAACGAGCGCCAGCGCGCCGCCGACATGAAGGAGTTCGCCAATCCGCGCAACGCCGCCGCCGGCAGCTTGCGCCAGCTTGACTCGCGTATCACGGCCACCCGCAATCTGCGCTTTTTCGCCTACGGCGTGGGCGCACTGGAAGGCGCGGACATGCCCGCGTCGCACTCGGCGCTGCTCGACTGGTACGAAAGGCTGGGTTTGCCGGTCGCGCATGAGCGCGCCGTGGTGCGCGACGCCGACGGCATGCTGGGGTACTTCACGCAGATCGGCGCACGCCGTAGCACGCTGCCGTTCGACATCGACGGCATCGTCTACAAAGTTGACGCGCTCGAGGCACAGCAAAAGCTCGGCTTCGTGTCGCGCGCGCCGCGCTTTGCGCTGGCTCACAAGTTTCCCGCCGAAGAGGCGACGACGACGGTGCAGGACATCGAGGTGCAGGTCGGTCGCACCGGTGCGATCACGCCGGTGGCGCGGCTCGCGCCCGTGTTCGTGGGCGGCGTCACCGTCACCAACGCGACGCTGCACAACGAGGATGAAGTGCGACGCAAGGACATCCGGATCGGCGACACCGTCATCGTGCGCCGCGCCGGCGACGTGATTCCCGAAGTGGTCAGCTTCGTGGCCGATCTGCGTCCGCTTGACGCGCGCCAATTCGTCATGCCGACCGCCTGCCCGGTGTGTGGCTCGCCCATCGTGCGCCTGGAAGACGAGGCGATCGCCCGTTGTTCGGGCGGTTGGACCCATTGCAGCGCGCAGAAGAAAGGCGGCCTGATGCACTTCGTGTCGCGCCGCGCGCTCGACGTCGAAGGGCTGGGCGACCAGTTGATTGAGCAACTGGTCGACAAGGGCGTCATCGACACGGCCGCCGACCTGTACCGACTCAGCGCTGAGCAACTGGCTAGCCTCGAACGGATGGGTGAGAAATCGGCCCAGAACAAGATCGCTGCACTGGAAAAATCAAAGAGCACGACGTTCGCGCGTTTCATCTACGCGCTGGGCATCCGCCACGTGGGCGAATCGACCGCGAAGGCGCTCGCTGCGCATTTTGGCAATCTCGACGCGCTGATCCATGGCGCCACCTGGGAAGGCGGGCTGCAATTGCTGGAAGTGGCCGACGTCGGCCCGGTGGTGGCCAAATCGATCAGCGCTTTCCTCAGCGATCCGGACAACCTGGCGCTGCTGCAGGCGCTGCGCGCGGCCGGGCTGCACTGGAAAGAGGGCGCCCATGTGCAAAAAGCGCTGGGCAGCCAGGCCGGCAAGACCTTTGTCCTCACCGGCACGCTGCCCAATCTGGGGCGCGACGAGGCCCAGGCGCTGATCGAGGCGGCCGGCGGCAAGGTGTCCGGTTCGGTATCGAAGAAGACCAGCTACGTCGTTGCCGGCGCGGACGCCGGCAGCAAGCTGGCGAAGGCACAAGAACTTGGCATAGCGCTGCTTGACGAGGCCGCTTTGCTGGCATTATTGGACGCTGGCGCGGCCGACACCACCAACAACAAGGAAACCAACGAGCATGAAGAAAATTAGAAAAGCCGTGTTCCCCGTGGCAGGCCTGGGCAGCCGGTTTTTGCCGGCCACCAAAGCCCAGCCGAAAGAGATGCTGCCGATCGTCGACAAGCCGCTGATCCAGTACGCGGTCGAAGAGGCGGTCGCGGCGGGCATCACGGAAATGATTTTCATCACAGGGCGCAACAAGCGCGCCATTGAAGATCATTTCGACAAGGCTTACGAGCTCGAAGCGGAGCTGGAGGCGGCCGGCAAGGCGCAGTTGCTTGAACTGGTGCGCAACGTGATCCCCAAGCACATCACCTGCATTTACATTCGCCAGTCGGCCCCGCTCGGCTTGGGCCACGCGGTGCTGTGCGCGCGCCCGGTGGTGGGCGACGAACCGTTCGCGGTGCTGCTGGCCGACGACTTCATGGACGTGCCTGCCGGCCATGAGCCGGTGCTGGCCCAGATGACGGGCTTGTACGCGTACGAAGGCTGCAGCATCCTGGCGGTGCAGGACGTGCCACGCGCCGAAACCAAACAGTACGGCATTGTCAGCGCCACGGCGTATCGCTCCGACCTGGAACTGGTGTCGGGCATCGTCGAGAAGCCGCAGCCTGACGTGGCGCCGTCGACGCTGGCGGTGGTGGGACGCTATGTTCTGACCGGCAAAATTTTCGATTACCTGGAAAACCTGGGTACCGGCACCGGTGGCGAGATTCAACTCACCGATGGCATCGCCGCGCTGATGAAGGACGAACGGGTGCTCGCTTACCGCTACGCCGGACAGCGCTATGATTGCGGTTCCAAAGTTGGTTATCTGAAGGCGATGACGGCGATGGGCTTGAAACATCCCGAAACTGGCCATGAGTTCCGTCAGTTCCTGGCCCAATTGCAGATGGAGCACAACGCCAAATGACAGTGCGCGAAATCCTGAAGATGGGCGACCCGCGCTTGTTGCGCGTGGCCGAGCCGGTGCGCCAGTTCGGCACGGCGGAACTGGACGCGTTGATCGTGGACATGTTTGACACCATGTATGCGGCCAATGGCGCGGGGCTGGCGGCGCCGCAAATCGGCGTCAACCTGCAACTGGTGATTTACGGATTCAAGCAGAACGGACGCTATCCGGACGCGCCGCCCGTGCCGGAAACGGTGCTGATCAATCCGACGCTCACACCGCTGTCGCAGCACATGGAAGAGCAGTTCGAAGGCTGCCTGTCGGTGCCCGGGCTGCGCGGCAGCGTGCCGCGCTACACCGAACTCCATTATGAGGGCGTCGACCAGTTCGGCGCGCCCATCTCGCGTGACGTGGACGGGTTTCACGCGCGCGTGGTGCAGCATGAGGTGGACCACCTGCTGGGCATCCTGTATCCGATGCGCATCGTCGATTTCGCTCGTTTCGGTTTTGTCGACGTGATGTTTCCCGACCTCGATCCTGACGATGATGATTAAGCGCCATGGATGAGGCTCCGTACGGTCGGCGGCGCGGGGTCTTTCGTTTCGGCGACAGCCATGTGCGGCGCGTCGGCGGCAGCGGCTGGCACTGGAGCGATAGCTACCACTGGGTGTTGACGCTGTCGTGGCCGCATTTCTTCGGCGCCGTGCTGGGGATTTACATGGTCACCAATCTGGTGTTCGCGCTGGCCTTCTTCCTGGTGCCCGGGTCGGTGGCGAACGCGCGCCCGGATCAGTTTCAGGACGTGTTCTTCTTCTCGATCGAGACGCTGGCGACGGTCGGTTATGGTTTCATGAACCCCGGCTCGACCTACGGTCACGTGGTGGCATCGTGCGAGATCCTGCTTGGCATGCTCGAAGTGGCGGTCGTGACAGGACTGTTGTTCGCGCGCTTCTCGCGTCCGACCTCACGCATCCTGTTCTCGACGACGGCGGTGGTGACCAAGTTCAACGGCACGCCGACGTTGATGATACGCACCGGCAATGAGCGCAATAATCTGATTCTGGAAGCGTCGGTGCGGGCCAATATCGTGCGGCGCGAACGCACCGCCGAGGGTCAGGTGTACACCCGCTTTTACGAGCTGCACCTGGAGCGCCAGCACACCAGCGTGTTTGCATTGAGCTGGACGGTGATGCACAAGATCGACGCGCACAGCCCGCTGTTTGGCAAGACGCGCGACGATCTCGAGGCTGAAGGTGCCACGTTGACGGTCTCGATTTCGGGCATGGATGACACGCTCAACGACTTCGTGCACGGACGCCACACCTACTCGCCGGAAGACATCTTCTTCCAATACCACTTCGTCGACATCCTGTCCAAGACCGATGGCGACGGCAGCATCATCAACTTCGATCGATTCCACGACATCCTGATCGACTGAGGCGGGCGCACAGCGGGCCGGCGCCCGTCGGCGCGCCGTTCTATTTGGCTTTCTTGGCCTTGGCAAATACCGGGCCCCATAGCGGGTGTCCGTTTTCGCCGGGCGCCAGGTCAAAGCTCGGATCGAGCTTGAGGGCCTTTTCAAATTGTTGACGGCATAGCGTCTGGCGCCCGGTCAGGCAATAGCTGAAGGCGAGGTATTTCAAGGCCGTCGTCTGGGAGGCCTTGCTGCCGCCCACCCAGATATCGCTGGCGCCACCGAGGCGCTTGATGGCGTCGTTGTAGTCGCCATTGTTGTACATGGCGATGCCCTCTTTGAGGATCAACTGATCGGCGCTGGGGACCGGCGCGACCGGTGCCGGCTCGGCAACCGGATGGACCGGTGCGGCCTTGGCCGCTTTGAGCGCGGCGCTATCGACCGTGGGGGCGGCCTCGGGTTCGGGTTGGGGGGCGGCGCAGCCGACCAGCAGGATGCTGGCGAGCAGATACGGTAGCGTGGTGTGTTTGAGAAAGATGTTCATGACTGCATACTAAAGGGTTTATTTGGGCGCCGCTGAAAAATCATGTTCAATCGTGCCGAATTTCTTCCCCGTCGTGTCGATATCGACCGAATATGGCGGGAAACTGGGGTTCACGATGCGGATTTTGTGCTTGCCCTCAAGCAGCAACAACCGTTTCATGGGCGGACTGACGCCGCGATCCTTGCCATCGACAATCACGCTGCCCCAGGGTTTGATGGACAGTCGGTAGCTGGTGGCGAGCGGGGCTGCCTCGGGCGCCGCTGCTGGCGTGTCGGCCGATGCTGCGGCAGCGACGGTGGCATTGGCCGATGCCGCGCTAGCGAGCGGGGCGCTGGCCGACGCCTTGCCGTGCAAGGCCGCCAACAACAGCTTGGCCGCATCGACATTCTTCCCGGTCGGGTATTGCGCAATGAAGGCGTTCAACTGCACTTCGCTGGCGTTCGGATCGTTCTTGAGGGCATCCCAGGCGCGCGCTTCCGGATCGACCGTGGCCACGCCAACTGCCGCTGCCATTGGGAGCGACGGCGCGCTCGATGGCGCCATCGTCGGTGCGCTGGTTGGCGCTGGAGGCGGGGCCGGGGCCGGTTGCGCCGAGGCGTTGGCCGGCGCGCTCTTGTGCGTCGGGGAAGGGTCAAACGCGTAGATGCTGATGCCAGCGAGCAGCAAGGCGCCGGCCAGCAAGCCGATCGTCAGCGGCCATTTGTGGGCCGACTCGGGCGGGCGTGCGCTGCGGCTCTTGCGCGCCGCCCCGCTGTCGGACTTGCTGCGCGATTCAGGGCGCGTCTTGCCGGGCGTCGCCGCAACGGGCGCTGCGGTGGCCAGCGGCACTTTCTTGGGACGCGCTGGCGCGATTACGGTTGCATCGTCGGCCTGTGCGGCGGGGGCAGGGCGCGAGTCCATCCGGGCCGACTGGATCGACGGGCGCTTGCGCGCCGAGTCGAGCGGGCCGATTCCCAGCAGGCTGCGAAATTCGTTGATGGTCTGGGGCCGTTCGGCCGCCTGCACCGCTAAGCCCTTGTCGATCGCGGCCAGGAACCGCATGCTGAAGCCGGGCAGGCCGCGTTCGCTCAGCGGTTTGACGGGATCCTTGACCATGCGCGCGATCGAGGTCGGCGGCGCCTGCTGCATGATGGCGAAATACATGACTGCCGACAGCGAGTAGATATCGGTCCACGGCCCCTGCTCGAGCGACAGGTCGCCCGCGTACTGCTCGACCGGTGCGTAGCCCGGCTTGAGGATCACCGTCAGGCCCTTGTTCATGTCGCCGATGATCTGGCGCGCCGAACCGAAGTCGAGCAGCACGGCGTCGCCGTTCTTTTGCACGATGATGTTGTCGGGCGAGACGTCGCGGTGCAAGATCTTCACGTCGTACAGCGTCTCGAGCGCTTCGAGAATTTGCGTGAAGATCGACTTGACCCAGGCTTCGGTGACCAGTTCGGGACTGTTGGCAACAATCTCCTTGAGCGTACGTCCGTCGTAATAGCGCATCGCCATATAGGCGGTCTGGTTCTGTTCCCAGTAGCGGTACACTTTGACCAGCGACGGATGGTCGAACTGGGCCAGGAAACGTGCTTCGTTGATAAAGCTGTTGCGCCCGATATCGAAGGTCGCCTTGTCGCGCTCGGCGCGCACCATCACGCTCATGTCGGCGGCCCGGCCGGCCAGCGCGCCGGGCATGTATTCCTTGATGGCGACGGTGCGCTGCAGCGAATGGTCGAAGGCCACGTAGACGATGCCGAAGCCGCCTTCGCCGAGCACGCCGGTGATTTCGAAGTCGGCCAGCCGGGTGCCGATGGCAAGCGAACTGGCGCTGGCCGTGTTGGCCGGCGACAGGATGGCGCTGGTAGGGCTAGTGGTAGTATTCACGCGCGGCTCAGTCATTTTTATGCATATCAGCTAGTAAACGCCGAAATTGAGGGCTCATGGCATGGCAGCCGGCTCGTAGGCCCAAATGGCAAAGGCGGAATAATTATCCCGCAGCTTGTTGGCAGTATAGACGTTGGCGTCGGCAATTTCGCTCATCGCGCGCAACCAGGCGGCGCTGTGCGGCGCGGCGCGCAGGCAGCGCTCCATGTCCGCCTCGAGCACCCATTCCCAGAAACCGTCGGTACAGATCAGGAAGGCGTCGCCGTCGACAATCTTGATCACTTCTTCGCTCAGCTCGGGCGGGGTATCGCCTTCGGCGCCGACGGCCGCAAACAGCACGTTACGCTGTGGATGCAGGCGCAACTGGTCGGCCTTGGCATAGCCGGCGTCGATCAGTTGCTGGGCCACACTGTGGTCCTTGGTGACGGCGGTGAGTTTGCCGTCACGAAATAAATAGATGCGCGTGTCGCCCAGGTGGGCGCACAGCGCCTGGCGATTGCTCTGGTCGATCAGCACGGTGGCGATGGTGGCGCTCATTTCCCTTTGCTGGGGCACGCGCTTTTTGCTTTGCGCCACTTCCACGAAGGCTTGCTCGACATAGGAGCGCAGCGCGCGCAAGCCGAACGAGGCTTCGCGCAGGAAGGTTTGCAATACCGTGTCGACGACGATGCGCGCCGCCACTTCGCCCGCCTCATGGCCGCCGGCGCCGTCGGCGATGACGAAACACACCATGTCATCCTGTTGCGCTTCACCCATCGCGTCCTCGTTCGAGGCGCGCATCCCCGTTTCACTCAGCCTGGCCCAGGACAAGTTGATGTTCACCCGTGGTGTTTCCGGGTAAGCTTCAGCCATGGTTCAAGCCGCCTTGAAAACGTTCGACTTCCTGTTCGTAGGCAGCCAGAAAAGGCACCCGGCAGCGCTTCTGGAACGCCGTCCTGTCCGGTCCGACGATGCTGTCGTATTGCTGCGCATAGGTTTTCCACAGGCCTGCGTGGTGTACCACCGGCAGCAGCGTTGCGACGGCGCGCGAGCCGCCCAGTTCGGCCGCCAGGCGTTGCGGATTGAGGTGCGCAACGATCGCTTCGCTGCTCGCATCCATGCCCGCCACCATGCCCATCTGGTGCGCGTGCAGACCGGTGAATGCGTCCTCGATCGATTCCATCGGTCCCATGAAGCCGGGCATCGGTTTGCGCAGCATCTGCGTCAACACGGTCTGGCTGTCGGGGAAGAACTTGAGCGGATTGTTATTGCGCACCACCACCATCGTGACATCGGCCTTGACCTCCTGCTTGACCAGTGAGCGCAGGCCGATCAGTCCGATCGTGCCCTGGATCGAGGCGGCCAGCAGGCCACCGATCAATTCCATCAACTCCGGTGTCAGTTCCGACGATAGCGTGCCGGGCGCAATGCCGGCGCCGCGCAGGAAGGCCGCTTTCAGTGCGGCCAGGTCGGGCTCGGCTTGGGCCGGCGCAGGCATGCGCGCCGCGTCCGGTGCCGGCGCCAAGGCCAGAGCTTGCGCCTGACGCTGTGGGGCGGCCTGGGCCGCCGCGCCCGCTTGCAGCTCGAGCTCGTTGCACGGCTCGACTTGCAGCAGGTATTGGCCAATGCGGATCTGGTCGCCCACGTGGATCTCGACCTCTTCGTTGGTGACGATTTCCTGGTCGTTGATGCGCATCGGCGTGGCCTGGCTCAGGTTGACCAGCCAGTTCGCCTTGCCGTCATTCCAACAGGCCGCTTGCGAGCGCGATACCTCGTGCTTCGGGTCGGGCAGCACCAACATATTGTCGCTGCTGCGTCCCAGCGTCTTGCGTTCCGGTCCGACCAGCGTTTGCAGCGGCTGGAGCGGTGCAACGTTGTCATAGCAAACGACGGCAATTTTGATCATCAGTAAGTGCTCCGAAAAACTAGCCCAGCGGGCGACATGTGCGAATCAGGAAGGAACAAGGACCGATTTATAGTATGTAAATCATCAAGATAGAGAAATACACCTTAACCATGCAGCACTTTACTATGCATTTGCATTGTTGTTAAGGAGCGTGGCTCGCCGGTGCATAAGAAATGTGAGAAATAGTGCGAAAGAATGGCACAAAGCCACCCGGTACGGTGGCTTTATGGAGGTATTCGTCTAATTCAGGCATCGCGCGGCAGCGCCGGCGCTGCTCAGAATTGTTCGTCGGCGCGCAGATAGCGCCACTGGCCCACCGGCAGGTCGCCCAGTTTGACGCGCCCGATGCGTACCCGTTTCAGGCCCAGCACCTTCAGGCCGACCATGTCGCACATGCGCCGGATCTGGCGTTTCTTGCCCTCGCGCAGCGTAAAACTGAGTTGGTCCTCGTTTTGCCAGCGCACCTTGGCCGGCAGCAGCGCCTTGCCGTCCATCCACAGACCGTGGTTGAGCTTCTTCAGGTCCGATTCGGGCAGCAGGCCCGGCTTGCTGTATTGCACGCGCACCAGGTATTCCTTTTCGATCACCGTGTCGTGGCCGATCAACTGCTTGGCCACGCGCCCGTCCTGGGTCAGGATCAGCAGACCGACCGAGTCGATGTCGAGCCGGCCGGCCGGCACCAGGCTGCGCAGCTGGGTCGGGTGGAAGGTTTCCGGCGACGGGTCCTCGGCCCAGCGCGTCTCGGCCTTGATCAGCGCGATGGCCGGGGTGTAGCCGTCCTCGGCCTGGCCGCTGACGAAACCCATCGGCTTGTTGATCAACACCGTGACGCGTTTCGATTGTTCGGCGGCGGCCTGGCGCTCGACGGTGATCTTCTGGTTCGGCAGCACCTTGCTGCCCAGTTCGGAGATCACGTTGCCGTCCACCCGCACCCAGCCGCGCGCGATCCATTCATCGGCTTCGCGGCGTGAGCACAGTCCCAGTTCGGACATGCGTTTGGAAAGGCGTAAAAGTTCGGTCATGTGGTGCGTTTCAATTCAAAGAGGTGGTGCAAAGCAAATAACTGCTGCAAAGGTGGTGGCGTCAAACTCTCAGCGCGTCCAGCAGATCCGTTTCCAGCTGGATCTGGTTGCGCGAGCTGCCCAGTCCGGGGCCATCGACCAGAAACACGTCTTCGACACGCTCGCCCAGCGTCATCACCTTGGCCGTATGCAAATTGATGCGGTAGCGTGTGAGCACTGTGGCGATCGCATACAGCAGGCCGGTACGGTCGTTGGCCGAAATCGACAGCAGGTAGTACTGGCCCCGTTCGTCGGGGCGCAGGTCCACCGTGGGCTGGATCGGGAAGGTGCGCGACAGGCGCGACAAGCGGCCCTTGGTGGGCGGGGGCAGCGGCGCTTCCGAACGCAGCAGCTCGCCCAGCTCGTGCTCGATCAGGCTGATCAGGTCGCGGTAGCTCTTGGCGAAGTTCTGCTCAGTGACCAGGAAGGTGTCGAGCGCGTAGCCGTGTTTGGTGGTGTGGATCTTGGCGTCGAGGATGCTGAAATTTTTTCGGTCGAAAAAGCTGCAGATGCGCGCGAACAGGTCGGGCTGGTCGTGTACGTAGACGGCAATCTGCAAGCCTTCGCCGATGGGCGCGAGGCGGCATTTGACGACCGGCTTGTCGCTGTCTAGCCGGTCGTACAGCGAGCGGGTCTGCCAGGCGATGTCGGAGGCGTCGTGGCGCAGGAAGTAGGCCACGTCGAGCTGCTTCCACAGCGCTTCGTGCGCGTCGATCGGCAGGCCGTACAGGCGCAAGGTCGCCAGCGCTTCCTGCTGGCGGTTTTTCAGTTCCCGGTCGGCCGAATGGGGCTCGCCGCCCAGCACGCGCAAGGTCATCCGGTACAGGTCTTCGAGCAGCTTGGCCTTCCAGGCGTTCCACACTTTCGGACTGGTGCCACGGATGTCGGCCACCGTCAGCAAATACAGCGCCGTCAGGTGCCGCTCGTCCTTGACGACTTTGGCGAACGCCTCGATCACGTCCGGATCCGACAGGTCCTGCTTTTGCGCCACCTGGGACATGGTCAGGTGGTTCTCCACCATGAACACGACCAGTTCGGTTTGCTCGTCACTGAGGCCGTGATCCTGGCAGAACGCGGTCGCGTCGGCCGTACCCAGTTTGGAATGGTCGCCCCCGCGTCCCTTGGCGATATCGTGAAACAGCGCGCCCACGTACAGCAACCAGGACTGGGAAAAATTGGCGATCAGCTGGCTGCAGAACGGGTATTCATGCGCATGCTCGGTCATGGTGAAGCGGCGCATATTGCGCACCACCATCATGATGTGCTGATCGACCGTGTAGACGTGAAACAGGTCGTGCTGCATCTGGCCGACGATGCGTCCAAAGTTGGGCAGATAGCGTCCCAGGATGCTCATGCCGTTCATGCGCCGCAGCGCGTGCAGCATACCGATCGGCGCCTGCAGGATGCGCAGAAACAGCGCGCGGTTGAGCGGATCGGCGCGGAACGCGTCGTCGATCGACAGCCGTGCGTGCCACAGTGCGCGCATGGTGCGCGCCGTCATGCCGGACAGTTCCGGGTGCTCAGTCATCAGCACGAAGATTTCCAGCACCGTCGACGGGGTGCGCGCGAACGTGTCGTCGGCGCCGATGTCGATGAAACCGTGCACTTCGTTGAAATGCGCGTTGAGCGGCACTGCCACATACGGCTGGGGAAACAGCTGGCCTTCGATGTTTTGCAGCAGGATGGTGTTGAGCTGCGCGACCGTCTTGGCGGCACGATAGTAGCGCTGCATCAGATATTCGCTGGCGCGCCGCGCGTGCAGGCCTTCGCCAGTGGTTTCCAGCCCGAACGATTCAGCGATCGCCGTCTGCACATCAAATACCAGGCGGTCTTCGCGCCGGCCCGCATGCAGATGCAGGCGCACGCGGATGTCCTTGAAGGCGCGTTCCTTCTCCATCAGCTGACGCGCTTCGGCCTGCGTGATCAGGCCGCGCGTGGCCAGTTGAACCCACGAATTGGCCAGTCCGGCCGCCTTGGCCACCCACAGGATCACCTGCAGGTCGCGCAGACCACCCGGACTTTCCTTGCAGTTCGGCTCCAGGCTGAACGCGGTGTCTTCATACTTGGCATGACGCAGGCGCATCTCAACGGTCTTGGCGCGGAAAAAGGCCTGCGGATCGAGCGCCTCATGGTAACGCTGCTGGAGTTGCTCGAACAGCGCGCTGTCGCCGCGGATCAGGCGCGCTTCGAGCAGGCTCGTTTGTACCGTGATGTCGGCGCGCGACTCGGAGAGGCACTCGTCGATGGTGCGGATGCTGTGGCCAATTTCCAGACCCAGATCCCACAGTAATTGCACCAGTTCTTCCAGCTTGGACTGAGTGGGGCCGTCAGCGGCTTCACCGAGCAGTATCAACAGGTCGACGTCGGAGTGAGGAAATAATTCGCCGCGTCCGTAGCCGCCCACGCCGACCAGCGCGCTGCCGGGCGGCAGGTCGGCAGCGTCCCACGCTTCGGTGAGGATCGCATCGACGCACTGGCGCAGCCCGCGCAACAGTTTTTCAGGCTTGGCATCGACGCGGAAACCGTCGATGACAAGCTGACGCTGCGCCTTCAGGCGCGACTTGAGCGTATCGCGCAGCTGCGCCTTGGGCACGGCGTGGCCCATTGCTTAAGCCGTGGCCGTGGCAGATTTAGGCAGCACCAGCGCCGGTGGTGGTGGTGTGCCGGCCGACGTCGTTAGCACTTCGTAGCCCGTCTCGGTGACCAGAATGGTGTGTTCCCACTGGGCCGACAGGCTGCGATCTTTCGTCTTGATGGTCCAGCCGTCGCCCATTTCGCGAATGTCGCGCCGGCCTGCGTTGATCATCGGCTCGATCGTGAAGATCATGCCCGCCTCGAGTTTTTCCAGCGTACCTGGACGGCCGTAATGGAGTACCTGCGGCTCTTCGTGGAACACTTTGCCGATGCCGTGGCCGCAAAATTCGCGCACCACGCTGTAGCCGTGTTTTTCGGCATGCTGCTGGATCACGTGACCGATATCGCCCAGATGCGCACCCGGCTTGACCTTGGCGATCCCCAGCCACATGCACTCGTAGGTGATCTCGGACAAGCGGCGCGCCAGGATCGACGGCTCGCCTATGAAGAACATGCGGCTGTTGTCGCCGTGGTAGCCATCCTTGATGACGGTGATGTCGAGGTTGACGACGTCGCCGTTCTTGAGCACTTTGTCGCCGGGAATGCCATGGCAGATTACGTCGTTGACGGAGGTGCAGATGGCTTTCGGGTAGGGCGTGTAGCCAGACGGGCAATAGTTGAGCGGGGCGGGAATCGTGCCTTGCACATTGACCATGTATTCGTGGCACAAGCGGTCCAACTCTCCCGTGGTCACGCCGACCTTGACGAAGGGCGTGATGTAGTCGAGCACTTCGGCGCCAAGGCGTCCGGCCACGCGCATGCCGTCGATGTCGGCAGGGGATTTGATGGAAATGGAAGCCATAGTAGGTCGCAATCAGCAAGAAGCAGTAATAATGAATGGCGGCGCGGCCAGTCAGGGTCGTGGACACGCGCGGAATGCTGAAATTATAAACGACAAGCGCAAGCGACGTCGCCTTGTCAGCGGCAAAAACCGGTGACAAGGCGACGAGAAAGCAGAACTTGCGGGTGTAGCGATCAGCTTGCGATCAGCGGCGCCGCTTCGACAGGCCGAACAGCAGTGCCAGGCCGGCCAGCAACATCGCGGCGCTTTCCGGTTCCGGAACCGGCGACACCACCGGCGGCACGATCGGTGGAATGATCGGCGGCGTAACATCTGGCGGGATCACCACAGGAGGCTTGACGACTGGCGGTATCACCACCGGTGGAACAACGACCGGCGGAACAACCACTGGTGGCACGACGACCGGCGGCACGACTGGTTTTTGACCTTGATCGGTCAGACCGGTGCTGCTGATGCCCGACGAAATCGACGGAAAGCTTACCGGCGGACCCCAGTCATTGCTGGTGTGTGCGCCTTCATTCGAGGCGACCGCGCGGGTGCCGTCCAGACTGGCTTGCAAGGCGTGGCCCATCGGCACGCCGCCATTGGCCGCGTTGAAACCGCCGCCGACCTCGACCGGCGCAAGCGTCACCGGCGCCTCAACAGGGCGGGCCACTGCCGCTGCGACGGACGGGGCCGCGCCGCTACTCTTGCGTGTGATGCGGCTGACATTGCGGCACACGGTAGGCACCACAATACATTGATCTTTTTCGCAATAAACCAGGCCGCGCTCTTCCGTGGTCGGGGTCCATTTGGCGCGCGTCACCTTGCCGCAGACGGCCGAGGCGCCGAAGTGCATGTCGCGGATCGCCGGATCATAGGTGCCTTTGCCGGTAATGCTGTCGCGCTTGATGCTCACTGTGTCGTCGTAATCGCGTTTGGTGACACGTGCCTTCAGTGCGCTACGCACGTCGGCTGGCATGTCCTTGTAATGATCGATCGCCGCTGCGACGTCGCCAACGAAAGGATTGACGCCGGGCTTGTCCCATGAGCAGCTTGGCATGGAGGACGATGAAGCCGCAAGGGCCAGGGCAAGGACGATGGACATGGGTTTCTTTCTATTTAGAACGGGTCAGGCGAAAATATTAGGCATTTATCATGCCCGGCAAACATCGCCAGTTTCATCCTAGAAATTGTTTTTCGATATCTAATTATAGCGTAGCATTCATTTCGATGCAATTAATGTATGCAATTTCGATATGGGTCAACAGTTGTGTCTCGCAAAGAGCACGTTCTCTAGCGCTAATATATTAAGTGTAGCACAGGCTTATTCCTTTTTGGCATGCTTTTACCGCAATTTTTTTGGTGCAGGTCGGCAAGGTTGGCTTGTTTTGTGCGGTGGATCGCGGTTCGGGGTGCGGATTGCTTGTGCGTCTCGGGCGCAGCGCTTGATCATCTCGGGGGTTTTGGTGTAGAATTTCGGGTTGCTTGAATTTGGTTTTGAGCAATGCAGTAAAAAGTGTCAAGTTTGTAAATTTAAATCGCGAATCCGGTCGCAAAGGGTGCCTCTAAGGTGACTGACCGGATTCCAGACCCCAACCCTGGAGAGAATTATGTCCGTAACAATGCGTGAAATGCTGGAAGCCGGTGTCCATTTTGGTCACCAAACCCGTTTTTGGAACCCAAAGATGGCACCGTTCATCTTCGGTCACCGCAACAAGATCCACATCATCAACTTGGAAAAGACGATGACGATGTACCAGGAGGCGATGAAGCACGTGCGCCAACTGGCATCGAACCGCGGCACCATCCTGATGGTCGGCACCAAGCGTCAAGCACGCGAAATCATCGCCGCCGAAGCTGCGCGCGCTGGCGTGCCTTTCGTTGATCAACGTTGGTTGGGCGGCATGCTGACCAACTTCAAAACGATCAAAACCTCGATCAAGCGTCTGAAAGACATGGAAGCGTCGATCGAAGACGGTTCCGTCGAGAAGCTGTCGAAAAAAGAAGGCCTGATGTTTGAACGCGAAATGATCAAGCTGCAAAAAGCCATCGGCGGCATCAAGGACATGGGCGGCGTTCCTGACGCAATCTTCGTCGTTGACGTCGGCTACCATAAAGGCGCGATCACCGAAGCTGGCAAACTGGGCATTCCAGTCATCGGCGTGGTTGACACCAACCACTCGCCAGAAGGCGTGACTTACGTCATTCCAGGCAACGATGACTCGTCCAAAGCGATCACCCTGTACGCCCGCGGTATCGCTGATGCGATCATCGAAGGCCGTGCTTCGGCCAGCAACGAAATCGTTGAAATGGTCAAGAGCGCAGCCGGCGACGACTTCGTTGAAGTCAGCGAAAACGCTTAAATCCCTCGGGGTTTGACCGGTACGACAAGTTAAGAAGGGGAGGCGTCAGCTCCCCCTTTTTTTAACACAAATCAGTGGCGTCCCCGCGTGGTGGCGCACTGGCACGAACGACTGAATTGAGGAGAATCACATGGCAGCGATTACAGCAGCGATGGTAGGCGAATTGCGCGGCAAGACCGACGCACCGATGATGGAATGCAAAAAAGCACTGACCGAAGCCGACGGCGACATGGCTCGTGCGGAAGAAATCCTGCGCGTCAAACTGGGCGGCAAAGCTTCCAAGGCATCGTCCCGTATCACCGCCGAAGGCGTGGTAGCGGTCTACATCGCCGGCGGCATTGGCGCGATGGTTGAAGTCAATAGCGAAACCGACTTCGTGGCCAAGAACGACGACTTCATGGCGCTGGCCAATGGCGCGGCGAAACTGGTGGCGGAAAACAATCCCGCTGACGTGGCTGCCCTGCTGGCGCTGCCGTTCGACGGCAAGACGCTCGACGAAGTGCGCGCTGCCCTGATCGGCAAAATCGGCGAAAACATGTCGATTCGTCGCTTCCAGCGTTTTGAGACCAGCGCCAAGCTGGCCTCCTACCTGCACGGCAGCCGCATCGGCGTGATCGTCGACTTCGACGGCGCTGACGAGCAAGTTGGTAAAGACGTCGCGATGCACATCGCTGCGATGAAGCCAGTGTCGTTGTCGGCTGACGAAGTGCCGGCTGAACTGATCGAAAAAGAGCGCTCGGTCGCATCCTTGAAAGCTGCTGAAGACGCAGCCAAGGCCGCCGCTGAAGGCAAGGCTGCGCAGTCGCCGGAAATTCTGGCCAAGCGCCTCGAAGGTTCGGTTCAGAAGTTCCTGAAAGAAGTGTCCCTGCTTAACCAGGCCTTCGTCAAGAACGACAAGCAGTCGATCGAGCAGATGCTCAAGGCGACCAACAGCACCGTGAAAGCATTCACGATGTTCGTGGTCGGCGAAGGGATCGAAAAGAAGCAAGATGACTTTGCCGCCGAGGTCGCAGCGCAAATGGCTGCTTCCAAGCAAGCGTAAATGAAAGCGGGCCGAGAGGCCCGTTTTTTTGATGCCGCAAACTGGCGCGCCCGGCGCACCGGTCTGTGTGATGATACCGGACGGGCCGCTTGCGGCCCTGCGCGGAAATCGGGCCCGCGTATTGCGGGCCGACCCATCGCTTCGCTGGCGCAGCGATGAGATTGCCCGCCGCCTGGCGCCGCGTGCAATCAGACCCGAATACAACCCGTCATTATTGGAGCCCACTTTCATGTCAAAACCAGCCTACAAACGCGTACTACTCAAACTGTCTGGCGAAGCTCTGATGGGTGATGATCCTTACGGCATCAACCGCGCGACCATCGAACGGATGGTGGCGGACGTGGCCGAAGTGGCAAAGCTTGGCGTCGAGCTGGCCATCGTCATCGGTGGCGGCAACATCTTCCGTGGCGTCGCGCCCGGTGCGCAAGGGATGGACCGCGCCACCGCCGATTACATGGGCATGCTGGCCACGGTGATGAACGCGCTGGCCCTGGCCGACGCGATGCGCCATGTGGGCATCGTCGCGCGCGTCATGTCGGCCATCGGCATCGAGCAGGTCGTCGAGCCGTATGTGCGTCCGAAGGCGCTGCAGTATCTGGAAGAGGGCAAGGTCGTCGTGTTCGCCGCCGGCACCGGCAATCCTTTCTTCACCACCGACACCGCAGCGGCATTGCGCGGTTCGGAAATGAGCGCCGAAATCGTGCTCAAGGCCACCAAGGTGGACGGCGTCTACACGGCCGACCCGAAGAAGGATCCGCACGCCACACGCTACAACACGATTACCTTCGACGACGCCATCTCGAAGCATTTGCAGGTGATGGACGCGACCGCCTTTGCGCTGTGCCGCGACCAGAAACTGCCGATCAAGGTGTTCTCCATCGTCAAGCCGGGCGCGCTGATGCGCGTCATCATGGGCGAAGACGAAGGCACACTGGTACACGTTTAATTATTTATCAAGATACAGGAGAGCAGCATGTCGTTAGCTGATGTCAAAAAGAGTGCCAATGAGCGCATGGTCAAGTCGATCGAGACCTTGCGCGCCGATCTGGCCAAGGTCCGCACGGGCCGCGCCCACACCGGTATCCTCGACCATATCCAGGTTGAATACTACGGTTCGCCCACCGCGCTGACCCAGGTCGCCAGCGTGACGCTGATCGACGCGCGCACCATCGGTGTGCAACCGTACGAGAAGAAGATGTTGAACACCATCGAAAAGGCGATCCGCGACGCCGACCTCGGTTTGAATCCGTCCTCGCAAGGCGATGTGATCCGCGTGCCGACCCCGATGCTGACCGAAGAGCGCCGGCGCGAGATGGTCAAGCTGGTCAAGGGCGAGGCCGAAGACGCCAAGATCGCGATCCGCAACATCCGCCGCGACGCCAATGAATCGGCAAAAAAACTGGTCAAGGACAAGGCCTGTTCGGAAGACGATGAGCGTCGTTCGACCGACGAAATCCAGAAGCTGACCGACAAGTTCGTTGCCGACGTCGATCGCATGGTCGTTGAAAAAGAAAAGGAAGTGCTGACCGTTTAGTTACAATGCGGGTCCGGCGCGCGGATCGGCACGGCGTGGCGGAACTTGGCACGGTGGCGATCCCACCTGCCACGGCAATCGGAAGACGCGCTCCGGTCTACGTGAAATGCACTTTTTTATCTGGCTTTATGATCTTCAAAAGTTCCACCACTGCGGTACCTGACATTTCCAAGGTGCCCGATCACGTCGCCATCATCATGGATGGCAACGGGCGCTGGGCCACCAAGCGCTTCATGCCGCGCGTGGCCGGCCACGTCAAGGGCGTCGAGGCGGTGCGCGGCATCGTCGAGGCCTGCGTCACGCGCGGCATCTCCTACCTGACGCTGTTTGCGTTCTCGTCCGAAAACTGGCGCCGTCCGGCCGAAGAGGTGTCGTTGCTGATGCGCCTGTTCGTCACCGCGCTCGAGCGCGAAGTGGGCAAGATGCACGTCAATAACATCCGCCTGAAAGTGGTGGGCGACCTGACACGCATCGATACCAAGCTGCGCGACATGATCGCCAACGCCGAACGCAAGACCGGCAACAACACCGGCCTGACGGTATCGGTGTGCTTTAACTACGGCGGTCGCTGGGACATCATGCAGGCGGTTGGCAAGATGGTTGCCATGCATCCGGGTACGCTTGATTTCACCGAAGAGCAGCTTGCGCCGCACCTGGCGATGGCCTACGCGCCCGAGCCAGACCTGTTCATCCGCACCGGCGGCGAGCAGCGCATTTCCAATTTCCTGTTGTGGCAGCTGGCCTACGCCGAGCTGTATTTTACCGACACCTTCTGGCCCGACTTCTCCGACGCCTGTCTGGACGAGGCGATCGCCTCCTATCAACATCGGGAGCGCCGTTTCGGGCGCACCGGCGACCAAGTCGCAGAAAAGAAAACCTGATGCTCAAAACCCGGATCCTGACCGCCCTCGTGCTGCTCGGCGTGCTGTTGCCGACCCTGTTCGGCGGCTCCTTCCAAGTGTTCGCGCTGGTGCTGACGCTGTTTTTCAGCGCCGCCATCTGGGAGAGCTTTCGTCTGTTCCGCTCCACGCCGCGCAACGCGCTGCTGATCGCCGCGTTCTGGAGCGCCGCCTTCGTGTACACGTTTCTGTTAAGCGGAAACACAACGCCGAAGTTCTGGTTTGCGCTGTCTGCGGCAATCTGGCTGATCCGTTTCGTGCCGTCGCTGGCGACCGGGCTTCCGTCCGTCGACGGCGGCGGCAACAGCTTGCTCAGTCTGGTGTTCGGGCTGGCCATCGTGGCCTGCTTCGCGGCCATCTTGGTGTTGTTCCAGCATTCTCCTGGCTATCTGTTGTCGGTGATGGCGCTGGTCTGGATCGCCGACATCGGCGCCTACTTCTCCGGCAAGGCTTTCGGTAAGCGCAAGCTGGCCCCAACGATCTCCCCGGGCAAGTCGTGGGAAGGCGCGATCGGCGGCGCCATCGCCGTGCTGTTGTTGTCGGTGGGCGCGGTGCTGCTGTCGGCCAGTGTGCCGGAATTGGCCGACACCTTTGTGGTGCGCCTGCAGCATCATCGGGGCTGGGCCGCCATGCTGGCGATCCTGGTCATCATCGTCGCCGCCAGCGTGGTCGGCGACTTGTTTGAGTCCATGCTCAAGCGCCGCGCCGGCGTCAAGGACAGCAGCAATCTGCTGCCCGGCCACGGCGGGGTGCTGGACCGGATTGACGCACTGATTCCGGTTCTGCCATTGGCGGCACTGATCGACGCTTGGCTCTAACAGGGGCACGTATGCAAACACTTACCATTCTGGGCTCGACCGGATCGATCGGCGTTTCCACGCTCGACGTGCTGGCGCGCCACCCCGAACGTTACAGCGTGTACGCGTTGTCGGCGCACAGCCGTGTCGAGGAGCTGGCGGCGCAATGCGCGCAGTTTCATCCGGCCCGCGCCGTGGTCGGCACGGCTGAGGCGGCGGGGCGCCTGCAGGCGCTGTTGCGCGCGCAAGGCCTGCGCACCGAAGTGGAGTATGGCGTCGAGGCGCTGTGCGCGATCGCCGCCAGCCTGGAGGTCGACACGGTGATGGCGGCCATCGTCGGCGCCGCCGGCCTGGCGCCTAGCCTGGCCGCGGCACGGGCCGGCAAGAAGATCTTGCTGGCCAACAAAGAAGCGCTGGTCATGTCCGGCCAGTTGTTCATGGACGCGGTGCAGCAGAACGGCGCCACACTGCTGCCGATCGACAGCGAACACAATGCGATTTTCCAGTGCCTGCCGCATGCCTACGGACGCGATCCGCGCGCCGCTGGCGTGGCGAAAATTCTGTTGACGGCCTCGGGCGGCCCGTTCCTCACGCGCGCCGTCGATACGCTCGACGCGGTCACGCCGGCAGAAGCGTGCAAGCACCCGAACTGGGTGATGGGGCGCAAAATCTCGGTCGATTCGGCCACCATGATGAACAAGGGTCTGGAAGTGATCGAGGCGCACTGGCTGTTTGGCGCCTCGGCCGAGCAGATCGAGGTGGTGATCCATCCGCAAAGCGTGATCCATTCGATGGTCTCGTATGACGACGGTTCGGTGCTGGCCCAGTTGGGCAATCCCGACATGCGTACGCCGATCGCCAACGCGCTGGCGTTTCCCGAGCGGATCGCCTCCGGCGTGGCGCAACTGGACCTGACCACGATCGCCACGCTGCAGTTTGCCCGTCCCGACTTTGCTCGCTTTCCCTGTCTGGCGCTGGCGTTCGATGCGCTCAAGGCGGGTGGCACCGCGCCGGCACTGCTGAACGCGGCCAACGAGGTGGCGGTGCAGGCCTTCCTCGATGCGAAGATCGGTTTTCGCGACATTGACCGGGTGGTGCGCCACGCGATGGACACACTGGCGCACGGCGCTGCCAGCAGCATCGAGGCGGTGATGGCGCAAGACGGCGCTGCACGCGCCTGCGCGGTGCGGCGTATCGCCAGCCTGGCTGCCTGATGGGCCTCCTGCAAACGGTGCTGGCGTTTTTGCTGGCGCTTGTGCCGCTGATCATTTTCCATGAGCTGGGCCACTACTGGGTGGCGCGCTGGTGCGGCGTGAAAGTGCTGCGCTTCTCGGTTGGCATGGGCAAAATCGTCTGGTCGCGCCGCTTTGGCCCGGACCAGACCGAATGGGTCGTGTCGATGCTGCCCTTGGGTGGTTACGTGAAGATGCTCGACGCGCGCGACCCTGACGCGCCGGCGATACCGGCCGACCAGCAGCATCGCGAATTCACCCGCCAAAGCGTGTGGCGCCGCATTGCCATCGTCGCGGCCGGACCGCTGGCCAATTTCCTGCTCGCCATCGTGCTGTTGACGGGCCTGTTCATGCACGGCGT
>JBBQZO010000023.1:0-100048 GCA_038207625.1 Burkholderiales bacterium | reverse complement strand
CCAACTCCAGCGCGTCGATCGAATCGAGTCCCAGCCCGTCGACAAACAGGGGCGCGGCCGCATCGATATCGTCCGGCGTGACGTCTTCCAGTTGCAGTACCTCGATGATCAGTTGTTTCACTTCTAGTTCAAGCATGGTGTTCGGTTTCCTCGGACAGGTAGGATTGCAGATAGTCGGTCATGCGGCGCGCCGCCAGCACGTCGCTGACGCCGTCGGCGCGAAAGCGCTCAACGGCGATGTCAGCGCACACTTCGATGCGAAAGCGCGGGCGGCGCAGCGGCACCTGCCACCACGGCTCGCCCTTGCCCAGAAATAGCGGCAGGCAGACGATGCGCACCGGCGTCACCGCGCGCGCGCCGCGCAGTGCGATGTGTGCGGCGCCGCGCTTGAAGGCGATCGCGCCGCTGCGCGGTGTGCGCGTCCCCTCCGGGAACACGATCAGGTTGTTGCCGCCCTCAAGCGAGGCGATGCAATCGTCGACCAGCTGCACGCCGCGGTCGTTGTTGATGTAGCCGGCCGCCCGCACCGGCCCGCCGGTAAACGGATTGTCCACCAAAGCGCCCTTGACGATGCAATTGGCGTGCTCGACGAAGGCCATCAGGAACAGCGTATCGATCAGCGTCGGGTGATTGGCCAGGATCAGCAGGCCGCCGCGCGCTAAGCGCTCGCGCCCGATGAATTCGTAGCGCAGCACGCCCAGCATACTCATCATCTCGATGAAGGCGCGCAGCACCAGCCGGATCACGCTGCGCGCCAGTGCGATGCGGCGCTGCGGCGCGCGCACCAGCAGCGCGATCAGCGGGAACGCGGTCAGGCGCAACAACAAGGCGGCGCTGCCAAACACGGTGAAGCTCGTACCGGTGGCGATCACGCGCCAGTGGCGCGACAGACGCTCACGCATCGCGCCGCCACTGCCAGCGCTGGCGCCCGCACACGCGTTCGTAGGCGCGCGCGCCGCTGAGCTGAAAACGCAGCACTTCCAGGCTGGCCGGTTGCACGTCGGCCGCTTGCACGTCGAGCGACTGCGCCGCGCACGCGGCCGGGGCGGCGGCGCTCCAGCTCAGATGCAGCGGGTCGGCGCCCGGCTTTGTTATCAGCCAGGCCCACGCGTGCGGCTGTTCGGCGCAATCCTCGAAATGGCTCAGCAACGCCGGCAGGCTGTGATCGTAAGCGACCAGCAGCACCATCGGCTCGCCGTCGGCCAGCAGGCTGCATGCCTCGATCACCGCATGTTCGACCGTACTGGGGCCGGCGGCCAGCGCCAGGTGGTTGGCCTGGTCGGCCCGTGCGATCGAGAACAGGCCGGCGCTGGCGTTGTGTACGGCCAGCCCGAAGCCGGTCGGCGAGACGCCCTCGCCGTTGACCAGGTCGCTGAGCAGCGCAATCGCGCGGGCGGCCTCGCCATGGCGTGAACAAAATACGGTGGGAATCGCGCTGCGCCCGTCCAGGCATTGGTAGGCCACTTCGAGCGCCATCTTGCCCAGCGCACCTGCGCGCCGACGCAACATCGGCGCCATCGCACGCACGCCCGGCTCGTCGTCGCCGACGATGGGGAACGGCGCAGCTGCCCATGCGATCCATGCTTCCGGCGTACTGATGCCAGGCGCCCATGCGGCATGACTGACGATAGAAAAGCTGACCTGCTGTGCGCGCATAACTGTTAGTATCCCTAAGCTCGCAACCGAAATTCGTTGTTGTGGCGGGAAGTCCTCCATGCGGACCGTCAACCGGCCGACAGGAGCGAATTATATGCCATTCGCATTGCGCGAAATTGAATTCGCACGCGCGCAGGCATTTCGTCGGCCCCGCGCAACGAACCGTGCGCCGGGACAACTGCGCATGCTCGGCACACTTGACAAGTTGGGCGGTGCGCTGGCCTGATCAGGCCTTGCGCTCGACGATCACGTAATGTTTCTTCATCGGCTCGAGCACCTCGAACACCCCTTTGAAGCCGGCCGGAATGACCAGCGACTGACCAGGTCCCGCCTCGCTGGCATGGCCGGCGGTGTCGGTGATGCGGCAGCGCCCTTCGATCACGCAAAAGAACTCATCCTCGCGCGCGCCAAACTCGATGCGCCAGCTACCCACCTCGCTGGCCCAGACGCCGGAAAACACCTCGCCGCTATCGTTGGTGAAGTGGTTCCAGGTGCTGCGCTGGGGATTGCCGGCTACGCGCCGTTCGGCGCGCGGGTAATCCAGTTCGACGGCGGTATCTTGCAGGGAAAACGACACAATGGCAGGCATGGGAAGACTTTCAAAATCCTACATGGAGAACGGTGCGTGGCAGGGCTGCGCGTGGACACTAGCGCATCGTCATCAAGGCCACGAACACAATAAATGTGGACGTGACGATCACGGCCGCAAACAACAACATCACGGTGCGCCACAGCGCGCTAAACACACTGAGGCTGTAGGTGCCGCGCAGCTGCATGAACATATGCGCCGGCGGCGCCAGCATGGCCAGCACCAGGGCGGTTTTTTCCAGCTCGAAATGGGCCAGCGCGAGTATCGTCACGAACAACAGCGACATGAAGCACAGCGAATACAGCACGAACACGGCATGGTCGTACATCACCACGCCGCGCTTCCAGAAAAACATCAGCCACAGGAAAGGCAGCGAAATCGGGATCAGCATGAAGGAGAACTTGTAGGTCGTGTTCTTCAGCTTGTAGAGCATCAGCTCGGGATTTTCCAGGCCATGCTTGGCCGCCTGGTACAACGCCGGATGTGAGATGTCGTAGGATTTCGCCTTCAGACGCGCGATCAGCGCCTGGCGCTTTTCCTCGGACATGCCCAACACATTGCCGGCCTCGATCGGCGCCGGCAAGCCGACGCTGGCGTCCAGTTCGCGCAACTCGCGCTGCGCGCTGGCCTGGTCCGAGCGCGCCTCCGACAGCCTGTCCTTGGCGTCGTCCTGATCGCTCTTGCCGCTGACCGCCTTGGCCAACTCGGATTGGGCACGTTTGAACTCGGTGTCGGCAATGGCCAGTTGTTCGACCAGCTTCTGGCGCACTTCGGCACGCGTGGCCGGCGTCTTCGACGACCCGTGCCCGCCTGGCGAATCGGAAAACACCGACGCGGCGAAAAAGCTCAGGAACACCATGAACAGGAACAGCGCCAGCGGCGACACATAGTTCTTGCGCTGACCGTCGATGTAGCGGCGCGTCAGGCGGCCGGGAAAAGCCACCAGCAAGGGGATGGTCTTCCAGCCCTTGGCGTCGAAGTGCAAGATGCCGTGCACCACCTCCTCGGCCAGGTGCAGTAGCGAGCGGTGGATATGGGCCGACTGGCCGCAGGCGACGCAGTACGGACCGGTCAGCGCCGCCTTGCAATTGGCGCAAGCGCCGTGCGGCGCCGCCGGCGCAGCCCGCCCGCCCTTGTCACCGTCGAGTTCGGATGCCGCCAGCCCGGCCGTCACCAATGCCCCTACTGCTTCCAGATCGCTCATTTGATGGCCTAAAAGAATCGTTGCCGAATTGTGCAGGAAGTTGGGCGCGGACTCAAGCAGGTATTCTCGGCGCGCACGCATGAGCAACCAAGCGGTGCGCGTGCACCGTCACGCTCAGTTGATGCGCTTCAGGCGTTGGCCCATGATGCCCCAGATGCAATCGGCGCCATCGACCTGGCCGCACAACACCCAGCCCCCGCCGATCTTCTTGACGCTGATCGGGGTTTTCAGCTCGGCGGCGAGGCGCTCGGCCCAGGCCGTGGCCGAACCCTGGCCTTTGAACATTTCGTTCCCTTCGACGACGACCGTCGCATCGAAAATAGGAACGGCAAATAAATCCATCATGGAATTTCCTTCGGTACGGGTAAGTAAATAAACAGAGTGGGGCGAACGCCTGCGCGGCGGGCAGGCGCAGCTACGCGCCTGGGTGCCAGGCCATTGTCGACCGTTGCGCCCATGCGCGGCGCCGACGTCGCGCCCGCGCGCATGCCAGCGCGCTTATTTGATCGGCACGCCCAGCTTGCCCAGTTCCACTTTGTAGAACTCGCGCGTTTTGGCGTTCGGATACATGAAATCGGTGTAGGCCGACCAGCTAGGATCGTCCTTGATGATGGTGCTGCCGCGGCAACCGTCGCAGATGTGCGCGTAGACGGGCACCAACGCCTTTTCGGCCTTGGCCGCATCTTTCACGTAAAAATAATGCATCTGTTCGTTCTTGTGGGTGAACGAGCCGAGGTAGATCGCCGGCGTGGCTTTGTGCACCGTCGCGACGATTTTGGCCGTCAGCGCCGCGATGCGCAGATCGTCGCGCGGCTCGGGCAAGCCGGTCGGATGGGCGCTGACATAGGAGGAGCCGGTCACCATCAGTTGCGGATAGGCGGCCATCGGCGCGCTCGCGCGCAGCGCCAGGTCGACCCGGATTTCGCCAGGCAGCCCGTCGTACGAGGCGACATAGGTCCACCATTTCTCGGCCGCCTGCGCCTGCAGCGACAGCAAGGACAGCACCAGGGCGGCGAATATTGCGATAAAACGTTTCATGCAGGGCACCATCTTCAAGGTCGATAACGGGACAAAACCAGTGCCGCGCCCGGCACCAGCCGGAGCGCGACATGCTCATTATAGATCGACAGCGCCCAACGTACGCTAACGGCGCGTCACCGTTCAGAACACCCATAGTGGGTCGGCCAGCATGTGCAGCCAGTACTGGCCAGGGTCGAACTGGTACTTCGAGCAGGCGCGCAAACTGACGTCGTTGGCGCCGCTGCGCTGGAACGCTAGCGGGGCGGCTGGCGCTGGCGATCGTGCGCGACGTCGCCGTCGGGCACCGCGCCAGCATCACGCTGTCGGACGGCGCCAACGGCCGCCGCTTGACACTGCGCCTGTGCGTTCCGCCGCCAGCGCCTGTGCGTTCCGCCGCCAGCGCCCCTGAACGTCGGCGACGCCTGAGCGGCACGCGCCACGCCAAAAACGATCACCGACAGCAGTTTTTCCAACACCGACGCGAAGCACACGAGCGACGCGGTGAGCGCTGCAACGCTGCGCGTGCGGGATTGTTCCCATCGAGCGAATCGGCCCGGCTCATCGATGACCGCCTATGCCGAACCAGATCGCCGCCGCCGTCGCCAGCGCCACTACCGGCGCGATCACGACCGACCAGAAGCGGCGCCGATGACGCTGTGTGGCGCAGCGATCATGGTGCTCGCGCTCCTGCAGCACGATGCTCTCAATGGCCGTGACGGCGGCGCCATCAATTGCCCCAAGCGCCGCCACGAAATCGGCAAACAAGGTGCCGGTGCCATTCATGTCAGCGGGCATAACGATTGCAAGCATCTTTTCTCGCGCCGGATTGGGTGCGCTGTTTCGGGGCACGAAGCTCAGCCTGCGCGTTGTCGCACATGCACCCATGCTTTTTGCAACACCCACATCGGTCGAGCCCACGCTGAGCGTGCAAACCTGCGACGCGAACTTCTCCCCGCCACGGTTTTCGAGTCGGCCCACGCCGTCACGCCAGCACCAAACTGCCTCGATGGTACGTTTCCGAACAGAGCGCTGTGGCAAACCACCGCATTATGGGTTCAGGCAAGCCCGATGCGCGATCAAAAACGAAGCGCGTCGACGCTGACCATTCCGAGTAACCAATCCGATCAACCGGGCACCTGATCCGCCCGACGTTTTCCGACCGCCACGCGGTGGAAACTTGATCGGTCACCTGAGGAACGACTATGAGCTATTCAGACCGCGATACCTATGGCATCTACCGCAATGGCAATTCCGATGGCCCCGGCCCGGCCCTGATGGGTGCCAATACCCTGACCGGAAACGACGTCTTCAACCACGAGCAGGAAGACCTTGGCGACATCAAGGAAATCATGCTCGACATGCGCACCGGGCACGTCGCGTATGCCGTGCTGGCCTTCGGTGGCTTTCTCGGCATGGGCGAAACACTGTTTGCCGTCCCTTGGGGCGCGCTCAAGCTCGACACCATCAACAAGCGCTTCATCCTCAACGTGGGCAAGGACAAGCTGAAAGACGCGCCGGGCTTCGACCGCGACCATTGGCCCGACATGACCGATGCCAAGTGGGTCGCCGGCATCCACGCTTTCTATGACGCCCAGCCTTACATGAGTCGTCCAGCGAACTTTCCCGATATCCGCTAACGGACCACGCGTGAGTTGTCAGCAATAAAACGGCCGCCCCGGCACGCCTGCGAGCGTTAATCGGGGCAAGTAGGCCACGTCTTTTTTGGCAAACGGGATGCGCAATGTCGTTGCTAAAAAACGTGGCCTCCCCTATTGTTGTGATCGCGCCGCGCACGACGCCACCACAGCACGCATGGCGGTCGAACATGCCGCGCACGGTCGCTTGGTCAGCGCGGTTTGCACGCGCAGCATTTTTTTCAATTTAAACGTGTCATCTGACGACATCAAGAAGCCCATCATGAACCTGCATATTTCCATCGTCCCGATCGTCTCGCTCATTTCCGGCATCCTGATCCTGGTGATGCCCAAACTGCTGAACTACATCATCGCCCTGTATCTGATCGCCATCGGGCTGATCGGGCTGTTTGGCACCGGCCATATGCACATCAATTGACATCGTGCGGCCAGTTCGTCCGTCACATGGCGCATTGACCCAGCACGCCCGCGCCGGGAACGGGCGGCGAGCGATCCCGCCGCCTACGTGATGCCCATGCTCGCGCGCAGCGCCTGCACGTGGCGTTCGCTCACGCCGACCGGATCGCCGCAGCGCAAACGCAGCATGTAGCTGCCGTCCCCCACTACCTCCAGGCCCACGCACTGGTCCGCGCGCACGATGGCGGCGCGGTGCACGCGCACAAACAGGCGCGGGTCGAGGCAGGCTTCGAGCTTGCTCAAGGGCTGGCGGTGCAAAATCACCCGGGTGGCCGTGTGCAGTTCCACGTAGTTGCCGGCAGCGCCTATCCAGCACACGTCGGCCAGCCGCACGCATTCAATCTGCCCCACCGAGCGCACGCTAATTTGCGTGCAAAAGCGCGCTTCGCCCGGTGCAACCGCCCCCTCCAGATAGCCGCGCAGGGCCTGCCCGTAGCTGTGCCGCTGGCGCAAGGCCAGCAACTGCGCCGCGCGCTCCAGGGTTTGCGCCAGACGCTGATTGTTGAACGGCTTGAGCAGATAGTCGAGCGCATGCACTTCAAACGCGTCGACGGCGAAGGCGTTGTGGGCGGTGACAAAGATGACCAGCGGCGGCTCGGCCTGCGCGCTCAGGCTGCGCGCCAGCACCAAGCCCGATTCCTCCGGCATTTGAATATCGAGAAACACCACATCGACCGGCTGCTGCGCCAGCACGGCGCGCGCCTGCGCAACGCTGTCTGCCTCGCCCACCACCTGCCAGCCGGGATGGCTTGCCAGCGCATAGCGCAGGTTAATGCGGCCCGGTTCCTCGTCGTCGACAATCAGCGCGCGGTGCGTGTCCTCCATCGGCTCAATCATCCGCTTGCACAGGCAGGCACAGCACCACTTCGAAGCGCTCCTCGTGAACGCCGCTGCGCAGCGTCGCGCCAGCGCCATAGGCCAGTTGCAGGCGCGCCGCCGTATTGCGCAAGCCCAGGCCCACGCCCGGATTGCTGGCCGCCTCGCGATGCACAGGATTGCTGATTCGGATGCACAGTTGCCCGGCGCCGTGCTCGAACGCGAGCCGGATGTCGCTGGCGCGCCGGTGGCAATCAAGATCGTGGCGCAAGGCGTTTTCTACCAGCGGCTGCAACAGCAGCGGCGGACAGGCGCAAGCCAGCACGGTCTGGTCGACACCATCCATCACCAGCTGCAAGCGGGCGCCGTAGCGCAAACGCTGCAAGGACAAATAGTCGTGCAGGAAGGCCAGTTCATCGGCAAACGTGACCCACGATTTTTCGCCGGCCAGCAGCGCGTAACGCAGCAATTCGCTCAGGCCGTGGATGCCGTCCAGCGCCACCGCCTTGTCGTCCGAGCGCACCAGCGCGCTGATCGCATTGAGCGCATTGAACATGAAATGCGGCTCCAACTGGGCGCGCAAGGCCAGGCTGCGCTGCTGCTCCAACTCCAGCCGCAGCGCGAAACTGTCGGCCTGCGCCTGCGCCCAGGCGCGCGCGCGCTGCTGATTTTGCTGCCACACCTTGAGCGCCACGACGGCAAAATACACGGCACTGCTGGACGACAGTTCAAGCAGTGATGCGAAGCGGTCCAGCGCCTGGACGGCATGCTCGATCGCGTTCCAACTGAGCCCCGGCCCATCCTCGTCGACATACAGTTTGACGAGAAAAATCATCTGCCATGGCAGCAGTAGCAGCAGCATCAGCACGTAACCCAGGGCGATATTGCGCGCGCCCGACACCCAGCGGGGCCAGCGCGAAAAACCCAGGTACAAAAGCAGGCTCAGACCGGCAAGCACCACGGAACTGCGGCCCCAACTGAGCAAAATCAGCCAGTAACTGCCGTGCAAGCCGCGCCGCAAATCGCCGTTCAAGGACGTCAACGCGCCCAGCGCGCTAAACAGGCTCCAGAGCGCCACGTTGACCAGTACGATCAGCAGCGTGCGCCGCCATGCGGGCGCCGGCAGCGGCGCAGGTGCAGTGACGGGAATGGGCGGCGAGTTCATCGTTGAAAGTATATCAGCAGGCCCGCGCCGCAAAAGTCGCCGCTCCGGCCCGCTGGTCACGGCGCGCCGGAGTTTCGTCACACAAGGTCCCCGCCGCCACATTGCCCGCCTGATAATTCGCGCCATGCAAGGTGGCCAGCCGGCCGCACGCCGCAGCAAGCCGCTTCGGCGCATTGACAATTTTCTCGACGACAGGCGATACAAGCGATGTTCACAGTGATTCAAAACGGTCTTGCCAGGTACTTCTATTTTGCGATGTCGCTACTGATAGTGGCCGTCGTGGTGGCCGGCTTTGGCCGCACCATCGACGCCGGCCTGCTCCATCCGGATGCGCCGCGCCCCGCGCTGTTGTACGTACACGTGACGCTGTGCGCGGCCTGGGTGCTGCTGTTCGCGCTGCAATCGGGCCTGGCCCGCACCGGCAGGATGGCGCTGCACCGGCGCCTGGGCGTGAGCGCTGCCGTGCTGGGCGGCGCGCTGCCGATTGTCGGCGTGGCCACCGCCATCGTCATGCACAACTGGCGCAGCGCACGGGGGCCAAGCAATCCAGCCTTCCTGAGCGTGTCCCTGAACGACATGCTGACGTTCTCGATCGCCTTCGGACTGGCGATCTACTGGCGGCGCCGGCCCGAACTGCATCGCCGCCTGATGCTCATCGCCAGCTGCGCGCTGACCGTCGCCGCGTTCGCCCGTCTGCCCGCCTACCTGGTCCCGCACCGCTGGTGGTACGCCTATGTCGACCTGCTGATACTGCTGGGCGTGGCGCGCGATCTGCTGGTCGAGCGGCGGGTGCACGCGGTCTATCGCTACGGCCTGCCGTGTGTCATGGCCGGGCAAGCCGGTGCCCTCTACCTGTATCTGGCCGCGCCGCCCGCATGGCTGTCGCTGCTGCACAGTGTATTGCGCGCCGCCGCACCGGCATAGCGCACAGTCGACGCGCGTGGCAAATCCATCTCGCACCTGCGCGGGCGTGCATCAAATTTATCGGCGAGGAGTATCCATGAAATTGAGCACACTGATCCGGGCTGCGGGCTTGCTGCTGTGCGCCGGCTGCGCACTGACACCCGCGCGGGCCGCGCACGACCCACAGTGGACCGACGCGTGGCGCGCCGGGCCCGACTCGCCCGGCCCGGCGCTGCAAGCGCAGACGCTGCGCCAGGTCATCCGCAGCAGTATCGGCGGCGCGCGTGCGGGTGCGCCTGTCGAACCAGTTTGGCAGCGCGCCGCTGCAGCAGCTGGCCGTGAGCATCTGCCTGCCCTCGTAGATCGGGGCGTCGACGATGCGCGGCAGCGCCCTAGCCACCGCTTTCCTCAGTAACGGCGCCGACGTGGGCGCCGCCACGGTTTTCCCCATCGACGATATCAGCAGCAACCGCTATTTTCTGACCGATCTGGAACTTGGCACCAGCACCGCGCGCGCCGCGCCGGTCGTCGTTGGCGACGCCGATTGGCGTGCTCAATGCCGGCATCAGCGGCAACCGTATCGTCAACGACGGTGCCCAGCCGTTCATCGGCCCCAGTGCGCTGGCGCGCTTCGAGCGCGACGCGGAGCAAACCGGGCGTGCGCACGATCTTGCTGTTTGAGGGCATCAACGACATCGCCGGTGCCAGCACGCGCAGCACGCCCCAAGATCACATCTCGGCGCAGCAAATCATCGACGCCATGACGGCGCCGGCGACGCGCGCGCACCAACGCGGCATCAAGATCTGGGCCGCCACGCTGCTGCCGTTCGGCGCTGCAGAATGGCCGTGTCGTTCGGCCGCGGGCGAGCAACAACGCCAGCGCATCAACGCCTGGCTGCGCGCCGACGGACCGTTCGACGCGGTGCTCGACTTTGAACGCACGCGGCGCGACCCCGCCCACCCCGACCGGCTGCTGCCCGCCTACGACAGCGGCGACCATCTGCACCCGAATACAGCCGGCCACAAGGCGCTGGCCGACGCGGTCGATTTCAAGCTGTTAACCACGCCCGAATGAAGCAGTCCCATACGCGGCGCCGATGCGCCTCTACGCCGTGCGCAGGCCACCGATCAGCTTTGCACAGCGAATGGATTGGCGTTGCGCACCTGGCAGATTGGCGTTGCGCGGCTGATGGGTCAACCCTTATGCAGGCCACGGATCTGCGTTGTGCAAGCCTTGAATCGGCGTTGGCCAAGCCGTGGATCGGTGGTGCGCAGGCCCTGGATCGGCGCCACGCCGGCGATCGGCGCACCCGATGCGCCGTGCGCGCCCGTCACGCCTGCCACTGCGCCAGCAGTGCCACGCACAGTGTGTCGGCCAGCGCAAAATCGAGCTGGCCGACGGCCTTGCCCAGCGCGCTGCCGGCCGCGCCCAGATGCGGGCCGTGACTGGCGGCCAGCGCCTCGACCGCCAGACTGGCGCGCATATTGCGTGTTTGTAGCAGCAGGCGGATTTCCCGCACGGCCGCCACCAGAACGGCGGTAGTGTGCGCGTCGGGCGCGGCGCGCGGATGGGGCGCTGGCGTCTGGGCGGGCGCCACACCGTGCGCGCCCGGCAGCACGAGCAGCACGTCGATCATCAGCTGCTCGACCTCGCGCAGCAGTTGCGCCAGCATGGCCGCGGGGGCCTCGGCCGGTGCGCCCAGCGGCAGCTCATGGAGCAGCGCTTCGGCCTGTCGCGCGGCCCCTTGCAGCAGGCGCGCACCCAGCGTTCCCGCATAGCCTTTGAGCGTGTGCATGGCCAGCTCGGCATCGCTCCAGCGTGCCGCGCGCACGTGCTCCCTGGCGCTGCGCAGCTGCTCGGGCGCATCGACCAGAAAGGACTGCTGCACCTTCGCATAGAAATGCCGGTTGCCACCCAGGCGGCGCACGGCGCCGGCCACGTCGACGATCGTGCCGGCGCCTGGCGCCGGCGCGGGCAGCGCCGGCATGCGCGCGTCCGGCGCGCCGTTGCGCGCCCACTGTTGCGCCGCGCGCGTATGGCGCACGATCGCCCCTACCAGTTCGTCCAGGTCGATCGGCTTGCTGACATGGTCGACCATGCCGGCCGCCAGACAGGCCTGGCGGTCCGACGCCATCGCGTTGGCCGTCATGGCGATGATCGGCAGCGCGCGCATGTGCGGGTGGGCGCGAATGCGCCGGGTCGCCTCCAGGCCGTCGATGTCGGGCATCTGCATGTCCATCAGGATGGCGTCGAACGGCGGATCGGCCGCCAGCGCCTGCGCCACGCCATCGAGCCCGCCGCCGGCGATCTGCACCAGCGCGCCGCACATGCCCAGCAGCTCCTGGGACGCCTGCTGGTTCAGCAAATTGTCCTCCACCACCAGCAGGCGCAAACCCGCCAGCGCCGCCTCACCTGGCTGCGGCTGCGGCTGCGCGTCGGGCACGGTCGGCACGCCAACGCCGCGCTGGGCGCGCGCGCCCGTCACCGCGTCGAGCAGCATCGACGCGGTGATCGGCTTGACCAGGTAAGCGTCCAGCAGTGTCCCGTGTTCGCTCGCCGAACTGGTCAGCAACTCGCGCCCGTGCGCGCTGACCATGATCACTACCGGCGCGCGCGCCGCCGTTTCCATGGCGCGGATGCGGCGCGTCGTCTCAAGACCGTCCAGTCCCGGCATGCGCCAGTCGACCAGAATCAACTCGAACGGCGCCACCCCGGCCTGGCCGAGCAGCTGCAAGGCCTGCTCGCCGCTGGCCACGGCCTGCGCGTCCCAGCCCAGCGACTGGCTCATCGCGCACAGCATGTCGCGCGCAAAATCGTGATCGTCGATGATCAGCACACGCAGCGCCCGTCCGTCGTGCCCGCTCGCGCGCCCGCCCAAAGGTGTCGGGGCCAGCGCAGCGAACGCGCAGTCGATGCGAAAATAGAAGCGGCTGCCATGTCCCTCGCGGCTGTCTACCTTCAGGTCGCCGCCCATCAGGCCGACCAGCTGGCGGCTGATCGCCAGCCCCAGCCCGCTGCCGCCAAAGCGCCGCGAGGTCGATGATTCGGCCTGGCTGAAGCCCTCGAAGATGTAGTCCAGTTTGTCGGCTGCGATGCCGATGCCGCTGTCGCGCACCGAAAACTCTAGGCTGAGCTGGCTCGGCCCCCTGTGCAGCAAGGCGATCCCGACCACCACCTCGCCCCGTTCAGTGAACTTGATGGCGTTGCCGGCCAGGTTGAGCAGCACCTGGCGCAAGCGCATCGCGTCGCCTACCAGCACGGCGGGAATCGCCGGATCGATCGAAAACAGCAGCTCGATGTCCTTGCTGCCCTGATTGGCCGATAGCAGCACCGACAGGTCGCGCATCACGTCGGCCAGGTCGAACGGTTCGCTGTCCAGGCGCATTTTGCCCGCCTCGACCTTGGAAAAATCGAGCACGTCGTTGACGATGCCCAGCAGCGCGTCGGTGGCACCCATGGCCTTGCTGGTGTAGTCGCGCTGGCGCGCACTCAACTCGGTGTGTTCGAGCAGCTTCAACATGCCCAGGATGCCGTTCATCGGGGTGCGGATCTCGTGGCTCATGGTGGCGAGGAAATCGCCTTTCGCGCGGCTGGCCACGTGCGCCGCCGTCATCGAGCGCTGCAACTGCTCCTGCTGCTGCTGGTGCAGCGTGTGATCGACAAAGGTGGCCAGAAAACCGAACTCGGTGGTGATGCCGGAGATCTCCGTCTTCTTCACCGACTGGTCCTTGCAGGTGACGCTGTAGATCTCGGGACGGATCACGGTGTTGCCGTCCAACGCGACCTCGACCGACGCGTCCCAGTGCTGACGCACCCAGCGCACGTAGTCCGGGTCGGGATAGGCCAGGCGCCACCAGCTGTCCAGGTCCGGCAGGTCGGCGCCGGTGTAGCCGAACATGTCGCCGAAGCGGCGGTTGCGAAACGTGATGCGCTGCGCGCCATCGACCAGGCACAGCCCGACCGGCATATTGTCGAGCAAGGAGCGCAGGCGCGCCTCGTTGTTGCGCAGCGCGTTCTCCTGGCGGCGCTGTTCGGTGATGTCCTCGAGCATCCACACCGAGCCGCGCTCGGGCTCGGACGGTTCGAGATAACGGCCGAACAGGCGGCACATGAAGCTGCTGCCGTCGGCGCGCACCATCTGCTGTTCGCGCGCATGCATCTGGCCGCGCGCCATGTCGCTGTAGGCACTCTCGCCCTGCTGGTAATCGGCCTCGCTGGCATACCAGATGCGCGTCGAGCGGCCCACCAGTTCATCGAGCGCAACGTTAAACAGCTGGCCGAACTTGCGGTTGCCATGCACGATGACGCGGTTCTTGATGAAGGCGATGCCGATCGGAGCCGTGTTGAGAATCGCGTCCTGCTCGTCGCGCGCGGCCAGCAGCTGCGCCTGGGCCAGTTTGGACTGGGTGATCTCGTAGCGGATCGCGATGTACTGGTCCGGCTTGCCGCTCGAATCGAGGATAGGCGCAATCGTCGTGTTGACCCAGTACACAGCGCCGTCGCTGGCGCGGTTGGCGATTTCGCCGTTCCAGGTCTTGCCGGCGCGGATGGTGCGCCACATGTCGGCGAAAAACTCGGCCGGATGCAGGTCGGAGTTGACGACGCGGTGGGTTTGCCCCAGCAACTGGGCGCGCGCGAACTTGGAAATGCGGCAGAACTGATCGTTGGCGTAGGTGATGACGCCCTTGCGGTCGGTGATGGCCACGATCGCGTGCGCGTCGAGCGCCTGGCGAATATCGAGAAACTGCTGGTCGCGCCGCTTGTTCTCGCTGATGTCGAGATAGGTGCCGGCCAGCGTTTGCGGCGTGCCGTCGGCGCTGCTGCGCACCACGCCGCCGCGCGTCAGTATCCACACCCAGTGCCCGAGCCGGTGGCGCATGCGCATGTCGCAGGCATAGACGGCCAGCTGTCCGTCCAGATGCTGGGCCAGCGCCGCTTTGGCGCGCGCGGCGTCGTCGCGGTGGGCGCGCGCCATCAGCGCGTCGATGCCAACGGGCTCGAGCTCGGCCAGCGTGTAGCCGAGCATGCCGGCCGAACGCTCGTCGAGCAGCATCGCGCCGCTGGCCAGATCCCATTCCCAGGTGCCGGCCTGGATGCCGTCGAGGATGCCACGCAGGCGCTGGCGTTCCTGAGCCAGCGCGTGCTGCGCCAGCTTCACTTCGGAGATATCGGTGATGACGACGAATACGCCGGCGACGACGCCATCGACCAGGTCCGGCGTGTAATGGGTCCAGGTGTGTCCCACGCTGCCGTCCGGCTTGGTGATCTGGCGCTCGAAGCGCTGCGCCGTGCCGGCCAGCGCCGCCGTCACATAGCCAGAATTCTTGGCGAACAGTTCCTCGCCGAGCACCTCGCGCATCGGCAGGCCGATCAGCACCTCGTCGCTGCGGCCGAACCATTCCAGATAGGCCCGATTGGCGAATTTGCAGCGCAACTGGGCAGTCCAATAACCGACCATGCCGGGAATGTTGTCGGTCAGATTGCGCAAAAAACGCGTATGCAAGGTGATCTCGGCCTCGGCCAGTGCGCGCTGGCGCTCCGTTTCAGACAGTCGCTGCTGGGTCTGCGCCATCCAGCCGATGACGCTGTTTTCCTGTCCGGCGCGCACCACAATCTGGTGCGAAAAATCGCCCTGCCCGAGCCGGTTCAGGCCCGCGTAGACGGCGTCGATCGAACCGCCCATGGTGGCGCGGTAGGCGCGGTACATTGACCACAGCACGACCAGCAAGGTCGCGCCCAGGCTCAGAAAGACAATCAGCGCCACGCGCGCGCTGCGCTGGTGCGAGCGGACGTCGGCCAGCGTGCGCTCGCCCTGCATGCGCGCAAACTCGCCGATCGGCGCCATGATGGCCGCCTTGGCCAGCTTGTAACGCGGATCGGTCAGCATCAGCACGGCCTGCAAGCGCACCGCCGCGCTGACCGGCGCCGCCCCTTCGACCAGCCGCATGGCGGCAAATTCGATATCGGTCAACGCATCCGAGCGACGCTTCGCTTCGGTCAGTTTCGCCAGTTCGCTCGGCGCGACCCCGGCCTGCTGCACGCGCAGCAGCAAGGCGATGCGTTCGTCGCTGCGCGCGCGCGGGCGCACGTCATCGTCCCCCACCAGATCCCAGTAGACGTTCTGGTATTCAAGCGGGCGGGCCTGAACGCCGTCACGGATGGCGAGAATTTCCAGAAAATGCTGCTTGTAGAGCGCGTTACCGGTGACAACGTAGCTGCGCACCATGCGGCTCAGATCGTCCGATGACTGGCGCAGTTCGCCCGCCAGCACCAGCGAGGCGGCGCGCCTCTCGTTGGCCCGGTCAACCGCGTTTTCGGCCTGCACATAGGCGAAAAAGCTCGCCACCAGCAGCGCGAACAGCGCGCCGAACAGCCACACGCGGTAGCCCAGCGAATCGCGCGTGTCGATCGTTTCCATTGGCTCCCCCGTCCCGCGCGGCACGTGTGCTTACCGGGCCGCGCGGGGCGCGAGCTCCATCATGCGCGCCACCACCCGGTTGCGCCCGCTCTGCTTGGCGCTGTACAGCAGCTGGTCGGCTGCGTCCACCAGCGCGTCGCAGGCGAGCCCGTCTTGCGGCACCACGCAGCTCAAGCCGACGCTGATGGTGACCACCGCTGCGGTGCTCGAGCCGGCATGCACGATGGCCAGCTCCTGCACCGCCATGCGCACTTTCTCGGCCAGGTGGCGCGCACCGTCGAGGTCGCAGTTCGGCAGCACGCAGACGAACTCCTCGCCGCCAAAGCGCGCCGTCAGGTCGCGCGCGCGCCCCATGCAAGCGCTGATCACGGCGCCCACCGCACGCAGGCAGGTGTCGCCCTGCAGGTGGCCGTACAGATCGTTGTAGCTTTTGAAATGGTCGATATCGATCAGGATCAGCGCCAGCGGGTGCACATTGCGCTTGCCATCGCGCCATTCGACATCCAGGCATTCGTCGAAGCGGCGCCGGTTGGCGATGCCGGTCAGGCCGTCGATGAAGGCCAGCGAGCGCAAAATGTCGCCCTGTCGCTTGAGCGCAAGGTGGGTGCGCACCCTGGCACGCACCACCGGTGCGTTGAGGGGCTTGGAGATGAAATCAACCGCGCCCACGTCCAGGCCGATGGTTTCGTGTTCAGGATTGTTCTGGGCGGTGACGAAGATCACGGGAATGTCCGCCGTGCGGGGATTGTGTTTCAGCTGACGACACACTTCGAAGCCGTCCATGCCCGGCATCATCAGGTCGAGCAGAATCAGGTCGGGCAGCGCCTCCTCGCACGCGTCGAGCGCCTGCTGGCCGCTGGTGGCCATGAACACCTCATGGTCGTCCTTGAACAGTTCATACAACGCCTGAATGTTGATGGCTTGGTCGTCCACCACCAGAAGCTTGGCAGCCTCGGGCGCTAATGCCGATGCATTCATAGTCGTTCCTTGTTGTGCCTCGACGAGTCACAGTGCCGGTCGCCCTGCCTGGGCGCTTGTTTCCACCACAGCATAGCAGAAGCTTGCCGCTGCGCAAAACCGCGCGACGCGTACGCCACAGTACCGGCATCGCGCCGTGGCGGCCCTGGAAAAATTGTTGACAGGCTAAATTTAAGTGATATAGTTATCTACATCACCACCACAATACAATTCCAGCACAGGAGCCATATGAGCCTTCTCAACAAGATGTTGCCGGCCGCTTTACTGGCCTTGCAAGCGAGCGCCCACGCTGGCGCGCTGCAGGACCACCCGGGCTTTTGGCTCGGTGCGATGACCATTCCAAATGGCCAGGTGATCCGGGTTGGCGCCGAAATTTTCACGCGCGCCGACGGCTCGGCCTGGGCCAGCTTTGCCAGCCCCGATCAGGGCGTGTTTGACGCGCCGGTCAGCGCCATCGTTGAAAAAGGCGACACGCTCGCCCTTGATCTGTCGGTCGCCACGCTGAGCATGACGTGGGCGGGCGACCACTTTACCGGCACCTTCCAGCAAGGCCCCGGAAAGCTGCCGCTGGAGCTGTCCAAGGTGGCCCAATTTCCGAAGAAAGCGCGCCCGCAAACACCGCACACGCCCTATCCGTACAGCGTCGAGACGCTGGCGATCCCCGGTGCCGACGGCGTCACGCTGGGCGCGACGCTGTCCATCCCCAACGGCAACGCCCATCCGAACGTGGTGGTTCTGGTGCATGGCAGCGGCCCGGGCACGCGCGACGAAGGCATCGCCGGCCACGAAAGTTTCGCTGTGCTGGCCGATTACCTGGCGCGCCAGGGCGTCGCGGTGCTGCGCTATGACAAGCGCGGCGTGTCGCGCTCCACCGGCGACTACGAACATCACACGCAGCCCCAACTGGCCAACGATGTGGCGGCGGTGCTGCAAGCGCTCCGGGCGCGCAAGCAGTTCCGCCAGGTGGGCCTGATCGGCCTGAGCGAAGGCCCCGGGATCGCTGCCGCGGTCGCGGCCAAGCATCCCGAGTCGGTCGACTTCATCGTCTCGCTGGCCGGCATCGGCTTAGCGGGCCTGGACGTGATGCTGCTGCAAGATAGCGTGGCGGCGCACGACGGCGGCGCCACTGCGCAGGAATTGCCCCGTTTGATGGACTACGTGCGCAAGTACTACACCATCGTCATGACCGAGCCGGATGTGGCGACCCGCATCGCAGCCTTGAAAGCCTTGCAGGCCGGCCTGCCGCGCGCCGACCAGAGTGCGATCGAGCGCGTCAAGATGAACGAGGGCACGTTGTCGCTGGACTGGGCCGCGAAGCCGTTCCTGCCGGTGCTGCTCAACAGCGATCCGCGCGTGGACTGGCGCGCCGTGCGTTGCCCGGTGCTGGCCCTGGGCGGCAGCGTCGACCATCAGGTGCCGGCCGAACAGAACGTGGCCGGCATACGCGCCGCGCTGACAGCGGGCGGCAATACGCACATCGAGTCGGCCATCCTGCCCGGTCTGAACCACTTGTTCCAGCGTGCGAAAACGGGCGCCGAGGACGAATACGCCAACATCGACGAAACGATGGCGCCGGCCGTATTGCAGCGCGTAGCCAGCTTCGCGCTCAAGCAAAAGTGATACCGCGTGTGTGTCGACCAGCGGCAAGTGGGCGCACATGGTATTGACGAATCGATTACGTTACAATCGACAGCCGATCTGATGCATCAACCGCGTGTTGCGGTCGGCTTCTGAGGCCGCCCTATGTCCATGACGCTCCTGGCCACCAAGCTGTTTGCCGCGCCGCCGCCAGCGAACGCCGTCGTGCGTTCGCCGTTGATCGCGCGTCTTGACGGCGCACTGGCGCGCAAGCTCACGCTGGTGTGCGCGCCGGCCGGCTTCGGCAAATCGACGCTGCTTAGCGCATGGCTCAACGCCTGCCAGTTTCCCAGCGCCTGGTTGTCGCTCGATGCCGGCGATGGCGACCCCAGCCTTTTTCTGCGCTATCTGGTGGCGGCATTGCAGACAATTTCGGACAGCGTCGGCGCCGGAATCACGGGTTTGCTCAGCGCGAGCCCTGCCCCGTCGCCCGAATCGGTGCTGACGGTGTTGCTCAACAACCTAGCGGCCAGTCAAAGCAAACTGGTGCTGGTGCTCGACGACTACCACCTGGTCGCGGCCAAGCCCGTTGATGCGCTGATGGCGTTCCTGATCGACCATTTGCCGCCCCAGTTACACCTGGTCATCGCCACGCGCGAAGAACCCGAGCTGTCGCTCGCCCGCCTGCGCGCGCAAGGACAGTTGACCGAACTGCGCCAGACCGATTTGCGCTTTGCGCCCGACGAAGCGGCCGGCTTTCTCGCCCAGACGATGCATCTGCAGCTGTCCGCGCCGGACGTTGCGGCGCTCGACGCGCGCACCGAAGGCTGGGTCGCCGGCCTGCAACTGGCCGCCATTTCCCTGCAAGGGCATCCGGACCCAAGCGCCTTCATCGGCGCGTTTGGCGGCAGCCACCGGTTTGTGCAGGACTATCTGATCGAGGAAGTGCTACGCCGACAATCGGCGCGCGTGCACAATTTTTTGCTGTGCACGTCCGTGCTGGACCGGCTGTGCGGCCCCTTGTGCGATGCGGTAATGGAAGACAGCGAAGGACAGCAAACGCTGGACTACCTCGATCAGGCCAATCTGTTCATTGTCGCGCTCGACAATGAACGACGCTGGTTCCGCTACCACCACCTGTTCGCCGATTTGCTGCGCGAGAAGCTGCGCGAGAAGCTGCGCCAGCAACAGGCGGCGTCCAGCTTGCACGTGCGGGCCAGCAGTTGGTACGAGGCCGAGGGACTGGAAATCGACGCCTTCCGGCAAGCCGTCGCGGGCGCCGACATCCCCCGCGCGATGCGTTTGATTGACGGCAATGGCATGCCTTTGTACTTTCGCGGCGAGATGGTGCCGATCATGCATTGGCTGCAAAACGCACCGCGCCAGACGCTGGCGGCCCATCCATCGCTGTGGGTGACGCTGGCGTGGTCCTTGCTGATGGCCGGCCAGTCCAGCAAGCTGGCCGCGCCACTGTCGAGCGCCGAAGCGGCCCTGCAGGGCGCCGGTGAGAATGCCGTCACGCTCGATCTGCGCGGACAAGTGGCCGCCATCGGCGCCTGGTCGGCCGTCTACCAGAACGATGCGGCAAGTATCCATGCGCACGCGACGCTGGCGCTTGCACTGCTCAGCGCCGACAATCACGCCGCCCGCACGGCCGCCCAGTGCGCGCTCGGAGTCGCTTTCCTGTTTCGCAATGAGCGCGCGGCAGCCGGCCACGCTTTTGCCAAGGTGCTCAGCGCCAGCGAGTCCTCGGGCAATGTGATGTTCGTCATCGTCGCGTCGATCGCGCTGGCGGGCATTCAGGTCAACGACAACGACTTGCGCCTGGCGGCCGACACCTACCGGGGCGCCTTGCGGATGATTACCGACCCGACCAACCTGGTCGGCTGCGAAGCCCACCTGGGATTGGCGCGCATCCTCTACGAGTGGAACGAGCTGGAACAGGCCGAATCGCATGCGCTGCAAAGCAGCAAGCTCGCTGCCCGGGTCGACTCCGAAAACGGTCTGGGCGCGGACGCGCTGCTGGCGCGCATGATGCTGACGCGCGACGATACCGAGCGCGCGGCCGAGTTACTGCAAACGGTCAGCAGCGCGGCCAAAACCCAGCGTTTCGCCGGCCGGATGAAGGACGTTGCCGCCGTCCAGATCGCCGTCATGCTGCGCCGCGACGAGCTGGCCGGCGCCGCCCATCTGGCCGCGCAACAGCAGCTGCCGCTTGCGCAGGCGCGCGTACTGCTCGCGCAAGGCGATGGCGCGGCGGCGCTGTCCATCGTCGACGCGTATCGCCGCAGCATGCTCGACAAGGGGCAAGCGAACGAAGCGCTCAAGGCGATGGTCGTGCAAGCGCTGGCCCTGGACAAATCGGGCCAGGCGCACGCCGCGCAGCAGATGTTGCGCGACGCGCTGGTGCAGGCCGAACCGGCCGGCTTTATCCGGCTGTTTGTCGATGAGGGCGCGCCGATGACCAAGCTGTTGTCCGAGGCGGCCAATGCGGCACTGATGCCGAATTACGTGGCGAAATTGCTCAGCGTCTCGGCCTTGCAAGTGTCGATGAACCGGCGCGACGTTCCGATCAGTGTCGCCGCCCGCCCGGCCCCGCTGGCCGAATCGTACAGCCCGCGCGAGCTTGAAATACTGCGCCTGATTCACCAGGGACGCTCCAACCAGGAAATCGGCGCGCAGCTATTTTTGTCGCTCAGCACCGTCAAGTGGCATAACCAAAATATCTTCGCCAAACTGCAGGTGCAGCGCCGCACCGAGGCAGTGGCGCGCGCGCTGGCGCTCAATTTGCTGCCGCACTGAGTCCCGGTGTTCGCTGTGCAGCACCGGACAGGGTGCCGTCCGGGTGTCATCCATGCGCGAAGCGTCGTTCGTTTGCCGATGCTGTCACTGTGGCGGCCATGCAGGGCGCCGACAACCGTACGCAGAACCGTACTTTAGTAGGGTCACGAGCGCCTCGCTTTTACATACACTACAGTCAATGCGAAAAAACGCACGCCGCTGCCAACTATCCGGTACCCGCAACAGCAACACGTTTTGATCGCCGATACAACGCCGCAATTAAACTTCTATGTCCCTGGAATACTCTATGAAAATCACCACCCGCCTCACCGCCACCCGCAAGCACATCGCACGCGTCATTCCCAACACCTTTCGCTGGGCCGGCAAGCTTGCCATTGCCAGCATCGCGCTGCCGGGCGCATTGACGCTGGCCCAGGCCGCTGACAGCGCACCCGACCCGCGCACCATGGAAGGCGGCATCGTCGGCCTTGGCGTTGCGTACGTGCCCCGATATCAGGGTTCGGACCAGCACGAATTGAAGGCGCTGCCGATACTCGCTTACCGTTGGAGCAATGGCGTTTTTGTCGGTGGCGAGAACAACACCGTGCTTGGCTACCAGTTTTCCGGCGCCGATAAAACGCAATACGGCGTTGCGCTGGGCGTGGACACAGGCCGCAAGGAGAGCCTCGCTGGCGCGCTGGCCGGCATGGGCGATGTCGAGATCCGGCCCACCTTCGTCAGCTTCGTCAAAGGCGCCATCACCGATGAGCTGTCGTTCAACGCCAACGCGCATCTGGGATCGGGCAATGACAAAAAGGGCGCGCTGCTCAAGGTGGGCGCCGCCTACGCCATTCCGCTGGCCCCGTCCGCGCTGTTGAGCCTGACCGTCGCTGCCACGCTGGCCAATGCGTCCTACATGGAAAACTATGTTGGTGTCAGCGCCGCCCAGGCCGTTTCCAGCCACTACCGCGCGTATGCGCCGTCGGGCGGCTTGAACGATATCACCATCGGCATGCGTCTTAGCTACCGGGTCAACGCCGACTGGACGGCGCTGGCCGGCGTGAGCAACACCAGTTTGTCCAACGCCGCCAAAGACAGCCCGCTGGTACGTCGTCCCAACACGCAGAATGTGTTTTTCGGCATGGCCTACAGCATTCGCTAATGGAAACGCTGATCGCGCAAGGCCGCATGGCATCGTTGCCGCGCCGCGATTGGACAGTGCCGGCGGCGCTGCTGGCGCTTGCCGCAGTGCCACTCGCCGCCGGCGTCGTGCGCCTGGCCGGACTCGCCGCTGCCGACCCAATCACGGCGCACAACGCACGCTTTATCGGCGCGCCCCTCCCCGTCGTCATTCATATATTCGGCGCCACCTTGTTTTGCGTATTGGGCGCCTTCCAGTTTGCCGCGCGGTTTCGACAGCGCAACCCCGGCTGGCATCGCCTTGCCGGGTGCGTCGCCGTGCCGTGCGGCTTGCTGGCCGGCTTGTCCGGTGTGTGGATGGCGCTGAGCTACCCGATTCCGCCCGAATTACAGGGCGCTCTGTTGCAGGCGGCGCGCGTTTTGTTCGGTTCGGCGATGCTGCTCGCGCTCACGTTGGCGCTGGCAGCCATCAGGCGAGGCGACATTGCCGGGCATCGCGCATGGATGGTGCGCGGCTACGCCATCGGCCAGGCAGCCGGTACGCAGGTGCTGATAGTGCTGCCGTGGATAGTGATCTCGGGCGAGCCGCGCGGCGTCGTCCGGGACGTTCTGCTGAGCGCGGCGTGGGTAATCAACCTCGCCGTCGCCGAGTGGCTAATCCGCCGGCGCGCGCCTTAGTCGCCGGAGGCCCAACGACACGGCGGGCTGCGCGCCCGTCGCGTCTTGAACGAGCCATCTCGCAAGTATCACCGGCCAGCCGTGCATGGCCGCAGGTTAGCAAGTGAGCAGGTCAGCCCAAACGCGCGCCGATCGTTCTGACGTCGTTGCACCGAGCATCTTTTCTTTTGGCGAGGGAACGCAAGATCGTGCGCCACAGGCCGCTACTGTGGAATAATTGGTGACCAACCCTTCCGTTGCGCTTACACGGCAAGGGTTTGATCCTTTGCCGGGCGGTACGTTACCAACTCAAGGACATCATGCTCAGGATCTGTTTGTGGTGGACCTTGCTGCTGTTGGTGGGAAGCGGTGCAGCCCATGCGAACGACAAGATCCGTTTTCATGTGTCGAACTTTCCGCCGTATGCATACAAGGAAAATGATCAGATCAAGGGCATCGGCGTCGAGCTGGTCGCGAAAATCATGCGCCAGGCTGGCGTCGAGTATGAGCTGGAACTGGTGCCCAATTACGGCCGCGCCCTGCACAGCATCACGGAAGCGAAGTCCGATGGGTTTTTCCTGGCGTCGCAAAATGGCGAGCGTGACGCCATTGCCGTGTTGTCGCTGCCCGTCGTCATCAACCGATGGTGCTGGTTCATCCCGGCCGACTCCAAACTCGATCCCGCCAGCGCGCAATTCAAAGCGCAGGCGCGGGTGGGCACGCATTTGCACAGCAACACCCAGAAGTGGCTGATCGACGCCAACTACACGGTGACCGGCGCACCATCGAGTATTGAATCGCTGTTCGAAATGTCCAAGCGCGGGCGGATCAACGCCATCTTTCTGTCCGAACTGGTCTTCTACGACGCACAGAAACGCGCGGGCCAGTCCGGCGCGGGCTTTACGCGCATCGTGCATTCGGAGCGGCCATTCGGGATCTATATTTCGAAGGACTATCTGGCCAAGCATCCTGACTTTCTCGCGAAACTCAATAAGGCGATTGCCGAGGTCGTCGGACGAATTTGACGACAGCGGCCACGCGCTGCTGGCGCCCGCTTTGGATTCCAAACGGCTCAACGTACAGTCGACACCGGTGCCGCCGACACTGACCGGCGGCAGGTCAAGCGCGTCTTGCTACTGTGCTCCCATCTGCCAGTGGCCCAGCACGATGGCGTCCGTCAAACACGCTGCGAAACGCCCGCAATGATGGTGCCCTTCAAACACGCTGCGAAACGCCCGGAATTTCACCGAAAGAGTGTGTTTTAGGGAGCCGAACACCTGTACACTTAATGATCCAATAACATTCTGGGAGCGTCGCGTGAAACTCTCTACCTCGACCATCGGGCGCATCTTCGCGCTGCCGGCACTGTTGTTGGCCGGCGCCGGCGCCTGGGCGCTTGAAGCTGCCCCCGCCCCCGCCAAGCTCACCGCCGTCAAGGCCGCCCATCTTCTCGACGTGCGCAGCGGCCGCATGATCGAGCACGCTGTCGTGCTCATTTCCGGCGAGCGCATCAGCGCCGTCGGCAGCGACCTGGCCATCCCGGCTGGCACGCAGGTGATCGACCTGGGCAACAAGACGCTGCTGCCCGGCCTGATCGACATGCACACCCACCTGACCTACAACCCGGAAGACAGCGGCTATTCCAGCGTCGCCATTTCGGTGCCGCGCGCCACGCTGAGCGGCGCGAAAAACGCGCGCCTGACCTTAAACGCAGGCTTCACCAGCGTGCGCAATCTGGGCGCCGACGCGTATTCCGACGTGGGCCTGCGCGACGCCATCAACGCCGGCGACGTGCCCGGCCCGCGCATCGCCGCGTCCGGCCCGGCGCTGGGGATAACCGGCGGCCACTGCGACGACACCATGCACGCGCCCGAATTCAAGATCAGCAGCGACGGCGTGGCCGACGGCGTCGCCGAAGTAACCAAGCGCGTGCGCCAGGTGATCAAATACGGCGCCGACGTGATCAAGGTGTGCGCCACCGGCGGCGTACTGTCGTTTGGCGACGACCCGCGCACCTCGCAGTATTCGTTCGAGGAGTTGAAGACCATCGTGTCCGAAGCGCACCGGCTGGGCCGCAAGGTGGCCGCGCACGCGCACGGCGGCGACGGCATCCGCCTGGCTGTGCTGGCCGGCATCGATTCGATCGAGCACGGTTCCTACATCGACGACGAAGGCATCCGGCTGATGAAAGAGCACAAGACCTGGCTGGTGCCCACACTGTACCTGGGCGACTGGCTGATCGCCAATGCCGAAGCGATCAAGCTGCCCAAACCCTTGCTGGAAAAAGCCAAGGTGGTGCTGCCGGCAGCGCGCGTGAACATTGCGCGCGCCATCCAGGCCGGCGCGCCGGTGGCCTTCGGCACCGATGCGGCGGTCTATCCGCACGGCCTGAACGGGCGCGAGTTCGCCGTCTACGTCAAGCTGGGCATGACGCCGCTTGCGGCGATCCGCACGGCCACCGTCAACGCGGCCGAGCTGCTGGGCTGGAGCGACAAGGTGGGCGCGCTGGACGCGGGCAAGTTCGCCGACATGATCGCCGTCGATGGCGATCCGCTCAAGGATGTGACGGAACTGGAGCGCGTGCAGTGGGTGATGAAGGGCGGCGCGGTGGCACGCTGAGACCAGTCGCCGACATGTCGGAAAAACGTGTTTTGCGACATGCTAGCGGCCGGCTTGCTGCCGCAAATTCACCGCGATCGAGGAAGTATCAACGCGATGAGTAACCAGGAAAAGGTATGAAGGCGAGAATCATCCCCGCATTACTTTTGTGCGCCATGTTGGCCTCTTGCGAGCGCGCAAGCAGCTCGTCGAGTGGCGCACTACCAGCTTCAGCGCCAGCGCGAACGGTGGCAATTAACTATCGAGCGGACCTTGTCCCTCTGCTTGCCGGCTCCTACTCAGGGGAGTGCTCCCGACCACCTGCGGTGGCGCCGGTCGTTGCCACGGTAGTGGTGACGGCGGACGGCGCGGTCAACGCTACTGGCGTCAGCGGAAATTTGATGGGTAGCGATGTCAGCTTGAATTTTTCAAGACAGTTCAATAGCGGCGGAATCCAATCTTTCGTGTTTGCCGGGACGATCGGATACGACACGTTCGGTCTGATCCTTCAGCGTCACGTCGGCGATCCGATGGGCGATGCGCAGACCTACAGTGGCGCGTCGTTTGTCACTTGCAAGAACTCCGCTGATCTCACCAAACTCGCAACGAAGAGCCTTTTTTCTCCAATCGAGAAGTACTTTGCTGCACCAACGCGTGACATCAATTGCATCGTCAATGGCCGCACCGTTCAGGCGGTTCGTTACCAAGTGCTTAACGGCGGCGCCAAGCTTGGGGGAGAAACCTATTCATTTGCGACCGGAATGAAATCAGAAGCGGTGCTGGCCGACCCCACTCTCGGGGAGTTGAACTATATGGTGGACATGCTGGACGGCCGATCAGTAAACATGATTTTGGACAAATTCGGGACATTGCTAAGCGTCAATTTCAAGTCGGGAATCGGGGCGGCCTACAGTTGCACACCGCTGTAGTTTATCCGCACGGTCTGAACGGGCGCGAGTTCGCCGTCCACGTCAAGTTGGGTATGACGCCACTGCGGGTGATCCGCACGGGGACCGTGAACACCAGCGAACTGTTGGGCTGAAGCGACAAGCTGGGCGCGCCCGAAGCGGGCAAGTTCGCCGACATGATCGCCGTCGATGGCGATCCGCTCAAGGATGTGACGGAACTGGAGCGCGTGCAGTGGGTGATGAAAGGCGGCGCGGTGGCACGCTGAGCAAGCTGTGATCCGACTATTCCCTCTGCTTCACGGCATCGAAATAGACGCCGTCCCACGAAAGTACCATCGTGCCCTTGCCCTTAAGGTAGAGAAACGTGCATTTCGCGTCGATGACCGTCACCGGATCCGGCAGATGGAGGTTTTCAGTGCTCACGTGTCCTTTCTCTCGAAGATGCTTTGCCGTTTCCTCCACTGTCCTGTTGTAGCTCGGCGACTTGCACATCTTGAGTCCGTTGAGTTTGATGCCCTCACGTTCGACGCTGACAGACTTGCCCACCAACCTCGCGGCCTCCCGATCCGACATTCCGGACGGATCCCCCGAATCTAGAACGGCGGTTATTTCCCAGGTGCCAAAGATGTCGCCGTTGGGTGCGTCCGGCTGAGCGAGCGCCTGAGCGCTCAAGCACAACGCCATGACGACGCACCCAGAAATCAGCCCAGTCGGACAGGTCATTGTTGGCCCCGGAGCGGCGCGCACATATCCGCGCGCAGATTGCCAAATTCGGCTGATCCAGGAGTCATTCCAGTCAGCAACATGACTATTTTCCCTCGCGCACTGCATCAAAATAGAAGCCTTTCCAGTGAAATACAATCTTGCCCTGGCCCTTGATAAACAGATCCGTGCATTTCGCGTTAATCGCGGTCACGGGATCGGGCAAATGCATGTTCACAGAACTCACATGTCCCTTTTCGCGAAACGAACGCTCCGTTTCCTCAACGGTGCGCTCGTAGGACGGGTTCTTACACACCCGCCCGTCAAACTCAAGCCAGCCTTTTCGAATCTCCAGCGTCTTGCCCAGCAGCTTCTCCGCCTGCCTGTCGTCGATCGCGGTGATCTCGGCCGAATCTAGAACCGCAACGACCCGCCATCGACCGACTAGGTCTGAACCGGGCAAGTTGTCCGCCAACACGCAGACCGGCAGGATGCACAATCCGCCAGCGGCGAGATAGAAGCCGATCCTTCGCAGCGTCTTAAGACTGAACATGGCGTGCCCTCCAGGTGACATGCGCTACGGGTTAGGCATTCGAAACGGCGCACTCTCTTCTGCGCGCCGGATCACCAAACCCCGCGCAACTATCCGTTTCCAGCCGTGCTCGGTCTTTACCTTGACCGTAGTGATCGATGACATGTTCCTGGCCGCCCCCTGAAAATCGCCATCTTCTATGAGGTCGTAGGTGTCGCGCGCGCCCCGCTCGCCGACGTTGAAGGTGAAACTCACCAAGGCATCAAACTGCGCTTGCGAGAGCGATTGGCTGGTCACATTTTTGCGCACCGCACGCTCTGCCACGCTGACGTTTGCAGCGAACACAGCCTCCGCTTGCGTTGGACTTACCACTTTCTCCATTTCAGCAGTGGAACATGGCCCCAGATGCTCCAGCGTTCCGATACCCCATGAACAATTGCCTTGAGCACCACCCATGTCATTGTAGTAGTGGTACGTGGGTTTCTCGCGATCGCGCATTCGCGCCCGCGCGGCACCACTCATGCTCATTGTCATATTGCAAGTGGCGGAAGATCCATCTGTAGGCATCGCGTTCTCCAGTGGTTGATAAATACGTGGCTCGGGCCTACGCGTATTGAATCTAACCATCCGGCAAGACTCGCCTGCTGAGATGCCGCAAGGTTCTCGATCCAAGAACACGACAATGCGGACGGAAATTGTGCTGCAAGCAAGCTGATCGCTTACTGCATTGTGCGGCCGCAATCTCGTCGCCCGTCACCACGGAATACTTACCGGTGCGCCAAGTTCTTTCTTGGTCGCTCCACCCACGTTTGGAGGAAATATGGCAATCGACGTTTATCTTCAGATCGACGGAATCAAAGGGGAGTCCGCCGACGACAAACATCGCGACTGGATCGAATGCAAATCCGTATCATGGGAGGTGCACCAGCCCAAGTCGGCGACCTCATCGACGGGCGGCGGTCACACGGCAGAGCGCTGCGAACATGGGGATTTGGTGATCTCGAAGCTGACGGACCTGAGTTCGCCTGTGCTGCTTCAAACCTGCTCCTCGGGCAAGACAATCCCAAAAGCGCGCATAGAATTTATGCGTGCCGACGGCCAGGGGGAGCGGATCAAGTATTTCGAGATCGAACTGGAGAATGTGCTGATCGGTGGCGTCAGGCCGTCCATTCACGAGGGCGACATTCTGTCCGAACACATCGGTTTGAAGTTCTCGAAGGTGAAGTGGAAATACACCCAGCAAAAAATCGGCGGTGGCGCCGGCGGCAATACGGCTGGTGGTTGGGACTTGGCCGCCAATCGGATCGCCTAAACGGAATCGCGCTCGTGCGGTAGGGCCAAGCGGCCCTGCCTGTCCATCACGGTTCTCGATGGCGGCTTCACAGCCAAATCGAGATGCTTGCAAGAAAAAAAGTTCGTATCGCGTCGAGTGACGGCATCTTGGCCACTACCGAGGTGTCCGCTGTTTCGCAAACTCAAGCCATTTTCAGGTAATGCCCGAATGATGGACGGTGATCCATTTCTGCTCCATTGCGTGATCGAATTTATCTGATTTCGATGACATTTCCCCAAGTACGCCGACCGGTCACGTCGTTCACAACGTTACTGTAACTAGCGAGGAATATCTATGACCCGCATGCTGCCACGTATTGCCGCACTGATTGCGATGGCTATTTCGATGGCTGCCTGTTGGCAGCAGGATGACGTCATCTCGATCGCACCGGACGGTCACGTCGATTTCACAAGCAGTATTGTCGTCACTGACGATGAGCTAACGTTCGAGCAGGTTGAAGAAGTCAGTTCGGATTTCATCTCGGACATTTCAAAATCCGGTTGGAATATCACGAAAAAATGGACGTCGAAGGAGTGGCCTTATCGACTTGAAGTGTCGGGAAATGGAAATATTTTTGAAGTGAAAGAGAATATCAAGGTATTCGGATTTGAGAAGGATGAAGACGGCAATTACTTCATCAGGTTCATTCCTATTACAAATAAGGACGACAACAGATTCAAGAGTTCCAACCGATCAGTAACATTCACAACGCCCCCATCTGGCCACAGTCCGCAGATCGTCGATAGCAATGGAATTGCCGTGACCAGAATTGATGATGTTAACGCGAAGACAAAATTTAGGCTGGTGTTCAAGCCATAGCATTACATTTCAAGCAATTCGAAAACGATTGAACGATGTACATGAATCGCGATTATTAGTCGTCGAAGTAGACAGCCAATGAACCTCGATGCCTACCGCAGCGAGGCATTGATGCGCGCAAGCGCAGCGCCGCCCGGGCACAGGGCGGCCTCGTCGAGCAGATTCAGCGGACGCAGCGCGGTGTTCAGGTGGCTGTGCAGGTCGGCCGACTCGGGGTCGATGTGCAGCAGGCCGGTGACGACTTCGCCCTCGGCCTGGCGCTGGTGTAGATAGTTCATCGCGGCGATGCGGTCGTTGACGTCGAACTCTTTGCTCAGCGTGCGCAGGCGCAGCACGCTGCCGTCGTGCTGCAGCACGTCCTGCACCGTGCCCGGCTCGAACTGGCCGGTGATTTCCTGCGCGTAGGGCACAAAGTCCACCCGGTTGACCGACTCGTTGTGCTCGCGCACGTAGTCGTAGCTTTTGGTCGAGCCGGGGTGGTTGTTGAAGGCCACGCAGGGCGAGATGACGTCGATGAACGCGGCGCCCTGGTGCGTCAGCGCCGCTTCGATCAGCGGGATCAGTTGTTCCTTGTTGCCGGAGAAGCTGCGCGCCACAAAACTCACGCCCAGTTGCAGCGCCAGCGCCGCCAAGTCCACTGGCGTGTCGTTGTTGACGACGCCGCGCTTGGAGCGCGAGCCCTGGTCGGCGGTGGCGGAAAACTGGCCCTTGGTCAGCCCGTACACGCCGTTGTTCATGACGATGTAGACCATGTTGACGGCGCGCCGCATGCTGTGCACGAACTGGCCCAGGCCGATCGAGGCGGAGTCGCCGTCGCCGGACACGCCCAGATAAATCAGGTCGCGGTTGGCCAGGTTGGCGCCGGTCAGCACCGACGGCATGCGCCCGTGCACGGTGTTGAAGCCATGCGAGCCGCCCAGAAAATAGGTGGGCGACTTGGACGAGCAGCCGATGCCGGACAGCTTGGCCACGCGGTGCGGCTCGATCGCCAGGTTGTAGCAGGCTTGCACGATGGCCGCCGAAATCGAGTCGTGCCCGCAGCCGGCGCACAGCGTCGACATGGCGCCTTCGTAGTCGCGCCGGGTGTAGCCAAGCTTGTTGGCTTTGAGCTCGGGGTGGTGCAGTTTGGGTTTGGCCAGATAGCTCATTGCGCCACCTTCTTGATGGGTGTGACATTGTTCAAACCAAGCTTGCCTGCGATGGCGCCGTGGATGAAGCGCGCCGTGATCGGCGTGCCGTCGTAGTGCAGCACGGGGGTCAGCTTGGCCGCGTTCAGATTGCCTTCCAAAATGAGCATGCCGCGCAGCTGGGCGTCGTGGTTCTGCTCGACGACGAAGATCTCGTCGTGGCTGGCGATGAACTCCATGATGGCGGCGCAAAACGGATAGGCGCGGATGCGTAGCGCGTCCACATGCAGCGCGTCGTGCTCAAGCAAATCGAGCGCTTCGCTCATGGCCGGACTGGTCGAGCCGAAGTACAGCACGCCGGCGCGGGCAGGCGTGCAAGCGCGCCGCAGCACGGGTGCGGGCACCAGCGTTTTGGCGGTCTCGAATTTTTTCTGCAGGCGTTCCATGTTAGCCACGTAGACGGCGCCCTCCTCGCTGTAGCGCGCGTAGCTGTCTTTGGTGGTGCCGCGCGTGAAGTAGGCGCCGCGCTTGGGGTGCGTGCCGGGATAGGTGCGATACGGGATGCCGTCGCCGTCCACATCCAAATAGCGGCCAAAATCGCGCCCGCTGTCCAGATCCGCGTAGCTCATCACCTTGCCGCGGTCCATGCGGCGCGCGTCGTCCCACTCAAGCGGCGCGCACAGGCGGGTGTTCATGCCGATGTCGAGGTCGGTCATCACGAACACCGGCGTTTGCAGCCGGTCCGCCAGGTCCAGCGCCGTGGCGGCGAAGTCGAAGCATTCCTTCGGGTCTTCGGGGAACAGCAGCACGTGTTTGGTGTCGCCGTTGGACGCATAGGCGCAGGCCAGAATGTCGGCCTGCTGGGTGCGGGTCGGCATGCCCGTCGATGGCCCGCCGCGTTGCACGTTGATGATGGTGGCGGGGATTTCGGCGAAATATGCGAGGCCGATGAATTCGGTCATCAGGGAGATGCCCGGGCCGGACGTGGCCGTGAACGCGCGCGCGCCGTTCCACCCTGCCCCGATGACCATGCCGATCGAGGCCAGCTCGTCCTCGGCCTGGATGATCGCGTAGTTGTTCTTGCCGCTCGCTTCATCAACGCGAAATTTGCTGCAGTATTTTTGAAACGCTTCGGCCAGCGACGACGACGGCGTGATCGGGTACCAGGCGCACACGGTGGCGCCGCCGTACACGCAGCCCAAGGCTGCGGCGCTGTTGCCGTCCATGAAAATGCGTTCGCCCACGTTGTCGGCGCGCCGCACCTTGATGCCGATGGCGGCGCAGTCAATGTTGGCCAGCGCGTAGTCGCGCCCCATGTGCAGCGCCTTGAGGTTGGAGTCGACCAGTTTTTCCTTGCCTTTGTACTGCTCGGAAAACAGCTTTTCCAGCACCGCCGGTTCGATATCTAACAGCGCCGACAGCGCGCCCACGTAGACGATGTTTTTGAACAGCTGGCGCAGCCGTACATCCGTATATGCCTCGTTGCAGATCGCCGTCAGCGGCACGCCGATCGCGTGCACGTCGGCGCGGAAGGCGGACGCCGGCACGGCGCGCGTGCTGTCGTAAAACAGGTAGCCGCCCGGCTCGATCTCCTTCATATCGGCATCCCAGGTTTGCGGGTTCATCGCCACCATCAGGTCGCAGCTGCCGCGCCGGCCCAGGTAGCCCGCTTCGCTCACGCGCACCTCGTACCAGGTCGGCATGCCCTGGATATTGGACGGGAAGATGTTGCGCGGGCTGACGGGCACGCCCATGCGCAGGATCGCGCGCGCGAACAGTTCGTTGGCCGACGCCGAGCCGGAGCCGTTGACGTTGGCGAACTTGACGACAAAGTCGTTGACCGCTTCAATTTTCTGCGACATGGTCATCGCCTCCTATCCGATCTGGCGCAGGGGCGCCGCTGGCTGTTCGCGGCAGGCGGGACCGGCCCGGCCCGGCGAGAAGAAGAATTTTTGCATGTCCCACGCGCCCGTCGGGCAGCGTTCGGCGCACAGGCTGCAGTGCAGGCAGACGTCTTCGTCCTTGACCATGATGCGCCCCGTTTTCAAGCTGCCGGAGACGAACAGCGACTGCGCCAGATTCAGCGCGGGCGCTTTCAGGCGCTGGCGCAGATCGGCCTCGTCGCCATTGTCGACGAAGCTGATCGAGTCCATCGGGCAGATGTCGACGCAGGCGTCGCACTCGATGCACAGGCTGTCGGAAAACACCGTCTGCACGTCGCAGTTCAGGCAGCGCCCCGCTTCCTTCAGCGCCAGCGCGGGATCAAAACCCAGTTCGACTTCGACGCGGATGTTTTTCAAGGCGGCGCTGACGTCGCGCAGCGGCACCTTGACGCGCTTGTCGATCGAGACGGCGTTGTCGAAGCTCCACTCGTGGATGCCCATCTTTTGGCTCATCAGGTGGACCATCGGCGGCGGGCGGCGGTGCACGTCCTCGCCGTTGCAGAACTTGTCGATCGAGACGGCCGCCGCGTGGCCGTGCGCCACCGCCGTGATGATGTTCTTCGGGCCGAAGGCTGCGTCGCCGCCAAAAAACACTTGCGCTGCGCTGGCCTGGAAGGTCACCGGATCGACCACCGGCATGCCGGTTTTATCGAACTCGATGCCAATGTCGCGCTCGATCCACGGGAACGCATTTTCCTGCCCGACCGCCACCAGCACATCGTCGCAAGGCACGAGCTGGTCCGCCTCGCCCGTGGGCACCAGCGTGCGCCGCCCGTTCGCGTCGCGCTGCGCGGCGACCATTTCAAACTGCATGCCGCACAGCTTGCCATTGTCGAGCACAAACGCCTTGGGCGCCATGAAGTTGAGGATGGTGACGCCTTCGTGCTGCGCGTCTTCCTTTTCCCACGGGCTGGCCTTCATCTCGTCGAAGCCCGAGCGCACGATCACGCTGACCTGCTCGCCGCCCAAGCGCTTGGCCGAACGGCAGCAGTCCATCGCCGTGTTGCCTCCGCCAAGCACGATGACGCGCTTGCCGATCCGCTGCACATGGCCAAACGACACCGAGGCCAGCCAGTCGATGCCCAGGTGGATGTTGGCCGCCGCCTCCTCGCGCCCGGCCAGCGCCAAGTCGCGTCCGCGCGGCGCGCCGCAGCCGACGAACACGGCGTCGTAATGCTGCTCCAGCAAGTCCTTCAGACTGGCTATGCGCGCGCCGCCGCGAAACTCGACGCCCAGGTTGATGATGTAGCCGGTTTCCTCGTCGATCACTTCTTCCGGCAGCCGGAACTTGGGGATCTGGCTGCGGATGAAACCGCCCGCCTTCGCCTCCGAATCGAACACGGTCACCGCGTAGCCGTGCTGGGCCAGATCGCGCGCGACCGTCAGCGAGGCCGGGCCGGCGCCCACGCAGGCGATGCGTTTGCCGTTCTTGGCCGCCGGCGGCTGCGGCAGCCGGTCGGTGATATCGTCCTTGTAGTCGGCCGCCACGCGCTTGAGCCGACAGATCGCCACCGGCTGCTTGCCCGTCTCGTCCTCCACGCGCGAACGGCGGCAGGCCGGCTCGCACGGTCGGTCGCAGGTGCGTCCCAGGATGCCGGGGAACACATTCGACTCCCAATTGATCAGGTAGGCGTCGGTGTAGCGGCCGGCGGCGATCAGGCGGATGTATTCGGGCACGGGGGTGTGGGCGGGACAGGCCCATTGGCAGTCGACGACTTTGTGAAAGTAGTCCGGGCTAACGATATCGGTGGGTCGCAATCTAGCTGCTCCTTACGCGGTGGCGGGTGGCCTGCACGTGGATCCCCGCTGGCCTTGTGGGCCGGTGTGGGCTGGCGCGCTTCCATGCTTGCTGCGCGTGCCGACCGGAAGCGCCGGTTGTTGCGCCGGCACGCGTTTGCAGGTGCTGCCTTACGTCGTCAAACTGCTGCTAACTGAGTACATTGGTAAATTGCTGGTCGATCAGCTCGGCCATGTGTTCGGCCGCGTCCACCTCGCGCGGCATCGCGTCGCGCAGCGAGAACACGCCGAGAATTTTGGAGTTTGAAGAGATGATCGGCAGGTGGCGGAAATTATGCCGCTTCATGATCAGCACCGCGTCCGACACGCTCGTCTCGGGCGCGACGAAGTGCGGGTTGTGGGTCATGATGTCGACCACCGGCGTGGTTTCGGGATTGCGCCGCTGGGCAATCAGTTTGGTCATCAGATCGCGCTCGGTGAGGATGCCCAGCATGGCGCCGGCGGCGTCGACGATCAGCACGCTGCCGCAGCGCGCCTTGGTCATCGCGCAGGCCGCGTCGTAGCTGCTGGCCTCGGTGCGCACGCTCAACACATGGCTTTGCGAAATCGATTCAATCACGGTGCGTTCGGTCATGGCATCGCCTTTCCGGGTGTGATGCGACAAATCGGCAAACAGCGCGTATCACCATTGCATGCAGTGCTGTTTGCACCGGGCGCGCGGCGCGTGCCTCACCAGCGCATCGGGCACGCTGTCGCGCCGTGCGCGACCGGCGTTAGCGCGCGGAACGGTCGCCGCTCACGACGCGGGCCGCATAGCCGGCCTCGGCCACCAGGCTGGTCAGCGCGACGGCGTCGGTTCGACGCGGGTCGAACGTGATCTCAGCCTCGCCGGCGGCAAACGAGACGGCGGCCGATTCGACCCCCGGCACCGAATAGAGTCGCATTTCAAGACTCGCCGCACATGTGCCACGCTGCATTCCGTCGATTCCAAGCGCCAGGATTTCCATGATCTACACCAGTCTGTATGCGTCGATGTTCGGGTACCCTTTACCGCCGCTCGCCGCGCATCGATTACACGCGAACAGCCCTCTGCTGCAGTCAACCGCTTGGTCGGGCAGCGCGCCGACACGCGTTTGCGCTACGCGCATCGCAGCCATCCTCGCCGCCACCCTACTGTAGTCGTTTGCCTGCCCTGGAAACTTTGATGCACATCAAGTTGTTTCAGATACGTGTGCTGATGAAGCAGCAATCAAGATCCTGGCGGGCCGTTCGTCGGCCGACACCGCAGGATGCCGACGCAGACTAGCGGCCCGGTGGGGCGCCAAGTTGCCGTGCAGAATTAACGGGGCCGCCGCCGTATTGAACGCCGCCGCTTGCACTGCCCGATCAAGCAGACTAGCACGCGCGCCTTCCCAATGTCTGCAATTCTAAAAAAAAAGCCGCAGGAATTGACAATCCCCGTGACATAGTTTCACCTTTGAACACCGCTGCGCCGTCGGGCGCGCTCGGGACCGCCGGGACCGCCGGGACCGCGATGGTCGAGCAGCTGCGGGAGCTGCCGGCGTGCGCGCAAGGCGGCGATGGGCACGTTGCGGTGACGCCCGCTCACCTGCCTTGGCCCCCAAGCACACACAGCAAGATGACCGTATGCACGCCGACATGACCTGCGTTTGCCTGGCATGCCAGGTGCTTCATTAGCTACGGCAAGGTTACATCGTCCGCTGTGTTGCATGTGTCAACATTGCCCCGCCTGCAGCGGTCTCGAACACGGGCACTGAACGCGCAAGGCGCCCAGACCAGCGCCATCGCGAAGCCGAAAAATCACTAAATTTCAATTGCATAATTTATGTTGTCTGTTTTGATATTAATCAATATACTTCGTTATCACTCAAATATCTTTTGATTAATCACGTCCAATCTGAAAGTTGCCATCATGATCCTGCGTTCACTCGTATTCGCCGTCGCCACCCTGTTCGTCGCAAGCTCGGCGTCCGCGTCCACCACCCTGATCGAAGACGGCAGCTTTGACCTGTCGACTGTCAGCGCCGGCGATTACGCCTACGCGAACGGTTTCCACGGTGTTCTGACCACCAATTCGGCCTGGTCCTTCAGCGAAGGCAGCGGCATCATCAACAATTCGGGCGCATGGGGCGGCGTTGCAAGCAGCGATACGGTCGCTTTCCTGCAGAGCTACAGCCCGTTTGGATGGATTACCCCGGTCGCCACCCAGACGTTCACCTCCAGCGCCGACAGCCTGACCATTTCGTTCGACCTGGCCCAGCGCCCTGGCAACAACGAAAGCGTCAACGTGACAATCGATGGCGTGGCCATTGGCGCTACGCTCACGCCGACTGGCGAAGCCTGGAACAACTTCAGTTTCACCGCCAGCGGCCTGACCGGCTCGAGCCACACGCTGACCTTCCAAGGTATCAACCTGACCACCGATGAAGACGCGTCGCTGTTCATCGACAACGTTTCCGTGACCGCCGCCGTGCCTGAGCCAGAAACCTACGGCATGCTGCTGGCCGGTCTGGGCCTGCTGGCCGTTGCTGCACGTCGCCGCAAGCAAGCGTAATACGTCGCGCCGCCGACCGGTTCGTCCGGTCGCACCGGCGTGGCAGGCGGGCCGCTGCGGCCCGTCGAACCGACAGGGCACGATCGTCATGCGATCGTGCCCTGTTTGCATTGCGGTTGACCGAACCGGCCGTCGTCGGGCAACTGTCGCCGCCCGACATGCTGCGCCGATCACGGGTTATCGGGGTTTGCCGGGCCGAAATTGATCGAGGATCTGTTGCAACTGGCCGCGCTTGCGCATGGCGCCCACGGCCTCATCGAGCTGCGCCACGCTGAGCTTGCCGTGGGCCGGCAAGGCGCACAGCGTGTCGAACGTCATCACCTTGAACGTGCCGGCGTTGAGCTGGGCGCGCCGCGGATGGATCTTGCGCTGATAGTCCAAAAACAGTGACACCGTGGCCATATAGGCAAACCGGTTCTGCAGCAGCTTGGCCAGGTTCAGGTCGTCCGTGGCGGCGTCGTCGCGGTGCAGCCGGCTGCCCAGCGCCGCTTCCAGTTCCGGGTAGCGGTAGCCGAGGATGGTGCCCAGCCGCTGGTCGGCCAGCATCGCCAGGCTGGTGACTGGTGCCGTGTCGGCGCGGCTGACGATCACCATGTCGATGCTGAAGATCGGCTTGGACCACAGCCAGTCCTTGCGATCGAGCCACTCGGGACGCAAGCCGCACAGCACGTCGGCCTGGCCGCCGGCCAGCGCGCCTTCAACGCGCTTGCGCGGTGCGATCAAATAGCGCGCCCTGAAGTGTAGTTCTTTGGCGAGCGCGTCGCTAAATTCCTTTTGCAAGCCGCCGACCAGCACGCCATGGCGCAGATCGGTGATCGGCATGTCGCCACCGGTGGTGATGGCGAACACCAGCTCGTTTGCGCTGCATGAGACAGCAGCAAAATAAAGTCCCAACAGTAATTTTCCAAGTCCCATGGCAACATCATACGCGCTTGCCGGACCGATCCCGGCGCCGGCGCCGCGTCCCCACGCGCCGGACGGTAGTTAGCGTTGCATCAGCGTGCGGTGGCGCTGGATGCTCATCAAGATTCCGACGCCCAGCCCCAGCGTCATCAAGGCACTGCCCCCGTAACTGATGAAGGGCAAAGGCACGCCGACGACGGGCACGATGCCGCTGACCATGCCCATGTTGATGAACGCATAGGTGAACAGGATCAACGTGATCGAACCGCCCAGCAGACGCGTAAATAGCGTCGGCGCCGAGGCGGTGATCATCAGCCCGCGCGCAATCATCAGCAAATACAGCAGCAGCAATATGAGGTTGCCGGCCAGGCCGAACTCTTCCGCGTAGACGGAAAATATGAAGTCGGTGCTGCGTTCGGGGATAAATTCGAGCCGGCCCTGGGTGCCTTCCATCCAGCCCTTGCCGGACACGCCGCCCGAGCCGATCGCGATGCCCGCCTGCAAAATCTGGAAGCCCTTGCCCATCGGATCGGCGCTCGGGTCCATGAAGGTCATCACCCGATGACGCTGGTAGTCGTGCAGCATCGGCCAGGCGACCGGGATGCTGAGGGCCGCTGCCAGCACCACTGCGGCCAGCGCTTTCCACGACAGGCCGGCCAGCAAGATCACGTAAAAGCCGGCCGCCAGCACCAGCAGCGCGGTGCCCAGGTCAGGCTGCTTGGCGATCAGCGCGACGGGAACCAGCAACAGCAGCGCCGCAATCAGGAAAGCCTTCCAGCGACGCATGCTGGCGTACTGCTGGAAGAACCAGGCCAGCATCAGGGGCATGGCGATCTTCATCATTTCGGACGGCTGGAAATCGAAGCCCAGGTACAGCCAGCGGCGCGCACCCTTCTTGACCACGCCCACCAGGAACACGGCCACCAGCAGCACGATGCCCACCGTGTAGATGGTGGTGGCAAAGCGCATCAACACCTGGGGCGGCACATTGGCCGCCACCCACATGATCGCCAGCGCGAACGCGATATTGCGCAGTTGTAGCGCGAAGCGGCCAGGGAAATCCATGCTCGCCGAAAACAGCGTCACCAGCCCGGTCGACAGCAACAGCACGATGCACAACAACAGCGCCGGGTCGAGCGCGGCGAAATACGGTTTGATGCGGCGCCACAGCGCCGGCAGGGTCAGCGTCGTCACGTCAGTGGCGCACTTGCGCGCTTGGGCTGGCCGGCGACACCGCCTGCAGCCATACCAGACGCGCCACCAGCACGCCGACACCGAGCGCCACGATGGCGGCCAGTATCAGCAGGCGGCGGCGAAAACGCGCCGCGTCGGGCTCGGTGGTTTGGATGTCAGCCATGGGTAGTCTCGCTTCATGCACGGGCACGCAGCCCGATATCGGGGATACGGCAAGCCGGCGCGGGCCACCGGGGCCGCGCACAGTGCAGCGCCGAAAAGGGTGCGATTTTATCATGTCGGCCCGCAGCCAAGGAGCGGCGCGGCAGGTCAATTTCGCCACACACCGGCATCAGGCTGCATAATGGTTGGCGCCGCCTGCGCGCGGGCGCGGCGCGCCACGGCGGCGGCGCCCGCGCCACCACGGGGCGTCAAAACGTGGCACAATCGCGCCCCCGTGCTGCGCCACACCAACCTGCCAGGCTGATCAAACCATGCTAGAACAACAAATCGTTATCGCCGGCGGCGGCGTGTCCGGCCTGTACTGCGCAATCCGGCTGGCCGAGGCCGGCCAGTCGGTGCTGATCCTGGAGGCGTCGTCGGACCGCTGGGGCGGACGCATAGAAACCGAGCTGATGGACGGCTTCATCGCCGAATACGGCCCGATGCGTTTCGAGCCCACGCTGCAGCCGCGCTTTGCACGCCTGTGTGCCGAACTGGGCGTCGGACTGGTGGATTTCTCCGGTCCGTCGGCCGAAGAAATCAGCGCGCCCGACAGCGAACTGCCGCTCGAGGAGCAAGGTCTCAATTCGCTTCAATTGTTACAACGGGGCATCATGCTGATCATGGGCCGCGCGCCCGACGACCAGGCCTGGATCGACAGCCTGAGCGAAACGGACTACTACCGTTTCCGCAAGCACGCGCAACTGCACGGCCAGCCGCTGTGGGCCACCGGCTTCTGGAACGCGATGTCGGCCCAGGGCATCCTGAGCCACCGCGCGCTGGTCAAACTGCGCGACACCGGCACCTTCTATCACATGATTCCGGAAAACCTGAACGCGATCGAATGGATCATCTGGTGGCTGCGCGCCTTGAAAACGGTGGGCCAGCAGCTCGCCAGCATCGACGGCGGTTCGGCGCGCCTGACCGAATGCCTGATGAAACGCATCCACGCGCTGCCCAACATCACGCTGGCGGGCGGCCACACGCTGCTCGGTTTTCGTCCGACCGGGCTGGGCCAGTCGGCCATGGAACTGGACGTGCGCACCAAAAACGGCACCATCACGCTGCAGGCGGCGCGCCTGATCCTGGCCATGCCGCGCCTGCCGCTGCTGAAACTGACCAGCCACCTGCCCGAACACATCGCCAGCCACCTCGACGCCGTCAACGGCTTCCCGATGCTGAAGATTTTCTTCGTCAGCAATGCACCGTGGTGGAATTACGACCAGCCGCCGCAGCAGTACGCCAACTGCATGCCGACCCGCGAGGTGCACTACTTCCGCCGCCCGCAGGATCAGGACCACGACGGGCACGGCATGGTGCTGCTGTACATGGACCGCCCGTCCACCGAATTCTGGCGCCACTACCTGAGCGAGCCGGACAAGCACGACCGCGCCGAAGTGGACCAGGACGCGCGCATCGTCGACGCGTTCGCGCTGTTCGTCGCGCGCGACGTCAAGCGCCTGCTGGAAACGAACGAGACGCACCTGCGCCTGAACGCCCACTCGCAACTGGTGTTTCGCGACCAGACGCTGGACCAGGCCACCGCCTACATCAAGAACTCGATCATCACTTACGGCATCCGCGACTGGGCGCGCGCACCGTACGGCGCTGCCAACCACGGCTGGCAGCCGGGCGTGCGTTCATGGAAGGTGATGGATGCGTTCAAGGCGTTCGACTTTGGCAGCGGTGCAAAAAATGTACACATCGTCGGCGAAGCGTATTCGGACTACCAGGGTTTCGTCGAAGGGGCGCTGAACAGCTCGGAAATGGCGCTCGAAGCGATCCTGCACAAGCCATAAAACCGGTTCACAAGGGCGCGACGACGTAGTCGCCCAGCGCCTTTTGCACGAACGCTTCCCAGCGCCCCTTGGAGAATGCATCGTGCGCGGCCAGCTCATAGCGCTTGACCAGCGCGGCCGGCACGTCCGGCGCAAACGCGCCATACAAGAGTGTGCCCGGCTCCGGCACCTTCAACAGCTTCAGGCGCACGCCGCCTTCGCGCGCATAGTAGCGCGGCGTGTACACGTCCGAGAAGAAGATTCCCTGGATCCGCCCGGCCTTGAGCTTCTCGATGTTGGTCATTTCCCAGTTTGGCACGCCAACGAGGTCGAGCTTGACGTGCGCGTCATGCATGAACGCCGGCAGCGCGCCGGCCTGCACCCAGCCGATGGCCATGCCGGTCAGGTCGTCCGGCGTGCTCAAGCCCGTTAGCGGGTTGCTCGGCAAGACCGCGATGCACGGCTCGAACTTGATATGGACGTCGCCGGCAAACACGATGCCGCCGCGTTGGCGCTCGGCCGTCTTGACCAGAATGGGATTGAACATCACGCGCCCGTGCATCAGGTTTTGTTCGAGCCGGGCGGTGGTCACCGGCGCACTCCACTTGAAGCGCACGCCCATGCGTGGGGCGATCTCCTGATCGAAGAAGTCGATCAGGATGCCATGCGGCCCGTCCGGGCCAGCGATGACGAACGGCGCCACCGCATACAGGCCCACCGTCACCGTTTCGGGCGCCGCGCGCTGCGCGTGCACCGGCCCGCCGACAGCGAACATGGCCATTGCGAGGGCCGCGACAGTTCTCCATTGCATAGCATGTCCCGTCATCAATCGGCACGCACACCGAGGCCGCGCATCTTGCCAGAGTAGCACAGGAACATATCTGCGACTACCCAATTGCCATGCCGGGCCGGCGCGCGCTCCCATACGGCGTGCCGGCGCGCGCTGCGCTTGTGTGCCGCGCGCAAGCGGCGCCGATCTGGCTGTTCAAATTTGAACTTTTTGGTAAATTGGTCTAATTTTCTATATTTTTTGACATCCATCCCCCGTTGGGCGCAAGGTCCAAGTCGATTAAGTGCGCCACCTGATTGAACCTTCCGGCTGGCGACCCGGAATATACGGCAGGGCTGGGCACATCGGCCTGCCAACACGACAACGACATGGGGATGAACTATGAATGTGAATTGGACTCGCTGGCGCCGCTTTCACGCGCGGGCAAACGGGCTTGCCGGGTCGGCGCTGGCCGCTGTGCTGCTGGCGTGCGTGGCGCAAACGGCGCACGCCGTGCCCAGCTTTGCCCGTCAGACCGGGCTTGAATGCACCAGCTGTCACCTGAGCTGGCCGGAGCTGACGCCAACCGGGCGGCAGTTCAAACTGAACGGCTACACACTGGGCGAGCGCTCGCTGTTTCCCGTGGCCGGCATGCTGCAACTGTCGCGCAGCTCGACCAGTTCGCTCGATGCGCAGCCTAGCGACAATTTTCCCCGCGACGGCGCCGTGCTGATGCAACAGGCGAGCCTGTTCGTGTCGGGCAAGCTTGCCGACCATGTGGGCCTGTTCAGCCAGTGGACCTATGACGGCGTCGGGCACCGCACCAGCATCGACAATGTGGACCTGCGCTTTGCCAATCACGGCGAGTTGATGGGGCACAAGTTCGTCTACGGCGCCACCTTGAACAACAATCCGCAAGTGCAGGACGTGTACAACACGGGACAGGCCTGGGGCTTTCCGTTTTCCAGTTCGCCGGTCGCGTTAACGCCCAATGCGGGGCTGGCCATCGAAGGCCTCGGCCAACAAGTGGCCGGGTTGGGCGCTTACACCTTGTGGGACAACACCTTGTACGCCGAATTGACCGATTACCGCACGGCCGACCGGATGTTTTCGGTGTTGCGCGCGGGCACGGACCGCGCCGAGGACGCCGCCTTGAAGGGCGACAATCTGTACTGGCGGCTGGGCCTGCAGCACGAATGGGGCGAAGGCCAGCATTCGGCGATGCTCGGCGCGTATGGTTTCACGCTTGATCGCTATCCGGACAACACCAACTTGAGCGGGCCAACCGATCGTTTTCGCGATACCGGCATCGATGCGCAATACCAGTACATCACCGATCAGCACCGCGTCTCGCTGCAGGCTAACTATGTGCGCGAGCAACAAGACTGGCTGGCGACGCCCCAGGGCAATTCGTCCGATACCTTGCGCTCGTTCAAGGCCAAAGCCACCTACTACTACCAGAAGCAATATGGTGTGAACGTCGGGTATTTCTCCACCAAGGGCGACGCGGACAGCGTGCTCTACAATACGGGCGACCCGACCACCGGCAGCGCCAGCGGCAGCCCCAATTCCACCGGCACGGTATGGGAGCTGAACTACCTGCCCAGACGCGATATACGGCTGGCACTGCAATACACCGCCTACAGTCGTTTCAACGGCGCGCGCAACAACTACGACGGCTTTGGCCGTAACGCCAAAGACAACAACACCTTGTACTTGCTGGCCTGGCTGATGTTTTAGGCCAGCACGCATTCTTGCCACCTTCAGGGAGATCTATCATGACGAATAACAACACAGTCAATCGCCGAAAAATGCTGCGCCAGAGCGTCGGTGTGCTCGCTTGCACGCTGACGCTGCCGATCCTGCTGGTGCCGCGCAGCGCACGCGCCGGTTCCGCATCGAAGGATGATTTTCACTATCAGGACACGCCGCACGAGCAGCATCGCTGCACCGGATGCAGCGCGTTCGTGGCCTCGCCCGAGAAGCCGGACGCCGCCGGCGGCTGCCGCATCATCGCCGGTGCGATCAACCCCAACGGCTGGTGCATGGCGTACAGCGCCAAGTAAGGTTTTTCGGCTGACGCGCGGGGAATCGGCGCGTCCGACAAGGACGCGTCGGGCGGCTCCGCGACTAACCCGCTGGCGCAGAGGCGCTGCGTCAGCGCGGCTGAGGGGATTGGTGATGTGGTGCGCACGCGCGCCAGGCGTGTCGCCGTTGGCGCCAGTGGCGCGGGCGCGCCGCAACAGCCCTATTTTTTAGGCGCTGCGGCGCGCTGCAAGTGCGCCACTTCTGGCGCAGGCGGCGCGCTGTGCCACCTGCCCGGTGATCAGCTCAGATTTTCCAGGCGGATCTTGGTCACCGTGCCGACGACCGTACTCAAAGCTTCCATCTTCGCGATCGCCGCGTCGACATTTTTTTCCTGGGTCTGGTGCGTCAGGATGATGATGTCGGTGCGCGTTTCGCCCTCGCCCGGCTCCTTTTGCAGCACCGCGTCGATCGAGATCGTCGCGTCGGCCAGGATGCGCGTCAGATCGGCCATCACGCCCGGCTGGTCCGACACGTACACGCGCAGGTAGTAGCTGGTGGTGATTTCCGACATCGGCAAAATCGCCACGTCGGTCATCTGGTTCGGCTGGAACGCCAGATGGGGCACGCGCGACTCGGGGTCGGCCGTGGCCAGGCGGGTGATGTCGACCAGGTCGGCGATCACGGCCGAAGCGGTCGGCTCGGCGCCCGCGCCCTTGCCGTAGTACAGCGTCGGACCGACGGCGTCGGCGTGCACCAGCACGGCGTTCATCGCCCCTTCGACGTTGGCGATCAGGCGCTTGCTTGGAATGAGCGTCGGATGCACGCGCAGCTCGATGCCTTCGACGCCGTTGACGACGGCGCGCTTGGTGATCCCCAGCAGCTTGATGCGGTAGCCCAGTTGTTCGGCGTAGCGGATGTCGATCGCCTGCAACTTGCTGATGCCTTCCACGTGCGCCTTGTCGAACTGCACCGGGATGCCAAAGGCGATGGCCGACATGATGGTCGCCTTGTGCGCCGCGTCCACGCCTTCGATGTCGAAGGTCGGGTCGGCTTCGGCGTAACCGAGCGCCTGCGCCTGGGCCAGCGCGGTGCCGAAGTCGATGCCCTTGTCGCGCATTTCGGAGAGGATGAAATTGGTGGTGCCGTTGATGATCCCGGCGATCCATTCGATACGGTTGGCAGTGAGCCCTTCGCGCAGCGCCTTGATGATCGGGATGCCGCCGGCCACGGCCGCCTCGAAGGCCACCATCACGCCCTTGGCCTGGGCCGCGGCGAAAATCTCGTTGCCGTGCGTGGCCAGCAGCGCCTTGTTGGCGGTGACGACGTGTTTGCCGTTGGCGATCGCCTTCAGGACCAGGTCCTTGGCAATGCCGTAGCCGCCGATCAGCTCGATGACGATGTCGATCTCGGGGTTGTTGACCACCAGGTTGGCGTCGGCCACCACCTCGCACTGGCCGCCGGTCAGTTCCAGCGCGCGCGCCGTGTTCAGGTCCGCCACCATGGCGATCTCGATGCCGCGTCCGGCGCGCCGGCGGATCTCTTCCTGATTGCGTTTCAGGACGTTGAAGGTGCCGGCGCCGACGGTGCCGATGCCAAGCAGGCCTACTTTGATGGGTTTCATATGCGTCGTTTCAAATTCATTGGGCGCGCAGCCTGTGCCGCGCGCTGGGTTAATTGGGGAAGCTTAGCCTTGGCCGTGACGGCGGCGATAACCGTCGAGGAAGCGCGCGATGCGACCAAACGCATCGGCCAGGTCGTCCGAGTTGGGCAGGAATACGACGCGGAAGTGATCCGGCGCGATCCAGTTAAAGCCCGTGCCCTGCACGATCAAGACCTTTTCCTCGGCCAGCAGGTCGTAGGCGAAGTCCTGATCGTCCTTGATCGGGTACATCACCGGATCGAGGCGCGGGAACATATACAACGCCGCCTTCGGCTTGACACAGGTAACGCCCGGGATATCGGTCAACAACTTGTGCGCCAGGTCGCGCTGTTTCAACAGCCGTCCGCCCGGCCCCACCAGGTCTTGTATGCTCTGGTAGCCGCCAAGCGCAGTCTGGATCGCAAACTGGCCCGGTGCATTGGCGCACAAACGCATCGAGGCGAGCATGGTCAGGCCCTCGATGTAATCTTTGGCATGGCGTTTTTCGCCCGACACGATCATCCAGCCGGCCCGGTAACCGCACGAGCGGTAGTTCTTCGACAGGCCGTTCAACGTGATGAACAGCACGTCGTCGGCCAGCGAGGCGATCGACACGTGTTCGGCTTCATCGTACAAGGTCTTGTCGTAGATTTCGTCGGCGAAGATGATCAGCTGGTGCTGGCGCGCCAGCTCGACGATCTGCTGCAGCACGGCGACCGGATACAGCGCGCCGGTCGGATTGTTCGGGTTGATGACGACGATCGCCTTGGTATTGGGCGTGATCTTGCGGCGCATGTCGTCGATGTCCGGGTACCAGCTGTTCGACTCGTCGCATACATAATGGACCGGATTGCCGCCCGACAGGCTGACCGCGGCCGTCCACAGCGGATAATCCGGCGCCGGCACCAGCACTTCGTCGCCGGTGTTGAGCAGCGCGTTCATGCCCATCACGATCAGCTCGGAGGCGCCGTTGCCCAGGTAGACGTCTTCGATCGTCACGCCAGCGATGTTTTTCGACTGGGCGTAGTGCACCACCGCCTTGCGCGGCGCGAACATGCCTTTCGAATCGGTGTAGCCGGCCGCGTTGGGCAGGTTCAGGATCATGTCGTGCACGATCTCGTCGGGCGGATCGAAACCGAACACGGCCAGGTTACCGATGTTCAGTTTGATGATCTTGTGGCCCTCGTCCTCCATCTGCTTGGATTTTTCCAAGACCGGACCACGGATGTCGTAGCATACGTCAGCTAATTTGTTCGATTTCTGAATCGGTCGCAAAATCAATTCCTGTTCCAGTAATGCCCAAGCGATGCGGCGTGCCGCACATATGCTGCAGTGCGAAAATACCCATTCTGCCGAAAGCGCCGGATTTAATCAACCGCCAGGGCTTGCATAAATGGAAAAACGCTACAATGCGCTCCCTTTGACGGCAGATTGGCGGAAATTCGCGCTTTGCTGCTGTTTATGGCATGCTTACGCCCTCCAGAGCGCCATGCCGTGCCCGGCGCCCGCCCAATATTTGCCCAATCTGCCACCATGAAGCTCCACGCCAGCATCAACCGACAATACCAGACCGTCACCGGCTACGACGACAGCGGGGTCGAAATCAATGCCCAGCACTTCGCCTACAGCTTGTTGGTGATGCCCGAAACGCCGCCCCAGCCCTGGCCGGTGAGCCGTTTCGAGGACCTCAACGAGGAGCATTTCGCGCATATCGAGCACGATGCGCCCGACGTGGTGATTCTGGGCACCGGCGCGCGCCAGCGCTTCGTGCACCCGCGCCTGACGGCCAAGCTGGCGGCGCGCCGCATCGGCGTCGAGTGCATGGACAACAAGGCAGCCTGCCGCACCTACAACATCCTGATGGGCGAAGGCCGCAAGGTCACGCTGGCCTTGATCATCGAGCCGGCCGTGGACGCTGCATGAACGAGCTGCACAAGTCGAAACCGCTGATCTGGACGCTGCTGATCGCCTTTAGCCTGGCCTGGTTATATATGCTGGGCGTGCGCACGCTGGTGCCGCCCGACGAAGGGCGCTACGCGGAAATGGCGCGCGAAATGCTCGCCACCGGCGACTGGGTCACCACGCGCTTAAACGGTATCAAGTATTTCGAGAAGCCGCCGCTGCAAACCTGGATGAACGCATTGTCGTTCGCCGCCTTCGGGCTGGGCGACTGGCAGGCGCGCCTGTGGACCGGCCTGTGCGGGCTGGGCGGCGTGCTGTTGACCGGCTACGCCGGCGCCAAGGTATTCAATGCCCGCGTCGGTTTTTACGCCGCGCTGGTACTGGGCTCCTCGTTCTACTGGGTCGCCTGCGGCCAGATCGATTCACTCGACATGAGCTTGTCGGGCATGATGACGATCAGCCTGTGCGCGCTGCTGCTGGGCCAGCGCGATGGCGTCAGCGCGACTGAACAGCGCAATGCGATGCTGCTGTGCTGGGCCGGCATGGCGCTGGCGGTGCTGGCCAAGGGCCTGATCGGGGTGGTGCTGCCGGGCGCAGTGCTGGTGATCTACACGGCCGCCGCGCGCGACTGGCGCATCTGGAGTCGTCTGCACATGGGCAAGGGCCTGCTGCTGTTTTTCGCCATCTGCGCCCCGTGGTTCGTGCTGGTGGCCTTGAAAAACCCCGAGCAGCCGCACTTTTTCTTCATTCACGAGCATTTTGAGCGCTTCCTGCTCAAGACCCACCACCGCGAAGGCCCGTGGTACACCTTTGTGCTGCTGCTCATTCCGTTCATCATGCCGTGGCTGGGCGCGCTGCCGCAATCTCTTGCGCAGGGCGCGCAGCGCAGCGCCGGCACCTTTCAGGCGCGCCTGATGCTGCTGGTATGGGCCGGCTTCATCCTGTTTTTCTTCAGTTATTCCAGCTCCAAACTGCCCGGCTACATCCTGCCGATCTTCCCGGCGCTGGCCCTGCTGATCGCCGTCAACCTGGAAAACGCGTCGCGTCTGAGCCGCTCGATCGCCGCCGGCCTGTCCTGCGCGATGGGCGTCGGCCTGGTCGTGCTGGGCTTTCAGATCACCCGCGTGATCTCGTCGCACCCGACCGAAGTGAGCCTGCTGCAAGCATATCAGCCGTGGGTGATCGGCGCCGGCTTCGTCGCGCTGGTGGGCGGCGCGACCGCGCTGCTACACGCGCGCCACCTGCGCCGCGACCTGATGGTGATCAGCCTGGCGATCTCCGGTTTTCTGTCGACCGAACTGCTGCTGGCCGGTTTTGAAACCTATGGCCACCACCGCGCCGGTCTGGCGCTGGCTCCGTTGATCAAGGCCGAACTGACGCCTAGCACCAAGATGTACTCGGTGGGCACCTACGAACAATCGCTGTCGTTCTACCTGGAGCGCACGATGATCCTGGTCGACTACCTCGACGAGTTCTCGTTCGGCCTTGAGCAGCAGCCCGAACTGGCGATTCCCACCGTGCCGGCGTTTGTCGCGCAGTGGACCAGCGACGCCAAGGCCGGCGTCAAGGATGTCGCCATCATCCGCGCCGACATTTACCTCGCCCTGAAAAAACAGGGCGTCCCGATGCGCCTCGTGGTCGACGACTCGCGCCGCATCGTCATCGCCAACCAGTAAAGACATTATGAATCTAGCAACTTTCGGCTTTCTCATCACCGGCGTGCTGCTCAACGCCATCGCCCAGATCCTGCTCAAACTGGGCACCAAGGCGGTCGGGGAAATCCACCTGACGATGGACAACTGGTTTGCCATTGGCCTGAAGGTGGCTACCCAGCTGCCCATCATCGGCGGACTGTCCTGCTACGTGCTGTCGGTGGTGGTGTGGATCATCGCCCTGTCGCGCGCCGACGTGTCGATGGCCTACCCGATGCTCTCGCTCGGTTACATCGTCACGGCGCTGGGCGCCTGGTTTTTTTTCGGCGAAGTGATCAGCATGCAGCGCATCGTGGCGATGGCCGTGATCCTGGTTGGCGTGGCCATGATGGCCCGAACCTGAACCCAACACTGCTAAAATACGTGACTGGCTTACCCAGCCCGCCACGACAAATGAACAAGAGAGACCAATGACCTCGTCCCTGCCTATGCTGCCTTTTTCCAAACCCACCATCGACGAAGCGACCATCGCTGCCGTCGGCGAGGTGCTGCGCTCGGGCTGGATCACCAGCGGCCCGAAAGTGGCGGCCTTTGAAGCCCAGTTGTCCGAATACTTCGGCGGGCGCTTCGTGCGCACCTTCAATTCGGGCACCTGCACGATGGAAATCGCGCTGCGCGTGGCCGGCATCGGTCCCGGCGACGAAGTCATCACCACCTCGATCTCGTGGGTCGCCACCGCCAACGTGATCCTCGAAGTGGGCGCCACGCCGGTGTTCGCCGACATCGACCCGCTGACCCGCAATATCGACCTGGACGCCGTCGAAGCGGCCATCACGCCGCGCACCAAGGCGATCATTCCCGTGTTCCTGTCCGGCCTGCCGGTCGACATGGACCGCCTGTACGCGATCGCGGCCAAGCACAAGCTGCGCGTCGTCGAAGACGCCGCGCAAGCGTTCGGCTCGATGTGGAAAGGCCAGCGCATCGGCGCCTTTGGCGACTTCACCTCGTTCAGTTTTCAGGCCAACAAAAACCTGACCACCGGCGAAGGCGGCTGCCTGGTCATGAACACGCTGGAGGAAGCCAAGCTGGCCGAGCGCTTCCGCCTGCAAGGGGTCAGCCGCAGCGGCATCGACGGCATCGACGTTGACGTGTTGGGCGGCAAGTACAACATGACCGACATCGCCGCCGCCATCGGGCTGGGCCAGCTGAAGAACATCGACACCTTCAACGCGCAGCGACGCGCGCTGGCGGCGCACTACTTCGCCACCTTTGGCGCCGATTTCGAAGCCACTACCGGTGCGCAACTGCCGCTGCAGGCGTTCGACACCTCCAACTGGCACCTGTTCCAAATCGTCCTGCCAGACCGCGGCCCCGACACGCGCGCCAAGTTCATGACGGCGCTGGCCGAACTGGGCGTGGGCACCGGCTACCACTACCGGCCGATCCATCTGTTCTCGCTGTACCGCGCGCGCGGCTTCAAAGAAGGCATGTTCCCGGTGTCCGAGCGGGTCGGTCGCCTGACGGTCACGCTGCCGATGTTCGCCTCGATGACCATGGCCGACGTCGAGCGCGTGGTCGGCGCGGTCAACACGGTGCTGGCCAAATGACGGTGGAAAGCATGACTCCAGAACTATCAGTTGTCATCCCGATCTACAACGAGGAAGCGGGACTGGCCGCGCTGTTCGCACGCCTGTATCCGGCGCTGGACGCGATGCGCATCAAGTACGAAATCATCTTCGTCAACGACGGCAGCCGCGACAACTCGGTCTCCATCCTGGCCGAGCAATTCAGGAAGCGCCCGGAAGTGACGCGCGTGGTGCTGTTTAACGGTAACTACGGCCAGCACATGGCGATCCTGGCCGGCTTTAATGCCGCCCGTGGCGAAATCACCGTCACGCTCGACGCCGACCTGCAAAACCCGCCCGAGGAAATCCAGCACCTGGTGGCCAAGATGCGCGAAGGTTACGACTACGTGGGCTCGATCCGGCGCAAGCGTCAGGACTCGGCCTGGCACACCTTCGCCTCGAAAATGATGAACCGGCTGCGCGAGCGCATCACCAACATCAAGATCAGCGACCAGGGCAATATGCTGCGCGCCTACGGGCGCAACGTGATCGACCTGGTCAACCAGTGCGCCGAGGTGAACACCTTCGTGCCGGCGCTGGCCTACACGTTTTCGCGCAAGCCCACCGAGATCGTCGTCGAGCATGAAGAGCGCTCGGCGGGCGAATCGAAGTACTCGCTGTACAGCCTGATCCGCCTCAATTTCGACCTGGTCACCGGTTTTTCGCTGGTGCCGCTGCAGATGTTTTCGATGCTGGGCATGGCCATGTCGATCCTGTCGGCCGGCCTGGTGGTGCTGCTGCTGATCCGCCGCTTCTTCCTCGGCGCCGAGGCCGAAGGGGTGTTTACGCTGTTCGCGATCGCCTTCTTCTTCATGGGCGTGATCCTGTTCGGCATTGGCCTGTTGGGCGAATACGTGGGCCGCATCTTCCAGCAAGTGCGTTCGCGTCCGCGCTACGTGGTGCAGACGATTTTGCAGCACACGCCCGGCAAGGACGACATGCTGATGGCCGACGACGTGCTGGCCAACGCGCAGGAAAAGCGCACGGTGTCGCGCTGATGTCGCAGCGCGCCGTCGTCTTCGCCTACCACAATGTGGGCGTGCGCTGCCTGAAAGTGCTGCTGGCCGGCGGTGTCGACGTGGCGCTGGTGGTCACCCACGAGGACAATCCGGACGAGGCGATCTGGTTCGAGTCCGTGGTGGCGCTGTGCCAGCGCGAAGGCATACCCTACGTCACGCCGGCCAACGCCAACGGCGCCGAGCTGCTGGCGCAGGTACAAGCCTGCGCGCCGGACCTGATGTTCAGTTTTTACTACCGCCACATGCTGCCGGCCACACTGCTGGCGGTGGCGCCGGCCTACAATATGCACGGCTCGCTGCTGCCGCAGTTTCGCGGACGCGCACCGGTCAACTGGGCGGTGCTGCACGGCGCGCTTGAAACCGGCGCCACGCTACACGAAATGACGGTCAAGCCGGACGCCGGCGCGATTGTCGCCCAGACGGCGGTGCCCATCCTGCCCGACGACACGGCCTTTGAAGTGTTCGGCAAAGTCACCGTCGCGGCCGAGCAAACTTTGTATCGCGTGCTGCCGGCGCTGCTGGACGGCACGGCGCCGCGCCTGCCCAACGACCTCACGCAAGGCGGCTATTTCGGCGGGCGCAAGCCCGAGGACGGGCGCATCGACTGGAGCCTGCCGGCGCAAACGGTCTACAATTTGCACCGCGCCGTGGCGCCGCCCTACCCTGGCGCTTTCACCGATCTGGGCGGCCAGCGTTACGTGATCGGCGCGGCGCGTCTGAGCGGCCCCGGCAGCACAAGTTTGCAACAAGGCTTGGCAGTAGTGGATAATTGCATTCTTGGCGTTTGCGGCGATGGCCGCATGCTGGCGATATCGCTCCTGCTGGCCGACGGCATTGCCGTCACCCCGGCCCAGCTTGCCACTGCTATAACGAATATTAAAAGAGAGAGCATCCCATGAAAAAAGTCCTCATCCTCGGCGTCAACGGCTTCATCGGCCACCACCTGTCCAAGCGTATCCTGGAAACGACCGACTGGCATGTGTACGGCATGGACATGATGTCGGATCGCATCAGCGACCTGATGAACAACGAGTCCTACAAATCGCGCATGCACTTCTTCGAAGGCGACATCACGATCAACAAGGAATGGGTCGAGTACCACGTCAAGAAATGCGATGTGATCCTGCCGCTGGTGGCCATTGCCACGCCGTCGACCTACGTCAAGGACCCGCTGCGCGTGTTCGAACTGGACTTCGAGGCGAATCTGCCGATCGTGCGTTCGGCCCACAAATACGGCAAGCACCTGGTGTTCCCGTCGACGTCGGAAGTGTATGGCATGTGCCACGACGACGAGTTCGACCCGGAAAACTCCGAGCTGATCTGCGGCCCGATCAACAAGCCGCGCTGGATCTACTCGTGCGCCAAGCAGCTGATGGACCGCGTGATCTGGGGCTATGGCATGGAAGGCCTGAACTTCACGCTGTTCCGTCCATTTAACTGGATCGGCGCTGGCCTGGACTCGATCCACACCTCGAAAGAAGGTTCGTCGCGCGTGCTGACCCAGTTCTTCGGCCATATCGTGCGCGGCGAGAACATCTCGCTGGTCGACGGCGGCGCCCAGAAGCGCGCCTTCACCTACATCTCGGACGGCATCGACGCGCTGATGCGCATCATTGCCAACGAAGGCGGCGCCGCATCGGGCAAGATCTTCAACATCGGCAACCCGGTCAACAACTATTCGATCCGCGAACTGGCCGGCATGATGCTGGAACTGGCCGCCGAATACCCGGAGTACGCCGACGGCGCCAAGCAGGTCAAGCTGATCGAGACGACCTCCGGCGCCTACTACGGCGCCGGCTATCAGGACGTGCAGAACCGCGTGCCAAAAATCACCAACACCTGCGACGATCTGGGCTGGGCCCCGACCACGACGATGGCCGACGCGCTGCGCAACATCTTCGACGCCTACCGCGGCCAAGTGGCCGAAGCACGCGCCTTGATGGATTGATGCATTGACCGAGAACGCGCGCCCGAGCGGGCCTTTGATGACGTTGAAGATCGACGTCGATACCTATCGCGGCACGCGTGAAGGCGTGCGCAACCTGGTGCGCCAGCTGGCCAGCCACGGCGCGCACGCAACGTTCCTGTTTTCGCTCGGCCCCGACCACACGGGATGGGCCTTGCGGCGCGCGTTTCGACCCGGTTTTTTCAGCAAGGTCTCGCGCACCTCGGTGCTTGAGCACTACGGCCTGAAAACGCTGATGTACGGCGTGCTGCTGCCGGCGCCCGATATCGGCGCCGACTGCGCGGCAGAGATGCGCGCAGTGCGCGACGCCGGCTTCGAATGCGGCATCCACACCTGGGACCACGTCGTCTGGCAAGACCATGTGCGCACCCACGACAGCACGTGGACCACGCGCATGATGCGGCGCGCCCAGCAGCGTTTCACCGAAATCTTCGGCACTGCGCCAAAAACCATCGGCGCGGCCGGCTGGCAAATGAATCTGCACGCCTTCGGCGAGCATGACACGGCCGGCTACCGCTACGCCTCGGACGGGCGCGCGCTGCTGCGCGAGAACGGCGCGCTGCAGGACCCGCAAGCCGGCCCGCACCGCCTAACCGCAAACGGCAAGACGCTGTCCTGCATCCAGATGCCGACCACGCTGCCCACGCTGGACGAACTGCTGGGGCGCGAGATCGACGGCGTGACCATCACCACCGGCAATATCGCCGCCCACCTGCTCAAGCTGACCGCCGGTGCCACGCGCGACCATGTATATACCTTGCATGCCGAGCTTGAAGGGCAGAAACTCGCCCCCATATTCGAGCAACTGCTGGCCGGATGGAAGTCCCAGGGGTACACGTTGGCCTCGATGGCCGACTACTACGAGAAACTGCAAGACCAGCCCCTGCCCGTCTGTCCGGTCAGCTGGGGCGACGTACCGGGCCGTTCCGGCCAACTGATCGTGCAGGCTGCCCTTGCATGAGCGGTATTTCCCGCCCCCCCGGATGCGCTGCCGGGGACAAGCACCAGTGCTGACGTGCCTAGACCAGGAGAGACTCTGTGGCTGATCGCCCCAACGCAGCACCCGTAGCAGATTTTGAAGCGGCCATGACGAGCGGACAAACCTTCCGCATGCTTGGTCGCGCGGCGAAATACACCGTGCTGTACTTCTACCCCAAGGACAACACCCCCGGCTGCACCACCGAAAGCATGGCGTTTCGCGACCTGCACGACGCGTTCGCCACGCACGGCACCGAAATCTACGGCATCAGCCGCGATTCGCTGCGCTCGCACGAGAACTTCAAGGCCAAGCTGGGCCTGCCGTTCGAACTCATTTCCGACCCTGACGAGGCAGTCTGCCTGCAGTTCGGCGTGATGAAAATGAAGAAGATGTATGGCAAGGAAGCACGCGGCGTCGAGCGCAGTACGTTTCTATTTGACGCCCATGGCAATATGGTGAAAGAATGGCGTGGAGTGAAGGTTCCCGGCCACGTTGACGACGTGCTCGACGTTGTGGCCAAGCTGCCCTGAGCCCGATACATCGTGGCGGTTTCACGGTTGATCAACCTGTAGCCTTTTTTGACTGAGCCTGCCCATTTTGAGTCAGCCCGCATCGCCCGCATCACCTCTATCAGGCGGCCTGCCCGACCCGGCGCTATCGACCCGCCGGAGTCATCCCCAGTGCGCCAAACCGACCGTCCGCGTCGCATCGCCCCCAGCTTGCAAGTTGCCCGCGGTTTGCGCTGGCAAGCTCCGCTCCCGAACATTTATACATTGAGACCCTGATGCCACTGCCAAAACTTCCCTCCAAGCCAGCCGCGCTGCTGCTGACTAAAGATTACCCCAAAGCCGAACGGGTCACGCCACCCGGTGCGGCCAGCATGCCCGTGGCCGCCAAAGCGCGCAAGGCGGCCCCCGTGGCTGCACCGGCTTTCGTTGCCGCCGCTGTTGCCGCGCCTGTCGCCACGCCGGCCAAAGCGAGCGCCGCAGCGGCCAAACCAGCTGCTGCCAAGCCCGCCGCCAAGCCTGCCGCGTTGGTCGCCAAACCGGCCGCCGTCGTCGCGAAACCGGCCGTCGCCGCCGCGAAACCGGCTGCAGCAAAACCGCTGGCCGCGGCCGAGACGGCCCACAAGCCTTCACTGCGCGGCAAGGAGAAACTCCCGCTCGACAACGAAGGCCCGCATCCGGCCAAGCACAAGCCGGTCGAAGTGGCCGTCAAGTCGTCCACCAGCCGCGCCGCCGACCAGAGCGGCACCACCAAATTGTTCGTGCTCGACACCAACGTGCTGATGCACGATCCGTCGTCGCTGTTCCGCTTTGAAGAACACGACGTCTACCTGCCGATGATGACGCTGGAAGAACTCGACGACCATAAAAAAGGCATGTCCGAAGTGGCGCGCAACGCCCGCCAGGTCTCGCGCACGCTCGACGCGCTGGTCGGCAGCACCGACGACGGCGCGATCGAAAAAGGCATCCTGCTGTCCAAGCTGGGCAACAAGGACGCCAAGGGCCGGCTGTTCTTCCAGACCCGCCTGCAAGTGGGCGCGCTGCCAGAAGGTCTGCCGATCGGCAAGGCCGACAACCAGATCCTGTCCGTCGTGCGCGCACTCGAAGCGGAGCAGCCCGGGCGCGCCATCGTGCTGGTGTCCAAGGACATCAACATGCGCATCAAGGCGCGCGCGCTGAGCCTGCCGGCCGAAGACTACTTCAACGACCATGTGCTGGAAGACACCGACCTGCTCTATTCGGGCATCGTGCAACTGCCGGACGATTTCTGGAACAAGAACGGCAAGGACATGGAGTCCTGGCAGGAGAGCAAGAACGGCTTCTCGACGACCTTCTACCGCGTCACCGGCCCGACCATCCCGACGCTGCTGGTGAACCAGTTCATCTACCTGGAGCCGAAAAACGGCGAATCGCCGTTCTACGGCCAGGTCACCCAGATCAACGGCAAGACGGCGGTGCTGAAAACGCTGCGCGACTTCGGCCACAGCAAGAACAATGTGTGGGGCGTCACCGCGCGCAACCGCGAACAGAACTTTGCGCTGAACCTGCTGATGAATCCGGAATGCGACTTCGTCACCCTGCTCGGCCAGGCCGGCACCGGCAAGACGTTGTTGGCGTTGGCGGCCGGTCTGGCGCAAGTGCTCGAGACGAAGCTGTATAACGAAATCATCGTCACCCGCGTCACCGTGCCGGTGGGCGAAGACATCGGTTTCCTGCCCGGCACCGAGGAAGAGAAGATGTCGCCGTGGATGGGCGCCTTCGACGACAACCTGGAAGTGCTCAACAAGTCCGACACGGATGGCGGCGAGTGGGGCCGTGCCGCGACCCAGGACCTGATTCGTTCGCGCATCAAGATCAAGTCGCTCAACTTCATGCGCGGGCGCACTTTTGTGAACAAGTTCCTCATCATCGACGAGGCGCAGAACTTGACGCCCAAGCAGGTCAAGACGCTGGTCACGCGCGCCGGTCCCGGCACCAAGATCCTGTGCCTTGGTAACATCGCCCAGATCGACACGCCTTACCTGACCGAAGGGTCGAGCGGCCTGACGTATGTGGTGGACCGCTTCAAGGGCTGGTCGCACAGCGGCCATGTGACGCTGGCACGCGGCGAACGTTCGCGCCTGGCCGACCACGCCAGCGAAGTGCTGTAAGCGCGGCGGCGCCGGCCGCGTGCCGGCCCGTCAGCAGAAAATGCCACCATCCTTCCCGGATCGTGGCTTTTTTTTTGCGCATCGCCGTCGCGCCGCGTGCGAAGGATGCCCGCGCGCACCGCTCAGACGAGATCGACGCGGCCATGCGGGCCCTCGGACAGTGCGAACCGGCCGTCCGAGGCGGCCTGCGCCGCCAGCAGCGCCTCGAACTGCTCGGCCGGCAAGGGTTTGGCGAACAGGTAGCCTTGCGCGTAATCGCAGCCGACTGCGTCCAGCAGCGCCTGTTGCGCTTGCGTCTCGACGCCTTCGGCGATGACCTTCATGCCCAGCTTGTGGGCCATCACGATGATCGCCTCCGACAGCGCCATGTCGTTTGCGTCGGTGGCCAGATTGCGCACGAAAGACTGGTCGATCTTGAGGAAGTCGATATCGAATTTCTTCAGATACGACAAGGCCGAATAGCCGGTGCCGAAATCGTCGATCGAGATGCCGATGCCCGCTTCGTGCAATTGGCGCAGCGTGTGCGTGACGCCGCTCTCGGCCTCCAGCAAGGAGCCCTCGGTGATTTCGATGACCAGCGCCTGACCCGCCACATCGATCTCGCGCAGATACGCCGGCCATCCCTGGCAGCGGCTGGCGCTCTCGCACAGCTGCACGGGCGAGACGTTGACGCTGAGCTGGAACGCCGCCTGGTAGCAGGCGATCCAGCGTTTCACATGGCGCGCCGCTTCGCGAAACACCCAGTCGCCGATTTCCAGGATCAGGCCCGTTTCCTCGGCCAGCGCAATGAACTCGAGCGGGCTGACCAGGCCGCGCTCGGGGTGGCGCCAGCGGATCAAGGCTTCAGCTTTATGCACCCGGCCGCTGGCGATTTCGACGATGGGCTGGAAATACAGCACCAGCTGCTCGCCCTCCAGCGCGCCGTGCAAGTCGTTGATCATCTGGCGGCGCGCCAGCGCGATGTGCTGCAGTTCGGCGGTGAAATAGCTGATGCGGTTGCGCCCCGCCTTCTTGGCCACCGACATGGCCTGATCGGCGTTCTTGAGCAGCACGTCGATCTGCGCCGTGTCGTCCGGATACAGCGCGATGCCGATGCTGGCCGAGACAAACACCACTTCCTCAGCGACGTTAAACGGGCGCGCCAGCGTGGCCAGGATGCACTGGGCAAGCTGCTCGACGCGGTGCATGCCGTCCACCTCGGGCAGCAGCACGACGAACTCGTCGCCGCCCAGACGCGCCAGCGTGGCCGACGTGCCGGCACACGCGCCGATGCGCGCTGCGACGTCGACCAGCAGACGGTCGCCCGCATGGTGGCCGAGCGTGTCGTTGACATCCTTGAAGCGGTCCAGATCGATCACCAGCAGCGCCATGCGCGCGCCGCCACCCTTCTTCATTTCCAATGCCAGCCGGTCGTGAAACATGTGCCGGTTCGGCAGCCCCGTGAGTGCGTCGAAATTGGCTTGCATCCAGAGCAGCCGTTCCGATTCCTTGCGGCTGGTGAGGTCGCGGATAAAGCCGCCGAACTCGTAACGACTGCCCGACTTGACGGCGGTGATCGACAACTCGACGGGAAACTGGTGGCCGTCGCGGTGCAGCGCGCACACTTCGATGCGCACTTGCAGCACGCTCTGCGCGCCCGCCTGCACGAAGCGGCGCATGCCGTCCTGGTGCGCCGCGCGCTGCTGGGGCGGGATGATCAACTCGGCCAGCGGCTGGCCGCGCGCCTGCTGCTCGGTCCAGCCAAACAGCGCGCTGGCCTGGCGGTTCCAGCCGACGATGATGCCAGCCTCATCCATCTGCACCATCGCGTCCATCGCCGCGTCGATCACGGCGCGCAGGCGCGCCTCGTCCTCGCGGCGCGCCGCGAGCAGGCGCCCGAAGCCATCGGCCATCAGATTGAAGCTCGCGCCCACCTGATCGAGTTCGTCGCGCACGCCCAGATCGATGCGCTCGCGCAGGTCGCCGTCGGCGAACGCGCGCGCCGTGCGGGCCAGCATGCCGATGCTGTCCATGATCGCCAAGTACATGCCGATCGACAGGTAGGCCGTCAGCAGGAACAGCAGCAGGGCGATCGCAACGCTGCGTTGCAGTTCGACGTAGGCGCGCGCGATGCGCATCTCGATCAGGCTGTCGATCACGGGCAGCAGCGTGCCATACATGCTTGCGTAGCCCTGGTCAATCGCGGCGCTGCTGAGCTGGTAGAAGCGCTCCGGCGTCAGCGTATACCGCCCGCCCATCAGGTCCGCATCCATCAGAACACTGATCGGCGCGGCCAGCTTGTCGATGTCATCTTGCGCGCCCAGCAGGCGCGCGCGCAAGGCCGGGTTATGCCGGCCAACTTTGTCGAAATTGACGTCGATGAACTTGATTTCCTCGCGCAGCAGCGTCGTCAAGCTGTGCAGTCGCACCTTGTCCAGTTCACTGCTCTGGCGCCTGCTCAGCAGCATGACGCCATGCGCGCGCACTTGCCCCAGATGCTCTAGCGCCAATGGCAATTTGTTGATGGCCACGTCGATCAGGTTGGCGCTGTCGATCTGGGGATCGAGCGGCAGGATGTACTGGCCACTGAACGCGACCTTGAAAAACAGCAATTGGTCAATCAGGCTGCTGTATTCAGCGAAACTGTCTTCCGCCGTCCAGTTCGGTGCGCCAGTGCGCAGGCGCACCCAGACGGCCTCGATGGCGCGCCAGTTTGCGCCCTCGCGCAGTTCGCGCGGCAGCGCGGCGGCCAGAGCGGCGAATGCGGCATCGACATCGCCCTGCCCGGCAGCGCGCGCGCCACCCGGCACGGCATGGCCTTCGCGCAATGCGGCGGACCGCCCGCGCTGTTGCTGGATCAGCTGCACCAGCCTCGACAGCGGCGCGGCCAAGGCGACGCCGGCCCGCTCGTGCCGCGACATCTCGATTTCCTTGGCCAAGCTGTTGTACAGACTATGCACGACGACCACGATGGCCAGCGCCGACATCAGCCACAGCAAGCAAAATTTCCAGGTGTAGCCGATTTGATTCATCAAGCGGATCGCCGGGGCGAACACATAGCGCATCTGGCACCACCATCAAGGTTGGAGAACCGCATCCACGTTCAGCACGGCAAGCGCACTGCGACGGCGCCAAATGCTGATTTTAGGCAATCATATGTCGCGGCAATTCAAAATTGATTGACACAGATCAAAACGCCAACACACGAAAGAGGTTTATTGCGCCGGCGCGCCGGTGCCGGATCGGGCCGATCCGCATCCCGCTTGAAGCGCCGTGCGCCGCACCAAAACGCCAAAGCCCCGCTCTGACGTTAGCCAGAGCGGGGCTCGATGGCTTGGGCGCGGGGGGGCACCCAAGCCGACCACCAGCGCGCTAGCGCACCTCGCAATCGACCGTCTTCGGTTTTCCGCCCGACCCGCCGGTCTGGGGCGCGCTCGACGATGAGAACGCCGGTGGCGGCGTGAACTGGATGCCGGGGTTGACCGGTACAATCACCGGCGGCTGGATCACGCTGGCCGTGTAGCCGAACTGGCCCGCCGCAAACGACTGTGATCCGCCGCGGTTGCTCAGATTGATGATGCCGTCGATCACATGCACGTACAGGCCGGGGGCCAGCCCGCCCGCCCCGGGCGGGCTGGCGGGCGTGTTTTGCGCCAGTTGCAAGGGCACCACGCCGGCCAAGCCGCGTGGCGCATCGCTGCTCGGCGCACCCAGCGTCAGCGCCGCCGTGCTGGCCCGGTTGTAGGCGCGCAAGGCCGCCAGCGCCTGCTCGGACGGTGCCACCCATTCGACAACGAAGGTGGTGCCGCGTATGCCGATGGTGGCCGTGGGCGTCTTCAACGCGAATCTATCCTTGCTGCGTTTGCCCAGCAGCCCGGTGACCGAGCGCAAGCCTCCTTTGACGAGGCTGAACGCGGCGTTGTCGCCGTCGGGTTTGCCGGCGTCGAAAGAGAACCCGTCGATCGTCATCGTCGTGTTCGGTTTCAGCGTGATTTCGCTGTTGTCGATGAATTTGATCTGGGCGTAGGTGTTTTGCTGTGTAACCAGCGTGTCGCCCTGCTCCACCTCGGACTTGAGCGCCAGGATCTTGGCGCTGCCGTCCGGCTTTTTGGCCAGCAAGGGTCCGCTCAGATGCGTCACCGTCCCGGCCACCTCGGCGGCCCACGCCGTGCCCACGCCCAACAGCAGCGCCAGCGCCAGCAAGGCACTAATTGCAATAGAGTTTTTTGACTGGTTCATCTTTTTTCGCTCCGGTGTCTTTCGCGACGACGGTGTCCTTCTTGTCGTCCTTCTTGTCGTCTTTTTTACTGTCGACAACCTTGCTGTCGTCCGGTGGAGGGGGCGCTGTCGTGCCGGGCTGTGCGCCGGACATTGGACCGCCCGGCGCTGACGCCTTATCGGGCACGCCAATTATCGGCGCTACGCCGTGGCTGTCGGGAGTAAGGGCGAGGCCAAAATTGACCGCTAAATTGAGCGCCTGCGCGACCGGCTGGTTATTCTGGGTCGGCGACACGATGACACAGATTGCCAGAGAGGGATCGGCGACACACCGGTCGACCGGTGGCAGCACGACCGCGCAGCCGGCGGCCGATGGCGTGGCGACGCAGCTTGCGAGCGATGGCAACACGGCCGTGCAGCCGGCCAGCGTCGGAGCGGCGCTGCAGGCAGTCAGACTGGGCAAGACGACGCTGCAGCCAACGCCCGATGGCGCGAGCACACATGCGCTCAGCGTCGGCAGCACGACAACACAGCCAGTGCTGCTCGGTGCGGCGATGCAGGCGCTCAGCGAGGGCAGTACGACCACACAGCCAATGCTGCTCGGCGCGGCGATGCAGGCGCTCAGTTTGGGCAATACGGCGGCGCAGCCGGTCGTGGCCGGGACGGCCACACAGGCGCTTAGGCTAGGCAGCACGACGGCGCAACCGGCGGTGCTCGGCGTGACGCTGCACGTCGCCAGTGATGGCAAGACAACGCTGCACCCGGGCAGTCCCGGCGTCGCCGTGCAGGCGCCAAGCGCCGGCAGCACTGCCGAACAGCCCGCCAGCCCAGGCGTAAGGATGCAACTGGCCAGAGGGGGAAGAATGTGAGTACAGCCGGCCAGCATAGGATTGGCGCTGCAGGCAGCAAGCGTGGGCGGCACCGACGCACAGCCCGGCAGTCCGGGCGAGGCGGCGCAGGCCGCCACGCCGGGCAGCACGACGCCGCAGCCGGACAGGCTCGGGTCCGCGATGCAGCTCGCCAGCGTCGGCAATACCACGGCGCAGCCTGGCGCGGTCGGCGCCGTCGTGCAGGTATCCAGATCTGGCAACACGGCGCTGCAACCGGCCAGCTTCGGGGTCGCACTGCACATTGCGATACTCGGCAACACGGCTGCGCAACCGGGCGTGCTCGGCACGCGCACGCAGGTGCTCAGTTGCGGCAGAACTGTTGCGCAACCGGGCAGCGTCGGTGCGGCAATGCAGACGGCCAGCGTGGGCAGCTGCGCCGTGCAACCGGGCGTGCTCGGCGCAGCGGCGCAGGCGGCCAGCGTGGGCAGCACCACCGCGCAGCCGGGCGTGCTCGGGCTGGCAATACAGGCGGCCAGCGTCGGCAACACCACCATGCAACCGGGCGTGCTCGGCGCAGCGGCGCAGGCGGCCAGCGTGGGCAGCACCACCGCGCAGCCGGGTGTGCTCGCGCTGGCAATACAGGCGGCCAGCGTCGGCAACACGACCGAGCAGCCGGGTGTGCTCGGGCTGACAAGACAGGCGGTCAGCGTCGGCAGCACCACCGCGCAGCCAGGCACAGTCGGCGCGACGGTGCAGGCGGCCAGCGTCGGCAACACGATCGAGCAGCCGGGTGTGTTCGGGCTGGCAATACAGGCAGTCAACGTCGGCAGCACCACAGCGCAGCCGGGTGTGTTCGGGCTGGCAAGACAGGCAGTCAACGTCGGCAGCACCACCGCGCAGCCGGGTGTGCTCGGGCTGGCAAGACAGGCGGTCAGCGTCGGCAGCACCACCGCGCAGCCAGGCAGCGTCGGCGAGACGGTGCAGGCGACCAATGTCGGCAACACGACCGAACAACCAGGCTCGCTCGGCGTGACGGTGCAGGTCGCCAGCGTGGGCAACACGACCGAACAACCAGCTGCGCTCGGGGTGGCAATGCAGGAGGCGATGCTGGGCAGCACTACCGTACAGCCGGCGGCAGTCGGCGTGAGCAGGCACTGACTCATCGTCGGCAAGACGGCGCTGCAACCAGGCTTGCTCGGTGCGCTCGTGCACTGTCCGATGCTCGGCAAGACGGCGCTGCAGCCGGATGTGCTCGGTGCGCTCGTGCATTGCACCAGCGTCGGCAAGACCGCACTGCAACCTGGCGTGACCGGCGTCGCCGTGCAGATGGCAATGGTCGGCAAGACGACGCTGCAGCCCGGGGTAGCGGGCGCCGCAACGCAGGCCGCCAGGCTCGGCAAAACAACGCTGCAAGCGGGCAGTTCCGGCGTCAGCGTGCAGACGGCGACGGTCGGCAAAACGGCGCTGCAGCCGGCAGTACTGGGCACGCTCACGCACGCGGCCAGCGTGGGCAGCACGGCGCTGCAGCCGGCAGTACTGGGTAAGCTCACGCAGGCGGCCAGCGTCGGCAGGATCACGCTGCAGCCGGCCAGGCTCGGTGTCTGGGTGCAGGCGCCTATCGTCGGCAGCACCACGCTGCAGCCGCGCGCACTTGGCGTGACGATGCAACTGGCCAGACTGGGCAACACCACGCTGCAGCCGATCAGCTCCGTTTCGGCGATACAGGACGACAGGCTGGGCAACACGGAGTCGCAACCGGCCACCTGCGGATTGGCCAGACAGGTGGACATCAGCGGCAACGGCGGCACATTCAGGTTGGGATGCAGGATCGGACTGGGGCTGACCGTGCTGCTGCCGCTGATATTGATCGCGTCGCCCGCATCGAAGGTGATGGTGCCGCCGGTGGTGACCACGGCGCCGCTCTGGACCGTCAGCTGATCGTTGACGCTGCCGTTGGTCCCGGCCGTCAGGTGGATATTGCCTGCCGTCGAGGTGATGCTGCCGTTAACCGTCAAGGGACTGTGCGCGTCGATCGAGATGGCGCCCGCGTCGGTGCTGATGGGGCCCTCGACGTTGACGGCACCGACATTGTGGATCGAGATGTTGCCGGTGCTGGTGCCCGGTTGGCTGACGGTCGCGAGCGTCAGCGCGCCGGTGTTGTCGATCGTGATGTCGCTGTTGGCGCCGGTGTTATTGGCGAAAAGGGTGTGCACGGCCGTCGTGAGCGCGATGCCGCTGCCGGCCGTGGCATGCACGGACGTGGCGCTGACCACGCCGGCGCCGCTGATGGCGTTCGCCGCGCTCAGCGAAACGGCATGCCCCGGCGCACTCACCGCCGCATCCATGTGCAGGTTGCCCGCACTGCTGGTAATTGCCAGATCACCGACGGCCGCGTTCACGCCCACCACGTTGTAGCCGTGGCCGTTGCTGTTGTTGCCGCTGAGCGTAGCGACCGTCAGGTCGGCGCCGCTGGAAAAAGTGAAGCTGGTGCCGCCACTGCCGGCCAGATTGCTCACGGCATTGCTCAACGGCAAGTTGATGGCGCCGCCGGCCTCCACGCCCAGATCCTGGACATTGATCACGCCCCCCTGGGTGACGGTCGCCGTCCCCGCCACGTTCGACAGCAAGCCGATGCGGGTGGTATTGGCATGGCGGTTGCTCGCCGCCGCACCGTCGACGCTGATGCCGGCGACATAGATATCGCCGGTGACGATGGCGCTGTCGGTCGAGCCGATCGCGACGGTCGCAGAATTGACACGGTAAAGGTCGCGCACCAGCAGGCAGGGTCCGACCTGGCAGGCGGTCGCGCCCACGGTGACGGCACGGCCCGACGTGGCGGGGGAAAACTCGGTTTCCGCGCCGGTGATCGTGCTGCCCAGCGACAGATTGTCGGCCACGATCTCGCTATGCGCCGCTGCGATGGGTGAGCTGACGGTGAGCGTCTGGCCGGTCCCCGTTTCGAGGTGGAGGCGCGCATTCGGTGCGCTCACGCCACTGACGTCGAGAACGCCTCTGACGACGAGGTTGCTGGCACTGTGCACCGTCACGTCCGAGCTTGCCGTTGCATGATCGATCGCGATGGCCGCAATGCTGTTGGCCGTATTCGACAGGTTGATGGCGCCGCTCGCCTTCAGGGCCAGCGCGCCACCCTGGATGGGGTTGTACTGGCTGATGCCGGTGCCGTCGGACCACAGCAGCAAGTTCGCACCGCCCGTCACGCTCAGGCCGACATCGGTGAGCGCGTTGCTGGTGCCGGGCAGCGTCACGCTGATCTGATTGGCGGAACGAAATTGAAAATCGCCCGAGCTGGCCGCGCCGGAAATGACGCCGGTATTGTTCGCTTCGAGCAGGGTCACACTGCTGCCTTGCACCTGCACGCTCTGCGCACCGCCGATGACGGCTGCGGCACTTTGCGTGACGCTGCCCAGACTGGACAAGGACAAATTGGTGACGTGGACCGGCGCGATCGGCGCCGACACGTTCAGGTTTCCGCTGGTTGGTCCGCCCACCGCCAGCGTGTCCGCGGCGATGAAGTTGAGCTCGCCATTGGACAATTCCAGCGCACTGGCGGCCTTGCCGGTGCTGCCCAGATCGATCGCCGTACCGGCCAGCGGCCCCAGCGTGACGACGGGGGCCGTCATGCTCGCCCCGATCAGCATCTTGTCGGCCTTGAAACCGATCGTGCCAGCGGCGCTGACCGGGGCACTGACGGTGATGCTGTGGCCGGCATCGTTAGTCAGGAAGGCGCCGCCGCCCGTTTGCGCGATGCCGTAGCCGAGCGTGGATGGATCGAGTATCGTCAGGTCGGTGCCGGCGTTGGCCAGCGAGATATCGCCCGAGATGAGATTGCCCGCATTGAGGGCGCTGACACTGGTGTGCAAGGGCGCGCTAACGACGCTGCCGTCGGCGCTGTTGCTGCCGTAGATGCCCGTCCCCGCCAGCAGCGTGAGCGTGTTGGCGTAAATGGTGCTGCTCGCTGCCACGCTCAGATAGGTACCCGCGCTGATGCTGACGTTGCCGCTGGCACCGACCGTGCCGGGCCGGGTATCGATGGCGCCGCTGGCATACACGTGACCGGCCGCGCTGATGGCGACGTTGCCGCCCGGCGCGCCGGGTGGCAAGGCTGCGATCGCCCCCACGCCGATGTTGCCGGAGCCGCTCAGCGTCACGGCGCCACCTGCGCTGCTCAAGTTGGGCAGCAGCATGTTGGCCGCCTGCGGCGAACTGCCGGTGCCGGTGCTGACATGGATGGCGCCGGTGCCGCTGGCGCGCACCGTGAGCAGTCCGCCGGTGACGCCGGTGACCAGGTCGATGCCCTGGGTGCCGCCAGTGTCGACGGAGGCGTTGCGGGTGCGCAGGGTCAGGCTCGAATTGAGCGGCAAGGCGATCTCGCTGGCGGTAAACGTGCCGCTGGCGCTGATCGACTTGCTCGCCTCGAGCACGATGTTGGTGCCCGCACCGAGCCCTTGCAATTCGGACTGATAAATGGTCGAGGTGCTGCCAGCGGAAATGTCAGCATCGCCAAACACCACCTGTCCGATGCCGTTGGTGTTCCCTTGAAACGTCCCCGTGCCATCCGGCGTGTCCGCCCCATCGCCGGTGCCGCCTTCGATCGTGATGGCCACCGGATCGAGCAGCAGCGTGCCGCCCTTGCCCTTGGCCGCGCCGACATCGACGTGCACATGAAAATTGAGCTGCCGCTTGCCGGAGGTTTCGACGAAACCGCCGTCGCCGCCCTGCGCGCCGCCACGCGCCGAGATCGTCCCGTACGCTTTGGTGAGCTGATCGGACCAGAGGACAATCTTGCCGCCGGCGCCGCTGTGACGCGCATCGGCCCGCAGGACGGCGCCCTGCCCAAGTATGGCTTGCTGGGCGTTTTGGATCAGCGCATTGGCGCCGTGCACGTCGCCGCCCACCAGCACCGTGCCCCCGCCCAGTTCTCCGCTGGCGTCGACACTGCCATACACGGCCACGCGCTGTCCCAGCACGGCGACGCTGCCGCCCACGCCGGCGCCGGTGGCGCTGGTGCGGCTGCCCGCCTCGAGCAGCGTGTCGCCGCGCGCGGTAAACACGATCTTGCCATTCACGCCCACTTGCGCGCTGTCGGCGCTGACCACACCGCGCTGGCGGATCAGCGCGCCGTAGATGCCGATCCGTCCGCCATTGGCGACGATCTGTCCCAGGTTGACGGCGCTGCTGTCGGGCGCCGACACCACCACCTGCACGCCCGGATCAGCGCTGTCGACCAGTTGCACCGAATGTCCCGCCGCGAGCAGCACGTCGCCGTTGGGCGCGCTGATGATGCCGCTATTGGTGATGGACGGCGCGAGCAGGAACACCTGGCCGCCCGCGCCGGTGGTGATCTGACCGGCGTTGCTGATCGCCCCTGCCGTGGGCGAGCCGACGAAATGCCTGCGCCCGGCCAGAAAGTCGCCATCGCTGACATTGAGGGTCGCGGCCACCAAGGCGCCCACGTCGATGCGCGCGTCGCGTCCGAACACGATGCCGTTCGGATTGATCAGGAACACCCGCCCGTTCGACTGCAGTGCGCCGAGGATCTGGCTCGGGTCCTGACCGACAATGCGGTTGAGCACGCTGCTGCTGGCGCTTTGCTGGATGAAGCGCGTCACCTGGCCCGGCAGCACCGAAAAACTCTGCCAGTTGAGGATCGCGTTGGGCGTGCTGGTGATCGAAAACACATTGCCCTGCTGGACAAAAGCGGCCTGGCCGCTGACCACCTGCGGCAGCGTGGTCGCCGCGTCGGGCACGCTGAAGCAGCCCGCCAGCAGCACGCCGACCAGGCTGCGCCGCAGTGGCCGGCGCCAGCAGCGCGCTGCAGGCGCGCGGCGCCACAAGGTGTCTGTGTTCATCATGACCTCTGTCGATCAATAGCTCAGGTTGGCTCGGAAATGCACCCGGTTGCGCGTGCCGCCGTCAGTCGCGCCGCGATGCAGCACATGTCCGACATCGATCTGCAGGCTCGCGTCGGTGCCGAACGCCAGGCGCAGGCCCAGGCCGGCGCTGGCGATCGCGCTGCTGGTCTGCTCGCCCGGCAAGGCGGCGTTGCGGCTGACATACGCGCCGTCGACAAACGCCAGTACGCGGCACTGCCACGGCTGGCGCGCCACGCAAACATTGGGCGTGTACAGTTCGGCGTTGGCCAGCGCGCCCGTATCGTCGGACAGCACGCGCTCGCCGAAGCCGCGCACCGAGGTGGCGCCGCCGGCGCCGAACTGCTCGCCCGCCACCAGCGCGTCGCCGCTCCACTGGCCGTTGATGATCAGGCGCATCTGCCAGTCCTGGGCCAGCGCGCGCGACCAGGCGCCGGCAAAACGCAGCACGCTGTAGCCGGCCGGCGCGCCGGGGCGCGCCTTGGCAAAATCGGCCGCGCCGCCGTTCGACCCGCCGGGCACGTTGCGCAGCAAGGTCAGCGACGCATTCGCCTCGCCCTCGGGCAGCGTCCAGCTCGCCATGTAGGCCAGCGACAGCGGATGCACGGTGACGTTGTTGCCGAAATCCTGACCGGCCAGCAGCACGCTGTTCTTGAAGGCCTTGTAGTCGAAGCCATAGATCAGCCTGGCGTCGAGGTTGTCGGCGCCGTGCGCCTGAATGTGGTTGTAGCGCGCGCCGTAATTGGCGCCCTTGCCGCTGACGGCCAGATCAAACGTGCCGGCCGTGACGGTGCCCGAATCGACGTTCGAGTAGCTGGCGAACAGGTCCACCGAGTCACCCAGCGCATACAAGGGCAGGTGATAGCCGGCGCCGTACACGGCGACCTGGTTCGGTTTTTCCAGTGTGCTGGTGTACTGCACACTGGCCACATGGTCGCGTCCCCACAGATTGGCATGCTGCAGCACCAGCGAGGCGTGCGTCTTGCCGGTCTGCGCGGTGCCGCTGTTGTCGACATTGAGCAGCAGCTTCCAGGCCCGTTCGTCCTGCACCAAGAGCTGGGCGTCGACTTCGTCGTCGGCGCTGGCGCTGGCCAGCTTGAGGGTGAGCTTCTTGGCCGGATTCTCGTTGGCCAGTTTCAGGTTGCGCGACACCTGCGCCAGATTGGGTGTCTGCCCTTCCTGCAGCGCCGGCAGGCTGCGCCGGATATTGGCCTCGTCGAACACGCTGTTGCCGGCCACGGTGACGCGCCCGATGGTGGTCGGGGTGACCATCAGGCGCACCACGCCGCTGTTTAGTTCCTGCTCGGGCAGCACCACCTGTACCAGCTTGTAGCCATGCGCGTGGTACAGCGCCTCGAGCGCTTCGAGGGCGCGCTGGACGTCGCCGAAATCGCGCTGCTTGCCCAGGAAAGGCGCCACACTGGCATCGACCTGGGCCGGCGCCAGCAGCGTGTTGCCGCGAATGTCGAAGCGCGCGATGTCGAAGTGGACGATCTGCTCGGCGCCCCGCGCGCATTGCACCGCCAGCGTCAGCAGGGAGAGCGTCATCAGGTGGGCGAAGCGACAATTCATGGAGGGACTCGAGTGTGTTTGATGGATAATCCGACGCGATAAATGGCCGCGCACAGACGCGCAAACGGGAACTGGCGCGTTTCCAGTGTATGCCCGCTTTTCTTGCGTGTCCGAAATATTTAGTGCTTGCGACCTGCACGCAACACTGTCCGCAACGCTCGCCAGCACAGTGATATCAAGGCGATATCGCGCTGCAGTCTGCGACCTTGTCGATACCTTGTCGCAGCGACATTGATGGACTATCGATACGCCAACCACGCGCCGTTACTTGGTCTCGAAGTTGGTCGCCCCGTCCCAATGGGGGCCGGGCGGCTCGGCCAGGTAGGCCGCCACGCGCGCCAGATACAGCCGATACAGCTGCTGTCCGGGCGCCCGGGCGCTGAGCCGCTCAAGCAGCTGCTGGGCCGGCGCCCACTGCTGGGCGCGCACCAGCGCCAGCGCCGCGTGCCAGTCATCCAGCGCCGCGCGCGCGGCGTCGTCTTGCGCATCGATGCGCCCGAGCGGCTCGAAGATCGCCACCGGCTCGTGCTTGCCCTTCACGCGCACCAGGTCGAGCTCGCGCCAGGCCCAGTCGGGCGCCGCACGCCGGGTCGCCTCGCCCACTGCGATGTCCACCCCATACACCTTGGTGATGCCTTCCAGGCGCGCAGCGAGGTTGACCGCGTCGCCCATCACCGTGTAGGCACGCCGGATGCGCGAGCCCATGTCGCCCACGTGCATCAGGCCCGTATTCAGACCGATGCCGATCTTCAAGGCCGGCCAGCCGCGCGCGACGAATTGGCCGTTCAGGCGCGCGGCACTGGCCTGCATCAGCATGGCGCTGGCGACGGCCCGCTCGGCATGGTCGGCAAACGCCACCGGCGCGCCCCAGAACGCCATCACGGCGTCGCCGATGTACTTGTCGAGCGTACCCTGGTGGCGGTCGCGGATGTCCTCCGACATCGCCGTCAGGTACAGATTGATGTATTCGCGCAGCGCCTTCGGCGTCAAGCCCTCGGAGATGGTGGTGAAACCGCGCACGTCGACAAACAGTACCGTCAGCTCGCGGCTCTCGCCGTCCATATTGTATTTTTCCGGGTCGTCGGCCATCGCCGCCACCAGCTCGGGCGCGACGTATTCACCAAAGCGCGAGACCAGCGCGCGGCCCTTGCGGAACTCGAAAAAGTACCCCCAGCCGAGGTTGAAAATGAACAGCGCGAGGATCAGCATCAACAGCGGCGCCACGCTGATCACCCAGTTCTGGGCCAGGTACAGCCAGCTGTTGAAACCGAACGCGCCCGCCGCCGTCGCCAGCGCGCACAGCACCGCCGCCAGCGGCGGCAGCACGGCCAGCGCCACGCTCAAAATCAGGCCCACGAGCAGCACCTGCGCGAACTCGGCCGCGAAGGCGAAGTCGGGACGCTGCTTGAAGCTCTGGTCGAGCATCGATTTGATCAGGTTGGCGTGCACTTCGACGCCCGGATAGTCGCTATTGACGGGGGTGGCGCGCAAGTCGTGCAGCCCGGCCACGGTGGTGCCCACCAGCACGATGGCGCCGTTCAGCACGGCCGGCGCGGCCTTGCCGCTTAATACGTCGGCCGCCGACACGTAGGTAAAGGCGCCGCCGGCCGGGCCGCCGCGGCCGCGAAATTCAATCACCGTCTTCAGGTATTCGCCCACGGGAACGCGCAACGCGCCACGCGGGCGCCCCAGCAGGATGGCGAGCGCGTCAAGCCCGCCGTTGGCGCGTTCGCGCGCCGACAGGCTGTCCACGCTGGCCATGTACAGTGGTTTGATCGCCTTCGCGTCCAGCGCCACGGCCAGCGTGGCCAGCGACAGCGTCGGATAATAGCCGTCCCCGATGCGCATCAGCAGCGGGGCCGAACGCAGGATGCCGTCGGCGTCGAGCGCGGTGTTGATGATGCCCCCGCCGGCGGCGGCGTTTTGCAGGCGCGCCAGATTGGCCACATAGCCGTTCGCCGTGAGCGCGTCGAGTGTGCGCCCGTTCAAATCGTCCACCACGAAGGCCGGCTTGGGCAACACGCCCTTGCGCTGTGCGCCGGACGCCATCAAGCCGAGCACCACCGGCTGGTCTTGCAGCGCTTGGGCCAGCAGGCCGTCGTAGTCGAGCTGGTCCTGCAGCCGGGCCAGCTGGGCCGGCAGGCCGGGCACGTCTTTCAGTTCATGCTCGGCAAGCCGCGCCAGCACCTGGTAGCCGGAGCTGGTGTCAGGCTCGGGAAAGCTGATGTCGAAGCCGACGGCGGCGCACTGGTAATGCTCGGTCAGCTGCCTGACCAGGCGCGCGAGCACGTTGCGGCTCCACGGGAAGCGCCCGTGCGCGGCCAGGCTGGCCTCGTCGATGTCGACGATCACGATGCGCCGGTCCAGCACCGGCGTGACCAGGCGCAGGCGCAGGTCGGCAAACGCGGTGTCCATCCGGTCGAGCACATCGAGCGTGCCGACCCCGGCCACCTGCAGCGCCGCCAGCGCCGTCAGCAGCAGGCCCAGCGCCCAGCGCGCGCCGTAACGGGACAGGGTTTTCAAGCAGCGCTGGCGCGTCAGGGACATGGCGGCTCCGGGCGCAGCATCAGGGGTGGTAACCGGGGATCGCGGCCTCGTCGACGTCGTCGATCTGGCTTGGATCCATGTGCTGGCGGGCGAATGCGAGGTAGGTTTTGCTGCGGATGAAGATGTCGAACAGGTCCGGGTCGATGTGGCCATTCAGGGCGAAATTACCCAGGATGCGCAGCGACTCCGACAGCGCCTTGCCCTTCTTGTAGGGCCGGTCGCGCGCGGTGAGCGCCTCGAAGATGTCGGCGATCGCCATCACGCGCGCCGGCACCGACATCTGATCCTTGGTCAGCCCGCGCGGATAGCCCTTGCCGTCCATCCGTTCATGGTGGCCGCCCGCGTATTCGGGCACGTTTTGCAGGTGGCGCGGCCACGGCAGCGACTCGAGCATGCGGATCGTGACGACGATGTGGTTGTTGATGATCTTGCGCTCGGCCTCGGTCAGGGTGCCAAAGCGTATCGTCAGGTTGGCCACCTCGTCGGCGTCCAGGAAGTCCGTCTCCACCCCGTCCGGGCCGACCCAGCGATAGCGCGCAATGGCCAGCACGCGCGCCTGGTCGGCTGGCGCCATCGACTCGCCGCCCACGTTGGCGCGGCGCAGAAAATCGCGCTGCGCGTGCAGGTGCGCGCGCGTTTGCGCCAGCTCGGCGGCCAGCTGCAGCGCCGCGTCCGGCTGGGCGGCAGTGCGCCGCAGCACGTCGATCTCGGCGTCGCGCAGCAGCACCTCGAAGCGCGTATCGATCAGCGCGATCCGGTCGCAGATGGTTTCCAGCTTGGTGGCCTTGTCGACGACATGTACCGGCGTGGTGATCTTGCCGCAATCGTGCAGCAGGCCGGCCAGCCACAGCTCCTTGCGGTCGCCGTCGCTCATGCGGAAAGCGGCCAGCGGGCCGACCTCGCAAGAATGCACCGCCTCGGCCAGCATCATCGTCAGCTGCGGCACGAACTGGCAATGGCGTCCCGTGTAGGGCGATTTTTCGTCGATGCCGATGTTGATCAGGTTGACCAGCGCCTCGAGCAGCTGCTCAAGCTGGGCGATCAGTTGCTGGTTGGTGATGGCCACCGCCGCCTGCGCGGCCAGCGCCTCGATGAAGCGCTGGTCGGTCGACGAGAACGGACAGATCGCGCCGCTTTGCGGGTCGCGCGCGTTGATCAGCTGCAGCACGCCGATCAGCTTGCCCTCGTGGTCGTTCATCGGCACCGTCAGAAACGACTGCGAATGGTAGTGATAGCGCTGGTCGAAGGCGCGCATGCCGGAGAAATTGAACATGCCGGCCTGGTAGACATCCTCGATGTTGACCGAGCGCCCGGAGTTGGCGGCGTAGGCGGCCACCGACGCCAGGTTCGGCTCGCCATGGTCGTCGTACAGCGGCACGCTGGGAATGTCGATCGGCTGACCGCTGGCGCCGCCCTGGTAGATGCCCAGGCTGTCGTTGAGCGAGATGTGAAAACACAAATTTTGACGGTTCTCGCTGGGACGGTACAGCGTGCCGCCGTCGGCCCCGGTGAGGTTCTTGGCCACCCCGAGGATACGGTCGAGCAGGATCGCGATGTCCGGGCTGTTACCCAGGGCGACACTGAGCTCGGTGAGCTGGTCGAGCCGCTGCGCGATCTGTGTCTGATTGAGCTCCTGCATGATGTCTCCGACCAGCCCGTCAAAAAACCGCCCTGCCCTGCCTGCGCGAACATGCTGCCCCTGCGGCGCACGTGCGTTGCCGGCCCGCAATTGGAGGAAGTGTAGCGCCACTCCTGCCGCCTGTATATCCCCGCATGAAAAGGGCGCCAAATTGTGCGCCGGCGCCGCAACAGCATACCGCCGCGCACCCCGTCGGGGGCGCAAATTTTGCCCCGCCGGGGTACCAAAAGCGGCTATGATCGGACCTGTCGAGCGCTGCGGCACGGCGCCGGCCTGACCATGTCAGCCTGGGGGAGCGAGATGAAATTCAAATTTTGGGGTGTGCGCGGATCGATACCGTCGCCCGGGCCGCGCACTGCGCGCTACGGCGGCAACACCACCTGCATCGAAGTGGTCAGCGACGACGGTACGCTGATCGTACTCGACGGCGGCACCGGCATCTTCGCGCTGGCCCAGAGCCTGGCGGCGCGCCTGCCGCTGCAGGCGAACATCTTCATCACCCACAGCCACTGGGACCACATCCACGGCCTGCCGTTCTTCACGCCGCTGTTTAGCCGCGGCAGCCGGGTGCGCCTGCACGGCGCGGTCGATCCGCAAACGGGCAACGGCATCGAGCACGTGATGGCCGTGCAGCTGCAAAACAGTTATTTTCCCGTCAGCGAAACGCAGATGGATGCGACCATCGAATACTGCACGCTGGCGTTCGGCCAGCCGATCGACGTGGGCGACGCGGTGGTTGACAACATCGTCATGAACCATCCGGTGACCAACCTTGGTTACCGCATCAGCTGTGGCGGCAAGTCGCTGTTTTTCACCGGCGACCATGAGCCGTATTACAACCCGTATCCCGTCGACGACCCGCAACACCTGCCCTATCAGCACCATATGCTCGAGCGCCAGGACGCGCTCGACCATGCGATGCGCGCGGTCGATGCGCTGATCGTCGACTGTTCGTACACGCGCGAGGAATATCCGTCCAAACGGGGCTGGGGCCACGGTACCTTCGACGCGGCGCTGGCCTGCGCACTGCGGGTGGGCGCCAAGGCGCTGTACTGCACCCACCACGAGCCCACCCGCAGCGACGATGAACTCGAAGCGGTGTTCGCCGACGTGATGGCGCGCCATGCCCCTGTGCTGGGCGAGCTGCGCGTGGTATTGGCCTACGAGGGTCTGGAAGTGGCGCTGTAACAACCGGGGCAAGCGAGCGGCGACGATGAATGATGCACACATGGCCGGCGCCGACGAGACAGCTCAGCGCCTGGCGTTTTTCCAGAAGCTGCATGCGGTCACCAACAAGATCCATGCAACCAGCAAGCTCGACGAGATCATGCTCGACCTGGGCATGGAGTTTTGCGACCTGTTCAACTGCGAACGCTTCACGCTGTATGCACTCACGCCCGAGCAAGACCAGCTGGTCGCCAAGGTCAAGACGGGGCTGACCTCGTTTCGCGATCTGCGCCTGCCCATCAGCCCCGACAGCGTGGCCGGCTTCGTCGCGCACACCGGCCAGACGGTCAACCTCAGCGATGTCTACGACGAGCAGGAATTGCGGCGCCATGCGCCCGAGCTGCATTTTCAGCGCGGGGTCGACCAGCGCACCGGTTTTCGCACCCGCGAGATGCTGGTCGCGCCGCTGGTCGATGGCGCCTCGCACACGCTGCTCGGTGTGGTCCAGTTCATCAACAACCGTGCCAAGGGTCCGTTTTCCGCGATCGCCGTCGATGGTGTCAAGGAGCTGTGTGCCACCTTGTCGGTGGCGTTCTGCCAGCGCCTCAAGCCGGCGCCACCGATGCGCAGCAAGTACGACGCGCTGGTACTCGATGCGCTGCTGTCGGCGCCCGAACTGGCGCTGGCCACGCGTTCGGCGCGCAACCACGAGCGCGACATCGAAACGGTGCTGATCGAGGACTTCCAGCTTAAGCCGGGCGCCATCGGACAGGCGCTGGCGGCGTTCTACAAGGTGCCCTACGAAGCGTTCAAGATCGACCGCATCAAGCCGGTCGATCTGCTGAAAAACCTCAAGCAGCAGTATGCCGAACAGAATCTGTGGCTGCCGCTAGAGGACGGCAAGGATGGCCTGCTGGTGCTGGCGATCGACCCCGAGCGCGTCAACGCCAGCAAGATCGTGGCGCAGATCTTCCCCAAGACGCGGGTGCGTTTTTGCGTCACGACGCTGGCCGAATTTCGCCAGACCACGCTGCAGTTCTTCGGCGTGGCCGGCGACGGCGGCAGCTCGGTGGGCGAGCTGCTATCGGGCATGGAGGACGGCGACGAGGACGGCGAGGCGCCCGGCGAGGTGTCCGAGGCGGTCGAGAACGAACTGGTCAAGCTGCTCAACAAGATCATCGTCGATGCCTACCGCCAGGGCGTGTCGGACATCCACATCGAACCGTTGCCGGGCAAGGGCAAGATCGGCATCCGTTTTCGCAAGGACGGCACGCTGGTGCCCTACATCGAGATCCCGGCCAGCTACCGCAGCGCGCTGGTGGCGCGCGTGAAAATCATGTGCGACCTGGACATCTCGGAACGGCGCAAGCCACAGGACGGCAAAATCAAATTCAAAAAATACGGGCCGCTCGACATCGAGCTGCGCGTGGCCACCATCCCGTCCACCGGCGGGGTGGAAGACATCGTGATGCGCATCCTGGCGGCGGGCGAGCCGATCGCGCTCGACAAGCTGGGCGTGCTGCCGTTTAACCTGGCGCGCCTGCGCAGCGCGATCGAAAAACCGTATGGCCTGTTCTTCGTGTGCGGCCCGACCGGCTCGGGCAAGACCACCACCTTGCATTCGGTGCTCAGTTACCTGAACACCCCCGAGACCAAGATTTGGACCGTCGAGGATCCGGTCGAAATCACCCAGCGCGGGCTGCGCCAGGTGCAGGTCAACCGCAAGGCCGGACTCGACTTCGCAACAGTGATGCGCGCCTTCCTGCGCGCCGACCCGGACATCATCATGGTGGGCGAAATGCGCGACAAGGAAACCGTCAGCATGGGCATCGAAGCGTCGCTGACGGGCCATCTGGTGTTCGCCACGCTGCACACCAACAGCGCGCCCGAGTCGATCGTGCGCCTGCTCGACATGGGTATGGACCCGTTCAATTTCGCCGACGCGCTGCTGGGCATCCTGGCGCAGCGCCTGGCCAAACGCCTGTGCGCCAGCTGCAAGCAGGCTTACCAGCCGCAGCCGGACGAGGTCGAACTGCTGCTCACCGAGTTCTGCGCCGAGCTGCTCAGCACCGACAAATTCAAGCACGATCAGCCAGCAGCGCGCGCTGAGGTGCTGGCCGGCTGGCGCAGCCGCTACGCCGACGCCAAGGGCCAATTCACGCTGTACCGCGCCGTCGGCTGCAGCGAATGCAACAAGGGCTACCGCGGCCGGGTCGGCCTGCACGAACTGATGATCGGCACCGACCCGGTCAAAAAACTGCTGCAGGAACACGCCCGCGTGGCCCAGCTGCTGGCCGCAGCGCTGGAAGACGGCATGCTGACGCTGAAAATGGACGGCATCGAAAAAGTCCTGTCGGGCATCACCGACATCAAGATGATCCGCCAGGTCTGCATCAAGTAGCAGCGCCCGGCCCCATCGTTACTTGCGCTTGATGCGCCAAGGCGCGGGTTCGGCGTGGCAAAACAGCGCGCGCGACGGGTGTGGCGGCGCGCCCGCAGCAATAGCCTCAGTTATCCTCGATTTGCCTCGTTTTTGCTCGTGGCCTTTCCGCCAGGATATCAAAACACAGAGGCGGACCTCATGTAAATTCTCAGAAAAACGAGCAAAAACGAGCACAGATCGGGTCAAACGAGGCATGGTCTCGCCGTGCGCCGCCACACCGTGCGCGCCTGGCGACTGCCGACTGCGCCGGCGCGGCGCGCCACACGACGCGCAACTGAACCGCCGCTGATGCGCACAGGGCAAAAAAATTGAGCCCATCAGCGCAATACATCACGACATGATATATTAACCTAGTTCAACTTAACTAGGTCGATTGATACATGCCCTTCCCCGTCACCAGCCCATCCTCTCCAGCCCACCCGCCTGCCCCGCCATCCCGGCGCGCCGTACCAGCGCCGCGTCGGAGCGCCCAGACATGAGCGCCTCCGACACCAGCGGCCATGACTTTGGCTGCCAGGCCGAGCCGAGCCGCACGGCGTCGCTCAACGGTGCGGCGTGGCTGCGCCGCTTTCTGCCCGCCCGCACCGCCGTCAACGGCGCCGAGCGGCTGCGCGTGTGCTGCGGCGCGCTGCTGGGCGTCGGCTTGACTGCATTACTCAGCCACGCCGCACTGGGGCCGGGCGCCGCCGCGCTGTGCCTGATCGCGCCGATGGGCGCCTCGGCCGTGCTGCTGTTCGCGGTGCCGGCCAGCCCGCTGGCGCAGCCCTGGTCCGTCCTGGGCGGCAACGTCGTGTCGGCGCTGATCGGGGTCGCCTGCGCCCAGCTGATCGCGCCGCCGCTACCGTCCGCCGCCTGCGCGGGAGCGCTGGCGATTTGCGCGATGTTCGCGCTGCGTTGCCTGCATCCACCCAGCGGCGCGGTGGCGCTGACGGCGGTGCTGGGCGGCCCCGCGATCCACGCGCTCGGCTACGGCTATGCGCTGATCCCGGTCGGCCTGAACACGGCGCTGCTGCTGGGCGTCGCGCTGGTATTCAATAACCTGACGGGGCGGCGTTATCCGCACGGCCAACACGCGCCGCGCCAGGCCCACCAAACCGGCGACCCGGCCCCCACCGCCCGCTTGGGCTTCAGCCCGGCCGACCTGGACCAGGTGCTGCGCAATTACAACCAGGTGCTCGACATCAGCCGCGCCGACCTCGAAGCGATCTTGCTGCAAACCGAAATGGGCGCCCACCAGCGCCGTTTCGGCGCGATCCGCTGCGTTGATATCATGTCGAAGGATATCGTGTCGGTCGATTTCGGCACCGACCTCGACGAAGCCTGGCAACTGCTGCTGCGCCACCGGATCAACGCCCTGCCGGTGCTGAACCGCGCGCGCCGCGTGATCGGCATCGTCACCCGTTCGGATTTCCTGCGCCACGCGCAGGTTCTCGACCTTCGCAACAGCCGCAACCAGCTGCGCCGCTTCCTCACGCGCAGCTTGGAAAGCCCCAGCGACAAAGCCGAGGTGGTGGGCCAGATCATGAGCGGCGCCGTCACGCTGGCGCGCACCGATCAGGCGGTGGTGGAGCTGGTGGCGCTGATGTCGGACCGCGGCATGCACCAGATCCCGGTGGTCGACGACGAGCAGCGGCTGGCCGGCATGATCAGCCAGCCCGACATGATCGCCGCGCTGTTCGAGGCGGGCGTACACCACGCCTGACGCGCTTGGCGGTGTCCACCGTCGACGCATGTTTTCGTGAACCGGGCTAACGCTCAGCAGAGGTTGACGTCGATCGGAACTTGATTTCGCCGCATGTCATTGACGAGGCAGTTTGTCCCACTCGCCCTGCGTGACGTCAGGGAGTTGGCGTTCCATCAGAATGCGCCATTTGCCATTTTTCTTCAGCAGCAATTGTTCAAATGGAATGTAGAACGACGTGCTCGAGCCTGATTTCGCTATTTCCGTGTATTTGAAAATGCCCGATTCAAATGCCGTTTCGGCGTTATCTTGTCGTTGTGAAAAACGAAACGCAACGGCGGCAGTATCACCTTTTGCCTGCGCTTCGCGCATATCGCGGCCCCATTTTTCCAGCGCCGTGGCGATTGGTTTTGTCCCTTTGGGGCCGACCAATATCGCATCAGGAAAATACGTGGTTCCCATCCTAATGATGTCATTAGTTACCACCGTATCGACTATGACGTTCCAAACGTCGACGTCGATCTCATGCGTGACTGGCGTTGCGGCCACATCAGCCGCGTTGGCACTGAGGAAGCAGATCGACCCAAGCAGTACGGATATCATTGCGATTTTTTTCGACATATTGGTCCCTGAAATAGTTATTGGCGTATTCAATTTTTGGATACAAAACACCGATTGGCGTTGGCCGGCTGCGCTTCATCGTACAGCAATAATGAGCTCGGGCTAGCGCCTAGTTTGCCTGGTCCTTCGTGAACATCTGCGCGGCCCGCAGCGCGCCGGATGCGCCTACCGGGCCGCGACCATAAAAAAAGCCGCCCGATGCAAACGGGGCGGCTTTTTCTTACTTGCTGCGCGCGGCGGCTTTACAGGATCTGTTTGCCGATCCACCAGGCGATCGCCGACATGAAGGCCGAGGCGGGAATCGTGAAGACCCAGGCCCACACGATGTTGCCGGCCACGCCCCAGCGCACCGCCGACATCTTCTGGGCCGAGCCAACCCCGACGATGGCGCCGGTGATGGTGTGGGTGGTCGATACCGGCACGCCCAGCAGGCTGGCCGTAAACAGCGTGATCGCCCCGCCAGTCTCGGCGCAGAAACCGCCCACGGGCTTGAGCTTGGTGATCTTCTGGCCCATCGTCTTGACGATGCGCCAACCGCCGAACAGCGTGCCGAAGCTGATCGCCGTGTAGCACGAGATGATCACCCAGATCGGCGGCGACTTGTCGCCCACGGCCACGTGGCCGGCCGCGATCAGCAGCATCCAGATGATACCGATGGTTTTTTGCGCGTCATTGCCGCCGTGGCCCAGGCTGTAGGCCGCGGCCGAGATCAGTTGCAGGCGGCGGAACCAGGTGTCGACCCGGCGCGGGGTCGAACGCACGAAGATCCACGACACCAGCAACATGATCACCGAGCCGAACACGAAGCCCAGCAGCGGCGAGAGCACAATCCAGGTCACCGTTTTCAGCAGGCCGCCGCCGACCAGCGCGCCGGTGCCGGACTTGGCCACCGCCGCGCCGACCAGGCCGCCGATCAGCGCGTGCGAGGACGACGAAGGAATCCCGTAGTACCAGGTGAACAGGTTCCAGAAGATGGCGCCCACCAGCGCGCCAAAGATCACGTACTGATCCACCACGCCCGGATCGATGGTGCCCTTGCCGACCGTGGCGGCCACCCCCAGCCCGACGACGAAGATGGCGATGAAGTTGAACACGGCCGCCATGGCGACCGCCGTCTGCGGCTTCAACACGCCCGTCGAGACCACCGTGGCGATCGCGTTGGCGGCGTCGTGGAAGCCGTTCATGAAGTCAAACACCAGTGCCAGCGCGATCAACAGGCCGAGCACGTAAATGCTGATTTGTAGGTTATGCATGCTTATTCTTTTCGATGGGATTCAGTGCAGCGGGCGCTTACGCGTTCTCGACAATGATGCCTTCGATGATGTTGGCGACATCTTCGCAGCGGTCGGTGACCGTCTCGAGGATCTCGTAGATCGCTTTGAGCTTGATCAGGTTGCGCACATCCGGTTCGTCGCGAAACAGTTTCGACATGGCCGCGCGCATCACGTGATCCGCATCCGACTCGAGCCGGTCGATCTCTTCGCAGATCGCCACGATCTGGTGCGAGTTGTCCATATTGTGCAGCAGGCCCACCGCTTGCTGGACCTTTTCGCAGCACGCCAGGCACAGTTCGGCCAGCCGTTTCGCTTCCGGCGTGACCGCCTTCAGGTCGTACAGCGACACGGTCTGCGCCGCGTCTTCCATCAGGTCGAGGATGTCGTCCATGCGCGTGATCAGCTTGTGGATGTCATCGCGGTCGATCGGCGTGATGAAGGTTTTGTGCAGCATGTCGACGGTGGCGTAGGTGATCTTGTCAGCCTGTTTTTCGAGGCTTTCGATCGCATGGGTGCGATTTTCCAGGTCATCGAAATTGGTCATCAAACCGACCATTTCCTTTGCTCCCTTGACGCACAATTCAGCATGCTGATTGAACAGTTCAAAGAATTTTCCCTCGGTGGGCATCAGGCGTCCAAACATGTATTTCTCCGTTAAGCGTTAAAGCGTTGTGTTACTGCAGATGACCGCAAGGAGCCGCGGCCAGGTGGCTTAGTCACCCTGGTAGAGGGCGAGGTTACCGCTGTAATTGCCAAACTTGGTGTACTGACCCATGAAGGTCAGGCGTATCGAGCCGATCGGGCCGTTACGCTGCTTACCAATGATGATTTCAGCGGTTCCCTTGTCGGGCGAGTCGGGGTTGTAGACCTCGTCCCGATAAATAAACAGAATCACGTCCGCATCCTGTTCGATTGCGCCCGATTCGCGCAAGTCGGACATCACGGGACGTTTGTTGGGGCGTTGCTCGAGTGCGCGGTTGAGCTGCGAGAGCGCAATCACGGGACAGTTCAATTCTTTGGCCAGCCCTTTCAGGCCGCGCGAAATCTCCGAAATTTCGGAGGCGCGGTTGTCGCCCGGGGTGTTGGCCGACATCAGCTGCAAGTAGTCGACGATGATCAGGCCAAGCTTGCCGCACTGGCGCGACAGGCGGCGCGAACGGGCGCGCAACTCGATCGAATTGAGCGCCGGCGTCTCGTCGATGTACAGCTGCGCCTCGTTCATCTTCTGGATCGCGTGGGTTAAGCGCGGCCAGTCTTCGTCATTCAATTTACCGGTGCGCAGACGGTGCTGGTCGAGCTGACCGACCGAGCCAAGCATACGCATGGCCAGCTGGGCGCCGCCCATCTCCATCGAGAACACCGCCACCGGCAGGCCCGAATCGATCGCCACGTTCTCGCCGATATTGACCGAGAACGCCGTCTTGCCCATCGACGGACGACCGGCCACGATGACCAGGTCGCCCGGCTGCAGACCGGACGTCATGCGGTCCAGGTCGATGAAGCCGGTCGGCACGCCGGTGATCTCGCTCTGGTTGTCGCGCGAGTACAGCTCGTCGATGCGCTCGACCACTTGCGTGAGCAGCGGCTGCACGGCGACCCAGCCTTGAGCCCCGCGCGAACCTTCTTCGGCGATCGCAAAAATCTTCGACTCCGCCTCGTCCAACATCTGTTTGACTTCCTTGCCCTGCGGGCTGAACGCCTGGCCGGAAATTTCGTCGGCCACGGTGATCAGCTTGCGCAGGATGCCGCGGTCGCGCACGATCTCGGCGTAGCGCCGGATGTTGGCCGCCGAGGGCGTATTTTGCGCCATCGCGTTCAGGTACATCAAGCCGCCCACGTCTTCGGCCTTGCCCAGCGAGGTGAGCGCTTCGAACACGGTGATCACGTCGGCCGGCTTGGCCGCATTGATCAGCTTGACGACTTGTTCGAAGATGATGCGGTGGTCATAGCGGTAGAAATCATCGGCGTGCATGAAATCGGCGATGCGATCCCACGCCGCGTTATCGCGCAGTAAGCCGCCGATGACGGACTGTTCTGCTTCGATCGAGTGCGGTGGAATTCGGAGAGAATCGACTTGCGGATCTGATGGGACATTCATGGCGCGAATTATACCCGCTTCGGATGTCCGAACAGAAATTTAGGCGAGAAAAAAGCCGGGCGAAGCCGGCTTTTTTTGCACTGCAACATCCGTCTCGCGGGCACGCAGCCCGCGACGACTTAGGCTGCTTCGCCGACGACGGCGACGGTCACTTCAACGACCACATCGGTATGCAGAGCAACCGACACAGCGTGTTCGCCGGTGGTCTTCAACGGACCGGTAGGCAGACGCACTTGCGCTTTTTCGACAGCGAAACCTTGCTTCGTCAACGCTTCAGCGATGTCGAAGTTGGTCACGGAACCGAACAAACGGCCATCGACGCCAGCTTTTTGGCCGACCGAGATGGTCATGCCGGACAGCTTGTCGCCTTGAGCCTGGCAAGCAGCCAGCTTCTCAGCGGCAGCTTTTTCCAGTTCAGCGCGTTTGACTTCGAATTCGGCCACTGCCGAAGCGGTAGCACGACGAGCCATACGTTGTGGGATCAGGAAGTTACGTGCGTAACCGTCTTTGACTTTGACGACTTCGCCGAGGTTACCGACATTAACGACTTTTTCTAACAGAATGATTTGCATAGTTCTCTCCAGGATTAGCTGCGACGCGAATTAAGCGTGGTGCAGATCGGTGTAAGGCAGCAGCGCGAGGTAGCGTGCGCGCTTGATGGCGGTGTCCACTTGACGCTGATAGTGCGCCTTGGTACCGGTCAGGCGTGCTGGCATGATCTTGCCGTTTTCCTGGACGAAATCTTTGAGCGTGTCGACGTCTTTGTAGTCAACTTGTTCGACGTTCGCAGCGGTGAAGCGGCAGAACTTCTTACGCTTGAACAAAGGATTTTGCTGTTTGCGTTTCTCTTTAAGCTTGAGCTTGTTTTTGTCGAACTTTTTACCGAATGCCATTTGAGGCTCCTGTATTTAAAAGTGCGTCACGCTGTGACGGCACTGAAATCAATGATGTGAAACACCAGGCTTTTGCTGTTGCGGTTCTTCTTCGCCAAAAATCCTGTGAACATGTAACTGGCACCCAACTCCGCCCTGGCAAATCGTCCCGAGATTTCGCCGGCGGCCAGCGCTGACATCTCGAACTCGACCAACCTTGCCACCCCTGCTTCCTGCTGCTGCGAACTGTGCAGCAAGACTGCTGTCACGATCGGCAAGCCTGCCGGGGTATAACGCAATACATCACGCTCGGCAATCTGAGCTACTACCTGAAGTTGATTCACTGTTCCCGTAACACGGTTCCCGGCAAAAAAATTACGCTGCTACAGCGGCTGCGGGGGCAGGTGCCTCGGAACGGTGGCTCTTGGCTGCGTCTTCACGTTGAACCGATTTCATCATCGGCGATGGCGTGGTTTCAGCCTTCTTCATGCGAACGGTGAGGTGACGCAGCACGGCATCATTGAATTTGAATGCGGTTTCAATTTCGACCAGGGTCTCGTTGTCGCATTCGATGTTCAGGCAGATGTAGTGTGCTTTTGGCAGCTTCTGGATCGAGTAAGCCATCTGACGACGGCCCCAGTCTTCCACGCGGTGAACGGAACCGCCGCGCGTGGTCACGCTGGCTTTGTAACGTTCGATCATCGCCGGGACTTGCTCGCTTTGGTCCGGGTGGACAATAAAAACGATTTCATAATGACGCATGCATAACTCCTTAAGGGCGTTGTTGAAACAAATGCCCACCTCGGCGTCAAGACGAGTGTGGGAAGGGAAAGCCGGCGATTATAACGCGGATTGTGCGTTTGATCAAGGGCGAGTTCACCCCGGCTGGCTGGCGCACGACGCGGCGCGACAATTTCGCGCAAACCGACAAAATCCCTTGCATTCCCAGGAATACTGTACAAAAATACAGTCTGTTGATACAGACAGCATCCCAATGCGCCCACCCATGATCAAGCTCACCGCACGGCAAGAACAAATTCTCAACCTGATCAAGGATGCGATCGAAAACACCGGCTTTCCGCCCACCCGTGCCGAAATCGCCACCGAACTGGGCTTTCGCTCGGCCAACGCGGCCGAAGAGCATCTGCAGGCGCTGGCGCGCAAGGGCGCCATCGAAATTTCGCCCGGCACCTCGCGCGGCATCCGCCTGATCGGCAGCTCGCTCGGTACGCCGATGCCCCCGCCGACCTTGATGATGTCGCTGCCGCTGGTGGGGCGCGTGGCGGCCGGCTCGCCCATGCTGGCGCAGGAGCACGTCGAAGCGACGTATAGCGTCGACCCGGCGATGTTTTCGTCCAAGCCGGACTTTCTGCTCAAGGTGCGCGGCTGGTCGATGCGCGACGCGGGCATCATGGACGGCGATCTGCTGGCCGTTAAAAAAGTCGACAGCGCCAAGAACGGGCAAATCGTGGTGGCGCGCATCGGCGACGACGTCACCGTCAAGCGCTACAAGAAGACCGGCTCGCTCGTTGAACTGCTGCCGGAAAACCCCGACTTCAAGGTGATCCGGGTCGACCTGGACGCCGACGACTTCGCCCTCGAAGGGCTGGCCGTGGGCCTGATGCGCAGCTGGAACTGACTCCCGGGCAAACGGGCGGCACCGAAACGGGCGCCGCCGCCGGCATCAGCGACCTTTTGCGTTTTCGCCCGCATTGACGCGGTTGTTGCGCGCCGCAGCCATCTGGCGCTGCGCCTGCTCGTAGTCGGCCTGCATCTGGGCCGACTGCCCTTTCACGTACAGCTCTGTCGCGCCGCGCCAGGCCTGATGACGCGCACCCAGTTCGGCCGCCACCGCGCCAGCCTGCGCACCGATCGCCGCGTACACTTTGTCCATCGCCGCGCTGGAGCGGGCAAATTCGTCGTTGCTCATGATGCCCACCAGATCGGGGGGAATCGCCTTGCCCGCCGGAAGTGCCGCGTTCAAGCGCGCAGTAAAGCCGTTGTAGCAGTCCTGCCACTGATTGAATGCGCTGCTGACCTCGTGTATTTCAGCATTCGTCGTCGACACCGCTGGCAGCGCCGGCGCGACGCAGTCCAGTTTCACTTCGCGCCCGTCGTAGGCGGTGGTGTAGTAGGCGATATCGGTCTTGCGCGCTGCACGCGCCTGCATCACCTTGAGCGCCGCCGGCGCATCGCGCTGCCCCTGGGCCGCAGCCTTGCCAATCCAAAACTCGGCCTGCTTCAAGTCCTCGGGCATGCCGTCGCCAAAACCATACAACTCCCCCAGCGCAAGTTGCGCTTCAGCATTACCCGCCTTGGCCAGCCGGGTGTACAGTGCCTGGGCCTGCGGATAGTTCTTGGCGTCCTGAAAGCGTGCCGCATCGGCCAGCTCATCGGCATGGACAACGCTGCCCCACGCAGCACAGCACAGCATCAACAATGCTTTCGACAGCAACGTGTTCTTCATCTTTGGTCTCCTTGGCGATCTCGATGGCCGGCAGCAGCATGCACGCCGAACTGCGTGGCCGATGTCGTGCCCGCCCACTGTCTGCGCAGCGGCGCGGGTGCTGCAAACGGCCCGCGCAGCGACCATTGCATCATGAATATATTAGCATGTATATCATTTACGCAACAGTCATCAACGCCGTTCAGCGCGGTTTTGGCGCGACGTTTTGCAGGCGCTGAATTTCGATCGGGCGCAGCTCGTTGCTGGTCGGCGTCGCGCTGCGCTTGAGCGCGTCCGCGTTTTGCTCCGCCACGAAGGCGTCCGTCGCGCTGCGCCAAGCATGGTAGTCGGCCAGAGCGATATCGGCAGCCATCTTGGCGTCGGTCGCCACGCGGGCAAACACCTCGTCCAGACGGGCCAGGCTCTGATCGATTTCCGCCTGACTCATCAGCTTCGCTATATCGCTTGGCAAATGTTTTTCCGCCGGCATCGACGCATTCAGATTGGCGGCAAAATCGTTGTAGCAATTTTGCCAGTTGCTGAACTTGGTCGTGATCGCATGGATGTCATCGTTGTTCTTGGAAATGGCCGGCACGGTGGGGATCTTGCACGCGAACTTGCCCGTCTTGAGGTCGGCGCCATCGTAGCGGGTCAGCCAGAAGTCGATGTCGTCGCGGTGCAGCTGACGCTGGCGCATCACCTCGAGCAAGGCCACGGCAGCCGGATATCCCTTGGCCGCCGCTTTCTGCAACCAGGCTTCGGCCTTGCCGGGGTCGGCCGGCACGCCGTCACCGCGCCAATGCATTTCCCCCAGATGAAACTGCGCCTCGGCGTTGCCGGCGTTGGCAAGCTTGGTGTAGGACTGCAGCGCCTGGGGATAGGACTTTGCAGCCAGCAATTTATTAGCGTTGCTGATCTCGTCGGCGCAGGCGACACCACTGAGCATCAGGGACAGACAGAACAGATATTTTTTCATCGGTGCAAACGCTAGAGTGTGGATTGTCCGGAACATTACTCCATCGCCGCCATTTGATCAATCCGCCCGTCGCCACCAGGGCGATCGCAGCGAAGCGACGACGTATCAGGCGTTGGCGCGCGCCACACCCACATCGCGCGGGCGCAGCAGTTCGTCAGCCTCGTTCGCCATCCATGGCAAAGGGTCGCGCTGGCCCACACAGCGTGGGCCACGGCGCTTGCCGACGCTGCCGTGTCAGCCAAGCGGACACTCTCACGGCGCGCAACATCGACATCAAGCGGACACCGCTGATCACTCCGCCTGGTGTGAAGAGTCGATGCCCGATATCAAAAAATGGCACCAATTTACCCAACGCATTGCGCGCACAACTTACAAAGTTTTACACATCCGTGAGCAGATCGCACCACTCAGGCGGCGCCGAGCGCTTCACCGAAGTCGTTCAGCAGGTCGGCCTGCTCTTCGATACCGACCGAGACCCGGATCAGGGACTCGGCGATGCCCATGCTGGCGCGCCGCTCAGCGCCCATTTCGAAAAAGATTGTGTGCGCCACCGGTATCACCAAGGTGCGCGTGTCGCCCAGGTTGCTCGCCGAGATGGCCAGCTTCAAGCGGTTCAGGTAATCGAAGCAATCGATGCCCTCGGCCAGCTCGAAGCTCAACAGCGAACCGAAACTGCGAAACAGTTCCTTGGACAGCGCGTGCTGGGGATGCGACTCCAGACCCGGGTAATGCACGGCGGCCACGCGCGGATCGGCTTCCAACATGCGCGCCAGCGCCAGCGCGTTCGATGCCGTGCGCTCCATGCGCAGCGCCAGCGTTTCGGCGCCCACGGCGATGTGGTGCGCCGCCTCGGGCGCGAGCGAGGCACCGAAGTCACGCAAGCCCTTGGCGCGCAATTGCGCGATGCCCCACTGGGCTGGCGGGTTGCGCTTGAAGTTGGGCGCAATGTTCGGGTAGGCGCTCCAGTCGTAGCAGCCGGTGTCGGTCAGGCTGCCGCCCAGCGCAATACCATGTCCGCCGATCGACTTGGTCAGCGCGTTCACGACCAGGCCCGCATGCACCGATTTGGGCCGGAACAGATACGGCGTTGTCATGGTGTTGTCCACCACGTACAGGATGCCGCGCGCCTTGCAGATGGCGCCGATGCGCGCCAGGTCCGCCACCTGGGTGCGCGGATTGGCGATCGTTTCGACGAACACGATGCGGGTGTTGGGCAAAATGGCCGCCTCGACCTGGGCCGCGTCGGTGGCGTCGACAAACGCCACGCCCACGCCCTGCCCGGCCACGGTCTGCCACAGGCTGTTGGTGTTACCGAACAAGAAGGACGACGAGACGACATGGTCGCCCGCGCGCAGCAGCGCCTGGAACACGGCGCCGATGGCGCCCATGCCGGTGGCAAAGCACAGCGAGGCGACGCCGTCTTCCATCTTGGTGATCTTGTCTTCCAGCGCCGAGACGGTGGGATTGCCCTGGCGCCCGTAACGGTAGCCCGGCTCCTTGCCCTGAAATACCGAGGCGAGCTGGCGCGCATCGGCATAGCCGAACGCGACCGAGGTGTGGATGGGGCGGTGCAGCGAGCCGTGCTCGATCGCCTTTTGGCGATCGCTATGCAAGATGGTGGTGGTGAAGCCGTAGTTTTTTTTGTCGTTCATGAGCGCTACCAAAAAGCCCGGCGCGCGCGGCGCCGGGCCAGCGACTTATTCCGTCGTCGCCAGGTTCAAGTTCAGCTGGGTGCGCGCCGCATCTTCCGGCACAGCAGCCTTGGGGTGGTGGCGCGCGTACTCGAGGCGGTCCAGATAATCCTGCGACACGTCGCCGGTCACGTAGATGCCGTCGAAGCACGATGCCTCGAAGTTTTGCAGCGCCGGATTGCAGTCCGAGATCGAGCGTTTCAAGGCGTCCACGTCCTGGTAGACCAGCGCGTCGGCGGTGATTTCGCGGCACACTTCCTCGACGCTGCGCCCGTAGGCGATCAGCTCGTCGCGCGTTGGCATGTCGATCCCGTACACGTTGGGGAACAGCACCGGCGGCGCGGCCGAGGCGAAGATCACGTTCTTGGCGCCCGCTTCGCGCGCCATCTGCACGATCTCGCGGCTGGTGGTGCCGCGCACGATCGAGTCGTCCACCAGCAGCACGTTCTTGCCCTTGAATTCGGAGGCGATCGCGTTCAGTTTCTGGCGCACCGACTTCTGGCGGATGCCCTGGCCCGGCATCAAAAAGGTACGGCCGATGTAGCGGTTCTTGATGAAGCCTTCGCGATACTCGATGTTCAGTTTCAAGGCCAACTGGATCGCCGCCGGACGGGACGAATCGGGAATCGGCATGACGACGTCGATTTCGCCCGACGAAAACTGGCGCTTGATCTTGTCGGCCAGGTACTCGCCCATCTTCAGGCGCGTGGCATACACCGAGGCGCCGTCGATGATCGAATCGGGACGCGCCAGGTACACGTATTCAAACGCGCACGGGTTCAAGGTCGGATTGTCGGCGCACTGCTGGGCGTGCAACTGACCGTCCATGTCGATGAAGATCGCCTCGCCCGGCGCGATGTCGCGCACGAAGCGAAAGCCCATGCCCTCGAGCGCCACCGATTCGGACGCGATCAGGTATTCGGTGCCGGCGTCGGTCTCGTTGATGCCCAGGCACAGCGGACGGATGCCGTAAGGATCGCGAAACGCCAGCAAACCGAGCCCGGAAATCTGCGCCACGGCAGCGTAGGCGCCGCGCACGCGCCGGTGCAACACGGCGACGGCCTTGAACACCGCTTGCGGGTCGAGCGAATAACCGGTCGTCGCTTGCTGGATCTCGTGCGCCAGCACGTTCAACAACACTTCCGAATCACTGTCGGTGTTGATGTGGCGGCGGTCGATCTTGAACATCTCGACTTTGAGCTGCTCGCAGTTGGTCAGGTTGCCGTTGTGCGCCAGCGTGATGCCGAACGGCGCGTTGACGTAGAACGGCTGCGCCTCTTCCTCGGACGAGGAGCCGGCGGTCGGGTAGCGCACGTGGCCGATCCCCGAATTACCCTGCAACATGCGCATATTGCGCGTGCGGAAAACGTCACGCACCAGGCCGTTGGCCTTGTGCATGGAAAACATGCTGCTGTGATTGGTTGCAATGCCCGCCGCATCCTGACCGCGATGCTGCAACAGCAGCAAAGCATCATACAAGAGCTGGTTGACGGGATTATGCGAGACGACGCCGACGATGCCACACATGGTGTGCTCCTAAAAGACTGGTACTGCTGATTCAAAAAAATTCAAAACTGGACGTGCTCGGCCAGCGCCTGCGGCAACAGCGGCTTGACCGCGTGGGCGGCCTGTTCAGCCATCGGAGCGAGCATGGCCTGTTTCCACATCGGCTGCTGCGGCAGCGCCGTCATGCCGCACACCATCACCGCAGCGAGCGCGATGACGACGCCGCGCGCCAGGCCGAACACGGCGCCCAGGCCCCGGTCAGCGAGCGACAGGCCGCTGGCCTTGACCAGCCCTTCGACGACCAGCGTGAGCAAACCCATCAGCACGCGCACGCCGATGAACAGCGCGACAAACGCCACCATCATGCGCACCGCCTCGCCCGGGATCACGGGCGGCAGCAACACCGCCAGCTGCGCGCTGTACAGATTGGCCAGCACGAAGGCGACCACCCAACCCAGCAGCGACAGCATCTCGCGCACCAGCCCGCGCAGCAGGCTGATAATGACGGAAGCGCTCAAAATAAACAGCAACACATAATCGAAAATGGTCACGCCGGGGCCAGCCTCATCATCCGGCCGGCACCACGCTGCCGCTCAAGCCGATCTTGCCCAGCTTGGCGCGCGCCTTTTCGGCCTCTTCCTTGTTGGCGAACGGGCCGACCCGGATGCGGATGCGCTCGCCCGACTCGGTCGGCACTTTTTGCGTGTACGACTTGATGCCGGCCTCTTTGAGTTTGCCCTGCAATTCGTTGACCTTGTCCTGGGTCGCCAGCGCGGCCACCTGCAACACGTATTTGACGGGCGCCGCCTCGGCGTGGGCCGGCCCGTCGGCATGCGCGGTCGCCTTGCCTTCGAGGATGGCCAGCGCGCGCGCGCTGTCGTCGTCGTGTTCGACCGGCTTGTCGTCCGTTTTCAAGACCGGCTTGGGCCTGGCCTCGACCGTGCGCGGCTCGGCCGGCTTGCTGTCGACGACGCGCGGTTCGGCCGGTTTGGCCTCGGCCGGCTTGTGTTCGACCGGCTTGCGCTCGACCGGCTTGTGTTCTTGCGCCTTGAGTTCGACCTTGGCCACGCTGTTCGCATCCGGCTTGACGGTCTCGCGTGCCGGTTTGGGGTCCGCGTTCAGTTTGGGCTCGGGCGCTGCGACGGTTTTGGGCGGCGCCGGTGGCGTGACGATTTCTTCGCGCTGATCGAGCGCCGCGCTGGCCGCCACCGTATCGGGCTTGACGGCGGCGGGCAACGCCAGCGGGGCCACCTTGTCCTTGGACGGAATCTGGATCGCGATGTCGGACGACAGCGGCTTGGGTTCGGAGTCCAGCAGCATCGGCAAGCCCACCGCGACGGCTAGCGCCAGCGCGATGGCGCCGACCAGGCGGCGGCGCGCGCGTTTTTTCTCCGGCAAAATCGGATCGGCCGCGTCGCGCCCGCGCTTGGCGGGGGACGCGCCGGCGTTCGAGGCGCGCTTCGAGCGCGCCCGCGCACTGGCCGACTCATCGTCGGAGCGTGACACGTAACCGCCATCGTCGGCCGAGACATCTTGCTTGTTTTTACGGAGGAACGAGAACAAGCCCATGCGTTAGTTTCTTCAGTGGTGTGAGGTTTTTCTGGCCGCCATGACGCCAGCGACAGTCAGGAAGGAGCCAAAGACCACAATTCTATCATTCTCCCCGGCTCGGCTCATCGCATTCGCGAAAGCGGCGCCCGGGTCGGCGAAAACCTTGGCACTGCGCTCATCGAGTCCGGCCGGCGCCACCGGCAGCGCCGACACCAGCGCGGCCAGATCTTCGGCCTTGGCCGAACGGGGCGACGGCAGCTCGGTCAGGCACCAGTGATCGACATACTGGGCCAGCGGCGCGACGACGCCGGCGATGTCCTTGTCCTGCATCACCCCGAACACCGCGTAGGTGTAGGGGTGAAACCCCATATTGCCCAGATTCTGGCCCAGCGCGCTGGCCGCGTGCGGATTGTGCGCCACGTCCAGGATCACTGTCGGGCGACCCGGCAGCACCTGGAAGCGCCCCGGCAACTCGACCATCACCAGCCCGCCGCGCACGTCCTGGGCGCCCACCGGCAGCACCAGGCGCAGCGCCTCGAGCGCGGCCAGCGCGGCGCTGGCGTTGAGCAGCTGGTTGGCGCCGCGCAGGCTCGGATAGGCCAGCGAATTGCGCCTTTGCTCGCGCCCGCCGTAGTTCCACTGCTGCTTGTCACCCGAATAATTGAAGTCACGCCCCAGCAGCCACAGGTCCGCCTTGACCGCCTCGGCGTGCGCCACCAGCGAGGCCGGCGGCACCGGGTCGCTGCAGATGGCCGGTTTGCCGGCGCGGAAAATGCCGGCCTTCTCGAAGCCGATGCCCTCGCGCGTGCTGCCCAGGAAATCGGTGTGGTCGATGTCCACGCTGGTGACGATGGACACGTCGGCGTCGATCACGTTGACCGCGTCGAGCCGTCCGCCCAGCCCCACTTCGAGGATCACCACGTCCATCCCGGCGCCAGCCAGCAAATGCAGGATGGCCAGTGTGGTGAATTCGAAATAGGTCAGGTCGATGTCGCCGCGCAGCGTTTCGACGGCGTTGAAACTGGCGATCAGCATCGCGTCGCTGGCCAGTTCGCCGTTGACGCGGGCGCGCTCGTTAAAGTCGAGAAAATGCGGCTTGATGTACAGCCCCACCTTGTAGCCGGCGCGCAGCAGTATCGATTCCAGCATCGCGCAGGTCGAGCCCTTGCCGTTGGTGCCGGCCACCATCACCACCGGGCAGGAAAATGCCAGCGCCATGCGCTCCTTGACGGTACGCACGCGCTCAAGGCCCATGTTGATGTGGATTTCGGCGTGGCGCGACTCAAGCAGCGCCAGCCATTGCGGCAAGGTAGTGGGGAGATTGTGCATGGGACGGCTAGTCAGCAGTGAGGCGCGGCGCGCGCCGTACCGCTGGCGCGCGCCGGTGTGGCGGAATGGAAAATCAGGCCAGCACGTCGGCGGCCTGGTCCTGCAGGATGGCCAGCAGACGGGCGATTTCTTCGCGCATCTTGCGGCGGTCGACGATCATGTCGACGGCGCCTTTTTGCACCAGGAACTCGGCGCGCTGGAAGCCCTCGGGCAGTTTTTCACGCACGGTGTTTTCGATCACGCGCGGGCCGGCAAAACCAATCAGCGCCTTCGGCTCGGCGATCACCACGTCGCCCATGAAGGCGAACGAGGCCGACACGCCGCCCATGGTCGGATCGGTCAGCACGCTGATGAACGGCAGCTTTTTCTCGGACAATTTGGTCAGCATCGCCGTCGTCTTGGCCATCTGCATCAGCGACAGCAAGCCTTCCTGCATGCGCGCGCCGCCACTGGCGGAGACGCAAATGAACGGCACTTTTTGCTCCAGCGCGACCTGGGCGCCGCGCACGAAACGCTCACCGACGACGGACCCCATCGAGCCGCCCATGAATTCGAATTCGAAGCAGGCCAGCACCACTGGCAGCGTCATGATGGCGCCGCCCATGACGATCAGCGCATCCGTTTCGCCCGTCGCTTCCATGGCCGCCTTCAGGCGATCCGGGTATTTTTTGCTGTCCTTGAACTTGAGCGTGTCCACCGGCAGCGTTTCCTGGCCGATTTCGTAGCGTCCGCCCTCGTCGAGCAGGCCGTCGATGCGGGCACGGGCGCGGATGCGCATGTGGTGGCTGCATTTCGGACACACATGCAGGTTCGATTCGAGGTCGGTCCGATACAGCACCGCCTCGCACGACGGGCATTTGACCCACAGGCCCTCGGGCATGGTCTTGCGCGCGCCAGCGTCGGAACGCTGGATCCGTGGGGGCAGCAGTTTTTCTAACCAACTCATCGTTTCTCCTTCTGCAGCAAAGCTTGTGTGGCGGTAGTTTAGCCGGTCGCTGGCGGATTGTCGAACATTGCAAGCGAGCAAGCACTTGGCAGCGCGCCCGCTCGGCGCCGCCCGCGCCCGGGCCGCCCCGGGCGCGCCGCGTGCCGCACCGGCGCGAAGGCAATGAAATTAAATTTCATTTAGCCGCAAATATGGAAATAATATTTCAACTCAAACCGTCCGCCGCAACCTGTCCACACGGGCTGACGCGATCTGGCGCGTGAATTAACACACAGGAAAACGTGCAATTCTCTCAAATTGTCACAAAATACACGCTACGGCAGGTATTTCCCATGAACATCGGTTTATTTTATTTCCATCGATTTTGGGCGCTGTTGCACCGAATATTCGATGCTATAGTTAAGCGGAATCAAGCGACTGTGTCAAGAAACATGCTAATTCGATACGGAAAAACTGCCTGTCGCGCCGATTCCGCAGTGCGCAAGCGCCGTACGCAACCAGCCTCCATCCATCGCGAGTAATTTACAAATGATCGGATCGTCAATTGATGCGCACCCCTTACTCGTCATCGGACGCGACCAGCCCGGCCACACCAGCGCCTTGGCGTTACGCCGCCATTGCCCTGCTGGCGAGCGCCTGCGCGGCACTGCCGTTGCTGCGCCACGCGGGCCCGTGGGAAGTATTTAGCGTGTGCGCGGTCGCGCTGTTGACCGGTTCGCTGGCCTGGCAACTGGCCGTCGCGCACCGTCACGCAGCGCCGCCCCAGTATCAGCCGCCCCCGTCACCGACTGCGCTGAGCGATCTGCTGGGCGCCATCCTGCCGGTCTGGCAACAGCATATCGGCACCGTCAAGTCCCAGACCGAGGAGGCGGTGATGCAGCTGATCGACAGTTTCGCGGCCGTCGTCACGCAATTCGAGCAGGCCGGTTTTGTTGGCGTAAGCCAGCATCAGCGGGGCGCCAGCGACAGCATGGCGATGACGCTGCTGACATTGTGCGAACGCGAACTGGGCCCGGTGATCGGTTCGCTCGAACGCATCATCGGCGGCAAGGACGCCTTGCTCGCCAGCGTGAGCACGCTGGCCCAGTCCACCCGCGAACTCAAGGAGATGGCGGCCGAAGTGAGCCTGATCGCCGCGCACACCAATTTGCTGGCCCTGAACGCGGCGATCGAGGCGGCGCGCGCCGGCAGCGCCGGACGCGGTTTTGCGGTCGTGGCCGGCGAGGTGCGCAAACTGTCGCAGCAGTCGGCTGACACGGCCACCCGCATCAGCAGCCGGGTCAGCCAGATCGGCACCGTGATGGAACAGACGCTGGAGGTGGCCGCGCGCGCGGCCGACGATGACAAGAAAGCCATCGCCGTGTCCGGCAGCGTGGTGCAAGATGTGCTGGACCATGTGCGCGAGTTGGGCAGCTCGGCGGCCAGCATGCGCACTCAGGGCGCACTGATCCGCGGCGAAGTGGAAAACCTGCTCGTGTCGCTGCAATACCAGGACCGGATCAGCCAGATCCTCAGCGTCATCGACGCCGACCTGAGCCGCTTCACCCAGGCGCTCGACACGCCGGAACTGCCCAGTGCCGACCAGTGGCTCACCGAACTGGCGGCCCATTACACGATGGACGACGAGCGCCACGGCAACGCCAAGCTACCCCAGGGCAAGCAGGCGCAGGACGAGGAAATCACCTTCTTTTAACCGCGCGCAACCCTGTTTGTGCGGCGGACACGACGGCCTAGGCGCCGACTTTACCGAGGATGGAGCATGAGCCGTTTCCTGAACCAACTGCTGCTGTGGAAGAAATTCGCCATCCTCGGCCTGCTCGGACTGACGCTGGTCAGCGTGCCCTCCTTTCTGTACGTGCGCGACTCGTACAAGAACCTCGACGCGGCCCGGATGGAAACGCGCGGCACGGTGCCGGTCAAGGCCTTGCTGCAACTGATACAGCTGACCCAGCAACAGCGCGGCCTGAGCGCGCTGGTGTTCGGCGGCGCCGACGACAAGGCCGACGCCTTGCACGCCAAACAGCAGGAAACCGAACGCGCCTTCCAGAACGTGGCGGCGCTGCTCAAGGCGAGCGTGCACGATCCGGCCGCGCTGGCGGCCTGGGACGATACCCACGCGCACTGGAAGATCCTCAGCGCGGAACTGAAGAACAAGAACGCCAATGCCAAGGCCAGCATCGCCAGCCACACCGAACTGGTGACCCAGCTGATGGGCGTAAACGACCTGGTGGCCGACCACTTCGGCCTGACGCTGGACCCGGACGCGGACAGCTTCTACCTGGTGCTGGCCGCCTTCTATCAGCTGCCCGCGCTGGCCGAGGATCTGGGCCGTCTGCGCGCGCGCGGCGTGAGCTTGCTGACGCAAAAGAAGATCCTGCCGGAGGAGCGCGCCGACGTCGCCGGCCTGCTTGAGAACGCCCATGAGCACCATGCCAGCATGGCCGTCGCGTTCGGGAAAGCGGCCGCCGCCAATCCCGTACTGCGTGAGCACCTGCAGAAGATCATCGACGACACGCTGGGCGACGCCCAGCAGGTGCTGCAATTGACCGACCAGCAGCTGATCAAGACCGACCCGCCGAGCTACCCGGCGGGCGAGTACCTGAGCGCCTTCACGCGCGCCATCGACAGCCAGTACAAACTGCTCGACGTGGCCACCGTCGAACTCGACAAACTGCTGCTCGAGCGCGCCGCGCGCCTGGCCGGCGCGATGACCACGCTGCTCGGCGCGGTCTGCCTGATCTCACTGATCGCCGGCTGGATCGGCTACCTGATCACGGTGTCGATCACGCGCCCCTTGCAGCAGGCGGTGACGGCAGCCCATGCGATCGCCGACGGCCACCTCGACACCGACATCAGCGTCGGACGCGCCGACGAAATCGGCCAGGTGCTGCAGGCGATGCACGCGATGACCGACAAACTGCGCGCCAGCATCGCCGACGTCGGACGCGTGATGGGCGCGATGGCCGAGGGCGACCTGAACAAGACCATCGAGCGCGACTACCAGGGCGCCTTTGGCGAACTCAAAGAACACACCAATGGCACCGTGCGCAAGCTGGCCAAGGTGGTCGGCGAAGTGAACCTGGCCGCCGAGGCGATGGCGGCCGCGTCCGAACAGGTCAGCGCCACCTCGATGGCGCTGTCCGAGGCGGCCTCGGTGCAGGCGGCCGGCGCCGAACAGACCAGCGCCTCGATCGAGCAGATGACGGCCTCGATCATGCAGAACACGGAAAACGCCAAGCTGACCGACCGCATGGCCAGCGAAGCGGCGCACGAAGCCCAGCAAGGCGGCGAGGTGGTGCGCGCCACCGTTGCGGCAATGAAGCAGATCGCCAACAAGATCAGCATCATCGACGACATCGCCTACCAGACCAATTTGCTGGCGCTGAACGCGGCCATCGAGGCGGCCCGGGCGGGCGAACACGGCAAGGGCTTCGCGGTGGTGGCCGCGGAAGTGCGCAAGCTGGCCGAGCGCAGCCAGGTGGCCGCCCAGGAGATCGGCCAGGTGGCCGGCAGCAGCGTCGAACTGGCCGAACAGGCCGGGCGCCTGCTCGACGCGATGGTCCCGAAGATCAAGAAGACCTCCGACCTGGTGCAGGAAATCACGGCCGCGTCGGAGGAGCAGTCGTCGGCGGTGGGCCAGATCAACGCGGCGGTCGGGCAACTGAACACGACCACCCAGCAAAACGCGGCCAGCTCGGAACAACTGGCCGCCACGGCCGAGGAGATGAGCAGCCAGGCCGAACAACTGCAAACGGCGATGGCTTTCTTCAGCGTGGGCAGCACCGCCCGGCCGGCGCCGGCCGCGCCGACGCGCGCGCCGGCGCGCCGCCAGCTGGCGTCGGCCGACAAACCAGCATCCCGCGCGGCGCTGGCGCCGCCGCCCGGGCACTCAGCCGACGAGGCCCATTTCACGTCCTTTTAAGACCGGCGCGCACCGGCCACATTGTTCTCAGCGCCGCCGCCCATGGCGACGGCATCGACCGACCCAGGCAAAGGAAATACCATGTTGAACCGCTTGAAAATGGAAACACGCCTGCAACTGGGATTTGGCGTCGTGGTGGCCCTGGCGCTGGCACTGGCGGCCATCGCCTATCAGAATCTGGAAACCATGAACGGCCACTGGCAGGACTTCGAGGCCGTTACCTTGACCAAGAAGGATGCTGTACTGGCCGGCAATACGGCGCTGGGCAACGGCATCCACGCGTTCAAGAACTACCTGATCCGGGGCGGCGAGTACGACAAGAAGTTCGCCCTGGAGATGGCGGCCATCGACAAGGCCGTCGCCAGCTACCGCGCCACCGGCCACCTGCTGGCCGAGGAACAGACGCTGCTCGACGAGATCCTTGGCGCCAGCCAACGCTACAACGAAAGCATGGTGCAACTGGTGGCCTCGCGCGCCAAGGGCGCCTCGGTGGCCGAACTTGACAGCAGCATCAAGGGCGCCGACAAGCCGATTGCCGACGCGTTCAAGAAGCTCACCGTCGTCAATGCGGGCGAAACGCGCGCCAAGTCGGGCCAGATCGCCGCCCTGCTCGACGCGGGCCGGCGCGCCAACCTGATCCAGGCAGCCATCATCGTGTTGCTGGGCGCGGCGCTGTCGATCTGGATCACGCGCAGCCTGAGCGCCATCATCAACGATGTGCGCAGCGTCGTCGATGCGCTGTCGACGGCCACGCTGGAGGTCAGCGCGACGGCCAACGCGCTGTCGCAGGCCGCGTCCGAGCAGGCCGCCGGGGTCGAGGAAACCAGCGCCTCGATCGAGCAGATGACGGCGGCGATCGCGCAAAACACCGCCAACGCCCAGCTCACCGACAGCATGGCCAGCCGCGCGGCACTGGAGGCGGCCGAAGGGGGCGCGGCCGTCAAGGCCACCGTGGCGGCCATGACCCAGATCGCCAAGAAGGTGCGCATCATCGACGACATCGCCTACCAGACCAATTTGCTGGCGTTGAACGCGGCCATCGAGGCGGCCCGGGCGGGCGAACACGGCAAAGGTTTCGCCGTCGTCGCCGCCGAGGTCAGGAAGCTGGCCGAGCGCAGCCAGCTGGCGGCGCAGGAAATTGGCGAGGTGGCCACCAACAGCGTCGACATGGCCGAACAAGCCGGCCGCCTGCTCGACGCGATGGTGCCCAACATCCGCAAGACCTCCGAACTGGTGCAGGAGATCTC
>JBBQZO010000022.1:0-103968 GCA_038207625.1 Burkholderiales bacterium | reverse complement strand
CCCATGCACCAGGATGATGTTGCCGGGCAGGCGATGGCGCACCGCAACGACCTTGGGGTTGAGCGGATTTGGACTCAAGATGCCGCAGGCCGCACCGCCCGGATAGGGCACGCGTGGGTAGATACCCATGATGACGCTCCGTTTCTGGCTCAGGTCGATGCTGTCCGTTTCACTTCGGTTTTTTGATCACGCGCAGCGTAGCCGTATGCATTGCGTCGCGCGCCATCAATTCGGTGTTGCCGTCCGAGCCGCCGCGTCCCTGCTTTGCGCTTGCGTCGCTGAGCGCAACATCGAAATCTTGCGCCGGCGCAGTGCTTGCGCGTGTGGTGTGCGGTTCGTATTTCATGGCGAATTTCAGTTCGGTATTTCCGGCACTGAAAACCGGCAAGACACTTGCCATCGTGACCGGGGCGTCAAACACAAAATCGGGTGCGCAGAATTTGAGTGGCGACGTGCAGCCGAACGTGATGCTACCGGCGCCGATTTTAATGAACGAGCCATCCTCGGCGATTAGCTCGATCACCTTTGCCATGGCGGTGACCTTGCCCTCGGTGGCCGTCAGTTTCAGGTTTTTTGCTGCGTTGATTTCTGTGTCGTCGTGCTGACTTTGCAGCAGAAGCTTGCCGTTATGTGCAATGGCTGCAATGCCGTCGGTATGGGAGAAAAGAGAAATACCCTTACCTGCGTTCAGGTTGATGCGCTGGCCTGCGGTCATCTGCAAATGTTGTTGGGCGACGGTATCAAGATTAAGGCCGGCGTAGCTGACAATCGTTTGGGGTGTGGCGAAGCTGATGCCAGCGGGCGCCGTGATGGCGATGGCAGGTGCGCCACCTTCCTGTCCCGTCGGCGCAGTATTGCTGCCATTCTCCCAGCGCTTTAACGATGCGTTAAGTGCATCCAGACCCTTGTCGTCGAGCGGCATCGCCTGATGCTCAGCGGCGTATTTGCCGAGTGTCCGTACCAGCTCCAGGCATTCATCGACCAGCGTCAGATATTCGTCGCGCGCGAGGTGCTGCTCGCCCGCGTCGGCGCGCTTCCAGGCCGACAGCAGCAGTCCCTTGCGCGCGCGCAGCGCGATGTGGGCGTCGCTACGCAGTTCGGCGCCTTCGCCGCGCGGCGCGCTGGTGCCGGCGCTGTTGGGTTGGGCCAGCCAGCCCAGATTGAGTTCGCTGTGCTGGTGGCTGCTGGCCAATTGCGCACCGTTCTTGCCGATGCGGTCCTCGAAGCGCAAGGTGTTGGCGTCGGCCGCTTGGCCGCCGACAGTGGACCGGCTCAGGATGCCGCTCTGGGTCTTGTGGGCGGGCAGATCCCATGGCGGCATGCGGCGCGCGTTGTACACGCTGCCGACGATCAGTGGCCGGTCGCAATTCCCGCCGAGGAACTGGACGACGACCTCGTCGCCGATGCGCGGCAGGCTGATCTGGCCGAAGCCCGCGCCGGCCCATGGCGTCATCACGCGCACCCAGGCCGAACTGCCCGGATCGAACTGGCCGGCCCGGTCCCAGTGAAACTGCACCTTGACGCGGCCGTATTTGTCGGTGTGGATGTCCTCGCCGGGCGGGCCGACGACGACCGCCGTTTGCAGGCCGTTGATGCGCGTGTCCTTGCTGTGGAAGCCGCGCCCCGGGCGCCAGGGAATATCGCGGCGCAGGCATTTGAAGGTGTTGGTGTAGCTCGACGGCGCCTCCTTGGCCACGTGGTAGTTGTTGCTGGCGATGTGGCGCACCGACAGGATCAGGTATTTGCGCGTGCCGATGCTTTGCGGCGCCTCGCCGTCGCCCGACCGATAGGCTGCGGGCGTGCCGCTGAAGTGGCCGTCCAGCGTGAACCAGCGGCCCGGCTGGGCGCGCCGGTCGTTGCCGCCGGCTTTGAAATACTGGGCGCGCGCGTCGCATTCTTCCATGCGCCGTTGGGCCAAGGCGTCGCCGTCGTCGCCATTGGGGTTGAATGCGTAGGCGCCGGTGTCCTCGAACAATTCGCGGTCACCGGCAGCGCCATCGCGCGCCTCGCGCGTGCCCAGTTGCGCGCCGGCGCTCTTGAAGTCGTAGCTGCTCACCGTTGCCCGTGCCGATCCCATGTGGCGCGTGGGACTCCACTGGTCGATGCCGTCGTTTTCCTGCGCGCCCGATTCGTCGCGGAACACCATCTCGGACGACGCGCCATCGATCGGATCGGACTGGCGGGTGTCGTCGCCCAGCCACAGCGTATGGCCGTCGGCGCGATGTTCGTACCAGTAATGCCAGCCGCGCGCCTCCAAGCGTCGGTGCAGGTGGTTGTGGTCGGTCTCGTTGTGCTGTATCTGCATGGTCGCGACCGGGTCGGGGTCGAGGATGCGCGTCCGGAAATCGCGCGTGTCGTAGCGTCCGAAGGTGTGTTCGCATAGTGCGCTCATCGACATGTCCATGAATGTCGCGCAGTCCCTGCGCAGGCGCAGCGCGGCCAGCCATGGCCGCAGCACCATGCGGTAGAACCCAAAGCCGCCGTCGGTTTTCATCAGGCGCATCTCGCACACGTAGCCGTTAAAATGGCGCAGGCCGGCGTCGTCGCGCACCATAGCCACCGTCACGCGCTTGCCCAGCACCTCCTTGAGGCCGATGTAGGCGCTGTCGCTGAGCACTTCGAGCACGATCTGGAAGTCGCGCGACATGCTTTCGGTGGCGTCCATTGAGTTGACCAGCATCAGCGCGTCTTGCGGGCCGTCGCCGCGCGGGAAGTTCATGCGCAGCAGCCGGCTACCCTGGCGTTCGTCGCTCAGCGAGGCTACTCTGGTGGTGTCACCTTCGAATCGGCTCATCGCGTGCTTTCGTTGGCGTGCTGGTGGTGCGGTAGACAACCTGGCTGGGCGCTCATGACATGACGCGCCGCGCTGCCCGCGTCGTCGCCACAACAACTGTAGCGAGCTCGACATCGCCGATCTTGCGTCGCATCAAGTTGTCAGTGGCGGCGCGCGGTCACCGTTCCATGGTGGGGGCGACGATGTGGGCGGCTCGTCACGGATTCAGGACATAGAACATGTCGTCGCGATCGACGGTGCTCGGTCCGGAAAAAATGAAGGCGTCGAAACCGAAGCGCTTGCCCCAGTGATCATCGCCGGACGAGGCGCACAGCGACACCACGTCCTGCGCGCGCAGCACAGGGTGGACTTCGTAGCTCACCGGCGGACCGGCGAACATCGCAAGCATTTTCGTCAGCGCCTTGGCGCCGCTGGCCCTGGGTAGAAACCGTTCGTAGTCATTGCGCGCGAGCGGCCCGATCCGGATCCGCATGCACAGGTCGGCGCGCCACACGCGTGTGCCACCGATCGCCTTTCCGATGACGGCGTTCGGGCCGCCGAATGCGGTTTGGCTTTGTTCGTCGAGGTCGTGCCAGCACCCTACGAATTCTTCCATCGCAAACGGCACGCCGAAGTATTCGCTCAGCACGCGTTGCATGACGGTGGCCGATACCGGGCGATGTCTGAGTACGCCTGCATAGTAGGCCAGCGTCTCGTCGCTGATGTCCTCTGCCGCTGCGTCGGATGGCGCATTGTCGCGCGGCCTCGGGCGCAATCCGGCCAGCGCGAGAAGCAGGTTCTGGAACCCGCCTTTGCCATCTTGATCGATCAAAAATTCGGGACGGTATTTGCTCCAGGCCTTGTAGTAGAGCGCCAGCGCGCGGCTCGAATAGGTGTCCAGAAAGGCGCGCGGCGCGTCGTTCTTTTCATGCACTGACTGGTTCGCAATCCGTTCCGTGTAATGGTAGGGCAGTGCACCGTTGGCGCCCAACAGGCCCATGAAGGCGGGCGTGATGCGAATGTGTTTCAACGTCTGATCCGACAGCGCCTCGGACAAAGCCACGTCGGTGCTGATGGCCGTCGCGGCATCGGCCGTCAGCGCTTCGATTTCGCTGGCGGGAAAGCCCAGGGTGGTGCTGTTCTGAAAACGCAGGTACTCATCGACCGCCTCCTCTGGCGCGACGCCTTGCCGGATCAGCCACGCCTCAAACACGCGCACTGCCTGAACGAACTGGAAGCGCTGGGGCGCATCGAGCAGACGCTGGATTACGCTTGGTTTTTTGAGAACGGGCTTCGCGCCTGGCATCGCATCAGCTCCTTGCCGGTTTGTTTGGACAGAATAATCAACAGCGTCGAGACGTTGATCTGGCCGTACAAAGCCAGAAAGCGATCCATCACTTGGGCGAACATGGAAATGCCGCTGCCCACAAAGGCCTGCTCGTCGAGCGTCATGCGGATCTCGATCCCGGGCAGCAGGTAGGCGTGGGGAAGCGCTTCGACCCACGACATGACGGCCTTGTGTTCCAGCGCGACGATGCCGTCGATCTGGCGTTGCGAGGTGGACGAACGGGGCAGGTCATGCAGGGCCAGCATCTTCTGAAAGTCGGCCAGTTCGGCGTCGCACAGCGAGCGGTAGTTCAGCGACAGGTGGGAAATCAGGCGCCAGTGCGCGCTGTGGCCGGCTTCGAAACGGTGCGGCCGGCTTGGCTGGCGCAAGAAGCGAATCGGGACGTTGGCCAGCACGCCACCGGCCGCCAGGTCGCCGTCGGGCGCGCCGACGCCCAGCGCGCAGGGCAGGTCGCGATTGCTGCAGGTGAGCATAGTCGACAAGGTCGTCGTCTCTGGCGCCATCGGATTGAAGTCGCTGTCGACGAACGAGATTTTCATCTCGTGTCCCGGACTGGACGCGGCGATCATCGGGTCGCGTCGGGTGATCCAGTAATGGCATTTATCGCGCGGGCTTTCGCCGTGACGCAGCGAGTAGATCGGACGGAACTGTGTGGTAGAACTGCCGTCGGCGGACTCCTTGCGAACGTTGGCCGAATCGACACTGTGAATCTCGTAGCCGTATGCGTGCTGCGGATCGACCAGCAGCGTGTAGTCAGCGCGCGTATGCGTCACGTCGAGCGGATTGCCGGCGCGTGCGAACAGGTTCACGACGGGCGTGCATCCCAGCGCGAGGTGCTTGGACGCGAGCGGCGCCAGCACGCGCGCGATGTGCGAGTCGGCCGGCACGCCCGCCAGCGCCAGGTGCAGCGTGAAGCGTCGGCACTGACCGGGAAGCGCGGCGCCGATCTGCGCCAGATCGAGGTCGAAGAAATTGAATTTTTCGGGAAACGCATAGTATTCCGTCAGCAGGCGATAGGCCGGATGCGAGCGGGCGGGGAACGGGATCAGCGCATCCTCCTCGGCAAAGCCGACGGGGTCAATGGGGATTGCATCAAGCGCGGTCCAAGAACTGACACCATCGACTTCAATGAAGGCGCCGGCTGCCCGCAGAAAGATGGCGTCGCGTATCGCCGCACTGAACGCTGGCTCGGCGTCGATGAAAACGCGCAGACGCGGCAGCTTGAGCGTGCTGAAATTATGTTCGACCGAAGACACCTGCAGCGTGGCCTTGATGGACGCGCTGACGCCGGCTGGCATGCGCATCGACCCCGGGGCCACAAAGTGCGGATCGAATTTCACGTCGGTGATAGTGAGCGGTGCAAGCACCACGTCGTAGGCGGACTTGAAGATGCACTGCACATTGCGCACCATTCCCGCTTTCATGACCGTGCCGCGCGGGACCGTGGTGATGGCCTTGATGTCGGCACCGTCCTTGTCGGCGTCCGCGACGTGTGCAATCGCGCACGATGGAAACGATTGCAGATAGTGCGGGCAGGTCGCTTCCAGCATCGCCTCGACCAACAGCGGGTAACCGTCGTCCAGGCAAAGCGCAATCCGCGCGTTGAGCAGGGCGATGGCCTGGGTCACGCGCTCGACGTGCGGGTCTTCGCTGACGCCGTCGCGAAACGCCAGGCCAAGGCTGATCTTGGGGAAGCGGGCGACCAGTTCGCGCACAAAGCGGCGCAGGATATCGAGCTCAAGCAGGTAGGACTGTACGATTTTTTCCATTGCCTGACCTTTCTCGCACCGGTTGGCGGTGAATGACAAGGCGCCCGCTGTGGCTCGCGTTACCTTGGGCCGAAGCGACTTCACGATGCTGGCACGAAAGACGGCGCGTCCTTTTGACTTCTGACAATGCGGCAAAGGCAAATCGACACCTCCGGCGCGATGGCGTGGGGACTGCTTGCCTCTGGCCACTTGCCGAGCCTCAAGCAACAAGGTGGCGCGCTCTGTTACCGTTCATGGAGATGTAACCCGAGCCGTACGCGACCCCGCATCGGCGCGGAGAAATGCTGATGGCAAGCTCGCCGGGAGTCCAGAACCATGAAGCGTTACTCACCCAGTCTGTTCGACCGCCTGGTCAACGACCGCGGCTACGGCGCGGCTGACGGCACGGTCACGCAGCTGTCGCTCGAACAGCTCAAGGATTCGGTAGTGCGCGACCTGGAGGATTTGCTCAACACGCGCACCGTGCTGCCCGCCGCCGTGCTGGCCGCCTACCCGGAAGCGGCCGGCACCGTGCTCAACTACGGCCTGATCGATTTCTCCGGCTATTGCCTGTCGAGCGATATCGATCGCAAGAGCATTTGCACGTCGCTGCAGGCGGCGATCGAACGCCACGAACCGCGCTTACGGGCAGTGCGGGCCACGTTGGAGGTCAACGCCGACGCAAAGAATCGCCTCAATTTCGTGATTGCCGCGACGCTGCATGTGTCGTCCGCCGTCGAGCCGGTCAACTTCAACGCGGTGCTTCAGCCATCGACTCTTCATTACTCGATCAGCCAAATGTGAGACTGGCGGGATCGCCGCTCATTGTGTGGCATCGTGGCCTAGCGCTGCCAGAAGCGCGTTTTGGCCAATCGCCGCGATAGTTGCGGAGATTAGCGGTGTTATTCTCCGCGCGGCGTAGTTACAGACGATCGCAACTTTGGATTGGAAGGATTCGCTGGCGTCGCTACCCCGGCCCGCACGGCAGTGCCGATGAGCCATGCTCAGCCGACACGGTCCCCAACCTTTGCAGGTCGCCGGCATTTACCCTTCCGTATCGAACGACGCAACGACGTCAACAAGCTGCTGCCTGACCCAAACATGGGCGGGGTCGCCGTGGAAGCGTTCGTGCCAGATCATGGCTGGCGACAAGGGCGCAAGCTGTAGCGGCAGATCCAGCAAGGCCAGCGGAAGCTTTTTCGCAAGTTGGCGCGCCAAACGGCTAGGCAAGGTGAGAATCATGTCGCTGTCCGCCACCAACATCGCGCCAGCAAGAAAGTGGGGAACGCGCAGCGCAACATGGCGGGTGAGCCCCAGTGCCGAGAGCGCAACGTCAACCGGGTTCTCTCCCACTCCGGAAATGGTCACGGTGACGTGGCGCAAACTCACATAACGCTCTAAGTTGAGTGTGTCTGCCACGGCGGGATGGGCGGACCGCACCACGCACGTCAAGCTATCGGTATAAAGGCCGCGTCGATGGAGACTACCGGGCAGCGTCTCGAAAATGCCCAACGCCAGATCCGCGCCCCCCTGCTCGATAAGGCGCACATTGTCCCCGACAGGTTGCGCGATATGCAGGCTGAGGGCAGGCGCATGGCGCTCGAAGCGGGTGATCAAACCGGCAAGAACCACCAGGCTCAGATGGTCGTGCGCGGCGATCGTGATCCGACCTGTCGCCGAAGCGGGATCGAAGACGGCGGGCGAGACGATGCCCCGGGCATCGTCCAGCAGCCTGGTCACTGGACCTGCCAGCGCTTCGCCGCGTGGCGTCAGCTCCAGCCCAAGCTTGCCACGCACCACCAGGCGATCACCCAGCATCGCGCGCAACCGACCCAGCGCGCGGCTGGCGGCCGGTTGGCTCAAGCCCAAGCGGTGGGCCGCCTGGGTGACACTGCGCTCCCGAACGAGTGCTTCGAACAGTTTTAACAGATTGAGGTCGACCGTAGTTAAATCCACTTGGTGCATGTTGACTATGACTTTCATGCCATTGAGGTATATCGAGCAATCATGCAACATTCTGGTTCATCTGAATAGGAGATTTTTGTATGACTACTTCCTCACCGCTACCCTACGTAGTATTCGGCGTGACCGGCCGTACCGGCGCCGCCACCGCCGATGCGCTTTTGCGCGCAGGCCATCCTGTGCGCGTCGTGGTGCGCGACCCGGCCCAAGGCCAGCCGTGGGCCGAACGCGGCGCGGCCGTTGCCGTGGCCGTGGCCGACCTGACAGATCTGGCCTCGATGACCAAGGCGCTTGGTCAGGCCCAGGGCGCCTATGTCGTCAGCCCGCAGTACTACAACCGTGAAGACCTGTTCGAGATGGCGGACTTGATTGCCGCAACCACGGCGCGCGCTGCGGTTGCGGCGGACGTGCCCAGGCTTGTGGCGCTTTCCTCGGTGGGCGCCGACCGTGAACACGGAACGGGATGGATTGGGATGAACCGCATGTTCGAACAGCGTTTGGGCGAAACCTGTGTTGCCACCACCTTCCTGCGCGCGGCCTATTTCATGGAGAACTGGATGCCGATGGTTGGACAGGCCATGCGCAGCGGCATTTTGCCGACGTTTCTGGCGCCACCACAGCGTTCTCTGCCGATGGTGGCGACTGTGGATGTCGGCAGCGCCGCAGCGGCTTTGCTACAAGAAACAAGGACCGGGACCTGCGTCGTCACGCTCTCGGGGGCCAAAAACTACGCCCCGAACGATGTCGCCGCCATCGTTTCAGCCACGCTCGAAAAGCCTGTCGACGTGATAGTCGTGCCGGAATCAGAGTGGCCGACTGCGCTGGCCGATGCCCAGTTCTCAAAGGCCGCCGTTGCCGGTTTCGTCGAAATGACCCGTGGCCTCAATAGTTCGCATATCGACATGAAGAGCGATCCCGGCGCGGTCGAATGGGCAGGAACGACCACGCTCGAACAAGTCATCGTCGAACTGGTACGGCGTCAGCGATAAAGGCCAGCAGGAGTTAGCGTGAGCATGCTCGCGCCGTCAGTTGCAGTGTGTCGGACCGATATCGGCGTCAAATAAGAGTACGGCGACTTTCAAACGTGAGCCGTTACAGGTACAGCCACCACTGCTCAGATCAGGCCGGCCTGGCCTTTGTCGAGCGCGGCTTTGGAGCAGGGGCCGGCACCAGCATCGCCGCCGCGCGATCGAGTCCGCGCAAACGCTGCCCGCAATCCTGCGCAATCGCCTGAAAGTCGGCGCCGATCTCCGTGCGCGCGCTCACGGCCGCCCAAAACTCGCCCGCCATCGTCCGCGCCACGCGCCAGGCGGCGAGCGAGGCCGGGGAGGGCGTGGGCGGTTTGTACTCCTTGTGCGTGACCGCGCCCTGCGCCGACGGTGCAAACTGCATCGGCGTCATGTCATACACCGGCGCCAAACGGAACGCCTTGAAATCGTCCGTCAGAAACGACAGGTTACCCGAGTGCATATCGGAATTGGTTATTATTTTGCCGAACAGGTCGAGCACGCGCACCGTTGCCAACGCGTCGGCGCCGATGCGCTTCTGCGCCAACAGCGCTTCGACGGCGCGCCCCCAGTCTTCCTCTTGCCCGAGAAATTCCGCAGCGACGGCGGCCAGCGATACCATGCCGATGCGGCCCGCAGCAGTACGGTCGAAACGCACGGACTCAAGAACCATGCGATCGCCAACCTTAACTGCGGTCGTCGAGGCGGCCGCGATGCCGTGCGCCGTCAGCACACACGTACTTTGCAGATCTGTCGGACTCAGAGAGGCGGAATTGAAGGCGGGGGGGGCTGGCATAGTCGATGTGGATAAATAAAGGATGAATAGGTGATCTGCGCAGTACCTCACCGATTTCATAGTGCGTCACCTACGCACGTACAAGATGTTTTGAATAAGGAAAGTGGACAAGCCATTCAGGCGTTTCGTCCCAGGTGAACGCAGTCTACGAGTCCTGGAACAAAGCCGGTAAATTGGCTTCGCCTCTGCGCGTCGTCTGTGGCTCGGTGTGGTGGTCCGTTTCGGCCGCGTCGGGGTGCGCGAGAGCGCTTGAGCGTCCACCGGTGCGCCGCACACCCCGATGCCAGTGCTACCGATCAAAGCCCGCAAAAGGGCGCGTCAGTCATTTCGTATGTACTGGTAACAACAAAATGATCGAACTCGCGGATCGATGTGGGTAATTTGACAATGTGATCCAAAAACTTGCTATGATTCATCGATCCAACCACGTGGTCCGAGGGGTGATATGGTCGAGGAAGTTCCTCCGTTTTGCGGCGCAGACCTTGAGCGCTGGCGCGTCGGCGTCGGCATGACCCGCGCCATGGCGGCCGAAACGTTTGGCATCCCGCGCGCGAAGTGGGACGAGCTGACAAGCGTGCTGCGCTCGTCAAAGGGATCGAAGACCCCGTGGTCGCCATGCTGCTGCAGTTGTTCACCACATACCCAGAATCTGCTCCGGTGCAACCGCCTGCCGACATCAAGTGCTTCTACGAGTTTCTTGGACTTAGCGACACGCCACGTGATCGCGAATTGTTCGTAATTTTGATCGGACGCTCCCATCCCACCGTGATCCGCCTCTTGCTTCATGACGGCAAACCCAGTCGGTCGCTGATGAAGTGGGTCGATGCAATCAGGCGCCTCAAGCTGCCGCCCAAGAAAAGCCAGAAAGTGATGGCCGAGATGGCAAGCGCTGTCGGCAATCGCCAGCGGATCGAGAATGTTCTAATCGACGGTTGGAAGCGCCCGCCTGACAGTGGCGATGATGAGTGACCAAGTCCATTCAAGAAAATTCGCCTTCAGCTCAGGAAACGCGAGTAGGTATTTTCTCGCACGTGTCGCCGGCAAAAAAAATGTGACCGCGATAGGCAGCAATCCAATCTTAACAGGCAGTTAATGTTCCTGTATGATGGTCCGCAGCCAGGAGCGGTCGCTCAGCAGGCGTCTGCATTGAAGTACTAAACCTCGGGTTTACTTTCCATGCGTCGATTTCGCCAGTTTTTTGCTCTCGCGACTTGCGCAACGTTAGCGTTGTTGCTGGGGCTCCCGCTTGCCTTTTATTGGTTGGGCTTAAGTGGGGTCGATGGCCGCCCTCAAAAGCCACGCCAACTTGCTTCTTTTGAGCAGCAGGCTGTTGTCTGGAAGCGTGCACGCGGAACCGGCATGCCCCGTGTCGCAGCAGATGACCCTTATTCATATTTTTCCACCGTACTTTTCGCACAACCGAAACAAACTCCCCCTGGTCAGCTCGTTGCTTGGTGGGTTGCTAGAGACTATCTCTTGACACACAAGCGATATAAAGGGATGGGTTGGTGGCATTTGTCCGGCGCAGCACTCGCGATATGGTTGTCGCGCAATTGGACGAGTGAAGAAATTTTGTCCGGGGCGGCGCAATTGCAGCAGTCCGCTTAGGGCAGACTATCGACCGTCGCCAGTCGGCCAGAAGCGGCCATTTGGATATTCACCGAGCCAATTTATGAAACTATTGCCTATTCTGACCTTATACAAATTGGGTGTGGGAGTTGCGATAGCCTGCGCGATGATCACCTGCAATGCACAAGTGCTTGGCACGCTTTGGAAACTTCGCGTGATGGATTTAAAGCATAAGGTTCAGGTTGAGGGGACGATTCGATTTGCGAAAGAATTCGAAACCGAGTCTTGTATGGCAGGTCAGTGGAAGCGCGTGGTTGTCGAGGCTCGAGCAATAAGCAACGAGAAATTTTTCCCATTGACTGAGCCACTAGCTTACGAAATAAGACAGGGCGAAATCACATTTGGTCGGGCCAGAGTGTGTGACGGATACTTGTTTTTGATCGGAAATATTGATAATATAAAAATTCAAGGCGTATATCATGTTCCGGGGCCCGGATACAACCAGAAACTGGGCTACTTTTCGCTAGTGAAGATTCGTTAACGGAATTCGTTCATTCTGCTTTTTGTAACGCCATCTGTTGTTGAGAAACAATCTCGGCACTGATCTGTGTTCAAGTACAATCGGCGGCAATCGGCCAAAAGCAGCAGTTCGCTAAGTGACTAGAAATATGAGGTTGCGATGAGTTGGAGAGCAGGGAGTAAGTTGTTTGCGGAAATGTGGCCCCTGATTCAGGCGAACATTCATGACAGCGAACATCGAATCGACTTTACGCGCGACCTACTGAAAATCATGGTCAAGGATGACATGGACCCGTATGACGTTGAGGACATCCACCAGGATGTTCGCGCAGCGATGCGCTCCGCTGGAATCTCAATCAGCGAGCCAGATCTCTACACAGATGACACTGTGAATAGCGTGTCTGCGAAAAAATGGTGGCGGCTTCGATAGTCCGCAATGTGGCGGCAGCAGCTGAGCAGGCTGGTGCCGAGGTGCCGTCGAGTACAATCGGCAGTGATCGGCGTAAACGGTCATTCGATAGTGCGCTTCCATTAAATGAAAAAATTGGGCGTTGATGTCGCGCGCGCACATGGTTGCTGAGATTTGGTGTTGGTGTTCGATTAATATCAGTCCATGCCGAGTGTTCAACCACGGGTACGATTCAATCGGTATTTTGCAGACGAGGTCGCTTCCGCAAAAGGCCAATTCCGAGGCGTTTTCCCGGGCATGGCATCTCACCGAAAAATCATTTTTGCGGAACGAAAACGGGCCTGCAACCCGCATGGATGCGGGGTTCTTGAATCAGACTTCTAAGCTTTGGTGTTTAGGTGCGCTTGATTTGAGTCGCGTGCGCTTACAGAAAACCTCCGAATCGCCGTGTTCGCCGGCTCGGAAACAAAGCGCGCCACCAGGTAAGCGACGAGCGCGGACAGTATAATGAATAAAGCGAACCATAACGCCCAAGTCCATGCCCCTAGTTCGCCACGAGCAAACACATTTCGCATGAGTGCCAGGACAACTATATGGAATAAGTACAGTTCATAGCTGTGCTGCCCGAACCAGCGCAACGGCCTTGTCAAATGTTCGATGGTCGGGCTAGGCTCGGCGTCGCGGGTCGATGCAAGTAGATATGTGGCGGCGCACACTGCAATGACCGAGAACCCGAAGATTTCATGGCCGTCGATTCCTCGCAGGTAGGTGACGGCAAAACCGAGGGCCGCTACCACGCGCATGAGTGCTGACTCCCGCCCCGTTGGTATCCATCGTTGCGACAGCAATGCCGCGAGGCAGCCGAGGGCAATTGCGTCGAAGCAAGCGGCGTAACCACATTCCCAGTACAGTCCGTTGTCGATATGATCTGCGCGATATATTGGCGCGTAAATGATCAACCCGGCGCAAACGAGTACGAAGAGCCACTTACGGCCCACAGTCAGGCATACCGCTGGCAGCGCCAGGTAGAAGACCTCCTCGACCGACAGTGACCAATAGATATTCAAACAATAGTTAAACCAGCCTTGCGATTGCATCAAGACATTATGCCAAAACGTCAGAATTGAGACGACGGCAATGATGAAATATGAAGTTGGCAATTGGTGGCCATCGTCGGTGTTGGTGAAGTAGGGTACCTTCAGGTAGCCCAGAAGGACGATGACGGCAAGCACAAGAAAAAGGCTAGGGGCAATTCGCGCAAATCGATACGTATAGAAAGCGCGTGGTTTGATATTTTCGAGTGCTCCCCAACGCGCTATGGACATGGAGCTGATCAAATAACCAGAAACCACAAAGAATAGGGTCACGCCATAGTTGCCATTAAATATCAATGCGCGCGCGGACTTTAGCCCAATCAGCAATGCAAAAATACTGTTCTTTATTCCAAATCCAAGTGTGAAATGCAACATAAGAACCAGCAATATGGCGATGCCACGCAGAACATCGACTTGAAAATTTCGCTTATTGCTGGTCATATTCAGATTCAGTTGATTTCTCAGATATTCTTGTCAATTAGAAGGCGACTGGGAGGGCCCGATAAGGGGGGCTTCAAAAGATCATTTTCGACAGGTGATCTGATCTTGCCCCTGTTTTTCCGTATCCCTTAGCCGGATACATTATGGGGCCAGCTTGCATTGACTGGCGCGCCATTTTTCCTCAAATTTCATCCGGCTGAAGTGGCCCAAGGCCGAATGCAATCGACGATGACTACAAAACGCAAGCCAATCGATGACTTCATCCCTGGCGGCCCCTGGTGTTTCAAATCGTCTGCCATGCGCACGTGCGACCTTCAGCGATCCCCGGTGTCGGGGCTGATTGTTGACGCCGACCGAAAACTGGCCCACCAAAAGGCCACGCAGGCGTTAATTCGCTGGCGGAATAGCCGCAGGATCCATCCACATCATTTCCCATACATGCCCGTCAAGGTCGCCAATACTACGGTTGTACATGAAGCCCATGTCCTGGGCCGGGTTGATGTCGGCCTGGCCGCCGTTGGCCGCCGCCGCCGTGTTCAGTCCATCGACTGCATCGCGGCTCTCGCACGACAGGCACAGCAGCACTTCGCTCGAGGTCTTCGGCGGAATCGGGCGGCTCGTGAAAACGCGCCATTTGTCGTGCGTCAGCAGCATGACATTGATTGTCTCGCTCCAGACCATGCAGGCAGCGGTTTCGTCGGTGAAGGCCGGGTTGTTGTTGAAGCCAAGGGCCGCGTAAAAGGCCATCGATGCTTTCAGATCGGTGACTGGCAGGTTGACGAAGATCATACGGGTCATGTGTTTTCCTTTGCAGCAGTTGGGGAAGCCATATTAGCGTTAGGAACGCCATATTGGCCAGGGATTGGACTACCTCACTACGAACACTGGACGGGCGCAACACGGGCGCTCCATCCCTCATTCAATTTAGTTGACTTCAGGTCGCAGGCGGCTCGGGCGAGCGATGCGGTGCTTCGCCATCCCGGCTATGCGCCACGTCCATGGCCTGGAAATAGCGCTCGAACGAGGCGTCCACCGCGCGCCGGCCGCTGCCGATAATATTGCGCCCCCAACTGTAGCCGTAGACGTCGTCGTACTGGAAAGGCGCGAGGCGTTGTTGCATCGCCCGCACGTCGCGCACCGGCATCGGCATATAGTTTGGGTAGCTGTACAGGAAGCCAACGTGGCGGCGGTCGGTCGCCACCTGCGGCGCATCGCCGACAAACAGCGCGCTGCGTCCAGTGCCGGTGCGCTCCCAGTGCAATGCGGTGCTGCCCGGGAAGTGCCCGCCGGTACGCAGCAGTGTCACGCCGTCGCCGAGCTTGCAGCGATCGCCGTCCCAAAATTCGATCGCCGGCGAGCGCTGCTGAACCCAGCTCTTGTCCGCTGCGTGAAGGACGATGGGCACGCCGCCCAGCGCTTCGCTCCAGCGCACCATCGATGCATAAAAGTGCGGGTGGGAGATCACGATACGATCCACGCCGCCGGCCTCGCGCAGGCATGCAATGGCCTCGTCCGTGACCAGGCTGACACATTCCCACAGCAGATTGCCGGCCGCCGTCGGCAGCAATAGCATCCGCTGCGAAATCCCGAAGCCGCCTTGGACCTCAATGGCCAGCAAGCCTTGGTCGTCGCCGATGCGTAGCTGATGCCGGCCCCGAAGCGCTTCGTGGGTGGTCCAGCGTTGCCCTTGCCAGCCCACATATTGCCGTTCATCGTCGCAGATCGGGCAGGCGGCCGGCGCAAGGGCGGAAGGGGCGAACTGGGTGCCGCAGTTTTCACAGATGTAAGTATTCATAGACGATGATCTTATGAGACTATCGGGATATATAAAAGACACAGTTATCACGAAAATGATGGAACCAGTTCTGCCGTTCGACCTCCTTCAGGACGGCGCGCTCGAAGGCGGCTTGACAAAAACGTTGCACCGCCGGCTGCGCACGGCAATCCTGGCGGGGCGCCTGCCGGCCGGCTATGCGTTGCCATCGACCAGGCAGCTGGCGAACCACTTGAACGTGGGGCGCAACACGGTGATCGCGGCCTATGACCAGCTCGTTGCCGCCGGATACGCGCAGGCTCGCCCAGGCGCTCGCCTGCTGGTGTGCGCACTTGGCGCGAACGATGCGCCGCCAAGTGCGCCGCAGTGCGCCGTCGCGCGCGCCTCCGACGCACGGATTGCCGCCACGTGGCGCCAACCGGCGCAGCGCATCGTGTATGACACGGTCCCACCGGCGCGCAGCTTTCGCACGGGCGTGCCTGAACATCGCCATTTCGATCACGACATCTGGCGCCGCCTTACATTGCGGGCCTTGCGCGCGGCCGCGCCGCAGCCGTTTAACTACGGCCTGGCGCAAGGCCTGCCGGCACTGCGCGAGGCCATCGCGGGCCACGTGGCATTTGTGCGCGCGGTCGTTTGCCAGCCGGACGACTTGATCATTACCTCAGGCGCGCAGGGTGGCTTCGACCTGCTCGCGCGCTTACTGGTGACGCCCGGTGTCACGCGCGTGGCGGTCGAGGATCCGGGCTTTCCGCCCTTGCGTGCCGCGTTCATCGCAGCGGGCGCCGTGCTGGTGCCCATTCCGGTGGACCACGAGGGTCTTCAGGTGGACTGTGTGCCGCAGGGCGTCACGGTCATTTGCGTTGCGCCCTCGCACCAGTCGCCCACCGGCGCCGTGATGTCGCCCGCCCGCCGCGCAGCGTTGCTGGCGCGCGCTCGTGCGCTGGACGCCGTGGTGATCGAAGACGACTACGACGGCGAATTCCTGTATGACGCGCATCCGCCCGACGCGCTGCAGACGCTGGACCGGGAAGGGCGGGTGTTCTACGTTGGCACCTTCTCCAAAAGCCTGTTCCCAGGCCTGCGCAAGGGCTTCGTGGTCACGCCGGCCTGGGCGCGCGAGGCGCTGATCGATATCAAGCGCGCCGCCGGCTCCAGTACCGAGCTGGCGTCGCAGGCGACGCTGGCGGCATTCATCGCCGACGGCCACCTTGCGCGCCACATCAGGCGCATGCGTTCCGTGTACGCGCAACGGCGCCGTGCATTCGAGCAAGGCGCCATGGACCATTGGGGCGGCATTATGCAAATCCAACCCGGTAACGCGGGCCTTCATCTGAGCACGCGGATTGATAAGCCGGCGCTGGCGAAGCTCATCGTGGCATGCGCGCGCGTGCACCTTCCCGGCGCCTTGCCGCTGTCGGCCTACAGTATCGGCCCCGTGCAGCGCGATGGCCTGTGCATCGGCTATGGCGGGGTCGATGTCGACCAGATTGCCGGGGCCGTGCGAGCGCTCGGTGCCGCGGTGCGCGGTGCCAGTGCCTGAATGGAACACGCGCACGAAATCGAGCGCAACATTCTTCGTTGACGGAGTAAGCGGTTTCGCAGCACCGTTCATTGAAGGATGACTCGGATGCAAAGCAGTGCTTCGGACCTGCGGCATCGGGATACTGTGTGCCGCAGGGGGCTGCGGCACACAGCAAGGTCTTAGCCTTTGACCTGGGCCATGGTGGCACCGAAGTTGATATGGAAAGGCGTGCCGTCGATCACCAGTGCCGGCACCGATTTGACACCTGCCAGTTCGGCCGCGGCAATGCGTTCCGGTGATGTGCCGAAGTGGACCACTTCGACGTCATACTGCGCGGGGTCCAGGGCGCTACTCAGTTGTTGTTCGGCTTCGACGCATACTGGACAACCGGCGTGGTAAAAGGTGGCTTTGGTTTTCATGGTGTGCTTTCTTCTTTCTTCAGTGAATGTCGCATCTGCGACGGGAAATGGACGACGCGGTAATGCGTCTTCCGGGAAAACTAGTCAGCCTTGCCCGGCAGGCTCAGGTCGCCCGAGGCGATATCGAAAACGTTGACCACGCATAGCAGCGGCTGGTGCGCGCTGGCACTCACGCGCAGGCCCGCGGTGACGCCGTCAAATGCCACCCCTTGCATCGCGCTGACATCGTCGAAGGGGACGCGCACGGTGACGGTACTGGCGGAGAACCGCGGCGCGTAGCCCGGGCTGTCGATCAGCAAGGGAACGCCCGGCCAGGTCTTGGGCAACTTCGGCTTGGCGCCGTCCGGGATGTCCTTCACCTTCAGTGCGCCTTTGCCGCAGGCGTCGTCCGGTGCCAGCACGACCCAGTGGCTGTGCCAGTCGCCGCCTTTGGTGGCAAACAACGGGGTGTCGTCAAAATCCGGGTGCGACGTGACGGCCAGCGCCAGGATGCCGGCGCCTTGTTCAAAGCCCACTTCTTTCGGATCGATTTTGGTCGGCCACACATACGAGAAGACATTGCTTCCCGCGAACTTGCCAGTCTTCCCGGGCTTGAGCGCGCCAGCTTGACCACTGACGCGCATGGTAAATTCAAGCTGATTTTTTTCGGCGTCAACTTTGATGTCGGCACTGACGATGTCGAACGCGGCGACCTTGGCGGTTCCCGGTTTGCCTTCGATGGCGTGTCCGCTGGCCAGCGGCGCTGCCATGCCTGCGCCAAGGCACACGAGTGCCAGTGCTGCGTTGACGGACCCGGTGCGGGGGAAGCTTGTGGTTTTCATTTAGGAGTCCTAATTAAATGGGCCGAAAAAAAATTAGCTTTCAGCGAAGGCGGCCCAGTTCCTTTGCAAAATGGTGGCCTCGGCCGGTTTGTGCTCTGCGCAGTCCAGCCGCAGGTGGCGGTCGCCGAACGGGGCGTCCACCAGCAAGCAGTGGTGGGGCGTGTCCAGATCGGCATGCCGATTCGGTGCGAAATACTGACAGGAAACGCACATGCGGCTCGGGGGAATATCGCCGTTTTCCTGCATGGCACGGATCATTTTGATGATCAGACGCAGCAAGGTGATTTGCTCTGCGGCGTTCAGGGTGGTGGCGGCCAGTCCCAAAAAGCCGCCCCAGTCGGACACGGTGGCGGACAGCGCCACGCCGGCATCGGTGAGCGACAGCGCGATGGCGCGGCCATCGTCGGCGGCGCGGCTTTTGTTGGCCAGACCTTTGCTCACCAGACTGGCCACGGCGTCGCTGGCGGTCGCTGGCGTGATGGCCAATTGTTCGGCGACAGCGGACAGCCGCATCGGCTCGGCACGCGCAGCGAGCAGGGCGATGATGTCGGCCTGGGTCGGCGTCAGACCGTTCAGCGACGCGCGCTCCCATGCCTTGTGCCGCATGGCAGTGCCGATGCGCGTCAGGCCAGTGGCGATGCGCGCCTCGGTAGGCGAGCTGATGGTGTCAAACACAGTCTTCATGATGTGCATATTGTTAGGAATCCTAAGTATATAGTTGTGTCGGCAGATGTCAAGAATAGAATTACATTTGCGTCAGGCTGAGTGGTTTGGCTCCGGTCCACACCGGCATGCTGGGCGCCGGCGACGCGCGTTGTCGGTGCTGCGGCGTGGCGGTCTGTGCCGCCCGGGCCGAGGCGCGCGAACGCGTCGCACCAGGCTGGCCAAGCGGATGGCGGTGACGCGCGGCGATTGCCGGCGGCAACGCATGCACGCTGTCGCCGGCGCGTTTGTTGCGCGTCAATGTTCGCATCCGTACAGACGAGCACGATTTGTTCGCGTAGGTTGGATCGTTCGCCAGGCGCGCGATGGCCGCAGGCATGGCGGGCGACCAGATAAAGCGCCCAAGGCCACAGCGGCGTGCGCGATGCGCCTCGACAAACAAGTTATGTCTATGAATCGTGAGCAAAGATGCAGTCAAAAATATCACCCGGCCACGGCCACCGTTGGAGTCTCGACGATATTCAATTCGATCAGATCGACGCCGCATCGGTGCATGCCGATCAATTCCTGTTCGTCACGCTGGCGTCGGCGTCGTTCGTTGAAATCCTGGCGCAAACCTACAGCGGAAATCTGATCGCGCATTTTCGCGGCAACGCCGAACTGACTGCATGGCTGGAACAGTCCTGGCAGCGCGACGAGACGCGCCATGGGCAAGCCCTGAAAGCCTACGTGCAGACCGTGTGGCCCGAGTTCGACTGGGAGCAGGGGCACCAGACTTTTCGCGCCGAATACGGTGCCTGCTGCACCGCAGAGCAACTCGAACCACAGCGCGCCCTTGAGCTGATGGCGCGCTGTGTCGTCGAGACCGGCACGTCCACTTTCTATCGCGCTTTGCAGGACTATGTTCACGAGCCCGTACTGCACGACCTGATCGGCAAGATCGGCAATGACGAAGTGTCGCACTACCGCTTCTTCCGGCGCCACTTCGATCTTGCCAATGCGGTCGATGGGCACGGCGGCAATGCGGCGATGGCCACCGTCTGGCGCCGCTTGCGCGCCGTGCGCGGCGAGGATGCGTATCTGGCATTTAAGCACGTCTCCAAGGCACGCCATCGTGACAGTGTCCAGTGCGAAGATGACTGGCGCGCCTACAACCGCAAGGTCAAGCAACTTGCCCGCGATTACTATCCGTATGAGATGGCCATCGGGATGTTGATCAAGCCGTTGCCGCTGAGCGCACCGCTCAAGCGGCTGATGCACTGGCCGATGGTCGGTTTGGCCCGCATGGTCCTGTAAGCCAATTCAACGGGCGCAGTTTCGTCATGCCCGTGGCGGCCGGCCGCATCGATGACGCGGCCGGCACTTTCCATTGGCCGTTTTGGCGCTACTTGAAACACTGGCTGGTATCGCGCGCATCGCGCGCATTGCCTGGCATCGGCGTGAACGGGGCGAAATGCGCGGCGTCGGCGGAGCGCTGTTGCAGCGCGTCAGAATAGGACATCAGCGCCGTATTCATCGCATGCAAGCGGTTCACGGTAACGAGCTGTTGCAGCGGCAATGTGACGATGCCGGACGTGTATTGCTCACCCCGTGTCCACTCCTTGCCGCTGGCGATTGCGCCAACGAGTGCGGCGCGTAGTTCGGCGGCACTTTGCCCTTGCGCGTTCTTGCCGCCCACCACATCGGGCGGCAGCAGTTCAGGGTTGGCGATCCAGCCTTTCGCCTTGGCGACCGTATTGCCGAAGATGATCAGCTCGTTGAGCGTCATATTGAGCGCGGTGTAGTCGCGCAAGGGCAATGCCGCATCGCCCGTTGCCGTCTCCTCGGCGTGTCCGGTAATGTGCGGCGTGGTGGCGCAACTGGCGCCGAACAGCATCGTCAAGGTCGTGGCAGGGGCGCCCGGCGTCGGCGCATCGAGTCGCATATAGCTGCCCTGGTCGGCGCCGCCCGGTGGCGACGGTGCGTCGTCGCCGCAATAGGTCGAATGGGAGGCGGTGTCTTGCAAGCTGTGAATATACAAACCGACGCGCGCAAGTTGCACGGGCACGGGCGGCTTGGACGGGCTCTGCCACAGCACGCCGGTGGTCCTGGCGGGATCCTTGAGCCAGGGGCCCAGCTGTTCATAGGTCACGTTGGCGCCATTGCTATTGTCCAGAATCTTCGGGCCGGACGTGAAAGTGACGGCGATGCCGTTTTGCGATCTCGCAATCACCGGCACCTTGCCGCTCGCCTTGACCCCCGTCAGGCACGCGCTGCCGCTGAAATTGGACGCGCCGTTTGGCGTCGTCAAACCCGCGGCGCACAGCAGGCCTGGGGCGTCGCTTTCCTGCATCGCCCACTGACGCATATTGTAGAGCGAGCCTTCATACACATCGTCGATGGCAAGCGGATAGCCGGGTGCGGGAAAATGAAATGGATAGACGGCCTGGACGCCGCCGGCGCCATGCACGTCCGTTCCCGTGCCGTTGGGAGAGAGCGGCAGCACATAGTGGTAGATCGGGCCGTCGGTGGAATTGTTGGTGCGTTGGAAGCCATTGAACTTGGCGGTGATGTAGGCCCGGCCGGAATTGTCTTGTGTCGCTTGCACGCCGCATTGGTCGATCGGCGCGTAGACCGTGTAGTCGGCCACCTCGTTGTAGGCCGCGATCCAATACGCCACATCGGCGCGAAAACCCAGCGCCTGCGCCAGAAAATAGGTCGCATCGGTGTGGATCATGCTGCGGGCCGCAACCGGCGCGGCCGTTTGCTTGAGCCCTTGCGCCAGTTGCGCCGGACAGGCCTTGCCCGGCTGCGCCGGTATCTTGCAGGACGCCATCGGTTCGACGCACGCGACGATCTTATTGCCGCCCTTGGACACGCATATATCCTCGAAATAGGCATGCGCAAACTGGGGAGCGAGCAGCAACACAAACGACAAGCGTGGCCAGTGGCGGCGGGCGTTATGGGTGTTCATGGAGAACTCCTGGAAGTGGGTTTGTGCGACGCGATCGCAGTAGGGATTTGTCGTGGCGTGGGCGATTCAATTCCGCCGAAGCCAAGGGCAGCTGTGCGCACGCGGCCCTGGCATTGAATCGATGTCAGAGAATGGCGCGAGTGTCGCGTGGAACGGTCTTGAATGGAAAGAACAATATCATTTATTTATCGTTCTTCGCCCCATACAAACGTATAGGGAAGGCGCGCACTAAGCCTGTCGCACTGGCAAGCCGGCGTTCCGTTCGGATAAGCTGTGCGTCGCACGATCGCACACGTCGCGAGCACTTATCCGGCGTGGTTTGAGCGGGCGAGGCGCGCAGGAGATGCAAGGATACCGCGCGGCGTGCAAGGTGGGGGTTGGCCCCCGGATCTTGCGTCGGCCGCGGTACACGAATGGTGTTCTAGATGCGCAATTGACCAATCGTGTCGCGTGTTTCTGACCGTGCGCTGCCATCGGGAGTGGCGTGAAATCGACCCATGCACGAATTTTCCAGCGCTAACGCATGCGACCGCCGGGTTTGATCCGGCGTGGGCGGCAACGCACCGCAGTGTTCCCGTTCGTCTCCCCGCCGCGTGCAAATGCGCGATCGGACCGCCTAGTGCGAGGGCCCGCAATATCACGCCGCTCGCTCACTAGCGAGGAAGAATTGGTCTCGCTCAGGCAGTGGTGTTGATGACTGTGCCGACGGTCGCCGAAACGGGCTTGGGCGGGGCAGGCGCTGCGACCTTCGTGCCATCGTTGTCCCCGTCACTGTCTGGCGCGCTTTTCACCTGTGGTTGAGATACCGGCAGCGGTGCTGCGGGTGGCGCTTTGCTTGAACTACCAATAGCTGCTGTCATTGTCATCTCCAAGGAACGTGTGGGTGTGCTTCCGTTAACTATCGGCGATTTGCCTAAAAACATGAGTGTTTGTATTTGATTAATCCTTTCTTTGCGTTGCATTCGCATTTCCCCGGCTGCGCATGTCCATTGCCATTGTCCAGTTCGGCGCGCCCGACATCAGATATTTGGTGTGGCCAGATAGGCCGCAAGGTCGTTGGCGTTCTGGCTAGTGATCGTATTGCGCAGGAAACCCATGCCACCGATGTTGCTGTTGATGACGCTGAGAATCAGGCTCGGCGCGTTGGCGCCAAGCAGAATGCGACCGCTGTTTTGCGCCGGCCTGGAACCGTGACACATCGCGCAATCGGCCGCATACACCACCTTTCCCGCTTGTGCCGATGTCGTCGTCGGTGGGGGTGTCGGTGTAGGAATTGGCGTTGGCGTTGGCGTCGGAGTCGGTGTCGGTGTCGGAGCCGGCGTTGGAGTCGGAGTCGGTGTCGGAGTCGGAGTCGGAGCCGGAGTCGGAGCCGGAGCCGGAGCCGGCGTTGGTGTCGGAGTCGGAGTCGGAGTCGGAGTTGGAGTCGGTGTCGGAGTCGGAGTCGGCGCCGCCAACACCGGTTGTGGCGACGGCGACGCATTGCCGCCGCCGCATGCGGACAGCGTGAGGACACAGCCCATCATCAGACAGGTCAAGGCAACAGGAGATGGAGTTTTCATGAAAGGTCCGGTGAGCAGTCGATAAGTGTAGGGGCGGCGGTTTCAGATGCCAAATGCGAGATAGCCGGCGATATCGTCGGCCTGGCTGGTACTGACGACGCTGCGCAGCGAGCCCATCCCGCCGCGATTGGACGCGATTGCGCTCAGCAAGCGACTGCTGTCTTTAGCTGCCGGCATGCTCGCACCGTGGCATTGTGCGCAGTATTGGCCGTACAGGTTTTTGCCATTGCTGATGGCCGCGCTGGTGGCCGTGGTCGCGCCGGTGCTGACGTTAAAAGGTGTATCGGCGCCGCCGGCGCCACCACCGCAGGCGCTCAGGACGAGTGCGCCTAGCATGACGCTGCAGCACACGGTCAGGTGGGCAAGGTGAGGATGCATGGCAGTTTCTTTCATGAGGTGATGGCTGCGACGTTCTGGCGCAGTTGCCCATCTGGTTGGACCGCCAGATAACGTTCGCCCTGCTGCTCCAGCCACGCGAGACCAGCTTCCCCTTTGAGCATGGCGATGGTCGACAGGGCGCCGGCGCTGGTCGTGTTGCTGGCCAAGACACTGACGGACTGGAAATACGTCACGGGCCAGCCGGTATGCGGGTTGAGGATGTGGCAGTAGCGCTGGCCGTCGTGGATAAAATAGCGCTCGTAGTCGCCGCTGGTGGCCAGGCCGCCTCGCTCAAGCGCCAGCAGCGCCAACGGCTGCTCGGCCAGTTCGGCGGCCGGGCGGGGATGGGCGATATCGACCAGCCATGGCGTGCCGTCCGGGTCCTGGCGGCCGCGCTGGCCCAGCGCGTGCAGGTCGCCGCCCAGGTTGACCAGCGCATGGACGATGCCGTGGCTGTGCAGCGCCGCGGCGGCGCGGTCAGCTGCGTACTCTTTGCCAAAGCCACCGAAGTCGAGCTCCATGCCGGCCTGCGCAAGGCGCACCCGCTGCCCTTCGCGCTCAAGCTGATGCCAGCCCACTTTCGACAGCAGTTGTGTCAGCCTTTCCGGCGCGGGCATGCGCGCATGCTTGAAATCCCATGCATGGCGCAACACGCCCGAGGTGATGTCGAACAGCCCGTCGCTGAGCGCATGGAGTTGCCCGGCGAAGTCGAGCAGCGCGCTCGTCTCCGGGTCGACGTCCACCGCGTCGCGCCCGGCCGCGCCGTTGATCAGGCTGATGATGCTGCCCTCACGATATCGCGAAAACTTGCGCTCGATGCGACGCACCTCGGCCATCGCCTGGTCGGCTGCGCAATGCATCAAGGCGTCGTCGGTGCCGTCGATGTGTATGCTGCACGGCGAGGCCATCGCTTGAAATTCGAAACACAGGGTGCGCCAGCGGCTCATGGAAAGTCGATCAGAAACGATGGGTCAGACCCAGTTGTAGAAAGTTGGCATGGAAGCTGTCCAGATTCGGGCTGCCGCCGCCAAGCCGCAAACTGGCCGCCTGCCGGTAGGTTTCCAGCTTCAGGTCGCACAGCGTGTCGGGCGTGAACGCGTAGCTCAGTGTCAGCGACAGCGTGACGGCGCCGAACGCGGACAGGCGCTGGTCGAACGAGGTGGCGCCGTTGACGGCCAGTGCGCTGGCGATCGTCGCGCCGGTGTCGTACACGCCCTGCGCGTCGAGCACGGGATTGAGATAGAAACTGGCCGCGCTTTGCGTGTAGTAGCGCGCTGCCGGCGTGAACGTCCACTGGCCCATCGGCTGCACCCAGTCCAGGCCGACAGTGTGCGAGCGCACGCCGAAGGTGTCGCTGTAATAGCGGTAGCTGCTGCGTAGCGACGCATCCAGTGGCGTCACGTAGTGGTTCCAGCGCGCCAGCATGATCGAGGCGTTGCGCATGTCCGGGCGCACGTCGAACAATTTGTAGGGATCGTTGTAGTAACCGTTGCCGACGCTGCGGGTCAGGTTGAGCTGCACGATGTCGCTTGACGTGAGCACCTGAGTGAGGCCAACTGCCAGTTCGTGCGTGTGTTTGTGCTCGTTGATGGCGGTGTTGACGCCGCTGTAGGTGTTGTCGATGCGGTCGCTGGAGCTGGCCACGCCGATACTCCAGGTGCGGTTGTTGTCGTCGCTGGACCAGCGCGCATCCACCCCCAGGCCGGCCGATTTGTAATCGTGTTCGTCGGAATAGCTGGCGCTGACGGAGACGGCCGCACGGGCCAGATAGCGCGTGAGCTTGACGTCGCCGGCGGCGCGTTCCTCGTGCATCCGGCTGGCGCTCGAGCTCTGGGTGTGCATGCGCGGGGTGGCGCCGGAGATGGTGTCGCCGACCCAGCTACCTTCGACCGACCAGGCGGCGGCGATGGGCGCCTGCACATACACTTGCGGCGTGTAGGCCTTGACGCGCTGCCAGCCGGGCTGGCCGTCGGCATAGGCGCCGAGATCGACGCTGACGGTGGTTTTTTCAGGGGCATTTTCGGCCGCCGCGGACTGTGGCGCGAGCGCGCACAAACCGGCCAGGCCGGGCAACATCAGCGAGGCGAGCAGCACGCCGCTGGCTTTTTTGGTGTGTTGGTGTGTGGTGTTTTGCATCGTCTGTCCTTAGTTGCAGCCGCAGCCGCCGCCGCCAACGCCGGCGCCGCCGCTGGAGTTTTCCTTGCTGCTGTAGACGTGCTGGGTGAAGCGCGTCTGCAGCGGGTTCTCGTCAAAGGTCATCCCTGGTTTGGCCAGGGCACCTTTTTCCCACGGGTTGACGACGCTTTGGGTGCTGCAGCCGCCAAGCAGCGCGGCGCAGGCGAGCAGGGCGGGAATCGACCGTTTCATCATGGAGCTTTCAAGTTGAGGGATTGTTGGATCTGGCGTTCAAGGACGTCCGCCTGCTCGCCCTTGAAGCCGCTGTGCACCATCAGCACTTTGCCGTCCGGCCCGATCAGCACCGAGGTGGGCATGCCGACGATGGCGTAACTGCGCGGCGTTTTCCCGGCCGGATCAAAGGCGATGTCGAAGCGGGCCGGATTGTCGGCCAGGAAGCTGGTCGCGTCGGCGTTCTTCTGGTCCAGATTGATGGCCAGCACGCGCAGGCCCTTGCTGCCATAGCGCGCCTGCATGCTGTTCATCCACGGGAAGGACTGCTTGCACGGGCCGCACCACGAGGCCCAGAAGTCGAGATACACGGTCTGGCCCTTGAAATCGCTCAGCTTGATGGCGCCCAGACGCCCTTGCAGGTCGAATTCGGGCGCGTTCTGGCCCGCCTCCAGTGCCTGGGCGGGCAGGCAGAGCAGCGCGGCGAGCGCCCCGGCTGCGGCACGCGTTGCCAGGCGCAGGGGCGATGTGGATGCGGCGGTGACGTTCATGGGTGACCTCGATATGGAGTAATGAAGAGACAGACGCAGCGCGTGCAAGCGCCGCGCCCCGCATCAAATGGCCGCACGTTGCAAGGAGGCGAGAAAGTCGACCGCACCCTGATAGCCGATCACCTTGTGGGTGACGTGGGCCGTGGCGAGCCGGTCGAAGAACACGATACCCGGCGGCCCGAACAGGCTAAAGCGCTTGAGCAGTGCCTTGTCGTTGGCGTTGTTGGCCGTCACGTCCACCTGCAACAGGCGCACCTTGCCCAGCCGCTGGCGCACTTGCGGGTCGGTGAAGGTGAGACTCTCGAATTCCTTGCAGGCGACGCACCAGTCGGCATAGAAATCGAGCATCACCGGTTGGCCCTGTTGCTGCGCTTGCGCCAGCGCCGCGTCAAGCGCCTGCACGCTGGCCACGCGCTCAAATTGCAGGCCGGGCGACGTGGCGGGCGTGCCGCCAGCTTGCGCGCCGCGCAGGTGGGCGAGCGGCTGCAGCACCGACTGTCCGCCCGAGGCTGCGCCGACGATCAACAGCAGCGACAGCGTGGCCAGACCAAAGCCGGCCGCGCGCGCCGCAACGGCAGGGGGCGCATGCTGCGCGCCGGCGCCGCCGAACAGGCCGAGCAGGGCCGCGCCGGTGAGCAGCCAGCAGGCCCACAACAACATGTGTGCGCTGGCGGGCAGCACCGGCGCCAGCATCCAGATCGCCACGCCCAGCAGCATCATGCCGAACATCTTCTTGACCTCTTCCATCCACGCGCCGGCGCGCGGCAGCAGGCTGCCGGCGGACAGGCCCACCAGCAACAGCGGCACGCTCATGCCCAGCGCCATGGTGAACAGCGCCAGTCCACCCAGCATCACGTCGCCGGTCTGGCTGATGTAGACCAGCGCGCCGGCCAGCGGTGCGGCCACGCACGGGCCGACCACCAGCGCGGAAACGCCACCCATGACGAACACGCCGATCAGATTGCCACCGCGAAAACGATTGGCCCAGTCGGTGGCGCGGCTTTGGATTGCGCTGGGCATCTGCAGCTCGTAAAAGCCAAACATCGACATGGCCAGCGTGGACAACAGCAGCGCGAATGCGCCCAGTACCCACGGATTTTGCAGCGCGGCGGCCAGGCCTTCACCGGCCAGTCCGGCGGCGACACCGAAGCCGGCATACACCAGCGCCATGCCAAACGCGTAGGCTAACGCCAGCTGAAAACCTTTGGCGCGGCTGACCGGCCCGCTTTGCCCGGCGATCAACGACGACAAGATAGGCACCATCGGCAGCACGCAGGGTGTCAACGACAGCAGCAGGCCGGCCAGCCAGAACATGCCGATGGTGCGCAACAGGCTGCCCGAGGCCAGCGCCTGCGCAATGCTGTCGGCGCCCGGCGCGCTCGCTGGCGGGGTGCTCGCCGCAGATGCTGACGGCGCGGCGCTGCGCGCCTCGGGCATGCGCGTGACGGCGCCGCCGGCGGCGATGGCGCCCGCGCTCGGCGTTGAGCCGGCACTTGATTCAAGCGGCGCGGGCCGATGCACGTCGATGCTGGCCGGCGCGTAGCACAGGCCGGCGTCGGCGCAACCTTGCCAGCCGACGGTGACCGTGGCCGCCTTGCCCAGGTCGAGGTCCAGGTCCAGCGCATGCTGGTAGATGGTCATGGTCTTGTTGAAGGTCGGGTCGTACTGTGCGCTGCCCGGCGGCAGGGCAGGGGCCGGCGGTGCTGCGCCGCCGGCCTCGCCTGCGACGGTGATTCGCTCCCGGTACAGGTGGTAGCCCGGCGCGATATTCCAATGCAGATGCACGGTGTGCGCATCGACTGGCGTGACAGAAAAGGCAAACGCCAGTTCCGGCGCAAGAAACGTCTCGGCGCCGGCGCTGGCATCGGCGCAGACGGCGCCCAACAGCGCCAGGCAAAACAGCTTGAGCATTGCGTGCATGCGTAGCGTCATGAGTAACCTTAGGCAAAATGGCAGCGCGCATCGCGCGCCGCCAACGTGATTCAGTGGCGATGTCAGGTCGATTCGCCAAGGCGGCGATGCGATCAATGTCATCGGACAGGCGGCGCGCACCCTGCCGGACTGTCTGGTCCATCGCCGCGCGCCGTTCATGCCATTAAGCAATTTCGATGCCAGTGTGCGCATGGCGCGTGCCCGCAGTGCAGCGCACAGGCATGGACGATGTTCGCGCGGATGTGAGTGGGGGAAATGGTGGCGCAGCACAGCAGCGGAGGGTGCTGCAATGTCTGTAGGTACTGCAAGATTTGTCGACAAGCGTTGCAGTCCACTGCAAGCTGCGGGTCAAGCGCGCACGGGCCGTCAACGGGCCGGTGCGTTGCCGCCTCGCTAGTGCGGGCAGGCGCCGCCGCTGTCCAGACGCAGCAGCACGGTGACCCGATGGTCGGCCAGACAGGCCGAAACGTAGCCGATCGCACCGGGTGTGCTGACAATGAAACGAAGCACCGCCTCCTCGGAGGCGAGCACAAAGGGCGGCAGCACGCCGTGGAAATACATGTCGCGCCAGTAGCCATCCATGTCTTCCGGCGCGCGACCGAATACCTGCGTGGAAAACGCGCGCCGCAACGGATGGCCGGCCGGCAGATTGATCGCATGAATGTGCTGGCCATCGTCCCAGAAGATCTTCTTGCGCTCGAAGATCAGTGGCAGCTGCTCGTGCGTGATTCGGGGCGCGGGCGTGCCCGCTGCGACGATGATGGCGATACCGCCGTCTGCAGCCGCGACGGGCGCGCAGTAGGCGAGCAGCAGCATGGCGCCCGCGCACAGGCGCAGCAAGACGGCCGATGCCGGCATCGTCAGAACAGCACGCTCACCGACGACAGCAGGCCAAGCGGCGAGCCGTGGTCGTGATTGATGTCGCGCACCAGTTCGAGCTTGTACGACAGTGCGCGGCTGCTGCGAAAGTTCAGCCCCAATACCGCGCGCTGCCCGCTGTTGGGCATGGCCGGATTGTCGATCGATTCGAGCCGGGCCACCGCGCACAGGCGCTGCGTGACGGGCAGCACTGCCTGCACGAAGCCGCCCTTGGCGTCGCGCCGCAGGCCCTGGCTCGAGCGCCGGTACAGCGCCTCGCCGCTCAGTTCAAGGCCGTGCGCGGTCCAAAAGAAATCGGCGCCGAGCAGGCGCAGTTGTTCGTCGCGCGGGCCGCGCTGCTCGAAGTTGGCATACGAGACGCCGATCTGCAGCTGGTCGCTGATCGGCACGCTCAGGCGCGCGCCATAGGTGTCGTTGAACGCATCCTGGGCCGGATCGGGGCGCAATTCGCTGCCCACCGACGTATAGAAGACATACTCGGCCTGGCGGCCGAACAGGGGCAGGCTGCCCAGCGCCATCAAGCCTGTCGCGTTGTCGGGAAACAGGTCGCGCGTGATCAACGGGCGCGACGTGGTCCACACCAGCGGGTCCGCGTGGGTCTGGTTCCAGCGCCCGATCGGCGTCAGATATTTGCCCGCGCGCAGCGTGAGCGCATCGCTTACCGTGTAGTCGAAATAGGCCCGTTCGATCGACACGTAGCGCGCCTCGCCCGGTTCGGCTTCATGCTCGGCCGTGTGTTTGGCCTGGTTGTCGAACTCGGAGAAAAACTTCACACGCGATTCGCCTTCCCACCAGACGAACATGCTCAAATGCGACAGCGAAGCGCGTGCGTCGGCGTCGCTGCCATGCTGAAATTGCAGCGAACCGTAGCCGCCCAGCGTCAGGCCGGTGTCGCCCACGCGCAAGCCTTGGCCCAGCGTGTAGCCGGCGCCGGTGTCGTCGCCGGCCAGCGCGGGGGAGTGGCAACACAGGCATAGCAAGGCGCTCAGCGCGGCCTTGGTTGACGCTGCGTTTGTTGGCATCGCGCTTCCTTCCATATTCGAGCTATCGTACACTGTCGGGGTGACCATCCGTAAAACCCTCCTCCGCGCATTCCTCCTGATCGGGCTGGCGCCCGCTATCCTGCTGGCCGTACTGGCCTTTGTCAAGGCGCGCGCCGCCATGCAGGATGAAATCGAACACAGCCTGGTGGCGCAGGCCGAAGCGATCGCCGCCGACGTCAACAAGATCCTGTTCGAGCGCCTGCAAAATGCCGCCACCTGGAGCAGCCTCGAAGTGATGCAGGACTTGCAGGTGCAGGACGTCGATAAACGCATAAGCAATTTCCTGGCCAAGCTGCAGCTTGGCTATGGCGGCGTGTATCACCAGCTGTACGCCCTCAACGGCGCCGGCGTCGTTGTGGGCAGCAGCGATGCGGGCGCGCTGGGGCGGGTGCGCGCGCCCGGCGCGCCGTGGCAGCAACGCACGCTGGCCGGCGCGCTCCTGACGCTGGAGCAGCCAAGCCGGATCGGCACGCGCGCCGTGCTGAGCATCCGCGCGCCGGTGGCGTTTCAGTTCAAGGACGAGATACTGGGCCAGTTGGTGCTCGATTACGACTGGGGCCAGATTGACGCCTTGCTCGACAGCGCCGGTGGCGGGCGCATGGTGGCGCTGGTCGATGACGCCGGGCGGGTGCTTGCGGCCTCGAACAGCTTGCGTGCGGCGCACCTTGGCGGCGGGCCCGCGCTGGCCGCCTGGCACCTGGCAGGGCGCGGTAGCGGTGCGTTTGAACACAGGGGCGCCCCGCTTGGCGATGCCGACCTGGTGGTAGGGCTGGGGCGCGCGCGCGGTTTCGCCGGCTTCGACGGCCTGGGCCTGAGCGCGCTGGTGATCCAGCCCCAGAGCGAGGCGCTGGCGCCGCTGCACCGGATGGCACAATTGTCGCTGGCGATCCTGGCCGCGCTGATGCTGCTCACGCTGGCCGTGGCCAGCAAGATCAGTGACGCGATCGCGCGCCCGATCGTGGCGCTGACCAATCTGACGCGGCGCTACAAGCTCGGTCAGGGTGCGCTGGAGGTGGCGCCGCAGGCCAGCGGCGAGGTGGGCGAACTGGGGCAGGCATTTACCCAGATGATGCGCGATATCGACCAGTCGCAGAGCAATCTGGTGCGCGCCTCCAAGCTGGCCGTGGTCGGTGAGATGGCCTCGGTGATCATCCACGAGGTGCGCACGCCGCTGGGCATCCTGCGCTCCTCGGCCCAGATGCTCAAGCGCGAGCCGGGCATCTCGGCCGAAGGGCGCGAGCTGATGGGCTTCATCGACAGCGAAACCGAGCGGCTGAACCGGCTGGTGTCGGCCATGCTCGACAGCGCGCGTCCCCGCGCGCTGCACAAGGTGGCCACCGACATGCATGCGCTGATGCGCCAGACCCGTGCGCTGCTGGGCGCCCAGATCGACAAGCGCCAGATCGGCGTGAGCGAAGCCTTGCTGGCGCAAGACCCGGTGCTCGACTGCGACAGCGAACAACTGACCCAGGTCCTGCTCAATCTGATCCACAATGCGCTGCAGATTCTGCCTCCGGGTGGACAGATCGCACTGGCGACGCGCACCGATGCAAGCCAGTTCTACATCGACATCGACGACGACGGCCCCGGCATCCCGGCGGACCAGCGCACGCGCATCTTCGACGCCTTCTTTTTTCGGCGCGAAGGCGGGGTCGGGCTGGGCCTGGCCATCGTCCAACAAATCGTGCAAGCGCACGGTGGCGAAATCGAAGCGGGCACCAGCGCGCTGGGCGGGGCGCGCTTTAGCGTGCGCCTGCCGCGCACCACACAGTCTGACAGGAAATGACAATGATGAATCAACGCTATGTGATGGTGGTCGATGACGAGCCGCACATGCGCCGCGTGCTGGAAATCATGCTGCGCAATGCGGGCCATCAGGTGTTCACCGCCGCCAACGGGCGCGAGGCGCTGGCGCTGTTGCACGACAATCCCGTCGATCTGGTCATCACCGACCTGCGCATGCCGGAGATGGACGGCATCGAGCTGCTCACGCACATGCGCCAGGGCGGCAGCGAGGTGCCCGTCATCATGATCACCGCGCACGGCACGGTGGAGTCGGCGGTGGCGGCGATGAAGTACGGCGCCAGCGACTACATCCTGCGCCCGTTCGACATCGACGCGCTCGAACTGGTGATTGCGCGCGTTCTCAACGAGGCGCAGATGGCGCGCCAGAATAGCTTCCTGCGCGAGGAGCTCAACCGCGGCTGGGACGCCTTCGTCGGTGCCGGCGCAGCCATGCAGAGCGTCTACGAGCAGATTCGCCAGGTCGCGCCTACCAAGGCCAGCGTGATGATCGCCGGCGAGACGGGCACCGGCAAGGAGCTGGCCGCGCGCGCGATCCACAACGCCTCGCCGCGTGCCGGCAAGCTGTTCGTGCCGATCAATTGCGCCGCGATTCCCGCCGAGATGCTCGAGGCGGAACTGTTCGGCTACGAAAAAGGTTCCTTCACGGGCGCCGTCAAGGAACGCATCGGCAAGTTCGAACTGGCCAACGAAGGCACCATCTTTCTCGACGAGCTGACCGAAATGCCGATGGCACTGCAGGCCAAACTGCTGCGCGTACTGCAGGAAAACACGCTGGAGCGGCTGGGCAGTAACCGCAGCATCGCGCTCGACATCCGCGTCATCGCCGCGACCAACCGCCAGCCGCTCGAGGCGGTGCGCGAGGGGCGCCTGCGCGAGGACTTGTACTACCGCCTTAACGTGTTTCCGATCACCTTGCCGGCGCTGCGCGAGCGGCGCGAGGACGTGGCCGACCTGGCGGCCCACTTCGTGCACAAGCACAGCCCGCGCGCCGAGCGGGCTGGCGCACTGAGCGCGGCCGTGCTGGCGCGCCTGTGCGCCTACGCTTGGCCGGGCAATGTGCGCGAGCTGGAAAACATGGTCGAGCGCGCGCTGGTATTGTGCGGCGCGGGGCCGCTCAAGGCCGAGCATTTTCCACTGGTGGCCGAGGCTGCGCCGCTTGCGCATGCCAGGCCTGCGGTGGCGCTTGGTCCGATGTTGCCAGCGGTCGAAGCGCTGGAAGCCGAGCTCATCGCGCGCGCGCTGGCTGCGACCGATGGCAGCAAGCCCAAGGCTGCGGCCTTGCTCGATATTAGCGAACGCACCTTGTGGTATAAGGTGAAAAAATACTGGCCGAAGGAAAATGGCTGACAGCGCGCCTGTCGGGGGCGGTGGATGTCGCCGATCGAGCGCTGATCGTTTCTCCCGGCCCCGGGTCCTGACACCGGTCGCCCCTGAAGCGATGCTGGCGCGCTGTGCCGGGACATCGCCGCGCCCGGCATTGTGCCAGCGTGAAGGCCGAAGGTGTCGTCTGTGGATGTCAGCTGGCGACGCAAAGCGACATTCGCGGTAGGGCCGCAACTGGCGCGCCATACAACGACCCAGTCCACGTTGTCGATCGGCGCCCCGCACAGCGATCACGCCCATTTTGTATGTGCTGGCAACAATAAAATGCTTGTACGCGCAGATTGATGTGGGTGATTTGACAAGGTCGTTCAAAAGCTTGCTATGATTGGTCGATCCAAGCACGTACTCCTAGAGGTGATATGGTCGAGCAAGTTCCTCCGTTTTGCGGCGCAGACCTTGAACGCTGGCGCGTCGGCGTCGGCATGACACGCGCCATGGCGGCCGAAACGTTTGGCATCCCGCGCGCGAAGTGGGACGAGCTGACCAGCGTGCTGCGCTCGTCAAAGCCGATCGAAGACCCGGTCGTCGCCATGCTGCTGCAGTTGTTTATTGCCTACCCCGAATCGGCGCCGGTGCAACCGCCTGCCGACATCAAGGGCTTCTACGCATTTCTTGGACTGAGCGATACGCCCCGCGACCGGGAATTGTTCGCAACGTTGATCGGGCGCTCTCAGCCGACCGTGATCCGCCTCTTGCTGCATGACGGCAAACCCAGCCGCTCGCTGATGAAGTGGGTCGATGCAATCAGGCGCCTCAAGCTGTCTCCAAAGAGAAGTCAGAAGGTGATGGCCGAGATGGTGAGTGCCGTCGGCAGTCGCCAGCGGATCGACAATGTCCTCATTGACGGATGGCGGCGCCCGCCTGATAGCGGCGATGATGAATGAGCAATAGCCTGCCTATACTGTTTCGCCCAACGAGCGCGCAGCAACGGCGCCAATGAGTCGAAGTGTATGGGATAGCGCTGCGCGTCGATTTGACTAGTTAATCGACGGAAATTGATTCCAGGGTGTTGGCGTCGACGTCAACATGATCTGCGCCGCGACGGCAGTGTTCCCCTGCGCGAAACAGCCTATTGCGCCGACTGCGACAGGGCAATGTGGCGCGCACGGCGGCATGCAGATAACTTGTGGCGCGCGCAAACAGGGGCGGCGATGTGCACACCGGACGTATCATTGGCCGTGCGAGGTCAGTTCAGGTGCGTCAAGTTACGAACCGAGCCGGTAGGCAAGGCGGCGACACCTTGCCTTGCGGATGCCGCAATCGCGGTGTCCGCTCATATCTGGACACGCTGCGTAATCAGGCGCAAGGTGCACACGCTCGATGGCTCCACGCCCTTGCCGGAAATCCAGCTGCAGCGCTGTGCGGCTGAGTAGCGGCACTACCTTTCTATTCTGAAAAAAATGATCGATCGCTGACCACTGCAAAAGCGCTCAGGGTACCAGTTCCCATTGATATGCATCAAAAGCACTCGGCGATTTCATCGTAAGTTAGTGGAAGACAGTGCTGAATATGGATACTACCGAGACTGAACAGGAGGCCAAAAATGGGAATCGCAGTGGTTGGCAGTAGCTTTGATACCTTCGAGTTGCACGGGTTTGACGACGTAACCGTGTTCCAGTTAACCGTGAAAGAAGCTGGCTCGTATGTTGTCTTTGCGAGGGTTCTCATGGGAAACAACGACGGTGACGCTCAGAATGCCACTGTGCGGGTAACTCATGACAATGGGGCGTTCCTGATTGATCAGGTTGATTTCCGTATGCCAGGTGGTGGGTCTTACCCGGTTGCCATTCAAGGTACCTTAAGAGTCGATCCCGGTGTGCCCAAGGTCATGCAGCTTAGATGCAATACATTTAATGGCACAGCGACGCATTTTTCCTTGTTTGCAGTTCAGGTCGATCGATTTCTTTTTGACTAAGCGCACCGATTTGTTCCGCGGCGGCATAGCGGGTTCAGCGAAGGGGGGGCGGAGGGCAATCGTCCCAAGTTACACGATGCGCAGTTGGCCAACACGGTTTTACGCCACGACGGTGTGCCGTGTCGGCTTGGATATGCAAGGCGTCGACGGACTTTCTCGACGCCTCATTTGAACCGGTGCTGCGGTGCCAGCCGGCGCGCGGACAGGGCAATGCGTCAGCGGCGATCTTGCCGAGGACGCACAGCGTGCCGTTGCGCCATGCCATGTCGAGCGCGACCTATTTGACGGCATCGAGTGACGGATAGTCGGTATATCCCTTCGGACCAGGCGTATAGAAGGTCTCCATATCGGGCGCGTTGAGCGCCGCGTTGGTCTGCATGCGCTTGACCAAGTCGGGATTGGCGAGGAATGCTCGGCCAAAGGCGATCAGGTCGGCTTGCTTCTCGGTTAAGGCTTTTTCTGCGCTGGTGGCATCGAAACCGCCGGCCAGAATAAATGGACCCTTGAACGCGTCGCGCAAGCTTTGCTTGATCGCTGCCGGCACCGGCGGTGTACCCATCGATGAGTGATCAAGGACGTGAACATACATCAGCCCCATCGCTGAAAACGTTTTTACTAGCGCGACGTATTGTTCCTCGACTTCCGGAAAGGCGCTGGTGCCATTGAAGACACCGCACGGCGACAATCTGACACCGACGCGGTCAGCGCCAATCGCCGCCGTCGTTGCACTGGCCACTTCAATGGCGAAGCGATTGCGTCCTTCGATGCTGGCACCGTAGGCGTCCGTTCTGTCGTTGACGGTCGGGTTCAGAAACTGCTCGATCAGATAGCCATTTGCCGCATGCAGTTCGACGCCGTCAAATCCGGCCTCAATGGCCAGGGTTGCCGACGTCGCATACTCCTGAACGGCCGCCAAAATATCGTCGGCCGTCATTGGTCGCGGTGCGCTATGCGGTTGCAGACCTTTTGAATCGGTAAACATGTCGCCCGGACAGCTCGCCGCGCTCGGACCGAGGACTTCAGCGCCCGCAGGCAAGTTGTCAAGGTGCGTTACCCGACCGGTGTGCATCAGTTGCAGCACAATCTTGCCACCCTTGGCATGCACTGCGTCGGTGACGAGTTTCCATCCGCGCACGTGGTCAGCATTAAACATCCCGGGAATGCGCGCATAGCCCAAGCCATTTGGCGATGGCGACGTGCCTTCGGTAATGATCAAGCCCGCTGTCGCACGTTGGCTATAGTATGTCGCCATCAAGGCATTGGGGACATTTGCCTCAACGGCGCGACTGCGCGTTAACGGCGACATGACTGCGCGGTTCGTCAGTGTGAGTTTGCTCATGGTAAATGGTTCAAATAACATAGCGGTCCTTTTTTAGTCAAAACGGTGGTGCAGATTGGAAGGAATTTACCTGATTGATAACTTGTCGCAGTGACATAGGGGCCGACAGTTCTGCGTTGCACTGGCTGCCTCCAGGCATTTGGAAAATGGATGCTGAGGCGCGGTTGTCGCCGCTGGCAGCGTTTCAGCGTACGACGCAGTGGTCAGCTTGGCCGACACAAACAGCACCTGCGCCATATGCTGCGTCAGCGACGCATCTGCAGACAGTACTCGCCCGTTAGAACTCATCACGCGACTATTCCTCGCTGTTTAAGAGAAGAAGTTTGACTTGAAACATCAGCCTTCACCGTGCGCAAACGAACAGAGCGTGAGCGCGTGGTTCTGCGCAGCGCATCGCGGTAGAGCGCTGCTGGCGCGATGTGCAGCGGGCTCCGAGCCGGCACGCCCTTCGTCGTTGGAACGCCAGCCTTGTGTATTTTTCAGTTGTCGCATGCCATCCGGCCAGATGCTGACTGCAGGATCAATGGTCAATCTGAACTTGCATTGCTCACTTTTCCATGTCAGCATGCATTTTCTTCGATGTGACGCGTGTCCGGAGTTGATGATGACTGCATATGTACCAGCTTTGATTTGGCTGCTGTCGGGCCTGATTTGCCTCGGCATTGCCAAACGCCGCCATGTAAAACAGACTGCTCTCAGAGCAATGATCGTGGCCGTGCTAGGCCCCATTACCATCCCATGGGTGTTGGTCGCAAAGCCAGAGACGTTCAAGCAAGCCTAAACCGAATACAGGTTGGCCGCTTCACTGAAGGCGTGAGCGGCGTCCACGCGAGGCGCTCGGGCTAACGACGTGCCGGTCCTTTGCTGCCGCGCGACGTTTGCGCGGCCTTGCCATCACCGCCAGTGCGAACCCAGCTGTTCGTACGGCGCATTGCCGTGACGAGCTGCTTGTCCCTGGCCCTGTGCCACAAATACTGTGCGCCACAAAGCGACCTTACTCCGCCGTCATGGAAGCGAGGGCGACGCCGATTGCCTGATTGGCCAGTTCCAGTTGCTCGGCATCTTGCAGCAGCAGGCGCAGCCGCCGTTGCAGCGGTTCCCAGCCGGTCCAGTGGTCTGGCGCGCTGGCTGTTGCATCGCGAGGTTCTTGCGCCGGATCGGCGCGCTGCAGTGGCCCGTCCCCCAGGCTCACGCGCAACTGGTCGAACGTCTGTTGCAGCGCGGCGTACACCTGCGGGCGCAGCAGCCCGCCCTTGTGGCGTTGCATCAGCAGCCGCAGCGCCGCCATGTGCGCCATCAGCAGATAGTTTTGTACCGCGAAGCGATTCAGGTCCGCCGTCGCACGTTGTTTGTCCGACGGTTCATCGAGCATGCGGCCCAGCGCCGCGCTGAACGTGGCGAGGCTGTCCATGAAGCCCTTGCGGCTGATCCGGTAGCGGAAATCGTCGCTGGCGCGGCCCTGCAGCAGATCGGCCGCGGCGTCGATGTATTTGCGATTGGCGCGCAGCACTGCATCGACCAGGCGTGGCAGATTCTGATACTCCCAGTTCGGCAACACATAGCTAAAGAAAGTCGCGATCAGCGTGCCGACCAGCGTGTCGAGCAGGCGCTCGCCGATCGCGCTGCCGGCATGCGGCACCGTCAACCCGAGCAGCAGCAGGATCTGCATGCTGGCCGCCACCGCCGTGTAGCGGTATTTGATGTACAGGAAGGTCGGGGCGGCCGCCGTGGCGAGGAACAGAAATCCGATCAGCGCCGCCGGCGCGTGCACGAAATGCAGGATCAGCGCGGTCAGGATGCAGCCGATCACGGTGCCGATCAGGCGGTCGGCGCGGCGCTGTTTGGTGGTGCTGAAACTGGGCTTGAGGATCACCGCGATGGTCAGCGCGATCCAATAGCCGTGCGATGTGTAGGGCAACAACTCGCCCGACAGCAGGCCGACCGAGATCGCCATCGCCACCCGCAGCGCGAAACGGAAGGTTGGCGAACTCCAGCGCAGGTTAGCGATCAGCAGTCCCAGGCCGTAGCGCTGCTGGGTCAGGAACGGCGTCAGGTCGGCGCCGGCCACGATGGGCAGCGTGCCGGCGGGCTTCAGGCTGGCGCTATGCAACTGGCCGATCATCGTGATCATGTGGCAAATCTTGACGGCGGTCGCGCGCAGCACGGCACGTGCCTCGTCGGGCGCGGCGCGCTCGTCGGCGTCGCGCAGCGCGCTGTCGAGCGCGCGCGTCTCATCGCTGTAGTCGATCTGCGCCAGCGAGGGGCGGTTGCGCGTCATCGCGTAGGCGACCGATTCGATATCGCGCGCGGCCTTGCCGACCAGCCTGCCCAGCAGCGGCAGCACGGTGCTGCCGGCAAAATATTGGCGCAGCAGCACGTAGTCGGTGTGGGTCGTCAGCACCAGCTCGTACAGGTCGAACATCGCGTAATGCACTTGCACCAGAATGGCGCTGTCGGGCGACGGTTTGCCGCGCAGCACCAGGTCGCGCGAGGCCTGCTGGCGTTCGGCCAGCACGATCTGCTGGCGCACCAGCTTTTCCATCTGCGCCTGCAAGGAGTGATCCATGTCGTAGCAGCCGGCCTTGAGGTTGGTATAGGTGGCAAGCTCATACAGCGCCTCGGCCAACACTTGCTGCTTGAGACGGCGCTGCAACAGCCACACCACCACCATGGCATACGCCATATAGCCGGCACCGCCGGCAAAAAACAGTGCGCCGTGGCGTAGCGACTGCAGCGGCGTGGACGCGGTCTCGCTTGAGAGCATCATGATGAACAACGCCGCGAACTGCAGCGGCATGGCCTTTCTGCCATACACCACCATCATGCTGGCCAGGAAGCTGACCAGCACGATGACGCCGCGCAGCAGCCACGGCAGTGGTGAGCACAAACTGACCACCAAGGCCACCAGCGAGCACAGCAGCACGCCGGCGAGCATTTCGTTGAACTTGTGGCGCAGCGGACTGGGCATGTCCATCAGGCTGGTGCACAGCGCGCCCATCGCCACCGCCATCGCGGTGGGCAGGTCGGCCAGGGTCAGGGTCAGGAAAGTGAGCCCGACGATGCCGCTGGCGATGCGTACGCCAGTGTAAAAATAGTGACTGAAGATGAAGGTGCGCGGCGCGAGGGCATAGTGCATGGGTTCAATTGACTCACTGTCCTGGCGTGGCCGGCTCGGCCGGAGATGGTGTATTGATTATAGCGCCGCTGTCGCCAGTTCGCGTGTATGCGGCGGCGCCAAGTGGTGTGGCGGCGAGCTTGGATCGCCAAGCGGGCAAGCGTCCGGCCGGCCCGACGGTGGCGCAGGCTTTGCGCCACGCTTCGAACGTGAGACTTTGGCGGCGCTTTGCGTTCTTGCGCATGACAGCATCCCGGGTTGGCCGCTGGTCGACGAGGAGACGTTTGCCCTCATGCGCCGCCCGGTGTGAGGCATACATCGCCGCTAGAACGGCACCTCGGCGCATCGCGCTCGGCGCTGGGAAGGGCGCGCAGCCGTTTGGTACGCACGCGCTTCACCGCTCACGCGAGCATGCCCTGCGACAGCCGACATTGCGGCTCGCGCGGAGGTCCGTGCCTGAAATTGATCGGGCGCCTAATCGTCGCAGATCGGTATGCCCGTGACGGTAAACCCTTCCGTGAAGTCGGTGGTCTTACCCGCGTCTGTCACCAAGGAAAGCGTGATGGTCGTGTAGCCGAAGCCATATGGCGACGCGGAGCACGCGATGGTGCTTGGATCGTACACGACATTGACCGTGCAGCTCACGCCCGTTGGCACCGATTGCCCGCAGCTCGTCGACAGCACGCGTGCGCGTCCGGCCGATGCGGTGACGATGCCGGAAGTGGACGGCGTCACGCTGGCCGAATCGACGGCCAGCGGGAAATCGCCATCGCTGACCAGGCTCGCGCTGAGTGTGAATTTCGCGTCGGGAATCACCGTGTAGGTATTGTTGGGCGTGCTCCACGTATAGTGCGATGCGAGCGTGTTGACGAAGCCGAAACCGCGGCTGTCGCGCCCCGTGGTGCTGGTGCCCAGTTGAGCGTAGACGATTTGCGTGCCGTTGACGGCGATCTGCGCGGGCGCTGGTACGGGGCTGGGCGTCGGGGTGACGCTGAGCAGATTGCCATAAACGTCCCACGCACAGGCGCTGTAGTGGTTGGTGCGCACGGTGTGCCCGCCGCGCCCGCCCGTATAGTGCAGCGTGTAGTAACTGCAATTGCCGGTGACGGTGCTGGTGTTCGGGTCGAATTGGTAACCGGCGACGTTGAGTCCTAATGCGCCACCGGCCGGGGTAAATTGTAATGTGAATTCGTAGGCGCTCGCCACGTGAGCGCTGAACAACATCAGAAGCAGTAAGCTGCGTTTCATGTTGGCCTCGTTTGATCAGCTTGTTGGGACCCGCGCAGGGCGCCACCATCGACATTCAAATATAGGACAATTGCGCGCTGATTTCAATGTTGCCGAATGACTATTTCACGACAGTCTGGCATGCGCGCGTATCGCCAGGGACGCTCTGTTGCCAGCGCGCGGAGATCGCCTCACTTGCGCGCGCGCCGATCACTGCCGAAACGCGGCGGCCAGCGCGAGCGTGGCGCGCGCTCTAGGCCCGCACCAACACGGTGGGCGGGCCGATTCCGAGGAGCTAGCCGAGGGCGCCCGGGCCGGCGCCAGCCCCCCACAAAGCCAAGGCCGCAAGCGCCACCAGTTCGATGCCAAACCCCAGCGCGAGATGGCGCACCACGGTCTGCACGGCGTGATCAGCGCAGGTGCGCAGGGCCAGCCTGCAGCGGCCTGCGCCGCACCAGCCAATCGCATGCGGCCGGGCGCGGCGCCGGATCGCCGTGTCGGGCTTGCTGCCGTGTCGGGCGACGGGCCGGGCACGACGTGGCCGCCATGCCAACGAGCAGCGATCCCTTAGAGTTTTGATACGGCTATCGCCTTGCCATTCTTAATTTTGGTCAGATAGGCTTTCTTCTGTCCCTGGTGGTCGGTCGGGCTGAACGATATGTCGATGCCGCCAAGTTTGAGCGACATCTTCTCCAGCGCGGCCAGCAGACTCGGGCGGCTCAGGTCGGCGCCGGCCGCTTTCAGGGCCTCGACAAAAATGAGCGCATCGACATAGCCTTCGAGGCTGGAGTAGTCGTAATTGGTCTGGCCGGCCGCCTTCATGTCGGCCTGGTATTGGCGCACCAGCGGAATCGATACGTCATCGGGCGACGGCATGACTTGGGTAATGTAGGTGTTCTCGGCGTCGGCGCCGCTGGCCTTGATGAAGTTGGATGTGCCGACGAATGACACGCTTAGAAACTTGGGTTTGAATCCGCTCGCATTGGCCTTCTTGATGAAGGCGGCGCTGGCGCCGTAGGTGCCCACCATCACGACCGCTTCGGGATTGGCCGCTTTCAAGGTGGCGAGCGCGCCATCGACGTCTTCCGTGTTGCGCTTGTAGCGCCCCTCAGCGACCGGTTTCAACCCAACCTTGCGCAAGGCGCGCTCCACGCCTTCCTTGCCGGCCACGCCGTACGGGTCGTCCTGGATGAACACGCCCACCTTGCTGATGCCAAGGTCGCTGGCCAGATGCTCGATCTGCATCTCCGTTTCTTTCCAATACGAGGCGCGCACATTAAATACCAGCTTGTCGACAGGATTGCGCAAGAATTCGGCGCCCGTGAGCGGCGCGAAGAACGGCACGCCGGCCTTGCTTGCGATCGGAATGGCCGCCTTGGACGTGGGTGTGCCCACGTAGCCGAACAGGGCAAACACCTTGTCTTGGGATATCAGTTTTTCAGTCGCCGCCGAAGTGCGCGCGGGCTCATAGCCGTCGTCAACGCTGATCAGCGTGATCTTTCGGCCGTTGACGCCGCCGGCCGCGTTGATTTTGTCGAACAGCACGCTGCTGCCTTGCTTGACCGCGATGCCCAATGCCGCCGCCGGACCGGAAAGCGCATTCACCATGCCAACTTTGATTTCCGTTTCACTCACGCCCGATTCTGCCAACGCCAAGGGCGCGGCGGTCAAGCTAATAGCTGTGGTAATAAACAGTGTCATTTGCGTCAGTTTCATCGTGTGCTTTCAATGTAATCGGTCGGGTTGATGGATGACGCGGCGGTCAGAAAATGCGCCGGCGGAGTGGGCCGCGCATGAGCATTGACGCAAGGATTATTTCTCGAATTCGGGAATGGGCGGCAGCGCAAATCGATGCTGTCCGGCGGTGCTCCGATACCATTGATGGTGCGTCGTTGCGCGACTATTTGTCAATAGGTGTGTTGTTTTTGGGAACGTTTTTGGCCGATGCGGACGCCGTCGGAACAGCCCCGCCAGGCGCTATAACGCAAGCGGCACACGATGGCCGAATGGCTCGAGCGTGGGGATTGGTCAATCGCTTATTGATCGTTGGTGGACCTGCCAAGTTGGCGCGCAGGAGGTTCAGTCCCGTATGCGCAAGCCGGTCGGTATCTTGACCGGCAAGTGCCGCACCCGGCGAGGATCAGGCCGCGTCGTGCTGCGCAATCAAAGCCAGCAAATCGGTGACGCCGATGTCGATACCCGCTTGCTGCAGCAGCGTCGACGCTTGTCCGCGATGATGGGTCTGGTGATTGAAGAAGTGCAGAATCAGGCTGGCGAAGTGTTTGCGCGCCACCACGCCCTTGCTGTTGGCGTATTGCAGAACGTGATCCAGATCGGCACTCGTCAACGCGGCGGCCCACGCGCAGACGCAGGCGTCGAGCTGAGCGCGATGGCACGCGAGTAGCTTGAAATCGGTGAACAGCATTTGATCGAGCGTGGCCGGCGCGGGCAACTGCCGAATCGGGTCCAGCGCCGCATGGGCCGCCGGGTGCGTGGCAAAGCGCTTTAGCCAAATGGTGTCGCCGACGACGATGTGGTTGAGCGTGCCGAGTAGCGACCCAAAAAATGCCCCGCGATCGGCTTGCAGCTCATGTTGCGATAATTTTCCGGCGGCCTCGTACAGCTTTACATTCATCCATTGATTGTAGGATGCCATCAAGACAAACTGCTGCCGGATCGTCATATGTTGGATGCGAAGAAGGGTGGGGAAGACGCGCCAGTGCCGGCGGTCGAGCGATCCGGTGCGAGGCGCGCTGTCGGCCTGCACCGGATGAAACGCGCGGCCCGATGCGAGCCGCGCTGCTAGCTGATGCTTACTTCTTGCTCGCTTCTGGCGCTGCAGCAGCAGGTGCCGACGCAGCTGCCGGTGCTGGCGCCGATGCGGCCGCAGGAGCCGATGCAGGAGCCGATGCCGACGCGGCAGCCGATGCCGCTGCCGCTGGTGCGCCAACGATCTCGATCTTGGCCTTGGTCTTGATGTCTTCGAAGAATTTCTTCAAGTTCTGCTGTTGCACTTGCTGCTTCAGCTGATCCTTGACTTGTTCCATCGGCGGGATCTGGATCGGACGGGAATCTTCCAGCATGATCACGTGATAGCCAAATTGCGACTTGACTGGCTCTTCGGTGAACTTGCCTTTTTCCAGCTTGGCCACGGCCGCGCCGAACTCGGGCACCATGCTGTGGGTATCGAACCAGCCGAGGTCGCCGCCGTTGACCTTCGAGCCAGGATCCATCGATTTTTCCTTGGCCAGCGCTTCAAACGCTTTCGGGTCTTTCTTCAGCTTGGCGATGATCTCTTTCGCGTCCGCTTCCTTGGCTACCAGGATGTGACGGGCCTTGTATTCGTTGCCGCTTTTGAGCGCCTTGATCTTTTCATACTCGGCCTTGAGCATGTCGTCGGTGACCGGGTTGGTCTTGATGTAATCCTGCACGTAGGCGTTGGCAAGAATCGACTGCTTGACCAGCTCCAGTTGGTCGACCGTCTCGGTGGTCTTGTCCAGGCCTTTTTTAGCAGCGTCTTCCGAAATGACCAGCTGGATCGCCAGTTGTTCGATGATCGCCTTGCGCAGTTCCGGGCTGTCCGGCTGACCTTGTGCGGTACGCTGTTTGACCATCAGCTCGACCCGGCGGGTCGGGATTGCCACACCGTTGACGGTGGCGGCGACGGTGTCGTTGGCCGGCGCGGCGGTAGGCGCTGCGCCTTCTTTCGGTTTGCATGCGCTCAATGCCAGCACGGATGCGGCGCCAACGAGCAAGATACGGGACTTCATTAACATCGGGTCGTTTCCTTAAAAAATGAGTGGTAGGCGCTATGCCAGAATAACAACGGCATATATTACCAGTTCAGCCCGCCAAATCGAAACGGATTCGGACGATCCTGCAGTGAAGGCGGCACCAAACGCCGGTGCGCTCGCCTGGTCGCGCCTGGCGGTGCGGGTCGCCAATCAACACCGGGCGCGCATCGGCGCGCGCGCTTGCGGCGCCGTCCCAAACACGCTCGATGTCCGTCAACGGCCTGTGCAAGGCGGGACGGGCGCCCCATCGCGCAGGCGCAAAGATTGTAAAGAAGTAAATTAGAGCGCTTGCTCTATCGTCAAAATGAGCAGGAATGCAATGTTCATGATTCAATACGGCAGCTTGATCAGGCTCAATACTCTCCAATTGTCACTCAACCGTTTTCAAGGACATTTCCATGAAATTCGCAACGAGACTTACCGTATTCCTGTTTGCACTGTACACCGCACTGCCGGCTCAAGCCTTCCTGCAAGAAACCCATCGACGCATCGCCCAAGACGCCGTCACGTTCATGAAGAACAACCCGGACAAGACCAATTACAACAAGCTGGTCGCCGGTCTGGCACGCGCCGGATACACGATCGACCAGTTCTCGGTGGCGATGGGGCAGGGCGCCTATGACGTCGACGATTTCGCCGACACCTATTTGTGCGGCGCCACCACCGGCAGCTGCGTGCTTGCTCCGGTCTGGGGCGCGGCGCAAAGCATCGTCAAATACACCTCGTACTGGCACTTTCAGAACCACACAGCCGGGCCCGATGTGCATGGCAATCCGTTCGGCGGCTACAACTACGCCAAGCTGACCGTGGCCGGCGACATCGACAACCTGGCCGCCACCTGGCTGGTGGGCGATTATCTCGATGACGGCGCCGGCGGTCTGCATGGCTGGTTCGGCGACAGCAGCAAATACAATGCTTACGGCCTGACCGAGGCCCACTACCGGCTGGGCGGCAATTCGAACGTGAACCAGTACGCCGACTTCGAGACGGCGCCGTTCCAGCCGATCGACAATCTGGCGCAGTATTGGTTTCAGCAATTCCTGGCCAAGCCAAGCTTGCAAAGCCTCGGCTTCGTGATGCATTCGACCGACCTGCTGCAGCCGCACCATACCTGGACCACCTCGGCTCATAATCACTCGGGTTGGGAAACCTGGGTCAATGACTATTACGCTTCGCAGACGCTGAACGACCCGGCGCTGGTGGCGGCCGCGTTGGCCGATTTCACCCCAGTTGGCGCCACTGCCGTCGATATCCGCCCGCTGCTGACCCAGGGCGGCACCTACTCGTACAAAGTCGGTGGCATCGTGCTCTCGTCGACCGATCAGAACGACCGGGTTCGGGTGGCCAAGCAGGTGGTGCCGCATGCGATCGCGATGCTGGTGCATGTGCTCAATCGCGCAGCGGAACGTCTGGCCAATTAAGATGACGTCATCTTGCGCGACGCAGGTCGCCGCGCTGATCCGGCGCGGCCTGGGCGTGTTCGCTCTGGCCGTGTGCGGCTTGGCGTCGGCAGGAGCCGCGGCCTTCGATGCCGGTGTGGCGGCGCGTGTGAATGGCGCGCCGCTGCACGTGCTGACACTTGATGTAATGACCGGCATGGCGCAGCTAAGCGACCCCAAGGCCACCCGCGCCGCCGTGCTTGACGGCTTGATCGCCACCCGGCTGTTGGCGCAAACGGCCCGGCGCGAGCTGGGACCGGAGCTGTTCAATACGGGCGCCAGCCGGGTTGGTTTCGACGCCGGGGTCGCGCTGGACGACCAGTTGTATGGCAACCTGCGCACCGTCTATCGCGAACGCATCGAGGCGGCCATCGGCCAGCTGGCCGGCGGCAATCTGAACGAGCTGATCCTCGAACGCGGCGCTTTCACGGCGGCGCAGTTGGACCGCGTATTCGGCGCCGAAGGCAAGCTGGTGCTCGACTATAGCCTGGCGCCGGCACAGCTGGCTGCGGCCAAACAGCTGGTGCTGCTGCGCAGCGCGCTGCCCGCCGCCGCCAGCATCACTCTGTACGACGTGTTCGTGCGCCAGAATGTGCAGGGGCGGGTGGAATTTTTCAACCGCAATCGCGATTTCATGCATCAGCAGGCGATGCTGGTGCTGGCCAATGGCTACTTGCAGGATTGGGCAGTCAGCCATTTTTCCAACGCCGCGCTGCTGGACCTGCGTCAGGCGCTGGCCGAGCAGCGCGACGTGCAGACGTTGATGGCGCTGCATGGCATCGGTGTCGATACGGACTCGCAGAGCAAGCTGTTGGACACGCTGGCGCAGCACATCACAGCCGGTGAGGTGCGCAGCTACTACGCCGCGCACAAGGACGAATTCAAACGCATCATCGCCGTCAAGGCGCGCCATATCCGCATCGACGACGAGGTGCTGGCGCGGCAAGTGCAGGCGCGCGCGGCCAAAGGCGAGAATTTTGAGCAGTTGGCGCGGCGCTATTCGAACGCGCCCGATGCCGCGCGCGGCGGCGACCTTGGCCGCGTGCTGCACGGTGATAAGCTCGACTGGCTGGCCGAGCTGGCCTTCATGCAGGACGAAGGCAAGGTGTCGGCGCCGATACGTTCGGCGGTCGGTCCCGGCCAGCCGGCCAGCTGGGAAATCGTGCTGGTCGAACAACGCCAGGAGGGCTATCAGGAGAACGGCTCGGAAGCGGTGCGCTATCAGGCCACGCGCGCGCTGGCGCAGCAACACGCGCTGCAGCAACTGGCGGCGCTGCGCAAAAAATCGCGCATGGGCGCCAGTATCGACATCAACCGCCAAGTTCTGCTTGCGCCAACCGGGCGCGGTGGGCAACGCTGAGAGCGCACTGGCCAGGTTTGCCTATCTATCCTTCTGAAGGAGAACACGCATGCGAAAAATGATCATGGCCGGCGCTGGGCTGCTGTGCGCACTGGCGGCTTGGCAGCTGTGGCCAAACACGTCGGACGCGTCAGCAGCAATGCAAAATGCTGGTGCTGGTGCTGGTGCTGGTGCCGACGCGAGCAAGCAGCACCAGTTGCTTGGCGCTGCGGCGGGCGGCTGGTTCTCGTCACTCGCCAATGCCGAATCCAAACCGGAGGAACTCAAGCGCGTGCCGCTGCTGCCGGTCGGTTTTCAGATGTCGGCCACGCAAAGCCTGGTCGACACGCGCGACGGCGATGCGCGCACGCCGCCCATCGCGCGCGATACGCAGGCGCCGCAAGCGGCCGCAGCGGCTGAACTGGCCGACCCACAGGCTTACCAACGCTATGAGGCGCGCCAGAACATGCGCTTGTATTCATCGTTCGTGCAGCAGGCGGAGCTGGAAGTGCCGCGCCTGAAGGCGGACGTGGCGCGCGGCATCGAGCTTGGCATCGCGCCCGACAAGATCGCCGTCGTGCAGGACAAGATCAAACGCCTGGAGGCGATGCAGACGCAGTTAAAGCACGATCATCCCGAATTGAACGCAGCGCCAAACGCACCATGAAGAACGGCGCGCGGCGTCGACACGCGCATCGCATGGGATGTCATCGTGTTGTAGCTTTCGTGGCATATCATCTGCCCTGTCTCTTCCCTCCAGTCATCCCCTCAGGAGATTGGACTTAGCCCGCGACCTGAAAATCTGCGGGCTTTTTTTTGCCCGTCCGTGCTGCCAGGCAGCGGCCGAAATCGGCGTGCGCCAACGGGTATTCGCCGGCGATGCTACGATATCGCTGCGCTGAAAAGTGCCCGCCGCGCGCGTCCATGCGGGACCGGCGCCAGACGCACCGCCCAAGGAAAAAATGAATACAAATGAATGCGAAGTGTTGATTGTTGACGCCTTCACCCGCACGGCGGGGCAAGGCAATCGGGCCGGTGTGGTGCTCGACGCGCGCGCCCTGACGCGCGCGCAGATGGTCCAGATCGCCATCGGCGTGGGCGCCTCGGAAACCGTTTTCATCGTTCCCGAAACGCTGACCGAGTTGAGTGCGCTGTACTTTACCAAGAACGGTAGCCAGGTGCCGATCTGCGGCCATGCCACCATCGCCGGATTTCACGCCTACGCGGCGGCCAAACTCGATGTCGCGCAAGCGCAAACGCTGCTGCTGCACACCGACCCGCAATGGACGGTGGGGACACTGCGGGTCGATGTACACATGGTCGACGGCATTGTTCGTCCGACGCTGACGCAGGGCGCGGTGAAGTTCGAGGACGTCGTTGATGGTCCCCGGCGCGCGCGCTTGGTGGCGGCACTTGGCATCTGCGACGACGATATCCGCGCCGATCTGCCGATCCAGATGGTCGGCACCGGGCATCCGAAGGTGATGGTGCCGCTGAAACGGCGCACCACGCTCAACGACCTGAACCCTGACTTGTCGGCGCTGACGGCTGTCAGTGCAGAACTGGGCCCGTCCGGCAAAGGGGTGTTCGCGTTCACGCTCGACCAGGACGATGCGCGTTATCCGAGCGCGGCGCAGGACGCGCCGGTGCTGCTGCACGGCCGGATGTTCGCGCCGGCCATCGGTATTGACGAAGATCCTGTCACCGGCAACGCCAACGGCCCGGTCGGCGCCTATCTGGTCCACTACGGACAACTCAAACCCGACGCCGCCGGTGTGGCCCGCTTCCTTGGCCGGCAAGGGCAGGCGATCGGCAAAGCTGGCGTGGTTGATGTGGCGGTCGCGTGCGAACACGGCGAGCCGGTCCAGGTCAAGATCTCCGGCGACGCGGTCAGTGCCGGCACGATGAAATTTTCGTGCGGCGTGGACGGCGTGATGGCGCACGTGGCGCCGCGCTAAGGCGAGCCGACGCAATACACCAAAGCGCCGCAGCGCTTACACGCCGACGTAGCGCTTACACGCCGACGTAGCGCTGCCACACGTCGGGCGCGGCGCGCAGCTGTGCGCTGCTGCCCGACCAGACCACCTGTCCGCGCTCGATGATGGTGTGGCGGTCGGCCAGGCCCAGCAGGCGCTCGACGTATTTGTCGATCACCAGGATGGTCTGGCCATGCTCGCGCAGCTGCGCCAGGCAATGCCAGATTTCTTCGCGAATCAGCGGCGACAGGCCTTCAGTGGCCTCGTCGAGAATCAGCAGATGCGGATTGGTCATCAACGCGCGCCCGATCGCCAACATTTGCTGCTCGCCGCCGGATAGCTGGTTGCCCATGTTGTCGCCCCGTTCGCGCAATCGCGGGAACAGCGCGTGCACGCGCGCCAGCGTCCACGGTTCGGCGCTTTGGCTGCGGTTGGCGGCAAACGCCACCAGGTTTTCACGCACCGTCAGGTTGGGGAAAATCTGGCGCCCCTCCGGCACGATGGCGATGCCCATGCGCGCGATCCGGTCGGTGGCGCCGCCATCGATGCGCTGGCCGCAAAAATGCACCGCGCCGGCACGGATCGGCGTCAAGCCCAGAATGGCGCGCAGCGTGGTGGTCTTGCCGACGCCGTTGCGCCCCAGCAGCGTGGCCGTTTCGCCGCGCGCGATGTCCAGGCTGACGCCGAACAGCACCTGGCTGCTGCCATACGCCGCCTCGATCCGGTCCACTTGCAGCAATGCGCTCACGCAGCCACCTCGTCGCCCAGGTAGGCGCGCTTGACCGCGATGTCAAAGCGGATCTGCTCCGGCGTGCCGGTGGCGATGATGCGCCCGGCCACCAGCACCGAAATACGGTCGGCCAGCTGGAACACAGCATCCATGTCGTGCTCGATCAGCACCACGCCGATCTCGTCTTTCAGCGCGCGGATCAAAGGAATCAGGCGCGCCGATTCATTCGGCCCCATGCCGGCCATCGGTTCGTCGAGCAGCAGCAGCTTGGGGCGGGTCGCCAGCGCCAGGCCCACTTCCAGCTGGCGTTGCTCGCCGTGCGCCAGATTGCCAGCGATGGCGTCGATGCGCGCACCCAACCCAACCCGTTCGCACACTGCGCGCGCCTCGTCAAACATGGTGCGCTCGCTGGCCACCGCATGCCAGAAGCGCATGCTGCTGCCATTGCGCGCCTGCACCGCCAGCGCGACGTTGTCGAGCACTGAATAGGCCTGGAAGATATTTGTGATCTGGTAGGAGCGCGCCAGGCCCATCGCGACGCGCTCGTGCATCGTCAAAGCCGTCACGTCGCGCCCATTGAAGACGATGCTGCCGGCGTTGGGCGCGATGCTGCCGGAAATCTGATGGATCAGCGTGGTCTTGCCGGCGCCGTTCGGGCCGATGATGGCGTGGATTTCTCCTTGCCTGACAGTGAGATTCAAATTGTCCGTGGCGACCAGGCCGCCGTAGCGTTTCACCAGGTCGTTCAATTGCAGCAGTTCGGTTTGAGCGCTCACGCTTGGCCCTCCGACTTGCGTTCAAACAGGCTGGCCAGACCTTTGGGCAGCATCAGCACCACCGCCAGCAGAATCAAGCCGAGGAACAGCTGCCAGTGCAGCGTGTACGCCGACAGCACTTCTTCCAGCGTCAGCATCACGGCAGCGCCGATCACGCCGCCGAAAAAGTAGCCGCTGCCGCCCAGGATCACCATCACCATCAGCGTGCCCGATTCGGTCCAGTGAACCAGGCTCGGGCTGGCCATCAGGTTTTGATTTGCCAGCAGCGCGCCGGCCAGGCTGGCCAGCGCGCCCGCCAGCACGAACGCCACCAATTTATAACGCAGCACCGGGTAGCCGATCGCCTCCATGCGCACTTCGTTGGCGCGTGTGGCCTGCAGCACGCGGCCAAAGCGCGAGTTGATCACGTGGTATAGCAGCACCAGCGCGCCCACCAGCACGGCGAGCACCACGTAGTAAAACACCGTGTCGGAGGACAGGTCCAGGCCAAGCGTGGAACGCTGCGCCAGACTCAGACCGTCGTCGCCGCCGTAGGCTTTCAGGCCGATGAACAGGTAGTAGACCATCTGTGCGAAGGCCAGCGTGATCATGATGAAGTAGACGCCCTTGGTGCGCAGCGAAACCAGTCCGATCAGGGCGGCCAGCACGGCGCCGACCAGCATCGCCGCCGGCCAGCTGACCCAGGCCGACAGCACGCCGTGCTGCATCAGGATGCCGACCGTGTAGGCGCCCGCGCCGAAATACGCGGCGTGACCCAGGCTGACCATGCCGCCGAAACCGAGAATGAGGTTCAGGCTGCTGGCAGCGAGCGCAAAAATCATCAGGCGGCACACCATGCCGACATAGAACTGCTGTCCCAGCGCGTTGGCCGCCAGCGGAAACGCCAGTGTCAACGCCAGCAGCAGCGCGACCGGCAAGGGCGACAATCGGTGGTGCATGTTGCTGAGCATGACGAGCTTCCTTAGCCGCGTGCAGGGAACAAGCCCTGCGGTTTGAAAAACAGCACCGCTGCCATCAGCACGTAGATCAGGATGGCGGCTGTGGCGGGGCCGACGCTGGCGGCCATCTCGGGTGGCATCATCAGCTTCAGCGCCCCCGGCAGCATCGCGCGGCTGAGCGTGTCGACAATACCGACCAGCAGCGCGCCGACCAGCGCACCGCGCACCGAGCCGATGCCGCCGATGACGACGACGACGAAGGCGAGGATCAGGATGCTCTCGCCCATGCCCACCTGCACCGCCAGAATCGAGCCGAGCAGCGTGCCGGCCAGCGCGCACAGCGCCGCGCCGAAGGCAAACAGCAGCGTGAACACGAGCTTGATGTTGACCCCCATCGCCAGCGCCATCTCGCGGTTCGAGGCGCCTGCGCGCACCAGCATGCCAAGGCGGGTCTTGACGACGATCAGGTACAGCGCGCCGGCCACGGCCAGGCCGCTGGCGATGATGAACAGCCGGAACGACGAATAGAAGAAACCTGGCATCAGCTCGACGGGCTGCGAAAATACCGGCGGTGTGTTCAGCGTCAGCGGCTGCGCGCCCCAGATCATGCGCACGCTTTCGTTAGCGATGAGGATCAGCGCAAACGTGGCCAATACCTGCGCCAGGTGGTCGCGCTGATACAGGCGGCGCAGCAGCGTCATTTCCAGCAGTGCGCCCAGCGCGGCGGTGGCCAGCGTGGCCAACAACAAACCGAGCCAGTAGGAGCCGGTCAGCGCGCCGAAGGTGGCGGCGAAATACGCGCCCAGCATATACAGCGAGCCGTGCGCAAGATTGATGAAGTCCATGATCCCGAACACCAGCGTCAGCCCGGCGGCGAGCAGGAACAGCATCAGGCCGAACTGCACGCCGTTGAGCAGGTTTTCAATGATGAATGTCGCTGCCATGCGCGCCTTTTGAAGTCCTTGACATATAAAATATTTAGTCGTGTAATATACTACCTCAACCAGACCCAGTTGCAAGCAATCCTGGCGGAATTAAATAGCGCGCCGACGCGACCATCAGCGTGACGCGCATCGCGACCACAGAACGAGGAACGGCCATGAACATCGTGTGCATAGGGGGCGGCCCGGCGGGCCTGTATTTTGCCTTGCTGATGAAAAAGCAAAATCCCGGCCACACGCTGACCGTGATCGAGCGCAACCGCCCGTATGACACCTTCGGCTGGGGGGTGGTGTTTTCCGATCAGACGCTGGGCAACCTGGTCAACGCCGACGAGCCGAGCGCGCGCACGATTTTGCAGTCCTTTAATCATTGGGACGACATCAACGTTCATTTCAAGGGGCACAGCGTGAGCTCGGGCGGGCACGGCTTTTGCGGCATCGGGCGCAAGCGTCTGCTCAATATCTTGCAGCGCCGCTGCGAAGAGCTGGAAGTGCGGCTGGTGTTCGAGACCGACGTCACGGACGACCAGGCCATCGCCATCGAATACGACGCCGATCTGGTGATCGCCTGCGACGGTCTGAATAGCCCGATCCGCACCCGCTACGCCGACAGTTTCGAGCCCGACATCGATACGCGCAAATGCCGGTTCGTCTGGCTCGGCACCAAGAAAAAATTCGACGCCTTCACGTTCGCGTTCGAGCAGACCGAGCATGGCTGGTTCCAGGCCCATATCTACCAGTTCGACGGCGACACTTCGACCTTCATCATCGAGACGCCCGAAGAGGTATGGCACAAGTCGGGCCTGGACGCGATGAGCCAGGAGGAGTCACAGCAGTTTTGCGAGCACCTGTTCGCCCGCCACCTCGATGGCCACGCCTTGATGAGCAACGCCGCGCACTTGCGCGGTTCGGCCAACTGGATCAGATTCCCGCGCATCATCTGCCACAACTGGGTGCATTGGAACGACATCAAGGGCAAGCGCGTGCCGGTGGTGCTGATGGGCGACGCCGCGCACACCGCGCACTTTTCGATCGGCTCGGGCACCAAGCTGGCGCTGGAGGACGCGATCGAGCTGGCGCGCTGCTTCTGGCAGTACGGCGTGGTGGGCATCGACAAGGTGCTCGACGCCTACCAGGCGGTACGCGCGATCGAGGTGATCAAACTGCAAAGCGCGGCGCGCAATTCGATGGAATGGTTCGAAAACGTGCAGCGCTATACCAGCATGGAGGCCGAGCAGTTCGCCTACTCGATGCTCACGCGCAGTCAGCGCCTGTCGCACGAGAACCTGCGCGCACGCGATCCGGCCTATGTCGCACACTTCGAAAACTGGATCGCCGAACGCGCATGCGCGCAGGCAGGGTTGGCGCTGCCGGCCACCACGAAACCGATGCTGCCGATGCTCACGCCATTCAAATTGCGCGAGACGGTGTTGAAGAACCGTATCGTCGTTTCGCCAATGGCGCAGTATTCTGCCATCGACGGCGTGGCCGGTGACTACCACCTGGCCCACCTGGGCAGTCGCGCGATGGGCGGCGCGGCGCTGGTGTTCGCCGAAATGACGTGCGTGTCGGCCGACGCGCGCATCACGCCCGGCTGCCCGGGCCTGTATGCGCCGGCGCACACGGTGGCGTGGAAGCGTATCGTCGATTTTGTGCATGCCAGCACGGACGCGAAGATCGCGATCCAGATCGGGCACGCCGGCGCCAAGGGCTCGACCCGGCGCGCCTGGGACGGCATCGACCTGCCGCTGGCGCACGGCAATTGGCCGCTGGTGTCGGCCTCCGAACAACAATACATTGACGGCGTGTCGCAACTGGCGCGCGCGGCCAGCGCCGACGACATGGCGCGCATCAAGGCCGACTTCGTGCGCGCCACCGAGCAGGCGGCGCAGGCCGGCTTCGACTGGCTGGAACTGCATTGCGCGCACGGCTACCTGCTGTCGAGCTTCATCTCGCCGCTGACCAACTTGCGCGGCGACGCGTACGGCGGCAGCCTGGAAAACCGCTGCCGCTATCCGCTCGAGGTGTTTGCCGCCGTGCGCGCCGTGTGGCCGGCCGACAAACCGATCAGCGTGCGCCTGTCCGCGCACGACTGGGTCGATGGCGGCATCACGCCCGACGACGCGGTGCAGATCGCGCGCCTGTTCAAGGCGCTTGGGGCGGACATGATCGACTGCTCGTCCGGGCAGGTCAGCAAGAAGGAAAAGCCAGTGTTCGGACGCATGTTCCAGACCCCTTTCTCCGACCGCATCCGCAACGAGGCGGGCATTGCGACCATCGCCGTCGGCTCGATTTACCAAGCGGACCACGCCAACAGCATCATCGCATCCGGCCGGGCCGACCTGTGCGCGGTGGCGCGCCCGCATCTGGCCAATCCGGCCTGGACCTTGAACGAAGTGGCCAAACTCGGTTACACGGACATCGCCTGGCCGCAGCAGTATGTGGCCGGCAAGGCCCAGCTCGAACGCAACCTGGAACGCGAACGCCAGCTGGCCGCCGCCAGCGACGGCCTGACGGCGCAGCAGGTCGCCGCCAAGTTGCTGGAAGGATGAACATGGCGACCATTGATTCGGCGCCGGCCACGCTGGCCGGCCACCATGCGCTGGTCACCGGCGGCGGGCGCGGCATCGGCGCGGCGATCGCGCGCCAGCTGTTGCAGGCCGGTGCGCGCGTAAGCCTGCTCGGGCGCGACGCCGATACGCTGGCCGCCACCGTCGCCCAGTTGCAGGCGCACGGTGAGGTAGCCGGCTTTAGCGCCGACGTGGCCGAACGGGCCAGCGTCGTCACCGCGTTTGCGCAGGCGCGCGCGCGCTTCGGTCCGATCGCCATCCTGATCAATAACGCCGGCCAGGCCAGGTCGGCGCCGTTTGGTAAGACTGACGACGCGCTGTGGCAGCAGATGCTGGCCGTGAACCTGAACGGCACCTTTCACTGCTGTGGCGAGGCGCTGCCCGACATGCTGGCCGCGCAGTGGGGTCGCATCGTCAACGTCGTCAGCACGGCCGGGCTGACCGGTTACGCCTACGTGTCGGCGTATTGCGCGGCCAAGCACGGCGTGATCGGGCTCACGCGCGCGCTGGCGCTGGAGATGGCCACCAAGGGCATCACCGTCAACGCCGTCTGCCCCGGCTACACCGAAACGGACATCGTCAAGGATGCGCTGGCCAACATCGTCGCCAAGACCGGACGCACGGAGTCTGCGGCGCGCGCCGAACTGGCGGCGGCCAACCCGCAGCGCCGGCTGGTGCAGCCCGACGAGGTGGCCAACGCCGTGCTGTGGCTATGCCAGCCGGGATCGGGGTCGATGACGGGCCAGGCGCTGGCGGTGGCCGGCGGCGAGGTGATGTGATGCACAAGCCCTTACCGCGTGCCAACCCTGCACGGATCATCGCCGAGGACGGCACATCGAGGAAAATCACCATGACACGCAAGCGCGCCCCCCAGACCGACACGCAGGTGGCGTTCGACCCGGCGCCGGTACTCGACGTCGAAACCCGCCTCACGCAGGACTCGCACCAGTCGCTCAAGCTGTGGCTGCGCATGCTTTCCTGCACCACGCTGATCGAGGCCGAGATCCGCACCCGCCTGCGCAGCGAGTTTGGCATCACGCTGCCGCGCTTTGACCTGATGGCGCAGCTCGATCGCCATCCGCAGGGACTGCGCATGGGCGAGCTGTCCAAGCGCATGATGGTCACCGGCGGCAATATCACCGGCATCACCGACCAGCTGGAACAGGAAAACCTGGTCGAGCGACAGCCGGTGCCGGATGATCGACGTGCCTACAGCGTCAAGCTGACGCCGGCCGGACGCAGCGCATTCGACCGGATGGCGTCGGTGCATGAAGGTTGGGTCACGGAACTGACGGCCGGCCTGCCGGCAGCCGACAAGGCGACGCTGATCGCGCTGCTGTCGACGCTCAAGGATCACTTGATCGACCCGTCCGACAAAGAACAGGATTAAGGAGAACACGATGCGATATCTGACAGGCCATGCCCATCAATTACCGGGAGGCCGGCAGGCGCTGGCCAACTACGCGGCGCAGCATTTCAGTTTTCACGTCGAGCTGGGCGTGGCGACCGTGACACTGAACCGTCCGGAGCGCAAAAACCCGCTCACGTTCGCGTCCTACGCCGAGCTGCGCGACCTGTTTCGCGCGCTCAGCTACGCCGACGACGTGAAGGCGGTCGTCATCACCGGTGCGGGCGAGAACTTCTGCTCCGGCGGCGACGTGCACGACATCATCGGGCCGCTGACCGAGCTCGACATGCCCGGCCTGCTGGCTTTTACGCGCATGACGGGCGACCTGGTCAAGGCGATGCGCGCCTGCCCGCAACCGGTGGTGGCGGCGATCGACGGCATCTGCGCCGGCGCCGGCGCCTTGCTGGCGCTGGCCTCCGACATTCGTTACGGCACGGCGCGCAGCAAGACCGCCTTCCTGTTCGCGCGGGTCGGGCTGGCCGGCTGTGACATGGGCGCCTGCGCCTTGCTGCCGCGCGTGATTGGACAGGGACGCGCGTCCGAACTGCTGTACACGGGGCGCAGTCTGGGCGGCGAAGAAGCCGAACGCTGGGGCTTCTACAACCGCCTGTGCGCGCCCGAAACGCTGCTCACCGAAGCGCAGGCCTTCGCCGCCGCGCTGGCGCAAGGGCCGACTTTTGCACATGGCATGACCAAGAAAATGCTGCAGCAGGAATGGAATATGGGCATCGACGAAGCCATTGAAGCGGAGGCGCAGGCGCAGGCGATCTGCATGGCCAGCAACGACTTCCATCGCGCCTATCACGCCTTCGTGGGCAAGCAAAAACCCGTCTTTGAAGGCGACTGAGGACCCATCATGGCAGACCAGAATTATCTGAATTGGCCTTTCCTGGAGCCGCGCCACCGCGTTCTGGCGCTGCAACTGGACGCCTGGGCCACCGAACACATCGCCCAGGCGCACGGGCGCGACGTCGACCAGGTGTGTCGCGATCTGGTCAAGCAGTTGGGCGCGGCCGGCTGGCTGCGTCACGCGATCGGCGGGATCGCTCACGGCGCGATCGGCGAGGCGATCGACACGCGCGCCATCTGCCTGATCCGCGAAACGCTGGCGCGCCACGCCGGCCTGGCCGACTTCGCGTTTGCGATGCAAGGATTGGGCAGCGGCGCGATCACGCTGTTTGGCAGCGACGCCAACAAGGCCGAGTACCTCGGTAAAGTGGCGCGCGGCGAGGCGATCGCGGCGTTTGCCTTGTCCGAACCGGACGCCGGCTCGGACGTGGCCGCGATGCAGTGCGCGGCCGTCCGCGACGGCGACGACTACGTGCTGAACGGCGAAAAAACCTGGATCTCCAACGGCGGCATCGCCGACCTGTACGTGGTGTTTGCCCGCACCGGCGAGGCGCCGGGCGCGCGCGGCATTTCCGCCTTCATCGTCGATGCCGATTTGCCCGGTTTCGAGATCGCCGAGCGCATCGACGTGATGGCGCCCCATCCGCTGGCGCGCATTCGCTTTAACAACTGCCGCGTCAGCGCCGCCAAATGTCTGGGCGCGCCAGGGCAGGGCTTCAAGGTGGCGATGGCCACGCTGGACATCTTTCGCACCTCGGTGGCGGCGGCCGCGCTGGGCTTCGCGCGGCGCGCGCTCGACGAGGCGCTCACGCGCGCCACCACGCGCAAGATGTTCGGCAAGACGCTGGCCGACTTCCAGCTGACGCAGGCCAAGCTGGCCCAAATGGCCACTGACATTGACGCCGCCGCGCTGCTGACATATCGCGCCGCCTGGCTGCGCGACCAGGGCGAAAACGTGACCAAGGAAGCGGCCATGGCCAAGCTGACCGCCACCGAGACGGCGCAGCAGGTGATCGACGCGGCCGTGCAGATGTTCGGCGGCCAGGGGGTCGTCAGCGAGCACCCGGTCGAGCGGCTGTATCGTGAAATTCGCTCGCTGCGCATCTATGAAGGGGCCACCGAGGTGCAGCAGATGATCATCGCGCGCGAGCTGCTGCGCGCGGTGCCGGCGCGCGAGGTGGCGCATGCATAGCCAGGTGTTTCGCAACAGTGCGACGGTGCGCTTTGGCGACTGCGACCCGGCCGGCATCGTGTTCTATCCGCGCTACTTCGAGATGTTCAATAATCTGGTCGAGGATTGGTGCGGCGCCGTGTTGGGGCTGGGTTTTCGCGAACTGGTGCTCGAGCGCCAGCTCGGCCTGCCCACCGTCAGCGTACAGACCGATTTTGTCGCCAGCAGCACGCTGGGCGATGTGCTCAGCGCGGAGCTGCGCGTGCACAAGCTGGGTCGCTCGTCGATCACCGTCGCCATTCGCCTGCTCGCTGACGACGGACGCGAACGGGTGCGCGCCACGCTGGTGCTGGTGTTGATGGACTTGCCCACGGCGCGCGCGATGCGCATTCCCGATCCGCTGCGCGCGCGCATCATCGCGTTTGGCGGCGCCGCCTGCGCCACACCTGCGCCCGGCGCGGCGGGTTCACAATAGATGAATCAGAAAGGCAGCATCATGGAATTTCTTCAACCTCCAGGCTGGTCCCGTCCGCGCGGTTATTCGAACGGCATTGCCGCGCGCGGACGCACGGTGTGCGTGAGCGGCATGATAGGCTGGGACGCGCAATGCCAATTCCACACCGACGACTTCGCCGGCCAGGTGCGCCAGGCGCTTTGCAACGTCGTCACGGTGCTGGCCGAGGCCGGCGCCAAACCCGAGCACATCGTGCGCATGACGTGGTATGTGGTCGACAAAAACGAATATGTGAACGCCTATCCGGAAATTGGTGTCGCTTACCGCGAGCTGATCGGACGGCACTTTCCGACCATGACGGCGGTGCAGGTGGTGGCGCTGATCGAAGAGCGCGCCCGTGTGGAAATCGAAGTCACCGCGATCGTGCCCGACTAATTTTCCCAAGGGTATGCGGTTCCTGGACGGCGTTGTCGCGATCGGTTCGTGATGTCGGCACTCTCTGCGCCGGGTTGAACGACACGGAAAAACGCAGACCGAGGGCGCGAAAGGCCGGGCACGGACGCGGAAAAATAGCCGGGGACCGACCCGTGTTTCTGAGCATTGGATTGCTCGAAAACACGGGGCGGTCCCCGGTTTGGCGATTGTAGTGCCAGGGTTGGCGACGGCAGCAGGGGCATCGGCTGCTGCTTGTCGCCGCTGCTCGCGGTTAGGCTGCGCTTTGCCGGCGGCGGCGCACCAGCGCACCCAATATACCCAGGCCGGCCAGCATCATCAGATACTCGGACGGCTCCGGCACCGCCGCGATGCTGGCGACGTCGCCGGCCAGCACGCTGACGTCGACCGTGCCCGGCAGTTCGCCCTGCATCGGCGTCAGTTCCATCTGGAACAGGTTGCCGTTGGCGTTGCCCAGATAGGTGACCTGATCGGCCGCCAGCAAGCCGACCCCGAAGGTGGTGCCGATATTGCCAGCGCTGGTCGCGTAGTCGCCCCCGAAGGTGACGTCAAAGCCGAACGTGCCACCCAGCGTGACCGAATGGAACAGGTCGTTATACGCCATCGTATTACCCAGCGTGAACGCGCTGGCCAGTGTGCCGCTGGCGTCGCCCGACAGCTCGAAACTGCTGCCGAATGCGCCGCTGAAATTGCTCAGCGTGACGGTGGCGCCGGTGGCCGGTACCTGGCCGGGGATCAATGCGAAATCGAGGTAGCCGCCGCCCGTCATCGTACTGCTGTCGATGGTGGCATGGAAGCTGACGGGGCCGCTCGACGCCTGCGCAAGTACGCCGCAAGTGCTCAGGGCCAGCGCCAGCGCGCAGCGGCGCAAGGTGAGTGTGGTGATTGGAAACATGATGGTTTTCCTTAGAATGGACCGGAATAGGTTTTGGCGGTGTAGCTCAGGTTTGCTTTGGCCGGATTGGCAAAGCTGACCGGGACGCTGACGCTGGCGCCCGCTGCCAGGCTGGCCGCGCCCACCGACAGGTACGGCGCGCCGTTGTGCATGCCGCTGGCGTTGGCCAGCGAGATGCCGGCGGCCAGGCCGTCGAGCTCAAGTTGCAGCGGACCGTTCAGCGATGTGCCGCCCTGGTTGCTCAGCGTGACCGTGCCGCTAAACAGTTGCGTGGCGCGGTTGAAGGTGAGCCCGGATGCGCTCACGCGCACTTGCGCGCTGACATCGACGGCGTTGTTGACGTTAAAGCTGACGTCGCCCGACGAGCCCACGTTATGGGCCGCGTCATACGCCTTGGCGTTGAGCGCATGGGTGCCATTGCCGACCTGGGTGGTATCGAAGGCCAGCGTGTACGGCGAGTTGTTGGTGCTGCCCTTGAGTGCGCTGTCGACATAGAATTCGACCAAGGTGACGCCGACGTTGTCGCTGGCGCTGGCACTGAGTGTGATCGGACCGTGATTGCCGCTGACCGCTGCGCTGACGGTCGGCGCGACGGTATCGACCGGCGTGTTGTTGACGGCGAAGCTGACATTGCTGGCCACGCCGACGTTGTTGGCCGCATCGACGGCCTTGGCGCTGAGCACGTGGGTGCCGTTGTTCAGAGCGGTCGAGTCGAGCGTGAGCGCGTACGGGCTGACGCTGGCGCTGCCCTTGAGCACATCGTCGACGTAGAAATCGACTCGGGCCACGCCGACATTGTCGCTGGCGCTGGCGTTGAGCACGATGTTGCCGCTGCTGCCGATCACCCCAACCGACACCGTTGGTGCGAGCGTGTCGACGATCTGGTTGACCCACACTGGCGCCGACCACAAGGTCTTGCCGTCGTCCTGAGTCACTTTGGCGTAGTAAAAATGCGCGCCCACGGCCGGCGTGATGTTGTTGACGGCGTTGCTCGACATCAGCGTGATGGTGCCATTACGTTTCGGTACACCTTCATAGATTTGCACCGTGGTGGCGCTGCGTCCGGCGCTGTTGCTGAAGTTGGCCGTCAGCGTCAGCGGACCGGCATTGGTGAAGGTCTCACCCATCAGGTGGCTGTTGGCGGTGAGCACCAGCTGCGAGTTCTTGTCAAAGGTGGCAAACACCCGGCGCGCCTTGATCGCGTCGACAAAGCTGGCATTGGTCAGCGGTGTGCCGGTCGGGATCATCACGCCGGTGCGGTTGGTGTAGGACGCGCCCCAGTTGGCGCAATGGTTGTCCTGGTCAGTGCTAAAGGCGATGTGATAGCCCGCCTCGAGCGCCTTCTTGCACGCGCCCTCGTAGGAGCTGCGGCTCGTTTCCGTTTCGGTGGTGTTGATCGAAAAGGCCGAGGTATTCGCCACTTCGCACAGCGCCATCGCCGTGTCGCCATCGGCCGTGTAGCCGAGCGCGGTGCCGTTGACGAGGAACTGGCCGCTCGAGGACGGATGGTTGAACTGACCGACCAGGCCGCGCTGAGCCATCAGCGTGTACAGGCCGGCGTAGTCGCCCTTGGCGGTGAAGGTGTCGGCCAGCAGCTGATTGCTGGCATTGTATTCCCAACCGAACAGTTCGTTCGAATTGAAAATATTCATGTGGCCGCCGTTATTGATGACGCCCCATTCCATGCCGTACACGGCCAGGAAGTTCGGGTGGGCGGCGTTGTAGGCGCTGGCGATGGCCAGGCCCGACTGGTACAGATTCTTGGCAAACGCCGGCGTGGCGGCCGTGTTGGTGTTGTCCGAACCGTCGTACATGTGATTGTGTTCCGACGTCATCAGGATATCGAGGCCGTGGTCCTGCGCGTACTGGAAGGCGACGTCCGGACCGTATTGGCCGGCCTGCGGGTTTTGCGCGCCGCCGCAGCTGGCCAGATTGCCGCCGCCGTCGCTGTGGTTGGTCTGGCTGTGCAGATTGCTGAAGTACACGGTGTACGGCAGGCCAGGGGTGGCGGCCACGTTTGCGCCGGTGGTCAGCGCCGGCATGGCGCGCAGGCTGGCTGCGGATGGCTTGGCGCTGGCCTTGAGGGCCGCGCCGGCGCCGCTGGAACTGCCGCTCGGCATGGCGCGAAACGCGGGCATGGCCGGCGTGGCGGGCGTGCCCACCTGCATGTCCCAGCTCTGCTCGATGACGTCGGCGTCGCTGGCGGCCAGGTTGCGTTCGACGAATTCGTCGACCACGCCGGCAGGGCGCGCCACGCTCGCGGCGTCGCTGCTGCTCGCTGTCAGGCGCACCTGGTACAGGCCGTCGGCCAGCGCGGCGCTGCGCCCGGCCCAGTTGACGGCCACGGTGACGTCGTCCTTGCTCAGGCTTTCAATGCCGTACCAGCGCTGCACAACGTTGCCGGCCGGATCGAGCAGTTCGACGCGCCAGGACACGCTTTGTGCCTGTTCGACCATCGGGTATTCGAATTTGAGGGTGAAGGTGCGCGCTTCGGCTGTCGCGTTCGCGTCGGCACGGAACGGCACATGCAAGGTCGCGTCAAATTCACGATGATCGAGTTCGCCGGCATAGGCCAGTCCGGCGCCCGAAATGGCGAGCAGGAGCGCGATGGCGCGCGGGATTTGTTTCAGCTGTGGGCAACGCATAGGATATCCAAATAGAGTAGTCAGTTCGATGCAAATGGGCGCTGCGGCGGCACGCGCGACTGGCGCGCGCCGCAGGCTGGCGACGCGTCCCGCTTAGGCGTTGGCGCGCGCTTTGCGGCGTGCGATCGCGCCCAGCAGTGCCAGACCGGCCAGCATCATCGCGTAGCTTTCCGGTTCCGGCACGGCGGCGGCGATGCCGCTGACGGTGACGTTGTCGTAGCGAATCGTGCCGCCCGTGCTGTAGCCGGAAGTGGTGCCGACATAGTTGCCGGTGGTGTCGTACGCGGCCAGTACGCGGAACGCGAAGTTGGCGTCGTCGTTGGCGCCGACGATGCTGCTCAGGTCGAACGAGTGGCTGGTCCAGTTGACGGTGGTGACTTTTTCGACGCCGCCAAAGGCAGTGAAGTTGACGCCGTCGAGCGAGTATTGAAACGACAGGGTGTTGGCGGCGGTGGCCGAACGCTTGTCGTCCCAGCTGATGACGACGTTCTGGAAGCCGGCGGTCGAGGTCGCAAACACGATGCCCGCGCTCATGTCGGCGCCCGATACGGCCGGATAGTGGGTGGTGTTGTAGGCTTTGTCGGTGCTCGAGAAACCGGCCACGAAGCCCGACGTGGTGGCGCCACCGACAAACGAGACGGCACCGGCGACGGGCGTGACGCCGTCGGCCAGTGTCGCTTGCAGCGAGCTTTCCATTTTCCACACGGCGACCGTGTCGGCCATCGCGTGAGCCGACAGCAGCAGGGAGGCCGCGGCGAGCGGCAGGGCAAGGAACAGTTTGCGGGACATAGTCAATCCTAGATAGTGAAGAGTGGAAGAAAGGGTCAAGGGTCAGGCCGGGGACCATGCCGGCGGCAACGGGCGGCTGTGCCGGTTGCGCGCGCGGCGTCCTTTGGATGCTGCAAGCACGTTCTGCTGCGTCAACTGAAATGCAGCTTCTGCAAGATTGATATTAGTGAGGCAACGTGACTGGCTTGTGATCAGCGATTGGTCCGTTCGGACTAATGGTCGGCGTGGCAGGTACGGCGCGACGGCGCGCCAGCGCGCATGCTGCTGATTGCGCGCGCGAAGGCGCGCCAGCCGACAGGACGCAGCGGGAAAGTGGCGGGGAACGTGGCAGGAGAGCGAACCGGCCGTGGCAGCCGAAGCGGCCGGCAAGAGGCGGGCGACGCGACGCGCAACGCGTGCCTAAGGTGGCGTTGGCAAATGGCGGACGAACCACCCCGCGGCCAGCTCGGCCACTGCCTCCAGCGTGCCCGGCTCTTCGAACAGGTGGCCAGCGCCAGGCACGATCGCGACGCGATTCTCGCACTGCAGCAGCGCACTGGCGGCCAGATTGAGGTCGATCACCAGGGCGTCCTGGCCGCCCACGATCAGCAGCGTCGGCGCGCGCACGCACGCCAGCGCGTTTGCGCCGGCCAGATCGGGCCGACCACCGCGCGCGACCACCGCCACGAGCTGGTCGGGGCGGGCGGCAGCCAGGCGCAGCGCCGCGGCCGCGCCGGTGCTGGCGCCAAACAGGCCCAGCGGCAGCGCGGCGCAGAGAGGATGCTGGCGCACGCGATCGAGCGCCGCACCGAGCCGTTCGGTCAGCAACGTGATATCGAAGCGCATGGCGGTGCTGCGCTGCTCGGCGCTGCTCAACAGGTCCAGCAGCAGCGTGCCCATCGACGCCTGATGCAGCGCGCGCGCGACCTGATTATTGCGCGGACTGTGGGCGCTGCTGGCGCTGCCGTGCGCAAACAACAGCAGCGCGCGCGGCTGCGCCGGCAGTTCGAGCAAGCCTTCAAGTTGGACCGGGCCGGTGCTGAAGGTGAACTGTTGGACTTGCATGCTGGACCTCGTCGAAATGAGCTTGCGCACCGGGTGCCGCGGTGGCGCGCGCCTGCTGCAAGTGCGCTGCCGCGGCGAGCAAGTCACACACTTGCTGATCACTGGTCTGGGTGAAATCGTCGTACCACAGGCCGACCGCGTGAAACGGCTCGGGACAGCTCAAGCAGATCAGTTCGTCGACGTCGGCGCCCAGCGCGGCGCAGGTTTCGGCCGGCGCCACTGGCACGGCCACGATGACGCGCGCCGGTTCGGCCTGGCGCAGCGCGCGCAGCGCGGCCGACATCGTGGAGCCAGTGGCCAGGCCGTCATCGACAAGAATCACCACGCGGCGTGCGCAATCTTGGGGCGTGCGTTCGGCGCGGTAGCGCAGTTCGCGCGCGGCGATTTCCTCGAGCAAAGTGGCGGCCAGGTCGTCGACCTGCTTCATCGGGATCTTCAGGCGCGCCAGCAGGTCGGTATGCAGCACGCCGACGCCGCCGCTGGCAACGGCGCCCATCGCGTACTCGGGGTGCTGCGGCACGCCCAGCTTGCGTACCACCAGCACATCGAGCGGCGCGTGCAAGGCTTGCGCGACGGCGAAACCGACCGGCACGCCCCCGCGCGGCAGGGCCAGCACGATGACATCGGCGCGATCGGCATACTGCCCCAGGCGCTGCGCCAGTAGCCGGCCGGCCTGCTCGCGATTGGCAAAACGCATCGTGTCGCTCATCACAGTTCGCCCAGAGACCGGTGGTATCGAGTTGGACCGTGGCGCGCCGCGAAAGGTCGGCTGGTGCGCGATGAAATTTTCGGCGTGGGGGCGGGGCGGCGGGTTTCAAACTTGAGCGCGCTCAAAGGCGCAGCGGGCCAGCGGCATAGGCTGGGCGTCAGTGTTCGTTGCAGCATAAGTTCGCGCCGGTCCGCTGGCGCCGGCGACGCCGCGCGCCGGCGCGACATCTTGATGAGGCCTGGGGTGAATCCTGAACCAAACAGCGCGAAACCGCCGCAAGTGCCGCTCTGGTACTGGTGGCTGGCGATCCCCGTGATGTTTCTGTTACTGCAGTCGCTGTTTGAGTCGCGCAACACGCAGGCGCTCGCCTACAGCGAATTCAAACAGATGCTGCACGCGGGCAAGGTCGCTGAGGCGGCGCTCAGCGAGGACACGATACGCGGCACGCTGAAACCCGAGGCGGCCGGCGCCGCTGCGAGCGCGTCTGCCTCGGGCGCTGCGGCGCGGCGCGCCTTCGTCACGGTGCGGGTGGCCGACACGGCGCTGGTCCAGGAGCTTGAGGCGGCCGGCGTGCACTTCGAGGGCAAGGCGCGCAACGACTGGCTGGCGCTGCTGCTGTCGTGGGCCATCCCGATCGGCGTGATCATGCTGCTGTGGGGCTATCTGGCGCGCCGCTCAGGGCTCTCGTCTAGCTTCGCGCTCGACCCTGGCAAGAGCCATGCGCGGGTGTATGTCGAGAGTCAGACCGGGGTGCGCTTTGACGACGTTGCCGGCATCGACGAGGCCAAGGACGAGTTGATGGAGGTGGTCGACTTCTTGCGTCAGCCCGAGCGCTATCGCCGGCTGGGCGGCAAAATCCCCAAGGGCGTGCTGATTGTGGGCGCGCCGGGTACCGGCAAGACCTTGCTGGCCAAGGCGGTGGCCGGCGAAGCGAAGGTGCCGTTCTTTTCGATCAGCGGCTCGGAGTTCGTCGAGATGTTCGTCGGGGTCGGCGCGGCCCGGGTGCGCGACCTGTTCGCGCAGGCCGAACAGAAGGCGCCGTGCATCATCTTCATTGACGAGCTTGACGCACTGGGGCGCGCGCGCGGCAGCAACGCCATCTTCGGCGGGCACAGCGAACAGGAGCAGACGCTGAACCAGTTGCTGGTCGAAATGGACGGTTTCAACACCAACAAGGGGGTGATCATCCTGGCCGCCACCAACCGCCCCGAGGTGCTCGACGCGGCGCTGCTGCGCCCGGGCCGCTTCGACCGCCAGATCGCCATCGACCGGCCCGACCTGCACGGACGCGAAAAGATCCTGCAGGTGCATGCGCGCCAGGTGAGCCTGGCACCCGGGGTAGAGCTGGCATTGATCGCCGCGCGCACCGCGGGATTCGCCGGGGCCGACCTGGCCAATCTGGTCAACGAGGCGGCGCTGCTGGCGGCGCGGCGCGACAAAAACGCGGTCGACATGGCCGAGTTCGACGAGGCGATCGAACGCATCGTGGCCGGGCTGGAAAAAAAGACCCGCGTGATGAACCCGCAGGAGAAGGAGACAGTGGCCTACCACGAGGCCGGTCACGCGGTGGTGGCCGAATGCCGCGCGCACGCTGACCGGGTCGGCAAGATTTCGATCATCCCCCGTGGCGTGGCCGCGCTCGGCTACACCCAGCAACTGCCCACGGAAGACCGCTACCTGCTCAAGAAAGCCGAGCTGCTGGACCGGCTCGACGTGCTGCTGGGTGGACGGGTTGCCGAGGAACTGGTGTTCGGCGATGTTTCCACCGGCGCGCAGAACGACTTGCAGACGGCCACCGACATGGCGCGCCACATGGTCACTCAGTACGGCATGAGCGAGCGGCTGGGCCTGGCCACCTTCGAGGCAGTGCGCGCGCCGTTTCTTGGCCCGGCCGCGCTGCCGGAGCGGCAAAGCTACAGCGAGCACACCGCCCAGACGATCGACGGCGAGATCGCCAAGCTGCTCGACGACGCCCATGGACGGGTGCGCAAGACACTGCAGGACCGGCGCGCGCTGCTCAATGCGCTGGCCCACCTGTTGCTAGAGCGCGAGACGGTCGACCAGAGCACGCTGGGCGCGTTGCTGGCGCAATATCCTTAGCGGGGCGAGCGAAAGATTTTCACGACTCAGTTCGCCAGCGCACGGTCGGCGCGCGCGCCGTCGGCCATGATGCGACTGTGTGTGTGACCTGCGACGCCGAACTTGGGCTGACACAGGGTTCATCAGCAGGTGAGCCGACCGCCTCGAGGTTCGGCACCAATTCCCCCGCCAGGGCGCGCCGCGCCCTGGCATTGCTGCGCGCGGCGCCGTGCGCCGCCTGTGCGACAAATGTCGCAAATAGTGCTTGCTCTTGTGTGACATGTGTCGCATACTTGCCCCATTGGTCACACCGTGGAGCCCGAGCAATGTCCATTCCGTCCGTATCCGAACTGAGTCTGTTGAAAGCCTTGTGGAAGGCGCAGCCGCTGAGCGCGCGCGCGCTGCACGAACACGTCATCGACGAACTGGGCTGGTCGTTCTCATCGACCCGCAAGACGCTTGAGCGCATGCTCGACAAGCAGATGGTGATCCAGCACAGCGAACACGGCGTGCAGGTGTATCAGGCCGGACTCGACAAGGTTGCCACGCTGGCCGCCTTCGCCCACGATTTCGGACGGCGCGTGATGGAGATCGATGCACCGTTGCCGATTAATATGTTTACCGGCAGCAAACTGGTCGACCGGCAGGAAATGGCCGAACTCGAACAGATGCTGCTGGACTGGCCGGCGGATCAGGAGTAAGCCGATGGACTATCTGACGACCATCTTTCCGCTGCTATTTTTGCAAGCGAGCGTGAATGGCGCGCTGGTGGGGGCGGCGCTGTGGGGCGCGCTGAGCGTAGCGCAGCGGCTGTGGCCGGCGCTGGCGCTGCAGCGTTCGGTGTGGTTGGCGGCCCAGCTGCTCAGCGTGGCCGCGCTGGCGCTGGTGCTGCTGCCGCAAAGCGCGCAGTTGAGCCTGCTGGCGCGCGTCGATGGCAGTCGTGCCGCCGCCGCGCCGAGCGCGCCTGCGCCCGCTACCCCGGATGCCTTGCTGTCGGACGCGCCAGCGGCCCTCGCATCGGACGAGCAGGGCGCCGGTGCCGACGCGAGCGACTGGTTAGCGCTGGCGCGCGCTTGGTTGGTGCTGTATCTCGCAGGACTGGGTGTTGCCGCCGCGCGCTGGCAGCGCGCCCAGCGACGCCTGCGCGCCTTGCTGGACGCGGCCCATCCGCTGTGCCGCGCCCAGCTGGCGGCGCATCAGGCGTTCGGGCCGGAAACGGCGCGCCGTCTCGACCGCTTGCACGTGCTGGAAACCGAGGCGGCCGTCTCGCCGATGTTGTCGGGCGTGCGCCAGGCGCGCCTGTTGCTGCCCGCCCACCTGCGCCAGTTCAGCGCGGCCCAGCAGCAAATGATCATCGCCCATGAACTGACCCACTGGCGCCGGCGCGATCCGCTGTGGCTCAACGTGAGCCTGGTATTGCAGGCGCTATTGTGGTTCAACCCGCTGCTGCGCAAGCTGGGCAGCAAGCTGAGCTGGGCCCAGGAACTCAGCTGCGACCAGCAGGTGCTGGCCGGACGCGCCCAGTCCGAACGGCAACAGTATGCGGCCGCGCTGGTGGGGCAGCTGAAAATGCAGCAGTCCATGCTGGCACTGGCGCCGCAAACCACGCTGGCGTTTGGCGGCGCGCATGGCGAGACGCTGGTGGCGCGCGTGGCATTGATACGCCAGAACGGCATGCCGGCCCTGAGCTGGCTGGGCAAGGCGACCGTGCTGGGTGGCCTGGGCGCGGTGCTGTTGGCCAGCGTGCTGCTGCAACCGGCGTTTGCATGGCGCACCGTGACGGCACAGCCGGCGACCAAGGCGCCCGTTGCGCAGCTAGCGGCGCCGATCCCGCAAGCCTGGCAGGCGCCGCTTGCCAGTGTGCGCGTGAACAGCTTTTTCGGCGTTCTGTACGGCGCGCCCGCGCATCGCCATCGTGGCATCGATTTCGGCGCGCGCGTCGGCACCGGGGTGTTGGCCGCCGCCGACGGCACCGTCGTCGTATCGACCGACCACTACGACGCCAATCCGAACTATGGCTCCTTGGTGGTGGTGGAACACGCCAACAAGATGCGCTCGCTGTACGCTCACCTCGACAGTCGCTCGGTGCGGGTGGGCGAGCTGGTGCGGGCCGGCCAGGTGATCGCCTTGTCCGGCGCCAGCGGCATCGTCAGCGGACCGCATCTGCATTTTGAAGTGCTGCAGGACGACCAGCCGATCGATCCCGAACGCATGCTCGGTGACCTTGCCGACAAAGGCGGCAAACACGCCCGGCAAGCGCGCGCCACGCGCGCCGCAAGCTAGACCTGAAGCGACGCGCGCCGCTGGCGCCGTCGTCCACTTCCTATCGCGTGCCATCGCACCCGCAGGCCCATCGCCGCGGGTGGGCATTGGCGCGTCGCTAACCCAACAATTCGTCAGGAAACACTAATGCAGATTCGTCCGTATGTACTCGCTTGCGCCATCGTTTCATCGTTGTATGCGCCGCGCTCAGCAGCCCACGCCGACGCGGCGCCGCCCGACACCCCGCCCGAGGCCGGCGTGCCCATCGCCAAGGTTGAGGTGGCCGGCGCCAGATACGACGCGCGCCGCATGGACACGGCCAGCCGCATCGTCATCGACAGCGCCGAATTGCTGCGTTTTGGCGACACCACGCTGGCCGACGCCTTGAAGCGCCTGCCCGGTATCAGCATCGGCGCCGGCGCCGGCCAGGCCAGCGAAATCCGTCTGCGCGGCCTGGGCAGCGGCTATACCCAGATCCTGCTCAACGGCGTGGCCGCACCGAACGGTTTTACGTTTGAGTCGATCGCACCGGACTTGATCGAACGGGTCGAAATATTGCGCACCGCGTCGGCCGAACTGGGTACGCAGGCGATCGCCGGCACCGTCAACATCGTCCTCAAGAAAACCGCCACGCGCGCCGCGGCGAGCGTCAAGGTGGGCGCCGAGCTGCAGACGGGACGCACTGCGCCCAGCCTGCGCGTCGAGCTGTCCGACAAGCGCGACGGCACCAGCTACACCGTACCGCTGGCGCTGGTGCGCAGCAGCGTCGAGGCGCTGTCGCAAGAAGAGCAGGTCGCCAGCGAGCGCAATGGTGCACTGACGCTGGCGCGGCGCACCCGTCAGCTCGAAGGCACGCTGCGCGATGAACTGAACCTGTCACCACGCCTGAACTGGACGCTGGCCAACGCCGACACGCTGAGCGCACAATCGTTCATCAACCTGAGCCGGCGCGTGATCGACAGCCAGGCACGCGAGACGCTGTTGTTTGGCCAGCCCAGCGCGTTTCCGGAGCGCAGCGCGCAATTTCGCATCGGTGCCGCGCTGGTGCGCTCCGACCTGAGCTGGACCCACCGGGTGGGTGAGGGCGCGCGTGTCGAACTTACCGGCGGCGTGAGCCTGGCGCGGCGCTATTCGAATTTCGTGTTCGGCGCACTGGTCGACGATACGCCCGGTCCCGCCCAGCATCTGGTCGATTCGGGCATCGGCGAGCTGGGCGCCCATCTCGATGGCAAGCTGAACTTGCCGCTGCAAGGGGGCCACGCGCTGGTACTGGGCTGGAACACGGCAGCGGCGCGGCGCCAGCAAACCCGCCTCGAACACACGTTCACGCCGGACGGCCTGCCGCTGGCCGTGATCGACCAGCGTTACGACGGGCGCATCGACAGCGCCGCGCTGTTCGCCCAGGACGACTGGGAAATCAATGCGAGCAGCTCGATCAGCGCCGGCTTGCGCTGGGAAAGCTTGCGCACCTCGGTGAGCGACCATGTGGGCGAGCCGGTGCGCCAGCGCAGCAGCGTATTGAGCCCCATCGTCGAGACGCTGCTCAAGCTGTCGGTCACCGATCAATTGCGCTTCGGACTGACGCGCACCTACAAGGCGCCGACCATGTTCCAGCTGGTGCCGCGCCGCTACGTGATCGACAACGACAACAATCCCAACAACCCCGACACCGAGGGCAACCCGGCCCTGCGCCCGGAACTGGCATGGGGACTGGACGCGGCCTGGGAACATTACTTCGGCAAGGATGGCATGGTGGGTATGAGCGTGTTTGCGCGCCGTATCGATGACGTGACGCTGCAGTACCTGTATCAAAGCGGCGCGCGCTGGATCTCGACGCCGCAAAACGCCGGGCGCGCCAGCGTGCGCGGCGCCGTGTGGGAGGCCAAGCTGCCGCTCAAGACGCTGTTTGGCGACGCTCCCGCGATCGACCTGCGCGCCAACCTGGCGCGCAACTGGTCGCACGTCGACAGCGTGCCCGGTCCCGATAACCGGCTTGACAGCCAGGTGCCGTACAGCGCCAACGTCGGCATCGACTATCAGGCCAACGCGGCGCTGAGCGTGGGTGCCACGCTCACGCTCGAGGGCGGCGGGCCGGTGCGCTTGTCGGCGCACGCCGCATCATCGGCCGATGCCAAGCGCGGTCTTGACCTGTATGCCGTTTTCAAGCTGGCCGACAAGACGCGCCTGCGCATCGGCGCGGCCAATCTGCTGCAGCGCGATCATCGCTCGGCGTTGTACTACGACGCCGATGGCGCCAGCGCGCGCAGCGTTACGACCGACGCGGCCAACGCGACGCTGCGCATCACGCTCGAGCGCGACATTGCGCGCTAAGCGGCGCGTTCAAGACATCACGCTAACCAGCGCGGTCACTCGAAATAGTTCAAGCCCAGCGCGCGCTTGACTTCCGACAGCGTGGCCGCGGCGACACTGCGTGCCCGCTCGGTGCCGTCCTTGAGCACCGCCAGCACGGCGGCGCGGTCCTGCGCCAGCAGTTCGCGGCGCGCGCGGATCGGCGCCAGCAGCGCCTGCAGGTGCTCGTTGAGCAGGCGCTTGAGCGCGCTGTCGCCCAGCCCGCCGCGCCGGTAGTGCGCCTTCAGTTCCGCCACCTTGTCCGCGTCCGGCTCGAACGCGTCCAGAAAAGCGAACACCACGTTGCCTTCCACCTGGCCCGGGTCGCTCACGCGCAGATGCTGCGGGTCGGTGTACATGCGCTCGACCGCCTGGCGGATCTGGTCGGCGCCGGCGCCCAGCGCGATCGCGTTACCGAGTGACTTGCTCATCTTGGCCTTGCCGTCGATGCCGGGCAGGCGCGTTACCGGCGAGAGCAGGGCGCGGCACTCGACCAGCACCGATTGCTCGACCGTGCTGTTGAACTTGCGCACCAGCTCATTGGTTTGCTCGATCATCGGCAGCTGGTCGTCGCCCACCGGCACCACGGTCGCCTTGAAGGCGGTGATGTCGGCCGCCTGGCTGGCCGGATACACCAGAAAGCCGGCGGGCATGTCGCGTTCGAAGCCGCGCAGCCGGATTTCGTCCTTGATGGTCGGGTTGCGCTCGAGGCGCGCCACGCTGACCAGATTGAGCAGGTATTGCGACAGCTCGGCCAACTCCGGCACCTGCGACTGGATGAAGATGGTCGACTTGGCCGGATCGATGCCGACCGCCAGATAATCGAGCGCCACTTCGATCACGTTCTCGGTGACCTTCTGGTGCCGGCCCACGTTGTCGGTCAGCGCCTGGGCGTCAGCCAACAGCAGGAACTGCTGGGCCTCGTGCTGCAGGTCGACGCGCGCGCGCAGCGAGCCGACGTAGTGACCCAGATGCAGCGGTCCGGTGGTGCGATCGCCAGTGAGGACGATGGGGGTGGTGTTCGATGATGACATACAGACTCCTGAAAGAATCGGATGTCGCCAGCCCGGATGCGCAATGCAGAAACAACAATGCCGCCAAGACCGGCGGCATCACTTGAAAAAAAGTGCGTGTTGGTACGGGCCGCCTGATTTAAGCGCGCCACCAACGACGAAGGGGGAAGGACTGCAGTTTCATGATTCAAAGTATAGCATGGCGGGTTGCCGCTGACGCGTCGGCGGCGCCGCTGACGCTGAAGCGGCGCCGCCGATAGCCTTGATGTGGTGCCGTCGTCAGGGCTGAAGCAGGATCTGGCGCGCCTGGTCGATCAACGCGCCGCTCAGGCGTTCAAGCTTGGGCGACTGCACGCGCCAGCTGTGCCAGTACAGTGCCACGTCGCAGACCCGCCCGGGCGCCAGCTCGATCAGCGCGCCACTGGCCGGGCGGCCGGCCAGTTGCAGGTCGGGGATCATGCCGTAGCCCAGCCCCAGTTCGAGCGCGCGCAGGAAGGGATCGCTGGCCGGGATGAAATGGCAGGGATAGCTGTCCGGTGGCAGGCCCAGTTCGCGCAGCAGAAAATCGGCCTGTAGCGTGTCTTTGCGGTCGAACACCAGCAGCGGCGCCAGGCGCGCCGCGCCGCGCGTGAAACCGGCGCCAAACCAGCGCTGCGCGAACGCCGGCGCAGCCAGCAGGCGGTAGCGCATCACGCCCAAAGGTGCAACCTGGCAGCCGCGCATCGGTGTGGCCTGGGTCGACACACCGGCCAGCGCCATGCCCTGCGCCAGCAGTGCCGAGGTGTGGTCCTGGTCGTCCAAGGTGATGTCGAGCAGGATTTGTTCGGCGATCAGAAATGGCGCCAGCGCCGGCAGCAACCAGGTGGCCACGCTGTCGTTGTTGACGGCCAGCGCCACGCTCAGCGGACGGCGCGACGCGCCGTCCAGGTCGGAGCGCAATTCGTCCTCCAGCAGACGGCTGCGGCGCAGGTACTGCAGCAGGCGCTGGCCGTCGCGCGTGGGGCGGCAGGGCTTGCTGCGCACCAGCAGCGGCGTGCCCAGCTCGCTTTCGAGCGCGCTCACGCGCTGCGACACCGCCGACGGTGTCAGGTGCAGCAGTGCGGCAGCCTGTTCAAAGCTGCCGCTGTCGATGACGGCGAGCAGCGCTGCGCCTTTGCGGGTATCGAACATGGGTGGCCTGTAAGATTAGAGAAATTTAATTATAGTGAAATAAATTAAATCCGCTTCATTTATTGCCCGCTGCACAGCACACTGCGTCTCTTTTCATGACGACGAGGCGCACATGTTCATACTCTCCACCTATCTGAGCGGCCTGGGTGCCGGCGCCGGCCTGATCATGGCGATCGGTGCGCAGAACGCCCACGTGCTGCGCACCGGCCTCAAACGTGAACATGTCGGCCTGACGGTGGCCACCTGCATCGTCATCGATGCGCTGCTTATTGGGCTGGGCGTGGCCGGACTGGGTGCGCTGGTGCAGGCGTCGGCACCGCTGCTCGGTGTGGCGCGCTGGGGTGGTGCCGCGTTTCTGTTCTGGTATGGCTTGCGCAGTTGGCGCGCCGTGCTGCGCAGCGAATCGCTGAGTACGATGGGCTCGCTGCCAAGCATCAGCGCCTGGCGCGCGCTGATCAGCGTTTGTGCGCTGTCGCTGCTCAACCCGCACGTCTATCTCGATACGGTGGTGCTGCTGGGCGCGCTCGGCACGCAGTTTCCCGCCCCCGAGCGGGCCAGCTTTGCGCTGGGCGCGATCAGCGCTTCGCTGCTGTGGTTTAGCGTGCTTGGCTACGGCGCCCGCCGGCTGGCGCACCTGTTTGCCCGTCCGATCGCCTGGCGCTGCATCGACGCGCTGACCGGCACGATGATGTTGGCGCTGGCGGCACGCATCGCATTGGCCGACTGAGCAGATTGGCGCGCGGCGCCGTACGCCCAGCCGCGTTGCATTGCCGACCTGCGCACCATTGGCCCACACGCGCGCCGTTCGCCGCGCCGCGCGCCGTTCGCCGAGCCGCGCTCCACTGGCCGAGGCGCAACCGCCGCTGGCCGAAAAACGCTGTGCCGGCGCGCGCGCCCCCTGTATCGTGATCTTGTTCTTTCAATCAGGAGGTATTGTGAACATAGACTCATCTTACCAATGGCGCAGGCAGGCGATGTGGGGCCTGATGCTGATCGGTTTTGGCGTGCTGGTGCTGTTTGATCGCCTCGACGTGTTCGACGCCGTCGAACTCTGGCATTATTGGCCGCTCGCGCTGGTGGTGTTCGGGATTAACAAGATGATCGGTTATCCGACCCCCAAGCACTTCACCAGTGGCTTGTGGATGACGTTTGTCGGCCTGTGGCTGTTCGCCACCTTCGAACACATGTGGGGCCTTGAGTTCTATAACAGCTGGCCTTTCCTGATCATCGCCTGGGGTATCCAATTGATACTCGAACCATTTATCAAAGACCGTTTTTCGGCAAACAAGGAGCAGCGCCATGAGAACTGAGCGGAACCGTCATCCGTCGAGCCAGATCGTGATCGGCGCCATCGCGATCGCGATCGGCATCATTTTCCTGCTCGATAACCTGGACCTGCTCGACGCCCAACGGGTGCTGCATCTGTGGCCGCTGCTGCTGGTCGTGCTGGGCACGGCCAAGGTGCTGCGCAACGACACGCCCAACGCGACCTTGTGGGGCGGCATCCTGATCGTGGTCGGCGTGCTGATGACGCTGAGCCGGCTGGGCTTCCATTTCTTCAGCATGCATTTTCTGTGGCCGCTGCTGCTGATCGTGCTGGGTCTGTCGGTGGTGACCAAGGCGTTTTCCAGCCGGCGTGGCGTCGATGCCAAGGTGTCGCTCGACAAGCCGGGTGATGCCGGTGTCAGCCCGGGCAACGACGCAAGCATCGATTCGTACATCGACGCCAAGGCGATCATGGGCGGCTTTCAACGGCGCATTTCGAGCACCGACTTTCGGGGCGGCGAGATCACGGCCGTCATGGGCGGTTGCGAGCTTGATCTGCGCGGCTCGACCATCCAGGGCGAAGCGGTGCTCGACGTGGTGGCCATCTGCGGTGGCATCTCGATCAAGGTGCCCACCGACTGGACCGTGATCATGCAAGGCACGCCGATCCTGGGCGGCTTCGAGGAAAAGACCATCGCTCCGCCGGACGCGTCGAAACGCCTGGTTATCAAAGGCTACGCCATCATGGGCGGCATGGAAGTGCGCAACTGATGCAGGGAGCGTTTTCCAACCGGCGCGGCGCGGCGCTCTACCTGCTGGTCTGGCTGATCCTTGGCACAGTCCTGGGCGGGGTGATCGTCAGCGCGTTCGGCGCCGGTTGGAGCAACGCGCTGTTGTTCGCGCTGCCGGCAACGCTGGTGTATGCGTTCGCTGCCGGCTTTTCCAGCCATGCGCTGTGCCGCGCTTTTCCGCTCACCGAGCGGCGCCCGAGCACGGTGGTGGCGGTGCTCAGCCTCGCCGCCTTGATGTCGGCGCTGCTGTGGACGCTGCTGTGCCGCGCCTGGAATGCGCTGTGGCTGGTGCTGGGCGTGGACTGGGCCGGCATCGCGCTGTCGGTGTCGTTGACGGAGCTGATCTTTGGCCTGGGCGTGCTGCTGTACGGTCTGTCGGTGGTGTTGCAGTACCTGCGCATTGAATTTGAACGGGCCCGCTCGGCCGAGCGGCGCGTGCTTGAATCGAAGGTGATGGCGCAGGAAGCCGAATTGCGCATGCTGCGCACCCAGATCGACCCGCATTTCCTGTTCAATAGTCTCAATTCGATCAGCGCGCTGACGTCACAAAACCCGGCCGGCGCGCGTGAAATGACGGTGCAGCTGGCAGAATTTTTCCGCCACAGCCTGGGCCTGGAGGCCCACAAAAAAGTCACGCTGCAAGCCGAAACGGTGCTCACCGCGCATTTCCTGGCAGTCGAAAAAATACGCTTTGGCGCACGCTTGATGGTCGAGCAGGACATTGCCGACGACGCGCGCCGCTGTCTGGTGCCGCCGATGATCATTCAGCCGCTGGTGGAAAACGCGGTCAAGCATGGCATCGGCAACCTGACCGAAGGCGGCACGATCCGCATCCGCGCGCGCCGCGATGGCTCGCTACTGCGCATCAGCGTCGACAACGACATCGACGACGATCTGCCGGCGCCGCGCTCGAACGGCATCGGGCTGGCCAATGTACGTCAACGCCTCGCGGCGGCCTATGGCCACGAAGCGAGCATCAACTGGACACGCCAGGGGCGCACCTTCACGGTGGAACTGACGCTGCCGGCTGAAACCACGGAGCCGTAAATGAGCATGCGCATCATGATAGTGGACGACGAGGAGCTCGCGCGCGGGCTGCTCAAGGAGTATCTGGCGGCGCACCCCGACCTGGAGCTGGTGGCCGAATGCGCCAACGGCTTCGACGCCGTCAAGGCGATCAGCGAGCTGGAGCCGGACTTGGTATTCCTCGACATCCAGATGCCCAAGCTGAACGGCTTCGAGGTGGTCGAACTGGCACCGCGCAAGACGCGCTACATCTTCGTGACCGCGTTCGACCAGTACGCGATCAAGGCCTTCGAGATCCACGCGATCGATTACCTGCTTAAACCGTTCAGCCAGCAGCGTTTCGACGAAGCGGTGGCGCACGCGCGCACCAGCGTGCGCAACGACGGCGCGCTCGACGTGCTGGTGCATGAGGCGGCCACGCGCAGTGCGCCGCTCGAGCGCATCCTGATCCGCAGCGGCGCCAAGGTGCATGTGATCGCGACCGACAAGATCGACTACATCGAGGCGCAAGACGATTACGTGGAGATCCACGCCGAAGGCAAAGCCTACCTGAAGAGTCAGCGCCTGTCCGAACTGGAAACCCAGCTCGAGCCGAGCAAATTTTTGCGTGTGCACCGCTCCTTCATCGTCAACATCGACGCCATCAGCCGCATCGAGCAGTATGCCAAGGACAGCCATCTGGCGATTCTCAAGTGCGGCGGCCAGGTGCCGATCAGCCGCAGCGGCTACCAGAAAGTGAAGTCGCTGATCGCTTAGGCGGCGGCATTGGCCCATTGCACGTAGCACACCGCGATCGGCATCTGGTGCGCGGCGCAGTAGGCGATCCAGCGTTGCTGGCTGTCTTGCAACCGGTCGCCCGGTCCCTTCACTTCGATCATCTGGTAGCGCTGTTCGGCCGGCCAGAACTGGATCAGGTCGGGAAAGCCGCTGCAATTGGTCTTCAGATCCTGCAGCATGCGTTCGAACCAATACTTCAGGTGGCGTGCCGGTATGCAGGCAAGCGCCATCTCGATCAGTTCCGCGCTGAGCAGGTCCCAGGCCAGAAACGGCGACTGGGTACCGCGCTTGTCGGCATAGGTGCCGATGATGGTGGCGCGGTAGGCGTCGCCATCGAGCTCGGCGAAGCACTGCGCGAATTGGGCGGCGCGGCGCTGGTAGAAGTGGGCGCTGTGCAAATCGGCCGGTGCGCGCTGGAACGGGTGGAAGAAGGCGCCCGGAATGGTGCTGAAAATCGCGCGCCAGCACAACAAGCCGAACAGCGCGTTGATCAGTGCGTTTTCGACGTAGAACACGGGCGCGTCGTCCCGTTGCAGGTGGGCGCAGACCAGCTGTTCAACGCGTAGCTGGGCCGACGGCGCCAGCGCCAGGTCGAGCCGGGCGACACGGGTGATCGCGTCGGCCAGCTGTTTCGGGTGGCCCAGCTTGCGGCGCAGGCGCGGGCCGATGCGCAGCAAGTGCTGGCGTTCGGCCTCGCTTTCGGGCGCGCTCTCGGCGCGCAGCAGCAGTGCATAGGCGGCATCCCATTGCTGGTTTTTCTCCAGCACGCGGATCGCGCGGGCGCGCGCGCCGGGATAGTCGCAGACCTGATACACGGCCAGTGCCGCGTCCCAGTGCTGCTCTTGCTCGTGGCGCTGGCCGATCCGGTACAGCAGTTTGGCGCGCCGCCCGGCCAGCCAGGCGTTGTCGTCGATGCACGGCGGGATTTCGCGCTGCACGTCGGCGGGGGCGACTGCCGCATGCAGCATTTCCTGACAGCGGTATAGCGCCAGGAAGGTGTCGATGTCGCGCCGGTTGCGAAAGCCGCGCGAGGTGGGGCCGAAGGCGACGTGTTCGTATTTGGTCAGGCCCAGGTCGGCGAGCACGAATTCGGACCAGTCCTGGTGAAAGTTGCCGAAGAAGATAAGGCGCAGCCGTTCGCACAGGGGCTTGGCCAGCACATGCAAGACCTCGTCGCCGGACTGCCGGAACCACGCGGAAAACGGGCGCGCCTGGGCGAAGTCCGGACGCAAGGCGCTCAGCTGTTGCGCCTTGGTCGCCGCTCTCTGGTGCGCGGTGAGCTCAAATACCTGTGCCACTTCGGTTTTCTGAAGCAGTCCAAATAGCGCCTCGATGTTCAGCGCGGGATCGCGTTCGATCCAGCCGCAGGCCTCCAGCGTGCGCGCCGCTGTCAGCGCGCAACCGATCTCGGGGTACACCAGTTTGTTTGCGCGAAACAGCGTTCCCTTGCGCATGATCATCCGCACCAGCAGCGCGCGCGAGGCCTGCGGCAAGCTGGGAAACTGGGCGATGAAGGCGCTTTCCTCGGCCAGCAGCAAGTCGTCGTAGCGCGCGGCGATCCAGTCCAGCAGACGTTGGAAATTGTCCAGATAGTAGAACGGGTTTTCAAGAGGCTGGTTCATCTGGTAGCGCATCGGTGATGGTCGGCGTGGCGCACGCGCACTGTCGCTGCCCACAGTTTAACGCGGGCCGATCCGCCCACCCATGGATTGCGCAATGCGCGTCACGCCGCGCGCCGCGCGCCGGTAGCGTTGCCCGGCCGTGCGTTCGGATGGCAGGTTCACGGTCGCGCGCCGACATGCACGGCGCAGCGCTGGTCCGCGCTGGCGCCACGCAAGCAGCGCTCGCGCAGCCGATCGGCGGGATCGACGGCGTCACTGAGGCCGCTGGCGTGCGCGACGAGGGCACTGAGCAAGCTGACATCGGCGTCGGCATCGATGCCAAGCTGCCCTTGCGGTGGCGTTACGTCGGCGCCCTTGCGGCGCGGGCCCAGATTGCCGCGTGCGCTGGCAAGCGGACGCAGCATTGGTGCCGTCACCGCCAGCGGCCCGCTGCGCAGCGCCGGCGCGCGTGTCAGTATCAGCGCGTCGATCGGGTTGGGCGCTTCATCGTGGATGAGCGCGCTTTGGGACGGGGCGGCCATGGCGGCGCCGGCATCGGCGCGCGCCGTCACGGGCGCCACCGCCTGTACCAGCGGCGCATGTGCCAGCGTGGCGGGGCGGTGTACAACGCCGTAGAGGGCGATCGTTGCCACCAGTAACATGCCCAGCGCGCCGAGCAGGCGCAGCCCGGAACCACGCGTTTGAAGCACGTCGCCGGCCGCGGCGCGCAAGCGCGCGCCCCGTTCGAGCGTCGCCAGGATCAGCACTTCGGTCGCTGGCGCACCCGGCACCGATGCCAACAGGGTCGGGCGCATGGCGACGGCTTGATGTTGGTCTGAAGGGGCCACGATAGAACTCCTAAGATTGGGGGGGGCGGTCGATGTTGCCGGTGGCCATACAGTGGGCCATACCCGATTAAAGCCAAACTGGGGAGTACCATGCTGATCTTTGTCGCGTTGCTGTATTTTTCCTTGGCATGCACGCTCAGTTGGCTGATATTTTTCCCGTCCGGACGGGCTTTGCTGATCGATCTGGTCGAGCGCATCGGCGCCGCCATCGAGCGTCGCGTGGACACCTGGCAGCGCGCGCGCGCCTTCGCTGCCGAAAGCGCGGCGCGCGCCAGCCCGACGACGCCGCTGCGTCCGCTCAAATTTGCGCGCCGCCACGCCCTGGCGCTGGGGGCGGGCGCTTGCGCGCTGCTGCTGCCGGCCTTGGCCGCGCTGATGCTGGGCGAGCATAGAACCCTCGAACCCTACGATGGCGCCAGCCTGCCGCCCGACCCGCAAGTGGCGGCCCTGCTGCGCGGCGAGCAGCTGGCGCCGCCGCAAGCGCTGCCGCCGTTGGTTTTTCGCGCAGTCGAGGTGGTGCAGCTGCGCCCGCTGTTGGTGGACGCCAGTCGCAACTGGGACTTGCTCAATATCGAGTTCAGCCAGCGACTGCTGCTGACGTTCAAGATCATGAAAGAGCGCCACGGCTACGAGATGGCTTTGCTGGAGGGCTACCGCAGTCCCATGCGTCAGGACGAGCTGGCCAAGCTGGGCAGCGGGGTCACCAATGCGCGCGCATTCCAGAGCTATCACCAGTTCGGGCTGGCGGCCGACTGCGCGTTCTGGCGCGACGGTCGCCTGATCATTTCCGAAAAAGACCCGTGGGCCCTGCAAGGCTACCGCCTTTACGGCGAAGTGGCCGAGTCGCTGGGCCTGACGTGGGGCGGACGCTGGACCATGATGGATTTCGGCCACACCGAATTGCGCCAGCGCGCCCTGCTTGGGAAGACGCCCGGGTAACTCTTGTGCCGGCGCAAATTGGCCGCCGCGAAAGGTGCCAATATTGCCCACGTGACACGGTTTTTCGCCGCAGCGCCCGCCCAACTGATCCGACCCTCTACCTATGCGTCGATTCTGGCAGTTCCTCACCGACAGTCGCACGCTGGGCGCCTTGGGTGTGCTCGCGCTCGTTGTTATTGTGCTGGTGGGCGCCGATCTGCTCGGGCTGGCGCCGCTATGGGCGCTGGCGGCGCTGTCGCTTGCGTTGCTTTGCGGCGTTGCCATCTGGCTGGTGCGTCACCAGCAGCACAAGCGTGCCGCGCAGGCGCTGAGCGAGTCGATGTTGGCCGACCAGGCCAAGCCCGGCAGCGTGGAGGCCCAGCGCGAACTGGGCGTGCTGCACAAAAACATGCTTGAGGCGATCGACACCATCAAGACTTCCAAACTGGGCTTGCTGGGCGGCGCGGCCGCGCTGTATGAACTGCCGTGGTACATGATCATCGGCAATCCGGCGGCCGGCAAGAGCAGCGCCATCCAGCGCTCCGGGCTGCGCTTTCCGATCCCGGGCACCGGCGCCGTGCACGGGGAGGGCGGCACGCGCAATTGCGACTGGTTTTTTACCTCCGACGGCATCCTGCTCGACACGGCCGGGCGCTACGCAGTGCACGACAACGAGCGCGCTGAATGGTATGGCTTTCTGGCGCTGCTCAAGCGTCACCGGCCGCGCGCGCCGATCAACGGCATCCTGATCGCCGTCAGCTTGTCCGAACTAAGCGGCGCGAGCGCCGACCGCGGCATCGAACTGGCCAAGAGCCTGCGCACCCGCGTGCAGGAGCTGACCGAACGGCTGATGGTGCATGCGCCGGTGTACGTGATCTTCACCAAGGCCGACCTGATCGCCGGCTTCGCCGACTTCTTCCAGTACTGCGACCGCACCGAGCGCGAGCGGGTGTGGGGCGCAACGCTGCGCTTTAACCGGCGCGGCACCCAGCATGACGTGTTGTCCTTTTTCGATCAGCATTTCGACGAATTGTGCGACGGCCTGCGCGAAGCGGGCCTGGTGTGCATGGCGCACAGCCGCTGCGACACGCTGCGCTCGGGCGTGTTCACCTTCCCGCTCGCATTCGCCGACCTCAAGCCGCCGCTGCGCGCCTTCCTGTCCACGCTGTTCGAGGAAAACACCTACCAGTTCAAGCCGGTATTTCGCGGCTTCTACTTCACCAGCGCGCTGCAGGAGGGCGCGGCCAAACGCGTGGCCGAGCGTTTCGAGCTGGCCGTGGGTGACGATGGCGAGGGCAATCAGGGCGCGCAGTCAGGCTACTTTCTGCTGAATCTGTTTCGCAGCATTATCTTCCCCGACCGCGATCTGGTGGCCCAGTACACCAGCCGCACCGCCCAGCGCCTCAGATACGGCGCCTTCTTTGGCGTCGCGCTGATGCTCGGCCTGTTGCTGGCCGGCTGGAGCTGGTCGTATATGGGCAATCGCCAGCTGCTGGCCAATGTCCAGGCCGATCTGGACAAGGTGCTGCGCCTGCAGGAAAACCGGCCCGGTGTGCAGGCCAGGCTTGAGGCGCTCGACATTTTGCAGGACCGCATCGAGCAACTGGCCAACTACCGCGCCGACGCACCGCTGGCGCTGTCGTTCGGTCTGTATCAGGGCGCTGCGCTGGAACGCAAGCTGCGCGTCGAATACTTCGCCGGGGCGCGCGACGTGATGCAAAAACCGGTGCAGGACAAGCTCGAAGCGCTGCTGGCCGAACTGAACGCCAAGGCCGATCAGCTGCAGCCGGCCGGCCCGGCAGGCGCGGCGCAGGCGGGCGCGGTCAGCGCGAAATCGGCCCAGCAATTTCAGGATGTCTCGGCCACCAACGTCGACGATGGCTACAACGCGCTGAAAACCTATCTGATGTTGGCCGACAAATCGCGCGCCGAACCGGGCCACCTGAACGACCAGTTGACACGCTACTGGCGCGGCTGGCTCGACAGCAACCGGGGCAGCATGCCGCGCGAGCAGATGAAACGCAGCGCCGAGCGGCTGTTGACGTTCTACCTGAACCAGATCGACGACCCGGCCTGGCCGGTGATCACGCCCAAGCTCGGCCTGCTGGACCAGGCGCGCGAGAACCTGCGCCGCGTGGTGCGCGGGGTGCCCGCGCGCGAGCGGGTGTACGCCGACATCAAGGCGCGCGCGGCCACCCGCTTCCCGGCCATGACGGTGGCGCGCATCGTCGGCGAGCAGGACCAGGCGCTGATGCAGGGCAGCGTTGCGATACCCGGCAGTTTTACCCGGGACGGGTGGGAAAAGTTCATCAATCACGCGTTCAAGGAGGCCGCCAACGGCGAACTGAAAAGCGTCGACTGGGTGCTGAAGACGGCCGCGCGCGACGACCTGACGCTAGACGGCAGTCCCGAGCAAATTCAGAAATCGCTGGTCGACCTGTACAAGGCCGACTACACGCGCGAGTGGCAAAAGTTCGTGCAGGGCGTGGCGATCAGCGAACTGCCCAGCTTTGACGCCAGCGTGCAGGCGATGAACCGGCTGGGCGACCCGCAGAATTCGCCGCTGGCCAAGCTGCTCAAGACGATTTATCAGGAAACCTCGTGGGACAACCCCGGTGCGCCGCGCGCCGACGTGGGCAAGCTTGAAACGGGTCTGCTGGCCTGGCTCAAGGAGGTGGTGCTGCGGCGCGCACCGAGCGAAGTGCGCAGTGGCGTCGAGGCCGGTGGCGCGGCCGATCCCACCCGGCCGCGCGCGGACCCGGTGATGGGCCCGATCGGGCGTGAGTTCGCCGGCGTGGCCAGGCTGGTCGCACCCAAGGACAAGGATGCCTCGCTGATGGGCGGCTATCTGGAGGCGCTGTCGCGCCTGCGCAGCCGCCTCAATGTGCTCAAGAACCAGGGTGATCCCGGACCCGGCGCCAAGCAGTTCATGCAGCAGACTTTGGAGGGCAGCGGCTCGGAGCTGGCCGACGCGCTGAAATACGTCGACGAGCAAATGCTGACAGGGATGACGGACCCGCAAAAACAGGCGATCCGGCCGATCCTGGTGCGCCCGCTGATGCAAACCTTCGCGATGATCGTCGGGCCCAGCGAGACCGAAATCAACAAGACTTGGCAAGCCCAGGTGCTCACGCCGTTCCAGGCCAACCTGGCCGGCAAATACCCGTTCGCGCCGAACGCCAAGGTCGAGGCCAGCAACGCCGAAATCGGCCAGCTGTTTGGCCCGGACGGCGCGCTGGCCAGGTTCGTCACCGGCGCGCTGGGGCCGCTGGTGGTGCGGCGCGGCGACGTGCTGGCCGCGCGCACCTGGGCCGACATGGGCATCACGTTGCTGCCCCAGGTGGTGAGCGGTTTTCCCGGCTGGATCGCGCCGCTGGGGGCCAACGGCGTGGCCAGCAGCGCGAGCGAGCCGCAGACGGTGTTCCAGATCATGCCGCTGCCGGCACCGGGCACGCTCGAATTCACGGTCGAAATCGACGGCCAGCAGCTGCGTTACCGGAACACCCCGGCGGTGTGGACCAATATGGTTCATCCGAGCGGCCAGGGCGCGCCCGGCGCGCGCATCAGCGCCATCACTTTCGACGGGCGCAGCGTCGAGGTGTTCAACGAGGCGGGCCAGTTTGGCTTGAAACGCATGATCGATGCGGCCACCAGCACGCGTAAGGAGGGCGGCGTGTTCGAACTGCGCTGGAGCCGTGCCAACGTGGCCGTCGCGCTCGATCTGAAAGTGACCAGCAGCGCCGCCGTCACGGGTGGCGGCGAGGCCAGCGCGCAAAGCCGCGGCTTTCACGGCCTGCGCTTGCCCGAGCAGATCGTTGGACATGGCGCGCCGCCCGCCATCACCACGCCGCCCACCATCACCACGCCGCCCACCATCACCACGCCGGCCACCACCACGCCGGCCAAAGGAGCGACGCCATGAAGCATGCGTCATCGGCAGGCCAGATCGACTATTTCGGCAAGATCCCCGCGCGCGGCGACTTCATCAAGGCGGCCCAGGACGTGCCGCTGATGGGCGTGCTGGACCAGTGGTTATCACAGGTCATGAACCTGCTGGCGGCCGATGCGCGCTGGAAGACCCACTACGACGCGCTGGCGCCGCTCGATTTTGCGCTGGTCGGCACGCGCCGCAAGCATGCCATCGGCGGCCAACTGATCGCCAGCCGTGACCAGTCCGGGCGACGCTATCCGTTCATCGTCATGCGCACGCTCGACGTGCCGCAGGCCGGTGCTTTTCTCGCCCACAGCCCGCTGGTGCTCGCGCCACTGTGGGAACGGGTGGGCGCGCTGGTGCAGGACGTGCTGGCCGTGCCCGATCCGCGCGCGCCCTTGCGCGCGCTGCACGAAGCGGTGATCGAACTCGACGCCAGCGGCGATACCGGCAACAGCGCGCTGTGCGCCTTTCTCGAGCAGCACAGCATCGCCTCGATCGGCGCTGCGCTCGGCCTGACACTGCCGTTCGGCCAGTTGATGCTGGCGCTGGGTCTGTTGCTGCAGCCGGCCAGCCAGAATCCGGCGGCGCGGTTGGAAAAAAGCTTGTTGCTACCCTTGCCTGAACAGCCCTCCTTGCGCTATCCGATGGCGGCGCTGTGGCTGAATCTGATCGCGCCTTTTCTGCTCGGCAGCGACCGCGAACTGGCGCTGTTCATCGTCCGCAGCGCGCAGCGCGCGGTGCTGGTGGTGGGCTTTGGCGGCGCCTCACCACAGACCTTGCATGGCCTGATCGACCCCGAGGCGGGACGCGTTCGGCACATCGATATCGGCGCGCTGGACTGGATTGGCCCGGCCATCGCCGACCAGGCTCCCTTGCGCCACCTGGCCAGCTACCTCGACCAGCCGTCCTTGTCGCTGACGCTGGCGCGCTCGCTGTTTTTGCGCACATTCATCAAGGAGTGATCCGATGCCCGCAGGCGTACACCATATCGGCGCACTGGCGCTGTTGCTCGCGGCGGGTGCGCACGCGCAAACGCCGGCGCTCAACGCTGCAACCGTGAGCGTGCCGGCGGCCACGTCCGCGCCGACGCCGACGCCGACGCCAACGCCAACGCCAACGCCAACGCCAACGCCGCTGGCGATAGCGGTGCCGGCTGCGGCGCGCCCTGCGCCCGTCATCATTTCCGGCACTGTCGGCGACGAGTCCAGCAAGGCTGCGCTGCTGGTCCGGCTGCGCGAGGTGTACGGCGCGGACCGGGTCGTCGACCAGCTCAGCATCGGCAGCGTCACCACGCCGGCCAACTGGAGCGCCTATGTCCAGAAGCTGATCAGTCCCAACCTGAAACTGATCAGCCACGGTCAGCTCAAAGTCGATGGCAACGCCGTCAGTCTGCGCGGCGACGTGGCCAACGAGGCGCAGCGCCAGCAGCTCGCCAGCGACATCGCCACCAGTCTCAACCCCACCTACAGCGTCAGCAACGGCTTGCGCGTGCTCGCCGCGGAGCAGGGCGTGCTTGACGCGGCACTGGCCAACCGCATCATCGAATTCGACTCGGGCAAGGCCACGCTGACCGACTCGGGCAAGGCCATCCTCGATCAGATGTGCATCGCGCTGCGCAAGCTGGCCGACAAGAAGGTGGAAGTGATCGGGCATACTGACAACGCCGGCGCACGCGCCCATAACCTTGCGCTAAGCCTGGCGCGCGCCGAGGCGGTCAAGGCGTATGTGGCCTCTCAGGGCATCAGTGCGGCGATGATCGGCGTGTCGGGGCAAGGGCCGGATCGACCGGTGGCCGACAACACCAGCGCGGACGGGCGCGCGCGCAACCGGCGCATCGAGTTCAAGGTGCTGCAGTAGCTCGCCCAAGTTCAGCGGCAGCGGATCGCGCCGAGCGTTTGCAGCGCGGCGGCGCCGTTGGTCGCGCCGACCCCGACCGTCATCGCGCAGGCGTGCATGCCGATCACCAGGCCGGAGCGCTCGGCGTCCTGGGCCGAAAAAGCGAGCCGCCAGCGTTGCGGCGCCGGCGTGTTGAACAGGGCGACGACGCCGATGAAGCCGGCTTGCTTGCTGAGCTTTTCCTGCGCCTCGTAGTGCTGCCCCGGGATCAGGATGATTTCCCTGGCCTCCAGCAGGTCGCTGCCGAACGTATTCTTTTCTTTTTGCGCACTCAAAAAGGTATCGAACGGCGCCTGTTCGAAAGCGGCGCTCTGGCGCAGCGCGTACAAGCGCGTCACCAGCGCCAGCGGGCGTCCCGCCGCGTCCACGTTAAGCTGTTCGGCCGCGTGCAGCTTGAGCGAGATGATGCGTGGCGCCTGCTGCGCCTCGGGCAGCGCCGGCTTGCGTGCGCCGACCGCCTCGCGCGCGACGTTGGCGATGCCGCCGACCACGGCGCTCCCCGCGCAGGCGCCCAGCAGCGCCGGCAGCAAGGCCAGCGACAAGGCGGCGCGCCACTTTCGGATGCGTGCGCCCTTGGCCAGGCGCTGCCATTCACGGTGGTTCATAAGCCATTTGACGCCAGGTGGCAACGCGGCGTGTGAGTTTGCGCAAACGGGCATCAGAAACCATGCCGACCAGGGGAACTTGTCGGCACTTGATTGTGCGCAACGCCGCGCCCCCGCATGGGCCAATAATGGCCACTGGACAATGGAAGCGACGCAAGCCGGCGCTTCGGTCGGGAGAAACGTCATGAGCTTAGAGCGTACGCTGTGCTGCCTTGCCTGTGCTGTGTTGCTGAGCGCCTGCGCCAGCGAGCACCCGAATGCCGCGGTGCAGACCGGGCCCAGCATGGAGAGCGTGCTGAGCGAAGCCGACGTTGCGGCCAGGGCCGGCCAGAACGACAAGGCGGTGCAATTGCTGAAAAGCGCGGCGGGCGCCTACCCGACCGACAAGCAGCCGTGGCTGCGCATGGCCCAGCTGCGCTTTGACCATGCCAACTATGGCGAAGCGATCGTGGGCGCGCTCGAAGCGTTGCAGCGCGACCCGGACGACAAGCTGGCGCACAGCATCGTCGCCGTCAGCGGCTTACGGCTGTCGAGCAAGGCGCTGGCTGACCTGAGCCACAAGAACAACCTGTCGGGCACTGTGCGCAGCGAAGCGCAAGAGCTGGCCCGCTTGCTGCGCACCAGTCTGGGGGAGGATGTGCTGGTGCCGCCGACCAGCACCAGGCTGGTCACGCGCCCCCCCCAAGCGAAGAAACCGGGTGCCACACCGGCGCCGCCCAATCCAAAAACGCCCGCCAGCAACGACCCGTTCGGCGCGCTGAAGTAGCATCGTCCCGGCGTCCGGCCGGCCATCCAGCAGCGACGGGAGTTGCCATGCCAAAAAGTGACAGTGTCCAGAAACGTTTGCAAAAGGTGCGCGCGCCGCGCGTGCAGATGACGTACGACGTGGAGATCGGCGACGTCATCGAGAACAAGGAGCTGCCCTTCGTGGTGGGCGTGGTGGGCGACTTCGGCGGCGACCTGATGCATCCCCAGAAGCGCCTGAAGGAGCGCAAATTCGTCAGCATCGACGGCGGTAATTTCGACGAGGTGATGAAAGGCGTGGCGCCAGTGGCGGCGTTTCGGGTCACCAATCACCTCAGCGCCGAGGAGGGCGAGTTCGGCGTCGAACTACGGTTTCGCGCGATGGATGACTTCCGGCCCGAGTCGGTGGTGCAGCAGGTCGCGCCGCTGCGCCGCCTGCTCGAAGCGCGCACCAAGCTGGCCGATCTGCGCAACAAATTAGCCGGCAACGACAAGCTCGAAGACATCCTCAACGATGTGCTCAACAACACCGACAAGCTGGCCAGCTTGCACGCCCCCACCACGCCGCAGGAGACATGAGATGAAGGATACCCAGGCAGCGCCGCAGGAGGGGGGGACGACGTTCGCGCCCAGCTTGCTCGACCAGATCGTCGAGCAAAGTCGGGTCGCGCGCTCGAGCACCGAGCATGCGCGCGCGCGCGACATCATTGCCGAGCTGGCCAATCAGGTGATGGATGGCACGGTGGTGATGTCGTCCAATCTGTCGGCCACGCTGGACGCGCGGGTGGCCGAACTGGACCGCATGATCTCGACCCAGCTAAGCGCCGTGATGCATGCGCCCGCGTTCCAGAAGCTCGAACGCAGCTGGGCCGGGCTGCATTATCTGGTGAAGAGCTCGGCCTCGGGCCAGGGTTTGCAGATCAAGATGCTCAACGCAACCAAGCGCGAACTGGTCAAGGACTTCCAGTCGGCGCTTGAATTCGATCAGAGCGCGATGTTCAAGAAGGTCTACGAGGAGGAGTTCGGCAGTTTTGGCGGCGCGCCGTTCGGCAGCCTGATCGGCGACTTCGAAATCACCCGCCAGCCCGAGGACATGTATTTTGTCGAGCAGATGTCGCACATCGCCGCCGCCGCGCACGCGCCGTTCATCAGCGCCGCCTCGCCCGAGCTGTTCGGCCTGGACAGCTACAGCGACCTGGGCAAACCGCGCGACTTGTCGAAGGTGTTCGACACCATCGAGTACGCGAAATGGAAGGCCTTTCGCGAGTCCGAAGACGCGCGCTACGTGGGCCTGACGCTGCCGCGCTTTCTCGGACGCCTGCCGTACAACCCGGTCGACGGCACCACCGTGGAGGGCTTTAACTTCGTCGAGGATGTGGACGGCAGCGACCACCACAAATACCTGTGGTGCAACGCTGCCTACGCGTTCGGCGCGCGCCTGACGGCGGCCTTCGCCGAATTCGGCTGGTGCGCGGCGATTCGCGGCGTCGAGGGCGGCGGCCTGGTCGAGGACCTGCCGACCCACACCTTCAAGACCGACGAGGGCGAGATCGCGCTGAAGTGCCCGACCGAGCTGGCCGTCACCGACCGGCGCGAGAAGGAGCTGTCGGACCTGGGTTTCATCTCGCTGGTGCACTGCAAGAACACCGCCTACGCCGCCTTCTTTGGCGCCCAGTCGACCCAGAAGGCCAAAAAATACAACAACGACGCGGCCAACGCCAACGCCACTTTGTCGTCCCAGCTGCAGTACATCTTTGCCGTCTCGCGCATCGCGCACTACATGAAGGCGATGATGCGCGACAAAATCGGCAGCTTCTCGTCGGCCGCCAACGTGGAGGACTTTCTGAACCGCTGGCTCACCAAATACGTGCTGTTGGACGATAACGCCAGCCAGGAACAGAAGGCCCAGTTCCCGTTGCGCGAGGCGAGCGTGCAGGTCAGCGAAGTGCCAGGCCGGCCCGGCGTGTACCGCGCTGTGTCCTTCCTGCGCCCACACTTCCAGCTCGACGAGCTGTCCGTCTCGCTCCGACTGGTCGCGGAGTTGCCCCAATCGACCAAAGGATAAACCGGCTTTCTCTTTACCTCACCACAGGAGCACACCATGGCAATTGACGTCTATCTGCAAATCGATGGCATCAAAGGCGAGTCGTCCGACGACCGTCATAAGGACTGGATCGAGTGTCAGTCGGTGCATTGGAACGTGGCCCAGCCCAAGTCGGCCACCGCCTCCACCGGCGGCGGCCACACGGCCGAGCGCTGCGAGCACAGCGACGTGACGATCTCGAAACTGGCCGACCTGTCCTCGCCGGTGCTGCTGCAAACGTGCTCGTCGGGCAAAACGATCCCGCGCGCGAAGATCGAATTCATGCGCGCCGACGGCCACGGCGAGCGCGTCAAATACTTTGAAATCGAGCTGGAAAACGTGTTGATCGGCGCGGTCAGCCCGGCCGTGGCGCAGGGCGATATTCTCGGCGAGAGCGTGGGGCTGAAGTTCTCCAAGGTGAAGTGGAAGTACACCCAGCAAAAAATCGGCGGCGGCGCCGGCGGCAACACCTCGGGCGGCTGGGATTTGGCCAGCAACAAGCTGGCCTGAGCGGCGTAGCGGAGCCGCGCGCGGGCAGATGGCGCGTGGCCCGCCCGCCTGTTGGCGCGCCGAACATCGGAGGAGGCTGGCGATGGAGATCAACCTGAAGACGCTGATCGGCAAGCTTAACGACACGGCGCGCCTGGCGGCTACCCGCGCAGCCGCCATCTGCGTCGCGCTGGGACAGTACGAGGTCGACCTCGAACACCTGTTTCTGGCGCTGCTGGAACAGGAGAACTGCGACCTCATGCTGGTCGCGCGGCGCTGCGACGTCAGCGCCAGCGCGCTCGAGGCCGACCTGCGCAGGGAAGTGGGGCGCTTTGCCACCGGCAGCAGCCGCACGCCCGTGTTTTCGAAACACCTGCCGCTGTTGTTTGAGCATGCCTGGCTGATCGCCTCGCTGGGCGACGGCGCGCCGCAGCGAATCCGCAGTGGTCATTTGCTGCTGGCGCTGCTGACCGAGCCGGACCTGGCGCAACTGGCCTGCCGCGGCTCGGCCCTGTTTGCGCGCTTTCCCGTCGACCGGCTCAAGCACGACTTTGACAAGCTCACCGGTGGCTCGGACGAGGCGGGCGTACGTGATCGCGCCGATGGCGTCGAGCCAACTGCGGGGGCGGGCGACCCGGTGTCCGCGTTGACGGCGGCTGCGCGCAACACGCCCGCACTGGACCAGTTCACCACCAACCTGACGGCGCGCGCGCGCGCAGGCAAGCTCGATCCCGTGATCGGGCGCGACGCCGAGATCGGCCAGGCGATCGACATCCTGATGCGGCGCCGCCAGAACAACCCGATCCTGACCGGTGAGGCGGGCGTGGGCAAAACGGCCGTCGTCGAAGGTCTGGCCAGCCGCATCGCGCAAGGCGACGTGCCGCGCGTGCTGCAAGGGGTGGAAATTCACGCGCTCGACATGGGGCTGCTGCAGGCCGGCGCCAGCGTCAAGGGTGAGTTTGAAAGTCGGCTGAAAAACGTCATCGACGAGGTCAGGCAAAGTGCCCACGCGATCATCTTGTTCATCGACGAGGCGCACACGATGATCGGCGCCGGCGGCACGGCCGGCCAGAACGATGCGGCCAACCTGCTCAAGCCGGCGCTGGCGCGTGGCGAGTTGCGCACTATCGCCGCGACCACCTGGAGCGAATACAAGAAGTACTTTGAAAAGGACGCCGCGTTGTCGCGCCGTTTCCAGGTCATCAAGGTTGAAGAACCAAGTGAGGAAACGGCCTGCGCGATGCTGCGCGCGATGGCGCCGCTGATGGAGCAGCACTTCGGCGTGCGCGTGTACGACGACGCGATCACCGAGGCGGTGCGTCTGTCGCACCGCTACATCAGCGGACGGCAACTGCCGGACAAGGCGATCAGCGTGCTCGATACTGCTTGCGCCAAGGTGGCGCTGGGACAGGACGCCATGCCGGCGGCGCTTGAGCAGGGCATGCGCGCGCTCGAACGGATCGACGCCGAAGTGGCCACGCTGGCGCGCGAGCACAGCGCCGGGCGCGAACACGGCGCGCGCCTGGCCGCCTTGCGCGAGCAACACGCGCACACCAGCGCGACGCAAAACAGTGTTGCGCTGCGCTGGGAACGCGAACGCGTCTTGGGCGCCCAGATTGTCCGCTTGCGCGCCGCGTTGGAAGCCGGCGAGGCGGACGGCGGCGCCGTCAGCCTGCGCGCGCTGATCGAAGAACTGCACACGGTGCAAGGCGAAGCGCCGCTGCTGCGCGTGCAGGTCGATGGCCAGGTGGTGGCCGACATCGTCGCCGCCTGGACCGGGATTCCGCTGGGGCGCATGGTCAAGGACGAGATCCGCACCGTGCTCGAGTTGCGCGCACTGCTGTCCCAGCGCATCCTCGGGCAGGAACATGCGATCGGCGCCGTGGCGCAGCGGGTGCGCACCGCGCGCGCCAATCTGGAGGACCCGAACAAGCCCAAGGGCGTGTTCTTGTTCGTCGGCCCGTCCGGGGTCGGTAAGACCGAAACGGCGCTGGCGCTGGCCGACCTGCTGTACGGGGGCGAGCGCAAGCTGATCACGATTAACATGAGCGAGTACCAGGAGGCGCACAGCGTGTCAGGCCTGAAGGGCGCGCCGCCCGGCTACGTCGGCTACGGCGAAGGCGGTGTGCTGACCGAGGCGGTGCGACGTAATCCGTACAGCGTGGTGCTGCTCGACGAAATCGAGAAGGCCCACGCCGACGTGCTCGAACTGTTCTTTCAGGTATTCGACAAGGGCGTGCTGGACGACGCCGAAGGGCGCGAGATCGACTTCAAGAACACCATCATCATCGCCACCTCGAACGTCGCATCGAGCCTGATGATGCAGGCCTGCCTGAATCGCGCCGAGGCCGAGCTGCCCACGCCCGAGCAGCTCGATACCCTGATCCGCCCGGCCTTGATGAAGCACTTCAAGCCCGCCTTCCTGGGGCGCCTTTGCGTGGTGCCCTACTATCCGATCGGCGACGAGGTACTGGCCAACATCATCCGCCTCAAGCTCGAGCGCATCGCCGCGCGCATCGCCTGCAATCACCACGCCCAGTTTGTCTACGACGAAGCGGTGGTCGAAGCGGTGCTGGCGCGCTGCACCGAAGTCGATTCGGGCGCACGCAATGTCGACATGATCCTCAACGCCAGCGTGCTGCCGGATATCGCCGACGGCGTGCTGGCCCAGATGGCGCAGGGCGGCACGATCGCGCGCGTGTGTGTCAGCGCCAACCCGGCCGGTCAGTTCGCCTATCTGGTCGAGCCAGCCTGAAAGGAGTTCCGATGGAAGCGATCATGCCTTTGCTGGCCCCCGTCAGCGCCGAATTCCCGTGCGGCGAGGACCTGGACTTTTCCAGCGAACTCGATGCGATCGCCAAGGCGCGCCAGTTCGACGACCCGTCGCTCCAACAAGGCGCCTGGGTCAGTGCCCTGAAGGAGGCTGACTGGCCGTTCGTGGTGCGGCGCTGCGCCGAGTTGCTCGCCGGGCGCAGCAAAGACTTGCGGCTGGCCGTCTGGCTGACCGAAGCGCACGCGCAGATGGGCAATCTGCGCGGCATGGCCGACGGCCTGTTTCTGCTGGCCGGCTTGTGCGAGCACTTCTGGGATGGCCTGTATCCCTTGCCCGACGAAACGGGACAGGAGGCGCGCATCGGCAACCTGTGCTGGCTGGCGGCGCGCGCGCCCCAACTGCTGCGCGCCATTCCGCTCACCGAAGGGGTGGAAAGCGCCTATTCGCTGATCGACATCGAAACGGCGCGCGCGCGCAATCTGGGCCTTGACGAGCCGGACGAGGCGATCGAGCAGGCCCGGCGCGCCAGTTCGCGCCAGTTCTACGAGACGCTGCTGGCCGACGCCCAGCACTGCCTGGATGCGATCGGTGTGCTGCAAAATGAGGTCGACGACCGGCTCGGCGCCGACGGTCCCGGTTTCACGCTGGTGCGCGAGACGATGCAGGCGCTGATCCATTGCGTGCTGCCGGCGGCGCGCGCGGCTGGTGTGCAACTCGACAGCCCTTCGGTGTTGCCGGCGCTGGCCGACGAAGCGGCGCCGGCGCCCCAGCTCGGCGTGGGCGGTTCGATCGCCAACCGCGCGCAGGCGCTGACCGAGCTGCGCCTGGTGGCCGATTTTTTTCGCCGCACCGAGCCGCACAGCCCGGTCGCTTACCTGGCCGACAAGGCCGCCAGTTGGGGCGAACAGCCGCTGCATCTGTGGTTGCGCGGCGTCGTCAAGGACCCGGCCGCGCTAGCGCATTTGGAAGAACTGCTGGGCGTGCACGACAGCGCGCCCGGCGCAAGACTATGAAAAGCGGGCCGCAAGCGGCCCGTTAAGTTTTCCCCTCAAACGCCTACTTCTTGGCGGCTTTCGCGCCGGGTTTTTCAACCGCCTGGGAAACCTGCGCAGTCGCCTTGGCGATCTGCTCTTCAACCGTTTGCACCGCCTGGCGCGTTGCCTTGGTCACTTGTTCGTAACCCTGGAAGGCGTTGTCAATGGCCGCCTTGATGATCTGCACCGCGTTTTCCGAGCCGGGGCGCACGTTCTTCGTCACGTCGTAGATCAGCGCGCTCAGATTGCTCTTGGCTTCTTCGATGTGCACATCGGCCGCGTGGGTGAATTCGTTGCGGATGTCAGAGATGATTTCGGTCAGTTCCTGATTGTAGGCCACCACGCCCGGCTTGACCTGGGCCACGGCGGCGGTCAGCGCCGCCTGCGGATCCTTGGCTGCGCTCAGTTCCTTGCCGGCTGCCAGCGAGCCCTCGACCGAATTTTTTGCCGTCGCCATGTTCAGCGCAACGACTTGCTCGACCCCTTGCACAGCTTTGCTGGTGAGGGCGCTAAAGGTCATCATCTGAAGTTCAAAAAGAGTCCGGGTGGCAGATGCAAATTGTTCGGGATTGGTAAACATTGACTACTCCTCATTTTGAATGGGTGCGGTGGACAGTGCCAAGAACTCTTAGATGTGCATGGGGTGAGGATATCTGATTTTGATTTGCCTATTATTTAGCATGCGCCAATTTTTCGCAACGGCTATCTTTGTACGGCGCGCTGGCCTTTTCCCAGCCGCTGCCAAGCGACACCTGGGCGCACGCCAACTGGCCGTCGAGCTTGCTGCGCCACTTGAACCAGGGCGCCGGCGCGGCCAGCGCGCTGGTCAGCAGGCCGGTCAGCAAAGTGCCGACAGCCAGCGCGCGTAACGGGTACTGTGACAGCATCATCAAACGAATCCCCCTGCGGCGAGCATAAACCGTTCACGCCATCTGTCAAGTGGCTATCGTGCGCGAGGGGCGGAAACGGGGCACGCAGAACGGTGATTTAATCGCCAATATTAAACCTGCGTGCGTCACGTTGCCTGCATGTCGGGCGCAGCGGGGACATCGAAGCGAACGTCGACTACCTGCTCGCGCACGCCGGCGCCGAGTGCGGCAAGTTGGCGCGCATCACCGACCCCATCGTCGAAATTAAGAGCGCTTGCTTGCGCTGCTTGTGGCAAGCGCACGCGCACGTTTGGGCGCGGTATCGTCGGACCCGAAGCACACAAGCAATGATGCGGGCCGGCTCAAGAAATTTCTGGCGCGCTTAGACCTCAGCTGGGAGTTGCCGAACCGGTAGCGCGGCGGTGCACATACGCCCCACAGCGAGGCGGCGACCCGTGACGCGGGCGGCGGTGCCGCTTATGGGGGTGGCGCGCCGGGCGGCGGCGCTGCCGGTGCCAGCGCGCTGCTCGCGCGTCGCTGTTGCGCACGTGCGTTGGCGCGCATGCGCCGGTGCCAGCGCCACTGGCGCCGCACATCCTTGATGATCGGCCCCAGGGCGAGCACCGCCAGCACGGCGGCGACGACGATCGTGGCCGAATAGCCGACATGCTTGAAACCGAGCGCGCCGATCACGCCGCCGCAAAAAAAACAGCCGATCAGCTGAGCATGCAGCTTGAGTTTGGCGCGGTTGGCACGTACCGTCAGTTGCGGAATTTGCAGGCGGTTAAAGTACATCAGCTTGCCCAGTTCGATGCCGATATCGGTCGACATGCCCGTCACATGGGTGGTGCGGATGGCCGCGCCGGATGCCTTGGTGATGATCGCGTTTTGCAAACCCATGATGAAGCACAGCAGCAGCACCGTGATCGGCGCGAGCAGGTCGCGCAGCGCAGCGAGGTTGGCGCCGGCCAGTCCAAACGCCAGCAGCAAGGCCGCTTCGACCATCAGGCTGAGTGCGTACTGGCTGCGCAGGCGGCGCCGGCGCGCCCAGTTCACCAGCAGCGCCGTGGTGGCCGCGCCCGCCACGAACGCAACCCAGGCCGCGCCCATCGCCAGCGCCAGTGCCACTTCGCCCAGCGCCAGATGGTCGGCCATGCTCGAGACCATGCCGCTGGTGTGCGAGGTGTACTGGCCGATCGCCAGGAAACCGCCAGCGTTGACGGCCCCGGCGATCAGGGCCAGCATCAGGCCCAGGTCGTGGTCGGCGCGGCCGTGGCGGCGGTCGCTGCTAAGGTGGTGCAGGTAGTCAAGGGGCATGGTGCTCGATTCGGGCGTTGGCGCGGGCGGTACGGATCGTTCTCATCATACGCCGCCGGCGGCGTGGCCGGGCCCGCCCTGCGCCCGTCTAGCGGAATACCAGCACCGGGATGGTCGAATGGGTCAGCACCTTTTGGGTTTCGCTGCCGATCAGCAGTCGGCCCAGGCCCTTGCGTCCATGCGAGGACATGAAGATGATGTCGCAGCCGCATTCGTTGGCGACCCGGATGATTTCCTCGAACGGGGAGGTGGAACGCGCCACGTGAACCACGCAGGGCACCCCGGCCAGTTTGGCGGCGGCGGCCACCTTGTCGGCCGCGCGCTGCGCCGCAACCCACATCTGCTCTTCGAACATCTGCGCCTCGGCCATCGCGCCATCGTCCAACGGCGAGATCGGATACGGCTCGCTGACGGACAGGCCGACCATGCTGCTGCCATTGATTTTTGCGAAGGCGACGGCCGCCTCGATGGCCTTGTCGGACAGCGCCGAACCGTCGGTCGGTACCAGGATGGACTTGAACACGGTATTTCTCCTCTGGCCTGCGGCCGGTTGCCAAGGTGTCAGCGCCGATCGCCGGAACACCCTAATCATCGCATTGTGCGCTTGTCAAGCCCCGAAAAATTGATGTTGATCAAAATCATGCGAACTAAGCAGTGGCGTAGCGCGCATTTGCTGGACTGACGGCAAGGAAGGACTTAGTCTAGAAATGCCCCGCCACCACTTGAAGGCCCGCCATGACATTCAAAACCATTCTCGTCCACGTCGACCAATCGCGCCACGCCAGCGCGCGCATCGCGCTGGCCTGCGCGCTGGCGCAAGCCCACGATGCGCACCTGATCGGCGCGGCCGTCAGCGGCATGTCGCATGAAATCGCCTACGCCGACGCGCTCGAGCACGCCGACATGAACCTGGGACACTACTTTGCACGCTTGCGCGAGCTGGCCGAAACGGCGCTCGAGCAGTTCGAACAGCAGGCGCGCGCCGCCGGCGTGCTGTCGATCGAGCGGCGCCGCATCGACGACGAAGTCGGTAGCGGCCTGTCGATGCTGGCCCGCTATAGCGACCTGCTGGTGCTGGGGCAGGTCGATCCCGACGAGCACTTGCCGGTGTTGGGCGACTTCGCCGAATTCGCCCTGCTGCACGGTGGGCGGCCGGTGCTGATGGTGCCACGCGCGGGACAGTGTGCGGCGCTCGGACAACGCGTGATGGCGGCCTGGGACGGCAGCGTTGGCGCCGCGCGCGCCTTGACCGACGCCTTGCCGCTGCTACAGCGCGCCGACGCCGTCGAACTGACGGTGTTCAACCCGGACCGCCTGCCATCTGGCGCGCAGGCGGGCGCCGACATGGCGCTGTTCCTGGCGCGCCACGACGTCAAGGTCAACCTGTCGCTGCACCGCTGCGACGGCGAGATCGGCGAGGCCATGCTGTCGCAATGCGCCGACCTGGGCTGCGACATGATCGTGATGGGCGGCTATGGCCACGCGCGCAGCCGCGAGATCATGCTTGGCGGCGTCACCCGCAGCATCTTCAACAGCATGACCGTGCCGGTTCTGCTGTCGCATTGAGCCTGGAGCGAACATGCAACTACAATTTCTCGGCGCCACCGGCACAGTGACCGGTTCGAAGTATCTGGTGCACAGCGGGGCGGCCACGGTGATGGTCGATTGCGGCCTGTTCCAGGGCTACAAGCAGCTGCGCCTGCGCAATTGGGCGGCGCTGCCGTTTCGGCCCGCGACATTGACGGCGGTGGTGCTCACGCATGCCCATCTCGACCATAGTGGCTACCTGCCGCTGCTGGTCAAGAACGGCTTTCGCGGCAAGATCTACTGCACCCATGCCACCTTCGACCTGTGCAAGATCCTGCTGGCCGACAGCGCCTATTTGCAGGAGGAAGAGGCCAACTTCGCCAACCGGCACGGCTACTCCAAGCATGCGCCGGCGCTGCCGCTGTACACGCGCGAGGATGCCGAGGCGTGCCTAAAGCAGTTCGCCCCGCTGCCGTTCGGGCACGCATTCGCGCTGGCCGAGGGCTTGCAGGGCGAACTGGTGATGGCCGGGCATATCCTGGGCGCGGCCAGCGTGATCCTCAACGACGGGGCGCGCTCGCTGACCTTCTCGGGCGACCTGGGGCGCCCGAACGACCCGCTGATGCCTGCGCCGAAGCCGCTCGCGCCGACCGATTACCTGGTGCTCGAATCGACCTACGGCAACCGCAAACACGACCCGGCCGACCCGGCCGTGCTGCTCGGGCAGGTGATCCGCGAAACGGCCGCGCGCGGGGGCGTCGTCGTGATTCCCGCGTTTGCCGTCGGGCGCGCCCAGCTGCTGCTGTATTACATTCACCAGCTCAAACAAAGCGGCGCCATTCCCGCCGTGCTGCCGGTTTACCTCGACAGCCCGATGGCCACCGATGCGACCCGCTTGTACCGCCAGCACCACTTCGACCACCGCTTGGGCGGCGCTGAGTGCCAGGCCATGTGCCACGCCGCGACGGTGGTCAACACGCCGTCCGAATCGATGGCGCTGGACCAGGCCGACATGCCGATGGTGATCATCTCGGCCTCGGGCATGGCCACCGGCGGGCGTGTGCTGCACCACATCAAGGCGTTCGCCGACGACGCGCGCAACACCATCCTGTTCGCCGGCTACCAGGCCGGCGGCACGCGCGGCGCGGCGATGATCGCCGGCGCGCCCACCATCAAGATCCACGGTGCGTATCTGCCGCTGCGCGCCGAGGTGCGCCACATCGACAATTTGTCAGCCCACGCGGACGCCGACGAATTGCTGGACTGGCTTGCACCGTGCGCGCGCGCGCCGCGCCAGGTGTTCATCACGCACGGCGAACCGGATGCGGCCGACGCGCTGCGCCTGCGCATCACCGATCAGCTGGGCTGGGCCTGCCGGGTGCCCGAGTACGGCGACAGCGTCGAGCTGACATGAGAACGCCGCCCGTCACCGGCCATGTGGCGCCGGCAGCGACCCAGTTGCGCCTGCATCGCCTGGGCATCGACACCTATCAGGAGGCGGTGATCTACATCCGCAGCGATTGCCTGGTGTGCAAATCGGAAGGCTTCGAAGCCCAGTCGCGCATCGAAGTCACCTGCGCGGGGCGCACCATCGTAGCCACCTTGAACGTGGTCCATTCCCACCTGATCGGGCTGGACCAGGCCGGCCTGTCCGAGGCGGCCTGGAGCGCGCTGGGCGGGGTCGAGGGCGAACTCGTCACGCTGGCCCACCCGGCGCCGGTGCAGTCGTTTTCGACCGTGCGCGCCAAGATTTACGGGCGCCCGCTGACACCCGGCGGGGCCGGCGCGGTGGTGCAGGACATCGTGCGCGGGCGCTATTCGGACATCGAACTGGCATCGCTAATTACCGCCATTTCCGGCAACCGGCTCGACGTGGCCGAGACCATCGCGCTCACGCACGCGATGGTCGACGCGGGCCAACGCCTGCAGTGGGGCACGCCGATCGTCGTCGACAAGCATTGCGTGGGCGGCCTGCCGGGCAATCGCACGACGCTGCTGGTGGTGCCCATCGTGGCCGCCTGTGGGCTGACGATTCCGAAGACCTCGTCGCGCGCGATCACCTCGCCGTCGGGCACGGCCGACACGATGGAAACGCTGGCGCCGGTGGCGCTGGACTTGCCGGCGATGCGCCGCGTCGTCGAGCGGGTAGGCGGATGCATTGTGTGGGGCGGGGCGGTCAGCCTCAGCCCGGCCGACGACTTCCTGATCCGGGTCGAGCGTCCGCTGGGCCTTGATTCGGACGGTCTGCTGGTGGCGTCGGTGCTGTCGAAGAAGATCGCGGCCGGCTCGACCCATGTAGTGATCGACATTCCGGTCGGTCGCACCGCCAAGGTGCGCTCGAACGAGGCGGCCCATCTGCTGGCCACACGCCTGATCGCGGTGGGCGAGGCGTTGGGGATCGTGGTGCGCACCGTCGTCAGCGACGGCAGCCAGCCGGTCGGCGTTGGCATCGGTCCGGCGCTGGAGGCGCGCGACATTCTCGCAGTGCTGCAAAATACGCCGCACGCGCCCCAGGATCTGCGCCTGCGCGCGCTGACGCTGGCCGCGCATGTGCTCGAACTGGGCGGCAAAGCCTTGCCCGGCGCCGGCCTGGAGATGGCCACGGCGTTGCTCGACAGCGGCGCCGCCTGGCATACCTTCGTCGCCATTTGCGAGGCGCAAGGGGGTATGCGCACGCCGCCGGTGGCGCGCCACACCCACGTGATGACGGCCCAGCACAGCGGCGTGCTGCACGCGCTCGACAACCGGCAACTGGCGCGCATCGCCAAGCTGGCCGGCGCGCCCAAGTCGCCCGCGGCGGGCCTGAGCATGCACGTGCTGATCGGCAGCACGATCGAGGTCGGCCAGCCGATGATGACACTGCATGCCGAATCGCCCGGCGAGCTGGCGTACGCGCGCGCGTATGCGGACACGCTGGACAATCTATTTACGATCGAGGAGGCGCGATGAGGCCGCTATTGTTCGCCTTGCCGGGCGCCGAGCCGCTGGGCGCGGCGCTGGCCCGTCAGCTGCACTGCGAGCACGCTCAGTTGACCGTGCATCGCTTTCCCGACGGCGAGCTCAATCCTTGTTTCGGCACGCTGCCCAAGGGGCGCCCGGTGATCCTGGTCAGTCAGCTCGATCGCCCGGATCAGAAGATCATGGCGCTTTACCTGGCCGCCTGTGTGGCGCGTGAACTGGGCGCGGCGCAGGTAGGGGTGGTGCTGCCGTATTTGCCGTATATGCGCCAGGATGCGCAGTTTCGCAGCGGCGAGGGCATCACCGCGCGCCATTTTGCGCGCCTCGTTTCCAGTTGTTGCGACTGGCTGGTGACGGTCGATCCGCACCTGCACCGCTTCCATGACCTGGGCCAGATTTACAGCGTGCCCAGCACCGTGGTGCCTGCCGCACCGGCCATCGCCAGTTGGATTAACGCGCACGTGGCCAAGCCGATCGTGGTCGGTCCGGACGGCGAAAGCGCGCAATGGGCCGAGCAGATCGCTGCCGCCGCGGGCTGCCCCTACCTTGTGCTGAGCAAGCAGCGCAGCGGCGACCACGCGGTCGCCGTCAGTGTGCCCGACACGCGCGCCTGGGCCGGCAGGACGCCGGTACTGGTCGACGATATCGTCTCCACGGCCGGCACGATGATTGCGGCGGCGGCGCACATTCTGGCCGCCGGCCAAGCCGCGCCCGTGTGCATCGGCGTGCATGCGCTGTTCGCCGGTGACGCCTACGAGGCCTTGCAACGTGCGGGCGCGGCGCGCATTGTCAGCTGCAACAGCGTTGCCCATGCCAGCAACGCGATCGACCTGAGCGCTGCATTGGCCGAGGCGATCGATGCGCGCCTGGCAGGCGCGCCCGCTGCAGTGTCGCCCTGATGCATCGAGGGCGAGCCGCATTTGTGCACAGCGGCTCGCGCGGTATGCGTTTTACAGGGGGGAATCGGCCATCCCTGAACGAGACGGGCATGGCCGCACGTCAAGATGTCATGCGCGCGGGCACTTGTTGGCGCGCGCATGTGGCGGCCAAGCGGGGCATGCCAAGCAACGCACAACGCAAAACGCCGCAAACTCGTGAAAGTTTGCGGCGTTTCGGTGCTGCTTATCCGGTAGATGGTGCCCACGGAGGGACTCGAACCCCCACACCTTTACGGCACATGGACCTGAACCATGCGCGTCTACCAATTCCGCCACGTGGGCACTGATGCTGCTACGACTTACTACTCTTGCATGTTAACTAAAAACGCCGCAAACACATGCCAGTTTGCGGCGCCTGGTGCTGCTTATCCGGTAGATGGTGCCCACGGAGGGACTCGAACCCCCACACCTTTACGGCACATGGACCTGAACCATGCGCGTCTACCAATTCCGCCACGTGGGCAGTGTGTTGCATTTACTACTGATG
>JBBQZO010000021.1:0-106202 GCA_038207625.1 Burkholderiales bacterium | reverse complement strand
GGTCGGCTATTTCCGCCGCCACGCGCATGCGGGCGTGGCTGTTCAGGCCTGAACCGGCCAGATATCGCCAAAAGCCTTAGGCGTTTGGCGCAAAATGGGGCAAACTTTGATTACCTTGCCTCGCGGCAAGGCAATCACGTCAGGGAGCGGCGAGCAACCATGCAGCAACGCTGGATTCGATACGGAGCGCGTGTGACCCTGAGCCTGGCCCTGGCAACGCCACTGGCCAGTCGGGCCGGCTGCGCGCGCCCGCTGCTGGTGCCGGTGGCGCCGATCGGCATGAGCGTGATCGTCAACGGCAACAGTCCCAGCGGCATCTATCCCGAGCTACTCACACGCGTGAGCGCGCGCACCGGCTGCCTGTTCACGCTGTCGGTGGTGCCGCGCGCGCGCCTTGAGGCGCTGTTCGAGGCTGGCAGCGCCGATTTGCTGATGCCGGCCACCCGCACCGCGCGGCGCGACGAAGCCGGTTATTTTGTGCCGCTCATTGCCAGCCGTGCAGCGCTGCTGTCGTTTGATAACAAGCGCGCGCCGGTGCGCTCGCTGCAGGAACTGGTGGAGCGACGCGAACTGCGCTTGGCGTTGGTGCGCGGCTTCGACTACGGCGCCCCCTACCAGAGCCTGATTAAACAGCTCAGCGCGCAGGGCCGGGTCTTCATGGAAGTCGATCCGGTCGCCGTGGCGCGCCTCATGGGCGCCGGCTTGGCCGACGCCACGCTGATGTCGCCGATCATCCTGGCCGGCGCGGTGCAGGGCGACGCGCGCGTCGAAGCGCTGCTGGCAAAGCTGCGCATCGAAACCTTCGACGAGCTATCCTGGGGCGAGAGCGGCATCTACCTGTCCAAGACGGGCGTGAGCACGCCCGACCGGGCCACGCTCGAACGGGCTCTGCAGGCTGCCGTCAAGTCGGGAGAAGTCTGGGACAGTTTCAAACGCTACTACCCACCCGAGATTTTGAACGCTGGCGCGCGCCCCTTGGTGGCCGGCGCGCATTGACGCTGGCCCACATCCCGGGCGGCGTGCTGGCCGCCGTGCTGCTGTCGGCGCTGCTGCACGCCAGCTGGAACGCGCTGGTCAAATCGGGCAAGGATACCTTTCTGACCACCGCGCTGGTGGCCGGCGGGGCCGCGCTGATCGCAGCGCTGGCCTTGCCCTTCGTGCCGGCGCCGAAGGCCGCCAGTTGGCCCTTCATTGCCGCCTCCAGCGCCAGCCAACTGCTGTACTACGCGCTGCTGGTGGCCACTTATCGCAAGGGCAGCATCAGCCACGCCTATCCATTGATGCGCGGCTGCGCGCCGCTGCTGGTGGCGCTGGGCAGCGCGGCCATCATCGGCGAGCACCTCAGCGCGGCGCAATGGCTGGCCCTGGCCTGCATTTGCGCCGGCATCCTGGCCCTGAGTTCGTCGGCGCGGCGCGACGCGCCCGGCACCGGCCGCACCACCGCATATGCGCTGCTGACGGCCTGCGTGATCGCCGCCTACACCTTGATCGACGGGGTCGGCGTGCGCCTGTCCGGCGCGCCGCCCGCCTACACCATGTGGATCTTCCTGCTCACCGGCGTGGGCTTTTGCGGCGCGGTGCGGCTGCGCCGGCCCGGCCAGTTGCGCCCGCACGCCCTGGCTAATGCGCGCATCGTCGCGCTGGGCGGGGCTGGCACGCTCGGCTCGTACGGCATCGTCCTGTGGGCGATGACGCAAGCGCCGGTGGCGGCCATCGCGGCGCTGCGCGAGACGTCGATCCTGTTCGCCACCGCTATCGCCGCGCTGGTGCTGCGCGAACGGATCAGCGCGCGCCGCTATGGCGCCATCGCTCTGGTGGCGCTAGGCGCGGTGCTGATGCGCCTGGCCTGACAGGCTTTCGTTCCTGTCCACCGAGCACGCCGATCGCGCTCTGTGCCTCTGTGCCTCTGTGCCTCTGTGCCTCTGTGCCTCTGTGCCTCTGTGCCTCTGTGCCTCTGTGCCTCTGTGCCTCTGAGCCGGCGTGCGGCGCGGCTTGGCAAGGCGGTGCGGAACAAGGCATAATCCCCCGCTGATGTCATGTGGCATCGGCGTTTCGATTTGGGGCCGTTGCGACAGACGATGCCAGGTTCACGTTTTTGTAGTAGTCGATGGCGCGCCGGCGCCGTACTGTTTGCGCTGGCGGCGCCGCTCGTCGCGTGGGCCGGCTGTGCGCGCCCCTACGTGGTGCCGGTGGCCCCGATCGGCATCAGCGTGATCGTCAACGGCGACCAGATCGGCGGCATCTACCCGCGCATGCTGCATGGGATCAGCATCCGCCACGGCTGCGAATTCAAGCTGTCGGTGGTGCCGCAGGCGCGCCTGGAAGCGCTGTTCGAGACCGGCCAGGCGGACCTGATGATGCCAGCCACGCATACGCCCTTGCGCGACCGCTTCGGCCAATTTGTGCCGCTGATCGAAACCCGCGCGACGCTACTATCGATCGGCAGCAAGCATGCGCCCATCCACAGCGTGCAAGAACTGCTGACGCGGCGTGAACTGCGCGTGGCGCTGGTCAGGGGCAACGACTACGGCAGCGAGTACCAGGCCGTGCTGAAGCAGCTCACCAGCGAGGGGCGCGCCTTCATGGAGGTCGACGCAACCAGCGTGGCGCGTCTGCTGGCGGCCGGTTCGGCCGACGTCACCATCCTGACGCCGATGAGTTTTACCGCCGCCCTCAAAGAGGACGCGCGCATCCGCCCGCTGCTGACCAAGCTGCGCATCGAGCCGCTGCACGAATTGCCGTGGCACGAAAGCGGCGTGTATGTGTCGCGCCTGTCGGTCAGCGCCGACGAGCGCGCCGCGCTGGCCAAGATGGTGCATGACGCGTTCGCCTCCGACAACGGCTGGGACGCGTTCCGGCGCTACTATCCGCCCGAGGTGATCGCGGCCAGCGCGCGCCAGCGCTGACAGCGGCCTGCGGCCGGTTTGGTCGAACTGAAAATATTTACCATCCGCACCATGTCATTTTACTGAGCGCCCCTGCGGCGCCGTTATAATTCGCTCTCGTCTTCGTTACAGGCTCCCTATCGTGTCCGATCGAATCAAAGTATTGCCGCAGTATTTCATCCCAAAGCAAGCCGTGACGGCATTGGCGGGACGGGTGGCCGGCGCCAAGGGCGGCGCCCGCACCACCAAGCTGATCAACTGGTTTGTCGGACGCTACGGCGTCAACATGGCCGAGGCACAGAATCCGGACACGGCCAGCTACGCCAGTTTCAACGAATTTTTCACCCGCCCGCTGCGCGCCGACGCGCGTCCGATCGGGCCGGCGCCATTCATCTGCCCGGTCGATGGCCGCATCAGCCAGTTCGGCGGCATCGACAACGACCAGATTTATCAGGCCAAGGGCCATAAGTTCAGCACCACCGCGCTGGTCGGCGGCGACGCCGAACTAGCCGCCCAGTTCAAGAACGGCGCGTTCGCCAATCTGTATCTCAGTCCGAAGGACTACCACCGCATCCACATGCCGTGCGACGTGCGCCTGCGCCGCATGATCTACGTGCCGGGTGAACTGTTTTCGGTCAACCCGACCACCGCGCGCGGCGTGCCCAATCTGTTTGCCCGCAATGAGCGGGTGGTGTGCGTGTTCGACACCGAATATGGCCCGTTTGTGCTGGTACTGGTTGGCGCGACCATCGTCGGCAGCATGGCCACCACCTGGCACGGCGTGGTCAACCCGCCGCGCACCCGCGCGGTGCGCGAGTGGCGCTACGACGACCAGCAGATCACGCTGAAAAAAGGCGAGGAAATGGGCCGCTTCCTGCTCGGCTCCACCGTCGTGATGCTGTTCCAGAAAGACATCATCAGCTTCAATCCGAACTGGACGCCGGAAGCGGGCGTGCGGCTGGGCGACACCATGGGCCAGCGCCGCTGACCATCGAGCGCCTGCGCAAGGTGCTTGACCTGCGCAGCGCCGCCATGCACTTCTTGCCAGACAGCCCTCGTCCGATGCCGGATCGCGAACAGCGTTCCGGTCAGCTCGGCCCACCGCGCTACGCGCATTGCCACGCATAGCTAGTCTTCAAACCCGATCGCAATATGCGCGACGCAAGCAGCCGCGCTCACCACGCATGCTATCCGGTGCATGATGCGCCAGCGCGTCGCGTGCGGCGACGAATCCCCCCGGACAGCAAAGGGCCGATCGCCTAAGCGAGCCTGGTCGTCACTTCGGTGCTCACCGTCGTCATCAGTTTATGAACGGGACATTTTTCAGCAGCGGCCAGCAACTCCTGGCGCTGCGCATCGCTCAGATCGCCCGTCATGTGCAGCGTGACGGCCAGCCGGTAGATGCCCTTGCGCTCGTCGCTGGCGTCGCGCTCGGTGCTTGTTTCGATCTGTTCGAGCGCAATGCCCTTGCGCTTGGCATACCAGAGCACGGTCAGCGCCTTGCACGCAGTGAGCGCGGCGTCGTACAGGTCGTGCGGCGACGGACCGGCGTCGCTGCCGCCCTCCTCCACCGACACGTCGCTGGAAATGAGGTGATTGCGCACGTGAACGACATGGCGCATCGGCAGTGACTGGTCGCGTATGGCGTTAATGGGCATGGCCTTCCTTCAATGTATGGGCTTGCAAACGCCACAATTTACACGGTTTGGCGATACCGTGTCGTGTCCTTTGCCATCCGATTCCCGTCGCCGCCGATATCGCGCTGCGCCTTTATTTGCCAAACTGATCGAACGCGCCATCGAGCGCGGCCATAAACTCATCGATCTTGATCGGCTTGGTCAAGTAGCGGAAAAAGCCGGCTTTTAGTCCCAGTTCCACCTCGTGCGGGACGGCGTTCGCCGACAACGCCATGATCGGAATATGCGCCGTTTCCGGTATGGTTTGCAGTAACTTCAAAGCTTCGAGCCCGCTGATGCCGGGTAGATTAATATCCATCAAGATCAGGTCGGGTAGCTGTGCGCGCGCCATTTCCACGCCGCTAAAACCGTCCGTGGCGATCAGCAGTTTCAAGTCGCTGCGTCGTTCAATTAACTGTTCGACCAGATTGAGGTTGGCAACGTTATCTTCGACATACAGCAAAGTACGCTGCTTGGCACCGGCGGCGCGCACGCTGCGCGCGATCGCGACGGCCTCTCCGGCCTCACCCGTTGGCTTTTCCACTTCACTGGTCAACGGAAGCTCGAACCAGAAGGTACTACCCACACCAACTTCACTTTGCACACCGATCGTGCCGCCCATTAACTCTACCAGCTGCTTGGTCACGACCAGCCCAATGCCGGTCCCTTCTGCCGTGCTGGACTCCTGGCCTAGGCGGTTAAATGGCTGGAACAACTGATCCAACAACGCCGGTGTCAAACCCAAACCGGTATCACTAACGCTCACGCGCATCAGCTTCTGTTGAGTAATCTCGCAGGCCACCGTGACGTTGCCGTTCTGGCGATTGTATTTGATCGCATTCGACAGCAGGTTGATCATCACCTGTTTGATCCGGGTCTTGTCGGCGTCGATATAAAATTGGGTTACACCATCGGGAAAGCTGATCGTAATGCCACGCGCATTCGCCTGCGGCATGACCATCAGCTGGCAATCACGCAACACCTCCGACAAGTTGATTGTTTCACTGAGCATCATCAACTTACCCGACTCGATCAATGACAAGTCGAGAATTTCATTTATCAGACGCAATAAATACCAGCCACCTTTGAGTATCTGTTCGATCGACATTTTCTGCGCCGGGCTAGGCATCGGCGTGGCCGTCTCCATCAGCTGGGCGAATCCCAGCACCGCATTGAGTGGCGTGCGTAATTCATGGCTCATACTCGATAGAAAATCGGATTTGGCCATATTCGCCTTCTCGGCCAAGGAGCGCGCTTCTTCGAGGTCGATATGTTTCTGCTTGAGCGCGATCTGGGCCTGCTTGCTCGCCGTGTTGTCGGTGCCGATGAACAGATACCCGATGATCTCTTCCTGTTCGTCGCGCAAAGCGGTCACCGAAACGATCGCTGGGAAACGCGTGCCATCCGGCCGGACGTAGGTCTGCTCGACAATATCCTCGATACCACGCGACGCCTTGTACACCAGCGCTTCAAGGCCGGGCGCGATCAGCGTGCCAAACTCAACGCTGATGGCCGCAGCACGCGCGATCATTTCCTCCGGATCGGCCAGGCTGTCGGGCGTGAGCAGGTTAACGACATCGGCGGCGGCATACCCCAGCATGCTTTCGGCGCCCACGTTAAATATCTGAATCACGCCCTGTCGATCGGTCGCGATGTAGGAAAAATTCGGGTTGTTGTAAATTGCCCTTTGCAACGCCTCGATTTTCAATGGAGACGTTTTCCGGTCTGACGCGAACTGTTCAAGATGGGCCATACCGGATCCTATAAAAGTAAGTAGTGTGGTGAAACAAGCGCCACATGCCTGCCAGGCTTGTGTGGCGTGAACGGTGTTCTGCCCGTGAAGGAAACCGGACCGAAAAAAGCGCTCTGGCGCATGGCAACTGAGAGTGTACAGCCGCACAACAGAGGTACCGCAAAAAAAGCAGGCGCAGCATATCACGTATGCACGAGAAGTGCTGACCGCCCACTTGTATTGTGTTGCGGCATGCGCACCACCGAACATCGGTGAACTTGGCGGCCCATTTCAGCGTCTCGCCCCACCGGGCCGTCGCTGACTGTGATGACGTTGTCCGACACGGATAGGCACGGGCATCAGGATCACGACCAGCGTGTCATTGGGCGGCGATGGCGCGCCTAGCCGCGCTTGCGCGCCTCGTCGCAGCACATGGTTTCCATCATGTCGAGGAAGGCGCGGGTCTTGGCCGGCATCAGGCGCCGGCCGGGAAACACGGCCCAACCGGTCACCGGCGGCATCTCCCATTCCGGCAGCACGCGCACCAGTTCACCCTTCTCCATATACGGGTTGGCAAACAGCTCCGAGCTCGACGCGATGCCGGCGCCGGAACACGCCATGCGGATCAGCAGGTCGGGCGAATTGGCCGTCAGGCGCGACGGCAGCGCCTTTTCCCAGCGCGTCTTGGCGCGCGTCAACACCCACGGAATCGGGCCGCCGCTGCGCAACAGCAGGCACAGCACATCGTGCTTGAGCAAGTCGTCGGGATGCTCGGGCAGGCCACGCCGGGCGATGTAGCTCGGTGCGGCAAACAGCGCGATGCGCTCGAAGGCGACGCGCCGCGCCGCCAGCGTGGCGTCGTCCGGCAAATCGCCCATGCGGATGGCCAGGTCGAAATTTTCGGCCACCAGGTCGACCCGGCGCGGCGACAGGTCGAGCTCAAGCGAAATAGCCGGGTACTGCTCGAGAAAACGCGACAGCACGCCCGTCATGCCCAGATTGGCGAAATCGGACGGCATCGAAATGCGCAGCCGTCCGCTGGGCGCCAACTGGCGGTGTTCGACCAGCGCGGCGGCAGCCTCCACTTCGTCGACCACCTTGCGCGCGTGCTCGAGCAAGCCGGCACCAAATTCGGTGAGCACCAGTTTGCGTGTCGTGCGTTGCAGCAGACGCTCGCCCAACTTGGCTTCAAGCAAGGTGATGCGCCGCGACACGGTCGACTTCGGCTGCCCGACGCGCGCCGCTGCCAGGCTAAAGCTGCCACTGTCGACAATACGGGCAAACAGCAACAGGTCGTTGGGTTCGATATCCATGATTGTTCCACCTACTGAATAATGTTATCCATTTTAACGCCTTCTGGATTGATTTTGGAACTGCTAAAGTACCACCATCGCAGTTCAACGTCACTCAAGGAAACAAGCATGAACATCCTGCAAATCAATTCCAGCGCCCGTTCCACCGGTTCCGAGTCGAGCCGTCTGGCCGATACCATTGTGGCGCGTCTGGCTGGCGACGGCGCCCATGTCAGCGTGACCCGGCGCGACCTGGCCGGCCAACCGCACCCGACCATCGACGAGGCAACGCTGCAGGCATTGTTTACGCCAGCGGACCAGCGCAACGCCGAGCAAGCGGCCCGCGTGGCGCTGGACGATGTCCTGATCGCTCAGGTTCAAGCCGCGGACGTGATCGTGATCGGCGCGCCGATGTACAATTTTGGCATGACGGTGCAGCTTAAAGGCTGGTTCGACGCGATTGCCCGCGCCGGCGTCACGTTTCGCTACACGGCAACCGGTCCCGAAGGCCTGTTGACCGGCAAGAAAGTGTATGTGACCCTGGCACGTGGCGGCTTCCACCGCGACAGCGCCACCGATACCCAGGTGGCGCATCTGAAAACCATCCTCGGTTTCCTGGGCATGAGCGATGTGCAGTTCATCTACGCCGAAGGCATGGGCATGGGTCCGGAAGCGGTCACCCGCGCACAGCAATCGGCCCAGGCAGAAATCGACGCAGTGCTGGCCTGATTCAACACCGGGGCGGCCAATTGAAGGAGCGCGTAATGAGAGAGCAAGTGACCAACGAACAAGTACTCAAAGGACGCAGCGTCGAGCGACTGGTCAATGGACAGTTCGTGATGGACGGCGCGGGCGTGAAGATCAACCGGGTCCTGACGCAATCGCTGCAACGCCGCCTCGATCCCTTCCTGATGCTGGACGCCTTCGGCAGCGACAAGCCGGGCGAGTATATCGCCGGCTTTCCCGAACACCCGCACCGCGGCTTTGAAACCGTGTCCTACATGATCAACGGGCGCATGCGGCACAAGGACAGCGCCGGCCACGAAGGCCTGCTCACCAGCGGCGGCGTGCAGTGGATGACGGCCGGCAGCGGCGTGATCCACTCCGAGATGCCCGAGCAAGACGAAGGCATGATGGAAGGCTTTCAGCTGTGGCTGAACCTGCCGGCCAAGGACAAGATGTGCACGCCGTGGTATCGCGACTTTACCAATGCCGACATTCCCCGTTTCAGCACCGAACAGGGCGTGCTGGTGCAGGTGATCGCCGGCAGCAGCCACGGCACCGTCGGGGCGGTGCAGCGCGACGGCACCGAGCCGCTGTATCTGGACCTGGACTTGCCGGCGGGCGCGCGCTTCAGTCAGGCGCTGCCGCCCGGGCACAACGCGTTCATCTACGTGTTTCGTGGCCAGGCGACGGTGGACGGCAAGCCGGTGGCCAGCACGCGCATGGCGATCCTGGCCAACACGGCTGACGCCGACGGCGTCGTCATCGAGGCGCAAGAGGCCAGCCGCGTGCTGCTGATCGCCGGGCGCCCGCTGAACGAGCCGATCGCCCAATATGGCCCGTTCGTGATGAACAGCCAGGCCGAAATCGCGCAGGCGGTGGAGGACTTTCGCGCCGGTCGTTTCGGCGAGTAGCGACAAGGGGCCTGCCGGCACATTCGCCGTGCGCGAATCTGCGTTGCCGGCATGCCCACCTCTTGCCAAGTGCGAAAAAATGCGTATCCTTGGAGAGGCGCCAACCATGTGCGCGCTCGGGAGCAAGCCATGACATTGGGCAGGCGGCGGGGCCAGCGATGCGTGTGACAGCAGCTTTGCAAAGCGTGCTGCTGTGCGGCGTTTGCCTGGCCGCCAGCGCGCAAACGACGACGTATACGATCGGCGTCGAGGACCTCGATTACTACCCGCTGCACACCACCACCCACACCAACCAGTACGCCGGCTACGCGCGCGATGTGCTCGACGCATTCGCGCAGCAGCACGGCTTTCGCTTCCTGTATTTACCGCTGCCGATCAACCGTCTGTTTACCGTTTTTCGCACGGAGATGACGCTGGACTTCAAGTATCCGGACAATCCCAACTGGCAACCAGCCAGATTGCGCGACGCCAGCATCGTCTACAGTGCGCCGCTGGTCCATTCCGAAGAAGGCGCACTGGTGCTGCCAGCCCACAAAGGCCGTGCGCTCGACCAAATCAAGACGCTGGGCACGGTACTCGGCTTCACGCCCGCGCCTTACCTGCCGGCGATCGCCGCCAAGACCATCTCGCTGAGCACGGCCGCCAGCTTCGAGGGCTTGCTGCGCCACGTCATGGCCGACCATTTGGACGCCGTGTACATCAACGTCGACGTCGCCGCCTATCTGTTAAGCGAAAAGCTCAAGGCGCCGAGCGCGCTGGTGTTCGATCCCGGCCTGCCCCATGTGCGCAGCGACTTCAGCCTGTCGAGCCGCCAGCACCCGGATGTGATCGCCCAGTTCAACCTGTTCCTGCAACAGCAGCGCCCTCTGCTGCAGCAATTGCGCGCTAAGTATAGAATCGTGGACGCCGGCCCGCACTGACCCAGCGCGGGCGCCACCGAGGAAGGCCTTGATGCCTGTCGATTTACCGCAAGTCGTGCGCGCCGTACGCGCGCTGGACGTCGCGCCGCGCGCGCGCAAGAGCAGCTATCCGGCGCCGTTCGATCGCGTCGCCGACGGACGCGAAAAACGCGCGCTCGGTGACGTGTTCGGGCTGGCCAACTTCGGCATCAACCTGACGCGCCTGGCGCCGGGCGCAATTTCGGCGCTGCGCCACAGCCACGCGCTGCAGGACGAGTTCATCTACCTGCTTGAAGGGCACGCCGTGCTGATCACCGACGCTGGCGAAACGCCACTTTCGCCGGGCATGTGCGCCGGCTTTCGGGCCGGTAGCGGCGACGCGCACCAGCTGCACAACCGCGCCAGCGAGGACGTGCTGTATCTGGAGGTGGGCGACCGCAGCGTGGGCGAGCATGTCGTCTACCCGGACGACGATTTACTGGCCCAGCACGACAGCGCCGGCCAATGGCGCTTTCGCCACAAAGACGGCACACCTTACTAGGCAACGATGATAGAAAAACTGTACGCCGCGCTGGCCGCGCTCAGTCGTGTCTGCGGCTTTGAGACGGTGGACCGCTTCCCGCGCGGCCACGCGCATGCGCGCACGCACTGGGAACGCGCCTACTTCGACATCGCCTCGGACCTCTCGCCCGAGCAGATCGAACGGGCCATGTGCGAGGCGATCGCCAACACGCCGATCGTGTTTGCGCACATCATCCACCCGACCCCGCGCATGCAGCGCGCACTGCTGGCGGTGATCGAAGCGCGCGTGCGGCGCGCCAGCGGGCACGCGGGCGAGCTGGCGGCGCTGTTGATCGCCGCCTACGCCAGCCCGGCCACGCAGGAGGCGCTGCCCGGAATGCGCGCGGCGATCGACGAGACGGCCGACGAGGAGCCGCGCGTGCGCATCGCGCGCACGCTGGCCTTCCTGGCGCAGATGCATACGCCGTACGGCGTTATCGAATCGGGTCCATGAGCGCGCCGCGCGGCGCGGCGTGGTTCGACGGCAGCACGCGCGCGCGCAGCAGCATGAACGGCGTCTCGACCAGCCGGTATAGCAGATAGCCGGCCAGCACGCTGAGAACACTCATGACGATCACGCCGGCGCCCGACGACACGCCAATGCCAAAGCGCGCCAGCTGCACGCTGACCAGCATGCACACGGGTTTGTGCAGCAGGTAGATCGCATACGACCAGGCGGCCAGCGACGCCGCACCGGGCACGCGCACGCGGCGCAACAGCGAATCGGCGCTCAAGGCTGCCAGCACCAGCAAACCAAATCCAATCGCCAGCATCGGATAACCCAGCACCGCCATCGGCTTGCCGTAGGCATCATCGATCAGTAGCAGGAAGGTGACGGTGCACCACGCCACGCCCAGTGCCAGCGTCAGATTGCCGTGCGCCGTCAGGCGCGCCCACAGCGCGCGGTGATAGTTTTTCAGCAGCGCCAGCGCCACGCCCGCCAGCAATTCATCAAGCCGGCAAAACGACGAGTAATAGATGAATTTGTAGAAGTTGTACTGACCGCGCGCATTGCCATCGACCAGCTGCTGCCACACCTGCGTGCGGATCAGCAGACCGGCCAGCACACCGACCGCCAGCGCGCACCAGGCGCCGCGCACGGAGCGGCTGATGTGCGCGATCAGCAGCGCCAGCGCCGGCAACAGCATGTAGAACTGCTCCTCGATGCACAGCGACCAGGCGTGCGAAAACGCGGTGCCGGGATTGAGCTGATAGTTCGCGGTGAAACTCAGCAATTTCCACACTGGCAGCAGCTCGCTGTCACCGCGAAAACCCGGCCACAGATAGTACAGCGCCAGCACCACGTAGAAATTGGGCAGCGTGCGCAGCAGACGCCGCCCGTAAAAATGGGGCAGCGAAAAGGCCCGTTCGCTGCACATCGCCGCGAAGATCTGGTTGCCGATCAAATAGCCCGACAGCGCGAAGAACAGGTCCACACCGACCCAGCCGATCTCACTGACAAAGCCGAAGATATCGTCGTGGCTAACGAAGATCGTGTAGTGGTACATGAACACGAACATGATCGCCAGGGCGCGCAAGGTATCGAGGCCATGATTGCGGGCCGTGCGGGTGGTGTCGTTCATGGTGACGGGATGCCGATGAGGGGTGCGCTTTGCAAGGGGCGATGATGCCATATTCGCTTGCGGCGCGCCACCGGCACACACCTGGTCGCGTGCCTCCGGACGGCGGCGCGGCGCGCAAATCGGCCTGCGCGAACAGCCTCGACGCGGCGCATCGCGCTCGCTTAGTATATTTATTTCTTCAGCGGCGCCGTTTGCCGATAGAATGGCGGCAGGCGGGGCGCAGCCCCCTGTCATTGATACCGAGGACCTCGACCCGCATGAACGGCGCGCGCCATCTGCACTTCAAATCCGTCACGTATAGCGGTCAGGCCGCCGGCGTGCGCCTGATCGTCACGGGCGCCGTGCATGGCAATGAAACCTGCGGCAGCGTGGCGATTGCGCGCGTGATGGCCGAGATCGACAGCGGCGTTGTACGCCTGAGCGCCGGCAGCGTGACCTTTGTGCCGGTCGCCAATCCGCTGGCATATGAACAGGGTCAGCGCGCCGGCCAGCGCAATCTGAACCGCAAGCTGTTTCCCAGCGCGCAGCCGCGCGAGTTCGAAGACCATGTCGCCAACTGGCTCTGTCCTTTGCTGGGCGCGCACGACGTGCTGCTCGACCTGCACTCGTTTGGCGCGCCGGGCCAGCCGTTCGTGCTGGTCGGCCCGCGCGACAACGCTGGCCCGCTCGAGCCGTTCGCGCAGTCGGCGCCCGAACGCGCACTGGCACGCCGGCTTGGCGTGCGCCGCTTCGTCGACGGCTGGCTGGCGGCCTACGGCACGGGCGTGGCGCGGCGTATGGCTGACAGCACGCCGGAGCAGCGCGCCGAACAGCTGCGCTACGGCGTGGGCACCACCGAATACATGCGCTCGCAAGGGGGCTATGCGCTCACGCTCGAATGCGGCCAGCATCGCGACCCGGCCGCGCCCGAGGTGGCCTATCAGGCGATTTTGCGCGCCCTCGCCTTCCTCGGCCTTTGCGACACGCCAGCGCCGGCGCCGATCGAGGCCGCGCAGATCGAGGCGCTCACGCTGGTGGCGGTGCACGACCGCCAGTCGGCGCAGGACCAATTCACCCGCCCCTGGGTCAGTTTCGACGCCGTCAGCCGGGGCCAGGCTATCGGCCTGCGCGCCGACGGCAGCGCGCTCGTCGCCGAGCACGACGCACGCATCCTTTTCCCCGACGCCCAAGCCGGCGTCGGCCATGAATGGTTTTATCTGGCTTGCGCCAATCCCAATTTTGAATACTCGCGCCCTTGATCCCCTCGCCGTCGCCCTGGCGGCCGACCCCTTCTTCTTCGCGCCGCTGTTCGACGCGCTGCCCGACGTGGTGTTTTTCGTCAAGGACGCGCTGGGGCGCTACACCCATGTCAACCAGACGCTGGCGCGCCGCTGCGGGCGCAAGGAAAAGGCGCTGCTGATCGGGCGCACCCCGGCCGAGGTGTTCGGCGCACCGTTCGGCGCGAGCTACCTGGCGCAGGACCGCGCGGTGCTGGCCGGCGGCGCCAACATCTGCGACCAGCTCGAATTGCACCTGTATCCGGACCGCGCGCCCGGCTGGTGCCTGACGCGCAAACTGGCGCTGCGCGACGACAGTGGCCTGATCGTGGGCCTGTGCGGCATCTCGCGCGATTTGGCCATGGCCGACAAGAAGAACCCGGCCTACCGCAAGGTGGCCCAGGTGGCCCATCTGATTCAGGAGGAGTTTGCGCGCCCGCTGCCGCTGCACGAACTGGCGGCGCTGGCGGGCATGTCGGTGGCCCAGATCGAGCGCTATTTTTTGAAGATTTTCCAGATCACGCCGCGCCAGATGATCATCAAGACGCGCCTGGATGCGGCCTCGGTGATGCTGGCCGGCCAGGAGACCATCGCGCACATCGCGCTGGCCTGCGGGTATTGCGACCACAGCGCGTTTTCGCGCCAGTTCAAGGCCACCGTCGGCCTCACGCCAGCTCAGTTCCGCCAGACCGTGCAGGTCTAGTGCGCACGCGCCGAGGGCCGCGCGACGTGCGTCGGGCGGCCCTCGGTACGCGCTTCAAATGCGGCCGCGTCAGCTGGCCGCGATGCCCCAGGCGAACGGGTCGCTCGGGTCGAGGATCAGCGTGGCCTTGGCGTTGACCCAGGCTTTGCCGCGGATGCTAGGCATCAGCTGCGCACCATCCATCCGATACGAGGCCTCAAACACGCTGCCGATGATGCTCTCCTGGCGCCACAACGCGTGCTCGGCCAGCTTGCCGTCGGCCGCCAAGCAGGCCAGCTTGGCGCTGGTGCCGGTGCCGCAGGGCGAACGGTCATAGGCCTTGCCGGGACAGAGCACAAAATTGCGGCTATCCACGCCCGGTTTGTCGGACGGCGCGAACAGTTCGACATGGTCGATGACGGCGCCGTCGTCGCCGCTGATGCCCTGGCGCGCCAGGGCCGCGCACACGGCCGACGCGAACGCGGTCAGCGCCTCGACATTGGCCAAGTTCAGCACCAGGCCATGTTCGGCCACCAGGAAGAACCAGTTGCCGCCCCAGGCCACATCGCCGCGCACGCTGCCGTAGCCGTCCACGGCAATCTCGACGCCGTGGCGCGAACGGTAGGACGCGACGTTGTCGATGGTGACGCTGCCGTCCTCATGGAGCACTGCCTCGACCGCGCCGACCGGGGTGTCGATGCGCTGGCGCCCGGGTCCGATGCGGCCCAGATGGGCCAGCGACGCGATCACGCCGATCATGCCGTGCCCGCACATGCCGAGATAGCCAACGTTGTTGAAAAAGATAATCCCGGCGCTGCAAGTGGGATCATGCGGCTCGCACAGCAGCGCGCCGACCAGCACGTCCGAGCCGCGCGGCTCACACACTACCGCCGCGCGCAGCCGGTCGTGCTCGCGCCGAAATCGTTCGAGCCGTTGTTGCAAAGGCCCGGTGCCCAGATCCGGGCCGCCGTCGATTACCATGCGGGTCGGTTCGCCGCCGGTATGGGAGTCAATAATGGAGATATTTTTCATGTCGATAGCATAGCCGTCCGCAGACCATTTGTCTTGCACCGGCGCTGGCGCGGTGATGCTGAAATCTGCACAGCCGGCCCGCCCGGGCGCGCCGCTTCATGCGACAATGTGACGGTATCTGGCGCGTCCCAGCTCGCCAGCGTGGCACACGGAGGCCCTATGGAGCGCTTGCTGATCACTCTGAGTTTCGCGCTGCTGTCGAACGCGCTTGCTGCCGCGCCGCTGACGCTGCGCACCGTTGCGCAGGAAAGCATCCCGCCGAAATGGATAACGCGCGGCCAGCACATGGAAGGGGTCTGCCCGGACATCCTGGCCGCACTCGAACGGGTCGAACCGCGCTTGCACTTTACCGGTCAGGATGCCCCGCTGTCGGTGCCGGCGATCGAAAAAGGCCTTGCGTCGGGCCAGCTGGACGTGGCCTGCGCGCTGCTCGACACGCCACACCGACGCCAGATCGCGCACAGCGTCGGCAAGCCACTGTACAGCGTGCGGCACCGCCTGGCCGCCGCCGCCGGCGACCCGGTGGCGATCGCCAATCTGGACGAACTGGTCAAGCTGAACCCGCTGATTAACACCTCGCGCGGGGCCGGCTACAGCGTCCAGTTGCGCGCGCGGGGCCTGCAGGTGGACGACAGCACGGGCGACAACATGATCAACCTGAAAAAGATCATTGCCGGGCACGGTCGCTTCACCTACATGAACGAGCTCACGCTGGGCTGGCTGATCGCCTCCGAAGACATGAAGGGCAAGGTGCGCATTTTGCCGGCTGTGCTCAAGGAAGAACCGATGTATTTCTGGGCCAGCCGCAAGGCGAGCCCGGACGCGGTCAAGCTGGTCGAACACGCGCTCGAACAGCTTGAAGGCAACGGCGAACTGGCGCGCATCTACGCCAACTGGGCCCATCTGCGCTAGCACTTAATGCGGCGTGAGCACCTTCAGGCCGACGATGCCGGCCACGATCAGTGCGATGCAGGCCAGGCGCATGGCGCCGGCCGGCTCGCCCAGCAGCAGCATGCCGAAGATCGCCGTGCCGACCGTGCCGATGCCGGTCCAGACGGCATACGCGGTGCCCAGCGGCAGCTGGCGCATCGCAATCCCCAGCAGCAGCACGCTGGCCAGCATCGAGCCGGCGGTCAGCAGCGTCGGTAGCAGACGGGTAAATCCGTCCGTGTATTTCAGGCCGACCGCCCAGGCAATTTCAAACAGTCCCGCCACCACCAAGATCAACCACGTCATTTCGCACTCCCTGCAGGGCGAGGTCGTCCCCGCCGGTTGCGCCCGGATGCGGGGTCGTCCCCGCCAGCGCCAATGAAGGCCGAGTATATCCCAGCCGGCGCGGCGAGGTCGGCGGCGCCAGCGGCGCGCGCCGAACTGGGCGATAATCATTGTCTGTTCCACCAGATTGCGAGCACCAGATCCCATGGCATTGATCAAGGATTTTTCCCTGTCGGCGCTCAGCGCCGGCTTTGTCACGGTGCTGGTCGGCTTTAGCAGCTCGGCCGTGATCGTGTTCCAGGCTGCCCATGCGCTGGGCGCCACGCCGGGCGAACTGGCGTCATGGATGTGGGCGCTCGGACTGGGCATGGGCGTGACCAGCATCGGCCTGTCGCTGCGCTACCGCACGCCGATCGCGACCGCCTGGTCGACCTCCGGGGCGGCGCTGCTGATCACCAGCACGGGCGGCCTGACGATGGCGCAGGCGATCGGCGCGTTTGTCGTCACCGGCGCCTTGATCGCCCTCACCGGCTTTAGCGGCTGGTTCGAACGGGCCATGCGCAAACTGCCGATGGCGCTGGCCTCGGGCATGCTGGCCGGGATCCTGCTGCGCTTCGGCCTGGATGCGTTTGCGGCGATGAAGAGCGAATTTGCACTGGTGTTTGCGATGTTCGCCGCCTATCTGCTGCTGCGCCGCCTGCTGCCGCGCTACGCGGTGATCGGCGCGCTGCTGGCCGGCATGCTGGTCGCCACCCTGCACGGCACGCTGCACTTGGGCGGCATCGAACTGGCGCTGGCGCGCCCCGTCTGGACCACGCCGCAGTTCTCGCTGCAGGCGATTGTGGGCGTGGCGCTGCCGCTATTCATCGTCACGATGGCCTCGCAAAACATGCCGGGCGTGGCGACCTTGCGCGCCTGCGGCTACAACCCGCCGGTGTCGCCGCTGATCGGCTGGACCGGCGTGGCCACGTTCGTGCTGGCACCGTTTGGCGCGTATGCCTTGAACCTGGCGGCGATCACCGCGGCCATCTGCATGGGGCGCGAGGCACACGAAGAGCGCGACAAGCGCTACGTGGCGGCCGTCGCCGCGGGCGGGTTCTACACGCTGATCGGCCTGTTCGGCGCAACCGTCACCGCCGTATTCGCCGCGTTCCCCCATGAGCTGGTGCTGGCCGTGGCTGGCCTGGCGCTGCTGGGCACCATCGGCAACGGGCTGGTGCAAGCCTTGAGCGAACCGGGCTCGCGCGAGCCGGCCCTGATCACCTTCCTGGTCACCGCCTCCGGCTTTGCATTGTTCGGCGTCGGTTCGGCATTCTGGGGGCTGGTGGCGGGCGTGCTGGCGCAAACCGTGCTGGGCGCGAATCGGGCCAGCTTGCGCGCGCTATGGCGGCGCGTTGACGACCAACACACACCGGGTGCGCCATGAAGCCGGCCATGAGCCTGCGCGACATCCTGATCGCGCTTGGCGTGGTGAGCATCTGGGGCGTCAATTTCGTCGTCATCAAGATCGGCTTGCAGGATTTGCCGCCGATATTATTCACGGCCTTGCGCTTCTTGTTCGCTGCGCTGCCGCTGGCTTTTTTCGTCAGGCCTCCGGACGCGCGCTGGCAATTGGTCATCGCGTACGGCCTGTTCCAGTTCGCGATTCAATTCACGCTGCTATTTTCCGGTATCAAATTGGGCATGCCGGCGGGGCTGGCCTCGCTGGTGATTCAACTGCAGGCGTTCTTCACGATAGGACTGGCCGTGCTGGTGCTGGGCGAGCGTCCCCGCGCGGTGCAACTGGTCGGCGCGCTGGTGGCGTTTTCCGGCATGGCGCTGGTGGCGCTGAACCTGCGCAGTGGCGCCAGCGTGATCGGCTTCGTGCTGGTGGTGCTGGCCGGCTTGTGCTGGGCCTGCGCCAACATTGTCACCAAACGTATCGGCAAGGTCAGCGCGGTATCCCTGGTAGTGTGGGGTTCGCTGGTGTCGACGCCGCCACTGCTGCTGGTGTCGTACCTGGTCGAAGGGGGCGCAGCATGGCAGGCGGCCGCACACAGTTTCAATCTGAAGTCGCTCGGCACGGTGTTGTTCCAGGCCTATCCGAACACGCTGCTCGGCTTTGGCATCTGGTCGATGTTGATGCGCAAGTACCCGACCGCGACGATCGCGCCGTTCACGCTGCTGGTGCCCGTGGTGGGCATGCTCAGCGCCGCGCTGGTGCTGGGCGAATCGCTCGACTGGTGGAAGCTGGTGGCGGGCGCGCTGGTGCTCAGCGGGCTGGCACTGAACCAGTTCGGCGCACGCCTGTGGGCCAGCGCGCTGGCGGTGGTGCGCTAGCGGGCCTGCCGGTGATGTCCGATCGGATATCGCTGATGCGCTAACGGCGCAGCGTCGCCAGCATTGCATGGGCGATGCGGCGCGTGTCGACCAGTGCGGCGGCGCGCTGCTGCGGCTCGACCGGCAGCGCCTCGACGGCGCCATACAGCATGCCCAGCGCAATGCGCGCGATGCGGCTGGGGTCCCCAAGGGCCAGCACGCCGGCCGCCTGCAGGTTTTGTACCGCCCCCGTCATCGCCCCCAAGCCGTGCCGCTCGCGAATCGCCAGCCATGCGTCGGCGCCCAGCACGGCCGGGGCGTCGGCCAGACCGATGCGCCGCGTTGCCGCGTCGGTCCCAGCGTCAAGCAGCGTATCGACGCCGGCCAGGAACGCATCCCACACCTGACCGCCGGCCGCCAGCACGGTCGCACTGGCCGCACCGGCCCGCTCGGCCAGCGCGGCGTCGAGCTCTTCGGCCACCGCCGCGAACAAGCCCTTCTTGTCGCCATAGTGGTGATACAGCGCTCCCGCCGTCACGCCCGCCTCGGCACACAGCGCGCCGACCGAACTGGCGTCGTAGCCCAATTGGCCAAACAGGCGCCACCCCGACGCGCGCAGCGCCGCCTGGGTGATGGCCGCATTGTCCTTGCGTCCGTCACGCTTCGCGCCCGGTGCATGAACCGCTGCCGGCGCGGCCACGGGTGAGCGCAATCCCGGCTTGGGCGGGCGTGCATTTTCAGGTGGTTTCATGGTGCGAGCGTGTTCTGAGAAATCGATTGACAAAGCATAACATGATTATGTATTGTTTGTTCACCACTACCAACCGGAGCTTCCCCATGTTCGCCCTTACCCAGATCCTGATCGGCCTCGTACTGCTGCTGCACGGGTATTTTGTCCTGCTCGAAACGGTACTGTTCAAGACGCGCGGTCGGCGCGTATTCGGGCTTAGCGCCGAAAAGGCCGAGATCATGGCGCCGGCAATGTCCAATCAGGGCTGCTACAACGGTTTTCTGGTCGCCGCATTGGCACTGGGCTTCCTGCATCCCGATCCGGCCGTCGCACGCGCGTTCACCGTATTCGGCCTGACCTGCGTGTGCGTGGCCGGCATCTGGGGCGCCTGCACCGTCAAGAAAACCATCCTGTACATCCAGGCCCTGCCTGCGGCGCTGGCTTTGGGACTGTTCCTGTTCGCATAAACGAACAGGGCGGGCGCGCTTGCGCGGCCCGCCCTGCTTCACACACAAAGGCCAGCGCGACGTTTATTTCGCGCGCACCTTGCCAAATGCATCGCCCGCCTTCCAGGCCGGCATCTTTGGCGCATCGGCCACGGCCCGGCCAAGGTTGAGCGTGAACTGCGCTTGCTCAACCATGCCAGCCAAATCCCAGTTGGCGTCGTATTCGTCCGTCACCTGGTGATAGCGCTTGCTGTACGCGTCCGCCTTGGCTTTCGAGCCGACCGGATCTTTCAAGTAGTCGGTACCCGACTCGATCGAGAATGCCGGTACGCCCGCCTTGGCGAAATTGAAATGGTCGCTACGGAAGTAGCCACCCGACAGATCCGGTTCGACCTTGGCGATGTGCAGGCCCATGTTCTTGGCCACTTGCGTGGCGATCGCGGCCAGTTCGGTGCGCTCGCTGCCCTGGGTGCCGATGTCGCTGGTGCGTCCGACAAAATTGAGGCTGTCCAGATTCAGGTTGGCAGCCGTCTTGGCCAGCGGCCACAGGGGATTGCTGGCATACGCAGCGCTGCCCAGCAAGCCCTGCTCTTCGGCGGCGGCCCACAAGAACATCTGGCTGCGCTTGGCCGGTGCGGCAACGGCCGCCTTGGCCATTGCCAGCAACGCCGCCGAACCGGACGCGTTGTCGACCGCGCCGTTGTAGATGGTGTCGCCGGTGCCGGCCTGCTTGCCCAGGTGATCCCAGTGCGCGCTGTAGATGACGAGTTCGTCCTTGAGCTTGGGATCGGTGCCAGGCACGATGCCGGCGATATTGAATTGATCGACCGTGCGCACGATCGATTTCGCTTCGCCGACGATTTTGGCCGACAGCGCCACCGGCTTGAAGTCCTTGCGCTCGGCGCTGGCGCGCAAGGCGTCCAGGTCCTGGCCGGCGCCGGCGAACAGCGCGTGCGCGCTGGCGTCCGTCATCCAGCCCTGCAGGCCGGTGCCGACCGGGCCGTTCAGCAGCTGAAAGCCTTCACCGCTGCCGCCGTTCTTGAGCACCGACCAGCCGTACGTGGCCGACGCGTCGGTGTGGATCAGCAGCACGCCGGCTGCGCCGCGCCGGGCCGCCTCGGCGTACTTGTAGGTCCAGCGACCGTAGTAAGTCAGCGCCTTGCCGCCGAAACGATTCGGCTCGGCCTCGGTCGGCAGGGGATCGTTGACCATCATCACCAGCAGTTTGCCGGTGCAGTCGAGGCCCTTGTAGTCGTCCCAGCCTTCTTCCGGCGCGGTGATGCCGTAGCCGACAAAGACCACGTCCGCGTCAAGCGTGCGCAGCGCCTTGGCGTCGCCCGGCTTCCACACCCAGTCGTTGCCAAACGCCAGCGTCAGCGGCTTGCCGCCCGCTTCCAGATGGACGCTGCTGTCCTGAGGCTGCGGCGTCACGCCGGCGATTTTCACCGCCTGGCGATAGCTGCCGCTTGACGCGGGCTTCAGGCCCAGCGCCAGCGCCTGGGTTTCCAGATACGCCACCGTCAGGTCGGCGCCGCGCTGGCCGGTGCCGCGTCCTTCGAGCACGTCGTTCGACAGAAACGCCAGATGCGCGCGCAGCGGCGCCTCCTGCACCGCCGGCAGCGTGGCGCTGTGTGCGCATGCGGGAAATGCCAGCAACAAGCTGGTGGCCAACGTCGTCATCAAGGAAAGCGTACTGGTCTTTTTCATGGGATTCCATCGTAAAAAGGTGAAAGACATACTGGGCGATCGTGGCACCCGGATGCGGAACCGCATTCTGACATCCTCGCCGGCCCGATGGAAGGACAGTTTCGCGCCAGCACGGTTTTTGTATATATCGTAAAATATCGATATAAACATTCGACTTGTCCGATATTGGATTTCCCGACATCGGCAGCGAACTTAGCCGGCGACACCCCGATGGACATCGACGCAATTCACAAGGCACTGGCCAATCCGGTGCGGCGCCAGATTTTATGCTGGTTGAAAGACCCGCAGGCGCATTTTGCGCAGCAGGACCACCCGCTCGAGATCGGCGTGTGCGCCGGCCTGATCGACCAGCAGGTCGGCTTGTCGCAATCGACCGTGTCGATGCACCTGGCCAGCTTGCAGCGCGCCGAACTGGTGACATCGAAGCGGGTCGGCCAGTGGATTTTTTTCAAGCGTAACGAAGACACGATACAAGCTTTTCTGGCCCACATGAACACGGGGCTGTAACCATCACGGCGCCACCCGCGCCACACCACAAGGAAACACCATGACGACTCTTTTCGATCCCATCCAGATTGGCGAGCTTTCCCTGCCAAACCGCATCATCATGGCGCCGCTGACGCGCGCCCGCGCTATCGGCGGCGCGCGCGTGCCAAACGCGCTGATGGCCAGCTACTACACCCAGCGCGCCTCGGCCGGCCTGATCCTGTCCGAAGCGACCGCCGTCAGCGCGCAAGGCGTGGGCTACGCCGATACGCCGGGCATCTGGTCCGACCAACAGGTCGAAGGCTGGAAGCTGGTCACCGACGCCGTGCACCAGGCCGGCGGACGGATCCTGCTGCAACTGTGGCACGTGGGCCGCATTTCGGACCCGGTGTTTCTGGACGGCGCCGCGCCGGTCGCCCCCAGCGCGATCGCCGCGCAGGGCAACGTCAGCCTGCTGCGCCCTGTCCGCGCCTATCCGGTACCGCGCGCGCTGACGTTGGAAGAGATCGCCGCGGTCGTGGCAGCGTTTCGCAAAGGCGCCGAAAACGCCAAGGCGGCCGGCTTTGACGGCGTCGAGGTCCACGGCGCCAACGGCTATCTGCTCGACCAGTTCCTGCAAGACGGCAGCAACACCCGCACCGACGCGTACGGCGGCCCGATCGAAAACCGTGCCCGCCTGCTGCTGGAAGTGACCGACGCCTGCATCGCCGTGTGGGGCGCGGGCCGGGTTGGCGTGCATCTGGCACCGCGCGCGGACGCGCACGGCATGGGCGACTCGAACCTGCCGGCCACCTTCGGCTATGTCGCGCGCGCCTTGCGCGAACGTGCGATCGCCTTCATCTGCGCGCGCGAAGGCCTGGGCGCGGACCGTCTGGGACCGCTGCTGAAAAAAGAATTTGGCGGCGTCTACATCGCCAACGAGCAAATGACCAAAGACAGCGCGCAGCAGCTGATCGACGCCGGCGAGGCAGACGCGGTCGCGTTCGGAAAATGGTTCATCGCCAATCCGGACCTGCCGCAGCGCCTGCGCAAGGACGCGCCGCTGAACCCGGCGCGCCCGGAGATGTTCTATCACCCGAGCGCCGAGGGCTACACCGACTATCCGGCGATGGCCTAGTCATTTTGCCGGCGCGCCAGCGAGGCGCTACGCCGGCGCCGCCACAGCGCGCTGAGCGCGGTGCCGGCGTCGGCGCAGCGCTCTCTACGCGGTGGCGTCGGCCAGCGTGTCTTTCACTGACTTGAGCGCCGCCAGAATGCCTTGCGGCGATCCGGCGACGGCAGCGAGCGCAAGGTTGAGCACGCTGGTCGCAATATCCAGCGCGTGCTCGATTTTTGCGATGCGCTCAAGCAGTGCCTCGGCATTCTTGGTCGCGGCCTCGACATCGAGGCGCGCCGCATCGTTGAGCGCACCAAGCGCTGCAATGCCTTTTGCGCGCACGCTTGCGGTGGCCTTGTCGAGCTCAATTTCGACGTCTTCAAGTCGCGTTTTTTGGTCCCCGTTAAGACTGGCCTTGTTCGTCAATCTGAAGCGCAGCACCGAGCTCGAAACGAGCGCGATCTGATCGGCGAAGTCAAATAGCGTTGTGGGATTTTCAGTGGGCATGGTGCTCTCCTTAGAATGCCTTCGCCAATTGTTGATAGAGTGATCTGACTTCCTTGGTAAGCTTGCGCACTTCAATCAGCCGCTCCTGGGCGGACAGCCTATCGATGTTCTGCCGCAGATCGTGCATCGACACTTTCATCTGAGCGACCGCCGTGCGCAGACTCGCTGTCGCCTTGTACTGTTCCTGCAATGTCAAGGTCTGCTGATAGACATCCATCATTCTGAGGCGCGACGAGATCGGCGCCCCGGTTTCTGCGCGCAGTGCTGCAACAAACGATGGTTGATCGGCCAGTCTGCCTTTCACATATCCGCCGTACACACGATCCGAATACACAACGAGCGCGTCGGCCAGGGCGCCGACCGCCTCTTCGTGGCCCAGCGCTTCGACAATGGCATCCTTTTGCGCCTTGGCGATGACGGCTCGGGTGAGGAACTTGAGCAGTGATGAGATCGCGCCGACTTTCTCTTGCGGCACGTCCTTGAACTGACCGAGCTTCGCCGCCAGCGCGTCGTAGTTGTCGTCCACCGAGCTGGCCACGCCATCGGCGGCGAGCGCCGAGAGTTGCTGCGCATAGTCGACCAACGCCGTGCTCATCGCTTGCGCGGTGGCGTTCTCATCGGCGATCGGCTGGCAGATATCGGTCGCTTGCTTGATGAACACCTCCGGATCAAAGCGACTCATCGGCATGTCGGTGGTGTACATGCGCCGCTGCAGAAATTGTAGCTTGCAGTTCTGAACGGCGCCATCCATCACAGGATCGAAGGCGATTCCGATTTTTTTGGTTTCATCGGCAAAGTCGCGCACCGCGCCAAGGTTGCTGGCACATCCTGATAGCAACACTGCCGGTAATAGTCCAAGGTATAAAAGGCGCATGCTTTGTTCCTCCGTGTCGGGTTGGGCTGGCAGGGTGCGATGGCGGGTTGAGCAAGAGGTTCCAAGGTCTAAATCGATCATGCCGCTTGCCGACGAGGACGAAGATACGCAGGCAAAATCAGGCGGATAACCGGCGCATCGCGATTTTCGGCCAACGACAGTGCATCGCGTGGTCGGCGCGACGCCCCGGATACGGCTGTTTCAATCGAAACCTGCCGGCACAGGAAAGGCGACGCCATGGGAAGATTAGCAGTTAAGCACCGGCTAGCGGCGGCAATCTGACGATAGTTTGCGCTCTCACTATTGACAGTGCCGGCAAGACCTTCGCCAGACGAGGCGTAGTCGCTCGCACAATCCGGCCACTATGAGCATCAGGGCAGGCAGGTGAGCGCGACCGGCGGTGATGGCTCAGAAATCACGGCATGCCAGCAATGGGCGTCAACAGCGGAACTTGCGCCGTAGCGCGGATTGCCATAACTAGGGACGCATAGACGGCTGACCCGCGGGCCAAATCAATGGCCGCGTCTGGCCATCAGCAACCGTTCAGGCGCTTCAAGCGCACGCGTGCGGACCGAATTCACTCAATTCTCATCCTTCTTCCCCGTGATCTTATGGGCACCGTCGCGAAATGCATGGCCAATATCCCGGGTCACTTTTTTTGCTCCGTGCCCGACCGCACGCGCGCCATCACGAAAGCCGTGACCAATCGCCGTGCCGGTCTTTTTGACCCCGTGGCCGACTGCCTTGGCAGCCTTCTTGGTGTCGTCGACCGGATGCAGTTTGCCCGAGCCCCCACGACTGGCGTCGTCGCCGGCGAAAGCCGATAGACTGAATAAGGACAGCGCGACCGCAATGACGATGGCGGCATAGCCGTTCCGAGGTAACTGTCTTGCTGGCATAGCCAATCCTGACGCTCTAAGGTGAAGTGGGCACGGCGCGGTGTGCGCCGCGCCGGATGACGAACCTACCACATCAGGTCGTCAGGGATCTGGAAGGCGGCGTACGGATCGTCCGCCTCGACGGCGTTGCTGGTTTTATTGACGCGCACCACCATCGACGCGTTGCGCTCGGCGATTTTGTCAGCAATGATCCGGGGCACCAGTTCGACCGCGCCGCCCTGGCACACGATCACCAGGCGTCCGGCCACCAGATGCCCCTGCACGGCGGCCGACACGTAGATCCGCTCGATCTTGGTGCCGTGGGTGAAGTTGTAGGCCAGGTCGCCGGCGCCTTTATTCTGGCGATTCTTCTGCACCATCTGGGCAATTTGCGCCTCGATCGCTTTTTGCGTGGCAGCCGCGTCGCGCTGGGCGTTGAGCTCACGCGCCCGCTCAGCGTTTTTGCGCTGCGTTTCAAGCGCAGCCAGGCGCACTTCATCGACGGTTTGCGTGCCGGTGCGACGTTCGACCTTCTTCTGCTTGCTCTTATCCTGGTTGGCCAGCTTGACCTTGTTCTTGTCAACCAGGCCGGCTTTCAAAAACTGCTCTTGTAACGAGACCATATCTACGACTCCGTATTGAGGGTTCGCCGGCCGCGCCAGACACTAGCCAGTCGAAAGACGCTAGCATAGCAAAAAAGTCTGGCCCGCAGGCCGGCGATCACGCCCACCGCGCCGCCAACCGCCGCGCCATGCGCGGCATCGTGACGCGACGCGAACGACAAGCCGGCATGCCGACGCGTGCCGGCATGGTTGCGCGGACAGCCGCCCGAGCATGTCGCCTCAAGCACGCAAAACGACGCGCCAGCGCCTACCCGTCCCGGCAATGCTGGCCCCTGAGCGCCGTTGCGCGCAACCAAGCCCGGTCAAGTCGTGTAAACTTCACGCTTGACCGGCAGTGCCGGTATGGCAATTGGAGATGCAATGAAGTTTTTGAAGATCAGCCTGGCCGCAGCCGGCGCGCTGGCGGCCACCGCCCTGTGCCTGATGCTGGGCCTGTATGTTTACAGCCACGTTGTGCACATGGCGCGCGGCCTGACGCCGGATCAGCGCAGCGTGTTGCAATGGAGCGAAATCGGCGTTTCGCTGCTCGCCTGCGTGGGCGCGATCGCGTGGCGCGTGCGTTCGCGCGGAGCGCCGCAGTGACGCCGGCCGACGGTCAGCTGCTGGAGATGCGCGACATGGTGCGCAGCTTTGTCGACGAACGCGACTGGGATCAGTTCCACACGCCGAAGAATCTGGCGATGGCCTTGAGCGTGGAAGCGGCCGAATTGATGGAGCATTTTCAGTGGCTGCGCACGGGCGAGAATGCCGAACTGGGACCGCAAAAACACCAGCAGGTGAGCCATGAAATGGCCGACGTGCTGGTGTACCTGGTGCGCATGGCCGACAAGCTCGACATCGACCTGATGGCCGCCGTCACCGAGAAGATGGTGCTCAATCGCGCCAAGTATCCGGCCGATCTGGTGCGTGGCGACGCGCGCAAGTATGACGAATACAAGGGGCGCGCCGCGTCGGGCGAAGCCACGCGGGACTAGCACGGCGCGCCTCGCGGCCACGCCAACCGGACCGGTCGCAAGGAACCAGGCCAAGCGCGGCCGGCGCCTCGCGGCCACGCCAACCGGACCGGCCGCAAGGAACCAGGCCAAGCGCGGCCGGCGCCTCGCGGCCCTTACATCTCGTACGGACGCACGCCTTGCGGTTTGCCGTCGGCGTCGAAGCTGGCCGCCAGCGCCAGCGACTTCACGCCCAGCGTCGTCAGCGCGTCGCAGGTGTCCATGAATTCGCCTTCCAGATCGACGCTTTCCAGCAGCGCCTTGTCGGCCGACGCCAGCAGGCGCTGGTCCGCCTGGTCGTACAGTCGCACGCGCAGCACCAACTCGCCGCCCAGATCGAACGGTCCGACGATGGCATCGGCGCGGTCCGGCGTGGCGCCGCTTTCGTCGAGCCCGGCATTGAGCTCCGACATCATCTGCAGCATGTACTGCTCGGACATGCCGCGGTGTTTACCGCCGTGGAACAGATCCTGGTACAGGAAATTGAGCGCCAGTTCGCGCCCGTCGGTGCTCAGGCAGCGGCTCAGCAAGGGTGCCGCCTGCTCGCTCCAGCGCTGGAAGCGCACTGCGCGCTCGTCAAAGTAAGCGTCCGCCGCAGCCTCGTCGACCGGCACCACATAGAACGGATCGGCGCTCGTTTTCAGCGCGAAGCCGAGCAAGAAACGCAGTTCCAGCGCCGCGTCGTCCGGGCCGAAGGTGCTCTCCGGCCAACCCGCCATGCTCGCCTCGATGGCGGCGGTGGAGGCTTTTTTGGCCGACATCGACGCGTACGCGTCACGCGTCATCTCGTTGATCTGGCTGAACGTGATGTTATCGATCTCGTCCAAGTGATAGGCGTGCGCGACCAGGACGACGTTGGCGTCCGGGCTTTCCAGCTGGGCCGCCTTGAGACTTTTCGTGAGCAGGTCGAACGCGTCCTGGTCCTGGAAGCATTGGTCGGCATGCAGGCCGCCCGTGCTTTGCACAAATACCGGAATGACGAAGGCGTTGATTTCGTAGCTGCCGCCGTCCTCGCGCCGGATCTGCACCACTTCGGCCGCCTCTTCGATGCTGCTGCGCAGAAAACCGTAGGCTTCTTCGCTGGCGTAACGGGTGCGCTCAAGCGCCTCGTACATCACCTCGTCGCGCTTTTGCAGCAGGCTTTTCTTGATCGTCTTGTGAAACTCGGCGTCCTTTTCGCGCAGCGCTGCCGACATCTCCTCCGGGTCTTCCTGCTCGACCAGCTCAAGGGCCAGGTCGCTCAGTTTTTGCATCAGCGCCTCGGCCAGATCCTCCGGCGATCCGCTCGATTTACGTGGGACGGGTTTCTTATTCTTTGCCATGGCGTCGTTTCAAATAGGGTGGTTGAGTGCCGCGCGCGGCGCGGCGCGGGGCCGATGCGGCCCCACTCGAGCATGATACCGGTTTCGCGCGCCAGCCAGCGACTCGATCGCGATGGCCGTGCATGCCGGCGGCGGACCGCCTGGTGCGATCGCGTACAATAGCAGGCTCATTTTTCCCACTTGCCCGATCCCCGTGTCCGCCCTCGCCTCCCTTTGCCAACCCTGCGCCGCCCGCTGGCAGCAACTCGTCACGCCAGGCTGGCTCGCCGATCTGGGCGCCGGTCAGGCTCCGGACGGTGCGCCGCGACAGCACTGGCAATTGTATGAAGTGGGCAGTGGTGCGGCGCAGGTTTTCCGCGCCGGCCACCTCCCCGGCGCCGGCTACCTGGACACCAACTGGCTGGAACAGGCGCCCAGCTGGAACAAGGTGGCCGACGCGGCGCTACTGCGCCTGCTGCTGGAAAACGGCATCACCCATGACTGCTGCGTGGTGCTGTATGGACGCAATATGCTGGCGGCGGCGCGCGTGGCGCACTTGCTGTTGTATGCAGGGGTGCGCGACGTGCGTCTGCTCGACGGCGGCTTTCGCGCCTGGCAGGCGGCCGGTTTGCCCTTGCAGCGCGGCGCGCCGCGCACTGCGCTGCCGGTGGCCAGTTTCGGCCGGGCGTTTCCCGCCCATCCCGAGTACCTGATCGACACGGCCGGCGCGAAACGCGTGCTGCAGGCCGAGGACGGTGCGCTGGTGAGCATCCGCAGCCACGCCGAGTATTGCGGCCTCACGTCCGGCTACAGCTATATTGCCGCGCGCGGCGAGATTCCCGGCGCGCGTTGGGGCCGCGCCGGCGCCGACGGCGACATCAACAGCATGAGCGCGTTCCAGCATGCGGACGGGCGGATGAAGCCGGCCCACGAAATCAGTCATTTCTGGCTGGCCGCAGGCATCCATCCGGCGCGCCACAACGCGTTTTATTGCGGCACCGGCTGGCGCGCATCATTGGCGTTTTTCTATGCCTGGGTAATGGGCTGGGAGCGCATCAGCGTGTACGACGGCGGCTGGCACGAGTGGAGTGCCGACCCGGCCAATCCGATCGCACACAACGAGCTGGCTAATCCGCTCGCGCAGAACCCGCAGTCGCCCACGTTAGCAGCCGTTTAGCGTGCCGATCAGGCTGGCGCGCGCATACGGCACCGGGCGCAGCCAGGCCGGGCCGTCACCCTGCCAGCGCGCGAAAGTCTGCGCCACCGCATTGCGCTCTTGCGGCGACAGGCGCTGCGCCGCGTAGCAATCGGCCGCCCGCTCCAGATTGGGGTGCAGCCAGCGCCGATTCCACGGATCGCCCATCATCTGCCGGGCCTGCACATGGCCAAGCATATGATGAGCGGTTTCATGCAGGAAGAAAAAGCGCCGCACGCCTGGCGTGAGTTGCTGCATCACGACGGGGTTGAAATAGACGACCGGGCCGTAACTATCAAACGACGCCATCGCGGCCTCGGGCAGGCCGCTAATCGGTATCTGGCGGACCCACTGCGATTGCGACTGGGGCTGCGCGCACGCCGCCGACACCAGCAGCGACAGCAGCACGCCGACCAGGTAATGGCGCACCTCAGCGTCCCTTCTGACAGAAGTTCGTACGCAACTTGTCGGCGTTTTGCGCGAAGGTCTTTTCGGCGTCCACGTACTGCGCCTTGGCGATGTCGGAATCGAGCGACAGACGCTTTCTTTCCTCTTTGTCGAAGTCGGACAAGGGCCCCAGTTTTTCCTTGTCGCCGATGTCTTCCAGTTGGCGCCCCATGCGCGCCAGTTCGTCGCCGATGATCTTGCTGTGCATCTGGCTGTCGACCATGCCTACGTTGGTCAGCAACAGGCAGCGCAGCTCCTCGACCTGGGCCTTGGTGGCGAAGTAGCCGGCCAGCCAGGTGACGCCGCCGGCAAAAAACAGCACCAGCGCGATCAACTCCTTCACTTCACGCAGCCAGGCCAACACGGCTGGCAGCCTGACTGCGCCCGGCGTTTGCGCCGTCTCGTTGCCAGATAAGGGTGAGGTCGCCATGATAGCCTCCCGGGCGGATTCGCGATCGATGTGATGGGCGCGCACGGCAGTGGCGCTTAGTGTATTTGATCGCTCGGCACGGCCTGCGTACTGATCTAGATCAAATCAACTGCAGCCGGTTTTCCAGGCCTGACTAGGCGCCCAATTGGCGCAGCCCGCCCGGCGTGTCGATCAGCGCGATGAGGCGCGCAGCGCCAGTCGCGGGCTGCGCCGGATTGACCGCAATCACCGCGAGAAACATGTTCTCGCCAAGCTTGAGCAGACAGTTGTGTGTGCCCATGCGCGCATGCGCGCCGCCAGCCAGCGGCGTCACGCCCAGCGCCTGCACGTCGTCGTCGATGCCAGCGGCCAGGGTCGACGCGGTGACGCTCAAGTGGTCGATCTGGGCATGCAGCATGGCGCGCTGTCGTCGTTGGACGTATGCGCGTTTGCGGCCGCACGCCGGAGCGGGTGGTGCCGCCTCAGGCGCGCGGGGCGATGCGCTGGCCGCTGGCGTCAATCACAGCTTCGCCGTCTTCCTTGGCAAACGCGCCCTGTTGCGGCAGCGGCAGAATGTCGAGCACCAGTTCGGACGGGCGGCACAGGCGCGCGCCCAACGGTGTCAGCACGAAGGGCCGGTTCAGCAGCACCGGATGGGCCAGCACGGCGTCGAGCAACGCATCGTCGTCGACGCCCGGCTGGTCCAGGCCCAGTTCGGCGAACTGCTGTTCCTTCTCGCGCAGCGCGGCGCGCACCGTCAGGCCGGCTTGGTCGATCATCGCCCGCAAGGCCACACGGGTGGGCGGATTGCTCAGGTAGTCCACCACCAGCGGTTCGACGCCGCTATTGCGGATCAGCGCCAGGGTGTTGCGCGAGGTGCCGCAGCGCGGGTTATGGTAGATCGTGATATCCATGTAACGGTGTCCTTAGGGTGGCGTTGGTTGGTCGAAGTCGCCCGGCGCGACCGTGCCGGCGACGGTGGCGCCGGGCGGCGCAGCCGGATACAACCAGCAAAACAGCGCGCTCGCGCTGGCCGCGCCAGCTAGCTGCGCGGCGATGAACGGCAGCACATCGGCGGGCCGGATGCCAGCCGCGCTGGCGCTGAGCGCACGGGCCAGCGTCACCGCCGGATTGGCAAACGAGGTCGAGGCGGTGAACCAGTAGGCGGCCACGATATACGCCGCCACTGCGAACGGTGTCGCGGCGGGCCGGCTGCGCGAGACGCCGATGATCACGCCGATCAGGCCAAAGGTGGCGACAAACTCGCTCCAGCACTGGGCGGGCCCGCTGCGCACATGCTCGGACAGGCTCCACACGGGCAAGCCGAACATCAGGTGCGCGCCAGCCACGCCGGCCAGCGCGCCGCCGATCTGCACGGCGATGTAGGGCAACACCTGGCCGGCCGGCAGATTGCGCTGCCATGCTTCGGACAGCGTCACGACCGGGTTGAAGTGGGCGCCCGAAATGGTGCCAAAGGTCAGAATCAACGCCACTAGCCCCGCCCCGGTGGCCAGTGAATTGGCCAACAAGAACAGCGCGTCGTTGCCGCCGGACAGATTCCGGCCCATCGTGGCCGAGCCGACCACCACCGCCAGCAACAGCGCGGTGCCCAGCCCCTCGGCGACCAAGCGGCGCGCCAGCGTCATTGCGCACCGCCGCTGAAGCTACATGGCTGCGCGAGCGGCGCGGCAAAAGACAGGGCACCGGCCACATGGGTGGCGGCAAAACAGTTCGACATCATCATCACTTCATCCGTTTAATCAATTGGGCTGATGCGGCGCGCCGCATTCAGCTCGCGCATGCACCCGGCGCGCATGGTTGGCCGCCGCAGCAATTCTCAGTCAAAAAACCGATCAGCGCGTTCATGGTGGCGAAATTGGCGGCGTAGATCACAAAGCGTCCTGCGGGGCTGGCCGTCAGCAAGTCGGCGTGGGTCAGCTCTTTCAGGTGGAACGACAGCGAGGACGGCGCGATCCCCAGTTGCTCGGCGATTTTGCTGGCCGCCATACCTTGCGGCCCGGCCTGCACCAGCAGGCGAAAAACTGCCAGGCGCGATTCCTGCGCAACGGCGGTCAAAGCGCTGAGCGCATTGCTCGTTTCCATCGAGGTCCCATCGTATTGGCGGTCAAGACTTCAATAATACTCGAAGCGTCGAATTTCCGCCAGCGGTTGCGCTTGTCTAAACCATAACAAGGCTATAGAATGCAGTCGCTGTTTTTCTTGAACGCAATCTAAACTACCCAAGGGAAACCCGCTTTTTTAGTCCACAATGAGACCTGGCATACAGGCACAACGGAGATCCCCATGAGCGCCTACCGACTGCAAGCGCAGTCCCTGCCCACCTGGCAACAGCGCAGCGCATTGCGGCTGCTGAACCTGTTTGGCTGGAACATCCGCTTTCGCCCCCTGCCGGGTCCGCGCGGGGTCGCCATCGTCTACCCGCACACGTCCAACTGGGACTTCATCGTCGGCCTGCTGGCAAAGTGGACGCTGGGCCTGCCGTTTCACTGGCTGGCCAAGGAATCGCTGTTCGGCGGCCTGTTCGGCAAACTGTTCGGCCCCCTGCTGCGTTCGTGGGGCGGCGAGCCGATCGAGCGCAGCGCCGCCACCGGCGCCACCGCGCGCCTGGCGGCGCGCATCAGCGCGGCCGACTGGTACTGGCTCGCGCTGGCGCCCGAAGGCACGCGCAGCTACCGCGACAACTGGCGCAGCGGCTTCTACTACCTGGCCGTGACGGCCAAGGTGCCGCTGCTGATTGTCTACCTCGATTATCCGAACAAGGAACTGGGTGTGGTCGACGCCATCACGCTGACGGGCGAGCCGGAGCTCGATATGGCCGCCGTGCGCGCCGCCTACCAGGGCCATCAGGGTCTGCGTCCCGAGCGGGCCGCGCCGATCATTCTGGCGCCGCGCCGCCCGGACTGAGGGCGCCGCAACGGCGGCTGCAAGCGATCGCGCCGTTCAGCCCGGATACAGGTTGCGCGCCTCGGCCAGCAGCGCGCCGAACCCTGCCGCCGGCAGCGCGTGACTGAACAGATTGCCCTGCATCTGGTCGCAGCCGTTGGCGGCCAGGAAGGCCAGCTGCGCCTCAGTTTCGACGCCTTCGGCCACCACCTTCATGCTCAGGTTGTGCGCCAGCGAGATCACCGACAGCGCGATGGCCTGGTCGTTGCGGCTGCGCGTGAGGTCATCGACGAAGCATTTGTCGATCTTCAGCACGTCGATCGGGAAGCGCCGCAAATAGCCCAGGCTGGAATAGCCGGTGCCGAAATCGTCCAGCGAAATCTGCACGCCGATCTGTTTCAAGCGGTTCAGCGCGGTGTACGCCTTGTCCGGGTCGCCCATCACGGTGCCCTCGGTGATTTCCAGGTCCAGGCAGGCCGGGTTGATGGCGTGCCGGCGCAGCGCCGACTCAACCAGCGTCACGGTGCCGTCCTGCTCGAACTGGCGCGCCGACAGATTGACCGCCACCTTCAACTGGCCGTACCCCAAATCCTGCCACTGCTTGATCTGGCCGCACACCCGCTCGAGCACCCATTCACCGATCGGGCCGATCAGGCCGATTTCCTCGGCCAACGCGATGAAGCTGTGCGGCTCGACCCGCCCCAGCAGCGGATTATCCCAGCGCAGCAGCGCTTCGGCGCCGACGATCACGCCGGTGCGCAGACATAGCTGCGGCTGATAGTAGACTTCGAACTCGCTGCGCGCGATCGCTCCGCGCAGCTGCGCCAGCATGGCCGCCTTGGCGCGGATCTCGATATTCATCCGTTCGGTGAAGAACTGATAGGTGTCGCGCCCCTGCTCCTTGGCGCGCACCAGCGCCGCATCGGCGTTGCGTATCAATTCATCGAGGCTGGTGCCGTCGTTGGGGCTGACCGCGATGCCGATGCTGGTACTGAGCGGCAGGTGCTGGGCGTCCAGCATCAGGCGCTCGCGCACGCCGTCGAGGATCACCTGGGCGGTCGACATGGTCAGCTCCAGAGCGGCGTCGTCTTGCATGATGATCTGGAATTCATCGCCGCCCTGGCGCGTGACGGTGTCGCCCGGACGCACGCAGGTGCACAGGAAATCGGCCACCAGTTTCAATGCGCGGTCGCCGGCCGGATGCCCCATGGCCGCGTTGATACCCTTGAAGCGGTCCAGGTCCAGGCACAGCACCACCACCAGATTGCCTTCACGCCCGGCCGCGGCCAGGCTCTGGTCGAAGCGCGCGCGCGCCAGCGTGCGGTTGGGCAGGCCGGTCAGCGCGTCATGGTAGGACAGGAAGTCGATCAGGTGCTGCTCGGCCTTGCGCTCGGACAGGTCGACGAACACCGCCACCGCGTTGCGCAGGCGGCCGTCCGGATCGCGCGCGGCCGTCACCGTCAACTGACCGGGACAGCTGACGCCGTCCTTGTGATGGCTCATCACCTCGCCCGACCATTGCTCGCCGCGGTGCAGGGCCGCCCAGGCGATGGTAAACACCGACTGGCCATCGTGCAGCGTGCGCATCACGCACAGGCGCTGGCCCATCACCTCGTCCGAACTGTAGCCGGTGATGCGTGTGAAGGCGGGATTGACGCGCACCACCAGCCCTTGCACGTCGGTGATGAAGATCGCGTCCTGGGTGGCATCGAACACCTGGGCCGACAGGCGCAGCGCTTCCTCGTTGGCCCGCCCTAGCTGCACTTGCTGTTCGAGCCGCTCGGCGGCCGCCCCGAGCGCCTCGCCACGCACCCGCGCGCGCCGCTCCAACTGGCGCCGTTCGCTGTGATGCACCGTCTGCGCGCGTCCCTGGCGCAGATGCGCGCCGGCGCACGCGACGATGTGTTCGGTGGCGCACGGGCGCGCCACGATCTCGATGTCGCTCAGGCCGAACGCACGCATGGCCGCGTCGGCGTCGTGCCGGCTCGACAGCAGCATCAGCGGCACGTGGCGCAGCGCGGGCGCCTGTTTCAGGCGCAGGCACAGATCGAACGCGGCGCTGTCGTTGCGCTGCACGTCGATCAGGATCAGTTCGGGCGCGCGCGCCTTGGCCGACCACAGCGCCAGTTCGCCGGTGGGCGCGGCGCGCACCGTGTAGCCGGCGTCGGTGAGCTCGATGCTGAGTGGGCGGTGCGACGCGGGCGCGTCTTCCACGATCAGAATCTCGCCACGGGTACGCGGCGGCTTCACTTGAACAGGCATGAATTTTCTTTCAACTGGTGGCATCACAAAATCTGCTTACTTTTTATACATGATTGGCAACGCATCATATACTTAATTGTTTGTCATGGATAGGGGCGCACCGCTCAATCAGGCTGCGCCGTCGTGCGCCCGCGTGGCGTGGCCGGACAGCGCGGCGCAGGCCAGTGCCGTGCTGAGGAACACCGGTCCGCTCAACTGGGCCAGCAGTTCGCTGTCCTTGAGCCGGTCCATCACCGGCCCCTTGACCTCAGCCAGGTGCAGCGTGATCGCGCGGCGCCGCAACGCCCCGTTCAAGTCGGCCAGCGCAAACAGCGCCGTGGTGTCGATCGAGCTGACCGCCGTCATCACCAGCACCAGGTGGCGCGTGTCGGGATGGGCGAGCAGCTCTTCCTCGATGCGCGCGCCGACCGCCTCGGCATTGCCGAAGAACAGATTGGCGTCGATGCGCAGCACCAGCACGTCGGGCAAGGTGTCGGCCGGATAGCGTTCGATATTGCGATAGTGTTCGCTGCCGGCGATACGCCCCAGCACGGCGATATGGGGCCGGCTGGCGCGCCAGATCAGCGTGCCCATCGACAGCAGCACGCCCACCACCACCCCCTGCTCGACGCCCAGCGCCAGCACGCCGCCGCCGGTGACGAGCAGGGCCAGCGCGTCGCCACGGTCGTAACGCCAGGCTAGCCGCAACGTGGCCAGCTCCAACATGCCCAGCACGGCGACGATGATGGTCGCCGCCAGCGTGGGCAGCGGGAGCAGCGCCAGCCAGCCGGTCGGCGCCACCAGCGCCAGCGCCAGCAAGGCGGCCGTGATCAGGCTGGCCATCGGCGTGTTGGCGCCGGCGGCGAAATTGACGGCCGAGCGCGACATCGAGCCGGTGACGGGAAAGCCGCCCGACAAGGCGCTGGCCAGGTTGGCCGCGCCCAGTCCGATCAGCTCATGGTTGCTGACCAGTTTCTCGCCCCGTTTCAGCGCCAGCGTCTGGGCCGCCGACATGCTCATCAGGAAGACGATGAAGCCGATCAGCAGCGCCGGCTGCAGCAAGGCGCGCCAGTGCGCCGGCGAGGTGGCCAGGTTCAGGCCGGGCAAGCCGGACGGCACGGCGCCGGTCGTCGCCACCCCTTGCGCGACCAGTCCCAGCAGCGGCACCAGCGCGGTGGCGCCCAGCACGACCAGCATCGGTGCCAGGCGCGCGCCGATATCGGCCGCGCCGCCCGGCACGCCGCAGCGTCGCAACAAGGGCGCGGCGCCGCTGCGCGCGATCAGCAGCACCAGCAGCGAGCCCACCCCCAGCAGCGCGCTGGGCAGGTGTGGATGGGATAATTCGCCACCCAGCAGCGCCTTGAGCTGGCCGGTGGCGATCACCAGCGCCGAACCGATCGTGAAACCGCTCATCACCGGGCGCGAAAAGAAACTGGCCAGAAAACCCATGCGCAACAGGCCGCACAGCAGCAGGACGCCGCCCGCGACCAGCGCCAACTGGGCCGCCAGCACGCCGTACAGGGCCGATCCGGCCGGCGCCAGCGGCGCCAGCGCGGCCGCCGTCATCAAGGACACGATCGCCATCGGGCCGACCGATTGCGTCATGCTGCTGCCAAACAGCGCGTAGCACACCGGCGGCAGGATCGAGGCGTAAATGCCCGCCACGGGCGGCAAGCCGGCCACCAGGGCGTACGCCATCCCCTGCGGAATCATCATCATCGCCACCACGATGCCGGCGCTCATGTCGCCAGGCAGCAAGGCGCGCCGATACTGTATTAACCATTGCAACATGCTCGCAGTCCCACCCGAAAAAAAGATCCGCAAGCCTACCATGCGCAGACCCGCGCCAACACCCCATGCACCGATGCTGGCCGCGCCAAAGCGAACCCGGGTCACACCTGCACGCACGGCTTAGCGTTCCAACATGCTTGTCAGCAGATTGGTAAACCCCTCTAAAATTGCGCGCCATTTCGGGCTAAGACGCGTCGATAGGACTGGCTAAGATCTTGTTTTTAGGGAATAATCGTTACTTGCCAGATATTTTTAGCACAGCCATTCTATTTTCATTGCCCGTTCCCGACATCAGCGCTTCGTCACGCCCTCGGGCCGCGCCGTTGGCGCTCCCCCAGCCCCACCCGAGCCCGTCCTTTTCCGCCCCAATCCCGAATGAAGAAGATCGTGCCGAAGCAGCGCCTCAATGTCGCGTTGCTGCTCCTGATACCGCTGTTGACATGGACGGCCGTCGCTGTCGTGTTGCTGCGTGACGCAACGCTGCCGTCCACGGCATTTGGCGCGGCGTTGCTGAGTATCGCGGCACTGCTGGCACTGGCCGGTCTGCTTTGGCGCACCCAAGGGCAAGCGAACGCGCTGGCCCGTGCGCTGGCCCGCGCGCAGCAACGCCAGCGCGCATTGCAAGACGATATCGATGCCGTCGTGTGGGAGGCCGACTGGCCCGCCATGCGGTTTACCTATGTCAGCGGACACGCCGCCTGCATGACCGGCTACCCGGCGCCGGCATGGCTGGCCGACCCGCTATTCTGGCAGCGCCACCTGCGCGAGCGCGACGGCGCGCCGGTCAACCGCGCCGCGCTCGGCAGCGCTCTGCGCGCGGCGCGGGCGGTCGAACTGGAGCATCGCCTGACCCGTCCGGACGGTGACGTTATCTGGCTGCGCTCTAGCGTGCGCGCGCTCGACGATGGCGCGCCGCTGCTGCGCCTGCGCGGCGTGACGGTGGACGTGAGCAGCGACAAGCAGGCTAGCGCGCGCCTGCATGCGCTGGCCTACGTCGATGGTCTCACCGAACTGCCCAACCGGCACAGCTTCACCGACCGCATCAGCGCCGCGATCGCCGTGGCCGAACACGATCGTACCGGGCTGGCCGTGATGTTCGTCGATCTGGACCATTTCAATCGCATCAACGACAACCTCGGCCACGCAGTGGGCGACCAGGTACTCAAGGTGGTGGCGCAGCGCATTGCCTCCTGCCTGCGCAGCGGCGACACGGTGGCGCGTCTGGGCGGCGACGAGTTCATCGTGCTGATGCCCCATCGCGACGCGCACGCGGCGCATTACGCGGACCTCGCCGCCAGCCTGGGCGCGCTGGCCGATGCCCCGATCGCCGTCGGCCAGCACCAGTTGACGGTGGCGCTGAGCATCGGCGTGAGCGTGTTCCCGCAGGACGGTGTCGACAGCACGACGCTGATGCGCCACGCCGACCTGGCGATGTATTGCGCCAAGGCGGCCGGGCGCAACCGCTGGTGCCTGTTCGAGCCGGCCATGGCGCAAGAGCAGGCGCGCGCGCTGCCGGCGGCGATCCTGCGCGCCAGCAGTCGCGGCCGATGCGCGCCCGATGCGGACACGCGGGCCGCCTGAGCGTCTGAGCGTCTGAGCGTCTGAGCGTCTGAGCGTCTGAGCGTCTGAGCGCCTGAGCGCGCCTTATTGCATCGCCAGTTCGACGCAGTTGCGCCCGGCCCGCTTGGCGCGAAACAGCGCCGCGCCGACCCGCAGCATCAGCGCCTCGGCCGTCTCGAGCTCGCTGAGCTGGGCCACGCCCAGGCTGACAGTCAGACTGGCATCGCCCGGCATCAGCGTGCCGGCCAGTGTCTGGCGGATCTTCTCGGCCATGCGCAGCGCGTCGATCGCGCTGGTGTGCGGCGCGATGATGGTGAACTCCTCGCCGCCGCTGCGCACCAGCAGATCGGCCGTGCGCAGCATCGCCTGCACCGTGTCGGCCACCGTGCGCAGCACCATGTCGCCGCACGGATGACCGTGCGCCTCGTTGATATCCTTGAAGCGGTCGATGTCGAACACGATCAGCGCCAGCGCCGTGCCATAGCGGCGCGCGCGCAGCGTTTCCTGCTCCAGCAACTCGTCGCCCTGACGCCGGTTGACGGTGCCGGTGAGCGCGTCGGCGGTGGACAAATGGGTCAGTTTGCCCACCATCAGCTCGCTCTCGCGTTGGATCTCGGCCATGCGCAGGCCGAAGCCGGCCAGCTGCGCCAGCTCGGCCAAGCCGGCCAGCGCCGGCACCGACAGCGCATGCCCCCGTTCAAACATCAGACACAAGGCGCCGCGCGGGGCGCCGCCGTCGATCGGGATCGGCAGACCCAGCACCGTCTCCATGCCCAGCGCGCGCAAACCGCGCGCCAGCTCGGCGTGGCCGCAGCGCTCGGGGGTGTCAAGCAGCACCAGTTCGCCGCTGGCAGCGGCCAGCAGGCCGGGAAACGCGCGCGCCAGCGGCGCACTGGCGTGCTGGGTCGCGCCGCCCAGCAATCGGGCCAGCTCGGTGCCGCGCGGCGCATGCTGCGCCGTCAACGTCAGCTCGCCCATGCCGGCCACCTGGAACAGCGCCGCATGCAGCACGCCGGGATAATCGCACAGTGCCCGACAGACCCGTTCGGCCAGCGCGGCGCCGTCGTCCACATCTTGCACGGCGCGCCGGATGCGCGCGCCCAGCGCCTGCAGCGCTTCGAGCTCACCATCGCGCGTCAGTAGCTCGGCCAGCAGCGCGGGACTGCGCGCGAACTGGTCCAGCGCGCGCAGCTCGCAGCGCAGCGCATTGGGCAGGCCGCGCGCGTCCAGCAGCGGCTGGGCAGACAGCAGCGCATCGAGTTCGCTGGCGTCGGCACGGCGCAGACGCAGCGCCAGCTTGCCAATCCGGCCGTGCTGGGCCACGCGGGCCAGATGTGCCTGCAACAGCGACACCGACGCGGGCGCCAGAAAGCTGTCGAATGGCTTGCCCTGCACTTGCGCGCTCTGGTAGCCCAGTTCGGCGAGCCAACCCGCGCTGGCGTCGCGCAGCACGCCGGCCAGGGTTTGCGTATGCACCATCGGCGCCAGCGCAGCAGCATCGAGCAGTTGGCCGATTTGGGTACGCAAGTGCTGGTCCGGCAACGCGCCGATCGCGTACGCGCACGGGCCGCCAGCGTCCAGCTCGAGCAGCCAGGTGGCGCGCTCGAACGGACAAATGAGCAGCGTTTGCATGCCGCTGCGCAGGCTAACCAGACGCAGCAGCGGCGCCAAGTCGGGAGCGCGGGTGAAGTGCGCCAGATCGATGATCAACAAGTCGATCGGACGCTGCCCGAGCAAGGTGGTGGCCTGCTCGGTGCCGTCGGCCAGGAACAGGCGACCGAACAGATCGCCGCAAGCGGCCTGAAAATCGACCCGTCGCTGGCCGGCCGGACTGAGGAACATGGCCACCGATGCTGCGCGGACCGGAACAACTTCAGACATGGCGACTCCTTGTTGCACTAGATGAAACGTGTAGTGTGCCACAGGGCCCCCATAAACAACAGCGCGCCCCGGCTCGATGGCGCAGTGCCTGAGCGCTACGCTATACTGTAGCGATCACAAAAAGGTTAGTAATGATTGCTAAGTTTCTATTGGTGGCCGGACTGGCCAGCGCCTCCGCCAACGCCCAACAACTGACCTTGCTGACCGAGCAATATCCGCCGTTTAACATGAGCGACGGGGCCGGCAAACTGATCGGCGTGTCGACCGACATCGTGCGCGCGCTGATGGCCGAGGCGGGATTCGCCTACCAGATCCGCCTGATGCCCTGGAAGCGCGCCGTCGAACTGGCCCGCACCGAGCCTGAGCATTGCGTGTTTTCGCTGTCGCGCACGGCGTCCCGTGAACCGAACTATCGTTGGATCGGGCCGCTGGTGACTAACGAGTGGTCGCTGTTCGCGCTTAGTGACGCCGAGCATAAGGCGCCGCCCGCCAGTCTCGAGGCGCTGCGCGGGGCGCGCATCGGCAGCTACCTGGGCGACGCCATCGTCGACTACCTCAACGACCGCGGCTATCAGGTCGATGTGGCGCCCAACGACGACGTCAACCCGAAAAAACTGCTGGCCGGCCGGATCGACTACTGGGCCACCGGCAAACTGATCGGCCAATACCGGCTCAAACAGCAGCAATTGACCGGCATCGAGCCGGTGCTGACGTTCCACCAGAGCGACATGTTCCTGGCCTGCCAGAACAAGCTCGCCAGCGCGCACGTGGAACGGCTCAACGCTGCGCTGACCGCGCTGAGCAAACGCGGCACCCTGGCGCATATCTACGCCGAGTACGGCTACAGCCGCTAAGGGCGCACTGGCGCCACCGCATCGTCGACGCGCCAGCGCCGCACAGCTAGCGTTTGCGATAGATCGACGGCGCCACCGCCTGCACCGCTTCGCACGCCTCGTTCTGACCGTCTGCGTGTCCGATCAGCAGATAGCCGCCCGGACGCAGTTGCGCCAGCACCCGCTCGATCACCGCGCGGCGCGTCTCGGCGTTGAAGTACGTCAGCACATTGCGCACGAAGATGACGTCAAACATCCCCTGCTGGGGCAGCGTCTCGTTCAGATTGATCTGCGCGAACTGCACGTGGGCGCGGATCGCCGCGTTGATGCGCACGCCACCGTCGGGCGTGGCCGCGCCGGTCGAGCAGTAGCGCCGCACATACGCGGTGGGGATATTGAGCGCACTTTCGGCCGCGTAGGAGCCGGCCCGGGCCAGCTGCAGCACCCGCGCGCTGATGTCCGAGCCTAGCACCTGCCACGGCCCGCGCAGACAATCGGCCAGCACCATCGCGATGCTGTAGGCTTCCTCGCCGCTGGCAGTGGCCGCGCTCCACACGCGAAACGGCTCGGTGCGCTCAGGGGCGGCCGCAATGGTCTCCTGCGCGACCCGACGCAGCAGCTCGAAATGCTTCGCTTCGCGAAAGAAATACGTCTCGTTGGTAGTGAGCAGGTCGACCGCCGTCTGCACCTCGGCCTCGGCGCTGCCGCTCACCAGCAGGCGAAAGTACTCGTCGTAACTGGCGAAGCGATGCTGCACCAGACGCTTGGCGAGCCGTCCGCTCACCAGCGCACGCCGCGCCGAGGACAGCGTGATGCCGGCCGCGTCGTAGATGAAACGCTGGAACTGCACAAATTCCTGATCGCTAAAGCTATATTGACTCATGCTCTTGATCCCCCCATGAGAAGCACCCGCTGCGGGTGTCGCTGACGCTGGCACGCCGGATGCGTGATCGCGTCGCAGGCGCCAGCATGCCGAGCCATCTCTGGTATCGAGCCGCTCGTCACATCGGTCAGGATGTGTGTATAGAATGCTATCGCCATGCAGTCGATTGTGCCTGCTTAATGGGCAACAAATCTATCCAAAGTTCACATCATCGAAAATTCTTTGTTAAAACGCCACATTGTTTCATGGCCGATGTGGCGCGCCATGCTTTGTAAGCGGATGTAATTGGCGTCAACCCATCCCGGCGCGCGGCCGTTTCTGGCTCAGTAGCACGGGTTTGAACCCGCTTCCAACAACCACAAGGATCTATCATGAAAAAAGTAATCGCCACCCTGATCGCCGGTTTGTTCGCCACGTCGGTGTTTGCCCAAGCACCTTCCGCTTCCGCTTCGGCACCTGCCACCAAGCCAGCCGCTTCGGCAGCGGCCAGTACCGATGCAGCCAGCGCCGCAACGAGCGCGCCGAAAGCAAAACACAAGGCGCACAAGTCGCACAAGAAAGCCAAGGCCGCCAAGCCAGCGGCAAGCGCTTCCGCCACCGATGCCAAAGACGCAGTATCGAAGTAAGTAGCGCTTCGTAGTGGCATGAAAAAGGGCTCGCGACCCAGGTCGACGAGCCCTTTTATTACCTGCGGTTTCACCGATCCCGCAGGTGCAGGCCCCGCGCGCACGATCCGCCCGGGGCCTTGTTTATTGCACGCCCCAGCCGCCGCCCAGCGCGCGGATCAGCGCGACGGTGGTGACGGCGCGGTTGCCGCGCAGTTGCACCGCGCTGCGCAGGGCGCTGGCCAGGTTGCGCTGGGCGTCGAGCAGTTCCAGATAGCTCGAGCGGCCGGCCCGGTACAGCTTGTCGGCCAGCTCGGCCGAACGGCGCGCCGACACCACGGCGGCGTCGACCTGCTCGCCCTGCCCGGCCAGGATGCGCAATCCGGCCAGGTTGTCTTCGACGTCGGCAAACGCCACCAGCACGCTCTGGCGATAGCTGGCCACCGACTCTTCCAGCGCTGCTTCGCTGCGCGCGATATTGGCCTTGTTGCGTCCGCCGTCCAGCAGCGGCATCGACATCAAGGCGCCCACCATCCAGCTGCGCCCGCTCCACAGGAACAGGTCGGACAGGCCGCTCGACTCGGTGCCGCCGGCCCCGGTCAGGGTCAAGGCCGGGAACATGGCCGAACGGGCCGCGCCGATGCGCGCGTTGGCAGCCACCATTGCGCGCTGGGCGGCGGCGATGTCGGGCCGGCGCTCGAGCAGGGCCGACGGCAAGCCGGCCGGAATCTGCGGCAGCGCCACCGCGTCGCTCAAGGGATCGACCCCGGCCGTGTAGATGGCCGCCGGTTTGCCCAGCAGGACGGCCAGCGCATGTTCGTTCTGCACGCGCTGACGTTGCAGGCCGATCGCATCGAAACGCGCGGTGGCCAGTTCGGTGCGCGCGCGCGCCAGATCGAATTCGCCGATGTCGCCCAGCTCAAAGCGACGCTGGTTGACCTGCACGCTTTGCTCGCGCAGGCTGACCGTCTGGTTCAGTGTAGCCAGCTCGGCGTCGGTCGCGCGCAGTTTGAAATAGGTCTGCGCCACGTCCGCCTGCAAAGTCAGCAGCACCGACTTGTAGGTCGCATCCATGGCTTGCGCGTCGGCCTGGGCCGCGCTGACGCCAGCGGCCACGCGCCCGAACAGGTCGACCTCGTAGCTGGCGGTGAGCCTGGCCTGCCACGCGGTGCCCGGCGCCACGTTGGCCCCTTGCGGCAGGCCGAGCGACAAGTCGGAAGCGCGTGCGCGCTGGGCGCCGAACTGTGCGCCCACTTGGACGCTGCGATCGGACTCGGCGATGCCGGCCACGGCGCGCGCCTGCTTCACGCGCGCCGCCGCCACCGCCAGGCTGGCGTTGGCCTGGGTCGCCGCATCGATCAGCGCCGTCAGGTTCGGGTCATTGAAGGCCAGCCACCATTCACCGCGCGCCTGGGCCTCGGCCGGCTGCGCCACTTTCCAGCGCGCGCCGTCGATGCTCTGGGCCGGCTCGGAAGCCTCTTTGAAGCTGCTCGGCACGTCCACGTGGGGCGCCTTCAGTTCGGGTGCCGCACAGGCGACCAGCAACAAGGCCGCCAGCATGGGGGTGATACGTTGTGCGATCGGATTCATCATACGGTTCCTTCCAGGGTCGACGGCACGCGTGCGACGTCGGTTTTCTTTTCAAAGCGTTGCGCCAGCGTGCGCAGCAAAACGTAGAACACGGGCGTGAGGAACAGGCCGAAGAAGGTCACGCCGAGCATGCCGCCGAACACCGCCACGCCCATCGCATGACGCATCTCGGAACCGGCGCCACTGGAAAACACCAGCGGCACCACGCCCATGATGAAGGCGATCGACGTCATCAGGATCGGACGCAGACGCAAACGGCACGCTTCCAGCGCCGCCTGCACGGTATTGCGGCCATGGTGTTCCAGTTCGCGGGCAAACTCGACGATCAGAATCGCGTTTTTCGACGCCAGTCCGACCAGCACGAACAGTGCGATCTGGGTGAAGATATTATTGTCGCCACCGGTCAGCTTGACGCCGATCAGCGCGCACAAAATCGACATCGGCACGATCAGGATCACCGCCAGCGGCAAGGTCCAGCTTTCGTACTGGGCGGCCAACACCAGGAACACCAGCAGCACGCACAGCGGGAACACCAGCACCATCGTGTTACCGGCCAAGATGTCCTGATAGGTCAAATCGGTCCACTCGAACGTGACGCCTTTGGGCAGCACTTCGGCGGCGATTTTTTCCAGCGCGGCCTGGGCCTGGCCGGACGACACGCCCGGTGCGGCGCCGCCGTTGATGTCGGCCGACACGTAGGCGTTGTAGCGCTGCACACGATCCGGACCATAGCTGTCTTTCACGCGCATCAGCGACGACAGCGGAATCATCTCGCCCTTGTCGCTGCGCACCTTGAGCTGGGCGATGTCGTCGGCGTGCGAACGGAACGGCGCATCGGCCTGCACCCGGACCTGATAGGTGCGGCCAAACTGGTTAAAGTCGTTCACGTACAGCGAGCCCAGATTAATCTGCAGCGTCTGGTAGATCGACGCCAGCGGCACGCCCAGCTGCTTGGCCTTGGTGCGGTCGACATCGGCGAACAACTGCGGCACATTGATCTGGAAGCTGGAGAACACGCCGGCCAGCTGCGGGTCTTGCCACGCCTTCATCTGCAGCGCCTGCACCGATTTGTACAGCTCGTCGTAACCGACGTTGCCGCGGTCTTCCACCATCATCTTGAAACCGCCGATGGTGCCCAGCCCGTTCACTGGCGGTGGCGGGAACACCATGATGAACGCGTCCTGCACGGCGCCCATGCGCTTGTTGATTTCCTGCGCAATCGCGCCGCCCGACAGGGCCTTGGTGGTGCGCTGGTCAAACGGCTTGAGCGAAATGAACACGATGCCGGCGTTCGGTGCATTGGTGAAGCCGTTGATCGACAGACCGGGAAAAGCGATCGACGATTCAACGCCCGGCACCGTCTTGGCGATGTCGGACATGCGCCGGATCACGGCGTCGGTACGGTCCAGCGATGCGGCGTCGGGCAACTGCGCGAAGCCCACCAGATACTGCTTGTCCTGGGCCGGCACGAAGCCGCTCGGCACCGCTTTGAACATGAACACGGCGGCGATCGCCAGCAGCAGATACGCGCCCACGGCCGCGCTTTTGCGTTTCAAGGTGCCATTCACACCCGCTTCGTAGCGCGTCGATGCGCGACCGAAAAAGCGGTTGAACCAGGCGAAGAAGCGGCCGAACAGTTTGTCCATCATGCGCGTGAGCGCGTCTTTGGGCGCGTCGTGCGGTTTCAGCAGCGCGGCAGCCAGCGCCGGCGACAAGGTCAGCGAGCTGATTGCGGAAATGACTGTCGAGATGGCGATCGTCAGCGCGAACTGGCGGTAGAACTGACCGGACAGGCCGGACACGAAGGCGATCGGCACAAACACCGCGCACAGCACCAGTGCAATGGCGATGATCGGGCCGCTCACTTCTTTCATGGCCTGCACGGTGGCGTCGCGCGGCGACAGGCCCGAGGCGATATTGCGCTCGACGTTTTCCACCACCACGATCGCATCGTCAACCACGATACCGATCGCCAGCACCAATCCGAACAGCGACAAGGTGTTGATCGAAAAGCCCAGCCCCAGCATCACCGCGAAAGTGCCGATGATCGACACCGGCACCGCCAGCAGCGGAATGATCGAGGCGCGCCAGGTTTGCAGGAACACGATCACCACCAGTACCACCAGCAGCACCGCTTCGAGCAGCGTGTGGATCACGGCGCGGATCGATTCGCGCACGAACTGGGTCGGGTCATACACAACGCTGTAGTCCACACCCTGCGGGAAGTCCTTCTTCAGTTCTTCCATTTTGGCGCGCACGTCGCTTGATAATTGCAGCGCATTCGAGCCGGGTGCTTCGAAAATAGCAATCGCCGCCGCCGACTTGTTGTTCAGCAGCGAGCGCAGTGCATACGAGTTGGAACCGAGTTCGACCCGCGCGACGTCTTTCAACATCGTGAGCGCGCCGTCGGCACCGGTTCTGACAATGATATTGCCGAATTCTTCCACCGATTGCAGCCGTCCCTGGGTATTGACGGTGAGCTGAAATTCGGCGTTCTTCGATGGCGAGGCGCCGATCACGCCGGCGGCTACCTGCACGTTCTGTTCGCGGATGGCGGCCACGATGTCGCTGGCCGTCATGCCGCGTGCGGCCACCTTCTGCGGATCGAGCCAAACCCGCATTGCGTAGTCGCCGGCGCCGAACAGGATCGTCTCGCCCATGCCGGGAATGCGCGCCAGCTGGTCTTTCACGTTGAGCACCGCGTAGTTACGCAAGTACACATCGTCATAGCGGCCGTTGGGCGACACCAGATGGACCACCATGGTCAGATTGGGCGAGCTTTTCACGGTCGTCACGCCGATCTGGCGCACTTCCTCGGGCAGACGCGGCAAGGCGCGCTGCACGCGGTTTTGCACCTGCGTCTCGGCCTGCTCGATGTTGGTGCCGACCTTGAAGGTGACGGTCAGCGCCAGCGAACCGTCGGAGGTCGACTGCGACGACATGTACAGCATGTTTTCGGCGCCGTTGATCTGTTCTTCCAGGGGAGCGGCCACGGTTTCGGCGATCACCTTCGGATTGGCGCCCGGGTACTGGGCGCGCACCACCACCGATGGCGGCACCACGTCCGGGTATTCCGAGATCGGCAGCTTGAAGATCGACAGCAGGCCGGCCACGAAAATGATGATCGACAGGACGGACGCGAAAATCGGCCGGTCGATGAAAAAGCGTGAGAGATTCATTATTGTTCCTTCGTTCCCGTGGCGACCTGCGCCACTTTGGCTGCGTCTTTTTTCGGCGCCGCATCATGCGCAGGCGCGCCGGCACCGCCGTCCATCGCCACCAGTTCGGCCGTGACCGGGCTGCCCGGGTGGACCCGCTGCAGGCCGTTGACGATAATTTTTTCACCCGGCTTCAAACCGTCGCGCACCACGCGCAGACCATCGACCGAGGCGCCTAACGTGATCGGGCGGTATTCGGCCTTGTTGTCGGCACCGACCACGTAGACGAACTTGCGGTTCTGGTCGGTGCCGATGGCGCGCTCGCTGATCATCGTTGCCTTGGTCTGCGCGCCGTCGTTGCCACCCAGCTGAACCCGTGCGAACAGGCCCGGCACCAGCGTGTTGTCGGCATTGCTGAACATGGCGCGCATGCGCACGCTGCCGGTGGTGGCGTCGAGCCGATTGTCGACGAATTCCAGTTTGCCTTCGTGCGGGAAGCCCGTCTCGTTGGCCAAGCCGACCTTGACGGTCACGCTCTGGCCGCGCTGGGCCACGCGGCCCACGCGCAGATAGGTGTCTTCGTCACCGTCGAAGCTGGCGTAGATGGGGTTACTCGACACCACCGACGTGAGCACCGCCGCGCCGTCGATCAGATTACCGACGGTGATCTCCGCCTTCGAGACGCGCCCGTTGATCGGCGACACCACCTGGGTGTAGCTGACGTTCAGTTTGGCCGCTTCAAACGACGCTTGCGCGGCCCGCGCGCTGGCGTCCAGCTCTTTCACGCCGGAGGCTTTTTCATCCACTTCGCGCTGGGCGATGGCTTTGTCGGCCAGCAGGCGCTCGGCGCGCGTCAGTTCCAGCTTGGCCAGGTCAAAGCGCGCACGCGCAGCGCCGGCAGCCGCTTCGGCGCGGTTCATCTCGGCCTGGAACGGACGCGCATCGATCACGAACAGCACCTGGCCCTTTTTGACTTCGCTGCCCGGCTTGAAATTGACGGCCGTGATATAGCCGCCCACGCGGGCCCTGATCTCGACGCGCTCGACCGCTTCGAGGCGACCGGAAAACTCCTGCGTTTCCGTGATCGATTTTTCCAGCACCGTGGCCGCGGTGATCGGCGTGCCGCCACCGCCCGCTTCGGGCACCTTGCCGACCGCCTTGTCGCAGCCCGACAGCGCGAGCGCGCCCAAGCCGGCCAGTGCCATGGCCGCCAGCAGCGGACGCATTGGCGTTTTGTATGTGGATGTGAGGTTCATCGTAATCCTTAGAAATAGGAGGTGAGTAATTCGAAAAGCGCAACCGGCCCTGCCAACGAAAATCAGGCGTAGCGATAGCGCAGCGCCACGGTGGCGCCGATCATTGGGTGGTGCGGGAAAGCGGGGTCAGGCTGGCGCGGGGCTCTGGTCCAGTCCTGCGATGAAGCCGGCGATCTCATTGAGCGCCGCAACTTTGCAGGCGCAGTCATTGCGCGCGCCGGGGTCTTGCAGCGGCGCCGGAGCGAGCCGCTTGACGGTGGTGGACACGCCGCAGGTCATCAATTTGGCGCCGTACAATTCGGCCTCGTCGCGCAAGGGATCCTGTTCGGCAGACAGGATCAGCGCCGGCGGCAGGTTTTTCAGGCGGCTCGACTGCAACGGCGACGCATACGGGTGGCTGCGGTCGGCCGCATTGGGCAGATAGCCGCGATAGCTGGCCGCGCAGGTATTGGCCACGTCGAGCATGCTTGCATCGGCCGGCATGTCGCGCATCGAACAGGTCGACAAACCAGGATCGAGCATCGGCATGATCAACAGCTGGCCGGCCAGCGCAGGGCCGCCCCGGTCGCGCGCCATCAGCGCGCACACGGCCGCCAGATTGGCGCCGGCCTCGATGCCGGCCGCGATCATGCGCAGTCCGCTCCAGGCGAGCTTGGATTTGTTCTTCTTGGCCCACACCAGCACAGCGTGCGCATCTTCGACCGCCGCCGGAAACGGGCGCACGGTGGCCAGCGTGTAACTGGCCGCCAGCACCGCATAGTCAGGCACGCGCTGCGCCAGCGCACGCAGGAATTCGTCGGCGCCATCGAGGTCGCCGCCGACAAATCCGCCGCCGTGAAAGAATACGATCAGGCCGTCCTTCTTGGCGCCCGTTGCGCCGGCGCTGTACAGGCGCGCAGCGAGCGCGTCCTGCGCGCCGCGCACTTCCAGTTCGCGCAGCGCCAGCGGCAATTCAAGCGCGCCGTTCATTGCTGCACCGATCCTGCCGTTGCGCGCTCGTCGCTGGCCACGCCGCCGAACATCTGGTGCGCCAGCGCTTCAAAGCCGACCCGCTCCGCTTGCGCCGCCTGCGGATACTGATCCGAGAATGCCACGCCGGTCAACGTCACCAAGCCCATCATCACGGCAACTGCTGTAGAAATTATTCCATCGCGATAACGCATGAAGTGCTCCTTTCGGTTCCAGAATGGCTGTATCAATTGATGCAGTACGTCCACTATAGACTTGATCTACAATCTGATAAATACGGCATTGTCGAATTGATTGTTCGGGAATCTGAACAATGGTGGAGGTTTATGAATAAATTGCAGGCAATGGAGGTGTTTGTGCAGGTCGTCGATGCTGGTGGCTTCACGCGCGCGGCCGACAATATGCAGCTGCCCAAGGCGACGGTGTCGACGCTGGTACAAGCGCTTGAGCAAGAACTGAACGTGAAACTGCTGCACCGTACCACCCGCCAGGTCAGCGTTACGTCCGATGGCGTGGCCTATTACGAGCGCTGCCTGCGCATTCTGGCCGACGTGCGCGAGGCCGAGGAATCGCTCTCGCGCAACCGCGCCAATCCCAGCGGACGGCTGCGGGTGGACGCCGGCACCAGCATCGCCAACGATGTGATCATCCCCGCGCTGCCGCTGTTTTTCGAGCGTTATCCGGACATCTTGCTTGAACTCGGTTGCAGCGACCGCCCGATCGACCTGATCGAGGAAGGCGTCGACTGCGCCATCCGCGGCGGTACACTGGCCGATTCGAGCCTGATCGCGCGCCGCATCGGCATTTTGCATTTCACCACCTGCGCCACGCCCGGCTATATCGACAAGCACGGGCGACCGAGTCATCCGAACGAACTATCTGCGCATCGCTGCATCAACTATTTTTCATCCAAAACCGGCAAGACCTACGACTGGGATTATTCGCGCGACGGCGAACGCATTCAGATCGCCGTTCCCGCCAGCCTGGCCGTGAACGATTCGACCGCCTACCTGACAGCGGGGCTGGCCGGTATCGGCATCGTGCAGATGTCCAGCTTTGCACTCGCTCCCCTGGTCGCTGGCGGCCTGATGGTGCCGCTGCTGGAAGGCTGGCTGAGCGACCCGCTGCCGATGCATGTCGTGTATCCGCAAAACCGCCACCTGTCGGCCAAGGTGCGCGTATTCGTCGAATGGGTTGCCGAGTTGTTCGCCAATCATCCGGGTTTCCAGTCCACACTGCCGGTCCTGCCGGCGCCAGCCATCACGAAAGCCTGACATGCCAGCAGCGCAGCACATCGTTTTTCTCGACCGCGACAGCGTCGTCGCCACCTTGCGCGCGCCCGCCTTCGCGCACCGCTGGACCGACTACCCGGCCACCGACCCGGTTGACACGGTCGAGCGCCTGCGCGGCGCCACCATCGCGATCACCAACAAGGTGGCGCTGCGCGCGCAGGAGCTGGCCCAGCTGCCACATCTGAAGATGATCGCCGTGGCCGCCACCGGCACCGACCATATCGACCTGGCGGCGGCGCGTGCGCGCGGCATTCTGGTGGCCAACATCCGCAACTACTCGGTGGCCTCAGTGCCGGAACACTGCTTCACGCTGATGCTGGCACTGCGGCGCAATCTGCGCGCCTACTGCGCCGACGTCGATGCGGGGCGCTGGCAGGCGTCGAGCCGTTTCTGCCTGCTCGACCATCCTATAGGCGACCTGGCCGGCAGCCGACTGGGCATCGTCGGCTACGGCGCGCTGGGCAAGGCGGTCGCCACGCTAGGCCGGGCGTTCGGCATGCAAGTGTGCGTGGCCACGCGCTCGCCGCGCATGGCCGACCCGGGCGTGACGGTCTTGACGCTGCCCGAGCTGCTGCGTAGCGCCGACGTGGTCAGCCTGCATCTGCCGCTGAGCGACGCCACCCGTCACATGATAGGCGCAAACGAACTGGCCAGCATGAAGCGCTCGGCTCTGCTGATCAATACCGCCCGTGGCGGACTGGTCGACGAGGCCGCGCTGGCGCACGCGCTGAGCACCGGCGTGATCGCCGGCGCCGGCTTCGATGTGCTCAGTGCCGAGCCGCCGTCGGCCGATAATCCGCTGTTGCAGCTACGCCTGCCCAACTTCATCCTCACGCCGCATGTGGCCTGGGCCAGCACGCAAGCGATGCAGACGCTGGCCGACATGTTGTTGGCCAATATAGATGCCTTCGTGGCCGGCGCGCCCACCAACGTCGTCGACTAGTCAGAAACTGCCGGGCAGCAGGATCGCCCGGTCGACCTGCCGCACGTCGCGCAGGCCGCAAAAGGCCATCGTCAGGTCAAGCTCGTTGCGAATGATTTCCAGGCAGCGCGTGACGCCCTGCTCGCCCAGCGCGCCCAGTCCGTACAGAAACGGCCGGCCGATGTAGACCCCTTTGGCGCCCAGAGCCAACGCGCGGATCACATCCTGGCCGCTGCGGATGCCGCCGTCCATATGCACTTCGATTTGCCGGCCCACCGCCTCGACGATGGACGGCAGCATGGCGATGCTGGAGCTGGCGCCGTCCAACTGGCGCCCGCCGTGGTTGGACACGATCAGCGCGTCGGCGCCACTATCGACCGCCAGGCGCGCATCCTCGGCGTCCATGATGCCCTTGATGATCAGCTTGCCGCCCCAGCGCTGCTTGATCCACGCCACATCGGCCCAGGACAGCGCCGGATCGAACTGCTGCGCCGTCCAGGCCGACAGCGAGGACATGTCCGACACACTGGCAGCGTGCCCGACGATATTGCCAAAGCCGTGCCGGCGCGTGCCCAGCATGCCAACGCACCAGCGCGGCTTGCTCATCATGTTGAGCAAGTTTGCCAGCGTCAGCTTGGGCGGCGCCGACATGCCATTCTTGAGGTCCTTGTGGCGCTGGCCCAGCACCTGCAAATCGAGCGTCAGTACCAGCGCCGAACAGTTGGCTGCCTTGGCGCGGTCGATCAGGCGGTTGATGAAATCGCGGTCCTTCATCACGTACAGCTGGAACCAGAACGGCTTGGTGGTGTGCGCGGCCACGTCCTCGATCGAGCAGATGCTCATCGTCGAGAGCGTGAACGGCACGCCGAAGCGCTCGGCCGCGCGCGCGGCCAGGATCTCGCCATCGGCGTGCTGCATGCCGGTCAAGCCGGTCGGTGCCAGCGCTACCGGCATCGCCACCGGCTGCCCGACCATCGTCGAGGCGGTGCTGCGGTTTTCCAGATTGACCGCCACACGCTGGCGGAATTTGATTTTCGCGAAGTCGTCGCTGTTGGCGCGGTAGGTCGACTCAGTCCACGAGCCGGCGTCGGCATAATCGTAGAACATGCGCGGCACGCGCCGCTTTGCCAGCACGCGCAAGTCTTCGACACAGGTAATGATCGGCATCGACAGCTTTCAGCGATGGGCAGCCGGCGGCTGCCACCCTCGCACTATCGGCCATTTTCGCGTGAAAAGCCAATGACAACATGGACCTGCGTGCTGCTGCGCGCATTTACTGGCCCGCCAGACTGGACAAGCTGACGTCCTGCCCCTATAATCTCGCTTCTTCGGGGGCAAGCCCCGACGCTCAAGCAGTCAGAGAGTAGCAAAACTTGCATCGCGGCTGTAGCTCAGTTGGATAGAGTACTTGGCTACGAACCAAGGGGTCGTGGGTTCAATTCCTGCCAGCCGCACCAAAATTCGTGTTTGACCATAAGGACCTGATAGCGACGCGCTACTCAGGTCCTTTTGTTTTGGGTCATCCGCGCGTGCTTCGCACAGCCGTTCGCGCCGCGCTGCGCACAGTTGCTCGCACAGCCCGACCAGCACGCGTCGTGCGCACCTTCGATGATGGCCGCCGCGCGCGCGGAACAGGCACTTTCAGGCCGGCCCGACAGGCTGGCATGGCGCCTCCCCTGCCGGCCGTCTATTCGCACTGGACAAGCGCGCGCGCTGGCCCTATAATCTCGCTTCTTCGGGGGCAAGCCCTGATTCTCAAGCAGTACGAGAGCAACAAAACTTGCATCGCGGCTGTAGCTCAGTTGGATAGAGTACTTGGCTACGAACCAAGGGGTCGTGGGTTCAATTCCTGCCAGCCGCACCAGAATTAAGTAGCACGATCAAAGCCCGGATAGCTGACGCTGTCCGGGCTTTTTTCATGTCTGCGCAGCGACTTTCCTTGATTGGCGCGCTGGCGGCGTTTTCATTGGCGCGCAGGCGCTTTGTTCATTGAAACCCAATGAAAAAAGGACAGCTGCAAAGCTGTCCTTTTTTTGTTGGCGCGCACCACCAACACGTGGCGCGCAATCGACCGACGCTTAGCCGAGTTTGGCCGCGTGTTCGCGCGTGGCGTGGAACTTCAGCTTGGGCCAGCGCTCTTCGGTCAGACGCAAGTTCACGCCCGAGGTGGCCAGATAGGCCATGTTGCCGGCCGCGTCGTAGGCCACGTTGTGACCCAGTGCCGCTTCAAAGTCGGCCAGCACGCGCTTGTCGTCGCCACTGATCCAGCGTGCGCTGCTGATGCTGGTGCCTTCGAACACCGCGTCCACACCATACTCGTTGAGCAGACGGCTGGCCACCACCTCGAACTGCAGCACCCCGACCGCACCCAACACCAGCTCGGCGCCCTGCACGGGCTTGAACACCTGCACCGCACCCTCCTCGCCCAGCTGCTGCAAGCCCTTGTGCAGCTGCTTGATCTTCAACGGGTTGCGAATGCGCACCGAGCGGAAGAAGTCCGGCGCAAAGTACGGGATACCGGTAAATTGCAGCAACTCGCCCTCGGAAAAGCTGTCGCCGATCTGCATGTTGCCGTGGTTGGGCAAACCGATGATGTCGCCCGCGTAGGCTTCCTCGACCTGCTCACGCGACGAGGCCATGAAGGTCACCACCGACGACACCTTGATCTCGCGACCCAGACGCAGATGCTTGATTTTCATGCCGCGTTCGAAGCGCCCCGAGCACACGCGCAAGAACGCGATGCGGTCGCGGTGCGCCGGGTCCATATTCGCCTGGATCTTGAACACGAAGCCGGAAAACGGTTGCTCGGACGGCTGCACCACACGCACCGTGGCGTCGCGCTCGCGCGGCGCCGGCGCCCAGTCGACCAGCGCCGACAGAATCTCGCGCACGCCAAAGTTGTTGATCGCCGAACCGAAGAATACCGGCGTCTGCACGCCCGACAGGAAGCGCTCCAGGTCGAACGGGTGGGAGGCGCCATGCACCAACTCCACTTCCATCTTCAGCTGATCCATCTCCAGCGGGAACATCTCGACCAGGCGCGGATTGTTGATGCCCTTGATGACTTCGAAGCTCTGGTCGGCCTTTTCGCTGCCGGCGGCAAACAGCATGATCTCGTCGCGCAGCAGGTGATACACGCCGCGAAAGTTCTTGCCCATGCCGATCGGCCAGGTCACCGGCGCGCACTCGATCTTCAGCACCGACTCAAGCTCGTCGAGCAGGTCGAGCGGATCGCGCGTTTCGCGGTCCATCTTGTTCATGAAGGTGACGATCGGCGTATTGCGCATGCGGCACACGGCCAGCAGCTTGATCGTCTGGGTTTCCACGCCCTTGGCCGCGTCGATCACCATCAGGGCCGAGTCGACCGCCGTCAGCACCCGGTAGGTGTCTTCCGAGAAGTCCTGGTGGCCCGGCGTGTCGAGCAGGTTGATCACATGGTCGCGGTGTTCGAACTGCATCACCGAACTGGCCACGGAAATGCCGCGCTGTTTCTCGATTTCCATCCAGTCAGAGGTGGCGTGACGCCCGCTCTTTCTGGCCTTGACGGTGCCGGCTAACTGAATCGCGCCGGAAAACAGCAGCAGTTTTTCAGTGAGCGTGGTCTTGCCCGCATCGGGGTGGGAGATGATGCCAAAGGTGCGGCGGCGCGCCACTTCGCGCGCGATCACGGCAGCCGGCTTGGTGGTGGGGGTGTCGCTTGAAGCGGAAATGTCGGTATCGTTGGCCATATTGGAGCCCATCAAATGGCCCTGTCAAAAAACCCTCGATTTTACCGATTCTTGGCGCCGCTGTGTGAACTGATTTGAAACCGGCTGCACCAACGCTCGCGCGTCGGCACAGCCGCTTCACCTGCTTCGCAGTCGCTACCAGCAGGTCAGCGACGTCGTCGGTGCCGGCGTTTGCGCGCCTGTGCCAGACAGCGTCAGGGTGGCGCAGGCGTCGCTTGCCTGGCTGCTAAACGGCACCGCCTGCACGGTGTACGCGGTCGCGGTCGGGGGCGCTACGAAAGAAATGTTGTATTTGACAGCCGTGCCGGTCGCCCCGATTGGCGACACGGCAGACATCAGTGGCCCTCCAAGGTAGGTATTGTTGGCCGTGTAGTAACGCTCCATCAACTGCGTGCTCTGGGTCAGAATCGCTTCCGCATTGACGCGGGCCGAGCGCTGCAAGTGCTTGTTGTAGGATGGCAGCGCGACCGCCGTCAGGATCGCCACAATCGCTATCACGACCATCATCTCGACGAGCGTGAAGCCACGCCCGCCTCTGCGCGAAACCGGCATCACGGTTGCACCTCACGCCAGGTGATACGTCCGAGCGGCGCGGCGAGCGAAGGGACCCCGCACTTGAAGCAGGTCCCGCCGACAATACCGCCGGTAACGATGGCGCCGATACCGCTCGTCGAACTGCCCTCGCCGCCTGCCGTGCCTGGCGTGGTAATTGTATGGCTGGTGGTGACGGTATAACTGCCATCCGAGTTCTTCACCGTGACCACTGTCGTCGTCGTCGTCGTGCCGTCACCGTTAAGCACTGGCGTGACCACAGTTCCTTCCGTCAGCGTCGGGCCGGAATAGGTGCCGCCGGTGCCAGCTGCAAATATGAAACCGGTCGGATCAGAGGAGCCTGCGGCCTTCACGCCGGCCGTGGCCGTCGGCTTGGTCGCATCCTGGGTCGGATCGGGTTTCCAGCCCGTATCACCCATGCACAGGTGATTCGGGTGATGCCAGTAGATCGCAAATTCAGCGACCACCTTGGAGCGGAAACTGGCGTCAGTGAGGCGATAGCCCAGCTCAGGGTGGCCGGCCACGTTCAATTGGATATCGCTGTCGGTGACCGACGCGTCGACCACTTGTACGGTGAGCGCGCCGTTACGCCATTCACCGAGCGGTCCCGCCGCCGGCGCCAGGCCAGCGGTATAACCGATACCGACGCAGTCGGGCGTGGTCGGATGCAAGCCGGCACGCCGGATCCCCGTTCCCCAGTCCTTCAGGTTGAACGCATCGATCGGCATTTCCGATTTCAGGGCCTTGATCGACACCATCGTATAGGTGGGCAATAAGCCGACCGTGAGCCCGGCCGTGGTCAGGACATTGTAGGAGTGCGCGGCGGGGCTGTCGCCGATGGTGAGCGTCACCGCCGGCGAATAGGCCTGATTGGCAACCAGCACCTTGAAATTCAGAATCGGCGTCGTCACCACGTGCGTGAGCGTCGTCGGCCAGGTATTGATGGTGACGGTATCGGTCCACTTATAGGTGGTGTAGCCATGACTTCTCGCCGAGGTGTATGCGCTCGGCACCACCTTCGTGACGGTTGTCGTGTACGTCGACAGCGTAGTCACCACGGTGCTGGTTGTCGTGGTAGTGGTTTTCGGATAGCCGCTATTGACAGTGGTCGCACCATACGAGGCGTTGTAAGAACTGGACGGTTTAAACGTCTCCGTACGCGCCACCGTCGTGGTCGAGGTAACGACCGAAGATGGTGCCAGCAACTCGTTACTTACCAGGGTTGGCGTGTCCGGGGCATAATTATCCGTGGCAACCGGCCCTGTGCCAAACTGCACCCGGCTCAGGCGTTGTGCATCCTGGCTAGGCGCGAGCATGTCTTGGCCGACCACGTCGTAGATGTCATCGTATTCATGCACGTGAATGATGTTCATGCCCTTGGTGATGCCCGAACTGGTATCGGTGAGGGTCAGGTAGTTACCCACGCCTTCGTTGCCGTAGCCGCTACGATTTGTGCCGGTCTTGCAATTGGTCGTGTAAATCCCGGGAAAGCAGAAAATATCGGTATCGAAGTGACCACCGGAGACGCCACGGTCACCCGTTGTCACCGATCCGTCGCTAATGGGCGGTGTCGTCGTCGTTGGCGTACCGGCAGTCACCTTTGGCGCACCGTTCTGGTCGTAGTTCGACTGATAAACATCGACACCATTGGCCGACATCGCGATCAATTGCGAGCGTACCCCGCCACCCATGAAGCGCCCGACCGGATTCTGGCCGTCGACCTGGTCAGCGCTATCGAAGCTGAAGTTGCCGTCGAGGTCGAACTGGGGCGCGTCGGCCGCGCCGCCGGTCAGCATATCGATCTGCATCCACCAGTTTTCGCCGGGAAGATCGGCCGTCGGGGAGATCGTCGGATTGGTACTGAAGAACTGAAACATGCCCACGTTGGTCACGAACGCACCATCCCCGACGACGCGCTCGCCACCGATGGGCAGCTTGGTCTTCCACCCCTTGTTGTGGCCTATGCCGGGCGTCCAGTCAGGCGAATTGCTGTCCGAAATGCGCACCCGCACGTTGGTACTGGCGTCGACCGGGAAATTTTTCTCCGTCAGCGTCTGCACCAGCATGGTGTCATTTGCCGATGGGGCGCCATCCCACACGCCGTAGGCATAATGGTCCGACGTGTCGGTGGTATCGGCCGTGTTGAGCATGCGCCCGGTGACGAACGCAACCATCACACCACCACCCTTGCCCACGCCCAGCGTGGGGAACTGGCCCAGCACCGGCGCCATCGTGATCGCCGGCGAGGCGTCGGTATTGGTATACAGCTTGGTGAAGCTGAAGTCCGTCAGGTTGAACTTCCACAGGTTGCCGTCGATATCGCCCGCATAGGCGGTGTCTTTCACGCCGTCATGGTCGCTGTCCCACAGGCTTGGCGATGACAAGCCGTTTGGTTTGCCCGTGCTGTCGCCGACATTGGTGTCGATGGCCTTGATCAAGGAGCCGTCGAGGGCATCGATCAGATACAACACCGCGTGTCCGTTGCCGGTGTTGTTGTAGCCGTTGCCCACCACCAGCGCCGAACGTCCGCTGGGCAGTTTGACCAGTGCCGGCGTGGAGTAAGTATCACCGAGTTCGGCGAAGCCAGCGCTGTCGCGCGTGATTTCCCACAATACCTTGGCGGCCGCATTGGTCTCCCTGGCCGTGCTATCGGCGCCGGTGGGAACGGCACTCGTCACGTCCAGGCCGTACAGCCCGCCGCCGCCGGCACCGAGCGCGCCCACCAGAATCGTCTTGGTCCCAAACGTCTTGACGTCCATGCGTCCGTCGACAAAATACTGGTGCAAATAGGTCTGGTTGGCCAGCTTCGGCAATTTCGGAATCAGGCTCGACGGGATGTAGGCAAACCGCTCGCTACCGTCGACGGCATTAATAGCATGCAACATGCCGTCGTTGGCGCCGACAAACACCGTCTTGTTGGTGCCATCGGTGAGGTAGACCGGGGTCGAGTGAATGATGTCGCCCAAACGAGAGGCGCGCACGCGGAACTGGCCCGCCGCAGTGCCCTCGTTGGCTTTGCTGCCGCGGATGAAATCGAGCATCGTCGAGCTGTTCCCAGCGGCCGCGGCGGCAACCGGATCGAGCGCCGCCTGCTGACTGCCTGTCCCTGTGGTCAAACTGGCCCAACGAAACGGCACGCCTTTGCTGCCGTTCCACGTGACGATGGTACGCGTGTCCGCCGCGCTTTGCAGATCGATCTGACCGGCAATCCCGCCGGTCCCGGCGGTCCAGGCATCGGTAGCGCCGATCACGCCCTTGTTGCTGATACTGAACGAGTGCATATTGCCCGTCCAGGTCTTCGAGCTGTAGTCGATCGAGTACATCGATGCATTGCCATCGCTGACATTGCTGCTCGAGGCGACCGGCTGACCGACGTAGCCAATTGGTTGTAAACCGGGATCGAACTTCACCGCTGCGATTACCCGTGCCAGGCCGGCCAGCGCCATCAGTCCCACCAACAGCTTGATCGCCATGCTCGTTTTAGTTTTCATCTTCATTCTCCTAGACGGTCCAGCGCCGGTTAATCACAGATTTTTGAACTGACTGGAAATCGGAACACCGACTGCACATACGTTACCGAGCCCCCATTGCCCTCGCCGCGCGAGGTGATCTTGACCACGCCGTTCGTGCAATCGCCGCCCGGACTGGACTTGGTTGGCACGGTCAGAATCTCCAGCACGTAGCGCGGCTGCTTGCTCAAACCGGCCAGCGCCGAGCCGGCCGCCGCAAATGAGCGCGTCACACCGCCGGTGGCGCTCCAGTCGATCGCCTGCCAGGTATAACCGGCCGCCGGCGCGCGACAAAATCCGTTGACGCAGGTGCTACTGAACTTGCTCGAGTCAAACGGATCGAACGGCGCCGCAGAAAACAAGCTCGCCTCGGCGTCCCGCAACACCGCTTCGGCCGATTGCAACGCCACCTCATGATCGCGCGAGTTGCGCGCCATGAGCTCCTCGAGTGAGCCGCCGCGCAGGACCGCCAGCACAATCATCGTCAGCACCACGAGGAAAATGAGGCCCGTCATTAACACCGCTCCCGTCTGCCGGGCAGGCATGCGGCGCTTTATAAGGTGCGCTTTCAATGGATATTCCTGACTCTAAACGTGGATGTGTAGACCTGACGCAAGTGGCCATCGGTGGTCGTGACGGAGCTGTCGTTGTACATGAAAGTCTGCGAGCCGCCGGGCACCATATTGCCGGTCGGACCGCGCACCAGCAGACTCACCCGCACAGCCGACACGCGCGCCTCCTTGCCGGTCGGATCGGGCGTGTAGTACATGACCGTCTCTGGGAAACCGAGGGCGCAGATCGCATAGTTGATCTGCATGTTCTCGATATTGTCGGCCACGATCACGCCGCCGCTGGCGGGATTGTTGCCGCTGGTATCACACATCAGATTGGTGCCCGTGATGGAAAAACCACTCGACACGAGCGCCGTGTTGGGCGTGGGCTTGCCCGAAACCGGATCGATCGCATTGGCCGACGTGATCACGGCGCCGGAGCAGTCCGTTTCCACACCGGCAACCGAATTGGCCGGATCACTCTTCCAGGCTGGATCCTGCTGCAAGGTCAGCGTGTCGGGTGGATCCTGTTGACCGCTCATCGTGCCGCCATCGGTGCCACTCACCGGCGTGCCCTGGAAATCGACAAACGGCGCGGTATCGAGCTGGTAACCCGCTTGCCGGACCGCCTTGCCGATCACTTCCATCGCATTGCGCGCGCTCTCCTGCATGCGCGCCACATCGTTTTGGGTGGTGCTCATACGTTTGCTGCCGATGAAGAAGTAGGCCAAGGCGCCGAGCAGCAGCATCCCGATCGCCATGGCGATCATCACCTCCACCAGGCCGAGTCCCCGGTGGCGCCGCGCCATCCTGACCATCGCGGCGCTCACAGGCGCGCCTGCACGGTGAGCGATTCAGTGCTGGCACCGGCATGGTCGCGGTCGCCCCCGTGGGAATCATTCCATTGCACGACAACGGTCACGTTCTTGGTGGCGGGATTCATCTTGATTGAACCGGTTCCGCTTGGCAGCGTCGCCGCCAGCGCCGTGCGCCAGCTGTACAGGTCGCTGGCCGCGATGTTCGGGCCGGCGGGCGGCGCGGTGGTCGCTGTCGGGGTGGAGATCAGCAAGTCATATGGCAACGACGGACCTTCGGCTGGCGTGCGGTTGGCGCGCATCCGGTCAAGAATGTCATTGACCATCAGACTGGCCTGGCTGCGCACGTTCGAGCTTTGATTGTTCTTGACGCTAGTGATGATGATGCCGGCAATGCCCAGCAAGCCAAAACTGACGATGAGCATCGTGATCAGCACTTCCAGCATGGAAAACCCGTGTTCTCGTTTCATGATTCCACGTTCTCGTTTCATGATTATTTCCTGTTTATGCATCGGTGCAGTTGGTCGCCGCCGGCACCGTGCTCACGCCAGCCCAGCCACTGCCCTGGGTCAGACTGATCTTGCGACGGGCTCCTTTGGACGAGGGTCCGCACACGCTGAAGGTACCGGTCTGCGTCACGCCGGTGCCGGTGGTATTGGTTTGCCCGTTGCCGGTATACGAAACGTTGTTGCTGACATTGGTGTCGCCGACGAGAATACTTCCTACAGGCAATTTCCCCTGCACCCGCAAGATCGTATCGGTGCCATCGACGGCCCCCGCCACACCGCCATCGACAAACACGATCCAGCCCATGCTCCAATCGGCGGCCGTGGTTGCGCAGGTCGCCCCATCGCTCGATTTGCACATCGTCACGCGGGTGTTGCGCTTGACCGCTTCAGAGCGGCTCAACAGCAGGCCCGCCATCAGGTCATTGGCCTGCGCACTCACGCGCCCGTCGATCACCATGTTCTGGTAACTGGGCAGGGCGATCGCCGAGGCGACGCCGATGATGGCAACCGTCACCATCAATTCGGCCATCGTAAAACCCTGAGAACGCTTATTCATTTCCTGCCTCGGCGAATTATCCGGCGCCTGACTGGCACACGGTCTATGTATAGCTTCATCATAAAGCGCGAAGCTGTCATTTCCCTGAAGTAATGCTGACAAAACACTGACAAGTGGAAATATTTCTTTGCCGTAGCGAGTGCTAGCCCGGAAAGCGCACCGTCAGCAGGCAGCCCTTGGCGCCGGCGCCATCGCCGAGCGTGACGCTGGCACCGTGCGCCTGCGCGATGTCGCGCACGATCGCTAGGCCCAGCCCGCTGCCGGTGGTCTTGTCATCGAGCCGCACGAAACGCGCAAACACGTGTTCGCGCCGCGACGGCGCGATGCCCGGCCCACTATCCTCGACCATGAAGACGGCCGCGCCGGCATCGCTGTAACAACTGACGGTAACGCTGCCGTGCGCCGGCGTATAGCGCAGCGCATTGTCGATCAAGTTATCGATCAGGTCGCGCAGCAGGAAGCGGTCGCCCACCATCGGACTGGGCAGCAGGTCGAAACCGAGGTCGATCCCCTTCAAGCTCGCCTGATCGACAAATTGCTGGATCGCGTCCTGCACCAGCGCGGCCAGGTCCAGCCGTTCAAGGCGGGTCTTCTCGAAATAACTGGGCTCGGCGCGCGCCAGGGCCAGCAACTGGTTGGTCTGGCGTATCATGCGCTCGGTCGCCGACAGCATGCGCGCGATCGACGCACTGGTCTCCGGCTCGGCGGCGTGCCGCTCGGCCTGCCATTCGAGCTGCATCTTCAACCCGGCCAACGGGGTGCGCAACTGGTGCGCGACGTTGGCCAGGAAATCATGCTGGGCCCTGGCGCCGGCCTGCACTTTGGCCAGCAAGTCGTTGAACGCGCTCACCACCGGCCCCAGCTCGAACGGCACCGCGTCGTCCTGGATCGGTGACAGGTCGGCCGCGTCGCGTGCGTTCAGGTCGGCCCGCATGCGGTTCAGCGGCAGCAGCCCGGTGGTCACCGAGAACCAGATCAGACCCACCAGCGCAGCGCTAAACAGCGCTTCAAGCAACACCAGCGCCCGCACGATGGCCGCGCGCGTCTGCAAGCGCTTGCGCAAGGTCTTGGCCACCCCCACCTGCAGCGTATGCCCGCCAACCCGCAGGCGCACACTGACCACCCGCACGGGTTCCGCGCGCATCGTCGCGTCGTAGGCATACGGCAAGCCCAGCTCGGCACCGGCGTGCGGCGCCGGGAAGTCCGCGTCGCCGGCCAGTTTGGCGCCCGCGCCGCCGTTGGCGCGCACCACGAAATACGTCGCGTCCGCGTCGTTCGAGCGCAGCATCTGTTCGGCCTGCGGCGGCAGGTCGACCCGGGCGCCGTCGGCCCCGCCCGTGACCCGTCCACACAGCGCCCCGGCTGCATCGAACAGACTCTGGTCGAACGCGCTCTGGGCCGGCATCCACGCCAGCAAATAGGTCAGCGCGCCGCCGGCCAGGTTGATCACCAGGATGGGCCCGATCAGCCATTTGAGCAGGCGCAGCCGGATGCTGCTCATGCCTGCGCTTCGAGCATGTAGCCAAAGCCGCGGATGGTGCGTATCGACACGCCGGCGTCGGCGATCTTCAGGCGCACGCGCGAGATGTAGACCTCGACGGCATTGAGCGTCAGGTCGTCGCCCCACGGCAGAATGGCATCGATGATCTGCTGCTTGGACACCACCCGCCCACCGTGCTGCAGCAGGTATTCGAGCACCGCCCACTCACGCACCGACAGGTCGATCACGCGCTCGCCGATGCGCGCCCGCTTGGCCGAGGTGTCCAGCGTGAGCGCACCCAGCCCCAGCGTGGCCGGCTTGGGCGTGTTGCGGCGCGCCAATGCGCGGATGCGCGCCACCAGTTCGGCGGTGGCAAACGGCTTGACCAGATAGTCATCGGCGCCCAGTTCCAGGCCGCGCACGCGGTCTTCGATGGCGTCGCGCGCCGTCAGCAGCAGCACCGGCGTGGTGCCGCCGCGCGCGCGCAGGCGGCGCACCACTTCGAAGCCGTCGATGCCCGGCAGGCCGATGTCGAGCACCACCACGGCCACCTCGCTACGCTGCAGCATCTGGTCGGCCGCGCTGCCATTGCCCACCACGTCGACCATCATCGCGTGCCCGGTCAGGATGCGGGTCAGGCCGTCAGCCAGTACTGCGTCGTCTTCCACCAATAATACGTGCATGCGTCGTCTTCAGTTCGTTTCGGGTTCGCCGGCGCCGTGCCGCCCCACGTCGCGCATTATGCGGCATTTTTGCCCGATTGCAGCAGCTTACCCGCCATTGCCCGTCGTGCCAGCCGACGCGCTTCAGCAAGCCGACGACGCGGCACAAGCGCGCAAGATGGATGCCGCGTCTTGCGCGCCAAGGCGCGCCTGGCGGGCCGCGGCGGTAGGACTACACCTACGCCGGCGCTTGCCAGCGGCCTACACGCTGTTGCGCTCGACGCCTATCGCCAAGGTGTGCCCGGCGCTCTACAGTAAAGGCATCGGGCGCCCCCGCAAGCGCGCCCGACCGGCCCGACAGCGCCGGCTTGGCAGTTTGACGACCGCAAGGAGCATCATGATCAACGCTCGCCGCAATGTCGCCGTGGACGCAGATGCGCGCGCCACGCCCCCGCGCACCCACCACCCGGCCTGCGCCGCGCTGATGCTGATGGGACATGCGAGCATCGGGCGCAACGACCTGCTAGCGGCCCTGCCACAGGCCAGCTTCGCGGCACTGGAAGCGCAACTGGAATTACTCAGCCTGCCCGAAGGCAAGGAGCTGTTCCACCACGGAGCACCGCTCGAGAACGCCTATTTTCCGATCAGCAGCATCATCTCCCTGCGCCACGTGACGGCCGACGGCGGCGCCACCGATATCGCCATGGTCGGCCACGAAGGCGTGCTCGGGGTATCGCTGTGCGATGGCGAGGCGGCCATCTGCAGCGCCGTGGTGCAAAGTGCGGGCGAGTGCTATCGGCTCGCCACGCCGGCCTTGCGCGCCGCATTCAACCGGGGCGGCGCGCTGCCCCTGCTGCTGATGCGTCACGCCAACGCCTTGTTCGCCCAGCTCGCCCAGAACGCCGTGAGCGCGCGCCATGGCTCGATCGAGCAGAAACTGTGCCGCTGGCTGCTCGACCGGCTCGACCGCTCGCCCGGCAACGCACTGCAAGTGACCCAGGAACTGATCGCCATCATGCTCGGTGTGCGGCGCGAGAGCATCACGACGGCGGCCGGCAAGCTGCAGGACGACGGCCTGATCCGCTACCATCGGGGCAACATCACGATCCTGGACCGCCAGGGCCTGGAGCGCCAGGCCGGCGAGTGCTACCAGATCGCGAAGAGCGAATACCTGCGTCTGCTGCACGACGGCGCACCGTGCTAGCGCCGCCCTGTTCGCTGCCGGCCGCGGCGCGCCGTTCAGGCATCGGTATCATCACGTCGATGCCAGTGCCCTGCCCATCAGCCTTGCGGGCAATGCACAGGCTGGCGCCGAGCAACAAGGCGCGCTCGCGCATACCCAACAGACCGTACGACTGGGCCGCCGCCAGCGCCGAGTCAGCGATCCCCACGCCGTCATCGTCGACGTGCAGATGCAAACCGGCGGCGCCGCGCCGCAGGCGCACCACGACGCGCCGCGCGCCACTGTGCCGGGCGACATTGGTGAGCGCCTCCTGCACGATGCGAAACACGGCCATCGCTGCGCCAGGCGGCAGCCAGTCCGCCGTCGGGTCGAGCTCGCAGCGACAGGCCAGCGCACTGATACTGCAAAATTCGTGGCAATAGTGCTGCAGCGCTGCACGCAGACCCAGGTGGTCGAGCATGCTGGGATGCAAATTGTCGACGATGCGGCGCTTCAGTGCGAGCGTTTGCAGCACCTGGCCGCGCGCCCGCTCGAGCAAGCGCACCAGCGTCGGCTCGCGGGCACGCAGTTGCTGCAACACATTCTGCAGATCCATGTCGATCACCGTCAGCAGGGCGCCCAGCTCGTCATGGAGTTCGCGCGCCAGCCTGGCTTTCTCGTCTTCGCTGACGGCAATCAGATGGCGCGTGAGCACGCTCAGTTGCTCGGTGCGCGCCAGCAGCAGCGCCGCCAGTTGCGCGTTGGCGCGCCGCATGGCACGCGCCCCGCCAGCACGCTGCGCGCGCCGCCGATAGGTCGGCAAACCTGGACTGGTCCTTCGCATCTCTGACTCCTTGCTAAGCACGCCGGCGGCATCCACAGTGCCAAGGCGCCGTCCCGTTCACGCCCGATTGACCGCTGCGCGCTCGCTCACCAGAAGATGGAGTGGGCCCGGCGCCGATAGGTTCCCCGGCCGGGCGACAGCTCAGTCGAGCAATTGATTCGTCATCGCATAGTAGGTCAGTTCGCTATTGGTCTGCAGATGCATCTTTTCCATCACGCGGGTGCGATACGTGCTCACTGTCTTGACCGACAAGGACAACAGCGCGGCCAGTTCGGACACCGTCGCCCCGCGCGCCAGATGCAGGAATACCTGCCATTCACGCTCCGACAAACTGGCATGCACGGCCAGTTGCGGATCGCGCTGCAGGCTTTGCGCCAGCACTTCGCCGACCTGCGCACTGATATAGCGACGCCCCTGCGCGACGGTGCGCACGGCGTGCTTCAATTCGTCGATGTCGCACTCCTTGTTGAGGTAGCCGCTGGCGCCCATCTTGAGCACGCTGAGCGCGTATTGGCGTACCGGATAGCCCGACAGGATCAGCACCGGCAAGCCCGGCTGGCCCTGGCGGATCGTGCGCAGCGTATCGATGCCATTCAGGTCGGCCATCGCGATATCGAGCAGCAGCACATCGCACACATTGCGCCTGGCGATGTCGAGCGCTGCGCGCCCGCTGGCCACGGCCGCGACGACGTCAAATTGATCGGAGTCGGCAAACCAGTGCGCGAATCCGGCCCGAACGATCTGGTGATCGTCGCAGATGGCCACCCGTATCATGACGCGTCCCTCCCTGCCCGCCAAGCGGAACAACGGCGCCGCAACGCCGCGCAGCCGATGCCGGCGCACGCTGCGGCGCGTCTGAACCGATGTTACCGCAATGCGAATCGGAAGCGCGTACGCGAGGCGCACTCGGGCAGGCCGCCCGTAAACGGCAAAGAGCGCTGATGCGCTCTTCGGGTTTGCCTGCTTTACTTTAACAGTGCCAGGATGTCCAACAGCTCCTGCCGGATCCAGCTGCGGTCGAGCGGCACCTCCTGTGGCGCGACCAGCGCCTGCGCCTCGGCGTCGGCGTCGAACTCGTGCAAGGGCGCACCGGTGCGGCTGTCGAGCTTGTTGCGCGCGCCACTGATCGTGAAACCCTGCTCGTACAGCAGCTCGCGGATACGGCGTATCAACAGCACTTCATGGTGCTGGTAATAACGCCGGTTGCCACGCCGTTTGACCGGTTTGAGCTGAGTGAATTCCTGTTCCCAGTAACGCAGCACATGCGGTTTGACACCACACAACTCGCTCACTTCGCCGATCGTGAAGTAGCGTTTGGCCGGTATCGGCGGCAATACCATGAGCTCAGTCTTGCTGATGCGGTCGTTCATCACGGCTCACTTAAACGGCGCGCGCCGCAGGCTGGGTTTCTTCGACCATGGCCTTGAGCTTCTGGCTCGCATGGAAAGTGACGACGCGGCGCGCCGTGATGGGAATCTCTTCGCCCGTCTTTGGGTTGCGTCCCGGTCGCTGCGGCTTGTCGCGCAACTGAAAATTGCCAAAGCCGGACAGCTTGACCGCCTCGCCGCGCTCGAGTGCGTTGCGAATCTCGTCGAAGAACGTCTCGACCATATCCTTCGCTTCGCGCTTGTTCAGGCCGACCTGTTCGAACAGCAGTTCGGCCAGCTCGGCCTTGGTCAAGGTCGGCAAATCCTTTTCCGCATCCTGACGCACCTTGGCCACCAGCATCGCGCGATGCAGGTCGGCGGCCAGTGCCGATTGGAGAACAGCGGAATCTACGTCGTTGTTATTAATTTTGCTGCCCTGCCTTATTGATTGCACCAAAATGGAGCCCGATCACGGACTCCTGGTAGTTTTACGAACGCAACTTTGCGTTGTGTTTTTGCTTGGCGGCCTCAACCACGGCCGTCATGACCGCCTCGACAACATCATCCTGCAGCGTGTTTTGAGTATCTTGTAAGCTAAAGCGGAAAGCAAGACTTTTTTCGTCGGCCTCCAGCCATTTTCCGCGATATTCATCAAACAAAACAATAGCTTGGACGATCTTGCCGTGTGGGTTAGCTCGCGCGGCCTCGTTGAACACATCGAGCATATCCTGCGCGGCCACGTCTTGCTTGACCAACAACGCCAGGTCGCGCGTGGCGCCCGGAAATTTGGAGATGTCGACGTAATGCGGCACCACGCGTTGCTGCAAGGCGAGCGCATCGACCTCGAACAGCACCGGCGCTTGCGGCAGGTCGTATTTCTGCAACCAGCGTGGGTGCAACTCGCCGATGAAACCGATCAGCTGCCCATTCAGTTCGACCGAGGCCGAGCGGCCCGGATGCAGTGCGGGATGCTCGAGTTTGGCAAAGCGCAACGTCAACGGTGCAAACAAGGCTTCCAGATCAGCCTTGATGTCGAAGTAGTCGACCGCGCGGGTAGCCTGGCCCCATTGCTCATCGGCGGCCGAACCGTAGGCGATCGCGCCGACCCGTTTTGGCTGGTCGAAACCGGCCACGGTCAGCGCGCCGTCCACCACCGACGCGTCGCGTTTGAAGATAGCGCCAACTTCGAAGGCGCGCACGCGCCCGGCCTTGCGGTTCAGGTTGTAGCGCACGTTGGCGACCAGGCTGCCGATCAGCGCCGAGCGCATCACGTTCATCTGGCTGGCGATCGGGTTCTGCAGTTTGATCGGATCGGCGTTATTGCAGAAGTCCTGCTCCCACGCGCTCTCGACGAAGCTGAAGTTGACCACTTCCTGATAACCCAGGTCGGCCAGCTGATGGCGCACCGCGAACAGCGAACGGGTGTTCTCCGGGGCGATCTGCATCTTGTTGGCGGCCACCGGCGGGCGCTCGGGAATGTTTTCGAAGCCGTATACGCGCGCCACTTCCTCGATCAAGTCTTCCTCGATCTCGATGTCGAAACGGTAGCTTGGCGAGGTCACCGAAAACACGCCCGGCTGCTGCGAAAACGGCAGCGCCAGACGGGTGAAGATGTCGGCGATCATCTCGTCGGTCAGCGCCACGCCGATCACTTTTTCGGCGCGTGCGGTGCGCAGCGTGACCGGCTCGCGTTTTGGCAGATTGACGATCTGGTCGTCGATCGGCCCCACTTGGGTGTGGCCGGTGCCGCAGATTTCGATGATCAAGGCGGTGATACGCTCGATGTGCTCGACCGTCGTCGCGAAGTCGACGCCGCGCTCGAACCGGTGCGCCGCATCGGTGGAGAAATTGAAACGGCGCGCGCGGCCCTGGATCGCGTCCGGCCACCAGAACGCCGCTTCAAGGTAGATGTTTTCCGTCTCCAGCGACACCGAACTGGCGTCGCCGCCCATGATGCCGGCCAGCGATTCGATCGCATTGTCGTCGGCGATGACGCCAATCCATTCGTCGACCGCCACGGTGTTGCCGTTGAGTAGTTTGACAGTCTCGCCCGCTTTGCCCCAGCGCACGTTCAGACCGCCGTGAATCTTGGCCAGGTCGAACACGTGCGATGGACGGCCCAGTTCGAGCATCACGTAGTTGGAGATATCGATCAGCGCCGACAGGGGGCGCTGGCCGCTGCGCTCCAGGCGCTGCTTCATCCAGTCGGGCGTGGCCGCCTTGGCGTTCAGGCCGTGGATGACACGACCGGTGAAACGACCGCACAAGTCCGGCGCGCTGATCTTGACGGGCAGGATCTCGGCGCTGGTGACGGGCGCGATTTTATATTGCGGGTGGTGCAGCGGCGTGCCGGTCAGCGCCGACACTTCGCGCGCCACACCCAGCACGGACAGGCAATCGGCCTTGTTCGGCGTGAGCTTGATGGTGAACTTGAGGTCGTTGAGCGCGTAGTAGTCGCGGATGTTCTGGCCCACCGGCGCGTCGCTAGGCAACTCGAGCAGACCGGCGCTTTCTTCCGACAACTTCAGTTCGCGCGCCGAGCACATCATGCCTTGCGACTCGACGCCGCGCAGCTCGCCAACCTTGATTTCGAACGGCTTGCCGTCCGCACCAGGAGGCAGGATCGCGCCGGCCATCGCGCACACGGCCTTCATGCCCGCGCGCACGTTGGGCGCGCCGCACACGATGTTGAGCAGCGTGCCGGTGCCCACGTTGACCTTGCACACGTTCAGGCGGTCGGCATTCGGGTGCTTTTGCACTTCGAGCACTTCGGCCACCACCACGTTCGAGAATGGCGGCGCGACCGCTTCGACTTCTTCCACTTCGAGACCGGACATCGTCAACAGGTGGGACAGCTCGTCCGAAGTCATCTTCGGATCGACCATCGTGCGGAGCCAGTTTTCGGAAAATTGCATAATCGTAGCCTTCAGAGGCAAAGAAATAGTCTGGGAGCGGCGCGGCGCGGAAAAGCGCACCACACCGTATCAAATGGGAATCAGTTGAACTGTTTCAGGAAGCGCAGATCGCCTTCGTAGAACAGTCGCAGATCGTTGATGCCGTAGCGCAGCATCGTCAGGCGTTCCAGGCCGGAGCCGAACGCGAAGCCGATGAAACGTTCAGGATCGAGGCCGAAATTCTTGACCACGGTAGGATGCACCTGGCCGGCGCCCGACACTTCCAGCCAGCGCCCTTTCAAAGGGCCGCTGCCGAAAGCAATGTCGATCTCGGCCGACGGTTCCGTGAACGGGAAGTAGGACGGACGGAAACGCACCTGCAAGTCGTCGGTTTCGAAGAAGGCCTTGACGAAGTTCAGGTAGACGCCCTTCAGGTCGGCGAAGCTGATGTCCTCGGCAATCCACAGACCTTCGACCTGGTGGAACATCGGCGAGTGCGTCGCATCGCTGTCGACGCGGTAGGTGCGGCCCGGCGCGATGACCTTGATCGGCGGCGTATGGGTGCGCGCGTAGCGCACTTGCATCGGGCTGGTGTGAGTGCGCAACAGCAAAGGCTTGCCGGTGCTGTCATTGCCTTCGACGTAGAAGGTATCCTGCATCGAACGGGCCGGATGGTTTTCCGGGCTGTTGAGCGCCGTGAAGTTGGTCCAGTCGTTTTCGATCTCGGGGCCGTCGGCCACATCGAAACCGATCGAGCGGAAGATTTCTTCGACCCGCTCCCAGGTGCGCATCACAGGATGCAGGCCGCCCATGGCGCGCCCGCGACCCGGCAGGCTGACGTCGATCGCCTCGGCGCTCAAGCGCAATTGCAGTTGTGCGTCGGCGAGCGCGTCGCGGCGCGCCGTCAGTGCGGCTTCGATGCGTTCTTTGGCGCCATTGATCAGGGCGCCCTGCGCCTTGCGTTCGTCCGGCCCGAGCTTGCCCAGGCCTTTCATTTGTTCGGTAATCTGGCCGGTCTTGCCAAGGTACTTGGCTTTGGCGTTTTCAAGTGCTGCTGCATCTTCGGCGGCGATAAAGTCAGCCTGGGCCGAGACGACGAGTTCTTCTAGGGAGTTCATGCAGTGTTTCCTGTTGTGGGAAAACGATTCACTGGTACCGGGCCGCGCAATGTGCAAACGGCTCCAACAATCAAAAACGGGGCACAGGTTTGACCCTCTGCCCCGCTCTTTTCGCGCCGTCCGTGGACGACGCTGACAATGACCGCAGCTTACGCAGCGATAATTGCTTTGACCGTGTTGACAATCGCGGCGAACGCCGGCTTGTCCATCACTGCCATATCGGCCAGGACTTTACGGTCCAGTTCGATCGATGCTTTTTTCAAGCCGTTCATGAACACGCTGTACGTCACGCCATGTTCACGGGATGCCGCATTGATACGGGCAATCCACAAACGACGGAATACGCGCTTCTTGTTGCGGCGATCGCGGTAAGCGTATTGACCAGCGCGCATGACTGCTTGCTTGGCAACGCGGTATACCTTGCTGCGGCGACCACGGTAGCCTTTAGCTTGGACAAGAATTTTTTTATGACGGGCACGAGCTGTAACCCCACGTTTTACTCTAGGCATAGTAACTCCTTAGTTGTGAGATTAAGCCGTCGGCATCATGCGTTTGACGGATGAGACGTCAGCAGCATTTACGTTCGTGATACCGCGCAGTTGACGCTTGACTTTGGTAGATTTCTTGGTCAGGATGTGGCGCTTGAAAGCGTGACCACATTTGACAGTTCCACCTGGACGCACGCGAAAACGTTTTTTCGCGGAGCTTTTGGTTTTCATCTTAGGCATAGCATTCTGTCCTTGTTCGGACAGCTCCATTTCTAACAGGATTGCAGGTGGCAACAAGATGCTGCGCTTAGATGCCTGCTTTCACTTGTTTTTGTAGGCGATGCGAGTCGCCTACAATCGCAAAGGCAGCCCATCGCTGGACTGCCTCGGCAGATTCTGTACAACGCCCCGACGTATCGGGAGCGCTATTTTACTTCTTTTTTTGCTGCTGCGACGAAAAATAAGAGTCAGCGCTCGAAAAGTTGCAAAACAATTCGACTCTGACCCTGGTTATTCCTAACCGTTGTTACTTCTTCTTCTTCGGCGACAGCACCATGATCATCTGGCGCCCTTCCATCTTGGGGAACTGCTCGACCTGGCCGTACGGCTCCAGATCGGCCTTCAGACGTTCGAGCATGCGAAAACCGATGTCCTGGTGGGCCATCTCACGACCACGGAAACGCAGCGTGATCTTGGTCTTGTCGCCCTCGTCGAGGAACTTGATCAGGTTGCGCAGCTTGATGTTGTAATCGCCATCATCGGTACCCGGACGGAATTTAACTTCCTTCACGAGGATGATCTTTTGCTTCAGCTTCGCTTCGTGGGCCTTCTTCTGCTCGGAGTACTTGAACTTGCCGTAGTCCATCAAACGGCAAACTGGTGGCTGCGCAGTCGGCGCAATCTCCACCAGGTCCACATTCGCCTCTTCTGCCAGGCGGAAGGCATCAGCCAGACTAACGATACCGAGCGGCTCGTTGTCGACCCCACTTAAACGCATTTCAGGGGCGGTGATCTCGCCGTTGATGCGATGCGACTTGTCAGTAGCTATTGTAATTTCCTTTAAATGTCTTGAAGAGAGCCGCGCTGCGAGGAATTATCCTCATCAAGCTTTGGAGTCGACCTCGTGTTTGAGGCGCTCCACCAGGGCTTCGATGGACATGACGCCCAGATCGAGATTGCCACGGGCTCGCACGGCCACAGTGTTGGCATCCCGTTCTTTGTCGCCAACCACCAGAATGTACGGTAGTTTTTGGACGGAATGCTCGCGTATTTTATAGGTTATCTTCTCGTTGCGCAAATCAGCGTGAACGCGAAAGCCCGCTTTGCGCAATTCTGTTGTTATTTTCTGCGTATATTCAGCCTGCGCGTCGGAGATATTGAGCACTGCCACTTGCACGGGCGCCAGCCACATCGGCAGCGCGCCGGCGTAGTTCTCGATCAGGATGCCGATGAAGCGCTCGAGCGAACCGACGATGGCACGGTGCAGCATCATTGGCACTTTGCGGGTGTTGTCGTCGGCCACGTATTCGGCGCCCAGACGCTCCGGCATCGACGGGTCGATCTGCACGGTGCCGACCTGCCATGGACGGCCGAGACTGTCTTTGAGGTGGTATTCGATTTTCGGGCCGTAGAACGCGCCTTCGCCCGGCAACTCGGTCCATTCGACGCCGCAGGCGCGCAGCGCCGAACGCAGCGCCTCTTCCGAGCGATCCCATGCCTCCTCCGAGCCGATCCGGTTGTCCGGACGCAGCGCCAGCTTGACTTCGATGTTGGTGAAGCCGAAGTCGCCGTAGACTTTCATCGCCTGCGCGTGGAAGGCCGTCACTTCCGGCTCGATCTGCTCTTCGGTGCAGAAGATGTGACCATCGTCCTGGGTGAAACCGCGCACGCGCATGATGCCGTGCAAGGCGCCAGACGGCTCATTGCGGTGGCATTGACCGAACTCGCCGTAGCGCAGCGGCAGGTCGCGGTAGCTGCGCATGTTGGAGCCGAAAATCTGGATGTGGCCCGGGCAGTTCATCGGCTTCAACGCATACGAACGGTTTTCCGACTCGGTGACGAACATGTTGTCGCGGTAGTTGTCCCAGTGGCCGGTTTTCTCCCACAGCGAGCGATCCAGAATCTGCGGCGCCTTCACTTCCTGGTAGCCATTCAACTGATAGGCCGCGCGCATGTATTGCTCGACTTGCTGCCAGATGGTCCAGCCTTTTGGATGCCAGAAAATCAGGCCTGGCGCTTCGTCCTGAAAGTGGAAGAAGTCCAGTTGCTTGCCCAGCTTGCGGTGGTCGCGCTTTTCCGCTTCTTCCAGGTTGTGCAGGTACAGCTCTTGATCTTCCTTCTTGACCCAGGCGGTGCCGTACACGCGTTGCAGCATCTCGTTCTTGGAGTCGCCGCGCCAGTAGGCGCCGGCCAGCTTCATCAGCTTGAATACTTTCAGCTTGCCGGTCGACGGCACGTGCGGGCCGCGGCACAGATCGGTGAACGTGCCCTCGGTGTACAGCGACACTTCCTGGTCAGCGGGAATCGCACCGATCAACTCGGCCTTGTACGCTTCGCCGATCGACAGGAAATAGGCGATCGCCTCGTCGCGCGGCATGACCTGGCGCGTGACGATCTCGTCTTTTTTGGCCAGCTCGGCCATTTTCTTCTCGATCAACACCAGATCTTCCGGCGTGAACGGGCGCTTGTACGAAAAATCGTAGTAGAAGCCGTTCTCGATGACCGGGCCGATCGTCACTTGCGCGTCCGGAAACAAGCTCTTCACCGCGTAAGCGAGCAAGTGGGCGGTCGAGTGACGAATCACATCCAGACCTTCCGGATCCTTGTCGGTAATGATGGCCAGATCGGCGTTTTGCGCGATCAGGTAGGAGGTATCGACCACGCGACCGTCGACCTTGCCGGCCAGCGCGGCTTTCGCCAGGCCGGCGCCAATGCTTGCCGCCACCTGAGCTACGGTAACCGGGCCTTCGAACTGACGTTCGGAACCATCGGGAAGTCGGACTGTAAGCATACTGATCTCCATTGCGGCGCTCGGCGCCAGGTGAACGAAACGATTAAATTGAACAAGCAAAAAAAGCGGACGAAAAAAAACGCGGGCTAGCCGCGTTTTGTTTTCATTCGAGCAAAGAAAACACCGAGACTAGCGTCACTCCCAAACACTGGTAGTAGTTCGCGTTGTCATGATCGGTGTGCCTTTCTCGCTTTGCACTGCATTCTGGTGGGCGGTGAGGAATTCGAATCCCCGACCCCTTGGATGTCGACCAAGTATTCTAACCAGCTGAACTAACCGCCCTAAAACTTGCACCGCCCGAAGCTGACATCGCCCCATTGAGCCGCACATCACACTTTGGCAGTTATTGCCTGCGCCGTTGCCGGCGCATCCCGCATATTTCTGTATTCTGGTGGGCGGTGAGGAATTCGAATCCCCGACCCCTTGGATGTCGACCAAGTATTCTAACCAGCTGAACTAACCGCCCGAAGACCAGCATTATAGAGAGCCAAAGCGAAAAGTACAAGCGCTGTTTTAGGCTACGCGCCGGGCGTGGCGTGGCGCACGAACTGCCTGCCGTTGGCCGCCGGGCGATGCAATGAGTACGCGTATCGACAGCGTGCCCATGCGCGCCGATGGCGCCCCTGGCACGATCGATCACCATCCACGCACACAAAAGCGGCGCCCCCTCCTCCGCCCATCTGCCCGGCCATCACGAGGGCGACGCCAAACACGTCCGCGATGCCGAGGGGTGACGTCAGAGCGTGCTGGTGTGGGCGCTGGTGCAGAGAGCGGCGCTCGCCGTCGTCGACGTGGCGGCCGGCTTCGGCGCCGTGATTCATCTGGGCGGCTGGATGCGGATCGATCCGCGGCTGTCGAGGTTCGTCTCGCCGCTGCTATTGAAGTCGACCGGCGCCATCCTGGCCGAGTCGTCTCATTTCCTGATGGAAGGTGTGCCGCATCAAATCGACTATCTCGCAGTCGGCGCCGGTCTGGCGACACTGCCCGGCGTGGTGTCGGTGTATGAGCTGCATGTGCGGGACATGTCGCCAGCCCAGGCCGCGCTGACCGGCCATCTGGATATCGACGATTTAAGCACCTGGGCGCAGGTGCTGGCGGCGGACCAGGTGATGCCGTTGGCGCCCCACGGCATCGACCATGTCACGCGGCAGGCAGAACTGGCCCGTACGCCGCACTGGCTTAAGCGGGCAGGTGCAGCAAGGGGCCCGTCTGCGCCCCGAACAAAGCGATCAGCACGCCGCAGTTGAGCAGCGCGGTGACATATGAAACACTCTGGAACGCTGGCTTGCTGGACTTGTGACGCAGCAGCGATTGCGCCAGCAAGGCGCCCGGCCAGCCGCCGCACACACCGAGCAAGTGCAAGCTGGTCTCGCGCGTGCGCCATTGGTGGCGCCGCGCCGCCGCCTTGTCACGCGCGTAGGCAACAAAGGTGAGCGCGCTCGCCATGCCGTAAAACACCGGCACGACGAGCGAGATGCGCCCGCTCAGGGCAGCGCCCGTCAAGCCGGCGAAAAATGCCAGCGCAAGGCCCGCTCCGATAGAACGCTGCGCCATCCGATCAGGCCTTCGACGTATCGCCGAGGAAGCGGTAGACCAGTGCGCCGATGATGGCGCCGGCGATCGGCGCGACCCAGAACAGCCACAACTGGCCGACCGCCCAATCGCCGGCAAACAGCGCGACGGCGGTGCTGCGCGCCGGATTGACCGAGGTGTTGGTGACCGGGATGCTGATCAGGTGGATCAGCGTCAGGCCCAGGCCGATGGCCAGCGGAGCGAAACCTTGCGGGGCGCGCTGGTCGGTGGCACCCATGATGATGAGCAAGAACATCGCCGTCATCACTACTTCGCAGATCAAGGCCGCCATCATCGAATAGTGGCCCGGCGAATGCTCGCCGTAGCCGTTCGAGGCGAAACCGCCAGCGACGCTAAAGTCCGCCTTGCCCGAGGCAATCAAATACAACACGCCGGCGCCGGCCAGGCCACCGAGCACTTGCGCGACGATGTACGGCAACAGCTTGCTGGCCGGGAAGCGCCCGCCCACGCACAGGCCGATCGATACGGCCGGGTTCAGGTGGCAACCGGAAATGTGGCCGATCGCATACGCCATCGTCAGCACCGTCAGGCCGAACGCCAGCGCCACGCCGGCAAAGCCGATGCCCAGGCCAGGAAAGCCTGCCGCCAGCACGGCGCTGCCGCAACCGCCGAGCACCAACCAGAATGTTCCGAAAAACTCCGCACCGACTTGTTTCATGTTTTTTTCCTTAGAGGGTTTGAGGACGAACGTGCTTGCCCGGGCGCCCAGTGATCGCCACGGCGCCCGCACCACATTCCCCCTGGCACGACCAAGGGCACAACAAGGGGAGGTGGATCTGCGTGCGAATGACGCCGGGCGAACTGCCCCTCAACACCAGGGCGAACCGCCATAAACTTGCATCCGCAGCAAACATAACATGCTACCAACAGATCGCACCAATGTCCACAGAACAAGTAGTTACCAAGCTAAGGCTGGGAGTTCGTCGTTTGCGTCGGCGCGGCCAGCGCGATGCGCCGTTCGATGCGCGCCAGTGCGTCGGCGTCACCGGCGGCGCGCGCGCGCGTGGCCGCCACGCCTAGCCAGGCCAGCAAGGGCCGGCGCCAACCTTGCGCCGAGGCCGTATCGAGCGCAAGGGCGATGTCGACCGGACGCAGCCGGCCGTTTTGCAGCAGTACGCCGGCCGCCACAAGGCGTGACAGGGGATCGGCGATCGCCTCGAGCGCGCTCTTGGCGTCGCCCGACGGCGCCGCCAACAGCATGGCGCGGTGCTGGGGCGGCAGCAAACTGGCGTCCGCGCCCGGATTCTGGCCGGTCAGGTAGAGCGCATACGCGCGCTCGCCAGCACTGGCGTCCTGCCGGAAGGCGGCGAAGCCGGGGCATTCACCAAATTCGAGACTGGCCACGCGGGTGGCGCAGCGCAGCAGTTCGGCGCGCGCCGCCAGTTCGGGCCGTCCGGTGCTGGCGATCTCGTTGCGCGCACGCGCAAAGTCGGCCTCGGCCGGGCCGCTTTCGCCGCGCAGATAGGCGCCCGAGTAGCTCTCCAGCGCGCTGTGCGCATTCGCCTGCCAGAGCGGCGGCACCGGTGCGCTCGAACAAGCGGCCAGCGCGGCGAACGTGAGTACACACAGGCTACGGGTGGCGTGGATCATGGCAGTTTTACCTCGGTATCGCGGGCGAATGGCCACTTGCGGTTGATTTCGTCGACCAGTTGGGAAGCCTTGCGCAAGCTGGCGTCGACCTCGGCGCGCAAGGCGCCCAGATCCTTGGTGGCCACGCGTGCGTTGGCGCCGACCGCCTGCGCCTCGATCAGCACGGCGTCGAGTTTTTTCATGCTGCCGCTGGCATCCTTGAGCACCGTGTTCAGCTGCACCATCGCGGCCTGGGTCTCGTCCATTACGCCGTGCTTGCCAAACACGCGCGCGTCGGTCTTGGCCAGCAGGGTGTCCACCCGCTCGAGCGTCTTCATCAGTTTTTTCGCTTCGTCGTCGCTGCCCAAGGCGCCGCCCAGCAAGCCGTATTTGCCGTTCAGGCGCCCCGTCACGCCCTGCAAATTGGCCAGACTGGTGTTGATCTGCGAATCCGAGCGGGTCATCGTGTCGAGGTTTTCCAGCAGCGCGCGGGCGCTCGCCACCAGGCGCGGTATTTCGGCCGTGGTGTCGCCGCGCAGCACGGTGCGGCTGGCGCCGTCGGGCAGCAGCGGATCGGTCAGCATGCCGGTGAAGGCGCGGATATGGGTTTCGCCCACCATGCTGCGCTCCATCGTGAACACGCTCGAGGTGCGCAGCCAGTTGGCGTCCTTGCGCGGCACGTCGACCAGGATGCGCGCCTTGCCGTCCGGCGCCAGCTCGACCCGGCGCACGCGCCCGATCGGGAAGCCGGCGAAGGTGATGTCCATGCCGGCGATGACCCCTTCCGAGTCGTCCGAAATGAGCACCAGGCGCTGGGTGCTTTCAAACGCACCGCGCGCATACATCACGTACAGAAAAAAGCCGCACACCAGCGTCACGATCAGCACCAGCAGAACGACGGCTTTCAATTCGACATGCGCAATCGGCGCCGAGGCCGGATCCGTGCTTGGAGTTTCCATACGTTGTGGGACCTTGTTTTAAATGTACTTGACGACCAGCGAACCGGCCTCGATCAACAACAGCACCACCAGCAAGCGGATCGCACCCGGTTGGACGGCGCTGGCGCGACTGGCGCCGTGCAGCTGCGCTTCGAGCATGGCGGCCATCGGAATGGTGGCCACGGCCAGCCCGAACAACACGGTTTTGAGAATGAAGCCGAGCGTCACGTCCGGCTCGAACACGCGCCCGACCGTGCGCGTGTAGTCGCCCAGCCCCCACGGCGAGAGCCCGTACACACTCAAATAAGCGAGCACCAGCACGATGACGCTGTTGACCACGGCCAGACTGAGCACCGAGAAAGCGCCGGCGATCACGCGCGGCACCAGGTCGCGCCGCAACTGGCGAAAGCCGACACCGATGCCGCCCGCGGCCGGCGCGCTGGCCAGTTGCACGCTGCCGCTGGCATTGAAGGTCAGGCCCGCGCGCAGCGCCACGAACAGCGCCGCGGCCAGCGGAATGAGTTCGAGCACCAGCACCCGCACCACCATCTCCAGCGCATACTGCGACAGGCCGTAGCTGATCGCGGTGACCACCACGATGCGGATCAGTACCAGACTGACCAGCGCCGCCAGCGCGGTAAACCACGGCAGCACCTGCCAGGTGCTGGTGTAGATATACCGCGAGGTGGCCACCCGGTTGACGCGGTTATAGGTGGACGGGGAAAACGCCAGCACCAGGATCACGGCGCCCAGATGCAGCATGAACCACCAGCTGGCGAGCGAGCGAAGCAGCAAGCTGCCCCACTGGAGCGGCGTGACATGAAGATAAGAAGTTGGACGCATGGACGCATGATACCCATGTCTGGACGGTTCGTGCCACACATGCATGCGTCCGACTTGCCCGCGCCGGATCTATTGGCGACGCGCTTCCTGCACGCCGCTCACTTCGCGGATCACCGCCAGCGCCTTTTGCAGCTGCGCCGTGGAGCCGATTTCGGCGGTAAACGTCATGCGCGCCTGCCCCTTGGCGCTTTGCGTGTTGACCCCGATGACGTTGATTTTCTCGCGCGAGAACACCTCGGAGATATCGCGCAGCAGACCCTGGCGGTCGTTCGCCAGGATGAACAGGTCGACCGGATACACGGTGTCGCTGCCGGCCCGGCCCCAGTCGGCAATGATGACCCGCTCGGGTGCCTTGGCGCGCATTTCGGCGAAATTTTTGCAGGTGGCACGGTGGATCGAGACGCCCTTGCCACGCGTGACGAAGCCGATGATGCCGTCCGGTGGCGCCGGTTTGCAGCATTTGGCCAGCGCCGTCATCAGACCGTCGGTGCCAACCACCAGCACGCCCGACTTGGCGCCCTGCTCGACGCTGGAGGCGCGGCTCTTGCTGAGGAAAACCGCGTCCTCCGGCGGCGCCGGCTCGGCCGTGTCGTGCAAGGCCTGCTCGACATGGCGCAGGCTGAACTCGTCCTTGCCGACGGCGAGGAACAATTCGTCGACTTTGGCAAAGCCCAGCTTGTGCGCCAGCGCTTCCAGATTGACGGCCGTCTTGCCTTCGCGCTGCAGCGATTTTTCGACCAGCGCGCGGCCGTGCGAAAGCGTCTCTTCCTGGTCGATCGCGTGGAACCAGGCACGTACCTTGGAGCGCGTGCGCGTGCTGACCGTGTAGCCGGCGCCGAGCCAGTCGCGCGACGGGCCGGCCGTGCCGGGCGCGCCCTTGGCGGTGATGATCTCGCAGGTCTGGCCGCTTTTCAACGCCGTGTTCAAGGGCACCATGACGCCATCGACGCGCGCACCGCGGCAGCGGTGTCCGACTTCGCTGTGCAGGTGGTAGGCGAAGTCGATCGGAGTCGCGCCGACCGGCAACTCGAGCACGCGGGCCTGCGGCGTGAGCACAAAAATACGGTCGTCGAGCGTGGTCGACTTGAGTTTTTCGACCCACTCGCGCTGGATTTCCTCCTGTCCCACGACGGCGTCGGCCACGTCGGACTTCCACGCCAGCAGCTGGCGCAGCCAGGCGATCTTCTCGTCGTATTTCTGGCCCTTGAAGTTCGAACCGCCCTCCTCCTTGTAGCGCCAGTGGGCGGCCACGCCGTACTCGGCGAAGTTGTGCATTTCCTGGGTGCGGATCTGCACTTCCAGCGGGCGCCCGTCGTCGGCCATGACGACCGTGTGCAGCGACTGGTAGCCGTTCGGTTTCGGACGCGAGATGTAGTCGTCGAACTCCTTGGGGATCGGGGTCCAGATGTTGTGCACCACGCCCAGCACCGTGTAACAGGTCTTGTCGTCGGCCACGATCACGCGAAACGCGCGCACGTCGTACAGCTCGGAAAAGTCCAACTCCTTGCCGCGCATCTTGTTCCAGATGCTGTAGATGTGTTTCGGGCGGCCGAACACCTCGGCCTCGATACCGGCGCCGGCCAGTTCGCTTTGCAGGCGCACGATGGCGTTGCCGACAAAGCCCTCGCGCATCATGCGTTTTTCTTCCAGCATCTTGGCGATGCGTTTGTAGGTATCGGGCTCGATGAAGCGAAACGACAGGTCTTCCAGCTCCCACTTCAGCTGCCAGATCCCCAGCCGGTTGGCCAGCGGCGCATACAGGTCCAGCGTCTCCTTGCCGTAGGCGCGCGTCATGTCGTTAAACAGCTTGATGTCGGCAAAATAGCGCAGCGTCGTCACGCACGAAGCCAGTCGCACCAGCACAACGCGCATATCGCTGGCCATCGCCAGCAGCATCTTGCGCAGCGTCTCGACCTGCGCCACCGCCTGCAGGGCCGCGTTCTTGCCCCGTCCGACCGCCTGCTGCACGGCCGTCAGCTCGCGCAGCCGGATCAACTGGCGTACGCCAGCGACCAGGTCGGCCACCTCCAGACCGAAGCGCGGTTCCAGTTCGCCCGCCGTGGTCGGCTCGAGCATCGTCAGCTCGAACATCAGGCCGGCGATGCGCGTCTCGGCGTCGCTGCGCAGGAAGGCCAGCGTGCCGGCCACGCCGATCGAAAATTCGAGCGCGTTCTGGCCGGACGCGCACAGCTGTTCGCCGTAGGCCTCGCCCGCGTACGCGAGCGCCTCCTGCACGCGCGCCGCATCCAGTTCGGACAGGCCGAACACCAGTTGGCTCGTTGCGCTTCCGAGCGCTGCAATCGCAACCATGATGCCTAGCGCTGGGCGGCGACGATGACGATTTCGACCAGGCAGGCCGGGTCGGCCAGTTTGGCTTCGACCGTGGCGCGCGGCGGCGTGTGGCCGTTGGCAACCCATTCGTCCCACACCAGGTTCATGCCGGGAAAATCGTGCATGTTGGCGATGTAGATCTGGCAGCTCAGAATGCAGGTCTTGTCGCTGCCCGCCTCACCGAGCAGGCGGTCGACATGGCCGAGCACTTCGCGCGTCTGGCCGACGATATCGAGGCTGGTGTCTTCGGCGATCTGGCCGGCCAGATAAATGGTGTCGTTGTGAATCGCCACTTCGGACAGGCGGGCGCCTACATGCAGTCGTTTGATTTCCATATGTACTCGTGTTGGTTTGCCGCGTTCAAGCGGCCAGAAATGTTTTTACCAGGGCGATCTGATCGTCGTGCACGAAGGTCGGCGCGTGGCCAACGTCGGCGATTTCAATCAGTTGCGCTTTCGGTCCCCGTGCGGCCATGGTCGCCGCGGTGGCGCGCGAGAGCAGGTCCGAATCGGCGCCGCGGATCAGCAGCGTCGGACAGGTGATGGCGTCGTAGGCGGCCCACAGCGTGGCCTCGTCGGCCCTGGCCGACTCCGGCGTGGCCGAGCGAAACGGCATCGCCAGTCCCATGTCGTAGTGGCGCACCCACTGTCCGTCCTTGTCCTGGCGCAGCACGTCGGCCGCCAGTTTATGCCATTCCGCCTCGCTGTGCTGACCGAATGACAGCGACACGTCGCGTACAAATTTGGCGCCGGCCTCGAAGCTGGGAAAGCGCAAGTCCTGGCCGATGTAGTCGCCGATGCGCTGCAGCGCCTCCGGGTCGAGCGTGGGGCCGATGTCGTTGAGGATCAGTTTGCTGATCGGATTACCCGGCAGCGAGGCCAGGCACATGCCGATCAAGCCGCCCATCGAGGTGCCGAACCAGTCGACCTGGTCGCTCGGGCTGTCCGCCTGCACGCGTGCCACCAGCGTCACCATGTCGCTGACGTACTGGGGAATGCGGTACAACTGCGGATTGCGCAATCGCCCCGAGCGCCCGCGTCCGACGACGTCGGGGCAGACCACGCGGTGGGTGTCGGCCAGCGCGCGCGCCAGACTATCGAAATCGTCGGCCACCCGGGTCACGCCATGGCCGCAAATGAGCACCTTCGGATTGGCCGGATCGCCCCACTCCTTGTAGGACATCTGGTGCAGGCCGGCCGGCGAAATACAGAGTACGGATTTGATGCGTGCTTCGATCATGCCAGCTCCTGAATGTGGCGCGCGCTCACCGCGCGGCGAAAATTTGATGCATTCCTGCGCCAACAACGACATTTTAACGGGCGTTGCGCTTAGAATTCTACCGAAGTGTAGCGCACCGGCGCGCCCAAGCGTCACACACCCAACCAATTCCATGAAGGATACAATGAAATCGACCATGCTAAGCGGCAAGACCGCACTCGTCACCGGATCGACCTCGGGCATCGGCCTGGGCATGGCGCGTGCGCTGGCCGAACAGGGCGCCAACCTCGTCTTCAACGGCTTCGGCGCGGCCGAACAGATCGCCCAACTGGTGCGCGACACCGCCACCGAATTCGAGGTGCGCACCGAGTACCACAACGCCGACATGTCCAAGCCGGCCGAGATCGCGGCGATGATGGCTTACGCCACCGACAAGTTCGGCGGCGTCGACATTCTGGTCAACAACGCCGGCATCCAGCACGTGGCCAATATCGAAGACTTCCCGACCGACAAATGGGATGCGATCATCGCCATCAACCTGACGTCGGCCTTCCACACGACGCGCCTGGCGCTGCCGCTGATGAAGCAGAAAAACTGGGGCCGCATCATCAACCTGGCCTCGGTGCACGGGCTGGTCGGCTCGGCGCAAAAGTCGGCCTACGTGGCGGCCAAACACGGCCTGGTCGGCTTCACCAAGGTGACGGCGCTGGAGACGGCCCACACCGGCATCACCTGCAACGCGATCTGTCCGGGCTGGGTGCTCACCCCGCTGGTGCAGCAACAGGTGGACGCGCGCGCCGTGCGCGAGGACATCAGCAACGACGCGGCCAAGAAAGCTTTGCTGGCCGAAAAGCAGCCGTCCGGGGAATTCGTTACGCCCGCCGAATTGGGCGCGCTGGCGGTATTTTTTTGCAGCGCAGCGGCCAACCAGGTGCGCGGCGTAGCCTGGAACATGGACGGCGGCTGGACCGCCCAGTGAGCACGATAGCAACAGCATTGGCACGGCGCGCGATTCAATGACAGGCGAAATCGCAGCGTCATAGTATGCTGTCAACAGGCGTCGGAAAGCTGACGATGCGGTGCAAGTCTTCATAAGGAAATCCGTGCCAGAGTTGATGCCACTCGATGCTGTGCTATTGGCCGTGACGGGCTGGTTGCTGATTGGCGTGTGTGGATTGCTGGCGAGGACGCACACGGTGCTGGTGGCGCGGCTGCTGTTTCCACTCGGTGCGTTGGTGTCGATCGGCATCGCGCTGACGGGCCTGCAGGGCGCGTTCGACGCGCCGCAGGTGGCCACGCTGCCGCTCGGTTTGCCCGGCCTGCCCTTCCACCTGCGCCTTGACAGCCTGTCGTGTTACTTCCTGGTGGTATTCGGCGTGGTCGGCGCAGGGGTGTCGCTGTTTTCGGCAGGGTACTTTCGCGAAGGCGAAGGCACCAGCCCCGGCCTGTTGTGCTGCGAATACCACGTGCTGCTGGCCAGCCTGGCGCTGGTGCTGGTGGCCGACGACGCCTACCTGTTCATGGTGGCGTGGGAAACCATGACGCTGTCGGCCACGCTGCTGGTAATGTCGAACCACCGCATCGCCGAAGTGCGCCGCGCGGCCTTTCTCTACCTGATCATTTCGCACGTGGGCGCGCTGGCCCTGCTGCTGTGTTTCGGCCTGCTGCAGGCCAACACGGGCGACTACACCTTCGCCAATATGCGCCTCCAGCAGCTCGGTCCGATCTGGGGCGCGCTGGCGTTCTTTCTCGCGCTGTTCGGTTTCGGCGCCAAGGCTGGCCTGGCGCCGCTGCATGTGTGGCTGCCCGAAGCGCACCCTGCCGCGCCTTCGCCAATCTCGGCCCTGCTCAGCGCGCTGGTGCTGAAAGCGGGCATCTACGGTGTGCTGCGCATCAGCTTCGATCTGCTACACACGCAGGTCTGGTGGTGGGGCGGACTGACGCTGGCGCTGGGACTGGTGACGGCACTGTTTGGCGTCGTTCACAGCGCCGCGCAAACGGACATGAAGCGGCTGCTGGCCTATTCGTCGATCGAGAACATCGGCCTGATGTTTGCCGGCATCGGCCTGACGATCCTGTTTCGCGCCTACGCGATGACCGGCCTGGCCGCGCTGGCGCTGACGGCCACGCTGTACCATGTGGCCAGCCACGCGGCGTTCAAGAGTCTGCTGTTTCTGGGCACCGGCACGGTGCTGCACGCGACCGGCGAACGCAACCTGGGCCACCTTGGCGGCTTGATGCGCTACATGCCGTGGACCGCCTGGGCCATGCTGGTGGCGGCGCTGGCGGCGGCCGGCTTGCCGCCATTCGGCGGTTTCGTCTCCGAATGGCTGCTGCTGCAAAGCTTTCTGTTTACCCCCGACCTGCCCAATACCTTCCTGAACATGCTGATCCCCATCGTGGCGGCCGTGATCGCGCTGGTCGGTGCGCTGGCCGGCTATGTGATGGTGAAGTTTTTCGGCATCGTGTTCCTCGGCCAGCCGCGCGAGGCCAAGCTGTACTACGCGCAGGACGCGCAGATGTGGGAGCGGATCGGCTTTGGCTGGCTGCTGTGCGCCTGCGTCGCGCTGGGCCTGCTGCCGGTGCAATGGATAGGCGTGATCGACCGCGTCACCAGCGCGCTGGTCGGGCACGGCATTGGTGCGACCGTGGCCAGCCACGGCTGGCTGATGCTCGCGCCTGTCGCCGCCGAACGGGCCAGCTACATGCCGCTGGTATTCGTGCTCATGTTGCTCGCCTGCTGCCTGCTGGCGTTCGTGCTGGTGCGCCGGTTTTACCACGGGCGGCACCGGCGCGCGCCGCTGTGGGCGTGCGGCTACCCCTTCCACAGTGCGCGCACCCAGGACACGGCGGAAGGCTTCGGCCAGCCGATCCGCCAGATCTTCGCCTCGTTCTTCATCATGACGCGCCATTTGCCCACGCCATTCGACAAGGCGCCGCGCTATGAGGTGACGATCGAAGATCCGTTCTGGGCGCTGGTGTACCGCCCCATCGCCGGCGCCGTCGAGCGCGTCGCGCGCGTGGTCGGCTTGCTGCAGCAGGGCCGCATTGCGGTGTATTTGCTGTACAGCTTCCTGACGCTGCTGGTGATGCTGGTGGTGGTGAACCAATGATCAACCTGTTCGGCATGCTGTCCCAATTGCTCGAAATCGTGCTCGCGCTGGCGCTCGCGCCCCTGTTGACGGGCTGGGTCAACCAGTGCCGCGCGTGGCTGCAGAACCACCGTGCGCCTGGCCTGCTGCAACCGTACCGGATGCTGCACAAGCTGTTTCACAAGGAAGTCGTGCTGGCCGACGACGCCGGCCCGCTGTTTCGCATCGCGCCCTATCTGGTGTTCGGTTGCATGACGATTGCCTGCGCGATCATCCCCACGCTGTCGACCGATTTGCCGCTGGCGCCCGCGGCCGACGCGATCGCGCTGGTGGGGCTGCTGGCGCTGGCGCGCGTATTCGTCGCGCTGGCGGCGATGGATGTGGGCAGCGCGTTCGGCAACATGGGCGCGCGGCGCGAGATGCTCGTTGGCTTCATGGCCGAGCCGGCGCTGCTGATGGTGATGTTTTCTGCCTCGCTGATCACCCGCTCGACGCTGCTAACGAGCATCGTCGACGATCTGGTGCATCGCGAACTGGCGATTTATCCCAGCCTGGCGTTCGCCGGCGTGGCGTTCACGATGGTGTCGCTGGCCGAGAATGCGCGCATCCCGGTCGACAATCCGGCCACCCATCTGGAACTGACGATGATCCACGAAGCGCTGCTGCTGGAGTATTCCGGGCGCCACCTGGCGCTGATGGAATGGGCCGCCAGCCTGAAACTGTTTGCCTATTCGAGCATCGGGCTGGCGATTTTCTTCCCGTGGGGGATCGCGCAGGCCAGCGCGCCGGCGGCGATCGTGGTGGCACTGCCGATTTTGCTCGCCAAGCTGGCCTTGGGCGGCGTGGTGCTGGCGGTGATCGAGACGGCCAGCGCCAAGATGCGCATCTTCCGGGTGCCCGAATTCCTGATGGGCGCCTTCCTGCTGGCGGTGATCGGCATGCTGGTCCATTTTCTGCTGGGAGCCTGACATGCTGAGCCACTACGCGCTGCAATTTCTGAACCTGCTGGCCTCGCTGCTGCTGCTGATCACGTTCGCCATGCTCAGCCAGCGCCGCATCCTGTCGCTGATCCACCTGTTCACGCTGCACGGCGCGGTGCTGGTGGCGTCGGCGCTGGTGGTCGGCTTTGTCAGCCACGACAGCGGCCTGTACTTTTCGGCCGGCCTGACCTTCGTGCTGAAAGTGCTGCTGATCCCGTGGATACTGCACAAGCTGATCCTGCGCCTGAACGTCAAGTGGGATGTCGAGCCGCTGATCAATGTACCGTCGACGATGCTGATCGGGATCGTGCTGGTGATCCTGGCGTTCAACCTGGCGCTGCCGGTGGCCAAGCTGTCGGCCTCGATCGCGCGCGGCACGCTGGGCATTGCGCTGGCCTGCATCTTGCTGTCGTTCATGATGATGATCACGCGCTCAAAAGCGGTGCCGCAGGTGATCGGTTTTCTGGCGATGGAAAACGGCCTGTTCTTCGCCGCCACCGCTGCCACCGGCGGCATGCCGATGATCGTCGAACTGGGCATCGCGCTCGACATCCTGGTGGGCATCCTGATTCTGGGCGTGTTCATGTTTCAAATCCGCGAGCAATTCGACAATCTCGACATCCACAATCTGGAAAGCCTGAAAGAAGACTGATGGATCCCCTGCTGCTGTTGCTGTTGCTTCCCCTGACCGGCGGTGTGCTGCTGGGGTTGGTGGGCGAGCGCACATTCGCGCCCGAACTGAACCTGGGCATGTCGCTGCTCACGCTGGGCGCAGCTGTGGCGCTGACCATCGAGGTGCTCGCGCACGGCCCCATGTTCGCCTCCGGTAAGCTGTTTTTCATCGACCCGCTGAACGTGTTCCTGGTCAGTCTGACCGCCTTCGTGGGCGTGACGACGGCGCTGTTTTCGCGTCCCTACATGCGCATCGAACAAAGCCACGGCAGGATGACGCCGATGCGCATGCGCCTGTATCACAGCATGTACCAGCTGTTCATGTTCACCATGCTGCTCGCGCTCACCACCAACAACATGGGCATCCTGTGGGTGGCGATGGAAGGGGCCACGCTGGCCACCGTGCTGCTGGTGTCGGTGTACCGCACGGCCACCAGCCTGGAGGCGGCGTGGAAGTATTTCATCCTGTGCGGCGTGGGCATCGCGCTGGCCCTGTTCGGCACCATCTTGCTGTATCTGGCGGCCGACCGCCAACTGGGCGCCGACGTCGACGCGCTGCTGTGGACCAATCTGAACACCGTCAAGGGCAGCCTGGAACCGGCCATCATGTCGCTCGCCTTCGTGTTTCTGCTAGTCGGCTACGGCACCAAGATGGGCCTGGTGCCGCTGCACAGCTGGCTGCCGGATGCGCATGCCGAAGGGCCCACGCCGATCTCGGCAGTGCTGTCGGGCCTGCTGCTCAACGTGGCGCTGTACGCGGTGCTGCGCTTTAAGGTGCTGGCCGACGGCGCCATGCACAACGGCGTGCCGGGCAAGCTGCTGGTCGGCTTCGGCCTGCTGTCGGTGCTGGTGGCGACCTTTTCGCTGTCGCGCCAGAAGGATGTCAAGCGCATGTTTTCCTATTCGTCGATTGAGCATGTGGGCTTGATGACGTTCGCCTTCGGCATCGGCGGGCCGGTCGCCACCTATGCGGGCCTGCTGCACATGACGGTCCATTCGCTGGTCAAGTCGGCCATTTTTTTTACCGTCGGGCACGCCGCGCAAAAGGCCGGCACCCAGCTGATGGACGAGATCCGCGGCCTCGTCAAACTCAGCCCCGCGCTGGGCTGGGGCATGCTGTTCGGCACGCTGGCGATTCTGGGCATGCCCCCGTTCGGAGTGTTCGCCAGTGAATTTCTGATCGTCACGACGGCGATGCGCGAGTTGCCCTGGTCGACCCCGCTGCTGCTGCTGGCGCTGGCGGTCGGCTTTGCCGCCATCTTCAGCCGGGTGCAGGCGATGGTGTTCGGTGAGCCCACCGGCAAGACGCTGCCGCACGCGCCGGCGTTGCTGCCGGTGTACCTGCATCTGGCGCTGGCGTTGACACTGGGACTGTATATTCCGCCCTACCTGAACAACTGGTTCCGGCAGGCCGTCAAGATGATCGTGGGGTAGCCGATGGACATCGAGATGCTCAACGCACAGTACGCGCTGAACCTGCACACGGAAGCGGGCGCGCTGGCCGCCTGCGGCGCCGACGTGTCGGCCAGCGCGTGGCTGCGCATGGCCGAGGTGGTACGCGCCGAGGGCGGGCGGCTGGTCGCGATCTGGGGCAGCGACCGCGGCGCGCCTGGCATGCTGATGTCGGCCGTGTACTGCGTGGCGCAGGGGCTGCTGTGGCTGCGCCTGCCGGTGGGCGCCGGTGAAGACTATCCGGATTTGAGCGCCGTGTTTCCGGCCGCCACAAGGATGCAGCGCGCCGTCTACGACCTGCTCGGCCTGTGCGCGGCAGGCGTGGACGATGCGCGGCCCTGGCTCAATCACGGGCGCTGGCCGGCCGACTATTTTCCGCTGCAACAGCACAACAGTGGGCGCGAACAGTTCGATCTCGAACTGGAGCAATACCATTTCGTCAGCGTGGCCGGCGACGGCGTTCACGAAATCGGCGTCGGGCCTGTGCACGCGGGCATCATCGAACCGGGCCACTTCCGCTTTTCCGTGGTCGGCGAAAAAGTGCTGCGCCTTGAACAGCGCTTCGGCTACACCCACAAGGGCACCGAAAAGCTGTTTGCCGGCATGGCGCCAGCGCAAGGCGCAAGGCTGGCCGCGCGCGTGTCGGGCGACTCGACGGTGGCCTTCACGTGGGCCTACTGCATGGCCGCCGAGGCGGCCAGCGGCTGCGTGGTGCCGGCGCGCGCGGCCTGGCTGCGCGCCCTGCTGCTCGAGCGCGAACGCATTGCCAACCACCTGGGCGACTTGGGCGCGTTGGGCAACGACTGCGGCCTGGCACTGGGCCTGGCCCAGTTCAGCCTGCTCAAGGAAGACTGGGTACGTCTGAACGATGCGCTGTTCGGCCACCGGTTCATGATGGACTGCATCGTTCCCGGCGGCTGCGCCGTCGACATTGACGGGGTCGGGCTGGCCGCGCTGCGCGATCAGTGTGCCCGTACCGAGACGACACTGCACAACTTGCGCGCGATCTACGAAGGTCACGCGGGCCTGCAGGACCGCTTCATCGGTGCCGGGCGGGTCACGCCGGCGCTGGCGGCCCAACTGGGTCTGTGCGGGATGGCCGGGCGTGCCAGCGGCCAGGCGTTCGACGCGCGCGCCGACGCCCCGATATTTCCTTACGACGAACTGGTGCTGCAGATGGCGACCAGCCGGAGCGGCGACGTGGCCGCGCGCGTCGCTGTACGTTTCGACGAAATCGACGAGGCGCTGCGCTTGCTGCGCGCCATCGCCGGCCAGATCAGCGCCGGACCGGTGCTGCTGCCCTTGCCCGCCGCGTCCCCGCATGCGCGTGCGCTGGGCTGGGTCGAAGGCTGGCGCGGCGCGGTGCTGGTGGGGCTCGAACTGGACGGTGCCGGCGCGATCCTGCGCTGCCACTGCCACGACCCGTCCTGGCACAACTGGCCCGTGCTGCAACACGCGATCATGGACAATATCGTGCCGGACTTCCCCTTGATCAACAAATCGTTCAACCTCAGCTATTCGGGAAGCGACCTCTGATGTGGCAGATACTCAAACAAATCGCGCGCGTGGGCTTGCCGGCCGAAGCGCCACCCGAGCCCGACGCAGATTGGCACAGCGAGCGCAGCGCGATCGGCGCCCACTTGCTGCGCACGCTGGGGCGCGCGCTGTGCATCCGGGTCGTCGATGCCGGCTCGTGCAACGGCTGCGAGCTGGAAATCGCCGCGCTGGCCAATCCCTACTACAACATCGAAGGGCTGGGCATCAAGTTCGTGGCCAGTCCGCGCCACGCCGACCTGCTGCTCGTTACCGGCCCCGTCAGCAAGAACATGGAGGCGGCGCTGCGCGCGAGCTTTGAGGCGATGCCGGCGCCAAAACTGGTGGTGGCGCTGGGCGAATGCGCGTGCAGCGGTGGCGTGTTCGGCGAGAGCTATGCCAGTTGCGGGCGCGTGGCCAATGTGATCGACGTCGATGTCACGGTGCCGGGATGCCCACCGAAACCGATCGAGATCCTGCGCGCCATCCTGACGGCGGTGGCACCGCAGCCCACACGCGCCTAGTGGTATTCCTGGTTGACCGAGGCAGCCCCGGCCATCAGCGACTCGACCGCGCGGTCGAACAGGGGCGCGCCTTCGACGGGGCGCACGCCGCCGTCACGCAGCGCTTTGAGCAGGCAGGTGGCCGAAAAGATGATCGGCGTGGCTGACTGGTAAGGAACAAACAGGTACAGGCTGCGGTGCCCGCTGATGGCGCACAGGCGCGCCAGTTCGGCGCTGCCCTTGCTCCACACTTGCACGGCGATGCCGATGCGCATTTGACGCAGCCAGTCCGCGTCGGCCGCCAGCGCGGGGATCGCGTCGCACTCCAGATGCAGGCTGGCCGTCAGCTGATAGCGCGCCAGCGTGTTTTCCAGCTCGGCCAGCTCGACGCGCGACGGAATGCCTGCGAGCGTGCCGTCGCCCGCCTCGGCGATGGTCAGGCCGGCGCAATGGCGGCGCAGGCCGTTCAGGCTGTACCCGCCGTCCGGTTCGGCCGAGGGCGCGCGCAAGATCCGCATATGCACATCGACCAGTTTGTCCATGCCCTTGCGCGCCACCGCATCGGGCATCCCGATCATGTCCAATCCTTGCTTGAGGCGTTTGACCAGCGTCGGCAACAGGCGCACCAGCTCGCTGCGCTGTTGCTGATTGGGTTTGTCCTGCGCGCTCCAGATCAGCTCGGGCAGCACGTCGCGCATCGCCGACGTCAAGGCCGGGTCAGGCGGTGCACGCTTGGCCTCGGCGCTGAACGGATAGGCCAGCACGTGCAGCCAGCTGCCGGTGATGAAGTCGGCCACCACCGGATCGACGCTCAGCGGTGCCAGCAACTCGTGCAACGCAAGGTTGGCATTGCTCACCGTCAGGCAGGCATGCTCGGCCTCGTCGAGCGCCTGCGCGCAGCAGGTGGTGGCCGCGTCGGCGTTGGCCAGCTTGGCCGTCATGAACAACTCGAGCGCCGCCAGCGCATCGCTAAACACCGCCATGTCCTCGTCGAACTGGTCGAGGAGGTCGCCGGTGATCTGGTCAAGCTGAGCGCCGATGGACTCGTCGAGCGCGCCGCTGGCGCACATGCCGGCGGCGATCGCGCCGAGCCGGTCGAGCAAGCGACGTGCCGGGTGGCCGGCGTCGTGCAACAGGTCCGGTGCGATCAGGGCCGCGCGCAGAAACGGGATCTGCAGGCGCACCACGTGGGCGCGCCACGGCTGGGCGATCAGCTCGTCTTGCAGTATGAATTCGAACAGGAGCGCGACGACATCGACGGTGACGCGTTCGAGTTCACTGGCATCGGCGCCGACCAGCACCTCGCGCAGCGCAAGAATCTGGTTGGCCTCCTCACCCTCGCCGGCCGGCGTGCTCTCGGCAGCGGCGTGCTGGCGCATGCGCAGTTGCGCATCGAGGGTCGCCGCGCGCGTATTGGCAAAGCCCAGCGTGGGCCATTCGCCCTCCTCGGGGAAAGGCGCCGCCACCGCCTTGCGCGGCACCGCCACCGGCTTGGGCTGATTGAAGATCTGCCGCACGAAATCCTGGAAAGCCGGTTGCGCCTGATGCGGGCTGAGCGGCTGCGTCGCTTGCCACGGCTGGGCGCTCTGTTGCTGTTGCTGCTGCAGCTGGTACTGCTGTAGCTGCTGCTGCTGCTGCAGATGCTGCTGTTGTAACTGCTGCTGTTGCAGCTGCTGTTGCAGCTGCATGTGCGACTGTCCCTGTTGGGGCGCAGCCTGTGGCCGTTGCGCCAGTCCTTGCTGCGCGGGCAGCTGGGAGTTCGGTTGAACCGTGTTGGGCGCAGCGCCCGCCTCGCCCAGCGTCAGGCCAGGCTGGGCGGCTGGCTGCAATTGCTGCATGTGTTGCAAGCTGGCCAGCACACGTGACTGAAAATGATCGCTGAAGTTAGCATGCACCGCAGCGTCGACACCGGTCTGGGCGCGTGCCTGCGCGTCGCGCTGGCCGCGCGTTTCGGCCGACACTTGCGCAAACAGTCGGCTGTCGATGCCGTTCGATTCGAACACGGCGCGGATGGCCGCGTAGTATGCCGGCACGTACTTGGTCATGCCGTCGGCCATATGCTCGAACAGCACCTTGATGACCGCCTCGTTATCGAGCATCGAGCGCACCACCACGTGCAGCGAACGCGCCAACAAATAGGGGCGAAACGGATTCTCGCGCTCGCGCACATCGTGGTGTCCATGCACCTGCGCGATCATCATGTTGATCAGCCCGAGATCTTGCTGCTGGTCGCCGCGCACGCGCAGCAACAGCCGATCGACCTCGATTTGCTGCTCGACCGTTTCGTCGTCGATCAGCGCCCAGTTCGCCGCCGAATTGACCATGCCCATGCGCAGATCGTTATACATGGTCTGCATCGCCCGCTCCAGATAGTCGGCGAAATAGGCTTCGATGCGGGCACGGCATTCACCGCCGCGTTCGCGCAGGAATTGGCGCCCGACTAACCACGGGTTCTGGCCCGCAGGCGCCAGCGCCATGGCCGCGCCCAGGCTGGCGTCCGCGTCGGCCAACATGTTTTGCACCAAGGCGGAAAAGCCGGACAAGGCGCATCCTTTCGCTTGATGAAAAACCGGGGTCGAAATATGCATGCGGATTCTTTATAAGAAAATCTTGAGTCAAATCATGGGTAATGCCCTTAAATCATAGCGCAAGCGGGGGCCGATTTGGCGAAAACATCAACTGCGATGGTACGAATGAAACAAAATGATAAAAATATTAACGAAATACCGTAAACAATGATTATCTATTTGATAGAAGTGTGTCTTTTTTGCGCGCGACGGACGGGCGCCGCGGCGCCACGGCGCGCATGTGGATATCCACAATAGCCGGCCAGCCCGATTTGGATGACCATGAGCACTTCCCTCACTCCTGCGATCGCTGCCATGAAAAAGCCTTTCTACAAAATCCTGTACATCCAGGTCCTGTTCGCGATCGCGTGCGGTGTGCTGCTGGGCGTGTTCTACCCCGGCAATGCGGTGGACATGAAGCCACTGGGCGATGGCTTCATCAAACTGATCAAGATGATCATCGCGCCCGTCATCTTTTGCACCGTGGTGTCGGGCATCGCCGGCATGGAAGACATGAAGAAGATCGGCCGGGTCGGCGGCAAGGCCCTGCTGTACTTCGAAATTGTCTCCACCTTCGCCTTGATGATCGGCCTGGTCGTGGCCAATGTAATCCGCCCCGGCGACGGCTTCAACGCCAACCCGGCGACGCTCGACACCAAGGCGATCGCTGAATTCACCGTCAAGGCCAAGAGCCAGAACACCACCGATTTCATCATGAACATCATCCCCAACACGGTCGTCGACGCGTTTGCCAAAGGTGACATTTTGCAAGTGCTGCTGATCGCGATCCTGTTCGGCTTCGCGCTGTCGCTGCTGGGCGAGCGCGGCAAGCCGGTGCTGAAATTGGTCGACGACCTGTCGCAGGTGATCTTCGGCATCGTCGGGCTGGTGATGAAAGTGGCTCCGATAGGCGCATTTGGCGCGATGGCCTTCACCATCGGCAAGTTCGGCCTGGCCTCGCTGCTGCCGCTGGCCAAATTGATGGGCTCGTTCTACCTGACCTGTTTCCTGTTCGTGTTCGTCGTGTTGGGTAGCATCGCCCGCATGACCGGCTTCTCGATCTGGCGCTTCATCGCCTACATCAAGGAAGAGCTGCTGATCGTGCTGGGCACCAGTTCGTCGGAAAGCGCGCTGCCTTCGCTGATGCGCAAGCTGGAAAAGCTCGGCTGCGCCAAGCCGGTGGTCGGGCTGGTGGTGCCGACCGGTTACTCGTTCAACCTCGACGGCACCAATATCTATATGACGATGGCGGCATTGTTCGTGGCCCAGGCCACCAACACCGATCTGACGCTCACCCAGCAGCTGACGATTCTGGGGGTGGCGATGCTGACCTCGAAAGGCGCCTCCGGCATCACCGGCGCCGGCTTCATCACGCTGGCCGCCACGCTGGCCGTGGTGCCGACCATCCCGGTGGCCGGCATGGCGCTGATCCTCGGGATCGACCGTTTCATGAGCGAATGCCGCGCGCTGACCAACTTCGTCGGCAACGGCGTGGCCACCATCGTCGTGTCGAAGTGGGAAAATGAGCTTGACCATGCGACATTGGTACGTGAACTGGCCAACCCGAGCCCGTTGTCGGACACCATGGCGCGAACGCACGTCACGGCCGCTGCCTGAAGCGGGGCAACAAGGGCCGCGTGCGGCGCTAGCAAGAACGCCAGCACACCAAATAGCCACGGCAATGTCCGTGGCTTTTTTTCGTCCCCGGCACCGGCGCGCCGATGCCGATTCGCCACGGCGGCCGCTGCCACGCTGCCCCTATGCGCAATACTATTTCCTATATTACCAAGATTGATCTAACATTAAGTTCTTTCAATGCTGGAGCCAACCATGTTTTGCGCCTATCCCTTCTCGCATGTGCTGTCATCGCCTCCCAGCGCGCCGGCGCGGCCGACAAGTTGATCCCGATCGAGGCGTTTGTCAGCAGGAACAGTTCAGTTTGCCGCGCATCGCCCCCGACGGCAAACATATCGCGCTCAATGTGCGTGTCCAGCGTGGCGAACGGTCAGTGCCAACGATGACGATCTATACGCTGCCAGACCTGAAACTGGTCAACGCGATCGGTTTGCCAGGCTGGGAAATTCCACTGAACCTCCAATGGATCAGCAACGAACGCCTGATCGTGGAAAACGGTCTCGAAATGGGCTTGCGCGAACGCCCCCGGGCAACCGGCGAGGTGGTCGCCGTCAACCTCGATGGCAGCAAACAGGCGTATCTGTACGGCTACAAGAACTTCAAGCAATCGCGCCGCGGCGCCCAATACGGCGACGACCGCGGCGATGGCGTGTTGGCCCACCTTCCCGATGCGCGCGACGAGCATATCGGCTCGACAGCGCCTATCGTCCGTTCGCGTTCACGCCCGACGACAGCGCGGTCTACGCATTTAACAGCGTCAACGGCGGGCCGCTGGCCGTGGTGCGCGAGGACATGGCAACGGGCAAGCGCCGTGTGATCGCGCAAGACCCGTTCGGCAGTGTCGCTCTGGTGGAGTACAGCGCCAAGCCTAGCCTGCCGATTGCCGTCACGGTCGACACCGGCATTCCGCGCGCCCAGTACCGCGACGCCGCAGCGCCGGATGCACAACTGCACAAGACGCTAAGCGCGCTGCTCTCCGATAGTTATGTGCACTTCATCAATTTCAGCGACGACGGTCAGCCGTTGCTGTTTTCCGTGCGCAGCGAACGCGATCCCGGGTCGTTTTATCTGTTCGACAAAAAGGTCGGCAAGGCGGCGCTGCTATTTTCTAACAAGCAGGACATCGAAGCGGAACACATGGCAGAACGGCGTCCGATCCGCTTTCGCGCGCGCGACGGTCTGGAACTGGCCGGCTACCTGACACTGCCGAAAAACCCGAACAAGACCAAGATGCCGATGGTCTTAGTGCCACATGGCGGCCCGTTCGGCGTGCGCGACGAGTGGTACTTTGACTCGGACGCGCAATTTCTGGCCCGTCGCGGCTATGCGGTACTGCAGGTCAATTTCCGCGGTTCGGACGGGCGCGGGCCAGGTTTTCTGGAAGCCGGTTACCGGGAATGGGGCGGCAAGATCATGAACGACCTGATCGACGGCGTCAAATGGACCACCGCCCAGCCGCAGATCGACGCCAACCGGGTCTGCGTGGTCGGCGCCAGCTTCGTCGGCTACGCGGCGCTGATGCTGCCGGTGCGCGAGCCGGGCATGTTCAAATGCAGTGTCGGCTATTTCCGGCCGCTACGATTTGCCCAGCAAATATAGCAGGACAACGTCAAAGGCATTGTCCAGGCCACCAACTTCCTGATCAAGACGCCGGGCCAGGACCAGGCCGAACTGATCAAGGCCTCGCCCAGCCGGCTGGCCGACAAGATCACGCTGCCGGTGCTGCTGGTGCATGGCGGAAAGGACAAGACCACCGAGCTCAACCAGGCCGAGATGATGCGCGATGCGCTGACCAAGGCCGGCCACCCGCCCGAGTGGCTACTGGTCGATATCGAAGGGCATGGATTCTATGACAGCCAAGATCACAAAGAATTTTACGAGAAACTGGCAAGCTTCCTGAACAAACATATCGGAAAGTAGGCCGCTGATGGCGCGGCGCGTTGGTATTGACTGTGCGCCGCGCACAGTATGGCGGATCTGCCCTGTGCGAATTGTTCAGCGGCGTCATCATGCAGTTTTATTTCCTGAAACGATAAGATTGATTTATCATCAAATTTTACTTTTGCCGGAGTTGCCCGTGTTAAAGCGCTTTGCCCTTCTCGCCTGTGCCAGCGCCCTGTTGCCCATCTGGGCACACGCGGCCGACAAATTGGTCCCGATTGACGCCTTCGTCGAGCTGCAGCAGTTTAGTTTGCCGCGCCTGTCACCGGACGGCAAACACATCGCCGTCAATGTACGCATTCAACGCGGCGACCGCCAGATTCCCACGATGACGGTGTACAGCCTGCCCGATCTGAAGGTGGTCAGCGTGATCGCCCTGCCCGGTTACGAGATACCGCTCGATTTCAATTGGATCACAAATACACGCCTGATCGTCGAAAAAGGCTTGGAACTTGGTTTGCGCGAGCGGCCCCAGTCCACCGGCGAAGTGGTGGCCGTCAATCTCGATGGCAGCAAACCCGAATACCTGTACGGCTACAAGGGATTCAAGCAGTCCAGCCGCGGCGATCGCTATGGCGACGACTATGGCACGGGCGATGTGCTCCAGATACCGCAGTCGCGCAACGGCCACATATTTCTCGGCGCCTACGAATGGGAGGGTAAGAGCAGCATGTTGTACGACATCAATGCGAGCACGTCCATCCGCACGCTCATTGCGCACATCCCGGCAAAACACCTGTCGTTTGTGATGCAGCATGATAACAAGCCGCGTTTTGCCACCGGTTCGGACGACGACAACTATCACGTTCTCTACCGCGCCGATGATGCCAGCGGCGAATGGCGCAAGGTCGATTTGGCCCTGCTGGACACGGGTTTGTTTCCGTTCGCCTTCACGCCTGACGACAGCGCATTTTTCGCCTACCACAGCGTCGATCGCGGTCCGTATTCGGTCGTGCGCGAAGACCTGGCAAGCGGCAAACGCATCACCGTCGCCCAGGATCGGCTTGCCAGCATCGACAAAATTGAATTCACCGCCGCCCCCCGCATCCCGTTTGCCGTCGTGCTCGACGCGGGCATACCAAGCGCACGGTATCTCGACGCGACGCTGCCGGACGCGAAACTGCACAAGACCTTGAGTGGGTTGTTTCCGGACAGCTACGTACACTTCATCAATTTCACCGATGACGGTCAGCAATTGCTTTTCGCGGTACAAAGCGACCGCGACCCGGGCTCGTTTTATCTGTTCGACAAACGGTTGGGCAAGGCCGAACTGCTCTTTTCCAACATGCCCCAGATCGATTCGGATCAGATGGCGGAACGTCGCCCGATCCGCTACACCGCGCGTGACGGCATGGAGCTCACTGGCTACCTGACCATGCCAAAATCTGCCGCAAAGAAAAAATTGCCGATGGTGCTGTTGCCGCACGGTGGACCGATCGACATTAGCGATAAATGGTTTTTCGACGAGGATGCACAATTTCTCGCCAGCCGGGGTTATGCCGTTTTGCAGGTCAATTACCGCGGTTCGGACGGGCGCGGCGTCGCCTTCAAGGAGGCCGGCTATCTCGAATGGGGCGGGAAGATGATGGATGACCTGATCGATGGCGTCAAATGGGCCAACACCCAGCCGGAAATCGATGCCAAGCGGGTGTGCGTGTACGGCATCAGCTTCGGCGCTTATGCGGCGCTAATGCTGCCGGTGCGCGAGCCGAGCATGTTCAAGTGCAGTGCCGGCAATTCCGGGCTCTATGACTTGCGCAGTTCGTATAACCGGGACGAAATCAGCGGCAATACCAAGGCCGTCAACTACATGATCAAGACCATGGGGCCCAACACGGCGGACCTGGACAAAATGTCGCCGGTGTACCTGGCAGACAAGATCAAAATTCCCGTGCTGATGGCCCATGGCGGCAAGGACAAGAGAACCGAACCGGGCCAGGCGAAAGCGATGCGCGATGCGCTCATCAAAGCCGGCAATGCACCCGAATGGATATTCGTCGAGAACGAGGACCACGGTTTCTATGACAGCGAACACCGCAAGAACTTTTACCAAAAACTCGAGGCCTTCCTGAACAAGCATATCGGACAGGAAACGCATTGAGGCAAGTGCGCGGCTGCTGAAACGGCCGCGGCCTTATCCGGCAAACGCGCGTTCGGAACGGTCAAAACAAGACAGCCACGGTGTTCGCCGTGGCTGTCTTGTGTTCAGACGTCAGCGCGGCGCGCGAACGCGCGTCACTGCATGTTGATGTCCAGGTCGGCGCCGGTGGCGGCCACCACCTGTTCGCTTGTCACGCCCGGCGCCAGTTCCACCAGCTTCAGGCCGGCCGACGTGACGTCGATCACGCACAGGTCGGTGATGATGCGGTCGACCACGCCCACGCCCGTCAGCGGCAGGTCGCAGCGCTTGAGCAGCTTGTGCGCGACGCTGCCGTCCTTGGCAGTGGCCACATGTTCCATCAGCACCACCACGCGTTTGACGCCGGCCACCAGATCCATCGCGCCGCCCATGCCCTTGACCATCTTGCCGGGGATCATCCAGTTGGCCAGGTCGCCCTGTTCGGACACCTGCATCGCGCCCAGGATGGCCAGGTTGATCTTGCCGCCGCGGATCATGCCGAACGAATCGGCCGAGCTGAAGTAGGACGCGCCTGGCAGCGCCGTCACGGTCTGCTTGCCGGCGTTGATCAGGTCGGCGTCGACCTCGCTATCGAGCGGGAACGGGCCGATGCCCAGCAGACCGTTTTCGGACTGCAGCGATACTTCGATGTCGGTGGGGACATAGTTCGCCACCAGCGTGGGCAAACCGATACCCAGATTGACGTAAAAACCGTCCTGCAATTCCTTCGCCGCGCGCGCGGCCATTTCATCACGTGTCCATGCCATGTTCAATTCTCCTAGTGCGTGTCAGGTCGAACGCACGGTGCGCTGTTCGATGCGTTTTTCCGGATTCGGATTGACCACGATGCGGTGCACGAAAATGCCCGGCGTATGCACGCTGTCCGGATCGATCTCGCCGATCTCGACCAGTTTTTCCACTTCGACGATGGTGATTTTGCCGGCCATCGCCACGTTCGGATTGAAGTTGCGCGCCGTCTTGCGGTACACCAGATTGCCGGCCCGGTCGGCCATGTAGGCCTTCACCAGCGACACGTCGGCCACCAGGCTGCGCTCCATCACGTACTGCTCGCCGTCAAATTCGCGAATTTCCTTGCCGTCAGCCACGATCGTGCCCACGCCCGTCTTGGTGAAGAAAGCCGGAATGCCGGCGCCGCCGGCGCGCAGCTTTTCGGCCAGCGTGCCTTGCGGGGTGAATTCGAGTTCCAGTTCGCCGGCCAGGTATTGGCGCGCAAACTCCTTGTTCTCGCCCACATAGGACGAAATCATTTTCTTGATCTGACGGGTGGTGAGCAACTGGCCCAAGCCGAAGCCGTCCACGCCGGCGTTGTTCGAAATGGCGGTCAGGCCCGTCACGCCCGTGTCGCGCAGCGCTTCGATGAGCGCTTCCGGAATGCCGCACAAGCCGAAGCCGCCGACCGCGATGGTCTGGCCGTCTTGCACCACGCCGGCCAAGGCCGCATGTGCATCAGGATAAACTTTATTCATACCCGTCCCTTTTTGTTATTGAGCTATATTCGCTGGATCTGTGCTGCAGAGTAGATTCTCAGCATAAAATACGCCAGCCAAAAGCACAATACCGTAGAACTACCTGCGCCCACCCTCTTGCGGAGATACGCATTGCATCAACTGACAGCATCATACGCCATCGACTACGAAACGATTTTCCTGCATGCGCCCGTGGGCATGTGCATTTCGGTGAACCGCGTGATCCAGTCCTGCAATGAAGCGCTGGCCTCGATGTTCGGCTATGCGCGGCTGGACCTGGTGGGCCAGTCGTTCCAGTTGCTGTACCCGACCGTGGACGAGTTCCTGCGCACGGGCGACCGCATCATTCCCATCATGAACACCAAGGGCCGCTATTCGGACGAGCGCATCATGCGCCGCGCCAACCTGGAACTGTTCTGGTGCCACGTCAGCGGGCGCGCGCTCGACTCGCGCGCGCCGCTGGGCGCTGGCGTGTGGACGTTCGAGGACGTCAGCGAGAAGCGCCCCGTGACGGCCGAGCTGACCCCGCGCGAGCGCGAAATCGCCGCGCTGCTGGTCGAAGGCAAGACCAGCAAGCTGATCGCGCGCCAGACCGACCTGTCGCCGCGCACGGTGGAAATGCACCGCGCCAAGCTGATGCGCAAGTTCTCCGCGTCCACCTCGTCCGAACTGGTGCACAAGCTGCTGGGACTGTCGGGCGAGCGCAACTAGCGCGCCGATTCTGCTTGCACGGGCCACACTGCGCGCCAGACGTGTGCATGCTTCGTGCCGCATCGGGCATGTCAACAGCAAATACCGGCACCCTGCCGGCGCGTGCTCCGCGCCGCTCGCTTACACCAAGGCGGGCGCCAGCAAGGCGCGCATGGTTTCGGGCAAAGGCACCGATTTCTCGGCGCGCATATTGACCCACACCACCTTGGCGCCGCCGTGCGCATACACGTCACCGGGCACGCCGGCCGCGTCAACCAGGCGGATTTCGTGCGTCATCTCGAAACTGGAACGCCCGGGCGGGCCGACCAGCGTGGTCACTTCGATCTCGCCCGGATACTTCAGTTGGCGCAGAAAGGAACAGTGCGCGTTGACGATCACCGGTCCCTCGCCGGCCGGATCGGGCAGGCAAGCGATGTCATCGAACCAGGCGATGCGGGCCTGTTCGATATAGCGAAAGTACACGGTGTTGTTGACATGCCCCATCGCATCCATGTCGCCCCAGCGAATCGGCATGCGCGTCACGTGCACCTGCTTGGAAATCATTGCGCCGTCATCCCGTCGTCGGCCGTGATGATGGCGCCGTTGATGAAATGGGTTTCTTCGGCGGCCAGCAACAGCAGCAAGCCGTCAAGGTCTTCCGGACGGCCGGCGCGCTTGCGCGGCAGCATGTCGATCAGCTTCTTGCCCTGGTCGGTCTCGAAATAGTCTTCATTGATTTCGGTCGAGATGTAACCGGGGCAGATGGCGTTGACGTTGATGCCGTACTTGCCCCACTCGACGGCCATCGCCTTTGTCATGTGCACCACGCCGGCCTTGCTCATGCAGTACACGCCGATCTGCGGCAGCACGCGCAAGCCCGCCACCGAGGCGATGTTGATGATGCGGTGCTGGATTTTCGGGTCGCCCTTGGCGCGCGCGATCATCCGTTTGGCCGTTTGCTGGGCGACGAAGAAGGCGCCGCGTAAATTGGTGTCCATCACGTAAGCGTAGTCTTCCGGCGTCACGTCGACCAGGCGCTGGGTCGTCGACACGCCCGAATTGTTGACCAGGATATCGATCGGTCCCGCTTCCGTTTCGGCGTGCGCGATGGCCGACTTGATGCTGGCCAGATCCGTCACGTCGAGCGCGACGACGTGCGCGGCGCCGCCGTCGGCTTCGATCTCGGCGCGCAATTCCTTCAAGCGCTCGGTGCGGCGCGAGGCCAGCACCACCTGCGCGCCGGCCTGGGCCAGTGCCTTGGCGAAACGCGCGCCCAGACCGCTCGACGCACCCGTGATGAGCGCGATTTTTCCTTCGAAGTTCACTTCTATGCCCACGAGATACTCCCTGTATTGTTGCTGTTCGTTGTAGTAGGCGCCCCGCGCGTGCCTGCTGGCGCGGCTCGACCGGCGCGCACGCCGGTGAAGGCATAATCATTACACAAATTGTCAGTATTAGATTGCGGCACCTAATAATGTCCCGCAAAATGGCGCCACAGTTGCATTCCGCCCCAAAAACAAGCACACTCGTGCTTAAATTTTCAATTACCGTGATGAGACCATGACAGCGCCACTCAATATTCTGGAACAATACGGCCCGCGCGACACGATGGAGTATGACGTCGTGATCGTCGGCGGCGGCCCCGCAGGTTTGTCTGCCGCCATCAAACTGAAGCAACTGGCGGCCAAGAAAGGCCAGGAAGTGTCCGTTGTCGTACTCGAAAAAGGGGGCGAACTGGGCGCGCACATCTTGTCGGGCGCCATCATGGACCCGCGTGCGCTGACCGAACTGATTCCAAACTGGAAAGAGCTGGGCGCGCCGCTGCACACTGAAGTGACGGAAGACCGCATCTTGTTTCTGACCGAAACGAAGGCGCTGCGCACCCCGAACTTCGCCGTGCCGGCCTGCTTTGAGAACCACGGCAACTACATCGTTTCGCTGGGCAACGTGGTGCGCTGGCTGGGCCAGCAAGCCGAGGCATTGGGCGTGGAAATCTTCCCCGGCTTTGCCGCCGCCGAAGTGTTGTACAACGACGACGGTTCGGTCAAAGGCGTAGCCACCGGCAACATGGGCGTGGGGCGCGACGGCGTGCCGCTCGACTCCTTCCAATTGGGCATGGAATTGCACGCCAAGTACACGCTGTTCGCCGAAGGCGCGCGCGGCCATCTGGGCAAGCAACTGATGAGCAAGTACGACCTGAACAAGGGCAAGGACCCGCAGTCTTACGGCATCGGCATCAAGGAATTGTGGGAAATCGATCCGGCCAAACACCAGCCGGGCCTGGTCATCCACAGCACCGGCTGGCCGCTCGACAGCAAGACCTACGGCGGCTCGTTCCTGTACCACATGGAAAACAACCAGGTGATGGTTGGCTACGTGGTCGGTCTGAACTACCAGAACCCGTATCTGTCGCCGTACGAAGAGTTTCAGCGCTACAAGACGCATCCGGCCATCAGCACTTTCTTCGAAGGCGGCAAACGCATTTCCTATGGCGCGCGCGCGATCACCGCGGGCGGTCTGCAGTCCTTGCCGAAACTGGTGTTCCCGGGCGGCGCACTGATCGGCTGCGACGCCGGCTTCCTTAACATGAGCCGCATCAAAGGCAGCCACGCGGCGATCAAGAGCGGCATGCTGGCCGCCGAAGCAGCCTTCGATGCGCTGGGCGCGGCGCGCCAGCACGACGAACTGGCCGCCTACCCGCTCGCCTTCGAAGCGTCCTGGCTGCATGAAGAACTGCACGTGGCGCGTAACGTCAAGCCATGGCTGTCGAAAGGTCTGTACCTGGGCTCCTTGATGACCGGTATCGACCAGCTGATCTTCCGTGGCAAGGCACCGTGGACCTTGCACCATACGCACGCCGATCACGAATGCATGAAGCCGGCCGCGCAATGCAAGCCCATCGTGTATCCGAAGCCGGACGGCAAGCTCACTTTCGACCGTCTGTCGTCGGTGTTCATCTCGAACACCAACCACGCCGAAGACCAGCCTATCCACCTGACGCTGAAAAACGCCAGCGTGCCGGTCGATGTCAATCTGAACCAGTACGCCGGTCCCGAAGCGCGTTACTGTCCGGCCGGTGTGTATGAGTTCGTCAAGACCGACGAGGGCAAGGACCGCTTGCAGATCAATGCGCAAAACTGCGTCCATTGCAAAACCTGCGACATCAAGGACCCGACCCAGAACATCATCTGGGTGACGCCGGAAGGCGGCGGCGGCCCGAACTATCCGAACATGTGATCGGGGGCAGGGGCGGCCTTGAAGGGCGCTGTCCGGAGGTCGGCCAATGACGGTGGTCGACCCGTTGCCGACGTTCACTGCGTCCGCTTCCGGGTCGCCAGCCCAAAGTCCGCTTTCCGCACGAAGCCTTGTGTCGCTATGCGACCCCTTCGGACATGAGTGGATAAAGAACTCTGCGCCGGACCAAGGTGAGGAGTGTCAATGTCAGGCGGGACGGCTAAAGCGCCGCGATC
>JBBQZO010000020.1:0-107023 GCA_038207625.1 Burkholderiales bacterium | reverse complement strand
AATGGTCATGCCAGGCGATAACGTGTCGATCACCGTCAAGCTGATCAACCCGATCGCGATGGAAGAAGGTCTGCGTTTCGCTATTCGTGAAGGCGGTCGTACCGTCGGCGCGGGTGTCGTTGCCAAGATCTTGAGCGAAGCCAGCAAGTAATATCGCTGTTGCCAGCTGACGGGGCGGATCGCGGATCGTCGTTTTGGTCCGCCGCAGCCCCGCCTGGCATGTCGCACCGCAGTACCCCGTAGTGTTCACTTATATAGCCGTGTTGAAATCAGCCCGGTTCGCTCTTTAAAGGAAATACCATGTCCGCACCTAATCAAAAAATCCGCATCCGTCTGAAGGCCTTCGATTACAAGCTGATCGATCAGTCCGCCCTGGAAATCGTTGAAACCGCAAAGCGCACCGGCGCCGTGGTCAAGGGTCCAGTGCCGCTGCCAACGCGCATCCAGCGTTTTGACGTGCTGCGTTCCCCGCACGTCAACAAGACTTCGCGCGATCAGTTCGAAATCCGTACTCACCAACGCCTGATGGACATCGTTGACCCAACGGACAAAACCGTTGACGCACTGATGAAGCTGGACCTGCCAGCTGGTGTTGATGTCGAAATCAAACTGCAATAAGCCAGTTTGACGCCGGCGGGCTCACCCGCCAGCACCCTTGGGGCCGGACCGGTTCGCAGAACAGCGCGAACGGGTCCGGCCCCAATCTCGTTTACGGCCCGGCTTGACGCCAGCGCTCGCACTGCCGAGTCCGTCAATAGGCGTTTTTCGCTCCGGGCGCCAGAGTGCGCACCTAAATTCATCGCAAGGTCGGACGCGATCAGCATGACCATACTGACCATGTTTCTTGCATTTCCGGTTAGTGTTGCGCCGCCATGTCGGGTGCCCAGGCGGGCAGGGGCACCGCGGCGCAACGCTATTGTTTGATCCCTGTGGGGCGAGCGCGAGCCGCCCCGCCCTCTGGAGAACTAACATGCGATTTGGAAAACTACTCACTTTCGGCGCACTCGTCTTGGCCATGGGCTCCGCGTCGGCAGCGACCTGGATGATCGGCGACAACGACGGCTACGGCGCCGGCGTGCCCGACAACGCGGACCACCCGTTCGACGGCGTTCTGGCTAACTACGACGGTCGCAGCGCCGCCGAGATGGTCGCGACCGACGGGGCACAGTTCACCGATACCTACAGTACCACCCATCCGGGTTACAGCCCGCAACCGGGCACGGTGGCGACGTTCACCTTTACCGGCCTGGGACTTGGCTGGACCGTGGGTACGCTCGAAATCGACATGGCCGACTTCCAGGCCAGCACCTTCGGCGCCGTCAAGGTCGATTACAACGGCATCGTGCAGGACTGGGCCTTCAACGATGGCTTCCCGCACACCAAGATCCGCACCTTCGATCTAAGCGCCGACGTGATCGATTCAATCAATGCCAGCGGTCAACTGGTCATTACCATCGACCGCAACGCCTCGAGCGACTTTTACGGTTTTGATTACGTCAAACTGGTCGACACCGTCCCTGAACCGGAAAACTACGCAATGATGGGCGTCGGACTGGGCCTGCTGGCGCTGTTGCGGCGCCGTCAAGCGCGCCGCTGATGTCGCCCAGGCAAGCCGATGTGCGCGCTGATGCACCGACTGCCCGGCCTGGTTCGTCAGTCCCAAGTCGTGAGCTTTGGGTCTGGAACCGGGGAGGGCGCCCGGCCGCCCGTTTCTGCGCTTTGGCGCCGCAACACGTTTTGGCGTCGCTAAGGGCGCATGCTGCCATGGCGAAAGTGCGCGCTGCGCTGGGCGCTGGCCGGATGAGAGGAGACATAGCTGCTGCCCGTGCGCATCCAGCGCGGCAGCTTGCTGTCGCTCGGTGCACTGGCGGCGAGCGCGTCGAACAGATCGGCCAGCGGCGCGCTGGGTATGCCCAGCGCCTGCAGACGCGCCAGCGCATAGCTGTCGGCGTCGCTTTCCATCGCGCGCGAGTATTCCAGATTCTTCAGCAGGGCCGGTGCGCCCGCCGCGACGGCGCTGAAGTCGCCAAACATGGCGCCCGAGCCCATCGCCACCAAGGCCGAGCGGGCAAAGATGCGCATCGAGTGACGCGCCTCCACATGACCGATCTCGTGGGCCAGGATGCCGCTTAGTTGGGCGCGCATCGTCGCATCGAGTTCCTGCTTGCCCGCCAGTACATACACGACCATCGCGTCGGTCATCACGATGGTGCCGTCCGGCAGCGCCATCGCATTCGGCGGACGCCCTGGCAGTTCGAGCAGCCGCAGCTGCATCGGCAGGCGGGGATGGGCTGGTAGCAGGCCAAGGAAGATCTGGTTCACCTCGGCAATGCGCTGCTCGCTCAGGCGCGATGGCTTGAATACGCGCGCCTCCAGCGCTGCCAGCGATTGCTTGCCGATATCGACGTCGATCCGTTCCGGCAGGGCGGCGACGATGCGCTCGGCCGCCAGGGGCATACCCCATTCAAGGCCGCCGTACAGGCCGGCACCGAGCAGTATCAAGGCCAGCAGCGCCGCATACCAATGGCGCTGCCAGCGCACCACGCGGGACGGGCGATAATTGAGCGACTTGGCCAGCGCCACCTTGGCACGCGGCTCGGCCACCTCGCAGCGCGCGCCATCGTCAAAGTCCAGAACGCAGGGCGTCGTCGCGAACGGTTCGGCCATGCGCACTTGCTCGGCGCCGTACAGCTTGGCAACGCCCGCGCCGATCAGGCAAACCACGCCGTCGCGCAGCGTCAGTTGCACGGTGTGCAGGCGCGCTGAGTGTCCGTCAAAATAATGTGCAATGATCATCGCGCGCCCTACCAAGAAAGGTCCAAACCAAACAAATCGGCCACGCCATCGGCATTGGCATTTGCCGTCGGTGCCGCGGCGCTGGTGACTAGCTGTGCCAGATCGCCATCGGTGATCAGCAAGGTGTTGGCCAGCCGGTATCGGTAGCTGCGTACCACGGCAAACGGACGATACAGCCCGAGCGTCAGGATGGTGAGCAAGCTGTTGGCCGTCTGCAGGCGCATATACGCAATCGCATCCAATTCCGACACCACCGACATGCCGGGACAGCTGGTGGCGTTCCAGGCCAGATTGCCGATGCGCACCTGCAAATACGGTCCCGCCAACAAATAGAACAGATAACCCACCAGCAGAGCGAGCGCCACGCCAAGATAGCTGCCGGCGACACCGTCAAGCGCGTGCAGATGCAAGGTCGCTTGAGCGAGGCCCGCCAGCGCTGTCAGGCCTGCCACCAGCAAGAACGCGCCCAGCGCGGCCAGGCCCAGTGCATACAGGTAAGGGCGGTAGAACTGCAGTCGGGTGGCGCCGAACTGGCTCGCCAGCGAGCCGTAACCGGCGTTGCCATGCTGGTAGTGTTTCATCGCCCCTTGGATCAGCGGCCACAATACGTAGGTCAACGGCAACGCGGCGGCGCTCTTGCTGTTGGGGGTGATCGCAAGCAGCACCGCCGGCAGCAGGAACAGCATGGTCGGCGCCAGATAGGCGCCATACGCGCCCGGTACCGAGCCGGCAAAGCGAAAGCGCAGGCCACGGTAGCGCGTATTGCGCAGGCGAAAGCGCAGGGCGCCGCGCATCAGGTACGGCAGGCCGGCCAGCAACAGTGCCACCACGGTAATGCCAGCGGCGACCGAGAAACCGAACGCATACTGATAGGCGCCGACCAGCAGCACGGCCAGCACTCGCCCGCGCAAAATCACCTTCGGGTCGCCGTCGAAATCAAATATAGCCCCCGCCAGTTGGGTATTGCGGTCGAAATACTGCAGCCGACGCACCTTGGCCCAGGCCGAATAGATGCCCAGCGTGGCCACCGTTAGCGCCAGGTTGACGATCCAGATCTTGAAGTATTCGGCCCCGCTGCCAGTAAAGGTAAAGCGTTCAAAGCGGCGTACGACGCTATGGTCAGCGCCGGCTTGCACGCTGTCTAGCACCGGTTCGATGCGTTGGTACGGCTCGGCCATATGTATGTTTATGCAAAATTATAGAATACTCAATTCTAGCCGAGCGGACGGCGTCGCGTAAGTGATAAACTGCAACTACATTGCAAAAACAACAATCGAGCGTGGCGCGCCGTCCCGCGCACCCCGTCCGGTCCCCGGCGCGCCTGCACTGGCGATGCCAGCCCCATGCCCGGCGCAAGAAAAAATTGCCAGCGGGCTGCCCACGCGAGCGCGGGCGCGACCGAAACAAGCGGCATCATGGCGTCCGACTGGCCTGTCGCGCCGCCCCACGTGGCGTGCTTTGCCGGGCTGGCGCGCGTGTTTTCGCCGCCGCGACAATGCCGCCTCGGCACGAATGCAACACCCCGACATACCTCGTCTTTAGTTGTTGCGTCAAGCCCCTTTCCACGCTATACTTGCCGGCTTCGGTATGGATTCGTCTTTTTTGAGTCTGTACGTTACTTAGTTGTATAAACACTAGCCCCGCCCAATCGCAGGTGGGAATGGAGAAAAAATGAGCCTAGGCCTTCTCGGTCGCAAGGTTGGTATGATGCGCATTTTCACGGATGAAGGGGATTCGATTCCTGTCACCGTGTTGGACGTATCGAACAACCGTGTTGCGCAAATCAAAACTCCTGAAACAGACGGTTACTCGGCTGTTCAGGTTGCATTCGGTCAACGTCGCGCTTCCCGCGTGAACAAGGCTACTGCTGGTCACCACGCTAAAGCGGGTGTTGAAGCTGGAACGATGTTGCGCGAATTCCGCGTTGACGCCGCTAAAGCTGCCGAACTGAAAGCTGGCGACGTTGTTGCTGCTTCCCTGTTCGAAGTCGGTCAAAAGATCGACGTGCAAGGTGTCACGATTGGTAAGGGTTACGCCGGCGTCATCAAGCGTTACCACTTCTCTTCCGGTCGCGCTACCCACGGTAACTCCCGTTCGCACAATGTCCCAGGCTCCATCGGTATGGCGCAAGATCCAGGTCGCGTTTTCCCTGGTAAGCGCATGACCGGTCACCTCGGTGACGTGAACCGCACGATCCAAAACCTCGTTATCGCCCGTATCGACGCCGAGCGCCAGCTGCTGCTGGTCAAAGGTGCCATTCCAGGCGCGAAAAATGGTCAAGTGATCGTGTCGCCAGCCATTAAATCCAAAGCACAGAAGGGAGCTTAAACGATGGAACTCAAGCTTCTCAATGAGCAAGGTCAAGCAGGCGCCAACGTGGTCGCAGCCGATACAATTTTCGGTCGTGATTACAACGAAGCACTGATCCACCAAATCGTCGTTGCCTATCAAGCCAACGCACGCGGCGGTAACCGTAAGCAAAAAGACCGTGAAGAAGTTCACCACACGACCAAAAAGCCATGGCGCCAAAAAGGTACCGGCCGCGCTCGTGCTGGTATGTCTTCGTCGCCACTGTGGCGCGGCGGCGGTCGTATTTTCCCGAACTCGCCTGAAGAAAACTTCTCGCACAAAGTCAACAAGAAGATGTATCGCGCAGGTATCTGCTCGATTCTGTCCCAGTTGGCCCGCGAAGGTCGTCTGTGCGTCGTGGAAAGCATGACGCTCGAAGCGCCTAAGACCAAACTGCTGTCGCAGAAATTGCAAGGCATGGGTCTGGACTCGGTTCTGGTAATCACCGACACGCTCGATGAAAACCTGTTGCTGGCATCGCGCAATCTGCCGAACGTGCTCGTCGTCGAGCCACGTCACGCCGATCCAATGTCGCTGGTGTTCTACAAGAAGATCCTGGTCACCAAGGCAGCACTGGCTAAGATTGAGGAGATGTTCGCATGAGCGCGATTTTGAAATTTAGCGAAGAGCGCCTGATGAAGGTTCTCCAGGCGCCGGTCATTTCCGAGAAGGCCACCATGGTCGCGGAAAAGAACGAGCAGATCGTGTTCCGCGTTTTGCCGGATGCGACCAAGCCAGAAATCAAGGCAGCCGTTGAACTGTTGTTCAAGGTTGAAGTCCTGTCGGTCCAGACAGCTAACCGCCAAGGTAAACAGAAGCGCACCGGTGCCCACACCGGCCGTCGCAACCATACCAAACGCGCTTTCGTGTGCCTGAAGCCTGGCCAGGAAATCAACTTCTCCGAGGAGGCTAAATAATGGCACTCGTTAAGATGAAACCAACCTCACCAGGCCGTCGTGGCATGGTGAAAGTGGTGAACCCAGACCTGTACAAAGGTCGTCCGTTCGCCGCTCTGGTTGAAAAGAAATCGAAAACTGCTGGTCGTAACAACAACGGCCACATCACCACCCGCCACATCGGCGGTGGTCATAAGCAGCACTATCGTCTGGTGGACTTCAAGCGTCAGAAAGATGGCATCCCTGCGAAAGTGGAACGTATCGAATACGATCCAAACCGCACGGCCAACATCGCTCTGCTGTGCTACGCCGACGGCGAACGCCAGTACATCATCGCAACCAAAGGCATGTCCGTTGGCGACGCAGTGATGAACGGTTCGGAAGCGCCTATCAAGTCGGGCAACTGCCTGCCTATCCGTAACATTCCAGTTGGCACCGTGATGCATTGCGTCGAGATGCTGCCAGGCAAAGGTGCCCAAATGGCACGTTCGGCCGGCGCTGGTGTGGTACTGATGGCACGTGATGGCACCTACGCTCAAGTGCGTCTGCGCTCGGGTGAAGTGCGCCGCGTGCACATCGAGTGCCGTGCAACGGTTGGTGAAGTCGGTAACGCCGAGCACAGCCTGCGTAAAATCGGTAAAGCTGGCGCGATGCGCTGGCGCGGTGTTCGTCCTACCGTTCGCGGTGTGGTCATGAACCCGGTCGATCACCCGCACGGTGGTGGTGAAGGTAAAACAGCAGCTGGTCGTCATCCAGTGTCGCCTTGGGGCCAACAGACGAAGGGTAAGAAGACACGCCGTAACAAGCGTACGACTTCCATGATCGTCTCGCGCCGCGGCAAGAAATAAGGGGTAGCACATGACACGTTCATTGAAAAAAGGGCCGTTCTGTGACGCCCACCTGGTGAAAAAAGTCGAGACCGCACAAGCGATCAAAGACAAAAAGCCTATCAAAACCTGGTCGCGCCGTTCGACCATCATGCCTGACTTCATCGGCCTGACGATCGCGGTTCATAACGGCAAGCTGCACGTGCCGGTGTATGTTTCCGAAAACATGGTTGGTCACAAGCTCGGCGAATTCGCACTGACCCGTACGTTCAAGGGCCATGCCGCTGACAAGAAGGCGAAGAAATAATGGAAACCAAAGCTATCCTCAAAGGTGTGCGCCTGTCGGACCAAAAGGGCCGTCTGGTTGCTGATCTGATCCGTGGCAAGAAAGTTGACGCAGCACTCAACATCTTGCAATTTAGCCCGAAAAAAGGCGCTGCTATCATCAAGCGTGTACTCGAGTCCGCAATTGCGAACGCCGAGCACAACGATGGCGCCGACATCGACGAGCTGAAAGTCACGACGATCTATGTCGAAAAGGGTCCTGTCCTGAAGCGCTTTACTGCACGCGCTAAAGGCCGGGGTGATCGTATCTCGAAGCAATCCTGTCACATCTACGTGACTGTCGGAAACTAAGGAGTCACGATGGGACAGAAGATACATCCAACAGGCTTCCGCCTTTCGGTTACCCGTAACTGGGCATCGCGTTGGTATGCAGGCAACGGTAATTTCGCTGCCATGCTCAACGAAGATCTGAAAGCGCGCGCTTACCTGAAATTGAAACTGAAGAACGCTTCGGTTGGCCGCATCGTCATCGAGCGTCCTGCCAAGAACGCGCGCTTCACGATCTACAGCTCGCGCCCAGGCGTGGTCATTGGTAAAAAAGGCGAAGACATCGAAGTACTGAAGTCCGCTTTGACCAAGATCATGGGTGTGCCCGTGCACGTCAATATCGAAGAGATCCGCAAGCCGGAAATCGATTCGCAATTGATCGCCGACTCGATCGCTCAGCAGCTCGAAAAGCGCATCATGTTCCGCCGCGCGATGAAGCGTGCGATGCAAAACGCCATGCGTCTGGGTGCCCTGGGCATCAAGATCATGTCGTCCGGTCGTCTGAACGGCATCGAAATCGCCCGTAAAGAGTGGTATCGCGAAGGCCGCGTGCCTCTGCATACGCTGCGCGCTGACATCGACTACGGTACCAGCGAAGCGTCGACCACCTACGGCATCATCGGTGTCAAGGTGTGGGTCTACAAAGGTGATCGCGCTCCAAACGGCGACGCTCCAGTGATCGACACCCCAGCCGACGACAAGAAAAGCCGCGGTCCACGTCGTGACGATGGCAAGCCAGCTGGCCGCCCACGTCCAGGCGCGAAACCTACAACCAGCGCACCTGGTGCTCCTGGAGCCGCTCCGCGTGCCCGTGCTGCAAAGCCGGCCGCCGCTGCCCCAGTCGTATCGGCTGAGAAAGCAGGAGAATAACCATGCTGCAACCAGCACGCAGAAAGTATCGTAAAGAGCAGAAAGGCCGTAACACTGGCATTTCGCACAGCCGCGGCACCGCCGTGTCGTTCGGTGACTTCGGTTTGAAAGCAGTTGGTCGTGGTCGTCTGACGGCCCGTCAAATTGAAGCGGCGCGTCGTGCAATGACGCGTCACATCAAACGCGGTGGTCGTATCTGGATTCGCGTGTTCCCGGACAAGCCAATCTCGAACAAGCCAGCCGAAGTTCGTATGGGTAACGGTAAAGGTAACCCAGAGTACTACGTCGCTGAAATTCAGCCAGGCAAGGTACTGTACGAAATGGACGGCGTTGACGAAGTGTTGGCGCGCGAGGCGTTCCGCTTGGCCGCTGCCAAACTGCCACTGGCGACGACGTTTGTCATTCGCCAAGTTGGCCAATAATAGGAGTTGTAAATGAAAGCAACAGAACTCCGCGGCAAAGACCAGGCAGCTCTCCAGACAGAGCTGAATGACTTGTTGAAGGCACAGTTCGGCATGCGCATGCAAATCGCTACGCAACAGCTGAGCAACACTTCGCAACTCAAGAAGGTACGCCGCGATATCGCGCGTGTGAAGACGGTAATGAACCAGAAGGATGCCAAATGAACGACACAGTGAAAAAGCCGCTTAAGCGCACGCTGATCGGTAAAGTGGTGTCCGACAAGATGGACAAGACCGTTACCGTTCTGATCGAACGCCACGTCAAGCACCCTTTGTACGGCAAGATCATCATGCGCTCGAACAAGTATCACGCGCATGACGAGACCAACGAAGTCAAGATGGGTGACACCGTCGAGATCCAGGAAGGTCGCCCGATCTCCAAAACGAAGGCTTGGACTGTTACCCGCGTTGTGCAAGCAGCACAGGCAGTCTAAATACTTCTTGCAAGCCCGTCTCTAGTATGTGATACTAGCGGGCTTCGTTCATGTAAGTGCCGCAAGGTAGTAGTTGGCCACATCTGTCGGCCGCGGTCGTAAACGTAAGTGGTTTTGGAAAGTCATCCACCCAAACAGCAACCCTCCAAGGTGGCTGACGGGACCAAGACTGACCGCAGGCCCACATGGTGTGGATTCTTCGGCTTAAGTTGGGAAAGAGAATACTATGATTCAAACTGAAAGCCGGCTCGAAGTGGCCGACAATACCGGTGCCAAAGAAGTTATGTGCATCAAGGTATTGGGCGGTTCCAAGCGCCGTTATGCTGGCATTGGCGACGTGATCAAGGTAACCGTTAAGGTTGCTGCGCCACGCGGTCGTGTCAAAAAAGGTGAAATTTATAATGCCGTGGTTGTTCGCACCGCTAAAGGTGTGCGCCGCCAAGATGGTTCGCTGGTGAAGTTCGATAGCAACGCTGCTGTCTTGCTCAACGCTAAGTTAGAGCCTATCGGTACCCGCATTTTCGGACCAGTCACGCGCGAACTGCGCACTGAAAAGTTCATGAAAATCGTGTCCCTGGCACCGGAAGTCCTGTAAGGAGTCGTAATGGATAAGATTCGTAAAAACGACGAAGTCATCGTTCTGACCGGGAAAGACAAGGGCAAGCGCGGTATGGTTCAGCAACGTATCGACGCTGAACATGTCGTGGTCGAAGGCATCAACGTCGCTAAAAAAGCGACCAAGCCTAACCCAATGACTGGCGTAACTGGTGGTATCGTCGATAAGACTATGCCAATTCACGTGTCCAACGTTGCATTGTTCAATGCAGCCACGGGCAAGGCAGATCGCGTAGGCTTCAAAGATGTGGACGGTAAAAAAGTCCGCGTTTTCAAGTCCTCCGGCGAAGTAGTGAAGGTTTAAGAGATCATGGCCCGTCTCCACGCATTTTATAAAGACAAAGTCGTTGCTGACCTGGTCGCCAAATTTGGCTACAAGTCGGCAATGGAAGTTCCACGCCTGACCAAGATTACCCTGAACATGGGTCTGTCGGAAGCAGTTGCGGACAAGAAGATCATCGAACACGCTGTCGGCGACCTGACGAAAATTGCTGGCCAGAAGCCAGTAGTGACGAAAGCGCGTAAAGCTATCGCGGGTTTCAAAATCCGTGAAGGTTACCCGATCGGTACCATGGTCACGCTGCGCGGCGCTCGCATGTACGAGTTCCTGGATCGCTTCATCACCGTGGCTCTGCCGCGTGTGCGCGATTTCCGTGGTGTGAACGGTCGTTCGTTTGATGGCCGCGGCAACTACAACATCGGTGTCAAGGAACAGATCATTTTCCCTGAGATCGAGTACGACAAGATTGACGCGTTGCGTGGTTTGAATATCAGCATCACGACAACCGCTAAGACCGACGATGAAGCCAAAGCGCTGCTCGCCGCCTTTAAATTCCCGTTCAGAAACTGAGATCATGGCAAAATTGGCACTGATTAACCGCGAGATTAAGCGCGCAGACCTGGTGGCGAAGTTCGCTGTCAAGCGCGCGGCTCTGAAGGCCATCGTTGATGACCAGTCGAAGTCGGAAGAAGAACGTTACGAAGCCCGCCTGAAATTGCAAGCGCTGCCGCGTAACTCGAACCCGACTCGCCAGCGTAACCGCTGCGCGATCACAGGTCGTCCACGTGGCACATTCCGTAAATTCGGTCTGGGTCGTATCAAGCTCCGTGAATTCGCCATGCGTGGCGAGATTCCCGGTATGACAAAAGCAAGCTGGTAATAGGAGTATATGCAATGAGTATGAGCGATCCTATCGCCGATATGCTGACCCGCATTCGCAACGCCCAAGGCGTTCAAAAAACGACAGTGGCCATGCCATCGTCGAAAGTCAAAGTAGCGATTGCCATCGTCCTTAAGGACGAGGGTTACATTGAAGATTTCGCCGTCACCACCACCGGTGGCAAAGCGGAACTCAAGATCGGTTTGAAGTATTACGTTGGCCGTCCAGTCATCGAGCGCTTAGAGCGTGTGTCCCGTCCAGGGCTGCGCGTCTACAAGGGCAAAGATGAAATCCCTACCGTCATGAATGGCTTGGGCGTGGCGATCGTGTCGACTCCGCAAGGCGTCATGACGGACCGCAAAGCGCGCGCCACCGGTGTCGGCGGCGAAGTTATTTGCTACGTGGCTTAAGGAGTAGACGATGTCTCGAGTAGCTAAAATGCCTATCGTGGTGCCAGCTGGTGCAGAAGTTGCAATCAGCGCCACCGCGATCACAGTAAAAGGCCCATTGGGCGTGCTGACCCAGGCCCTGACCGGCCAGGTTAAAGTTGCCAACACCGACGGTACGCTGACGTTCGATGTTGCCAACGACAGCCGCGAAGCCAATGCCATGTCCGGTACCCTGCGTGCCCTGGTGAACAATATGGTCACCGGCGTCACCAAGGGTTTCCAGAAAAAGCTGACCTTGGTTGGCGTGGGCTACAAGGCCCAGGCTCAAGGCGACAAGTTGAACCTGTCGCTGGGCTTTTCGCACCCGGTCGTGCATTCGATGCCAGAAGGCGTCACATGCGCAACCGCAACCCCGACCGAAATCATCATCAAAGGGATTTCGCGTCAACAGGTTGGCCAGGTGGCCGCTGAAGTTCGCGCTTACCGCGCTCCTGAGCCTTATAAGGGCAAGGGCGTTCGCTATGCGGACGAAGTGGTCAAGCTTAAAGAAACCAAGAAGAAGTAATAGGGGCTGACGATGGACAAGAAAGAATCACGGCTTCGCCGCGGACGCCAAACCCGCATCAAGATCGCCGAACTGAAAGTAAATCGCTTGTCGGTGCACCGCACCAACCTGCACATTTACGCCAACCTGATCAGCCCGGACGCGAAAATTTTGGTTTCGGCGTCTACCGCCGAAGCCGAAGTGCGCGCCGAACTGGCAGGCAAGTCGGGCAAAGGCGGCAACGCTGCTGCTGCGGCTCTGGTCGGCAAGCGCGTCGCAGAGAAAGCACTGAAAGCAGGGATTACCGAAGTCGCGTTTGACCGCTCCGGTTTCCGTTACCACGGCCGTGTGAAGGCGCTGGCGGAAGCCGCGCGTGAAGCCGGTCTGAAGTTCTAAGGAAGACTGATCATGGCAAAAATGCAAGCTAAAATGCAAAGCGACAAGCCGGATGATGGCATGCGCGAAAAAATGATCGCGATCAACCGCGTGACCAAAGTGGTCAAGGGTGGTCGTATCATGGGTTTCGCCGCATTGACCGTCGTCGGTGATGGCGACGGCCGCGTCGGCATGGGTAAAGGCAAATCGAAAGAAGTGCCAGTAGCCGTGCAGAAGGCAATGGAAGAAGCCCGCCGCAACCTGCAAAAGGTGTCCCTGAAGAACGGTACGCTGCAACATACGGTATACGGCCAGCACGGCGCGTCGAAAGTGATGATGAACCCGGCTAAGCCAGGTACAGGCGTCATCGCCGGCGGCGCAATGCGCGCTATCTTTGACGTCATGGGCGTGACGGACGTGGTTGCGAAATCGACCGGTTCGAACAATCCATACAACCTGGTTCGCGCCACGTTGGACGGCCTGGCAAAAATGAGTACTCCTGCTGACATCGCTGCCAAACGCGGCAAGTCGGTAGAAGACATTCTCGCTTAAGGTGGATAAAATGACAAAAACAGTCAAAGTGAAGTTGGTCATGGGCTTGATCGGTACGCGCGAATCGCATCGCGCTACTGTGCGCGGTCTGGGTCTGCGTCGTGTCAATTCGGTTCGCGAATTGGAAGACACCCCATCCGTACGCGGCATGATCAACAAAGTATCGTACCTCGTTAAAGTTGTCGCGTAAGCCTTCGGGCTTACGAACGGAGAAATTCATGGAATTGAATACAATTCAACCAGCAGACGGCGCTAAGCACTACAAGCGTCGCGTCGGGCGCGGTATCGGCTCCGGCATCGGTAAAACGGCTGGTCGTGGTCATAAAGGCCAAAAGTCGCGTTCGGGCGGTTTTCATAAAGTCGGTTTTGAAGGCGGTCAAATGCCTCTGCAACGCCGTCTGCCTAAGCGTGGTTTCAAATCGCTCAACGCAACCTTCAAAGCTGAAGTGCGTCTGTCTGACCTGAACAACCTCGCTGTCGGTGATATCGACATCCTGGTGCTCAAGCAAGCAGGTGTACTCGCTGTGCTGGCCCGCGACGTGCGCGTCATCCTGTCCGGCGAGATCACCAAAGCGGTGAACTTGAAGGGCTTGAAAGTGACCGCAGGCGCGAAAGCAGCAATCGAAGCTGCCGGTGGTTCGGTAGCCTGACAGCCTTTAGCTTGATCGGAGCAATAATTGGCGACTAATCCACAAGCTGCGAAAAGTGCGGCAGCCGGTTTCCCTTGGGGCCGGCTCTGGTTTTTGCTTGGCGCATTGATCGTCTACCGTATCGGGGCTCATATTCCTGTTCCAGGAATTGACCCGGTACAACTGGCACAGCTGTTTAAACAGAACGAAGGCGGCATCCTGGGCATGTTCAACATGTTCTCGGGCGGCGCCTTGTCCCGTTTCACAGTGTTTGCCTTGGGGATCATGCCCTACATCTCGGCCTCGATCATCATGCAGTTGGTGTCGATCGTGTCGCCACAGATGGAAGCACTGAAGAAAGAGGGCGAAGCAGGACGGCGCAAGATCACGCAGTACACCCGGTACTTCACGGTGGGTCTGGCACTGTTTCAATCGTTGTCGATCGCGGTGGCGCTGGAATCGCAACCTGGTCTGGTCATCGACCCGGGCATGGGCTTTCGCTTCGTGACCGTGGTGACCTTGTTGACCGGTACCATGTTTCTGATGTGGTTGGGCGAACAGATCACCGAGCGCGGCCTGGGTAACGGCATCTCGATCATCATTTTCGCCGGTATTGCAGCCGGTCTGCCAGCAGCACTGGGTGGTTTGTTCTCCCTGGTGTCGAACGGTTCGATCAGCAGCTTCGCGGCGATCATCATCGTGATTCTGGTTGCAGCGGTCACCTACTTCGTGGTGTTTGTCGAACGGGGCCAGCGCAAGATCCTGGTCAACTACGCGAAACGCCAGGTAGGTAACAAGATTTACGGTGGCCAAACGAGCCACCTGCCGTTGAAGCTGAACATGGCCGGTGTGATTCCACCGATCTTCGCTTCGTCGATCATCTTGTTCCCTGCCACGATTGTGGACTGGTTCGCCAAAGGTGCCGATAAGGCAAATCCGGCGGTGCGGTTCTTGCAGGACTTGGCGCATTCGATGGGGCCTGGTGAGCCTATCCATGCCTTGCTGTACGCGATAGCAATCGTGTTTTTCTGTTTCTTCTATACGGCGCTGGTGTTCAACAGCAAAGAGACAGCGGATAACTTGAAGAAGAGCGGTGCGTTTGTGCCTGGGATTCGTCCTGGTGACCAGACCGCCCGTTACATCGACAAGATCTTGACACGGTTGACATTGGCCGGCGCGGTCTACATTACGCTCGTGTGCTTGTTGCCGGAATTTATGCAAGCCCAATGGAAGGTACCATTTTACTTTGGTGGCACCTCCCTGTTGATTATTGTAGTTGTGACCATGGATTTCATGGCCCAGGTGCAAAACTATGTGATGTCGCAGCAATATGAATCGCTGCTGCGCAAAGCAAATTTCAAAGGCGGAATTCCGACGCGGTAAGCGCAGGAGTACACAGACCGAATGGCAAAAGACGACGTCATACAGATGCAGGGCGAGATTCTTGAGAATCTCCCCAATGCAACATTCCGAGTAAAGCTGGAAAACGGACACGTGGTGCTCGGACATATTTCGGGTAAAATGCGGATGAATTATATTCGCATCTTGCCTGGCGACAAGGTGACGGTGGAACTCACGCCATACGACCTGAGCCGGGCCCGCATTGTGTTCCGTACCAAGTAATTCAACACATCGTACCAAGAAGAGAGTGCACAAATGAAAGTTCTCGCATCAGTCAAGCGGATCTGCCGCAACTGCAAGATCATCAAGCGCAAAGGCGTTGTTCGCGTAATCTGCGTCGAGCCGCGTCACAAGCAGCGTCAAGGTTAATTTAACGTTATTTATCGAGGAATAACGAATGGCACGTATTGCAGGGGTTAATATCCCCAACCATCAACACACCGTTATCGGCCTGACGGCCATCTACGGTGTTGGCCGCCCACGTTCGCAAAAAATCTGCGATGCGACGGGTGTTCCGACCACTAAAAAGGTCAAAGATCTGGATGATAGCGAACTGGAAAAGCTGCGCGACGAAATCGGTAAATTCGTCGTCGAGGGTGATCTGCGTCGCGAAATCTCGATGAACATCAAGCGTTTGATGGACCTCGGTTGCTACCGCGGTATGCGTCATCGTAAAGGCCTGCCTTGCCGCGGCCAGCGTACACGCACCAATGCACGTACCCGCAAGGGCCCGCGCAAAGCCGCTCAATCGCTCAAGAAATAATCCGTTAGGAAATAATTATGGCTAAGCAACAAAGCAGCGCAGCATCCGCCCGCGTTCGTAAAAAAGTTAAAAAGAACGTCGCCGAAGGCATCGCACATGTCCACGCATCGTTCAACAACACCATCATCACGATCACCGATCGTCAAGGTAATGCTCTGTCGTGGGCAACCTCCGGCGGTGCTGGCTTCAAGGGTTCGCGTAAATCGACCCCGTTCGCAGCGCAGGTTGCTGCTGAAGCCGCTGGTAAAGTCGCGGTCGAGTGTGGCGTAAAGAACCTCGAAGTACGTATCAAGGGCCCAGGTCCTGGTCGTGAGTCGGCAGTTCGCGCTTTGAACAACCTGGGTATCAAGATCACCGAAATCCAGGACGTGACGCCAGTGCCGCACAACGGCTGCCGTCCACCGAAGCGTCGTCGTATCTAATACCATTTCGCCGACAGCGCACTGCGCTGCCGGCGTTTTGTTGTCATACGCTCACGCTGGTTGGTAGTTGCTGAAAAAAATTGCCGGGCAGTGTCCTTTCGGGATATACTGCCCGGCTGTTCTCGCCTGTCGCCTTTAGTGGCACAGGTTTTTCGTGTTAAGCCACCGTCTGATCGCAAGCAGATACAGACTAGCGCCTGGCGCACCGTCTTTGGGCGGCGCGCAACGGGGCGTTATCATTTAAAACAAAGGAAACATCGTGGCACGTTATATCGGACCTAAAGCAAGACTCTCCCGCCGTGAAGGTACGGACCTGTTCCTCAAGAGCGCACGTCGCTCGCTCGACTCGAAATGCAAACTGGACGTCAAGCCAGGTCAGCATGGCGTTAAATCCGGTGCTCGCACTTCGGACTACGGTAACCAACTGCGCGAAAAACAAAAAGTAAAACGCATGTACGGTATCCTGGAGCGTCAGTTCCGCCGCTATTTCGCTGAAGCTGACCGTCGCAAGGGCAACACCGGCGAAACGCTGCTGCGTTTGCTGGAAGGCCGTCTTGACAATGTGTGCTACCGCATGGGCTTCGGCTCGACCCGCGCTGAAGCGCGTCAGCTGGTATCGCACAAAGCATTCACCGTCAACGGTAATGTCGTCAACATCGCTTCCTACGCCGTCAAAACCGGTGACGTCGTCGCCGTGCGCGAAAAGTCGAAAAAGCAAGTGCGTATCGTCGAAGCTCTGTCGTTGGCTGAGCAAATCGGCATGCCTAGCTGGGTGTCGGTTGATTCGAAGAAAATGGAAGGCACGTTCAAATCCTTCCCTGAGCGTAATGAAATCTGCAACGACGTCAACGAATCGCTGATCGTCGAACTGTACTCGCGTTAATCAACGTCGAAGTATCGCCGCCCACTCCTTGCGAGTGGGCGTTTTCACATTGCCATCAGCCTTATCGGTGTAATGAGCCGAGGGTATTGAAAAGGACATTTCATGCAAAACAGTCTGTTGAAGCCACGTATTATCGATGTCGAGTCGCTCGGCGCCGGTCACGCTAAAGTCGTGATGGAGCCTTTTGAGCGCGGCTATGGCCACACATTGGGTAATGCGTTGCGTCGCGTGTTGCTGTCGTCGATGGTGGGCTACGCGCCGACCGAAGTGACGATCGCTGGCGTGGTACACGAGTATTCGTCGCTGGACGGCGTGCAGGAAGACGTTGTCGACCTGTTGCTGAACCTGAAGGGCGTGGTGTTCAAAGTGCACAACCGCGATGCCGTCACGCTGACCCTGAAAAAGGAAGGCGAAGGCGCGATTCTGGCCTCCGACATCGATCTGCCGCATGACGTCGAACTGATCAACCCGGACCACGTGATCGCTCACCTGACCGCGGGCGGCAAGCTCGACATGCAGATCAAGGTCGAAAAAGGCCGTGGTTATGTGCCTGGTAACGTGCGTCGTCTGTCGGAAGACACCAACAAGACGATCGGCCGTATCATTTTGGACGCCTCGTTCTCGCCAGTGCGCCGTGTGTCGTATTTCGTTGAATCGGCCCGCGTCGAACAACGTACCGACCTCGACAAGCTGGTCATCAACATCGAAACGAACGGCGTGATCACGCCAGAAGAAGCGATCCGCCAGTCGGCCCGCGTCTTGGTTGATCAACTGAACGTGTTCGCCGCCCTGGAAGGCACCGAAGCCGCTGCTGAAGCACCAAGCCGCGCGCCGCTGGTTGATCCTATCCTGTTGCGTCCGGTCGATGATCTGGAACTGACGGTGCGTTCGGCCAACTGCCTCAAAGCAGAGAACATCTATTACATCGGCGATCTGATACAGCGTAGTGAAAACGAGCTGTTGAAGACCCCGAATCTGGGCCGCAAGTCCCTGAACGAAATCAAGGAAGTGCTTGCCTCGCGCGGCTTGACCTTGGGTATGAAGCTCGAAAACTGGCCGCCTGCCGGCCTCGAAAAGTAATCGAGTCGACACACAGTGTCCGCGGCAGGTGCTGCGGACATGCTTCATCTACACACTATTCAACCGGTCCGCGTACAGGCTTTGCCTGCACGATCGAAGAACTGGATTAAAACCATTCGAAAGGAATTACCATGCGTCATCGTCACGGCCTTCGCAAGCTCAATCGTACCTCGTCCCACCGCCTCGCCATGCTGCGCAACATGACCGTTTCCCTGCTGCGTCATGAAGCCATCAAAACGACTTTGCCTAAAGCAAAAGAACTGCGTAAAGTGATCGAGCCGATCCTGACCCTGGGCAAAACGGACTCGCTGGCCAACAAGCGTCTGGCCTTCAACCGCCTGCGCGACCGCGAAATGGTGTTGAAGCTGTTCGCGGAACTGGGCCCACGTTACGCCAACCGTAACGGCGGCTACCTGCGCATCCTGAAAATGGGTTTCCGCGTCGGCGACAATGCACCTATGTGCTACGTCGAACTGATGGACCGTCCGGATGTTGCGGACGTCGAAGCTGCGCCAACGACTGAGTAATCAGCGCCGTTGGTAGCATATGAAAGCCAGGCCTAGCCTGGCTTTTGTCATTTCTGGGCTGCAAGGTGCTCAGCGGGGGCGGCGCGCCGGGTGTACTATTCTGCTGGGTGGGCAAACTGCAAGGAAGTGGCGCGCTCGCACGACCAAACCGTGCCGGCGTATTGTCCGGCGCCAGAACCAGAAGGCATTCATGTTTAGTGTTTCGATTCCCCCCGCGTGGCGGCCTTTGCGCGTCGTTGTGCAGCGCGCGCTGCTGTTGTTGCTGATGGTCGTTGGCGTTGCCGCGCCGGCGCTGGCGGCCGATGACTACCTCGATCCGGCCGTGGCCTTCAAGTTCTCGGCCCAAATGATCGATCCCGCCACCATCGCCGTCACCTACGAGATCGCCGACGGCTACTATATGTATCGGGAGCGCTTCAAACTGGCCGCCAGCGGCGCCACGTTGGGCACGCCGGAATTTCCGGCCGGGAAAGTCAAATTCGACGAGACGTTTCAGAAGAACGTAGAAACCTATCGCCACAGCATTACCATCCGTGTTCCGGTCACGGCCAGCGGCATGTTCACGCTCAGCGTGACGGGCCAGGGTTGCGCCGACCTGGGCCTGTGCTACGCACCGCAGGAGTCGAAGCTGCGTCTGGTCGGCGGCGCCGTCGCCGGCCAGCTCGCCAGCGCCGGCGACAAGGGCAGCACAGCGCCAGTGCCAGCGGCCGCTGCGCCGGCATCGGTGCCGGCACCGTCGGCCATCGCGCAGCGCGCGCCGGCACCGTTGGCGGTGAACGGCAACGGTGTGACCGTGACGCCGGTGCCCACACCGGACATCGAAAGCCGTCCGTTGACGGCAGCGCCAGCCGCACTGGTCGCAGCGCCGCCTCCAGCGCCGGCTGACACCGGCGGCGTCGAGTCGGCCCTCAAAGGCGGCAAATTGTTGGTCATCGTGCCGCTGTTCATGCTGCTCGGGCTCGGCCTGGCTTTCACGCCGTGTGTGTTGCCGATGGTGCCTATCCTGTCCTTCATCATCGTCGGCGAAGGCGTCGCGGTAAAACGCGCGCGCGCACTGGCGCTGTCGGCCACCTACGCGCTGGGAATGGCGCTGGTGTATACGGGCTTGGGGGTGGCGGCCGGTCTGGCCGGTGAAAGCTTGGCCGCGGCCTTGCAAAACCCGTGGGTGCTCGGTGGCTTTGGCGTGCTGATGGTGGCGCTGTCGTTGTCGATGTTCGGCGTCTACGAACTGCAAGTGCCGACCGCACTGCAAACCCGGCTGGTCAACGCGTCCGGCAGACAAGCGTCCGGCAAGTTGCTGGGGGTGTTCGTGATGGGCGCGCTGTCGGCGCTGATCGTCGGTCCGTGCGTGGCGGCGCCACTGGCCGGCGCATTGGTGTACATCAGCCAGACGCGCGATGTCGTCATCGGCGGCAGCGCCTTGTTCGCGATGGCGCTGGGGATGAGCGTGCCCTTGCTGCTGGTGGGCGTGTCGGCCGGCTCTCTGCTGCCGCGCGCGGGCGCGTGGATGGACGGAGTCAAGCGCTTCTTTGGTGTATTGATGCTGGCGATGGCCCTATGGCTGGTCTCGCCCGTGCTGCCGGCGCTGCTGCAAATGCTGGGCTGGAGCGCGCTGTTGATCGGCTACGGCGGCTACTTGATACGTGCGCAGCGTCACTGGGTGGCGATGACGCTGGGCGCGGCGATCGCCGTGCTGGGCGCCACCGAGCTGGTGGGCGCAGCCAGTGGCGGGCGCGATGCGCTCGCGCCGCTGGCACATTTGCGCTCGGCGCCAGAAGGCGGACTGCACTTCACGCGCGTGAAGACGGTGGCGCAGCTCGATGCGCTGCTGGCCAACACGGGAGGCAAAACGGCGCTGCTCGATTTTTACGCGGACTGGTGCGTGTCTTGCAAGGAGATGGAGAAGCTGACGTTTGTCGAGCCGCGCGTGAAGGCGCAACTGGCCGGTACGCTGCTGCTGCAAGTGGATGTGACGGCCAATGACGAGGACGACAAGGCGATGCTCAAGCGCTTCAAGCTGTTTGGGCCGCCCGGCATCATCCTGTTCGCCGGCAACGGGCAGGAGATTCCCGCCAGCCGGGTGATCGGCTACCAGAGCACCGATCAGTTCCTCGCTTCGTTGACGCGCCTGAAATAGCGTCTGAAAGAGCGACCGAAATAGCGCCTGAAAGGGCGCCCGAAACAAAAACGGGAGCAGGCAGCCGCGCCGCCTGCTCCCGTGACCGGCCGGCCAACTGCTTAGCCGTGGTGCATCATGTGATGCGGGCCGTGCGCGCCACCCATGGTGTTGGCGTCAAACACGGATTGCTGCTCGGGCGTGAGCACCGCGTAGAAAGTCTTCAATGCGGCCAGATGGGCTTCCATCGCCGTCGTGTGCAACTTCATGCCGTCAATCATCTTGGCCATCCGGTCCAGCGCCGACAGTTTGGCGATGGCCGCGCGGTCATGCGGGACTGGCGGGGTGGTGGGCGCGATTGCGGCCACGAAGGTGGTCCAGGCCGGTTCCTGCTCAGCGGTCAGTTTCAGCAGCGCGTGCAGCTTGGCCTGGTGCTTGGCCATGCCGGCGGCAAATTTGGCGCCCATCTGTTCCTGCTTGGCCGCGTAGCCGTTGCGGCCCTCGTCGGCGTGCGCGGCCAGCGTGGTGGCGCCAACGCTGAAGGCGGTCAGAGCGATCAAGATACTTTTGCGTAAGATAGTCATCGTGGTTCCTTGGTAAGTGGTCAGGTGGATGTGCGCTACCGCCCGGGTGGGCATAACAACACTGCACATGACGCTATGATCGGCGCGGCATGTTTCGCCCAAGTGTCGGTCGAAGTGCAATTTGTATCTATTTGTTTCGACCTGCGGTCAATATACATGACGATACAAACTCTTAACGCGCCGCCGCGCGAACTGGCGATAATCTAGGCTATGGATACACCTTCTACCATCTTGATCGTCGACGACGATCGCGACATCCGCACCTTGCTGGCCGAATATCTCGAGTCGAACGGCTACCGCACGCTGTGCGCGCAAGACGGCACGGCGATGTGGAAGGCGCTCGACGACGCGCGCCCCGACCTGATCGTGCTCGACCTGAACCTGCCCGGCGACGACGGCCTGACGCTGTGCCGCAAGCTGCGTGCGCACTCGACGCTGCCGGTGATCATGCTCACTGCCCGCAACGAACCGCTGGACCGCATCCTGGGCCTGGAAATGGGCGCCGACGACTATCTGCCGAAACCGTTCGAGCCACGTGAATTGCTCGCGCGCATACGCAGTGTGTTGCGGCGCAGCCACGCGATGCCGTCCAACGTGCCGGCCGACAAGGCGCAGCAAATGCATTTTTCCGGCTGGACGCTGGACCTGACGGCGCGCCACCTGCTCAATCCGGCCGGCATCGTCATCATGCTGTCGGGCGCCGAGTTCCGCCTGCTGCGGGTATTCCTCGAACACCCGAACCGGGTGCTCAACCGCGACCAGTTGCTGAACCTGACCCAGGGGCGCGACGCCGATCCCTTCGACCGCTCGATCGACATTCAGATCAGCCGGCTGCGCCAGAAACTGGGCGAGGACGCGCGCCTGCCGCAGATCATCAAGACGGTGCGTAACGGCGGCTATGTGCTGGCCGGCCAGGTCAGCGTGGAGCCGCAGGCATGAGGGCGTTCTTCGGTTCGATGACGGGACGGGTGTTCTTCACGCTGCTGCTGGGCATCATCGCCTCGGCTTCGCTGACCCAGTGGCTGGCGGTGGGCGAACGGCATCGGGCCATCGAGCAGTATCGCGACTTCCACGCGCTCGACCGCGCCGAACAACTGATCATGGCTGCCGACATCGTGCCGGCCCAGTCGCGCGACGCGTATCTGCGCGTGGCCAACCGCTCCAGTATCCGGCTCGAAGTGGCCAAGCCCGGCGCCGCGCTGGCGCCCAAGCCGTCCGAGTTCGTCAGCGCGCTCAGCGCCCGTATTGGTGCCAGTTTCGAGCTGGCCTCGATCAACGAGCGCCCGGCCGTGTGCGATGTGCCGCGCACCCGCACGTCCTTGCTGGGGCCGACCCAGTGGCATGGCGCCTGCGAGAGCATCAGTCTGCGCCTGCACGACGGCCAGCCGGTGCATCTGTATGTGCTGCCCCCGCGCAATCCGCCGACTCCGCCCAAGACTGATTTCAGCGTCACCATCGGCTTGTTTTTGCTCAGCATCGGCTTCCTCGCCTACCTGGTGGCGCGCATGACCACCGGTCCGCTCAAGCAGCTGGCGCAGGCAGCCAAGGATCTGGGCAACGACATCAACCACCCGCCGCTCACGCTGAGCGGGGCGAGCGAAATTCGCCAGGCCAGCGCCGCCTTCAACGCGATGCAGGCGCGCATCCGCCAGTACATTTTCCAGCGCACCCAGATGCTCGCCGCTATCACGCACGATTTGCAGACGCCGCTGACCCGCTTGCGCCTGCGCCTGGAAAAAGTGGCCGATCAGGAGCTGCAGGAGCGCCTGGTGGGCGACCTGTCGGCGATGCAGGAAATGGTGCGCGAAGGCCTCGACCTGGCGCGCAGCATGGACACCACCGAGGCGATGCAGGCGCTTGACCTGGACTCGCTGCTCGAGGCGGTATGCGCCGACGCCGACGAGGCCGGCCAGCAGGTGCGCCTGCAGGGCCGCGCCGGCATGGCGTTGATGGGGCGCCCGATGGCGATGCGGCGCTGCCTGGTGAATTTGATCGACAATGCCATCAAGTACGGCCAGCAAGCCAGCGTGACGGTCGAGCGGATGACCGGCGCGGCGCGCATCCGCATCCGCGACGCGGGACCGGGTATTTCGCCCGACGAGCTGGCGCGCGTGTTTGAGCCGTTCTACCGGGTCGAAACTTCACGCTCGCGATCGTCGGGTGGCACCGGCCTGGGGCTGACGATCGCGCGCAACATCGCCGAACAGCATGGCGGCTCGATCGCGCTGGCCAACCATCCGCAAGGGGGGCTGGAGGTGACGCTGGTGGTGCCTGAGTACTACGCCGCAAAATAGTTGCTTCGTGAGACAATACCGGGCGCATGCGCGCCTGGCCGTCGCTCTCTGACACCTGGCCCGACAACACGCGCGGCCCGCCATCCACCATCACGAACAATGCTCCCGCATAGCGGGCGCACGCTAAGAGAATGACAAAGAAAAAAATTGGATTGATCGCTGGCGCCGTCGCCATGCTCGCATTGGCGGCCTGGTATGTCACGCACGCGCAGGGCGACGCCCCGGCCGCGAAGAGCACGCCGCCTACTGTCGTTGGCGTGGTCAGCGCGCAACGGCGCGACGTGCCCGTTGTGCTGCAGGCCAACGGTACGGTGCAGCCCTTGGCCAGCGTCGAACTGCACGCCCAGGTGGTGAGCACGATACGTCAGGTGCATATCCGCGAAGGCCAGTTCGTCAAGGCCGGCGAGCTGATGTTTTCGCTGGACGATCGCAGCGACCGCAGCAATGTCGACAAGGCCCAGGCCCAGCTGGCGCGCGACCAGGCGGCGATGGCCGACGTGGCGCGCCAGGTGCAGCGCGGCACGGAACTGTACGCGCAAAAATTCATCGCCCAGGGCGCGCTCGACACGCTGCGCAGCCAGCTCGAATCGGCCCGCGCGCTGGTCGGCGCGGACGCCGCCGCGCTGGCCTCGAGCAAGGTCAGCGCCAGCTATAACCTGATCCGCGCGCCGATGGCGGGCCGGGTCGGCGCCATCAACGTCTATCCGGGCAGCCTGGTGCAATTGGCCACGGCGCTGACCACCATCACCCAGCTTGACCCGATCAATGTCACCTTCACGCTGCCTGAAGCGAATCTGGCCGACTTGCTCGATGCACAAAGAAAAGGTGCCGTGCCGGTCGCCGCGACGCTGGGCAACGGTGGCAAGCCGATACCAGGGCTGCTCAGCTTCGTCGACAACACGGTCGACCCGAGCGCCGGCACGATCCGTGTCAAGGCCCAGTTCGACAACCGCGACACGCGCTTGTGGCCGGGCCAGTATGTCAACACGCGCATCACCGTCAAGACCCTGGTCAACGCCGTCGTGATCCCACAAAACGCGATCATCAGCAACACCCGCGGCACCTTCGTCTACACGATGGAAGCGGACCACAGCGCCAAGCAGCGCGCCATCGTGCGCTTGCTGTCGTTCGAGCTGATGGCGGCCGTCAGCGGCCTCGAAGGGGGCGAGCAAGTGATCGTCGAAGGCAAGCAGAATCTGCGTCCGGACGCCAAGGTGCGCTTGGCCGACGCGCCGGTCGGCGCCGTCAAGAAGGGCGCCGCCCAATGAACGTGTCAGAACTGTGCATCCGGCGCCCCGTGATGGTGGTGCTGCTCTCGCTGAGCCTGATCCTGGCCGGGCTGCTGGCCTACAGCGCCATTCCCGTCGCCGCGCTGCCCAGCTATAACACGCCAGTGATCAACGTCAGCGCCGACCTGGACGGCGCCAGTCCCGAGGCGATGGCCTCGTCGGTCGCGCTGCCGCTCGAGAAGCAGTTCTCCACCATCGCCGGGCTGTCGCTGATCACGTCCACCAGCACGCTCGGCTCGACCTCGCTGACGCTCGAATTCGATCCGGCCATCGACGTCAACGTGGCCGCCGTCGACGTGCAGGCGGCGCTGCTGCGCGCCCAGCGTTCGCTGCCCGTTGAGATGACCGAGCTGCCGGCCTACCGCAAAGTCAATCCGGCCGATGCGCCGGTGCTGTTCATGGTGATGACGTCGCCATCGCTGAACCTGTCCGAGTTGAACGACTACGCCGAAAACCTGATCGCGCCGAGCCTGTCGACGCTGCCCGGGGTGGCCCAGGTCACCGTCAACGGCCAGAAGCGCTTCGCCGTGCGGGTGCGCGCCAAGGCCGACCTGATGAACGCGCGCAATCTGACGCTCGACGAATTGTCGGCGGCGATCCATTCGGCCAACTCGAACGCGCCGCTGGGCATCCTGGACGGGCCGAACCAGACACTGACGATCCAGGGCAATGCGCAGCTGATGAAGGCGGCCGACTTCGCCGAACTGATCATCGCCAGCCGCAACGGCCAGCCGGTGCGCCTGAAGGACGTGGCCAGCGTCGAGGACAGCTTCCAGTCGGTCAAGACGGCCGGCAGTTACAACGGCGAGCGCTCGATCGTGCTGCTGGTGCAGCGCCAACCCAACGCCAACACGGTGCAGGTGGTGGACGCGGTGCGCAAGCTGCTGCCGCGCTTTGAAGCCCAGTTGCCGAGCTCGATCCGGATCAACCTGGTCAACGACCGCTCGCGCTCGATTCGCGATGCGATCCACGACGTCAACGTCACGCTGGCCTTGACGGTGTGCTTGGTGGTGCTGGTCATTTTCCTGTTCCTGCGGCGCGCCGCCGCCACCTTCATCCCGGCCATCACGATGCCGATCTCGCTGCTGGGCGCGCTGTCGCTGCTGTACTGGCTCGGCTACAGCCTGGACAACGTGTCGCTGCTGGGCATCACGCTGGCCGTCGGCCTGGTGGTCGACGACGCCATCGTGGTGCTGGAAAATATCGTGCGCCACATCGAGCTGGGCCAGAAACCCTTGCGCGCGGCGCTGCTGGGCGCGCGCGAGATGGGTTTTACCATCGTCTCGATCTCGATCTCGCTGGTGGCCGTGTTCATCCCGATCTTCTTCATGCCCGGCGTGATCGGCTTGCTGTTCCATGAATTCGCAGTGGTGGTATCGCTGTCGATCCTGGTGTCGGCGGTGGTGTCGCTCACGCTGGTGCCGATGCTGGCCAGCCGCTTGCTGCCGGCCGACTCGCACGATGCCGAAGGCAGCGACACCTTCATCGGGCGCTGGTTTGAAGCGGGCTTCACGCGCTTGCGCAACGGCTACGAGCGCACGCTCGACGTCGCGTTGAACCACCGCACAGTGGTGCTGCTGATCGCGCTGGCCACCTTCGGGCTGACGGTGCTGCTGTACGTGACGATCCCGAAAGGCTTCTTCCCGGAGGAGGACCTGGGCCAGATCCAGGTCACCACCGAGGCGTCGGAAGACATTTCGACGGCCGCCATGCTGGTGCTGCAGGAGCGCGTGGCGGCGATCCTGAAGGCCGACCCGAGCGTGCAGGACGTGACCTCGTTTACCGGCGGGGGCAATTCCGGGCGCATGTTCATGGTGCTCAAGGCGCGCGACGCGCGTCCCAAGATGGCGCTGGTGCTCGACAGCCTGCGCCGCGCCACCGGCGCCGTGCCCGGCGTGGCCGTCTACCTGCGTCCCATCCAGAATCTGCAACTGGGCGGGCGCCAGAGCAAGAGCCGCTACCAGTACACGCTGCAAAGCGTCAGCCCGGATGCGCTCAACGACTGGGCCACCAAGTACATGGACCAGCTGCGCGCCGATCCGATTTTCCGCGACGTCACCAGCGATTCGCAGAACCGTGGCTTGCAGGCGAAGTTGAAGATCGACCGTGACAAGGCCAATGTGCTGGGCGTGCAGATTTCCGACGTGCGCACGGCGCTGTACGGCGCCTTCGGCGAACGCCAGGTGTCGTCCATCTTCAGTTCCAGCGCGACCTACAACGTGATTCTCGAAGCGGCCGTCGAGGACCGCCAGTTCGACGACGCGCTCACCCGCGTGGCGGTGCGCAGCAAGACCGGCCAGCTGGTGCAGCTGTCCAGTTTTGCCACCGTCGAGCGGGCCGTCGGTCCGACCGCGGTCAACCACCAAGGGCAGCTGCAGGCGATCACGCTGTCGTTCAACCTGGCGCCGGACGTGCCGCTGGGCGTGGCCACCGGCCACATCGACAAGATGGGCGTGGACATGAAGCTGCCGTCCTCGATCATCACCAAGTACGGCGGCGACGCGGCCGTGTTCCAGGACTCGCAATCGTCGCAGATCATCCTGATCGTGGCCGCGCTGGGCGTGATCTACGTGCTGCTGGGCGTGCTGTACGAAAGCTATATCCACCCGCTGACCATCCTGGCCGGCCTGCCGTCGGCAGCGGTGGGCGCCTTGCTGACGCTGCGCCTGTTCGGGCTCGATTTGACGATGATCGCCATCATCGGCATCCTGATGCTGATCGGGATCGTCAAGAAGAACGCCATCATGATGATCGACTTCGCGCTGCACGCGCAGCGCAACGAAGGATTGAACCCGGCCGCCGCGATCCGCAGCGCCTGTATCCTGCGCTTTCGCCCGATCATGATGACCACGATGGCCGCGCTGATGGGCGCCTTGCCGATCGCACTGGGCCTGGGCGCCGGCGCCGAGCTGCGCCAGCCGCTGGGACTGGCGGTGGTGGGCGGGCTGCTGTTCTCGCAGGTGATCACGCTGTACATCACGCCGGTGATCTATCTGTTCCTCGACAAATACAGTGGCACGGGGCCGATGACGGACGATCAGCTGCTCACCTTCGAAGCCCAGCATTGAACTTGCCGCAAAGCCTTAGTTGACCGCCGACAACATCGGCCGCTGAGCGCCCGCCTAAGATGAGAAGTGAATTTTTCACTCTATGGGCGGGCACCATGAAGCGATACAGCGTCACCATCATCGGCATGGGGCCGCGTGGCCTGAGCGTGTTCGAGCGCATCGCCGCCGTCGCGCGCACCCACGACTGCGAGCTGGACGTGAACCTGATCGAGCCCGGCGAATGCGGGCCGGGCGTGCATTCGACGCGCCAGCCGCAGCACCTGTTGATCAACACCGTGGCCAGCCAGGTCACCACGTTTCCCGCGCCGGGCATGGTGGCGGTGACGGCGCGCTGCGCTCAGCTCTCGCTCACCGAATGGGCCGTTGCTGCCGGCTACCGGCGCTTTGGCGACGAATTTCTTCCGGTCGGGATGGGCGTCCGGTGCGGCGCGGCGATCGGCGAGTCCGATTATCTGCCGCGCCAGCTGCTCGGCCAGTACCTGATGTGGGCCTACGCGCAGCTCAAGGCCAGCCTGCCGCCCACCGTCAGCGTGACCCATTACCGCCAGCGCGCGCTCGACCTGCAGCGCCATCCGGACGGCAGCTTCGTCGTCGAACTGGCCAACGGTGCGACGATCCCCAGCGACTATGTGGTGCTCACCACCGGCCATAGCAACAACAGCTTGACCGACCAGGAAGCGTGGTTGGGCAAGTTCGCGCGCGACCATGCACGTTACAACAGCAAGCTCGCCTTCGTGCGTCAGGTGTATCCGCTCGATCAGCTGGGCGCCATCAGCAACGACGCCTCGGTGGCCATCCAGGGCCTGGGCCTGACGGCACACGACGTGGTGTCCGAACTGACGGTGGGGCGCGGCGGGCGCTTCATTGGTCAGGCCGATGCCCTGCGTTACCAGCGCTCGGGGCGCGAGCCGACGCTGATCCTGTACTCGCGCAATTGCCTGCCGGCGGCCGCGCGCGGCGTCAACCAGAAGGGCTTGAGCGGGCGCCATCAGGCGCGCTTTTTCACGCGCGAGGCGGTGGCCGCGCTGCGCGCGCAGGCGCTGGCCACGCGCCGCAGCGGGCAGCTCGATTTCGACGTCGAACTGCTGCCGCTGCTGCTGCGCGAGATGGGTCTGGCCTACCGCCTGGCGAGCGGCGCCGCGCTGCCCGATCCGGATGCGTATGTGCTGGGCGAGCAGGAGCGCGTGGCGCTTGATGCGCTGATGTTTCCGCTGCGCGCACGCAGCTTTCACGACCGCAGCGAGTTCGCCGAATTCGTTCTCGGCTACCTGCGCTGCGACCTGCAGCAAGCCGAACTGGGCAATCTGGGCAGCCCCGTCAAGGCCGCCGCCGACGTGCTGCGCGACGCGCGCGCGGCGCTGCAGGAGATGATCGAGCACGCCGGTCTGACGCCGGCCTCGCACCGCAAATTTCTCAGCGTGTATAACCCGATCATCAACCGGATCACCTTCGGCCCGCCGCGCCAGCGCAATCGGCAGTTGCTGGCGCTGATCGAGGCGGGCGTCGTCGAGCTGGCGGCCGGTCCCAATCCGGCGCTCACGATCGACCAGGACCTGTCGCAGTTCGTGCTGCACACCAAACTGGGCGGCGGCGAGGCGGTACGCCGCGTCGACGTGCTGGTAATGGCGCGTCTGGACGTGTACTCGCCCGAGACCGACGACACGCCGTTCACGCGCCATCTGCTCAAGCGCGGCATCATCCGGCCGTTCTACAATGGCGCGTTCCATCCCGGTGGCATCGACATCGACGCCGCTGGCCACCCCCTGTCGGCCAGCGGCGCGGCCTCGCCCAACTTGTGGGCGCTCGGCTATCCGGTAGAGGGGCCCCACTATTACACCCACGCCTTGCCCCGTCCGATGCGTCCGTCGCGCCAGGTCAGCGACGCCGAATGCTGCGTTGGAGCGATGTTTGCCAGCATTGCCGCGCGCGAAAGCGCCTGCGCCACGCACCCTGCGCTAAGACTGGTAGCGGATGCCGAGACTTTGTAGCGTCCTTGATACATACCGTAACATCCCTCAAGACCCACATCTTGTATCCTGATGGGGTATCCTCGCCGCAGCTGCGCACGGCCGCGCCTTCACGCCCTTCCCATCGGACGCGTGCGGGCGATTCCCAAACCGTGCAGACTCTGGCACACTTGCCGCATTTCGCTGACGCCGTACCGAAGAAAGCCGTATTTATTTTGCGTGACCATTCTCATTCACCGTCGGACGATCACAGTCAGTGCGAGCATTGCGGACATATCCGCGCGGCCAGCTACGGGGACAAGCCGCGCTCGAACAAGGTTGGCATCACTGCGACGATCGTGCTGCATCTGCTGGTGCTGCTGCTGCTCTTGATCCGTAACACCGTCGAAACCCATTCCGCGCCGCCGGCCGGCGTCGAGATCATGCTCGCCGCGCCCAAGGCGAGCAAGCCCACCCCCAAGCAGGTCGAGCGCAAGCCGAAACCGAAACAGGCGCCCAAGGCGGCTGTGACCGATATTCGCCGCTTGGCCAACACCATCCATCCGCCCGATGAGAAACCGATCGAGGTCAAGCCGGTGCCCAATCTGGTGGCCGCGCCGACCGAGGATTTCGAGGCGCGCATCGCCGAACGGCGCAAGCAACGCGCGGCCGCGGCCCAGAGCGACAACGCGGCGCCCGAGGAAACCGAAGGCGAGCGCGCCGCACGCATCGGCAAGGCCAATATCGCTGCCGCCAACGGCAAGAGCGCCGGCTCGGACCGGGATGATTCGGGTGGCATGTTCTCCATCGTCAGCCAGAGTTTCCACGGCGCGGAAGTCAAATTCCGCACGTGGAATCCAAACTTCAAGCGCAAGTGGAGCACCCAGGTGACGGTCGAACTGGGCAACGAGCCCGATATCGAGACGGCGATCGTGAAGAAGATGATCGAGATGATCCGCAAGGAGAAACCGGGCGACTTCACCTGGGATTCGCGCCGCCTGGGACGCGCCGTGCCGATGAGTGCGCGGGTGGCCGACACGGCCGAATTGCAGGCCTTCCTGATGCTCGAGATGTTCCCGAACCGCCGCTCCCACTAGCTGCGGGAGTGGCGGCGGCCCGGCCTTAGGCGCGCGCCTTCAGGATGCGCGCGATGTCGAGCGCAAAGTAGGTCAGCACGCCATCGGCGCCGGCGCGCTTGAACGCCATCATCGATTCCATCATCACCTTGTCGTGATCGAGCCAGCCGTTTTGCGCGGCCGCCTTGAGCATCGCGTATTCGCCGCTGACCTGGTAGGCGAAGGTGGGCACTCTGAATTCGTCCTTCACGCGGCGCAGCACGTCCAGATATGGCATGCCCGGCTTGACCATCACCATGTCGGCGCCCTCGGCGATGTCGAGCGCCACTTCGCGCAGCGCCTCGTCGCCATTGGCCGGATCCATCTGGTAAGTGTTCTTGTCGCTCTTGCCCAGGTTGCCGCCCGAACCGACCGCTTCGCGAAACGGGCCGTAGAACGCCGATGCATATTTTGCCGAGTAGGCCATGATGCGGGTGTGGATGTGGCCGTGCTGTTCGAGCGCGTTGCGGATCGCGCCGATGCGTCCGTCCATCATGTCCGACGGCGCCACCACGTCCACGCCGGCGGCGGCGTGGCACAGCGCCTGACGCACCAGCATCGCGCAGGTTTCGTCATTGAGCACGTAGCCGTTGGCGTCGATCAGACCGTCCTGGCCGTGGCTGGTGTACGGGTCGAGCGCGATGTCGGTCAGAACGCCCAGCTCGGGAAAGCGCGCCTTCAGTTCGCGCACGGCGCGCGGCACCAGTCCTTGCGGATTGGTCGCCTCGACGCCGTCGGGCGTTTTCAAAGCCGAGTCGATCACCGGGAACAGCGCCAGCACGGGGATACCCAGCGCCACGCATTCCTCGGCCACTTTCAACAGCAGGTCGACCGTCATGCGCTCGATGCCGGGCATCGAGCCGATCGGCTCGCGCAGGTTGTTGCCTTCGCGGATGAACACCGGGTAGATCAGGTCCGACGAGGTGATCACGTTCTCGCGCATCAGCGCGCGCGAGAACGGGTCGCGGCGCATGCGCCGCATGCGGGTGGCAGGGTAGTGGACGGGGGAGTTGGACATCGCGGACAGATCCTAAATAGACGTTATAGGACAGCCCGGCGCAGGCACCGCCCGCAACCAGGCCGGTGTGGAGTAGCTTATTCGTCGTCGCTGGCGGCGGCCGCGTCCGGGTCGATCTGGTCGACCTGCAGCGGCGCGCTGTCGGCCGAAATGCCCAGCAGCGAGATGATCTTGTCGTTCGCCTCTTCCAGGCCGATCCGCTTCAAGGCCGAGAACAACTGCACCGTGAACGGGAAACCGTTGCCCTCTTCGTCGACATAGCTCTCCAGCGTGGCGCGCGCCTGGCGCAGCGCGTTGGTCGACTCGTTGCGATTGAGCTTGTCGACCTTGGTGAGGATGCAGTGGATCGGTTTGCCGGTGGGGGCGAACCATTCGAGCATCTGGATATCGAGGTCGGTGAACGGGCGGCGCGAATCCATGATCAGCACCAGCGCGGCCAGTTGGTCGCGCCGCTGCACGTAGTCGCCCAGCAGGCGCTGCCAGTGCTGCTTGGCCGAGCCGGACACTTCGGCGTAGCCGTAGCCGGGCAAGTCGACCAGCATGCCTTCGATCTCGGCGACGATGGTGGGGTCTTTGCGATGCTGGCCGACATGCGCGCCACCGATCGAAAAGTAGTTGATGTGCTGGGTCCGGCCCGGGGTCTTCGAGGCGAACGCCAGCCCCTTCTGGTTGCACAGCAGGTTGATGGCGGTTGATTTACCGGCGTTGGAACGACCCGCGAAAGCGACTTCGGGAATCTGGGTTTCAGGCAGTTCACGCAGTGCGTTGACGGTCGTATAGAAGCGGGCTTGCCAGAGTTTGGACATGGAATGCTTAGAAAATGCAACAAAAGGGGGCGATAACGCGAGGAAGCTATTGTACAATAAGGGGTTACGAATTGATGCAATGCAAAAGCTGTGCCGCGCAAAGAAGGTGAAAGTCGTGCCATTTGGACGCCACATGCCCTGCGCCGCAATCGACCACAACGAATTTTCTACTAGTCTCAGGGTGTTTGAATGAATCGTGCGTTTCTACCATTTGTGAAATCCTTGTTCGTCGCGACCCTGGTCGTGTCCGGCATTGCCGCCGCGGCCGAAGAGGCAAAATCGGCACAACCCGCGGCTCACCAAGAAGCAGTCGCCGCCAAGGCCGATGCTGCCAAGGGTGCCAGCCTGTTCACCGACGGCGACGCCGCGCGCAGCCTGCCAGCATGCGTCACCTGCCATGGCGCGGGCGGCAATTCGACCATCGCCAGCAATCCGAAACTGGCCGGCCAGCACGAAGCCTACATCTACAAGCAGCTGTCGAACTTTACCACGGCCGATCGCAACCAGGCGGTGATGACGACCTACGCCAAGATGCTCACCGACGACGAGAAAAAGAACATCGCCGCCTACCTGTCGCAGCAAGTGGCCAAGCCGGGCGCCGCGAAAAGCAAGGACACGGTCGACCTGGGCAAGAAGATCTATCGCGGCGGTATCGCCGAGAAGAGCGTCGCCGCCTGCGCCAGCTGCCACGGCGCCAACGGTCACGGCATGCCGAACCAGTATCCTGCGCTCGCTGGCCAGCATCAGGACTACGCCATCGCCCAACTGAACGCGTTCAAATCGGGCGCGCGCAAAAACAGCGTGCCGATGGCAACGCTGGCCAAGCGCCTGTCCGATGAGGAAATGAAAGCCGTGTCGGACTACGTCGCCGGCCTGAAGTAAGCATTGCCGGCCGCGCCATGCGGCTGTGACAAGGATGGACGAAGGGCAGCGGCGCAAGCGGGCTGCCCTTTTTGTTTGGAGCGCGCAGGTCTTTGGGATCGTGTCAAATGATGAGCAGCACCGGAATTGAACTGACAACGCGCCGCCGCGCGCTGGCCGACTTGGTCGAACTGGTGTCGTCGATGCGCTTTGCGATCGGCATGCTGGCGATGATCGCCATCGCCGCCATCATCGGCACCGTGATGAAGCAAAACGAGCCGCTGCCCAATTACGTGAGCCAGTTCGGCCCGTTCTGGTTCGAGGTGTTCCGCAAGCTGGGCCTGTACGCGGTGTACTCGGCCTGGTGGTTCATGCTGCTGCTGGGCTGCCTGGTGACGTCGACGTCGCTGTGCATCATCCGCAACGCGCCCAAGATGGTGAAAGACATGCGCAGCTGGCGTGAACAGGTGCGCGAACAGTCGCTGCGCAACTTCCATCACAAGACCGAGTGGAACGCGCCGATGAGCGCCGTCGCACTGGCCGAGCAGAGCGCGCTGCGCCTGCGCCACGCCGGCTACCGCACCCGCATCGTCGACAAAGACGTGGCCACGCTGGTGGTGGCCAAGCAGGGCGCCGGCCACAAGTTCGGCTACATCTTCGCGCACAGCGCCATCGTCATCATCTGCATTGGCGGCCTGCTCGACTCGGACATGCCGGTCCACTTCCAGCAATGGTTCATGGGCAAGACGCCCTTCACCGGCAGCGGCGTGATCGCCGACATTCCACCGCAGCACCGGCTTGGGTTGGGCAATCCGACCTTCCGCGGCAGCACCATGATTTCCGAAGGCGGCAGCAGCAACGTGGCCATCATCGCGCAACCGAGCGGCGTGCTGGTGCAGGATCTGCCGTTCACGATCCATCTCAACAAATTCAATATCGACTTCTACTCGACCGGCATGCCCAAGCTGTTTGCCAGCGACGTGGTGATCAAGGACCATGAAACAGGCGCGACGTTTCCGGCCACGATACAGGTCAACCATCCGCTGATCTACAAGGGTTATGCGCTGTTTCAGTCGAGCTTTGAAGACGGCGGCACCAAGCTCAAACTGACGGGCTTTCCAATGGCGGGGACCGAGAGCGCGCCGTTCGCGCTGGCCGGTGATGTCGGTGGCGCCACGCCGCTGGTACGCGGCGGCGACAGCTATTCGGTGGAATGGTCGGCTTTTCGCGCGTTCAACGTCGAGAACACCGGCGCCGACCTGCGCGCCGTCACCAAGGGCCAGAGTCTGAACGAGCAGTTCGCCGTTGGCCTGGACAAGCGGCTCGGCTCGGCCGCGCGCAACGCCAACAGCAAGGACCTGAGCAACTTCGGCCCGAGCGTGAGCTACAAGCTGCGCGACAAGACCGGCCAGGCGCGCGAATATCAGAATTACATGCAGCCGGTGCTGCTCGACGGTGTCTCCGTGTTCCTGACCGGCATGCGCGCTTCGCCCAGCGAGCCGTTCAAGTTCCTGCGCATTCCGGCCGATGACGCGCATACCGTCAAGGAGTGGATGCGCCTGCGTGCGGCGCTGGCCGATCCGGCCCTGCGTGCCACGGCGGCACAGCGCTACGCGCAGCGCGCCTTGCCCCTGTTGGCCAGTGCCAGCAGCAGCGTCTTCAAGCCGCAATTGCAGGCCGCCAGCGCGAAGAGCCTGGATATTTTTGCCGGCGACGGCAAGCAGGCCGGCTATCTGGCGGTGGCGCGTTTCTTTGAAAAGAACCCGCCGGCCGAGCAGGAAAAGACAGTCGACATCTTCATGAAAATCCTCAACCGCTCGCTGTGGGAGTTGTGGCAAGCGGCGCGCGAACGCGACGCTCTGGCCCCGGTGGCGGACGACGAGGTGCATGGCCGCTTCCTGCAACAGTCGATGAATGCGCTGTCCGACAGCGGCTTTTATGGCGCGCCGGTGTATCTGCAGCTGGACGAATTTGTCGAAATCAAGGCCTCGGTGCTGCAGGTGACGCGCACGCCGGGCAAGAAGGTGGTGTATCTGGGCTGCCTGTTCCTGGTGCTGGGCGTGTTCTCGATGTTCTACATCCGCGAGCGCCGTCTGTGGGTCTGGATCAGGGACGACGGCCATGGCGGCGCGCATGCGCTGATGGCGATGAGCACGCAGCGCAAGACACTCGACTTCGAGCACGAATTCGAGCGCCTGAAAACGACACTGCCGCAATCGGCGTAAGCTTGACACGGCCGCGCCTTGCGCGCGCCGGTATTGGAGACCATGATGGAATTATCGCAAACACACACTTACACCCAGGCGCCGGGCTTCTTCAAGCGCTTGACGACGCTCGACTGGCTATTCGCCGCCGTGCTGATGGGCGCGTCGCTGTTCGCTTTGAACCGCTACGGCAGTACCATGGACATCTACGAAAAGGCGATCCTGCTGCTGGCCGCGCCCACCTTCGCCGCGCTGGGCTGGCACTGGAAGCCGGTGCGCTGGCTGATGCCGCTGATCGCGCTGCTGGCGTTCGCGTCGATCGCGCTGTATGCGGGCAATCTCGACCTGGCCAACAAAAAATTCCTGCTCAAATACCTGCTGTCGTCGCAATCGGCGATCCTGTGGATGGGCGCGCTGTTCTTCTTCTCGACGCTGTTTTACTGGGTCGGCCTGGCCGGACGGTCGGACTTCGGTTCCTCGGTCGGCTCGGTGCTGTGCTGGGCCGCCGTGGTGATGGGCTTCACCGGCATGATGGTGCGCTGGTACGAGTCTTACCTGATCGGCGCCGACGTCGGCCACATTCCTGTGTCGAACCTGTACGAAGTGTTCGTGCTGTTTTCGATGATCACCGCCATGTTCTACCTGTACTACGAGCAGCGCTACGCGACGCGCCAGCTTGGTGCGTTCGTGTTGCCGGTAATTTCGGCTGCGGTGGCGTTTTTGTTGTGGTACACCGTCACGCGTGACGCGGCCGACATCCAGCCTTTGGTGCCGGCGCTGCAAAGCTGGTGGATGAAAATCCACGTGCCGGCCAACTTCATCGGCTACGGCACGTTCGCGCTGTCGGCCATGGTGGCGGCAGCCTATCTGCTCAAGTCGCACGGTTATCTGATCGACCGCCTGCCGTCGCTGGAGGTGCTGGACGACGTGATGTACAAGGCGATTTCGGTGGGCTTCGCCTTCTTCACGGTGGCCACCATTCTGGGCGCGCTGTGGGCGGCCGAGGCGTGGGGCGGCTACTGGTCGTGGGATCCGAAAGAGACCTGGGCGCTGATCGTCTGGCTGAACTACGCGGCCTGGCTGCACATGCGCCTGATGTCGGGTTTGCGCGGGCGTGGCGCCGCCTGGTGGGCCCTGATCGGCCTGTTGGTGACAACCTTCGCCTTCCTGGGCGTGAACATGTTCCTGTCCGGCCTGCACTCCTACGGCAAGCTCTAAGCGTTGCGCGCCGGCTGGCGCGGCGCGTGCTGCGGCCGATTTGGGCCACTGGTGTAAGGTTTTGATGGTTGGCGCAGACCAAGCATCACCTTCACCATTGGTCCATGCAGACCGGGAGCCTCGCCATGCTGTTCACACGTCACCCCAACGGCCTTGACCTGCCGTATCCCTCTGAAATCACGCCGCGCGCCGTGTTCGAATCGCGCCGCAGTTTCATCAAGTCGCTGGCGGTCGGTTCGCTGTCTGGCAGCGCGCTGTTCGAGATGGCCAATCGCGAGGTGTTCGCCGCCACGCCCGGTGCGCAGCCGCTGGCTGGCAAGCACAACGGCGCGTATTCGGCGCTGGAAATGCAGACCGCGTTCAAGGACGCGACGACCTACAATAATTTCTATGAGTTCGGCACCGACAAGGCCGATCCGGCGGTCACGGCGGGCGCGCTCAAGACCCGTCCTTGGACCGTCACCATCGAAGGCGAGGTCAACAAGCCGATGACGCTCGACCTGGACGCGTTGATGAAGCTGGCGCCGCTGGAAGAGCGCGTCTACCGTCTGCGCTGTGTGGAAGGCTGGTCGATGGTGATACCGTGGATCGGCTATTCGTTTTCCGAACTGATGAAAAAGGTCGAGCCGACCGGCCATGCAAAATACGTCGAGTTCACCAGCCTCGCTGACCCGAAGCAGATGCCGGGGCTGGGCCGGCGGGTGCTGAACTGGCCTTACGTGGAAGGCTTGCGCATCGACGAGGCGAATCATCCGCTGGCACTACTGACGCTGGGCATGTACGGCCAGACGCTGCCGAACCAGAACGGCGCGCCGGTGCGCATCGTGCTGCCGTGGAAATACGGCTTCAAGTCGGCCAAATCGATAGTCAAGATCCGCTTCCTCAGGGAGCAGCCGCGCACCGCGTGGAACGTGTCGGCGCCGCAGGAATACGGTTTTTATTCCAACGTCAATCCAAACGTCGACCACCCGCGCTGGTCGCAAGGCTCCGAGCACCGCATCGGCGAGAACGGCTTCCTGCAAAAAAAGCGCAAGACGCTGCTGTTCAACGGCTACAACGACGTGGCGCCGCTGTACGCGGGCATGGACCTGAAGAAGTTCTTCTGACATGGCCAATCCCACTTCCCGGCAGATCGGCCGGCTCAAGCTGGCAGTGTTCGCGCTGGCGCTGCTGCCCTTGGCGCGCATGCTCTGGCTCACGCTGAGCGGCCAGTTGGTCGAGCCGCTAGAATTTCTCACCCGCGCAACCGGCGACTGGGTGTTGTACTTCCTGTGCATCACGCTGGCCGTGACACCGTTGCGGCGGCTGACATCATGGAACTGGCTGATCAAATTGCGCCGCATGCTGGGGCTGTTCGTGTTCTTCTACGCCGTGCTGCATTTTGTGACGTTCCTGTGGTTCGATCATTTCTTCAACCTCGCTGAAATGTGGCGCGACGTGATCAAGCGCCCGTTCATTACCGTCGGTTTTGGCGCCTTCGTGTTGTTGATACCGCTGGCCGTGACCAGCACCAATGGCATGCAGCGCCTGCTGGGCGGCAGGCGCTGGCAATGGCTGCACCGTCTGGTGTATCTGATCGCGCCGCTCGGCATCGTGCATTTCTGGTGGATGAAAGCGGGCAAGCAAAACTTCGCCGAGCCGATCCTGTTTGGTGTGATTGTGGCGGTGCTGCTGGGCGCGCGGCTGGTGCGCAGCCGCGCGCGCACCCGGACGCCGGCGACGCCGGCGTCCGGGCAAGGGGCCTAGCCCAGTTTCCGTTCCAGCGCGAACAGCTCGGCCGGATTTTCGCGCTGGCGGATCAGGTGCAGCTGCTCGCCGTCGACCATCACCTCGGCCGGACGGGGGCGCGTGTTGTAGTTCGACGCCATCGCCATGCCGTAGGCGCCCGCCTGCATGATCGCCAGCAGGTCGCCCGGCGCGACGGCCAGTGCCCGGTCGCGCGCCAGCCAGTCGCCCGACTCGCACACGGGACCGACGACGTCGTACACGGTGGCCGGCTCGCCCGACTGCACGACAACCTTGGTGTCCATCCAGGCCTGGTACAGGGCCGGGCGCATCAGGTCGTTCATGGCCGCGTCGACCACGCAAAAATTCTTCTCTTCGCCCGGCTTCAGGTACTCCACGCTCGTGAGCAGCAGGCCGGTATTGCCCACGATCGAGCGGCCTGGTTCGAAGATGACCTTGATCGGCCGGCCCATGTGCTTGTCGGCGCGCCAGGCGTCGATGCGCGCAAACACCTGCTGCATGTAGTGCGACACCGCCACCGGCGCGTCTTCGCCCGCTTCACCGTAGGCGATGCCGATGCCTCCGCCCATGTCGATGTGGTGCAGCAGGATGCCTTCGGCGGCCAGCGCGTCGATCAGCTCGATGAGCTTGTCGAGCGCTTCAAGCAACGGCGCCTCGTCGAGCAATTGCGAGCCGATGTGGCAGTCGATACCGACCACGTCCAGGAAGGGCAGGGCGGCGGCCGTGCGGTAGGTGGCCAGCGCGTCGTCGAACGCGACGCCGAACTTGCTCGCCTTCAGGCCCGTGGCGATATACGGATGGACCTTGGGATCGACGTTCGGGTTCACACGCAACGACACGCGCGCCGTCTTGCCCGTCTCGCCGGCCACCCGGTCGAGCTGATGCAGCTCGGCGATCGACTCGACGTTAAAGCACAGGATGTCGTGCTCGAGCGCCAGGCGCATCTCGGCGGCGCTCTTGCCCACGCCCGAAAAAATCACCTTGCCGGTGTCGCCGCCGGCGGCGATTACGCGCAGCAGTTCGCCGCCCGAGACGATGTCGAAACCGGCGCCCTGGCGGGCCAGCAGGTCAAGCACGGCGATGTTGGAATTGGCCTTCATCGCATAACAGATCAGCGCGTCGCGACCCTTGCAGGCGTCGGCGTAGGCGGCGTAGTTCGACAGCAGCGCGCGCTTCGAATACACGTACGTGGGGGTGCCGAACTGGCTGGCGATCGCGCACAGCGAGGCGCGTTCGGCGTGCAGCACGCCGTCTTGGTAGGAAAAATGTGGCATGGACTCTATTGGGCGGCAGGGGAAGGTGGGGGCACGGAAACGCTCGCTGCCGGAGCAGGCTTGACGGGCGGTTTCGGCATGGTCAGGGGGCCGGTCTGGCCGCAGGCGGCCAGCAGGGCCGCCAGCACGGCAGCGGCGCCGATATTCAACGCTAGGGAGGACTTCACGATTAGAATCACAGTTTGATAGTAGACTTTGGAGTGTAGCATGAGCGAATCTGAATTTTTGGACCTGGCCGAAGCGGCCCTGACGGCCATTGAAACGGCGATGGACCGCCTCAACGACGAGGACTTGCTCGATGTCGAGTGCAGCCGCAGCGGCAACGTGCTGAGCATCGAGTTCATCGACAACGGTTCAAAAATCATCGTGAATAGCCAGACCCCGATGCGGGAGCTGTGGGTCGCGGCAAAATCGGGTGGATTTCACTATCGGCGGGTCGGCAACGAGTGGATAAATTCGCGCGACGGCTCGGAGTTGTTCGCTGCGCTCTCGCTGTTGGCCAGCGCGCAAGGTGGAACCCCGGTGACATTGTAAGCGAGCCGCGGCCGGTGTGCTTGCGCCAGCTCTGAAGCGGGCAAGCGCTGGCGGGCGAACGATCCGGCGCAGCGCAAATGCGCGCCTTATTTGCAGGCATCGCAGAGCGCTCGCTGGCCGCTGCTCGCCTACGCGGCAGTAATCCATACGACCATGCTATCGACCTGTTGCAGCGCGTCAGGCAGCAGCAGGCATCGCCGGTGCATGGGTGCACGTCGCGCATTGGGATGCCGCGCTTGTGCGCCCAACCGCGATGGCCCGAAGCGCGGGCTCTTGCCGGATGGCGTAGGCGTGTCCGGGGATGATCATCTGCCTCTGGCGGGGCGCAGGGGGCTGCGCTGCGGACGGAAAAACCGGCATGCAATGGCCACTGCCGGCGCGATTTGACAGGCCAAGCCAAGTTCGAGATACTTCTGTCATCGTGTCTGCTTGACGCGAGATCTGCCGATAACCACCACCCGACATGCTCACTTTTTACAGTCCTAACTCGCTTGGTGCGAGACCTTGGCGTCCCCAAACAATCCCATCCCAACGCGTGTCTGCGTGCATTGACGCAGGCACGCCACCCGCACCTGCCCATGCCATCGAGAAAATTGACGGCGGAACAGCGCATGCGTAACTTGTTTCTGGCCGCGCTGGAGGATGCCTCGAGGCCCTATTTGCAAGCGCTGATGGCGCAGACACCGCGAGAGAAACACGCTGTCGTGTTGGGCCAGGCGCAACAGCACAGGGACCGATTGGCCGATTTCTGCCTGGACGCCTATCCCGGCGCGGGCGCACTGACGAGCGATTTCATTTGCGCATTGCATCGCGCCCTTTTTCCTGGCGAGCGCCCTCAAGAATTGCTTAGCGACGATGGGCGGCCTATGCATATGGTGCCGGGCACCTATAAAAGCTTTTCTAACAATTCCCACCAAAGCAGTTTGACCCCCGGGCAGCTGACAGCATTTATCTCGCCCGATCAGGTGCCGTTAGCGATGGAAAAGATCGTCGATATCCTCAATACGAAGCTGACCGACGCTGCGACCGACGCACAAAAGACCGAAACGATCGGCTCTTTTTTGATCGATTTTCTTGCCATTCACCCTTTCATGGATGGCAACGGCCGGGTCGCCTGTATCCTTGCCGATCTGCTGGCGCTGCGCGCAGGCCTGCCAGCATTTCATTTCCACACGATTAAGACGAATGATCGTCATGCCTTGTACTCGGCAATCGAAGCGGTGCAGCGCAATCGGGACGTATCACTGGCGCGCGCAATGCTGGCGCGCTACGGGCGGTGAGCGGTTTCATGGGCACGACGCTGAGCGGTTTCATGGGCACGACGCTGAGCTTGATCGACTATGCAAGCGCGCTCGCTCTGGGTGCCTTTTCCGGTCTGGCGCTCACGCTGATGGACCGAATCGACGAACATGGCATCATCGAACGACACAAGACGCCATACGCCTACCTGGCGGCCCTGATTGCAGCGGCCAGCGTGGCATGGACGCTGCAGCTGTTCCCGGTCCTGTACAGCCTGCCCTTCTGCGTATGCCTGGAGTGGATACTGAAGAACAAGATCGATTTCCCCAGTCATGTTTTTTCATTGTTTTTGATGGCCATGTACTTCGGCTGGCGGATCGATCTCTTCTGGCAGTTCGCGCCCTATATTGCGTTGTTTCTGGCCCTGCGACTGGTCTCAGGCACGCTGCTGCGCCGACGTGTGGCAGGCCGGCCCAGCTCCTTCTTCGATTGGTATTACAGCAGCTATTGGGAGAAACTCGTCTGCAATGTGGCGTTCGCCATCGCCTTGCGCAGCGTTCTTGTGATGGTTTATTGCGCCGGCGTCGCCTTCGCCTGCCTGTACACGAAACGCCTGCTGCCGGGGAAATTGCCGTCGCAAGCGTGACCGCGTCGGATACCTGATTCCCGCTACCGGATACTGACGGCAACGCCAGCCGTGATGCACGCTGCAGGGCGCGTCTGCCCGTGCCCGCTGCAAGCGTGGATGTTGTTGCGTGTCGCGCCAGTGCCCACACGCGAGCTCGCACCATCCGAGCGGCGTTGTGGCCGAACTGCTGCGACGCTGCGCAGGCGACGATGGGCGCTGAACCGCGTTGGGAGGCGCGCAACGTTGCGCGCGCGTTGCCAGCACGGTTGACATCGGTGGCGGCGAAGTGGCGTGCCAACCCGCTGGCGCGCCACCTCGCCGGGGAGTTTAGAACAGCTCGTTCTTGACGGCGTCCTTGGCCTTTTCCTCGGCCGGTGTGCCGTGCGCGCCACCTTCCAGGCTGTGCACGCCAGTGCCGGGCGGGTTTTCCTCGTAATAGTATTCGTCGCCGATGTGGATCAGGCCTTCGGGCACGCTGCGCTCCTCGACCGGAATATTTTTGAGCGCCTTTTGCATATAGCTGATCCAGATCGGCAGCGCTAAGCCGCCGCCCGTTTCGCGGTTACCCAGATTCTTGGGCTGGTCGTAGCCGATCCAGGCAATGCCCACCAGCTTGGACTGATAGCCGGCGAACCAGGCGTCGATCGAATCATTGGTGGTGCCGGTCTTGCCGGAAATGTCGGGGCGTTTCAGCACCAGCGCCTTGGTGGCGGTGCCGTAGCGCACGACGTCTTTCAACATGCTGTCGATCAGGAAGGCGTTGCGCTCGTCGATGACGCGGTTGCCCTCCACGCCAGCCTTGTCCGGATGGGCCTGCGAGAGCACCTTGCCGTCGCTGTCGGTGACCTTGGCGATCAGGTAGGGATTGATCTTGTACCCGCCGTTGGCGAACACCGCGTAGGCGCCGGCCATCTGCAGCGGCGTGGTCGCGCCAGCGCCCAGTGCCAGCGTCAGGTAGGGCGGATTCTTGTCCGCTTCGAAGCCGAAGCGGGTGGTGTACTCCTGGCCGTACTTGGCGCCGATCTTGTTGAGGATGCGAATCGAGATCATGTTCTTCGACTTGGTCAGGCCGCGCCGCATCGTCATCGGACCTTCGTACTTGTTGTCGTAGTTCTTCGGCTCCCAGGCCTGGCCGCCGGTCTGGCCGGCATCAAACGAAATGGGCGCGTCGTTGATGATGGTGGCCGGCGACAGGCCGCGCTCCAGCGAGGCCGAATAGATGAAGGGCTTGAACGACGAGCCGGGCTGGCGCCAGGCTTGCGTGACGTGGTTGAACTTGTTGCGGTTGTAGTCGAAGCCGCCCACCATCGCGCGGATCGCGCCGTCCTCGCTGGAGGCGGCCACGAAGGCCGATTCGACCTCCGGCATCTGGGTGATGTTCCAGTTCGCGCCACCTTCCTGGCTGACCCGGATCACGGCGCCGCGCTTGATGCGCCGGTTCGGCGCCGCCTTGTCCGACAGCCAGCCGGACGCGAACGCCAGGCCAGGGCCGACGATGACGATCTCGGTGCCGGCGGCGGTCACGGCGGTGATCTTTTGCGGGCTTGCCGTGAGCACCATGGCGGCCACGATGTCGTCGCTGTCGGGGTGGTCGGCCAGCTCGGTCTCGATCGCGTCGTCGGCCTCTTCCTTGGCGCGCGGGATGTCGATATAGGTTTCCGGGCCGCGATACGGATGGCGCTTTTCGTAGTCCATCACGCCGTGGCGCAGTGCCAGATAGGCCGCGTCCTGGTCCGACTTGGTGATGGTGGTAAACACGTTCAGGCCGCGCGTATAGGTCTCTTCCTTGAACTGCTCGTAGACCAGTTGGCGCGCCATCTCGGCCACGTATTCGGCGTGCACGCCAAATTCGCTGCTGTCCGTCTTGACCACCAGTTGCTCGGCTTTGGCCGCTTCATACTGGGCGTCGGTGATGTAATGCAGATCGTGCATGCGCTGCAAAATATACTGCTGACGGGTGCGCGCGCGTTTCGGATTGACCACCGGATTGTAGGCCGACGGCGCCTTGGGCAGCCCGGCCAGCATGGCCGCTTCGGCGGTGCTGATGTCCTGCAGGCGCTTGCCAAAATAAATCTGGGCCGCCGACGAAAAGCCGAACGCGCGCTGACCCAGGTAAATCTGGTTCATATACACCTCCAGGATCTGGTCCTTGGACAGGTTTTGCTCGATCTTCCAGGCCAGCAGCACTTCGTAGGCCTTGCGCTTCAAGGTCTGCTCGGACGACAGGAAGAAATTGCGTGCCACCTGCTGGGTGATGGTCGAGGCGCCTTGCTTGGCGCCGCCCGAGGCGTTGTGCACGGCCGCGCGCAGGATGCCCAGGTAGTCGACCCCGCCGTGTTCGTAGAAGCGGTCATCCTCGATCGCCAGCACGGCTTTCTTCATCACGTCGGGAATGTCCTTGATGCGCACCAGATTGCGCCGCTCCTCGCCGAATTCGCCGATCAGCACGTTGTCGGCCGAAAACACCCGCAGCGGAATTTTGGGGCGGTAATCGGTCAGCGTGTCGAGCGCCGGCAGGTTCGGATAGGCCATGGCCAGGCCGAACACGACGATCAGCACGGCCACCAGCAGCAAGCCGAACAGGCTCGCCAGGGCCAGCAGAGCCAGCCGTTTCGGGGAAAAGGGGCTGCGCGCAGCGGTGGTGCCAGAGGAGGAGTCGGTCATGCGGGGGGAGTCTTTCGCAAATGGGAGCCGGGCCATTATAAGGCACGCGCGCGGCCAAAGGCGCGCCGCGCGCATGCGTCAGCACTCAAGAGTTGGCGCCGCCGAGCCGTCAATCAGGGGTGCGTCGGGGGCGCAAAATGGCGTCGTCCAGTCACACTTGCAACATTGAGTTTCAGAAATACCTTTACACGGCATCCTCCTTATTGCTACGATTTAAAGTGGTGTCTTATGTATGCAGCCTAAATTGCGGTTTTGAAACAAATTCCCCGCATGCTGGTTAGCCATTTTCGTTTTGTTGGGCCATGTCGGCGGCGTCATTGTGGATGTATCGGTAGCTGAGGGAGTACGTACGTGAACGTCAATTTAGGTTCCCTGTTCGGGCAAACCAGTCCTCCCATGTTGGGGCTGGACATCAGCACGTCCGGCGTGCGCCTGGTCGAACTGTCGATCGTGGGCAAGGGCGAGATCCGGCTTGAGCGCTTCGCCGCCGAACCGTTCCCCCGTGGCGCCGTGGTCGACGGCAACATCGAAAACCATGAGCAAGTTTCCGAAGCGGTGCGCCGGGTCTGGAAGAAGAGCGGCACGCGCGTCAAGCTGGTCGCGCTGGGCATGCCGCCGGCCTCGGTGATCACCAAGAAGATCATTCTGCCAGCCGGCCTGACCGAGGACCAGCTGGAGATCCAGGTCGAGTCCGAGGCGGCCCAGTACATCCCGTTTGCGCTCGACGAAGTCAGCCTCGATTTCGACGTGCTGGGGCCGGCCGCCAATTCCCCTGAAGACATGGAAGTGATGCTGGCCGCCTCGCGCCGCGAAAAGGTCGAGGACCGCGTGGCGATCGCCGAAGCGGCCGGACTGACGGCGGTGGTGATGGATGTCGAGTCCTACGCGGCCCGCGCCGCGCTCGAGCGCGTCACCGCCAACCTGGCTGCGGCCGGCAAGGACCAGATCGTCGCGCTGTTCCAGATCGGCGCTCAGGTCACCCATATTTCGATGATGCAGAACGGCGACGCGCTGTACGAGCGCGAGCAGCCGTTCGGCGGCAATCAGCTGACCCAGGATATCGTGCGCGCCTACGGCATGTCGTTCGAGGAGGCTGAAACCAAGAAGCGCGGCGGCGGTTTGCCGGAAGCCTATCAGAACGATATTCTGGCGCCGTTCCTGGAGAACGCCGCGCTGGAAGTGACGCGTGCGATCCAATTTTTTTACACCTCGACCCCGTACACCCGCATCGACCAGTTGTTCCTGGCCGGCGGCTGCGCGCTGATTCCCGGCCTGCTTGACATCGTTGCCGCGCGCACCAAGATTTCCAGCGCCGTGGTGTCGCCGTTCAAGGGCATGCAACTGGCGCCCACCGTGCGCGAGCAACAATTGCGCACCGAGGCGCCCGCCTACCTGGTGGCCTGTGGCCTGGCATTGCGGAGATTTGACCGATGATCAAAATTAATCTATTGCCGCACCGCGAGGAAAAGCGCAAGCAGAAGAGATCGGCCTTCTTCGCCATGCTGATCCTCGGCGGCGTGCTCGGCGCCGCCGTGGTGCTGCTGGTGGGCGGCTACAACGCCAGCCGCATCTCGATTCAGGGCGAGCGCAATCTGGCGATCAAGAACGCGAACGCCGAACTGGACAAGAAGATCGGCGAGATCGCCACCCTCAAGCAGGAAATCGACGCCCTCAAGGCGCGTCAACAGGCGGTGGAGGATTTGCAGGGTGATCGCAATCAGCCGGTCTACCTGATGGATGAGCTGGTCAAGCAGGCCCCGGAAGGGGTGTACCTGAAGTCGTTCAAGCAGGAAGGGCAGCGCGTAAGCCTGGTCGGCTACGCGCAATCCCAGGAGCGGGTATCGGAAATGTTGCGCAATGTGTCGACCCGTTCACCGTGGCTGGAGCGCCCCGACCTGATCGAGGCGCGCCTGGCCAATATTGGCACCGGCAAGACTGCCCGCAAGGTGGTCGAGTTCACCATGGTGGTGGGGATCCGGCGTCAGCGCGACAAGGATGCGGCGCTGGCCGCCGCAGCTGCCGCCAGCAAAGGCAAAGCGCCCGCCAGCGCGCCCGCCAGCGCCACCACTGGCGCTGTCCGTGCTGCGGTCGCGGTCGCGGCCGCCAGCGCGCACCTGACGCCACCCACGGCGGCCCGGCCCGAGGCCAGCGCGCCTGCGGCGCCGGCGCTGGCCAAGCCCTGACACCGGAGTGAGCATGGATATGAAGAACATAAGCGGCGCATTGGCCGGGCAATTCCAGGACTTGCGCGGACGCCATCCGGGCCAGTGGCCGTTGGTCCCGCGTCTGTTGAGCGCGCTGGCGGTGATGGTGGCGGTGGTCGCGCTCGGTTACGTCGGCTACTGGAACGGCCAGTTCGAGGAACAGGACGCGGGCGCGGCGCAGGAGGTGAAGCTGCGCGATGACTACAAGGTGAAGATCGCCCAGGCGGTCAATCTGGACGCCTTGCGCGTGCAAAAGACCCAGGTCGACAAGTACGTCGAGAAGCTGCAAAAACAATTGCCCAGCAAGGCTGAGATGGATGCACTGCTGTCCGATATCAACCAGGCCGGTGGCGGGCGCGGTTTGACCTTCGAACTATTCCGGCCCACCCCCGTCATCGTCAAGGATTACTATGCCGAACAGCCGATCGACATCAAGGTGACCGGCAGTTATCACGACATCGGCGCCTTCGTCGGCGACATGGCCAATTTGCCACGCATTGTCACGCTCAACAACATGGCGCTGTCGAGCGGCAAGGATGGCGCCCTGTTGCTCGAGGCCGTCGCCAAGACGTTCCGCTATCTCGATCCGGATGAGGTCGCGCAGCAACGCAAGGCGGCCGCCGACAAGGCCAAAGGAGCCAAGAAATGATGCGCGCACGTGTGTCCGCAGTACTCGTCGCCGGCATGGTCTTGTCGGCCTGCGGCGACAGCGACGTCAAGGAAGTCAAGCAGTGGATGGCCGAGGTCAAGCAGCAGACCAAGGTGGCAGTGCCGCCGCTGGTCGAGCCGAAAAATTTCATTCCTTTCGCCTACGGCGGCAAGGATGCGCTGGACCCGTTCAGCCCGAACAAACTGCTGGTCGAGCTGGCCAAGACCCAGTCCAAGGCCAACGGGCCAGATACCGGGCGACGCAAGGAGGCGCTTGAGAGTTTTCCGCTCGATAGCATCCGGATGGTCGGCGCGATGGAAAAAGGCGGTGTGATGTTCGCGCTGCTGCAGATCGACAAGGCCGTGTACCGGGTTCAGTCGGGCCAACACATCGGACAGAATTTTGGCCTGATCACTGGGGTCACCGAGGCTGTCGTGGATATCCGGGAAATTGTGCAGGACGCGGGCGGCGAATGGGTCGAGCGTAAGGCGACGTTGGAGTTGCAAGAGAGTAAGGAGACCAAGAAATGATCGAATTTAAAGACGTCGGCGCAAGCCTGGCCAAGGCCGCACGCCTTGGCGCCCTGCTGGTGCTCGGCTGCGCCGCTGGTGCCGTGGCCGCCCAAGACAGCGACAACGCGATCGAATCGATCACGGCGAACCAGCAAGGCTCGAACGTGATCCTGAAGATCACCTTGAAGCACGCGCCGGCCAAATTGCCGATCGGCTTTTCGATCACCAGCCCGCCGCGCATCGCGCTCGATTTTGGCACCACCGTCAATCACACCGGCAAAAACACGGTCGACCTGAACCTGGGCGACCTGCGCAACGTGAACGTGGTGCAGGCCGGCGAACGCTCGCGCCTGGTGCTCAACCTCAAGCGCGCCCTCAACTACGCGACGGCGATCGACGGCAATGCCATCATCGTCACCATCGACGGCTCGGGCGGGGTGGCCACGGCCGTCAACGCGATCGGCCTGCCGGTGGCCCAGCCGGCAGCGCCGGCCGGACGCCAAGTGCTGCGCGACATGGATTTCCGGCGCGGCACGAACGGCGAAGGCCGCATCGTCGTCGACCTGCCCAACAGCCAGGTGGCGGTCGACGTGCGCCAGGTGGGTTCGAGCATCGTGGTCGACTTCCTCAAAATGGGCTTGCCCGAGACGTTGCGCCGGCGCCTGGACGTGACCGACTTCGGCACCCCGGTGGCCTTGATCACCACGGTGCCGCAGGGCGACAACACGCGCATGACCATCGAGGCCAAGGGCCTGTGGGAGCATAGCGTCTACCAGAGCGACACCCAGCTGGTAATTGACGTCAAGTCGATTAAAGAAGACCCGAACAAGGTGACGCAGGGCTCGCAGGGTTTCCGCGGCGAAAAAGTCTCATTCACCTTCCAGAACATGGATGTGCGCGCCGTGCTGCAAGCGATCGCCGACATCTCCGACCTGTCCATCATCACCAGCGACAGCGTGACCGGTACCTTGACGCTGCGCCTGAAGGAAGTGCCGTGGGACCAGGCGCTTGACGTGGTGATGCAGATGAAGGGTCTGGACATGCGCAAGAACGGCAAGGTAATGCTGATCGCGCCGAAAGAGGAACTGCTGACGAAGGAAAAGCTCGACCTTGAGCAGCGCGCCCAGATCGCCGAACTGGAAGGTTTGCGCTCGGAAGTGTTTCAGCTCAACTATCAGAAAGCCGAGGCGTTTCGTACCGTGTTCGGACTCGATGGCGCCGATACCCGCAACCGGGTATTGTCCAAGCGCGGCAGCGCGATCATCGATTCGCGTACCAACCAGCTGTTCGTGACCGACATCGCGTCCAAGATCGAAGACGTGCGCAAGCTGATCCTCAAGACCGACATTCCTGCCAAACAAGTGGCGATCGAAGCGCGCATCGTCGAGGCGTCGGACACGTTTTCGCGCGACCTGGGCGCCAAGCTGGGCTTTTTGGACATGCGTACCATCCGCGGCGGCGACAGCGGCTATCAGGTCAACGGCAACAACCGGCTGGCAGTGGGCGGCAATTTGCTTGGCGTCGGCCAAGTCACCGGGCAGGCCGCCGGCGCCGCCACCGACGGCTACAGTAACTCGCAGTTCTTCAATCTGCCGGCCAAGCCGGCGTCGGGCAGCTCGGCCGGCACGCTGGCGGTGAGTCTGTTCTCGGCCGCCGCCAACCGCTTCCTCAATCTGGAACTGTCGGCGCTGGAAGAGGAATCGAAGGGCAAGATCATTTCCAGCCCGCGCGTGGTGACAGCCGACAAGAACCTGGCCGTCATCGAGCAGGGTGAGGAATTGCCGTACCGCAATGCCACCAGCAGCGGCGCCACCTCGACCTCGTTCAGGAAAGCCAGCTTGCGTCTGGAGGTGACACCTCAGATCACGCCGGACGGCAATATCGTGCTCGACGTCGAGGTGTTCAAGGACAGCAAGGGCGTGCCGACGCCGGACGGCCTGTCGATCGACACCAAACACGTCAAGACCCAGGTGATGGTCGAAAATGGCGGCACTGTGGTGCTGGGCGGCGTGTATCGCCAGGACGAATCGACGTCGGAGTCGAAGATCCCGCTGCTGGGTGACCTGCCGTTTTTGGGCCACCTGTTCAAGAAAACCAGTCGCGGCGTCGGCAAGACCGAATTGCTGGTCTTTATCACGCCCAAGATTGTGGCCGACCGTCTGTCGACGCGTTGAGCAGACCGGACATCACGAGAACCTTAGGATAAATCATGTTTCCCATATTTAAAAATTGCACAATTGGAAAAGCTGCGCGCTTCGCCAGCGGCGCCTTGTTGGCCTTCGCCCTGACCGCCTGCGGCGGCGGCGGCGGTTCGCCTGGCGGCAACGGCACCACCCCCGGCACGCCCGGAACGGTCACCCCGCCAGTGCCCGTGCCGACCTTGACGGTGGCCGTCGTCGATAGTGCCAACAAGCCCACGACCGTGCTCACGCTCGGACAAGGCGCCGTCATCCGCGCCACCTTGCTGGACGCGGCCGGCCTGCCTGTGGCCAATGCCTTGATCAAGTTCAGCGCTTCCGATACGACGCTGGTACAATTTTTGCCTGCGGCGACAGCGCTGACCAACGTCAAGGGCGTGGCCGAAGTGTCGATTCAGCCGGGCGACCTGAATCTGGCCGGGGCACTGGCGGTTCAGGCAGATACGCTGCTGGCCGGCAAGGGTTTCACTGCCACCACCAATATCGCCGTCGCTGGCGGCGGGGTGGTCGGTACCACCACCAATACGGCCAAGTTCACCATTTCCATCGTCGATGGTGCCGGTGCACCGCTGACGACCTTGTCGGGTGGCCAGAAGGCGACCGTGCGCGGCAGCGTGATTGATCCCACCGGCGCGCCTATCGCAGGGGCGATCGTCAAGTTCACCACCGACAATGGCGCCTTGGTCCAATTCAATCCCGATTCGGCCTCCGCGCTCACCGATGCCACAGGCGTCGCGGTGATCGAAATTCACCCTACCACGGTCAACTCGGCCGGCGCTGTCGCGATTCAGGGTAACGTCGCCTTGTCCACCAAAACCCTGTCGGCGGCAATCAATATCAGCGTCGGCGCGGCACCGTTGACGGTCGGGCCTCTCTACTTTAGTCCGGCTCCCGTGGCTGGCGTGCCTTTGGCTGCGTTTAGCACCGTGGCGATCAACTTCCCCGTCACCAGTGGCGGGCAAGCAGTGACCGGCACCATCGCGCCGGTGTTGTCGTCGCTGTGCTTGGGCGACGGCAAGGCCGACCTCATCCCCGGTTCGCTGACCAACGGGATCATGAGCGTGACCTATGTGAACATGGGTTGCGCGCGCGGCACCGACACGATCACTATCTCGATCGGATCTTCTTCGCAACATATCGATCTGCCGGTTGCGCTGGCCGGCATCGGCACCATCCAGTTTGTCGGTTCCGACCTGCAAGGTCAGTCCATCGTTCTGAAGGGCAATGGCGGTCAGGGCCGCAAGGAATCGGCTGTGCTCACCTTCAAGGTGCTCGATCAAAACAACAAGGGTCTGGGCGGCGTCGATGTCAACTTCAAAGCCACCACCACCACCGGCGGTCTGACTGTCCGTCCGGACAAGGGCACCACCGACGCCAACGGACTGGTCAGCACGACGGTTTCGTCGGGGACCATTCCGACGCCGGTGCGCGTGATCGCTCAGGCGATCCGCAATGGCGTGCCGGTGGGCGGCCTGTCCGATGTGCTGACCATTTCGACGGGGCTGCCGATTCAGCGCTTCATGTCGCTGAGCATCGATCATCCGAACATCGAGGGTCTGACACATGACGGCGAAGTGGCCAATGTGACGGTGATGCTGGCCGACCAGTACGGCAACCCGATCGCCGACGCGACAGTGGTCAACTTCGTTACCGAAGGCGGTTCGATCGCGTCGTCCTCGCAGGGCGCTTGCACGACCGTCAATGGTGGCTGCTCGGTGCAGCTGCGCAGCCAGGAGTTCCGGCCCGCCAATGGCCGCGTGACGGTGCTCGCTTATGTGCAAGGACTGGAAAACTTTGTCGACACGAATGGCGACGGGCAGTACAGCTGCACCAATTTCATCGACCCCGATACGGGCGTCGCGCCGGTCAATGCCGACAATACCCTGGCGCCATACCGGCCACTGGTGCATGTCTGCGTCAGCGGCGGCGAGCCGTTCACCGACCAGGGCGACCCTTTCCTCGATACAGGCTCGAACCGTGTGATCTTGGGCAATGCGCCCCCGCAGGCTGTCAACACGACCCTGGACGGTGTGTACGATATCAACCCGGCACCGGTGCCAGCGCCGACACGCGTTGCGCCGATCGCGCCAATCCAGCCGGCCGAGCCGGCTAATCCGGGCTTGCCGGACGCGCCGACTGCCGCTCAGCGGGCGGCCAAGGTAGCCTACGACGCTTATACGGTGGCTTACTTGCGGTTTAGAAATGGTGTTGTCCAGTCAAATGGTTTCCCGTTTCTCGTGCCGGAGACTGCGCTGTCGGCGCCGGTACTGCCGGACAATCCGTCGGCGGCGCAACAGGCCACTTACGACGCGCTCAAGGTAACTTATGATGCGGAAATAGCAGCCTTCAGTGCGGCAAAGGTCGTCTATTTGGCTTACAAACTGGCCTATTTCGACTGGAAAAATGTTCTTGTTCCAACATACAATAAACTCAAAGGCGATTACGATAATTACGCGACGGCACATGCGACCGGGCATGACCAGCCTTTCCCCTTCAATCACGTCGGCTACCGGGCTGCGGGCGACGGGCACTGGGGCTTGAACTATATCTGGCGCCAAGCCGAGGTGACCTTCAGCGGTTCGACGCTGAGCGTGGTGCGACTGCAATGTGACCCGATCAATGGGGTGGTTGGCGCCTGCCGGGTATACCGCGACTGGGTTGCGCCGAGCGACACCTTCGCCGGTGATGGTGATCCGGCGATCATCAATGGCATCGCAGGGGTGGATTGCAAAGCACAGTCGGTTGCGTTCCGACTGTTCGACGTCAACAATAACCCTGCGCCTTTTGGAACGCTTGTATCACAGCAAGACGCCACCAAGCTTGCCGCGCCAGCAATCACGCCACCCAAGGTGCTCTCTACCAACCTGATTGGCGGCAGTATCCACGAGATATTGGTCAAGACGGACCCCGCTTGTTCGCCCGGCAATATCACTTTTGGCATCCTGACTCCGCTGGGCTATTCCACTGCAGTCAAGTTCACATCGCCATAGTGAAGTCTGAGAACATCTTTCTGGTTGGCTTGATGGGCGCAGGCAAGACAACGATAGGGCGCTTGCTGGCCAGGAAGTTGGGATTACGTTTTATCGATTCCGACCACGAGATCGAGGCCAGAACAGGCGCCTCGATCCCGTGGATCTTCGAGATCGAGGGCGAGGACAGTTTTCGCCGGCGCGAAGCGGATGTGATCCGCGACTTGACCGGCCAGGAAGGCATCGTGCTCGCCACCGGCGGCGGTGCCGTTCTGAACCCCGACAGCCGCGCCTATCTGCAAGCGCGCGGCACCGTCATTTATCTGCGCGCCAACGTCAGCAGCATCCTGGTGCGCACCGCACACGACAAGAACCGCCCCCTGTTGCAGACGGCCGATCCGCGCCGTCGGCTGGAGGAATTGACGGCCGAGCGCGAACCGCTCTACCGCGCAATTGCCGACCTGGTCATCGACACCGGCCGACCTAACGTACAATCGATGGTTCACACCATCCTCACGCAGCTGGCCGCGCTCGAATCGAGCAGCAACGTGCCGGCGCGACATACACAAGCAGATCCTTCGATGACCGAGAACGCAAGCATTTTCCTCAACGTAGACCTGGGTGAGCGCAGCTACCCGGTCTCGATCGGCCCCTCCCTGCTCGACAACGGCGAGCTGCTGGGCCGCTATATCCAGGGCGACAAGGTCGCCATCGTCACCAACACCACCATCGCACCGCTGTACCTGGCCCAGCTCGAGGCCACAGTAAGCGCGCTGGGCAAGCAGATCATTGCGATCGTGCTGCCGGACGGTGAAGAATACAAAAACTGGTCCAGCCTGATGCTGATCTTCGACGCGCTGCTGGCCAACAAGGCCGACCGCAAGACCACCCTGATCGCACTGGGCGGCGGCGTGATCGGCGACCTGACCGGCTATGCGGCAGCGAGCTACATGCGCGGCATCCCGTTCGTGCAGGTGCCGACCACCCTGCTGGCCCAGGTCGACTCCTCGGTGGGCGGCAAGACCGGCATCAATCACCCGCTGGGCAAGAACATGATCGGCGCGTTCTACCAGCCGCGCGCGGTGCTGGCCGACACGGTCACGCTGGAGACGCTGCCGGCGCGCGAACTGGCGGCCGGTCTGGCCGAGGTGATCAAGCACGGCGCCATCATCGACGCCGCGTTTTTCAGCTGGATCGAACACAACATGGGCGCGCTGCTGGCGCGCGACAAGGCCGCGCTGGCCTACGCCATTTCGCGTTCCTGCGAAATCAAGGCCGACGTGGTGCGCCAGGACGAGCGCGAGGGCGGGCTGCGCGCCATCCTCAATTTCGGCCACACCTTCGGCCACGCGATCGAAGCGGGGCTCGGTTACGGCAAGTGGCTGCACGGCGAGGCGGTCGGCTGCGGCATGGTGATGGCGGCCGATCTGTCGCACCGGCTCGGCCTGGTCGACGCCAGCACGGTGGCGCGCATGCGCGCGCTGGTGGCGGCGGCCGGTTTGCCTACCGTCGCGCCCGACCTGGGCACGGCGCGCTGGCTCGAGCTGATGCAGGTCGATAAAAAGAACGAGGGCGGCGCGATCCGCTTCATCCTGATGAAGCCGCTGGGCAGCCCCAGCATCACCACGGCGCCCCAGGAACACCTGCTGGCCACACTGGCCGCCTGCGTCGTCTAGATGCACACCGAGGCCCAGCTCGCCCCCTACGCGGCCCGCTCGCATCAGGGTGTCGGGCGGCGCTACGGGGAACCGGGCGCGGCCACGCGCAGCGATTTTCAGCGCGACCGCGACCGCATCATCCATTCGACGGCTTTTCGCCGGCTCGAATACAAGACCCAGGTATTTCTCAATCACGAAGGCGACCTGTTTCGCACGCGCCTCACGCACAGCCTGGAAGTGGCGCAGATCGGCCGCTCGCTGGCGCGCAATCTGCGCCTGAACGAAGACCTGGTCGAGGCCATCTCGTTGGCGCACGACCTGGGCCACACGCCATTCGGCCACGCCGGCCAGGACGCGCTGAACCTGTGCATGAAGGCGCACGGCGGCTTCGAACATAATTTGCAAAGCCTGCGCGTGGTCGACACGCTCGAGCAGCAGTACGGCGGCTTCGACGGCCTGAACCTGATGTTCGCGACGCGCGAGGGCATCCTCAAGCACTGCTCGCTGCCCAACGCGCGCCTGCTGGGCGATGTGGGCCAGCGCTTCATCGACCAGCGTCAGCCGACGCTGGAGGCCCAGCTGGCCAACCTGGCCGATGAAATCGCCTACAACAATCACGACATCGACGACGGCCTGCGCTCGGGCCTGATCAGCACCGCCCAGATCGGCGAGGTCGATTTTTACGCGCGCCACCGCCATCAGGTCGAACAGGCGTTCCCCGGCCTGACGGGGCGGCGCGCGATCTACGAAACGCTGCGGCGCATGATCAATGCGCTATGCACCGACTTGATCGACGCGTCCGGACAGCGCATCGCGGCAGCCGGTCCGGCCGACGTGGAGGCGGTACGCGCGAGCGCCCCGTTGATCTGTTTTTCCGAGCCGATGCGGCGCGACGCGGCCGAGCTGAAACGCTTCCTGCGCGAGAATTTGTACCGGCATTATCTGGTCAACCGGATGACGGCCAAGGCGCGCCGCGTGGTCCATGAATTGTTCGAGGCCTTTATCGCGGCGCCCACTTTGCTGCCGCCCGACTACCAGTGCGGCAAGGACGACGCGACGTCGCAGGCGCGCATGATCGCCGACTACATCGCCGGCATGACGGACCGCTACGCGATCCGCGAACACCGGCGCATGTTCTCCATCGACGAGTTATAGCAGGACCGGTTCGGCCAGCTGCAGCAGCAGTTTCTTGACCGGCGCCGGCAAGGGCGCCTGACTGATATCGGCCAAATCCCACCACACATGTGCGTCGGGCGCGCGCACCTGATGGCGCCGCTCGAGGCGGATCAGCCACGGTGCCATATGCAGGCGGTAGTGGGTGAACACATGCACCAGCGGCAGCAGCGCCTCGGTTTGTTCGACGGCGCCAAACTGCGCGGCGGCCAGGATCAGCGCCTGCGCATCCGGGCGCAGCGCGTCCGGCGCCGCATGGCCATCGAGTTCCGGCAACGACAGCAGGCCGCCCCAGATACCCACCGGTGGGCGCTGCGCCAGCAACACCTGGCCCGCGTCCAGAATCACCAGCATGCTGGCATGCTTCTCGGGGATGGTCTTCTTCGGTTTGCGCACCGGCAGTTCGGCCACCCGGTCGGTGGCGAAGGCCACGCAGCGTGCCTTGAGAGGACAGCGCGTGCAATCGGCGCGTGCGCGCGTGCACAGCGTCGCGCCAAGATCCATCAAGCCCTGGGTGTAGGACTCAATGCCGGTTTGCGGCAGCAGCGCCTCGGCGCGCCGCCACAGCTGATCTTCCACCGGCTTCGAGCCGGGAAAGGCGTCGATGCCGAACACGCGCGCGAACACCCGCTTGACGTTGCCATCGAGGATGGCGGCGCGCGCACCGCTGGAGAAGGCCGCGATCGCCGCCGCCGTCGAGCGGCCGATCCCAGGCAAATCGGCCAGCAGCGCCGGATCGGTGGGAAATACGCCGCCGTATTCCTGCGCCACGCGCTGAGCGCAGCGGTGCAGATTGCGCGCCCGGGTGTAATAACCCAAACCGCTCCACTGGGCCATCACGTCCTCGAGCGGCGCTTCGGCCAGGCTGGGCAGGGTGGGAAAACGCGCCAGAAAGCGCGCGTAGTAATCGAGCACGGCGCTGACCTGGGTTTGCTGCAGCATGATTTCGGACAGCCAGATGCGGTAGCCATCGCGCGTGTTCTGCCATGGCAGCGCGTGGCGGCCATGGCTACGCTGCCAGTCGATCACGGCCTGCGAGAAACTCGGGTCAGCCAGCGCCTCGCACGCGGCGAGGCGCGTCATGCCGTCCATCTCAGGCCGCTACGTCGAGCGTGACCCGGTTCGAGTCGAGCGCCGCGCTGACGATGGCGGTGAGTTCGTCCAGACGGCTCTTGAGCGCGTCCAGTTCGGCCTGGTTCGACTCGAACGCGTCGATCTTCGTTTCCAGGCTGTCGGTGGCGTCGTGGATGCGCTGGATCGAGGCCAGCCGGTGCTTGAGCTGGTCCTTGTGCTGGCGGATCTGCCCTTCCAGCGGCGCCATGATCACTTTCAGCCACGCTTCCACATCGCCGTTGGCGGCGCGGAAGTTCTTTTTCACGCGCGAGGCGATCGAGTCGAAGAAGCGCTCCATCAACACGGCGCGCCCGGTCGTCATCAAGGTGGCGGTGCCGAACTGGCGGTGGTAAATCTGCTCGATGTGGGCCACTTCGATGCGGTATTTGTCGAGCGAAAACGCCATCGGCAGCGTCAGCACCAGCCCGTGCTCGTTGGAGAACTTGCGGTACATGGTCATCATCATCGAGCCGATCTCGCCAGTCTTTGCCTCGGACAGGTCGAGATTGGCGCGGATCTGGTTGAAAAACTCCTTCACCGCGTCGCGCAGGCCGGTCGAGAAATGACTCTTTTCCATCGCGCTGCGCACATTGCCCGTGGCCGCCTGCAGCACGTCCATGCCCAGCGTCGTATACAGTTCCGTCGACAGGCGCGCGAACACGGCGCGCGTGCCCTGCAGCTTGAACAGGCTGGCGTCGAATTCCTTCTTCTCGGCGTCGATGCGGCGCATCATGTGCGCGATCACGGTCTGGTTCTTGCCGCGCAGGCTTTTCAATTCATGCATCTGCTCGACGATGCCGCGCACCCGCACCGACAACAGCGCCTGCTGGGTCGCGGCCACGGTGGCCAGGTCGATCACCAGCTGCTTGCGGATGATTTCCTTCTTGGCCGGGATGATTTCGTTGAACAGCGCCCCTTCGAGCGCGGCCAGGCGGCTCTTGGCCAGCAGCGCGGTGTCGCCATTGATCTTGGCCACCAGCGCCTTCTGGGCCGACACGGGGAACACCTGGCGCTTGTCCAGGTTGAGCATGTGCGCCACGCTCAGTTGCTGGCGTTCGATCTCGCCATCAATCTCGCTCTGGCTGCGCAGCTCGTCCCACATGCTGTCGATCTTGTTGAGCACGACGATGCGCCCGGTGCCGGCACCGATATGGTTGCGCCACACTTCGATGTCGCTCTTGGTCACGCCCGAATCGGCGGCCAGGATGAACAGCACCGCGTGTGCGTTCGGGATCAGGTTCAGCGTCAGTTCGGGCTCGGTACCGATGGCGTTCAGACCCGGCGTGTCGAGAATCACCAGGCCCTGTTTGAGCAGCGGATGGGGGAAGTTGACGATCGCGTGGCGCCACAACGAAATCTCGATCAGGCCATCTTCGGTCAGCGTGACCGGCACGTCCGGATCGTTTTCGTCGTACAGACCGTAGCGCTGCGCCTCGGCCACCGTGACCAGCTTCGTCATGCTCACTTGCTTGAACGTCTCGTGCATGTCGTCGCCGGCGTCCAGCGCCAGCGGCAGCACGGTCCAGGCGTCGGGCTGGTCGCGGTAGTCGCCCGTGGACAGGCGATCGGCGCGCGTTTCGATCGGCAGCAGGCGGATGCAGGGCGGGAAGGCCGGGTCGTACATCAGCTCCGTCGGGCACATGGTGGTGCGTCCGGCTGCCGACGGCAAGATGCGCTGGCCATAGTCGGAGAAGAAAATCGCGTTGATCAGCTCCGATTTGCCACGCGAAAACTCGGCCACGAAGGCGATCGACAGCTTGTCGTCGGCCAGCCGGCCCAGCGCGCGCGACAGGCGCTGTTCGCTTGACGCGTCCGACAGCTCGGAGGTGGACAACCAGCTGCGATATTGTTCAAGGGCCGCAACGACGCCTTCGCGCCATGTGCTGTACTGCTGAAAATCGTGGACCATCATTCACCTTGCTCGGGTATACATGTTTCACACAGTGGTGCCGAAACCTGATTAATTTTGTCTATAAAACCATAGCTTGCCGGCCTGGCGATACTGCCGCTCAGCGCTGACAATGGATACAATAAAAAGTCGAACGTTGCCCCTGCTTGATCTGGCGGATCGGGCTGCCACAGTTGCGGCAAGGCACGCCAGCACGATCATAGACGAAATATGTCTGTTGGAAATAGCCAGTTTGCCCATTCACGCCAATAAAATCGCGCAAGGTGCTGCCTCCTTGCACTATCGCAGCGGCCAGCACCGTCTGGATGGCCGCATGCAACTTGTCGTAGCGGGCCAGTCCGATCCGTCCGGCCTGGGTCTTCGGGTTGATGCCGGCCCGAAACAGGCTCTCGCAGGCGTAGATATTGCCCACCCCGACCACCAGATCGCCCGCCAGCAGCACCTGCTTGATGGCGACGCTGCGCTGGCGCGTGGCGTGAAACATCAGTTCGGCGGAAAACTGATCTTCCAAAGGTTCCACCCCCAGCCCGCGCAGCAGCGGGTGGGCGGCCAGTGCGCCGTCGTCGGCGCTGTGCCACAGCACGGCGCCGAAGCGGCGCGGATCGGTCATGCGCAGCGCCTGCGGCCCGTCCGGTCCGCCGATCACCAGGTCGATGTGGTCGTGCTTCTGGGGCGGGGTGGCGGCCGGCAGGATGCGCAGGTGGCCCGACATGCCCAGGTGGATGATCAGGCTGCCGTGCTCGAAGCCGATCAGCAGGTATTTGCCGCGCCGCCCCGTGTTCAGCACGGTGCGCCCGACCAGGATACGCGCCAGCTCGGGCGGGAAGGGCCAGCGCAGACCGTCGCGGCGCATCAGCACCGCTTGCACCGTGCGTCCCTCGATATGGGGCGCGACGCCGCGCCGGGTGACTTCTACTTCAGGCAATTCTGGCATGGCGGCAGGTAAAATTCATGTAAATTCCGGATGGCGGGCGCACCAAATTCCGGCCTTGAGCGTAGAATCGGGCATCACGATTTGCTTTTGGGATCTTCCTTTGAAAAACGCTTTTGCCATTGTAACCTTGTCGGCTCTGTTGTCCGGATGTGCCGCGCTGACGCCGGTCGGACCGGCGCCGGCTGCCGACGCGCCGCCTGCCCCGTCCGGTGCGGCCGAAGTGCCGCGCGCCGAACTGGCTGTCCCCGACGTGGAGGAGGCGCTGCCCAAGGCCGCGCTCACCAGCGACCTGTTCTACAACCTGATGAAGGCAGAGCTCGATTTCAAGGACGGCAAGTGGCAGGGGCCATATATGTCGCTGATGGGCGCGGCCCAGCAGACGCGCGATCCGCGTCTGGCCCGGCGTGCCGCCGAGATGGCGCTGGCGGCCAAGCAACCTGACGAATCGATCGCCGCGATCCGGTTGTGGCGCGCACTGGCGCCCGAATCGGAAGAGGCGGCCCAGTACTACCTCGGTTTCGCCGTGCTGGCCGACAAGCTCGACGAGGCCGAACAGATCTTGCAACGCCGCCTGAAGGACGCCAGTCCCGCCACGCGCGGTCTGGCCATCTTCCAGGGCCAGCAAATTCTGGCGCGCGCCAAGAACAAGGTGGCCGCCGCAGCCGCGCTGGAGCGTCTGATGACGCCCTACACCGGCACCGTCGAGGCGCAAATCGTGCTGGCCCAGGTGGCGTTCGCGCGCAGTGACGCGGCGCTGGCCATGCAGCACGCGCAGGCCGCGCTGGCGCTGGCGCCGGCGTCCGAACTGGCGGTACTGACGCTGGCCCAGGTCACGCCCGATCAGAACGCGGTGGCGACGCTGCTGGCCAAGTTCCTGGCGGCCAACCCGAACGCGCGCGAAGTGCGCGGCGCGCACGCGCGCATGCTGGTCGACCAGAAGGCCTATGCGCCGGCGCGCGACGAGTTCATGGTGCTGCTGAAAACCCAGCCGGACAATTTGGCCACGCTGTACGCGCTGGGCATCATGTCGATGCAGCTGGGCGAGCTGGGCGCGGCGGAGACCCATTTCAAGCGTTTCATCGAGGTGCTGGCCGAGCATCCGAGCGACGAGCGTGATCCGGCCAAGGTGCTGATGATGCTGGCTCAGTTGGCCGATGAGCGCGACGACATTCTGGGCGCACTGGCCTGGCTGGCAAAGATCGATAGCGCCGATCCGGCCGCCATCCTGGCCGCGCAATTGAAGCACGCCCAGCTGCTGGGCAAGCAGGGCGATCTGGCGGGCGCGCGCGCGCGCCTGGCGGCGCTGACCACCCAGGAGCCGCGCGAGCAAGTGCAAATCGTGCTGACGCTGGCGCAGATCCTGCGCGACGCCGGTCAGGCCGAGCTGGCGTTCAGCGAGCTTGAAACGGCCAACAAGCGCTTTCCGGCCAACCCGGATCTGCTGTACGACTATGCGCTGCTGGCCGAAAAAACCGGTCATCTGGACGTGATGGAAACGGCGCTGCGCAGTGTGATCGCGCAGTCGCCCGACAACCAGCACGCCTACAACGCGTTGGGCTATTCTCTGGCCGAGCGCAACATCCGTTTGCCCGAGGCGCTCGCGCTGCTCGAGACGGCGATGAAGATGGCGCCGGACGACCCGTTCATCATGGACAGCATGGGCTGGGTCCAGTTCCGGCTTGGCCATCTGAAGGAGGCTGAAGCCTTGCTGCGCCGCGCCTACGGCTTGCGCTCGGACCCGGAGATCGCGGTGCATCTGGGCGAGGTGCTGTGGCAGGGCGGGCGCCGCGATGATGCGCAAAAATTATGGCGTGAAGCGCGCAAGAAAGATCCCAAGAACGACGCGCTGAAAAGCACGCTGGCGCGCCTGAACGCGAGCATCTGAGGCGCGCTGCACGGCGCGCAAGGACCACCCGGCCCGACCCTGGCGCGCCGGGTTTTTTTATGCCCGCGCGCGGCGCGCTCCGGCAAGGCCTTGATCAGTTAAACTGCTCGCTCCTGTCCATCACCATCAAGCCGACCGATGCCACGTTTGCGTTTCCTGAATCTTCCCGCCGTGTTCCTTGCCGGCGCACTGCTGGCCTCTTGCGCGGCCACCGGGCCGACCGGCGGCGCCGGCCTGGCCGCGTATCGCGCCGACATCGCCCTGAACGGGCGCATTTCAGTGCGCTACCTGAAGGACGGCAAGGAGGAGCTCAGCACAGTGGGCTTCGCCTGGACCCAAAGCGGCGCGCGCACCGATGTGAACCTGATCTCGCCGCTGGGGCAGATGCTCGCCACCATCAGCGTCACGGCGCAGTCGGCCACGCTGACGCAGGCCGGCCAGGCGCCGCGCGTGGCACCCGACATCAACGCGCTGAGCGCGCAGACACTGGGCTGGGCGCTGCCGGTGGCCGGCTTGCGCGACTGGCTGCAAGGCTATGCCGACGGCGCCGACGGCAGTCGTTTCGTCGCCTCGCCCACGCATGACAGCGTCACCACGCGCGACGGCTGGCGCTTGCGCTACGTGTCGTGGCAGGACGGCGCAATGCTGCGTCCGAAGCGCATCGATGCACAGCGCACCGCCAGCGTCAGCGGCGACGAACTGACGATCCGCATCGTCATCGACAGCGAAGGTTAAGCGATGCAGCGAACCAGCCTGACGCATTGCCCGGCCCCGGCCAAGCTCAACCTTTTTCTGCATGTGAACGGCCGGCGCGCCGACGGCTACCACCTGTTGCAGACGGTGTTCCAGCTGATCGATCGGGGCGACACGCTCGATTTCGCGCTGCGCGCCGATGCACAGATCCGGCGCAGCACGCTGCTTGCCGGCGTGCCCGAGCAAAGCGACCTGGTGATCCGCGCCGCCAGGCTGCTGCAGGCCGAGGTGCTGCGCCGCACCGGGGCACTGCCGCCCGGCGTCGATATCGCGATCGACAAGCGCCTGCCGATGGGCGGCGGGCTGGGCGGCGGTTCGTCCGATGCGGCCACCACGCTGATGGCGCTGAACGCGCTGTGGCAGGCGGGTCTGGACACGCAGGAATTGATGGCGCTGGGTTTGCCGTTGGGCGCGGACATCCCGTTTTTCATTTTCGGCGAGACGGCCTTTGCGGAAGGGGTGGGCGAGGCTTTGCAGCCGGTCGGCGTGCCCGAATGCTGGTACGTGGTGATCGAGCCGGGCGTCGCTGTTCCGACCGCTAAAATATTTTGCGCAGAAAATTTGACACGCGACACTCTGCCCGTCATAATAACGGACTTTTCCAGCCACCTCACAAATCGAAATGATCTGAGTGGGTTTGGTAAGAATGATTTGCAAGACGTAGCGTGCCAGTTGTACCCGCCGGTAGCCGAGGCGATACAGTGGTTAAGCAGTTACGGTGATGCCAGGATGACTGGCTCCGGTGCTTGTGTGTTTTGCGCTTTTTCCGATGCGGACAAGGCCGATGCGGTGCTCAGCAATGTGCCCCCCGTCTGGACTGCATGGAAAGCAAAATCGCTGGCGCGTCACCCGATGCACGCTTTATTGCAGATCGAAAAATAGTTTCAATTAAATTTGGCTTAGCGTTGGGTTTGACGATAAAATACGCGTCAAATGTGACGACAAGCAAGTCAGTTGCGTAGGGGAATCGCCAAGTTGGTTAAGGCACCGGATTTTGATTCCGGCATCCGAAGGTTCGAGTCCTTCTTCCCCTGCCATTCGTTTTGGTCCGCTGTCGATGCGCAGTCTGCGTCCGGCCTACAAAAACGCGGTGGTCTCGCTCTCGCGGGTCATCCTTAAGCACAGCGTCAGTCAGCATCTGGCTGGCGACTTTTCAAATATTCAACATACCTTCTCGGGACTCCCATGGCTTACGAAAACCTGATGGTTTTTACCGGCAACGCCAATCCAGCGTTAGCAGAAGGAGTTGCAAAGAACCTCGGCATTCCTCTGGGCAAAGCAGTCGTCTCCAAGTTCTCGGATGGCGAAGTGATGGTCGAGATTAACGAGAACGTCCGCGGTAAGGACGTGTTCGTGTTGCAGTCCACTTGCGCCCCAACCAATGACAACCTGATGGAAATCATCCTGATGGTCGATGCACTCAAACGCGCATCGGCCGGCCGGATCACCGCCGCCATCCCTTACTTCGGTTATGCGCGCCAGGACCGTCGTCCCCGTTCGGCCCGCGTGGCCATTTCGGCCAAGGTGGTGGCCAACATGCTCGAAGAAGCAGGCGTCGAACGCGTGCTGATCATGGATCTGCATGCAGACCAGATCCAGGGCTTCTTCGATATTCCGGTTGATAATATCTATGCGTCGCCAATTTTGTTGGGCGACCTGCAAAAGAAGAATTACCAGGACTTGCTGGTCGTTTCGCCCGACGTCGGTGGCGTGGTGCGCGCACGCGCGCTGGCCAAGCGTCTCGGTTGCGACCTGGCCATCATCGACAAACGCCGCCCGAAGGCGAACGTGTCCGAAGTGATGAACATCATCGGTGAAGTCGAAGGCCGTAACTGCGTGATCATGGATGACATGGTCGACACCGCGGGCACCTTGACCAAGGCCGCTGAAGTGTTGAAGGAACGCGGCGCCAAAAAAGTGGTCGCTTACTGTACCCACCCGGTGCTGTCGGGTCCGGCCATTGCGCGCATCGCCGCCTCGCCGCTCGATGAGCTGGTCGTCACCGACACCATCCCCTTGACCGCTGCGGCGCTCGCTTGCGACAAGATTCGCCAGCTGACGTGCGCGCCGCTGCTCGCTGAAACGTTCAAGCGGATCAGCAAGGGCGACTCGGTGATGTCGCTGTTCGTCGACTAAACCGTCGCCAACAGGCAGTGCCCCTTGCGGCGCAGCCGGCTAATGGCCGTCTGCGCCCTTGTGTTTTACCGGATTCTTGAACCCAGCCGGGTTCAAATTTTGAAACCCCTGGTCGCGGGGGTTTTGTTAACGCGCAGCGCAAGCTGTGCACATTTTGGAGCAACACATGAAAGTTATCGCATTTAACCGCACACTGCAGGGGACCGGAGCGAGCCGCCGCCTGCGTATCGCCGGTCAAACCCCAGGTATCATCTACGGCGGCGTTGACGCTCCCGTCATGATCACGCTGGACCACAACGCGCTGTACCACGCGCTGAAAAAAGAAGTGTTCCACTCGTCGATCCTCGACATGGAAATCGACGGCAAGACCCAGCAAGTGCTGCTGCGCGACTTCCAAGTCCACGCGTTCAAACAACTGGTTCTGCACGCTGACTTCCAGCGCGTCGATGCTTCCACCAAGATCGAAATGAAAGTCGCACTGCACTTCATCAACGCCGACGTCTCGCCAGCGGTCAAGCTGCACGCAGCGACGATCAGCCACGTGCTGGCCGAACTGCAAGTGTCGTGCCTGCCAGGCGACCTGCCAGAGTTCATCACCGTTGACCTGTCGTCGATCGATGTCGGTCACTCGATCCACGTTGCTGATCTGGTGTTGCCAAAAGGCGTCACCGTGGTCACCCACGGCAGCAACAAGACCGTCGCTACCGCGCTGGTCCCACCTGGTCACGCAGCCGCTGAAGCCGCCGCTGCCGCACCTGCTGCTGCTCCTGCTGCTGGCGCCAAGCCAGCTGCTAAAGCGAAGAAGTAATTCCAGCCGCCGCAGCGATGCGGCGTGCAGGGTGAGCGTGCTCACATTAAAAACACCCGCGGGCGCGTTTGCGTCGGCGGGTGTTTTTTTATGCAATCTCCGCGATAATCAAGGTTTCCCCCATTTCACCACTTCCGCCACGTCATGCCCATACGCCTCATCGTCGGCCTCGGTAACCCCGGCCCCGAATACGAACAAACCCGCCACAACGCCGGCTTCTGGCTGGTCGACAACCTGGCCAACAGCTTGCCCGGCTGCCGTTTGCAGCGCGAGTCGCGCTTTAATGCACTGGTCGGCAAGACCAGCATGGGCGGCCAGGAACTGTGGCTGCTCGAACCGCAAACGTTCATGAACCGCTCGGGCCAGTCGGTTGGCGCGCTGGCGCGCTTCTACAAGATCAATCCCGACGAAGTGCTGGTGGTGCCGACGAACTGGACATCGCGCCGGGCTTGGTGAAGATGAAAAAGGGTGGCTCATCGGGCGGCCACAACGGCTTGAAGGACATCACGGCCGCGCTGGGCACCCAGGACTACTGGCGCTTGCGCATCGGTATCGGCCACCCGCGCAGCAGCGCGTCGCAGCAGGCGGTGGCGGACTTCGTGTTGCACCGCCCGCGCAAAGAAGAGCAGGTGCTGATCGACGAGACGATCGAAAAGTGCTTGCGTGTGCTGCCCCTGATCATCGAGGGTAAGTTCGACACGGCCACGATGCAGCTGCACACCGCCTGAACTGCGCAGCGCTCTGGAGGCGCGGCGATGACGCCGGCATGGACGGGCGCGACCGTGCGGCGCCGCCAGAGGGCCCAGCGCGGCGCGTTTCAGCGTCCCCGCTTGGCTTTCGATGCGGCCAGCACGACGGACGTGGTGGAGCCGACGATGGCGCCGGCGAAGATCTTGGCAATGTCGAGAAACCCCGATGTCGACGCGGCCGCCTTGGCCGCGACGGCTGGGTCGGCGAACAGCGGCATCAGTCCCAGCGTCGCGAACGCCAGGCACAGCACCGCGCACACGCAAGTGAAGGGCGGAAACAGCTCGAAGAAGTGCAACTTGCCGTCCACGTTCGCCTGCCCACCTTTGACCGTTTCGTCGAGCGCCTTCGCCAGGCTGGACAGGTCGACCGGACGGGGCGCGCCGCTACCCGGCCCCGCGTCGGCGTTGGCGATTTCGTCGGCGCGCCCGGCGATTTGCTCGCGCAGTTGCGCAAGATGCTCGTCCAGTGACGCCTTCAGGCTGGCCGACAGGTTGACGGAGATGTTCGACTTGCTTGCCATGATGGCCTTTCGGGCTGCGCGCCGATGGTTGGAGGCCTAGCCAGCCTTGACGACAACCTGGCTTTTCAGGTCGCGGATGATGCGGTCGATCAGCGGCGCGAAGCGCTTGTATTCGGCCGGCGTGCACACCATGCCCTCGTGCCGAAAACGCACGCTGCGCTGCACCGTCACGCTGTTGCCCTTGCGTCGATAGGATGAGGAATAGCGCAGATTCGGGTCGCGCAGCACAAGCGGCTTGGGCAGCGCCAGAATGCGCACGCCGGGCGGAAACTCCAGTCCCGTGACATCCTCATGGTCGAGCGCCGGACACATGAAATCCTGGCTGCGCTCGCGCTCCTGCACCAGCGCGTAGACCGTGTCGGCCAGCCCGCCCCAGAAATTGAACACCGTGCCCACCCCGGTGGGCCCGGGCAGGTTGACGAAGTTCTCGCTGCTGCCGGCAAACAGCATCACGTAGTCGTCGTCGCTGCTGTCGAGGCGGCCGGGATCGAACACGCCGCTGCCTTTCTGCCCGAAGCTTTGCAACATGCGCTGCACAAATAGCTCGCGGTCAGCCGGCTTGGTGTCGCGCACCGCCTGGCGATATGGTTCGGCGATCGCGCCGCTGGTCTGCTTGGCCACGCTAAAGCTGCTGGCGCCGCTGCGCTTGACGCCGAACAGCGCGATATTGCGGTTCTTGTCGCTTTGCGCGTACGGGGTGCGTGCCAGTGTGCCGCTATTGATCAGCAGCACCGGCTTGCCCAGGTCCGAGTTGGGCAGATAACCGGCCGCCACCGATTCGGCCGTCGAGTCCAGATACAGGTCCAGGCTAGGTATGTAGGTGATCACGTGGTTGAAGATGCCCAGTGTGGGGATGCGCGGCAGCCGGTAGGCGTTGCCGGCATTGATCAAGGCGGCGCTGCTGTCGATGCCGGCCGCCGTCAGCAGCGCCTCGAGCAGCGCCACATGGTCCTTGCAGTCGCCGTAGCGGTTCTCCAGCACCGTTTCGGCCGCGTGCGGCACCACCCCGCCCGGGCCGATATACACGCCGACGTAGCGGATATGGCGCCGCACCCATTCGGACAGCGCCAGCGCCTTGGCGCGCGGCGTGCCCAGCGGCGCCGTCAGCTGGCGTGCCAGCGCACTGACGGCCGCGCCGGGCTGCGCCATCGGGTTGGCGCGCGCCGCGTACGCGCGCGCGAACGCGGGGTAGTCGGCGAAGGTCGACACCGCCAGGCGCTTGCCGTAATCGAGATAGCTGACCGAATCGAGCTCGATGCGGGCGTTCTCGCCGCCCACGTATTGCCAGCGATAGCGCTTGCGCCCGGGCGCGGCGTCGATCGGCAGCGCCACGAAACCGGCCGCGTCGGCGTACAGTGGCATGCCTTCGGGCAGATCGTAAATCAGCTCGAACTGGCGGGTCTGGAAAAAATGCGACGACGTCAGGTCTTCGAACTGGCCGGGAAACAGCGCCGTGGCGCGCTTGACGACATAGTGCACGGCCAGCTGGTCGCCCACCGCCACGTCGGGAAACACAACGATTTTCACACGCGTGTCCTGGAACATTGGCGCTTCGGCAGACGCGAGTTCCTGCTGGTCCTTGATCTGCTCGGGCAGCACGGCGATGCGACGCCCGTCCGGTTTCAGGGTATGGGCCTCGATGCCGTCCACCTGCTCAAGCGTGGTGTTGTAGCTGATGTAGTACTGGCCATGCGTTTGCACCGCGCGGGCCAGCGCGATGGTCTTCACGCTGTCGATGGTCACGCTGAAACTGCCGTCGTCGTTGACGACGAAGCTTTGCACGAATTTTTCAACCACCATCGAGGGATCGGTGCCGGTATCGTGTGCCTGGGCCCAGCCAGCCAGGGCGCAACACAGGCTGGCGACGCAGCGCAGCGTCGCGGCGAAGCGCTTGGACATGGCACCCTCCAGAGAGCGTGAGCAGGGCAGCTCGGTGTGGAAATGGTAGCGAGCCTGCAGCATCGACCGTTGAGGGGGCGCAAGCGTGCCGCGTCGCGCTGCACAGACTGGTATGCTGGAGTGATAATCAATCTATACCGTTTGGCATTGTGCCGGACGGGTTTTCGGGAACTGTTACGCCATGCACGCACTGTCCTTCCATGCCGGGCCAAAGGCGCTGGCGCAGTTGCACCAGCACGGCCTGCGCGCGGCCGACGTGGCCATCGTGCCGGCGGCGGCGGGCGGGCCGAAAGGGCTGATTTTTCAATCGCTCGACCAGTGGCTGTTCGGGCACTGGTTGCCGAGCGCGCCGCGCCAGCGCAGCCTGATCGGCGCCTCGATCGGCGCCTGGCGCATGGCCGCCGCCTGCCATGCCGACCCGGCTGCGGCGATCGCGCGCTTCGGCGCGCTGTATTGCGCGCAGCGTTACGCCACGGTCAAGCCGTCGCCGCAGGAGATCGACGCCGTCTGCCAGAGCATGCTGGCCGAGTTCATGGGCGGGCACGAACACGAGATCGTCGGGCATCTGCAGCACCGCCTGCATATGCTGACCGCGCGCGGACGCCATTTGCTGCACCGGCCGCGCCACCGGGCCGCGGCACTGGGCGGCTTTGCCTGCGCCGCGCTGGCCAATCTTGGCTCGCGCGCCGGCCTCGCGCAGATGCTCGAGCGCGTCGTGGTGGGCGACGCACGCGACGCGCTGGCCTGGCTGCGCGAACCGTTCGACGCCTTCCACACCCATTTCACGCCGCTCACCAAAAGCAATCTGGCGCCGGCCTTGCTGGCCTCGGGCACGCTGCCGATGCTGATGGACCCGGTCCAGGCGATCGCCGGTGCGCCCGCCGGCAGCTACTGGGACGGCGGCCTGATCGACTACCACCTGGCGCTGCCGTACGCGCGCCTGCCCGATCCGCAGCGCGGCGCGCTGGTGCTGTATCCCCATTTCAGCGAACACATCGTGCCGGGTTGGCTCGACAAGGGCATGCCGTGGCGGCGCGCCGCGCGCGGGCCCCAGCGCGCCTGGCTCGACAATATGCTGATCGTCGCGCCCAGCGCGGCCTTCCTGCAAACGCTGGAGCGCGCGCGCCTGCCCGAGCGCGCCGATTTTCAGTTGTACGGCATGGACCAGCTCGGGCGCGCGCGCAGCTGGCAGAATTCGATCGCGCAAGGTGAGCGCCTGCGCGACGAACTGGCCGCCTTCGTCGAGCGGCCCGACCTGAACCGGGTCGTGCCGATCTGAGCGCGACGCCACGCAAAAGCGCTCAAAGCGCTGAAAATGCAGTGGTTTTGCGGCCTTTGACGGCTGTCGAGGGTACAATGACGGGGTTTGGAAGTCGGTCGCCCGCAGCCCTGCGACACCGGCTCCCGTTTGCACAGCCTGGCCTTCGGCCTTCGTCAACTGAATTAGAAAGTCTTTCATGAGTCTCCAATGCGGCATCGTCGGCCTGCCTAACGTCGGCAAGTCCACCCTTTTCAATGCGCTGACCAAGGCCGGCATCCCGGCCGAAAACTATCCGTTCTGCACCATCGAGCCCAACGTGGGCGTCGTCGAAGTGCCGGATCCGCGCATGGACGCGCTGGCCGCGATCGTCAAGCCTGAGCGCATGGTCAACGCCATCGTCGAATTCGTCGATATCGCCGGCCTGGTGGCGGGCGCGTCGAAAGGCGAGGGCCTGGGCAACCAGTTCCTGTCGCACATCCGCGAAACGGACGCCATCGTCAACGTGGTGCGCTGCTTCGAAGACGACAACGTGATCCACGTGGCCGGCAAGATCAGCCCGTTGGACGACATCGAAGTGATCCAGACCGAGCTGGCGCTGGCCGACATGGGCACGGTCGAAAAAGCCATCCACCGCGAGCACAAGAAAGCCCGTTCGGGCGACAAGGACGCGGCCAAGCTGGTGGCGCTGTTAGAGCGCATGATGCCGCACCTGAACGAAGCCAAGCCGGTGCGCGCGATGGGCCTGGACGCCGAGGAAATGCTGCTGATCAAGCCGCTGTGCCTGATCACGGCCAAGCCGGCCATGTACGTGGCCAACGTGTCCGACACGGGCTTCACCAACAACCCGCTGCTGGACCAGTTGACCGCGTATGTGAAGACCCAGAACGCGCCCATCGTGGCCATCTGCGCGTCGATCGAATCCGAAATCGCCGACCTGGACGACGCCGACAAGGGCGCCTTCCTGTCCGACATGGGCATGGAAGAGCCGGGCCTGGACCGCCTGATTCGCGCCGCCTACAAGCTGCTCGGTCTGCAAACTTATTTCACCGCCGGCGTCAAGGAAGTGCGTGCCTGGACCATCCACGTGGGCGACACGGCGCCGCAAGCGGCCGGCGTGATCCACACCGACTTCGAACGCGGCTTCATCCGCGCGCAAACCATCGCCTTTGACGATTTCGTCAATTTCAAGGGCGAAGCGGGCGCCAAGGAAGCGGGCAAGATGCGCGCCGAAGGCAAGGAATACATCGTCAAGGATGGCGACGTGCTCAACTTCCTGTTCAACGTCTAACGACACAGCCAATTGCGCCGGCCTCCGGCATACGAGAAGCCCCGTTTGTCCCAGCGACGACGGGGTTTTTTTCGCGCTCATCGAGTGCGATTTACGGTCAACGACTTCACTATGCCGCCCGAGGATGGCACCAACGCCCGACTCCCGTGCCGCTCGGCCGCGTTGAGTTGCCGGGTGAGCTGCGCAACGGCGTGCTGGCGAATTGACAGGTCCCCACCGCGTGATCAAGCAAGCATCGGTATAGTGTGGCTAGGCCATTGATCTTCTTGACAGGACACCCCCATGCAGCGCAATCCCAAGTACAGCGTGATCGTTTTCGGCGCCACCAGTTTTGTCGGCCAGATTCTGTGCCGCTACCTGCTCGAACAATTCGGCGACACCTTGTCGTGGGCGGCGGCCGGGCGCTCGCAGGCCAAGCTCGAAACGCTGCGCGCGGAACTGGGGCCGAAGGCTGCCCAACTGCCCTTGCTGGTGGCCGACTCGTTTGACGAGCGCGCGCTGCGCACGCTGTGCGCGCAAACGCGCGTGGTGGTGTCCACCGTCGGCCCGTACGCCTTGTACGGCGAGGCGCTGGTCAAGGTGTGCGCCGAAGGCGGCACCGATTATTGCGACCTGACCGGCGAACCCCAATGGATGCGCCGCATGATCGAGCGCTACGCGCAGTTCGCCAAGGTGTCCGGCGCGCGTATCGTGCATTGTTGCGGCTTCGATTCGATACCGTCGGATCTGGGTGTGTGGTTTTTGCAGCAGCAGGCGCGCCAACGCTACGGCCAGCCCTGCACCCGCGTCAAGATGCGCGTCAAGACGCTCGTCGGCGCGGCGTCGGGCGGTACCTGCGCGAGCCTGATCAACGTCGTCAAGGAACTCGCCAAGGATCCTGCGCTGCGGCGCGAATTGGCCGACCCGTATTCGATCTGCCCGCCCGATCACGGTTTCACGGCGCGCCAGCCGAATGTGACGATGGGTCAGTTCGATGCCGACTTCGGCAGCTGGATTACGCTGTTTGTGATGGCCTCGATCAACACCCGCGTCGTGCATCGCTCGAATGCGCTTTGCAACGCCAGCTATGGTCGCCACTTCACCTACGACGAGGCGTTGATGACCAAGCCCGGCGCCAAGGGCTGGTTGCTGGCGCAAGCGACGGGCGCGGGACTGGGCGCGTTCATGCTGGCGCTGACGGTGCCACCGATCCGCCGCCTGATTGAACAGCATGTCGTGCCCAAGCCGGGCGAAGGACCGAGTCCGGCCGCGCAACAGCGGGGCCGCTTCGATTTTCGCTTTCTGGGCACCACCGAGGCCGGTCAGACGCTGCGCGTCAAAGTCACCGGCGACCGCGACCCGGGCTACGGCTCGACGGCCAAGATGCTCGGCCAGGCTGCCGTCTGTCTGGCGCACGACATCGCGCCGGCCGATTGCGCGGGCGGCTTCTGGACCCCGGCCACGATCTTCGGCGACAAGCTCGTCGTGCGTCTGGTGGCCGACGCCGGCCTGAGCTTCTCGGTGCTGTAGCCAAACCCGCGGCGCGCCTGCGCGCACCTCGGATTGTCTGCGTGACAATTTACTGCCATACTGACCGCTTCCGCCACTCACGCACAGCGCCGCGCTGCTGCCCGACACCGCATGCCACAGCTGTCCGACATCACCTTCTATCCGATCAAATCGTGCGCCGGCATCGCGCTGCGCACGGCCACGTTGACGCGCGCCGGCCTGATGGTGGACGCGATCTACGACCGCGAATGGATGGTGGTCGACCCGGCCGGTCAGTTCCTGTCGCAGCGCGAGCATCCGCGCATGGCGCAAATCGTGCCGCGCCTCAAGGCCGACACGCTCGAGTTGCGCGCGCCGGGCATGCTGCGCCTGGAAATTGCGCTCGGTCTGCCCGACGCGCACGACGCGCCCACGCTGCAGGTGCAGGTGTGGGATGAGCGTGTGAAGGCTTACGATTGCGACGCCACCACCGCTGCCTGGTTTTCCAACGCGATCGGCACGCCGTGCCGGCTGGTACGCTTTCACCCCGACGCGCAACGTCTGGCCAGCAGCAAGTGGACCGGCGCCGTTGACGCGCCCACGCTGTTTAGCGACGGCTTTCCGGTGCTGCTGATTGGGCGCGCCTCGCTGGACGACCTGAACGAGAAACTGAGCGCGGCCGGGCGGCCCTCATTGCCGATGAACCGCTTCCGCCCGAATCTGGTCATCGATGGGCTGGACGCCTTCGAAGAAGATTATGTGGACGCGTTCACGCTGGGCGCGGCCGTGCTGAAACCGGTCAAGCCGTGTTCGCGCTGCAGCATTCCCGCAGTCGACCAGAGCACCGGCATGGCCGGCGCCGATCCGGTCGATATGTTGCGCAGCTATCGTGCCAAGCCGGCCATGGACGACGCGATCTGTTTTGGCATGAATGCCATCGTCATCGAGGGAGAAGGGCAGATCTTGACGGTGGGACAGGAAATTATTGCCTCGCTGAAATTCTAATTGGCCTGGAAAGCGCCTGATTCAGTGTTTTGCATTTTCAAGCGCCGCAAGAAGGCGTAATGTCTCAGTATTGTTGAACGCGCGCGGTCGCTTGGCCGCCCGCAGCGCGAAAGCCGAATTGGAGAATCAACTGATGACGTGTTTTGACGACGACCTTGACTTGGCCTGGCAAGGCGGAACGCGATGACTTCCCCACTTGACCCGGGTATGCCGTCGCAGCAACTGCTGGCGGAAAACGAAGCGCTGCACGCGCGCATGGCCTACCTGCTCGAACAGGCCGAACGCAACCACGACATCATGTGCCGGCACCAGGCGTTTGATCTGGAAATCGTCGGCTCGGGCAGCTTCCCCACACTGGTCGGGGCGATCTTTCGCACCCTGCCGGTGATCTCGGATCTGGACGCGGTGACTCTCAGCCTGCTCGACGAAGATGCCGACATCCTCACCGTGATGCACAAGCTGGGCGTCAATTTCGACCAGTTCCCGAACCTGATCTTCGTCGAGGACGAGGCCGCGCTGGGCTTTGGCGGCACGCCGGACGCGCCCCCCGCGCGCCCACCCAAACCGTTGCTGGGGCCATTCGACAGCTACTGTCACCGCACCATGTTTCCCGCGCCGCCGTTCGGCCTGGCCAGCGTGGCGCTGGTGCCGCTGCTGCGCAACCAGCGCCTGATCGGCAGCCTGAACCTGGGCAGCGTCGACCCGACCCGCTTCACGCCTGCGCTGGGCACCGACTTCATCGAGCACATGGCGTCGATCATCGCGATCTGCCTGGAAAACGTGATCAGCAACGAGATGCTCAAGTACATCGGTCTGACCGATTCGCTCACCGGCGTCTACAACCGGCGCTATATCGACCGGCGCCTGTTGGAAGAAATCGCGCGCGCGCGCCGCCAGGGCTACCAGATCGCCTGCATGTACATCGATATCGATTATTTCAAGCAGGTCAACGACAGCGTCGGCCATCAGGGCGGCGACGAGGTGCTGCGCGAAGTGGCCAACCGCATCAAGAACGAGCTGCGCCTGTCGGACGCGCTGGCGCGCTTCGGCGGCGAGGAATTTGTCGTGCTGCTGATCGATGCCGAGCTGCACAGCGCGACGCTGGTGGCGCAGCGCATCCGCGCCAGCATCGCCGAGCGCAAGGTCGCGCTGTCGAACGGCGCGGAAATCGGCGTGACGGTGTCGATCGGGGTCGCTTGCCTGGATCACTCCGAGCGCGTCAGCACGATCGAGACGGCGGCCCAGACGCTGCTGGCGCAGGCCGATTCGGCGCTGTATCAGGCCAAGGAGAACGGGCGCAATCTGGTGCTCAGTTTTAACCCGGTCGGCGCGCCCGATGAGGTGCCCGGTTAGGCCATTAGCGCTGCAGGCGCAGCTCGGCCCGGGTGACCGCGTCGGCCGAACCGCGCAGCACCACCACGTCGCCTTGCTCGAGCACGGTGTCGGGCGTCACTTCGACGCGCGCCTTGCCGCGCCGTAGCAGCGTGACCTCGGCTCCCACTTCAAACAGCGCCAGTTCGGCGAGCCGCTTGCCGACCCCGTTGGCGTCCTCCTGCAGGGTCACCGAGTGCAGCCGCGCGAACAGGTCTTCCGGATCGTCGGGCGCGTCGCTGGCGCCGTGGAAGTAGCCGCGTAGCGAGGCGTAGCGCTCGTCGCGCGCGCTCTGCACCCGGTGCACCACGCGGCGCAGCGGCACCCCCAGCATCACCAAAGCGTGCGAGGCCAGCATCAGACTGCCCTCGAGCGCCTCCGGCACCACTTCGGCCGCGCCGGCCTCGGTGAGCAGGTCCAGGTCGGTGTCGTCGTGGCTGCGCACGATCACCGGCAGCGTCGGCGCCAGTTCGTGCGCCAGGCGCAGCACCTTCAACGCGGACTGGGTGTTGGCGTAGGTGATCACGATCGCGCTGGCGCGGTAGATGCCGGCGGCGATCAGGCTTTCGCGCCGCGCCGCGTCGCCGTAGGACACCTGGGCGCCGGCTGCCTGCGCCTCCTGCACCCGCTCAGGGTCCAGGTCGAGCGCGTGATAGGCCACTTTTTCTTCCGTCAACAGCGTCGCCAGGCTTTGCCCGCTGCGCCCGAAGCCGGCCACAATCACGTGCTTCTGGGTGGCCATGGTGCGGCTGGCGATCTGGGTCAGCGCCAGCGACTGCATCATCCATTCGTTGGTGGCCACCTTCATGACGATCTGGTCCGACTTGGCGATGATGAACGGCGCGGCCAGCATCGACAGCACCATCGAGGCGAGCACCAGTTGCACCACGAACGGGTCGACCAGCGCGTTGGCGGCGGCCAGGTTGAGCAGCACGAAGCCGAATTCACCGGCCTGGGCCAGCGCCAGGCCGGTGCGCATGGCCACCCCGTCGGAGGCGCCAAACAGCTTGGTAAGCGTGGCGATCAGGGCGAACTTGAGCAGCACCGGCGCGCCCAGCAGCAACAGCACCAGCCACCAGTTCTGCGCCACCATGCGCAGGTTGAGCAGCATGCCGATGGTGATGAAGAACAGTCCCAGCAGCACGTCGCGAAACGGCTTGATGTCTTCTTCCACCTGATGGCGAAACTCGGTGTCGGCGATCAGCATGCCGGCCACGAAAGCGCCCAGCGCCAGCGACAGGCCGGCGCGCTCGGTGATCCAGGCCGCGCCCAGCGTCACCAAGAGCAGGTTGAGCATGAACAGCTCCTGCGAGCGGCGCTTGACCATCAGCGCAAACCATTTGCGCATCAATTTTTTACCGACGAACAGCAACACTAACAGCACCAGCAGCGCCTTGCCGCTGGCCCAGGCCAGCGTCACCACCAGCTCTTTCGGGTCCTGCGCCAGCGCCGGAATCAGGATCAGCAGCGGCACCACCGCCAGGTCCTGGAACAGCAGGATGCCGATGGTCTTGCGGCCCTGCGGCGATTCCAGTTCGAGCCGCTCGGTGAGCATCTTCGAGACGATCGCGGTGGACGACATGGCCAGCGCACCACCGAGCGCAAACGCGCCCTGCCAGCTGATGTGCAGCGCCGGCGGCAGCGCCGTCGCCAGCAGCCAGCTAAACGCCATCGTGGCGGCGATGGTGGTGAGCACTTGCGCCATGCCCAGCCCGAACACGATGCGCCGCATCGTCATCAATTTGGACAGGGAAAACTCCAGCCCGATCGAGAACATCAGGAACACCACGCCAAATTCGGCCAGCGCGTGGGTGGTGGCGCTGTTGTCGGCCAGCCCCAGCGCATGGGGGCCGATCAGCACGCCCACGGCCAGATAGCCGAGCATGGGAGGCAGGTGCAGCATGCGAAAGGCAACCACGCCGAGCACGGCGCTGCCCAGCAGCAGGAGGGTCAGTTCGAGGCCTGAAAACATCAGAGTTTCATCGATCGCAAGGGGAAAGCGTTGTTTGTTTCGACTGGCAAGTTTTTTGCTTTCGCAATTCGTTTATACTTTCGGGGATGAGTGTAACCCATGAAAAAACAATGCAGATAGCTTTTGATGTGAACGCCTTTGAGCGCGCGATGGAATTGGCCCGCGAGACCTTGCAGATCGAGGCGGACGCGATCCTGGCGCTGCATGCGCGCCTGGCCACGGACACCAGTGCGGCACGCGCGGTGGCGCTGCTGCTCGCCTGCAAAGGGCGCGTGGTGGTGTCGGGCATCGGCAAGTCCGGCCACATCGCGCGCAAGATCGCCGCCACGCTGGCCTCGACCGGCACGCCGGCGCTGTTCGTCCATCCGGCCGAAGCGGCGCACGGCGACCTGGGCATGATCACCGCCGCCGACGCCTTCGTGGCGATCTCCAATTCGGGCGAATCGGCCGAGCTGATGGCGATCCTGCCGGTCATCAAGCGCATGGGCGCGAGCCTGATCGCGATGACCGGCAACGCCCAATCGAGCCTGGCGCAGCTGTCGGACGTGCATCTGGACGTATCGGTGGCCAAGGAAGCGTGCCCGATGAATCTGGCGCCGACCGCCTCGACGACGGTCACGCTGGCGCTGGGCGACGCGATCGCCGTGGCGCTGCTGGACGCGCGCGGCTTTCGCGAAGAAGATTTTGCGCGCTCCCATCCGGGCGGTGCGCTGGGCCGGCGTCTGCTCACGCACGTGCGCGACGTGATGCGCAGCGCCGCCGCGGTGCCGTCGGTGCCGCTCGAGGCGACGCTGTCCGAGGCGCTGCTGGAAATCACCCAGAAGGGCATGGGCATGACCGCCATCGTTGACGCCGACGGGCGCCCGGTCGGCGTGTTTACCGACGGCGACCTGCGCCGCATGATCGAGCGGGTGCAGGACTTCACCAAGATCGTCATTCGCGACGTGATGCACGCCAACCCGCAGCGCATCGGCTCGGAGCGCCTGGCGGTGGACGCGGTGGCCATCATGGAGCAGTTCCGCATCAACCAGATGCTGGTGGTGGACGGCGACGACAAGCTGGTCGGCGCGCTGCACATCCACGACCTGACCCGCGCCAAGGTGATCTGATGCTCTCGACCGATGCCAGCCGACGCGCCGCGCGCGTCAAAGTGATGATTTTCGACGTCGACGGCGTGCTCACCGACGGCAGCCTGACCTATGGACCGGACGGCGAGGCCACCAAGACCTTCAATGTGCTCGACGGCCTGGGCATTCAGATGCTGCAAAAATCCGGCGTGGCCACGGCCATTATCAGCGCGCGTTCTTCGCCCATCGTGCTGCGCCGTGCGCAGGACCTGGGCATCGTCCATGTGCATCAGGGCGGGCACGACAAGCGCATCGCGTTTGCCAAACTGCTGGCCGACACCGGCGCCACGCCCGAACAGTGCGGCTACATCGGCGACGACGTGATCGACCTGCCGCTGCTGCGCCAGGTGGGCTTTGCCGTCACGGTGCCGACCGGCCATCCCGAGGTGCAGGGGCGCGTGCACTATGTCACGCGCGCCGGCGGCGGACGCGGCGCGGTGCGCGAAGTGTGCGACATGCTGCTGCGCGCGCAGGGCAATTACGACGCCGCGCTGGCCGCCTACTTCGCCTGAGATCATGCACAAGAAAACCGCATACCGATGGCATCTGACGATCGTCCTCACGGTCGGGGTCGCGTTCGCGCTGGGCAGCTTGTGGCTGGTGCAGGTGATGCACAACAGCGCCGACGGACAGACCGGTGACGCCAGCAACAACGAGCCGGACTACATCGTCGAGCGTTTCAGCTTCGTGCGCATGACGACCGAGGGCAAGCCGCGCTACATCATTTCCGGCGCCAAGCTCACGCACCGGCCGGTCGATGACAGCGCCGAGATCGAGCTGCCGATGGTGCAAAGCCTCAGTGCCGAGCAGCCGCCGATGCTGATGCATGCGCAGCGCGCGCGCATCGACCATGGCCGCAGCGAGCTGCATTTGATGGGCAATGTCGACATCGAGCGGGCCGAGTCCAAGCTGGGCCAGCACCTGCGCCTGCAGACCGAGGCGCTGACCATTTTTCCCGACGACGACAAGATGGAAACGGACCAGCCGGTCAGCCTGATGCTGGGCGGCTCGACGCTGACCGGGGTGGGCATGCAGGCCAATAACGCCACCGGCGAGATGTCGGTCAAGAACAAAGTCCATATCGCGTATCCCCGCGTGGCGCACTAAATGGTGCGCCGGACAACGACCAGGAGAACAAGCATGAATAAACTATTACTCGCCGTGGCCCTCTGCGCCGCGGCCAGCGCCCCGGCGTGGGCTGAAAAAGGTGATTCGGAGAAACCGACCGTGATCGACGCCGACTTCAGCTCGGGCACCAATGTGCGCCAGATGGGCAATCTGGAAGGTAACGTGGTGCTCACGCGTGGCACGCTGATCATGAAAGCGGGCCGCGCGGCCGTCAAGGAAGACCCGGAAGGCTATCAGTTCGTCACGTTCTGGGCCGCGCCGGGCACGCTGGCCACCTTCCGCCAGAAGCGCGACGGCGGCGACCTGTGGGTCGAGGGCCAGGCCGAGCGCATCGAATACGACGGCAAGCTGGAAATCGTCAAGCTGTTCTCCAAGGCCAAGGTGACCCAGCTGGACGGCAGCAAAATCACCGACGAGGCCGAGGGGCCGTTCATTTCCTATGACACGCGCAACGAGAACTTCTTGTTGGCCAATACCGCCACCGGCGAAAGCAAGCCGGGCGCCGGACGCGTGCACATGGTGCTGCAGCATGCCAACAAGGGCGCGCCCGCCAAGCCCGCGCCGGCTGCGCCGGCCGCCGCGCCCGCCAAACCAGCGTTGACGCCGCCGGCGGCGCCCGCCACCAAGGCCGCGTCGGCAGCGTCGGGAAAGCCATAATGGAAGCACAAAACTGTGGCAGCACGCTGATCGTGCGGGGCCTGCAAAAAAGCTATGGCAAACGCATGGTGGTCAGCGACGTGTCGCTCGAAGTGGCCTGCGGCGAAGTGGTCGGTCTGCTGGGGCCGAACGGCGCCGGCAAGACCACCTCGTTTTACATGATCGTCGGACTGGTGCCGTCCGACGCCGGCTCGATCGACATCAACGGCGTCGACATTTCCAGCCTGCCGATCCACCGGCGCGCCGTGATGGGCCTGTCCTATCTGCCGCAGGAAGCGTCGGTGTTTCGCAAGCTGACGGTGGAGGACAATATCCGCGCCGTGCTGGAGCTGCAAAAAGTCGACGGCAAGGCGCTGAGCAAGGAGCAGATCAACGCGCGCCTCGACACGCTGCTGGCCGACCTGCAGATTGAAAAGCTGCGCGAAAACCAGGCGCTGACCTTGTCCGGCGGCGAGCGCCGGCGCGTCGAGATCGCGCGCGCGCTGGCCACCAGCCCGCGCTTCGTGCTGCTGGACGAGCCGTTCGCCGGGGTCGACCCGATCGCCGTCATCGAGATCCAGCGCATCGTGCGCTTTCTCAAGGAGCGCGGCATCGGCGTGTTGATCACCGACCATAATGTGCGCGAAACGCTGGGCATCTGCGACCGCGCCTATATCATCAACCAGGGCGCCGTGCTGGCGTCGGGCCGACCGGACGACATCATCGCCAACGAATCTGTGCGGCGCGTCTATCTGGGCGAACACTTCCGCATGTAAAACCGATGAAACAATCCCTGCAGCTGCGCACTTCGCAGCATCTCGCACTGACGCCCCAATTGCAGCAGTCGATACGCCTGCTGCAATTGTCGACACTGGAACTGCACCAGGAACTCGAGCAACTGCTGAGCGACAATCCGCTGCTCGAGCGGCTCGACGATCCGCTGGACCGCTCGCTGCGCCTGCAGTCGGACGGCGCCATCAGCGGCGACGCCGCCGCCTCCGAGGCGCCCCAGGAACATGCGTCGCCCGATACGCCGGTCGCCACCCCCGAATCCGAAGGGGGCGAGGGCGGCGAGGCCAGCGAGGGCCCCAGCGCCGAAGGCGACAGCGAATGGAGCGAGATCGGGCGCGGCAAGGCCCAGGGCGAGGATGACGAGCGGCCCCAGCTTGAAGCCTGCGCGACCAGCCTGCGCGAACATCTGATGGAGCAGATGCGCGTCTCCAAGCTCGAGCCGCGCGACCGCGCGCTGCTCGAAATCATAGTCGACGCCTTGGACGACAACGGTTACCTGGAAGAGCCGCTCGAAGAAATTCTGGCGCGCCTGCCCGACGAGCTCGAACTGGACATCGACGAACTCAAGACCGTGCTGTCGCTGCTGCAAAGCTTCGATCCGCCCGGCGTGGGGGCGCGCAACGCGTCCGAATGCCTGGCGCTGCAGATCAAGCGCATGCCCGGCGTGCCGATGGTGACGCGGCGCATGGCCTTGCTCATTGTCGAGCAGCACCTGGCCTGGTTCGCCCAGCGCGACTTCAACAAGCTCAAAAAAGCGCTCGACTGCGACGACGAGGACTTGCGCGAGGCGCAGACCGTGATTCGCCAGTGCAATCCCCATCCGGGCGCGATCTTTTCCAACGGCGTGGCCGACTTTGTCGTGCCCGACGTCGTCGTCAAGCGGGGGCGCAACGGCTGGGTCGTCACGCTCAACGGCGAAGTGATGCCGCGCCTGCGCATCAACAACCTGTACGCCAACCTGCTCAAGCAGGGCAAGGGCGAGGGCGGCATGGGCGCCCAGCTGCAGGAAGCGAAGTGGCTGATCAAGAACATGCGCCAGCGTTTTGACACCATCTTGCGGGTGGCGCAGGCGATCGTCGAACGCCAGCGCAATTTCTTCTCGCATGGGGCCGTTGCGATGCGTCCCCTTGTGTTGCGTGAAATAGCTGATACACTTGGTTTACACGAGAGTACAATTTCTCGTGTGACAACTCAAAAATATATGCTCACTCCCCACGGCATGTTTGAGTTGAAGTACTTTTTCGGCAGCCATGTCGCCACCGAAGCGGGGGGAGAAGCATCATCGACGGCGATACGCGCACTCATCGTGCAATTGACAGGAGCAGAAGACCCAAAAAATCCTTTATCCGACAGTAAGATTGCGGACATGCTGGGGGAACAGGGTATGGTCATCGCGCGTCGTACGGTAGCGAAGTACCGAGAAGCGCTCAAAATCCCACCCGTCAGTCTGCGCAAATGTTTGTAGTTTTTCGAAATTCCTGCGACCCCGGTGTCAATGGGGACCGTACGAATGCAAGCGTTATCATCTCTAGGAGTGTGTATGAATCTCACAATCAGTGGACATCATCTTGAAGTGACACCAGCCATCCGTGAATACGTACAAAGCAAATTGGAGCGCATCAAACGCCATTTTGACCAAGTCATCGACATCGCCGTTATCCTCACCGTGGATAATCTGACCGAAAAAGAAAAACGTCAGAAAGCCGAAATCAACTTGCGACTGTCCGGCAAGACCGTGTATGTGGAAAGTCTGGCACAAGACCTTTATGCCGCCATTGATATCCTGATTGACAAACTCGACCGCCAGGTCATGAAGCACAAGAGCAAGATTAAAGACCACGACCACCAGGCCATCAAACACCTGGCTGGGTCCGAGTCCGACGAAATCGTTGCCGCCGCCTAAGCCGGCCCCAGCCCCCTCCCTGCGGCGCACATGCTGCGACCGAAAAGGTGCCTATCTGGCACCTTTTTTTGCGCCCGCGTTTTGTGCCCGGGCCCAGCGGCGCTAGAATACGGCTCTTGCCACCCTTCCCGCCGCCGCCATGAACCAATTCGTCCACACCACCATCGCCAACCGCACCGGCCTGATCACGCTGGATCGGCCCAAGGCGCTCAACTCGCTGTCGCTCGACATGGTGCGCGATCTGACCGGCGCCTTGCTGGCCTGGCGCGACGATGCGCAGGTGGACGCGGTGGTGATCGCCAGCAGCAGCGAGAAGGCGTTTTGCGCCGGCGGCGACATCCGCTTCTTCTACGATGTGGGTCGCGCCAACCCGCAAGGCGGCAGCGCGCTACTGGAAGATTTTTTCACCGAGGAATACGCGCTCAACCACCTGATCCACTTCTATCCGAAGCCGTATGTCGCGCTGATGGACGGCGTCGTGATGGGCGGCGGCATGGGCATCGCCCAGGCCGGGCTTGACGCGCGCGTGCGCATCGTCACCGAGCGCACCAAGATGGCCATGCCGGAAGTGAACATCGGCCTGTTTCCGGACGTGGGCGGCAGCTACTTCCTGTCGCGCGAACCCGGCAGCCTGGGCATCTATCTGGCGCTGACCGGCCTGACGATAGGCGCCGCCGACGCGCTCTACCTCGACCTGGCCGACCTATACGTGCCGCAGGCCCAGATGGGGGCGCTGGCCACCTTGATCGCCGCCACGCCGGGCGCCGGACTGCGCGCGGCGATTGCCGCGTTCGCCGCGCCGTTCCAGGCAGATGCTGGCGCTGGCGTGCTGGCCGCCGAGCGCGCCACCATCGAGCGCCACTATGCGCACGAGTCGGTAGCGGCCATCATGGCCTCGCTGGCGCAGGATGACGGCGGGTTCGCGCAAAAGGCGCTGGCCGCGATGCGCCTGCGCTCGCCGCTGATGATGTCGGTCACGTTAGAGCTGCTTCAGCGCGGCGCGAGTCTGGACGTGGCCGATTGCCTGCGCATGGAACGCACGCTGGTGCGCCACAATTTCGAGCACGGTGAAGTGATTGAAGGGGTGCGCGCGCTGGTGATCGACAAGGACAACGCGCCCGCCTGGTCGCCGGCCACGGTGGCCGAGGTGACGCCAGAGATGGTGGCGCGCTTCTTCACGCCCGTCTGGCCAGTTCACGCCCATCCGCTGCGTCACCTGTAAATTTGCATGGGTCAACGCGCGACTTGCGCGTTGATTTTCTGGGCCGGAAGTGTCGCCTGTTAGCGACGCTAGCGAATGCGCTCGAAGCGCTTATATCGGTGCCAATTGTCGGGAAGATCGATGCTTAAAATGCGCAGGAATGCTCCGATGATCATCAATAAAAAAACGACCGCGCTGAAGAACGCGTTCAGATGGCCGCCCTTGCAGATTAGACCGGCGAGAACAAACGCTGCGAATCCGTAGGTTCGGGGCCAATGTGGATTTTTCTCCCGCTCGGCCTTGCATGCAGGGCATTCAAGAAAGTATCGCGTTTGCGGTGCGGTCAATTCCCGGGCCACAATTTTCTCCAATTTCAGTCCGGACAGGTTGAAATGGCAGTGCGGGCAATTAATGTTCAATCTGGTCGCAGTCGATGGCGCGGGAATCAGGGCTGTTCGCGGTGCCGTAGCACCACCCGTTCGGCCGCGCCGAAGTAGGCGGCCAGACGTTCGGCCATGTACACCGAGCGGTGCTGGCCGCCGGTGCAGCCCAGCGCCACCGTCAGGTAACTGCGGTTGTCGCTCTTGAACGAGGGCAGCCACTTTTCCACAAAGCTGCGGATGTCGGTGAGCAGCTCGGCCGCTTGCGGTTGCGCGTCTAGGAAGGCGATCACGGGAGCGTCCTTGCCGTTGAGCGGGCGCAGCGCCAGGTCGTAATACGGGTTGGGCAGGGCGCGCACGTCGAACACGAAATCGGCGTCCAGCGGCACGCCCAGCTTGAACGCGAACGATTCGAAAAACAGCGTCAACGGTGCGCGCTCAAGCTCGATCAATTCCTTGATCCAGCCGCGCAGCTTGTTGGCCGACACGTCCGACGTATCGATCACGTGGCCCAGCTGGACGATGCCCGACAGGCGTTCGCGCTCTTCCATGATGCATTCGATCAGCGTGCGGCGCGCGGCCGGGTTTTCGTCCGGCATCAGCTGGTGCGACAGCGGATGGCTGCGGCGCGTTTCGGAAAAACGCGCCACCAGCGAATGCGTGTTGGCGGTCAGGAACATCACCTTGACGTCGTGGCCCTGATCCTTCAAATGCATGATGTTGAGCGGCAGTTCGGCCAACGAATGGGCGCTGCGCGCGTCCACCGCGACGGCCAGTTTGCTGTTGCCGTCGGTGAGCAGGGTGGCCACCAGATTGGGCAACAGGGCAGGCGGTAAATTGTCGACGCAGTAGTAGCCCGCGTCCTCGAGGACGTTCAAGGCGACAGATTTGCCGGAGCCGGATATACCGGTGATGAGGACGATGCGCATAGGGCCTGATGATACCGCAAGCGGAGCGCTCGCGCGCGGTGCGGACTCAGTCGCCGCTCATTGCCTGGCGCTGGCGTTCCATGAATTCCTGCAGCGTGTCGATGCCGCGCAGTTGCAAGATGGTGTTGCGCACCGCCGCTTCCAACAGCACCGCGATGTTGCGCCCGGCCGCCACGGGAATGACGACCTTGCGAATCGCCAGTCCCAGCACGTCCTCGGTCGGAAACAGAAACGGCAGGCGCTCGACTTCTTCTTCCAGCGCGCTGCGGCGCACCAGATGGACGATCAGTTTTAAGCGCATCTTGCGGCGCACCGCCGTCTCACCAAAAATGGCCTTGATGTCGAGCAGGCCCAGGCCGCGCACTTCCAGCAGGTTTTGCAGCAGCGCCGGGCAGCGCCCTTCGATCATATTGGGGGCGATGCGCGAGAATTCGACGGCGTCGTCGGCCACCAGGCCGTGGCTGCGCGAAATCAGTTCCAGACCCAGTTCGCTCTTGCCCAGCCCCGAGTCGCCGGTGATCAAGACGCCCACGCCCAGCACGTCCATGAACACGCCGTGCATGATGATGCGTTGCGCCAGTTTCTTGGACAGGTAGACGCGCAGGAAGTCGATCACCTGGGCGGCCGGCAGCGGGGTGGAAAACAGCGGGATATTTTTTTCGTCGCAGATGGCCAGAATGTCGGGCGGGGTGTCGAGGCCCTGCGCGATGATCAAAGCGGGCGGGCCGCCGGCGATCAGTTCGCCAATCACATGGCTGCGCGAACCGGTTTTCAGGCGCTGGTAATAGGTCAGCTCCTGATGGCCGAACACTTGGATGCGGCCCGGGTGGATCAGGTTCAAATGGCCGACCTGGTCGGCCGCCGAGGCCACGTCGCCCGAGATCAGCCGTTCGCCACCGGGAAAGCCGGCGAACCAGCCCAGTTGCAGACCTTCGCGATTGTCGTCGTACAGGCGTTGAATCGTCAGCGGGGTTTGCAGCATGGACGTGTCTTCAGAAAAGTGGGGGCGCAGAAGCGCCCGACACGGCGAAGTTTAACCCAAGGTCTGCAGGCTGGGTTGCCAATTGGTGATGCGCGCATGCACCGATTTCGGGTCGGGATCGGTGGACAGGGCCAGCCGGAACGCGTCGTCGGAAAACATTTCGGCGATTTCGGACAGGATTTCCAGGTGTTGCTGGGTCACATGGTCCGGGATCAGCAGGAAAAACAGCAGGTTCACCGGCTTGCCGTCGGGCGATTCGAACGGAATCGCCTCGGCCAGTCGCACGAAGGCGCCCAGCGGTGACTTCAGACTCTTGCTGCCCTTGATGCGTCCGTGCGGCACGGCCACGCCATGCCCCAGCCCGGTCGAACCGAGGCGCTCGCGCGCGAACAGGTTCTCCGACACGGTCGAGCGCGCGATGCCGCAGTTGTTCTCGAAAATCAACCCAGCTTGCTCAAAAGCACGCTTTTTGCTGGAAACTTCGAGATCGAGCAGCACGTTCTCTGGCGATAATATTTTGCTAAGGTTGGTCATAACGCTGAGTCAATTGGTGCGAGGCACAGGCGTGCTTGCGAGCCAGAATTATAGGCTTGTTTTTCGGCTGTGTAATATGAAATCGCGTGCGCACCTTAGCGCCGCGCCGCGCCGGGGCGCCGGCGGCGCTGATCGCACGGGGCGAATTCAAAATTTCGATGATGAAAATCCGGCCGATCGCCCCTTGGACGCCAGCGTCGATGGCCGGCGCGCCTTGTGGCCGAACGAAGAACGGAATCGGTTCGCATTTGGCAAATTTGTTGTTTTATAGATACGTATCTTGGCCCCGCACTAGTCCAGCCGCAGGCGCACGAAAAAAAACAGCACATCGCCGCTGTTCTTATTTTTCGACAGGCGCGGCACATAGCTGACCATCAGGCGGTTGCCGCGCGTGCCGATCGACGCCAGCGGCAGGGCCAACGGGAACGGAATGGCGCCGAAATAGTCGTGCCGGCTCATCAGTTGGGCGGTCAGGCCGACCGAAGCCTCCAGCGGCGTGTGCGCGACCGGCGCGCTCCACTGGTAGGCGTAGCCGGCCATCCATTGCATCTTGTAGTGGGAATCGTTGACGCCCAGCAGGTAGATCGATTCTTCGTTGCCGCGCGCGTTGCGCACCGTTTTGCCCAGGCCCAGGCCCCAGGCGTTTTTTTCATTGAGTTCAGTTAGGCGCTCGGTCGTATACGAATTGCGCCCGTGATGGATGTAGCCCGGCACATACAGGTCGGTCTCGCCCTCGCGGTAGATGATGCCTATCTGGTCCTGGGCTTGCTGCCACCAGCTTGCATCGGCTGCCTGCGCGCCCGCGCAAGCGAGCGCCGCCAGTGGCAAAACCGTCGCCCGCCACGCTGTCGCCATGCTGCATCCCCTTGCTCGTACCGCCCGCAACGGGGCAGTGGAACAATGACGGTAGAAGCATCGGAAACGCCTGTCAACGCGGCGGCGCCGTGGAACGGTTCACCTTTGCGCTGCGTCAACAGCGTGCCCGCCTTACTGGCGCGCGCCGCGCACGTTGAGCGGGCGTGCGCTGCTGAAGTTGCTGCGCCAGGGGTTGATGTCGAGCCCGCCGCGCCGGGTGTAGCGCGCGTACACGGCCAGCTTTTCTGGCGCGCAGGCGCGCAAAATGTCGACGAAGATGCGCTCGACGCACTGCTCGTGGAACTCGTTGTGCTCGCGAAAACCGATCAGGTATTTGAGCAAGCCTTCCTGCTCGATCTGCGGTCCGATGTAGTGGATCTGGATGCTGGCCCAGTCCGGCTGGCCGGTGACCAGGCAGTTCGACTTGAGCAGGTGCGACACCAGTTTCTCATCGACCTGGCTGGCCTGCGGCACGCAGCGCAGCAGGGCCGGATCTGGCGTGTACTGGTCGATCTCGACGTCGAGCCGGTCCAGCAGCAGGCCGTCCAGTTCGCCCAGGCGCTGGCCCGCGAAGCCGTCCTGCAGCGTCAGGTGCACGTGCACCGGCGCGCCGAAACCGTTCGACAAGTCCGCCCGCAACAAGTCGAGCAGCGCATCGGCGCTGGCCAGGCGCGTCTGGTTGAACGAGTTCAGGTACAGCTTGAAGGACTTCGATTCGATGATGTTGACCGAATCGGCCGGCGCCCAGATGGTGGCGATCGCCACCTGCGGCTTGCCGCGCAGGTTCAGCCAGGACAGCTCGTAGGCGTTCCAGATGTCCACGCCGAAGAACGGCAGCGTGCCGCTCAAGGCCAACTCGTCGCGCTTGCCCTGGCGCGGGATGGGAAACAGCAAATGCGGCGCGTACTCGGTTTCGTAGGCGGCCGGCTTGCCCAGCGGCGAAGCGTCAGCGGTATTGATCATGGCGATGCTATCCAAAAGTGTGTCTGTCCTCAGCCGAGGAACAGTTTGTAGACCGGGTTGGCGCTCTCGTCCCAATGACGGTAGCCCAGTGTGGTGAGGAACTGGCGGAACTGCTCCATCTCGTCGGGCGGCACTTGCAGGCCGACCAGAATGCGCCCCACGTCGCCGCCCTGATTGCGGTAGTGGAACAGCGAGATGTTCCAGTTCGGCGCCATGCTGGCCAAAAAGCGCATCAGCGCGCCGGGCCGCTCGGGGAACTCGAAGCGGTACAGCAGCTCGTCCTGCGCCAGCGCGCTCTTGCCGCCCACCAGATGGCGGATGTGCAGCTTGGCCAGTTCGTCGTGGGTCAGGTCGAGCGTCTTGAAATCGTTTTGTTCAAAAGTGCGCGCGATCAGGCCGGATTCGCCGCGGTTGGCGATCTGGATGCCGACGAACACGTGGGCCTGGCTTTCGTCGCTGACGCGGTAGTTAAATTCGGTCACGTTGCGCGGGCCGATCAGCTCGCAAAAACGCTTGAAGCTGCCGCGCTGCTCGGGGATCGTGACGGCGAACACTGCCTCGCGCGATTCGCCCAGCTCGGCCCGTTCGGCGACGAAACGCAAGCGGTCGAAGTTCATGTTGGCGCCGCAGGCGATGGTGATCAGGGTCTCGTCCTTGATCGGGTTCTTGGTCAGCTGCGAACGCTCGATGTACGCCTTGGCGCCGGCGATGGCCAGCGCGCCGGACGGCTCGAGAATCGAGCGGGTGTCCTGGAACACGTCCTTGATGGCCGCGCAGATGGCGTCGTTGTCGACGATGATGATGTCGTCCACGTACAGCTGCGCGAGGCGGAACGTTTCCACGCCAACCAGCCGCACCGCCGTGCCGTCGGCGAACAGGCCCACGTCGGCCAGCGTGACGCGCTCGCCCGCCTTCAGGCTGCGCGCCATCGCATCCGAGTCCAGCGTCTGCACGCCGATGATCTTGATGTCGGGCCGGATCGCCTTGACGTAGGCGGCCACGCCGCTGATCAAACCGCCACCGCCGATGGCCACGAAGATCGCGTGGATCGGGCCGGAATGCTGGCGCAGGATCTCCATGCCGATGGTGCCCTGGCCGGCGATCACGTCGGGATCGTCGAACGGATGCACGAACGTCAGCTTCTGTTCTTTTTCCAGCGTCAGCGCGTGGTTGTAGGCGTCCGTGTAGGAATCGCCAAACAGCACCACCTCGACGTCGGCGCCGCCGCGCGCCTTGACCGCGTCGACCTTGACGGGCGGGGTGGTGGTGGGCATCACGATCAGCGCGCGGCAGCCGAGCCGGGTGGCCGACAGCGCCACGCCTTGCGCGTGGTTGCCGGCCGAGGCGCAGATGACGCCGCGTTTCAACTGGGCCGGCGACAGATTGGCCATCTTGTTGTAGGCGCCGCGCAGCTTGAAACTGAACACGCTTTGCATGTCCTCGCGTTTAAAATAGATGCGGTTCTCGAAACGCTGCGACAGCGTCGGCGCCAGTTCCAGCGGCGATTCGATGGCCACGTCGTAGACGCGGGCGGTCAGGATTTTTTTCAAATAGTCGATAGTCATGGTCTGCTTACAATGTGGTTCTGGGCCAGAAATGACTAGCCACGCGGGCCAGACACTGTTGGAGCACGATATTGCGTTGACGCCGGGACTGTACTATTCGGCTGGTGGCCGATGCGGTCAGCGCTGCACGCTGCAAGCCGGTGGGCTGGAGCGGTGCTGGTCGGCGCACGTTGATTGCTCATTATAATAGACGCCTTTCGCCCCTTCCAAAGTCTTCGATGATTGAATCCGCCATTAGCTGGCTGCTGCACCTGGTCGCCGCGCCGGAAATCGGCTTGACTGCCGTGTTCTTGATCAGCTTTGTGTCGGCCACCTTGCTGCCGCTGGGCTCGGAGCCGGCCGTGTTCGCCATCATCAAGGCCAACGGCGCCTTGTACTGGTCGGTGATCCTGGTGGCCACCGTGGGCAACACGCTGGGCGGCGCGGTCGACTACTGGATGGGTTATCACGCCAAGCGCACTTTCGCCAAGGAGCGTCACAGCCGCTGGTTCGGCTGGCTCACCCGCTACGGCCCGAAGACCATGCTGCTGTCCTGGTTGCCCGGCATCGGCGATCCGCTGTGCACGCTGGCCGGCTGGCTGCACCTGCCGTTCTGGCCCAGCGTGACCTACATGGCGGTCGGCAAGCTGGCGCGCTACCTGACCATGACGACGCTGCTGCTATATGTCCCCGACGGTTTCTGGCGCGCGCTGGGACACTGGCTGTTTTAATTGCCCTGCGGGCGATGCGTCCGGAAGACGCGCTTCGAACGCGCCCATGCGGTGGTGGCGCGCCATTGGACGCGCGTCGATGCGCGCATTAAAGCGCGCGATCAGCTCACGGCACAGCGCGCGCAAGGCGCCGACGGGCAACAGCAGAGCGCTGCGGCGCGCCAGCAAGGCTCGGAGAGTCATGGCGCTCTTTCAGTGGAAATTAGGCATGAGCGCAGTCTAGATGCTAGTCTACGCACAGAAAATATCCAATTTTGCAGTTTTAATTCGCAGAAACGCACAGCATGAACACCGCCATGACGACTCTGCCCCACGCCGCTCCCGATGATCTGCCCGCCGCCCGACTCGACTGGGACGACTTGCGTTATGTGCTGGCGGTGGCGCGCGCGGGCACCTTGTCGGGCGCGGCGCGCGCGCTGGCGGTGACCCACTCAACCGTGCTGCGCCGGGTCGACGCGATCGAGGCCAAGCTGCAGGTGCGTCTGTTCGAGCGCCTGCGCAGCGGTTACGTCGCCACCGAGGCGGGCGAGACGCTGCGTCGCAGCGCCGAAGCGTGCGAGCCGCTGGTGGCCCAGGCCGAACGGCACATCGTCGGCGGCGACACGCGCCTGACCGGCACGCTGCGCGTGACCACCGCGCACGTGCTGGCCATGCACCTGCTGCCGCAGGTGCTGGCGCGTTTCCACGCGCAGCATCCGCAGATCGTTGTCGAGGTGCGCACGTCCGGTGCGCGGGTCGACCTGGCGCGCCGCGACGCCGACGTGGCGCTGCGTTTGTCGGCCCAGGTGCCGGACACGCTGGTTGGGCGCAAACTGGGAGAAGTGCGCTTGCGCGTGTATGGCTGGCATCAGACCGCGTTTCTGCCCGCCCCCGGCCAAACGCTATCGCTGCACGAGCTGGCGCACGAGCTGCCGTGGATCGGTTTCGATGGCCAGGACCGCATCTACGATCGCTGGGTCGACGCCAACGTGCCGGCGCGCGCGATCGTGGCGCGGGTCGACCACTTTCCTAGCGCGCTGGCGCTGCTGCGCGCCGGCCTGGGCGTGACCGTGCTGCCCGAATTCGTCGCGCGCGATGCGCCCGGCCTGGTGGCGCTGTCGGAACCGATCGCGGCGCTGCAGTCGCCGCTGTGGATACTCACCCATGCCGATCTGCGCAACACGGCGCGGGTGCGTGCCTTCATGCACAGCGTCGGCGACGCGCTCGCGCAGACGCTGCGCACGCAAGAAAGCTGATCGGGGCACGCGCCATGGACACTTGATGCGGGCCCGGCTCGACATCACCCCGCATCGGCGCGAGCCCGGCGCCTCGAATGGCGCGACTGTGGCGCCAAAAACGCACGCTCGTTCGTGAGCTTGCTGTTTGGTAAATCGCCAGCATGGCCGGTTTATTGATGATGAAATCGGCATGCAGCTACATTTAATTTCGATAAATCGTTGTTTTGCCACCCATTTATCGACCTGCAGCACTGTGGATTAGCCCTTGTGAACCGAAGGCTGTTCGCTCGTGGTGCAGCGCAATACGCTAGAATGATCCTTTCGGGTCAGTCCACACAGTCCACCAATCAATGAACGCCCCAGCACACATCCAGGCCTTATTGGCCGATACGCCTAACGGCCCGACGCCCACGCGTCTGCGCGAAATCCCGTACAACTACACCTCGTTTTCCGACCGCGAGATCGTTATCCGCTTGCTGGGCGAATCGTCCTGGCAGCTGCTCGACGCGCTGCGCGGGTCGCGCAAGACGGGGCGCTCGGCGCGCATGCTCTACGAGGTGCTGGGCGATATCTGGGTGGTGCGGCGCAATCCGTATCTGCAGGACGACATGCTGGACAACCCGAAGCGGCGCGCCGAACTGATCGCCGCGCTGCATCACCGGCTGGCCGAAGTGGACAAGCGCCGCGTCACCGTCGATGCGGTCGATGATGCCCTGGACGCGGCGCAGGACGCGGCCAAACAGCGCAGCGCCAACGTCGAGCTGCTGCTCAAGGCGGCCGGCAAGGCCGTGGCCGACTTCGGCGAAGAATTCCGCCAGACCTACGACTTGCGCAAGCGCGCCGTCAAGGTGCTGGGCCGCTACACGGAAAAACACAACATCAAGTTCGACGGCATGTCGCGCGTGGCGCACGTCACCGACGCCACCGACTGGCGCGTCGAATATCCGTTCGTCGTGCTCACGCCCGACACGGAAGACGAAATGGCCGGCCTGGTCAAGGGCTGCATCGAACTGGGACTGACCATCATCCCGCGCGGCGGAGGAACCGGCTACACGGGCGGCGCCGTGCCGCTCACGCCGATGTCGGCCGTGATCAACACCGAAAAACTGATCACGCTGGGCGCCGTCGAAATGGTGACGCTGCCGGGCTTGACGCGCGAATACGCGACCATCCATTCGGGCGCCGGCGTGGTCACCAAACGCGTCTCGGACGCGGCCGAAAAGGCCGGCTTCGTGTTCGCGGTGGACCCGACCTCGGCCGAGGCGTCCTGCATCGGCGGCAACGTCGCCATGAACGCGGGCGGCAAGAAGGCCGTGTTGTGGGGCACCGCGCTCGACAACCTCGCCTCGTGGCGCATGGTCGACCCGAACGGTGACTGGCTTGAAGTAACCCGCATCGAACACAACCTGGGCAAGATCCACGACGCGCCGGTGGCCAAGTTCAAGCTCGAATGGACCCACCCGAACACGCGTGGTTCGGCCAAGGACCAGCCGTTCAAGACCGAGATGCTGGAAATTGCGGGGCGCAAGTTCCGCAAGGAAGGCCTGGGCAAGGACGTCACCGACAAATTCCTGTCCGGCCTGCCGGGCATTCAGAAAGAAGGTTGCGACGGCCTGATCACGTCGGCGCGCTGGATTTTGCACCGCATGCCGAAGCACGCGCGCACCGTCTGTCTGGAGTTCTTCGGCCAGGCGCGCGACGCCATTCCGTCGATCGTCGAGATCAAGGATTATCTGGACGGCTTGCCGGCCAAGGGCGGTCCGCAGTTTGAAACGATCCGCCTGGCCGGTCTCGAGCATCTCGACGAGCGCTATCTTCGCGCGGTCGGTTACGCCACCAAATCGAAGCGCGGCGTGCTGCCGAAGATGGCGCTGTTCGGCGACATCGTCGGCGACGACGAAAACGCGGTCGCGCAGGCGGCATCGGAAGTGGTGCGCATCGCGAACACCCGCGTGGGCGAGGGCTTCGTCGCCGTCAGCCCGGAAGCGCGCAAGAAGTTCTGGCTCGATCGCGCGCGCACGGCGGCCATCGCCAAGCACACCAACGCGTTCAAGATCAACGAGGACGTCGTCATTCCACTGAACCGGATGGGCGAATACACCGACGGCATCGAGCGCATCAACATCGAACTGTCGATCAAGAACAAGCTCGAACTGGCGACCGATCTGCGCGCGTTTTTCGCGGCCGGCAATCTGCCGATCGGCAAAAGCGACGACGCCTCGGGCGAATCGATCGGCGACGCCGAAATGCTGGAAGACCGCGTGCAGCAGGCCGAAGCCGTGCTGGCCGCGACCTTCGATCGCTGGACTTATCTGCTGGCCGAGATGGACCAGCCGCTGGCCGCCGCGCGCGAAAAACTCAATGCGCTGGGCCTGGACCGTCTCAACGTCGTGTTCGACGCGCGCCTGGCGCAGCAGCCCAACGCGACGCTGTTCGACGTGGTGCAGGACCGCACCGTGCGCATCTCGTGGAAGCAGGAAATCCGCGCACAATTGCGTCAGATTTTCAACGGCGCCGCGTTCAAGCTGATCCTCGACGAATGCACCGCGATCCACAAGCGCGTGCTGCGCGGACGCGTGTTCGTCGCGCTGCACATGCACGCCGGCGACGGCAATGTGCACACCAATATTCCGGTCAACTCGGATCACTACGCCATGCTGCAGGATGCGCACCACGCGGTGGCGCGCATCATGACGCTGGCGCGTCGTCTGGATGGCGTGATCTCGGGCGAGCATGGCATCGGCATCACCAAGCTTGAATTTCTGACCGAAGACGAGATCAGCGAATTTCGCGATTACAAACTGCGCATCGATCCGGAAGGGCGCTTCAATAAAGGCAAGCTGCTCAACCTGCCGGGCCTGGGCGCGGACTTGCGCAACGCCTACACGCCGTCGTTCGGTCTGATGGGCCACGAGTCGCTGATCATGCAGCAAAGCGATATCGGCGCCATCGCCACCAGCGTCAAGGATTGCCTGCGCTGCGGTAAATGCAAACCGGTCTGCTCGACCCACGTGCCGCGTGCGAACCTGCTGTATTCGCCGCGCGACAAGATCCTCGCGACGTCGTCGCTGATCGAAGCGTTCCTGTACGAAGAGCAGACCCGGCGCGGCATCTCGGTCAAGCACTGGGAAGAGTTCGAGGACGTGGCCGACCACTGCACGGTGTGCCACAAGTGCGTCACGCCGTGCCCTGTGAATATCGACTTCGGCGAGGTGTCGATGAACATGCGCAATCTGCTGCGCAAAATGGACAAGAAGACTTTTAATCCGGGTAAAGCGGCGTCGATGTTCTTCCTCAACGCGACCGATCCGACCACCATCAACGCGACACGCCAGGTGATGATCGGTTGGGGCTACAAGGCGCAGCGCCTGGGTCACGACATCTTCAAGAAGTTTGCCAAGAAGCAGACCAAGGCGCCGCCGCCGTCGCTGGGCAAGCCGCCCGTGCGCGAGCAGGTGATCCACTTCATCAACAAGAAAATGCCGGGCAACCTGCCCAAGAAGACCGCGCGCGCGCTGCTCGACATCGAGGACGACAAGGTGATCCCGATCATCCGCGATCCGAAGCTGACGACAGCCGATACGGAAGCGGTGTTCTACTTCCCCGGCTGCGGTCCGGAGCGGCTGTTCTCGCAGGTTGGTCTGGCCACGCAGGCGATGTTGTGGAACGTCGGCGTGCAAACGGTGCTGCCGCCCGGTTACCTGTGCTGCGGCTATCCGCAACGCGGCGCCGGCGAGTACGACAAGGCCGAGAAGATGATGACCGATAACCGCGTGCTGTTCCATCGCATGGCCAACACGCTCAACTACCTCGACATCAAGACGGTGCTCGTTTCGTGCGGCACCTGCTACGACCAGCTGGCGACCTACGAGTTCGACAAGATCTTCCCGGGCTGTCGCATCATGGACATCCACGAGTATCTGCTGGAGAAAAACGTCACGTTGGCCGGCGTTTCGGGCACCCGCTATATGTACCACGAGCCTTGCCATAATCCGATGAAGCTGCAGGAGTCGAGCAAGACCATCAACGCGCTGGTGCAGACGATCGACAACGTGAAGATCGAGAAGAACGACCGTTGTTGCGGCGAGTCCGGCACGCTGGCCGTGGCGCGTCCCGACATCTCGACCCAGGTACGCTTCCGCAAGGAAGAAGAGATGGTCAAGGGCGCCGACAAGCTGCGCGCCGACGGTTTCGACGGCGACGTCAAGATCCTCACCAGCTGCCCGTCCTGCCTGCAAGGGCTGGCGCGCTACAACGACGATTCGGACACCACCGCCGACTACATCGTCGTCGAGATGGCGCGTCACCTGCTGGGACCGAACTGGATGCCCGAGTACGTGGCGCGCGCCAACAACGGCGGCATCGAACGGGTGCTGGTGTGACGACGGCGCCAAACTGCGAGCTGTGCGCGCTGCTCGGCCCTGCGTCCGACGGCGCCGCCATCATCTGGCGCAACGCCGCGCTGTCGGTGGTGGCGGTTGACGATAGCGCCTATCCGGGCTTTTGCCGCGTGATCTGGAACGCGCACGTCAAGGAAATGAGCGAGCTCGAAGCTGCCGACCGCAGCGCGCTGATGGACGCCGTCTGGCAGGTCGAACTGGCCGTGCGCGAGGTGCTGGCGCCGGAAAAAATCAACCTCGCCAGTCTGGGTAACATGACGCCCCATCTGCACTGGCATGTGATCCCGCGCTTCGTTGACGACGCGAGCTTCCCCAACCCCGTGTGGGCGGCCGTAGTGCGCGCCACCGAGCCGGCCGCGCTGGCCGCGCGCCGCGCGCTGCTGCCGCAATTGCACGCCGCCATTCGCGCCCGCCTGGACGCGTGAGCCTCACCACCGAAAAGACCACCACCATGACCGTCGCCAAACCCGCTACCCCGTCGCCCCAGCCGACTGCGCTGACCGTGCATCAAAAATCGCGTGTGCTCGACATCGCCTTCGACGACGGCGCCGCGTTTTCGCTGCCGTTCGAATTGCTGCGCGTGTGTTCGCCGTCGGCCGAAGTGCGCGGCCACGGCCAGGGCCAGGAAGTGCTGCAGCTGGGCAAACGCGAGGTCGGCATCACGGCGCTCGACCCGGTGGGCAATTACGCCGTGCAGCCGACGTTTTCGGACGGGCACAACACCGGCCTGTTCTCGTGGGATTACCTGTATTCGCTGGGCAGCCGCCAGCAAACCTTGTGGAACGACTACATGGCGCGTCTGCACGCGGCAGGGTTTCCCGGCGACAGCGGACGCGCGCCGGGCGCGGTCAAGGCCGGCGCCCCGACGTCGGCCGGTGGTTGTGGTCACAAACACTAGAAGCGTTTTGTAACGGGCGGTTTCTAAACAACCGATTGTTCAATCGCCGCGCACCGTTTCCCCGATCGTCGGCACGCCAGGCACTGTGGTGTCGGCGTGTTTTTGTGGTCACAAACGCCTTGTCGATAAGGTTATTTCGCCAACATCTATTGCTGGACAGTTATACTGGCGCTGTCATATTACAGAGCAAGGGCGGTTCCGGTGCTGCGCAAACAAGCTTTTTCAACCTCCATCGCGGCTTGTCTGCTGATCAACGCCGGTGCGGCCACGGCCGGCAGCGATGAAGATGAGCTGGCGCTGGTCTACGGCGATCGCCTCAGCGTGAGCATCGCCACTGGCCACCAGGTTGCGCTGCGGCGTGCGCCGGCCGTGGCCACCGTCATCACGGCCGCAGACATCGCGGCGATGGGCGCGGTGGACCTTGACCAGGTGATGGAATCGGTGGCCGGCATCCATGTGAGTCGTTCGGCCAACCTCTACGCGCCGCTGTATGTAATCCGCGGCATCTATTCCCAATACAACGCGCAAACCTTGGTGCTGCAAAACGGCGTGCCGATCACCACCGCGCTGGTGGGCAACAAGGGCAATACCTGGGGCGGCTATCCGGTCGAACAGATCGCCCGCATCGAGATCCTGCGCGGTCCCGGTTCGTCCCTGTATGGCGCCGACGCCTACGCGGGCGTGATCAACATCATCACCAAATCGCCCTCCGATACGCCCGGCACCCAGTTCGGCTTTCATGTGGGCAGTTTCAATACGCGCGATAGCTGGGTTCAGCACGGCGGCGCGCTGGGGCCCGTTGCGCTGGCACTGTATGCGCGCGTGGGCAGGACCGACGGCGCCGACAGCGTCATCGACGTCGATGCGCAAACCCGCAACGACACGCTATTTGGCACCCACGCCTCGCTCGCGCCCGGCCATGTCAGCACCGGCTACGACGCCGCCGACGCCAACGTTGAGCTGTCCTACCAGCAGTGGCGCCTGCATGCCGGCTACAAGCTGCGCGACAATGTGGGCACCGGTGCCGGCATCGCACTGGCGCTCGACCCGGTGGGACGCGACGGCGGTGAACGCATCACGTCGGACCTCTGCTGGACCGAGCCACAGCTCAGTTCGCATCTCGGGGCGGGTGTAACCGCCAGCTACCAGCATTACACGCAGTCGATACCCGTGATGCTGCAACTATTTCCGCCCGGCGTGCATTTTCCGACCGGAACGTTCCCCGACGGCATGTTGGGCGCGCCGGAAACGTGGGAGCGCACGCTGCGCCTGTCCGGCTTCGTCGACTACTCCGGCTGGAGTGACCATCGGATGCGCGTGGGCGCTGGCGTCGATGACATCAATTTGTACCGTTCACTGGAAAACAAAAACTTCACCTTCCTGCCCAACGGGGTGCCGGTGCCGGCCGGCCAGATCGTCGCCTATACCGGCCAGCAGGCCTTCATCGCGCCGCAGCGGCGCCGCATCGAATATCTGTACGCGCAGGACGAATGGCAGCTGGGCAAGGACTGGGCGCTGACCGCCGGCCTGCGGCGCGACCATTATTCCGACTTCGGCAACAGCACCAATCCGCGCCTGGCGCTGGTGTGGGACGCGGCGCTCGACGTGACGGCCAAGCTGCTGTACGGGCGCGCGTTTCGCGCACCGGCCTTCACCGAACAGTACGGCATCAACAATCCTGTGGTGCGTGGCAACCCCGCGTTGCGCCCGGAAACCATCGGCACGCTCGAGGCGGCCGTTGCCTGGCAGGCGCGCGAGGACGTGAAACTGAACCTGTCGCTGTTCCGCTATGGCATGAACGACATCATCCGCACCGTGCCCAATGCGATGGTGGGCACCGGCCAGACGTTTGCCAACACCGGCAGCCAGACCGGGCGCGGCGCCGAACTGGAGGCGAACTGGGAGGCCGGCCGCGCCGTTCAGGTCAGCGGCAACTACTCCTACCAGCGCTCGCTGGACGACGCCACTGGCCACGACGCCGGCTATGTGCCGCACCATCACCTGTTCGGGCGCGTCAACTGGCGCCTGTCGGATGCGTGGACCATCAACCCGCAACTAAATGTGGTGGCCGGACGCGCGCGCGCGCCGGGCGACGCGCGCGCCGCACTGGCCAACTACGCGACGCTGGACCTGGCGCTGCGGCGCGAGCGCGGCGCGCAGCACTGGAGTGTGACGGCCACGGTGCTGAACCTGTTCAACGCCGACGTGCGCGAACCGAGCGCCGCGCCCGGTCTGGCCATTCCGCACGACTTGCCGATGGCGCCGCGCGCGCTCTACCTGCAGGCCAACTACCAGCTGTAAGCGGCGCCGCGCCAATCGTGCGCCCCGCGCACAGACGGGGGCCGCGCGGCGGCGCGGGCTTGTATAATGCGGGCAGATCAAACGGGCTGCTCACCATGACAAATACCACGCATTTCGGCTACAAAACGGTCTCGGAGGACGACAAAGTCCACGAGGTTGCCAAGGTTTTCCATTCGGTCGCGTCCAAGTACGACGTGATGAACGACCTGATGTCGGCCGGTCTGCACCGCTTGTGGAAGACATTTACGATCGCCAACGCGGCCGTGCGGCCCGGCTTCAAGGTGCTCGACATCGCCGGCGGCACGGGCGATTTGGCCAAGGTCTTTGCCAAGCAGGCCGGCCCGACGGGCCAGGTGTGGCTCACCGACATCAACGAGTCGATGTTGCGGGTGGGCCGCGACCGGCTCTTGAACCTGGGCCTGTTGACCCCCATCTTGTTATGCGACGCGGAAAAACTTCCCTTTCCCGACAACTATTTCGACCGCGTCAGCGTGGCCTTCGGCCTGCGCAACATGACGCACAAGGATCAGGCGCTGGCCGAAATGCGGCGCGTGCTGAAACCGGGCGGCAAGCTGCTGGTGCTGGAGTTTTCCAAGGTGGCCACGGCGCTGCAGAAACCGTACGACGTGTATTCGTTCTCGGTGCTGCCGTGGCTGGGCCAGAAGATCGCCGGCGACGCCGACAGCTACCGCTATCTGGCCGAATCGATACGCATGCATCCCGATCAGGAAACCTTGAAAACCATGATGCAGGACGCCGGCCTGGAACGGGTCGAGTATTTCAATCTCACGGCGGGTGTGGCCGCACTGCACACCGGTATCAAACTTTAGGACCTACGCACCATGAAAAAATTTATCCTCACGTTGATGCTCGCTGTGAGCGCGTTCGCCATGCTGGCCGACGCGCAGGCGCGGCCAATGGGCGGCGGTCGTTCGATCGGACGCCAGTCGCCGACCGTGGCACGCCAGCAAGCGGCCCCGGCTGCGGCGCCCCGTCCGGCGGCAGCGCCGGCACCGATGGCGCCGCCAGCGGCCATTCCGCCCAAGCCGGCCAGTCCGTGGAAGGGCATCGTCGGCGGCGCCCTGTTGGGGCTGGGCGCGGGCGCCTTGCTGTCGCACCTGGGCATGGGTGGCGCGATGGGCGCGATGGGCGGCGCACTGGGCTCGATCCTGATGATCGGCCTGCTGGTGATGGCCGGCCTGTTCATCTACCGCATGTTCCGCAGCAAGACGGCCGGCCACCACAACACGCTCACGCCGATGCCGTTTTCGGGCGGTTTCCAGGGTAATAACAACAGCTATCCGCATGCCGGCGGCACGCCGGAAATCGGCGCGCGCCTCGAGCCGCAAACGTTCGCCCCGCCTGCGGGCAGCATGCTCGACAAGAGCGTTGCCAGCGCCCCGTGGGGTGTGCCGGCCGACTTCGACACGGCGTCTTTTCTGCGCGTGGCCAAGTCCAACTTCATCCGCCTGCAAGCGGCCTGGGACAAGGCCGACGTGGCCGACATCCGCGAATTCACCACGCCGGAAGTGTTTGCCGAGCTGAAGATGCAGATCACCGAGCGAGGTGCCACGCCCGACTTCACCGACGTGGTGACGATCGACGCCCAATTGCTGGGCATCGAGACCAGCGCCAGCGACTACCTGGCCAGCGTCAAGTTCGCCGGCATGATCAAGTCGGCCCCGAACGCGGCGCCCGAGCCGTTCTCCGAAGTGTGGAACATGGTCAAACCTTTGACGGGCAATGGTGGCTGGTTGTTGGCCGGCATACAACAGCTTGCCTGAACCCGCAGGGAAAAATTCCCAGGCTGCCGGCGTGTCGCGCCGGCAAACTGGTAAGATCAAAACCGCCCGCGCGCTTGCCGGGCGGTTTTGTCATTCCGACCCGTCCAACTCTTGCCTTCACCGACTCCATTGACTTCGTACACCGCTCCGCTGGCCGCTCCCGTCATCGCGACGATTAATCACTTGCTGGCGCAGGAAGCGTGGGCCAGGGACCAGCTGGCGCTGCATGCCGGCAAGCTCGCCTGCATTGACGCCGGCGCCGTGCAGCTGCGCCTGGCGGTGCTGCGCGACGGCATGGTCGGCCCGGGCGTCTTGGACGCGACGCCCAATGTGACGATCCGGCTGCGCCTGATCGACTTGCCGCTGATCGCGCAAAACCGCGAGCGGGCTTTTTCGTATGTGAAGATCGACGGCGACGCCGAGTTCGCCAACACCATCTCCCAGCTGAGCCAGACGCTGCGCTGGGAAGCCGAGCACGACCTGGAGCCCTGGTTGGGGCCAATCGCCGCCACGCGCCTGGTGGCCGGCGCCAAGGGCGCCTTCGAGGCGGCCAAGGCGGGCAACCGCAAGCTCGCTGAAAACGTGGCCGAGTTCTTCCTCGACGAGCAGCCGCTGCTGGTGCGCCCCGCCGAGGTGGACGGCTTTGGCGCCGACGTCAGCCGCCTGCGCGACGATGTCGAGCGCTTCGCCAAGCGCCTCGCCAAGCTGGACCAGGCGCTCGCCGCGCGCGCGCCCGCCGCACCGCAACCGACATTGGATAATTGATGATATTGAAATTTCTGCGCCTGCTGAAGATTTTCCGGGTGGCGATCAAGTACGGCCTCGACGAAATCGCCATCGCCGGTCTGAAGGTGCCGCGCACGGCCAAGCTGATCGACACCGTCATCTTCTGGCGCGACCTGTCGGCCCCGCGCGGCGAACGGCTGCGCATGGCGCTGGAAGAACTGGGCCCGATCTTCGTCAAGTTCGGCCAGGTGCTCTCGACCCGGCGCGACCTGATGCCGGCCGACCTGGCCGACGAGCTGGCGCGCCTGCAGGACCGGGTGCCGCCGTTCAGCTCCGAGCTGGCCATCGCCCAGATCACCAAATCGCTGCGTGCCCACCCCGACCAGCTGTTCGCCACCTTCGATCGTGAGCCGGTGGCGTCGGCCTCGATCGCGCAGGTGCACTTTGCCACCCTCAAGGACGGCAAGCAAGTGGCCGTCAAGGTGCTGCGCCCGGGCATGAAGAAATCGATCGACGAGGACGTCGCGCTGATGCACATCGCGGCCAGCCTGGTGGGCAGCATCTGGGCCGAGAGCAAACGCCTGAAGCCCAAGGAAGTGGTGGCCGAGTTCGACAAATACCTGCACGACGAACTGGACCTGATGCGCGAGGCGGCCAACGCGAGCCAGTTGCGGCGCAATTTTTCCGGCTCAAACCTGCTGATGGTGCCGGAAATGTACTGGGACTATTGTTCCTCGTCGGTGATCGTGATGGAGCGCATGGTCGGCATTCCCGTGTCGCAGATCGAGCGCCTGGAAGCGGCCGGCGTGGACCTGAAAAAACTCTCCAGCGACGGCGTCGAAATTTTCTTCACCCAGGTGTTCCGGGACGGCTTCTTTCACGCCGATATGCACCCCGGTAACATCATGGTGTCGATCGAGCCGGCCACGTTCGGGCGCTATATCGCGCTCGATTTTGGCATCGTGGGCACGCTCAACGACTTCGACAAGGACTACCTGTCGCAAAACTTTCTGGCCTTCTTCCGGCGCGACTACAAGCGCGTGGCCGAGGCCCACATCGAGTCCGGCTGGGCACCGCGCGAAACGCGGGTCGACGAACTCGAGTCAGCCGTGCGCGCCTGCTGCGAGCCGATCTTCGACCGTCCCCTGAAGGACATCTCGTTCGGCCAGATCCTGCTGCGTCTGTTCCAGACTTCGCGCCGCTTCAACGTCGAAGTCCAGCCCCAGCTGGTGCTGCTGCAAAAGACGCTGCTCAACATCGAAGGCCTGGGGCGTCAGCTCGACCCGGAGCTGGACCTGTGGAAGACCGCCAAACCGTATCTGGAGCGCTGGATGGGCGAGCAGGTCGGCGTGTCGGGCATGGTCGAACGCCTGAAAGCCGAGGCGCCCCGTTTCACCCACATCATCCCGCAGCTGCCGCGCCTGGTGCACCGCGCGCTGATGCAGGCGGCCGAGCCGCACGACGCCAACAGCGCGCTGCTGCGCACGTTGGTGGCCGAGCAGCAGCGCACCAACCGCCTGCTCGCCTTCGTCGTGTATTTTGCGGCCGCCTTCGGGGTCGGCGCGATCGCCATCCAGCTGTACCTGCGCTGGCACCACTTAGCCTGAGCGAGGCCGCCCGATGAGCTCCACGCCCGATTTCGACAGCCGCGACCCGCTCGCGCCGGCCTTCTGGGACGAGCGCTTCGCGCGCGGCTTCACGCCCTGGGACCGGGGCGGCGTGCCGCAGGCGCTGCAGCAGTTTGTCACTGCCAGCGCGCAGCCGCTGCGCACCCTGATCCCCGGCTGCGGCACCGCCTACGAGCTGGCCTATTTGTCAGACGCCGGCTGGGATGCCACGGCGATCGACTTTTCGCCCGGCGCGGTGGCCAGCGCGAAGGCGGCGCTGGGAGCGCACGGCGCGCGCGTGCTGCAAGCCGATTTCTTTGAATTTGAACCGGCGCTCCCGCTCGATCTGATCTACGAACGGGCGTTTCTGTGCGCGCTGCCGCGCGCGCTGTGGCCGCAGGTGGCCGCGCGCTGGGCCGCGCTGCTGCCCCCGGGGGCACTGCTGGCCGGTTACTTCTTTTTCGACGACACGCTCAAAGGGCCGCCGTTCGGACTGGCCCCGGCCCAGCTCGACGCGCTGCTGGCGCCGTACTTCGACTGCCTGCAGGACGCACCCGTGAGCGACTCGATCGCCGTGTTCGCCGGCAAGGAGCGCTGGAAAGTGTGGCGTCGCACCGAGCGCAAGCCCAATCCCTAGGGGCGCGGCAGCTGCGGCTGTGGCCGCCTTGCGATGGCAGCAATTCCGATAGCGGTGGAAAAAGCTTTATAATTCAGGGTTTTGATGATTTTTGCGGAGTAATAGATGCCGATTTACGCCTACCGCTGTGACGAATGCGGTTTTGCCAAAGATGTTTTGCAGAAGATGTCCGACCCGCAGTTGACCGTCTGCCTGTCCTGCGGCAAACCCACGTTCAAGAAACAACTGACTGCAGCCGGATTCCAGCTCAAGGGAACCGGTTGGTACGCGACCGACTTCCGTGGCGGCACCGCGCCGTCGACCGGCACCGCCAGCGGCCCGGCTGAAGCCGCCGCGCCGGCCGCCAAGGACAGCAGCGCCACGCCTGCACCGGCCGCCAGCAGCACGCCGGCAGCGGGCACCGCAGGCGGCAGTGGCGGTGGCGGTAGCGGCAGCGGCAGCGGCAGCAGCACCTGAGCCGCGCGCCATTCTTCCGTCACCCCCAACCGAGAAATCAATGCGTAAATACTTCATTACTGGACTACTGATTCTGGTGCCCTTGGCCATCACGGCCTGGGTGCTTAATCTGGTCATCAGTACGATGGACCAGTCGCTGCTGTTTGTGCCGACGCGCTGGCAGCCGCGCATCCTGTTCGGTTTCGACATCCCCGGTCTGGGCGCCATCCTGACGGTGCTGATCGTGTTCGTCACCGGCTTGCTCACCAATAACCTGGTGGGCAACTACATCGTCAAATTGTGGGAGCGCCTGCTGCAGCGCATCCCGGTGGTGAACTCGCTGTATTCCAGCGTCAAGCAGGTGTCGGACACGCTGTTTTCCTCGTCCGGCAACGCGTTTCGCAAGGCCGTGCTGCTGCCGTATCCGCGCCAGGGGTGCTGGACCATCGGTTTTCTGACCGGCGTGCCGGGCGGCGATGTGAAAAACCATCTGGTGGGCGACTACGTCAGCGTGTACGTGCCGACGACGCCGAACCCGACCTCCGGTTTTTTCCTGATGATGCTGCGCAGCGACGTCATCGAGCTCGATATGAGCGTCGATGCCGCCCTCAAGTACATCGTCTCGATGGGCGTGGTCGCGCCCGAGCAACTGCCGACCAAAGAACAAGACGCGCACATTGTCAGTGCGGCTACCAAATAATTAACCTGGATCGAAACCATTATGTCTATGCGTACTCACTACTGCGGCCTCACCACCGAGGAACTTCTGGAACAAACCGTCAGCCTGTGCGGCTGGGTGCATCGCCGGCGCGACCATGGCGGCGTCATCTTCATCGACCTGCGCGATCGCGAAGGCCTCGCCCAGATCGTCTGCGACCCCGATCGCGCCCCGACTTTCGCAATCGCCGAATCGCTTCGCAACGAGTACTGCGTGATGGTCAAGGGCGTGGTTCGGGGACGGCCGGATGGCACCGCCAACGCGGCGATGAAGTCGGGAGCGATCGAAGTGCTGGCCCACGAAATCGAAGTGCTGAACGCGTCCGTGACGCCGCCCTTCCAGCTCGACGACGACAACCTCTCGGAGACCACGCGCCTCACGCATCGCGTGCTGGACCTGCGCCGTCCGATGATGCAGAAGAACCTGATGCTGCGTTATCGCGTGGCGATGGAGGTGCGCAGGTATCTCGATGCACAAGGCTTCATCGACATCGAGACGCCGATGCTGACCCGGAGCACGCCCGAAGGCGCACGCGATTACCTGGTCCCCAGCCGCGTCAATCCCGGCATGTTCTTCGCGCTGCCGCAGTCGCCGCAACTGTTCAAGCAACTGCTGATGGTGGCCGGCTTCGATCGCTACTACCAGATCGTCAAGTGCTTTCGCGATGAAGATCTGCGCGCGGACCGTCAACCCGAGTTCACCCAGATCGATTGCGAAACCTCCTTTCTCGACGAGACCGAGATCCGCGCCATCTTCGAGACGATGACCCGCCATGTGTTCAAGACCGTGATGGACGTCGAGCTTCCGCCGTTTCCGGTGATGCCGCACGCGGTAGCGATGGCGCGCTTCGGGTCGGACAAGCCGGATCTGCGCGTCAAGCTCGAGTTCACCGAGCTCACCGACGCGATGCGCGACGTGGACTTCAAGGTGTTCGCCGCGGCGGCCAACAGCGACGGTGGTCGCGTGGTCGCG